>NZ_JAUTWS010000231.1 GCF_030657435.1 Paracraurococcus lichenis | reverse complement strand
TCATGCTCGGCTGCGTAGTGCTGCCGCACGGCCGCGACCAGAGTGAGAAAAGCGAATACGGCGGCGAAGGCCGCATCCTCGCCCACCGCCTCGGCGAGCGGCAGCCACTCGCCGTAGCGCAGGTGGTACGCCGCCCGGAACGCCGCGCCGTCGGCGAAGACCTCGCAGCAGCGGAGCCCGGCCAGGACGAGCGCGACGTCGTCCGGGTGGTGCGGCGAGGGATGGTCGATGATCGTCACGCCCGGCAGCGCGGCGAGACGGTCGCGGCTGGACTGGTCTATGGGGAAGAAAGCCACTGTCCTGCTCCTCCAAAGCGGGGTGGTGGTCAGGGCCGGGTGGGAGGTTGCCGCCTCCAGCTCGGCCCGCTTCGCTGCTTCTGGCGAAGCATAGGCATAATACTATTCGGTACTGAGTGGGGTGCATTAAGCTATGATGCGCCATCAATTTGTACTTTACTCCGGTTGCGAAGCGGACCGCAGCGCTCAACTGTGGAACTGTATTCACTCGAATGCACATGAGAGGACGGTAAGAGGAGCAGTTTTACTTCCGGTTACCACTTCAGCTTATCGGTGGATACTGGAGGCAAGGGACTACTCGATTGCACGGCCCCACCACTTTCCCCGACCGGTGGTCCGCCGCAGCCGTTCTCCCCCTTTCCACGTTCCGCGCGAGGGCAGCCGGCACCGAAGCCAGGACAGGTTGGCCGGACGGTTCAGGCGTCCCCGCAACCGGCGTGGTCCCGCCGTGTTCCGGCCGCGCGGGGGTGCACCCGTGTCGGCCAGGACGGCCGCACACTGCGTCGGATCCTGCGGGAGGGGTTCCATGTCAGAGATGGGCGAGGCACCGCTCAGCGGGCGCGACCTGCTGCTGGAACTGCTGCTCGACCGGCTTGACGCCGCCGGGGGCGCGGCGATGGCTGCCGAGGAGGCAGACTTCGCCGCTCAGCTAGCGGCCCTGGAACGCCGACTAGCCGCCCTGTCCGAGGCCGACACGCTCGGCCCGGGGAGCGCGGTCAAGGCTGGCGATCCGCGCCGCCCGGCGCCAACCTAGGTACGATGACGCAATCACCCGACCACCTCGATCTCTCCACGACCGAGCGCGACCTGATCCGGCGCGAGTTCTGCCAGCGCTTCGGCCAGGACCCCTCGCTTACCGAGGGCTTCTTCCTGCGCTGCTGGCGCACGGGCCCCAAGGCCGGCCAGCCCAAGGTGCCGAAGGCCATGGGGGGCCTGATCGCCCGCGGGCTGGTGGAGGTGTCGTCCAAGGCACCCAACATCCTCGGCACGCGCGCCTACTTCACCCCAGCCGGGCTGGATGCGCTGCGAGCACTGCTGCAGGACCGCCGCGCCATGGACCCGGCGCGCTTCGGCCACCTCCGGCGCGAACTCGGGCTCGACCCGTCCGACGGGGATGGGACGGCGTAACGCACTCAAGCCGATCAGCCCTGCCCGTCGCTCTTTCTGAAGACGCGCCGTGCCGCAAGCTCCGCGACCAGGCGTGTGGGGCGAGCCAGTAGCTGAGGGGCCGGTTGCAACTCCCACGCGCTCCGGGCCCACGGCCGAACATCGCAGCGACCGCCGACGCCATCGCGTGTTGATCCTTCATGTCGGTCCTGCTCACCGCCCTCCTCGGGGTCATTCTGATCGTGCTCGCCCTGCAGGACGCCTTCGAGGTCATGCTTCTGCCCCGACGCGTCTACCGCCGCGTGCGCCTGGTGCGCCTCTACGTTAAGGCGACCTGGGCGGTGTGGTCCGCCCCCGCGCGTCACAGGCCGCCGAGCCGGAGCCTGGAGGCGTGGCTCGCTGCCCACGGGCCGCTCTCCCTGGTGCTGCTCTTCGTGCTGTGGTCGGCCGTCCTGATCCTCGGCTTCGGCCTGCTGCAATGGGCACTGCAAGTACGAGATGACATTCGAGGGGTGTCCCTCGGCGAGCAGATGTACATGAGCGGGGCAACCTTCTTCACGCTCGGCTACGGCGACGTGGTGCCGCACACCAGCGCCTCGCGTCTGCTCGGCGTGGTCGAGGCAGGAACCGGCTTCGGTCTGATCGCGGTGGTGATTGGCTACCTGCCCGTCCTGTACCAGCTCTTTTCTCGTCGTGAATCCCATGTGATCCGGCTTGATGCCCGAGCCGGCACGCCGCCGCTTGCCACAACGCTGCTCTGCCGCCACGTGGAGGGAAGGCAAAGGCGATGCTACGGGGCGGTGAAGCTTTCGAGGCAAGGTGGGCTGCCGCGCGGACACGCCAGCAGATGCGCGCCGAGCTTGGCGAAGTCTGTGCAGTGGGCGCAATGACACGGCGGGCCGGCGCCTTTCCAACCTCCACGAAGCTCCGCTACGCTTAGCCAAGGCAACCAAGGCGGACCACGAGCGTCCGCAAGGAGACGCATTATGGATGACGTGACGATCCGCCCAGCCGCTGCGCGGGTTACCAAGACCGCGCCGGCCGAGAACTTCACCGGGACCGTGCTGCAGGACGCTTACGCCGCGCCGACAGACGCCTCGCGCACCAGCGCTACGCTAGTGACCTTCGCACCAGGCGCGCGCACCAATTGGCACACGCACAAGACTCGGCAGGTGCTGGTGTGCACCTCGGGGACCGGGATGGTGGAGGTGCGCGGCAAGGCGCCACAAATCCTGCACGCGGGCGATGTCGTCGAGGTGCCGCCGGGCTTGGTGCATTGGCACGGCGCGGTGGTGGGGCATCTGTTCTCCCACATCTCCTTCCTTGAGATCGAAGGCCCAGACAACAACAGCTGGATGGAGCCAGTGCACGAGGCGCACTACCAATCAGTGGCGGTCACCCCGAAGGCATAAGGATCCCGCGGACGCGGCCCGTCGGTGCCGCTTCACTGTCCGTGAGGGGCTCTTCGCAGCCGCCGCAAGCCGACGCTGCATGGGGGCGCGGGACTTCGGGCGGCACGGGATCGCGGTGAATGTCATGCAGCCTGGGCGGATCGACGCCCCTGGGATTCACTGGGTTGTGCCAGGCGCTGAC
>NZ_JAUTWS010000230.1 GCF_030657435.1 Paracraurococcus lichenis | reverse complement strand
TTTCGGCGATGGCTGGGAACACACGGTCAAGGTCGAGCGCATCACGGATGCCATCCCCGGCCTGCTCTACCCGTTCCTGATCGACGCCACAGGGCGCTGCCCGCCCGAGGACGTCGGCGGACCTTGGGGCTACGCCGAGTTCCTTGAGGCGATCGCCGACCCGCAGCACGAGAGGCATGCCGAGATGGTCGAATGGGTCGGCGCGCCTTTCGACCCAACCGCCATCGACTTCGATGAGCATGCAAAAGCCGTCGAGGATCTCGCCAAGGCCTGGTCGCGAAAGCCAGCCATCAGGCGCAAACCAGCAACCTGATCCACGGACCTCCCAGAATCAGCACCCCCGAAGACCTCAGCTACGACCGGAACCGGTGAACGCCGCCCACACGCTATCCTCGGCCACCCGCGGCCTTGGCCGTATGGATACCCATCAAGCACAAGCTCGGGCAAGTGATGCTGGAGCGCGATGCCAAGCGGCAGCTCACGGGCCGGGTTGAACTCGATAACGCCTATCTCGGCGGCAAGCGCGGCCGTGGCTCGCCCGGCAAGACGCCCTTCCTGGCTGCGGTCGAGACCACGCCGGAGGGCAAGCCGGTGCGACTGAAAATGTGCCGAGTGCCGAGCTTCTGCAGCCGCGCCGTCGAGGACTTTGCCAAGCGCGGCCTGGAGCGGACCTGCGAGGTGATCAGCGACGGTCTGCCCTGCTTCGTCGCCATGACCAAGACGGGGTGCCGGCACACGGTCATCAGGACCGGCTCGGGCGCTCAGGCGGTACGCACACCGGCCTTCAAGTGGGTGAACGCGGCGCTGGGCAACATGAAGGCCGCGAGCACCAGCACCTATCGCTCGATCGCGCCGAAGCACGTGCCGGTTCGGGGCAATGCCCCGAACCTTCGCCGAGTTTCAGTACCGCTTCAACCGCCGTTACGACCTGGCCGCCATGCTGCCGCGCCTCGCTACTGTCGCGTTGCAGGCGTCGCCGATGCCCTACCGCCTTCTCAAGCTGGCTGAGGTTCCCAGGTATCAGGTCCGCAACTTATTGCTTCGAAGCTACCTGCGCGAGCTTTTCGCCAAGCGTGCTGGCATACTCGTCAGCCTTGTAAATGTCGGCGACGATCTCCTTCAGCTTGCCGACATGATCCTGCATGCCAAGAGCTTGAGCATAGGCCCCGGCAGTGCCGAACCCGGCAATTCCGTAGTGGGACATGCGTTGGTACTGGGCAATGATCTCGGCGTCGAGCAGCTCGTCCTTCTTAGGCGCATCGTCTCCGGTATGCTTGACAGCCTCTCTCACCAAGCCTTCCATGCCCTGGCAGTGCTCCTTTGCCACGTCAGCACCGGCTTCTCGCAACAGCGTCTTCAGCGTATCACGGTGCTTGTTGATACCCTCGACTGAACTCTCGAGTGTCTGCTTCAGCTTCGGATCATGGGCTTTGCCCGCCATCACCTGAACAGCGCGCGCCATCTGGTCGTTCGCCGACCAGAGATCCTTCATCTCCTCGGCGTAAACTTCCTTGAGGTTGTCCGGGTTCGACATGGTGTTGATCTCTTTCTATCTGCTGCAGATGGGGTCAGCTTACGCGTGCCATCGCTAGCGAAGCTTGGAAGATCCTCCAGCTGCTCGCGACTGACATCCGAACCACGCGACGCCTTTCGGGTTCGACGACTAGCATGTGGGTAAACACAAATAGTGGCGGGGCGTGGCTGCGCTTGGGCCAGCCTTGTCTCCATCCAAAAGTCTCGAAGCGGGGGTATCGACGGCTGTGCCGAGGTGGCCATCTTGTAACCGAAACGCGTGGTGCATATTAGAAGAAACAGGTCAAAATGGAGCTGGGCACATGCAGCGCAGACGTCTCAGTATGATGGCATTTTCCGGCGTAGGTCTCTGCTTTCCGGGCTGCTCTCTGTTCGTCCCCAAAGATCAGCCGCTGCCGGTTGTATTTTTCGCCGGAGACGACGCGACGCTTGATGTCGTAGGTCAAACGGTCGTCGCAAATGCCGCTCAGTTAGCTAAACGTTACCCACTCCAACCTGTCCGCGTTGTCGGATTTACGAGTCCTGCTGGCGTGCCAGCAGCGAATCGCGCGCTCGCCGAGGCAAGGGCTCGTGCCGTAGCCGACGCCCTCATCATGGCAGGCGTATCATCTGATAGGGTCCGATTTGAGTCTGGTGGCACGGCACCTTACGCCGACACACCCACCCAAAGCCGCCGGGTTGAAATCCGTATCGGAATTTAGCCCCACACCTTTCAGGGTGTTGAGGCGTGACTTTCTTTCGGCTTGCGATTGCAGGCAGGAACGGGAGCGGCGCCATGCGGACCTCTGTCCTCGAGCGTTTTGAGCAGCGCGCGCCGGTGAGCGTGATGGTGCGGATCGCGCTGGAGCACGCCCTTCCGAGCGAGTGGATCGACGTGGTGTTCGTAACGCACTGGCAGCGGCAGTACTCGTGCGAGCCGCTGTTCTTGACGGTGATTGAGCTGGTGACGCTGGCCTCCCTCGGCCTGCGCCCGTCCTTGCACGCAGCAGCGCGGAGCCTGGAGAGACTGCCGGTGTCGCTCGGCGCGGAGAGCATGCAATGTCGTGGGGGCTGATCAGGCTGCTTTTGCCATGGCGTGCTGCTGACCGGCGGGGGGACGAACGCCCGGGTAGCGCTGCCGGAAGGCAGCCTCGAGCGTGCCGTTCAGAACCGCCGTGCGGACGTCGAGGAAGGGCTGCACCGTCGCCCGGCTCCAGCGCATCTGCTGCGCCTCACATGCGGCGTCTCCCCGTCAAGGGGACGTTCATCAGCAAATGGACGGCCATTGCCGGGCAGTCGGGCCCGCGCCCAGGTGTGGCAGAGGGCGAAAGGTGGAGCTTGGCGCCGATGGCACCCAGGCCGAACGCGCCGCCCGGCCGCAGCGACGATGCATGCCGCTGTCGACTACACGTTTCGCCTCCTCGGGCAGCCCCTCGGCAAGGCGGCTTCCAGGTTCGAGCCCATCTCCGTCCCGGTAGTTCCGAACCAGGACAACC
>NZ_JAUTWS010000023.1 GCF_030657435.1 Paracraurococcus lichenis | reverse complement strand
AGATGCGTGCCAGCATGGAGAAGTTTGCCAATGTCTCTGGGCTGAACAAGCTCAGCGGAGCATTGAAAGGGGCTGTCGGCCATGCTGCCAGCTTTGCACGCTCCCTCATCAGCGCAGTAGGCCCGCTGGGTGCGATCACAAGCGCTGCCAGCGTTGCCGGCCTCTATAAGTTAGTGAGCAACTGGGCTGACTTCGGCACTCAGCTTCAGAACACCAGCGCCCGCATGGGCACGAGCGCTGCCAACTTGCACACCCTGCAAGGTGCAGCACGACTGGCCGGTGCCAGCGGTGAGGATCTTGCATCCGGTCTCACCCACTTGGGCGATCTCATGCAGGATGCGATTGCAGGGCGTGCACCAGACGCTGCGCGCCTGTTCAATCTGCTAGGCATCAACATCCGGCGCAGCGGCTTTGAAGCCAAGAGCGGCACTGAGGTGTTCGAGCAGGTAGCTGATAGCATCGCACGCATCAAGCATCCAACCATCCAAGCTCAGGTCGCTACCCAGCTTTTTGGTGGTGCAGCTGAACGTCTACTCCCCTTCCTGAAGCGAGGTGCTGCCGGCATCCGCGAATACCAGCAGATGGCTGCCAAATATGGCACCGTCAACGAGGAAGGCGTCAAGCAGGCAGATCGCCTCCGCCAAGCGCAAACAGAATTGGCTATGAGCGTTGAGGGTTTGGGCTGGAGCATCGCTGAGAAGCTCGGTCCCACGCTCAGCCCTATGATCACCCAGCTGGCTACCTGGATCGCCAAAAACCGCGAGTGGATGGCTACGAAGGTCAACGAATACGTTGAGAGCTTCGCAAAGTGGGTCGGCGAGATCGACTTCAAGAAGATCACTGAGCAAGCCGGCGCATTCTTCACCAAGGCAGATGACATCGCGCAGAAGATCGGCGGCTGGCAGACAGCGGCGGAAGCCTTCTTCGCCCTCTGGCTCGGAGCCAAGTTCTTTGGCGTGATGGCCAACGTCGTGGCCCTCGGCCGTGCTGTCGCTGGCATCGTCGGTGGTGGCGCGGCAGCAGTAGCAGGCGCAGCAGGCGCCGCAGCAGGTGTGGGAAGTGGTGCAGCAGCCGCGGCGGGTGGCGGTGCAGTAGCGGGCGGCGCTGCCGCCGCAGCAGGTGGCCTCTTGCGCTTCCTGCCGCCCATAGCCGGTATCACGACTTTCGGCGCGATCATGCGGCCTAGCACTACCAACGCTGGTGAAGCCGACGAGCTGCGCAGGTTGGGTCTACATGGCCCCACCATTGCTGAGAACAGAGTGTACGACGGCCTCAAGGCACGCGGCCTCAGCGATGAGGAGGCAGCGGGCGTCACATCCAATGTCATGGCGGAGAGCGGCGGCAATACCGCAGCCACCAACACGGCTGGTGGCGGTGCAGGCGCACACGGCTTGTTCCAATGGCGCGGTGATCGTGCTGCCGCCTTCATGCGGCAATACGGCTACATGCCCTCAAGCGGCACCCTCGATCAGCAGCTGGACTTCTTCATGCAGGAGAGGAACGGCGCGGAAAAGGCGGCAGCTGACAAGGCACGAGCCGGGACTACGGCTGCTGACATCGGCAAAGGCTACAGCCAGCATTTTGAAAGGCACGGCAACCGGAACGAGGACGAAGCTCGCGGTCAGCAGGCTGAGAAGATTCTCCAGCGGCAGCGCCAACGCCAGCAAGAGCAACCAGCTGCCCCGGCACCCCAACCCGCCCCTGAGAAGCCGCAGAACGTCTCAGCGGTCACAGCACCGCAGGGCAACATCCGCGACGTCAACGGCAACATCCAGGTAGGCATCAACTTCGCCAACGCGCCGCAAGGCATGCTGGCAAGTGCCACGAGCACAGGCGATGCCTTCGGTGGTCCGCCTCTGGTGTCCATGGGCATGCCCTCATTCGTAACTGCATAAGGAGCATCCCGTGGTTTTCACCCCCATCTGGTACAACGATCTCCAGGCTGCTTCCTGGCGCGGTGTTCCCTTCATCGTCGAGAGCATCGGCACCAAGGCAGGCCGCCGTGTGGCCGTGCATGAGTACCCGTTCCGGGACACCCCCTGGGTCGAGGATCTCGGCAAGGGCCTTGAGGAATTCACGGTGGTTGGCTTCGTCCAGGGCGACGACGTCAAATCCAAATTTGAATCCATCAAGCGTGCTTGCGAGCAGTCCGGTCCTGGGGAGTTCGTTCATCCCCGCCTGGGTTCAAAGACTGTCAGCCTCGTGGCCAGCGGCTTCAGCGAGGCCAAGGAGAGCGGCAGCAACGTCGTTGGTTTCAGCCTGGTCTTTTTGGTCACACAGGAGGAAAGCTCCACCAGCCTGTGGCCGGTCGCCAAGACTTCCACCCTCAGCGCCATCACCGATGCCGTGCTCAACACCAATGGTGCGGCCTCTGGCAGCTTCCTGGACGGGGTGAAGGACATCGTGGGCGATGGACTGGCGGCCGTGCAGAGCGTGCGCGAGACAGCGCAGGGCTATGTTGACGCGGTGCAAAGAACGGTAGGCGATGCGCGGCAGGCGCTTGGTGCCGTGCAGGGCTTCGCTACTGCGCTGGGCGTGCCCAGCGGCGCCTTTGGTCGCTTCAATCGCATCATCAACAGCGCTCAGGGTGCGGTCACTGAGGTCAGCAGTGGGCTGGCCATGGTGCAGCGTACCGAGAACGGTGTCAGCCATGCACTCGAAGGTGCAACGCGTCTCCGTGACACTGTCACTCGCGCGGGATCAACAGTTTCGAATTTGGTAGGTAGCCTATGAGCGTCATCGAAGACATCGCCGCGTCCGTACAGGATCTCACCGAAACGCTGCGGCTCGCCGCTGCTGACCCGGCCGATCAGATCCGCTTGCTGATCAACCTCGCGCAGTACGGCCTCACTGCCAACCAAACGCAGGGGCCAATCGTCTCGGCATCACCGACAGCGAAGGCCAAGCACACTGCCATCACAGCGACATCGGCCCTGTGCCGACGTGCTGCACTGGCTAGCTTGGCTACAGCAGTTTCCCTGTACACACCCGTGAGCAGCAGTGAAGCACAGGACATGCTGCATCGCTTGCTGCCCCTGTATGACAGAGAGATCCAAATTGCAGGCGACCTAGGCGACGACACAGCCTACAGCGCGTTACGCGATCTCCGCACTGCGGTCAGCAATGATCTTCAGAGTCGCGCAATCAATCTGCCCGAGGTGATCGCCATCACCCGCGCAGCGCCGCTGCCTAGCCTCGTGATCGCGTACTCGCTGTATGAGGATGCAGACCGAGCGGAAGAGCTAGCGCAGCGCGTAGACACGCCGCACCCGCTGATGATGCCCACCACCTTCTCGGCATTGAGCAGCTGAACGCGGTAAATACGTGATGGCAAAGCAAGACGATCTCAGCATCACGGCGAACGGACAAATCGTATCTGGTTGGCAGGAAATCAGGCTCACGCGAGGCGTTGAGCGCTTCCCCAGTGATTTTGATATCGTAGCTACCGAGAAATACCCCGGCAGCATGAGCGTGGTGTTCCAGCCCGGCATGCGATGCGAAGTGAAAATCGGCAGTACGCTGGTGCTCACGGGCTACATCGATCGCGTGACGCCGAGCTTCAATGCCCATCAGCATACCATCCGGATCAGCGGTCGTAGCAAGTGCCAGGACTTGATGGATTGCAGCGCTGACATCCAGGCATTCGGCGGGCAGATCAACGGCGCTACCTTCGTGTCACTCGCCCAGCAGCTCTGCAAGCCCTTCGGCATCCAAGTCACCGATCTCACCGCACAGGTTGGCGTTGAGCCGATCAAGTTTGAGACCTTCAGCGTCAACCTCGGCGAGACGCCATATGAGATTCTCGAACGCGTGGCACGATCTGTAGGCGTGCTGCTGTATGATGACGTGGACGGCAACCTTGTTATCTCTCGCATCGGCAAGCATGCAGGTGAAGTGCGCGGTGTAACAGAAGGCATCAACATCCAGTCGGCCGGTGCAGCCTTCTGCATGGATCAGCGATACAGCCATTACATCGTGGTGCCTACCACTGTGGACACGACCGGCGATGTGCGACAGAGCTTGAACAGCGGTGCGGGCTTTGCGGTCGCTACCTCTAGGGACGTTGGCACTCCGCGCTATCGGCCAATGATCATCGTCGGCGAGCAGTTTCAGAACGGCCAATCCCTCTCACAGGCACGTGCTGATTGGGAGAACAATCGTCGCTGGGGTCGCAGTCAGGCAGCACGCGTCACCGTGGACAGCTGGCGCGATGTCGATGGCAGGCTATGGCAGCCCAACACGCTCGTTGCCATGGACATTCCCACCTTGTACCTCAGCAAGAAGAAGTGGGTGCTCAGTGAGGTCACCTACTCGCGGGGCATGACCACTGGCACCACCGCTGACATGGTGCTCATGCCGCCAGAAGCCTTCTCCATCCAGCCTACAACGCTCAGCCCTTACGATTGGGATCGCACGCAGGCTCTACAGCAAGGGAGCCAGCAATAATGCAGGATCTCACACGCATCTTCCGCCGAGTGCAGAACGTCATCCGGTTGGCAAAGACGACCGCAACCACCATCGAGAAGGGCGTCATTCAGCGCGTGCAGGCTCGCTTCAACCCGCTTGAGGTTGGCGATCGCAACTCCATGCAGACTTACGGCTTCGCCAGCGCTTTGCCTGTCGGCAGCGATGTGGTGGTGGTGAATGTCAGTGGCGACAATTCCAACGGCATCATCGTGGCCAGCAACCACCAAGGCTCACGTCCCAAGAACATGGTGACCAACGAGGTGAGGATCTACAACCTCGAAGGCACCGTCATCCAGGTGAAAGCCGGCGAGGTCAACATCACAGCGGCCACCAAGGTGAACATCACGACGCCAGAGGTCACGATGAGTGGCAAGCTGACAGTCGCAGGTGATGTGGTGAGCACGGGCGGCGACGTGAAGGCAGCTACGATCTCGCTGAAGCAGCACGTTCATCAAAACACACAGCCGGGCAATGGCCTGAGCGGCGCACCCAAGCCATAAGGAGACGTCATGTCCGACATCAAAATCGAATGGAGTTTGGAGAACGCCGCGGGTGATTGGCTATTCGAAGCTGGTGACATCGCCCAAGATGCAGCGCTCAACAGCGCCATCATGGTGAGCCTCTTCACCGACCGCATCGCTACACCCGACTACAAGCCCACAGACGGCACCACAGACCGGCGCGGCTGGTGGGGTGACACTTACAGAGATAGCCCGATTGGCAGCCGTCTATGGCAGCTGAACCGAGCAAAGAAGGTGGGGCAGACGCCCATCCTCCTGCAAGCCAAGGACTACTGCAAAGAGGCATTGGAATGGCTGATCGAGGACGGCATTGCCACCGCCATCGACGTCAGGACTCAGTGGCTCTCGTCCAATATGCTGAGCATCGACATCACCATCACCAAGCCTGACAACACGAAGTCCAGGCCCTTCCGTTTTAGCTGGACGTGGCCGGCTTAGGCAGGACCTTCTGGATTTCCGGGAGTTGACAAGCCAGGCGGGAAGTACGTAGGGGTCCAGCGCCAAAAAATGCCAATCCACTCCGGCGGAGGTTCAATCAGTCTGGTCATCTCTCTGATCATATCAAACATGGTAGTGCATGCCCATCGTGCCACCTCGTGACCGAAGTCCCTTGTCTTCAACTTTGATACAATAACACCGGCCGCTTTCTTCGGTGGCGCTCGGCGCTTTGGATGCACTACGTAATTACGAAGCTCAATAAGGGCATCAAAGCTTTGCCATGGCTCGGTGCTACGGTCGAAAGAGCGCTGACGGACCACGATGGGAAATAGCTGCCATTTCTGCCGGAGTTCCAACCGATCGAAATCCTGTGGCAATTCGAGGGTAGCCTCAAAGGGTAAACGATATCGATGGAATTCGAACCAGTGGCAGAGTTCATTTATCACCGCTTCGGCGACAGTAACACAAAGCGTTACAGCCGTCATTGCTTCGATGTTCTCGCCAAACGTCCCTGCTTGCTCCCGCGACCGCTTCGCTGCCTCCTTCGCCCCAATAAAAAGTAGCTCGCCCACTTGTTTGGCGGATATACTTCGAAAATCAGCTGTCATCATGTCTGAAGCTTGGCACCCTCGTGGAGGTCTGACCAGACGTTGGTTTGGGCATCTCTCGGTAAATATGGGACGACACTCACAGTGAGGTACCCATATGCCCTTCTATCGCCCGTCTCTGACGGATTTGCAGCGACAGGCGTTGCAAGAAATCGCCAACGCACTGCCCACTGGTACGCCGCTTCGCAACTCAGTGCTCGGCACACTCGCCACCACGCAAGCTGGCTTCTCTCATTTGCACTTCGGCTATCTCGATTGGATCGCAAAGCAGAGCGTGCCGTTCACTGCAACCGGTGAATTCCTCGATGCATGGGCAGCGCTCAAAGGCGTCTTACGGACCCCTGCAACATACGCACAGGGCAAGGTCACATTCGCCGGGGTAGCTGGAACAGTGATACCAGCGGGCAGCGTAGTGACCCGCGCAGACGGTGTTACCTACACGACGACCGCCTCGGTTGCGGTTGGTAGCTCCGGCAGTGTGGATGCGACTGTCAGCGCTGTGGAGGCTGGTTCTACGGGCAATGCCAATATCGGTGTCGCCGTCACCCTGGCTAACCCCATCGCTGGGATTACCAGTGCTGGCACAGCGAGCACGGATCTCACAGGCGGTGCCGACGTGGAGGATGACGATGCACTCCGCACGCGCATGCTCCTCAAATATGCCTCCCCTCCGCAAGGCGGTGCAGCGACCGACTACATCAATTGGGCACTGGCAGTGCCAGGTGTAACCCGTGCATGGTGTAATCCCAATGGGGCGGGCAACGGCAGCGTGGTGTTGTACGTCATGCTGGACAACGCGCAGGCGCTCAACGCGGGTTACCCACAGGGCAGCAATGGTGTGGCCACTCTCGAGAAGCGCGCCACCGCAGCAACCGGTGATCAGCTGACTGTGGCCAATGCCATCAACCCGCTTCGCCCTGCCACCGCACTGGTCTACGTCTGCGCCCCTACCCCGCAGCCGATCAATATCAGCATCGCCAACTTCAGCCCCAACTCCCTGGCCAATCAGGATGCGGTGAAGGCCGAGCTAGCAGAGCTGTTCGTCAACATCGGCTCGCCACTGGGTACGACGATTTACCCCTCTGCCATCACGTCGGCGATCGCCCGTGTGACTGGCGTTGATCACTTCACTCTGTCATCCCCTGCTGCCCCTGTGAACATCGCAGTTGGCTCGCTTCCTAGCGTTGGCACTGTGAGCTTCAGCTGATGGCTTCGATCCCCACCTACACTGCTGAGCAGTTCGCTCAAGCCTTCCTCAATCTCCTTCCCACCGGCAAAGCTTGGCCGAAGGAGACTGAGAGCAACCTCACTCGCACGGCCGC
This sequence comes from Paracraurococcus lichenis, assembly GCF_030657435.1. GTDB lineage: Bacteria > Pseudomonadota > Alphaproteobacteria > Acetobacterales > Acetobacteraceae > Paracraurococcus > Paracraurococcus lichenis. Next base: position 92,385 of record NZ_JAUTWS010000023.1, on the reverse strand, counting down.
GGCACTGGTACCAGTTTACGTGACCAACAGTCACAGCGCAGGCAACCTCCTCGTTGATACCTTCCCCAGCAGCACGATTGAGCTGTTGCCCGAGTGGGAAGCGAGCCTCGGACTGCCCGACGAGTGCCAAGGGCCAGCACCGACACTGCAAGCTCGTCGCGCACAGGTGGTGGCACGCTTCATCGACAGTGGCGGCCAATCCCTTCAGCATTTCATCGATATCGCGGCTGCGCTGGGTTATCCCATCACCATCACTGAATATGAGCCCAGCCGCGCTGGTGCAATGCGTGCCGGTCAGCCGCTTATGGCCGAAGGCATGCAGTTCGTGATGCGCATCAACGCCGCACTGCTGAACATCCGCCACTTCACAGCAGGCAGCAGCACAGCAGGTGAGCCACTCACCAGTTTCGGCAATGACGTGCTGGTTTGCGAACTCACACGCATTGCTCCTGCGCATACACGTCCGGTCTTCAGCTACACATAAGCACACACAGCCGTTTCGCGTAGATCAGGTAAATAGCCGGAATAACCCTTCCATCCTGATACGCGAGGCGCCTGTATGGTCCATAAAATTGATTCATCGACCGCCGTCTCAGTGATGCCCACGCCGGGCGCCGCTGGGACGCCTGGTTGGTTCACTGACGGCAATCCTGCACTGGGTATTGCCGGTACCGTGGTTACGGCAGATTGGCTGAATGCACAGCAGGCTGAAATCCTCAATGTGCTCACAGCGGCCGGCATCACACCCGACAAGACGAAGCAGAATCAGCTGCTGACCGCCATTCAGACCCTTGCGGGATCTGGTTCTGGATCTGGCTCGTCTTCCGGCGGACGCACCGTGCTCACTACCTCGCTCTACATCTACGTGGACGCCACGTCGGGGAATGACACCAACCCTGGAACATCGGCTGCGCCGCTATATACCCTGCAAAAAGCCTGGGACATGATCTGCGCGAACTACGACTGCGCATTCTTTGATGTCTATATCTGGGTGAGAAACGGGTATTATTCCGCAGGTATCACGTCCACCTACAAGCCCATGAATGCAAGGCGCGTCTTCATCGCCGGTAACTCAGGCTACGCTCCAAGTGCCGTTATCACCGTGTCGCAAGGCAACTGCTTCAACTTCACCTTTGGTGGTCAGATTTGGATCTCCTCGCTCACGCTTCAAGCGACAGGGTCACCAACTGGTGGTACTGGTTGCGCGCTCAGGGCCAATAAAGGCACATCCATCTATTACGACAATGTGCGGTTTAACTCCTGCGGCACGGCACATCTTTATGCCGACAGCACCGGGCAAATCGACGCACTCAGGTCAGATTACGGCGCAGCGAGTTTCGAGATCATCGGTGGTGCGCCGTGTTTTGCATACGCGGAAAACTCGGGCAGCATCTATCTTTCTAACTCAAGCTGCACTGTCACCAATACTCCGAATTTCTCCACAGCCTTCGTTTGCGGATATTACAACAGCAACATCGTGGCCGGGTCATTCAGCTACAGCGGCACTGCAACCGGCGTGCGTTATCTCATGTACTTCAATTCTGTCTGCAATACCGCCGGCGGTGGAACCGGTTACTTTCCTGGCACTGGGGGCGGCACGCTTTACACTGGAGGTCAGTACGCATGATGAATCACTCACCCGACAAGTGGTTCTGGATCGTGGGTTCAGATGCCGATCGCGTCTACAGCAGCGCTGCCGCGCAGTACGTGCCTGTTACTGATGAGAGCTATACCGCCTTCGTGGAAGCAGGCGGCTTTGCCACTCGCATCATCAATGAGGATGAGCTGAAGGACGTGTTCGCTCAACAATACCCGGCGGGTTGGCATTTCCCGAAAACCCGTCTCACCGGGCTTGAGTTCATGAATCGCCTCAGCACGGAAGAGAGCGCAGCGATCGCCACAGCGGCGCAGAGCAATGCCTCCGTATTGGTGTGGCTGCTCAAGTTGTCCGCTGCCACCTATGTCGATCTCACCGATCAGCAGACGATCGAGGGCGTGAATGCCATCAAGGCTGCCGGCTTGCTAACCGCTGATCGCGCTGCGGAGCTTCTCGCTATCTGACATCGATTATGCAGGAGGTCGCATGACCCAAATTCAAGACGTCGAGCCGTATGATCTCACCATCATTCAGGGCGACACATTCACCTGGCAGGGAAAAATCTGCGACGAAGAGAATGAGGTTCTCACCCCTGTGGATCTCACCGGGTACACGGCCGCCATGCATATTCGTCATCGCATTACCGACGCAGTGCCACTGATCACGCTCACCACTGAGAATGGCAGGATCATCCTTGGCGGCACTGAGGGCACGATCACGCTGATGATTGCCGATGAGGATACAGCAACGCTGCCGCCTTGCCGTGCTGTTTACGATCTCAAGCTGGCAGTGAGCGGCGGTGTGTTTCGCTTCATGGGTGGCGCCTGCTTCATCGAGGGGAGCGTCACACGATGACAAAAACTGTTCTCGTCGTTGAGGAGAATATCTCCAATCAGGTGCTTCGGGTTGAGGAAAACCCGAACACCATCAAGCGCGTGCTGCAAGTCGCTTCGCTGCCTGTGATCGCCCCCAAAGGCGATACCGGCCCTCAAGGGCCAAAGGGCGACAAAGGCGATCCGGGTGATACCGGCGCACAAGGCATCCAAGGTCTCAAAGGGGACAAGGGCGATACTGGCGATGTTGGTCCTCAGGGCATCCAAGGCATCCAGGGGCCCAAAGGCGACACTGGCGCGACCGGCGCTACTGGCCCCAAAGGTGACCAAGGCGATGTCGGCCCTCAAGGGCCAGTAGGCGCTACTGGTGCAACGGGAGCAACCGGTGCCAAGGGCGATACCGGAGCGCAAGGCATTCAAGGGCTGACAGGTGCCACTGGCGCAACTGGACCAGCTGGTGCGACAGGTGCAACTGGCCCCAAGGGTGACAAAGGCGATACCGGCGCCCAAGGCATTCAAGGTCCAGCTGGTGCGACCGGAGCAACGGGAGCAGTTGGCGCGACAGGACCCAAAGGGGACAAAGGCGACACCGGAGACGTTGGGCCCCAAGGCATTCAAGGACCAGCTGGTGCGACCGGAGCAACGGGAGCAGTTGGCGCGACAGGACCCAAAGGGGACAAAGGCGATACCGGCGCCCAAGGCATTCAAGGACCAGTCGGTGCGACCGGCCCCGCAGGTGCTACTGGCGCAACTGGTCCGCAGGGCGACATCGGCCCACAAGGGCCGCAAGGCATTCCCGGTACCCAAGGCATTCAAGGGCCAACAGGTGCGACCGGTGCAACTGGTGCAACGGGAGCCACCGGCGCGACTGGTCCTGGCGTAGCGGCTGGCGGCAATGCCGGCGACGTACTGCTGAAGAATTCCAGCACCGCATACGACACCGCTTGGGGTCAGCTGCCTTACAGCAGCCTCAGCGGCAAGCCGACAATTCCAACCAATTTGGACAGCCTTACCGACGTGGTGATCACCACGCCGTCCACCGGCCAGATCATTAAGTATGACGGCACCAACTTCGTAAACGCCGACGCGCCATCAAGCTCTGGCTCAAGCAGCCCGACCGGTTTGACGTGGTACTCGCTCGGCTACCTTTGAGGAGACTAGCGCATGGCAACAGCGCCGATTTTCGTAGCGACACCAAAGATCGCTCTCAGCACAGTCACCACGGCGAACACGGCGCGTGATGGTACGGGCACTCTCACCACTGCCTTCACTGCCGGCGCCAATGGCAGTCGCGTTGAACGCATCACCGTCACGGCCTCAGTCACCACTGCTGCTGGTACCATCACCATTTTCGTGTCTGACGGCACCAACAACCGGCTCTATCGTGAGATTACCGTGCTCGTCACCACCGCCAGCACCACCTCACCAGCATGGTCGGGCACAGTGTCGCTGGGATTGATTCTGCCAGCTGGCTACAGCGTGAAAGTGGGGACTAACGTCGCCACCGGGCAGCCATTTAATGTTGTGATTGAGGGCGGGGATTTTTAAATGAACAGCGGCTTCCTTCCGCTTGTTTCGACCGGTCTCAGATATGGCGCTGGGAGAAATAACCTGACGATCGGCGACGGCGATGCGCTGTCGGGATCTCAGTCGCAGAACGCCATCGTGCTCGGCACCAACAACCAGGTGAATGGGTTGCAGGACCTGAGCATCATCATCGGTTCCAGCAACACACTGCACGGCACACAGGCTTACGCCAACGGCAGCTTGAATGCTGGCAACATCATTATCGGCAACGGCACGACGATGTACGGCAACACCAATGTCAGTGCCAGCGACGGCGACATGGTGCTCATCGGGAACAAGATCACCGTTGGTACGGCATCAAGCACCTTTAAATATTCCGGCGTTGCTATCGGAAAGAGCGCCACAGTCGGCACGGGCGTTTCTCTCGGTGCAGGTGCTCAGTCATCGTCAGGCACAGCAGTCGGACTTGGCGCGTCAGCCGGTAGCAGTGTGGCCATTGGGGGTGCCGCTACAGCAAACAGTTCAAACAGCATCGCGCTGGGGAATAACTCGACCGATAACAGCCAGACATACGCCATCGGCATCCATCAAAACGGCAAGCCTCGTGCGCCAAGCTCGTTGGCTCTGGGTGGTGCAAATTCCAACGGTCAGACACTGACCATGCAGGTTTACAACTCCACCTCAGACGCCACGCAGACCGAGTTGTTTGCCTGGACATCATTGAGCAACCGCATGGTGTTGATCGCCAACTCCTGCTGGTTTTTCAAAGCATATGCCGTCGCGCATCGCACTGATTCCAAGGGCGACCGCATGGCATGGGAATATGTGGGCTGCATCAAACGCGACGCCACGGCGGCGACCACAGCACTGATCGGCGCAGTCACCACCGTCAACACTTTCAACACGGGATCGCTGACGTGGATCATCACGTGGGATGCAGACACTACCAACGGCGCACTACGCGCCAGAGTCACCGGCGAGAGTGCCAAGACCATTCAGTGGCACATTCGCGTCGATGCAATCGAAGTTTTCGGATAAGGAGACAAGCATGGCACTTCAGATGGATTACAATGACGGTGTGAACGACTACCCTGAGGCATATCTCCGTGTGCTCATGATGAGCAGCGATCACGGCACGATCAACGTGATGTTTGCGACCTATGCAGATGCAGCTACGCGGTGGGCAAATCCCAGCGACATTCTCACCACCACACCGGAGAGCTTCGCCTATCAGGACACGATCGACGGCAGCAACCCGCTGGCGCAGAGCTATGCGCTGCTGAAGTCGCGCAGCACCTACAGCGGCGCGCTTGACGTCTGAGTTTGATGAAGGCGTGGCTACAGCAGTCGAGCAGCATCCAGGGAGTGGCGATCATCGCCGCTGCCCTGGTGGCCTACCTACTCGATGCGGTCACTCCCGACATCGCCGTCAGCATGGTAGCGGCGGGCATACTGCTGCTGTGCATGAAGCAGCGACCGGGGCCGAGTAGCTAATGGCGAGCTGATCTGCAAACCCATGTTCTTGGTACGCGGAGGACGGGCAAAGTCCCCCTCCGGCCTTTGCATTAACAGATTATCCATGCAAACCGGATAATTCCCATCGGTATTTGCGCCGGGTGCGATGTGAAATGCTTGAGAAGACAATCAAGATCCGCCTTATTGTCACTGGGCTGCTCATCCTGGGTGGGTTCGTCTTTCCATACCTGTTCATACTAGCGGCGTTCTTCGGCTGGACGATTATCGATTCTCTACGGAATCCGCCAGCGCCACCGCCACAAGAATGGTACGCGCTCCGCTGGACGACCACGAAGGCGGACCCAAAATGGAAGACCTATTTCCTACCGTTCTGCGACTCGCCGGCAGAAACTGCTTTTCTCGAAGCGATGATCCCTGCCTTCGGGCTAACCCCAGAAAAAGGTATTCTAACGGGAGTTGGACTGTCTCTGAACCTGCAGGTCAAGATTCCACCGTACCGGGTGGATTTCCTCGCCAATGAGTGGCTCGTGATTGAGATCGACGGCGCGGCATACCATTCATCACCCGAAGCTGTGGCCAGGGACAGAAGCCGCGATGAATACCTGCGCGGCAAGGGATACACCACAATTCGTATCCCCGCGAAGATCGTCTTCAATAAACCAGACGAAGCAGTCCAGAGGGTACGCACGGCTATCTCAGCGAGTCAAAAGGTGGAGGCTACTGCGACCTCAAAGCCGACGCAGCCAGGACCGCTGGAGAACGTGAACCGTGGTATTGCTGCCGTCAACAACTTCATCACTGAAGTTAGTCGTGACCTCACTGTCGGGGCAGCCGTCCAAAAGGCCACCAGTCCGGCTGAAATAGCCTTTCATGCCGAGAGAACCGTGATCACCAAGGCGCTACAGCGCGCCGCTGATTCGCTGGAAACCGAAGACCGCTTTGCCAACGACGAGAAAGCTCGGAAGTTGTATGAGGCGAATGTAGCGGCGATCAAAGCCGTCCTCGGTGACGACAAGAAAATCACTTTCGAAATTCCCGTTATCACGGCACCACCGTCTCACTCGGATACGGACATCGACGCCCGCATTCAACGAGCGCATCAGCAGCTAATGGGAGAGAGGGCCGCCTACTTCGCAGAGGTTAGGCAGCAGCTGGTCGCTAATCCCCGCTTGCAGGCCCTTGTGAAGGCTCGGCTTGAGGACATTGAGTGCTCTGCGTGCTGGACCACCATCTGGCAGCTAGCCGACCAGTGGTAGCATGAGAGAGGTAGGTAGCTGACGTAGGAAAGGCGGCTAGGATTGCCCTAGCCGCCCCTACAAGGGTCGTGTAGCGCCCTCCGTCAATCAGTTAGTACATGCACCTCCATCTCAAGACCAAGCGCCTCTATGAGCTTCCTCAGCTCTTCTAGCTGCACAGAATCCAGGCAAAGCTCCTGCGATCGGCGGTTATATTCGACAACGATCAAAATCATTTGGTTGTGCTCCGTAGGGCTAACTGGCGCCATGACGAAGCCGTTGATCACTCCCGTCTACCGATTTCTTCCTGAAATGGCAATATTCTTTGGTTGATCCGGGATCACTCTGGCTTTCGGCTACTTTGGCCAGCGCAGGGCTGGTGAAGAACCGGAGCAATTACATGCTTTCGAAGTTGAAGATTGTCGATGTTGCCCGCAGCACTGCGGCCAGCGATGCAGCTATGCGAGTGAGAGCCAAACTGGTTGCTGCACTACAGGAGCAGAAAGCCAGCGTGCAGGCAGCGATTGACGGCACACGCTTCACTGCTACGCGCAAAGTTGGCGGTGAAACGCGCGAACGGCGCTTTCGGCCGTGGTGGTTCAAAAACGGCAACGTGTATCTCACGTCAGTGCAGTACGGCACCTCCCCTCTCCCACTGCCCGGCGGCCGATCGGTGGAAGCTGGCAGCACGAAAGAGGATCTGCTCACGACTTACGACCTGCTCGTTGAAGCAGTCCAGCAAGGCGAGTTGGACGAGGTGCTCCTCACTGCTGCTGCAAGGAGGGGCCGCAAGGGCAAAGAGACGCCCGCTGAGGGCAACAGCACCGTCCAGCAACCCGTGCGTCGTACTGCGCGCCGCAGCTAGCTAGCGACCCCTTACAGGGGCTTACAGGGGCAGGCAAAAAGCCTGCCCTTTTCCTTTATCTGAGCCCCGTTTTCGCTGTTCCAAGTTAAATATCTCCGAGCAGCCAACGAGATTGAGAATGAGGAGAACTCATCATGGACGTAGTAGCAGATTTTCTCGCCACCCTTCACGCCAACAACAAGCCGCAGTACCAGGGCATCAGCGAGAACGCCTTCCGGATCTACAGCGAGCAAGGGCGCTTGTCAGTGAAGCTGCATGCCTGGGCGATCAAGGCAGCGGGCTTTCAGAAGGTGCCAGTGCCAATCGAGTTTCACGACGTTGAAACCTATGAGGCTGTAGCCCAGCAGGACAGCACGAACACATCGCTCCACAAGGAAGAGGCTTTGGCGGCAGTGATCGCAGCGTTGCACGACAGCGCGGTCATCCTGCAGAATGCAGCCAATAAACTTCGCACCATGTGACGCAGGCTAAATACCCACGTGATTCCGTCGCGTGTGTAGGGCAGAATCCTCCAATGTGCGAAAAATCCATTCGCTCCTAACCCCGGCGAGTGGGTTTTTCCATGACTGAACGCGACGAGTAAATAGATCGGATACAGTTGCCCGTAACGGGTGAAGCGCCGCACTCCTTGCTGGTGATCCGCCGCGTCGGTGACATAGACGCTATGCCTTGGCAGTGCGGGTAATCGCATTGTCTGCCGCGCTCACTCCCCGAGGGGCTAAGCTCGGGGCATAATTTGAGGTCGAATAGCGTCAACGGCGGAAAGTGAGGCCCGGTGGAAACACCGGGCCTTCGCCTTGAGTGGTGGCCAAGAAGGCAAAGGCTTAAATACCGCTGAGGAGCGTCCGCTTCTCATTCCAGGCTGCTCAGAGGGCTCGTCGCTAATGCGACGAGCCCTTAGCTGCGTCAGCATGATGCAGAATGCCCGGTGCGATTATATCGCACCGGGCTCCACATTGTCGCAAGACTCGGCCGTTGCCTGAAGGCGTGTTGCTGTTTGGGCTTACGCACCTTCCTCGGTAGTATTGCCGATTCTCGCCGACTTGTTCCGCTTCTGCGAGTTCAGCTTATTCTGAATGGCCTTCTCCCGACGCCTCATGGCATCTGGGAAATGCTCGTCCAAAGCACCTGCCTCCACCGCCTGCTTGATCCTGTCAATAGTTGCGGCAACTTCCTTCAGTGTCTTCCCGGCAGGGATCCCCTGCCGCTTCCCGTTAGCAGCAACCGGGAGCAGCGGAACGTTCCCAAGCTTAGGCACCACCTTGAAGATGCCGCCATCCCGTCGGTAATCGGAAGGCCCCTTTTGAACCTTGCCAGAGTTGATGTCCTGCTTAGTACGCTCTAACCTGTCGCAAACCAACTTCCGCTGGCCCTCGACGGCGTTGAGGGGCAGGACAGGGCGGGCTGTCGGAGCGCTGATCTCCTCAATGGTCAGCCCGAAGTCGTCGAGTGTCGTCGACGGGACATTGTTGGTGGGAGGCGCGTTGGCCACCGGAGCGCTGGTTGAAGCCAGCGCGGGTGCGGAGGATTCCACATCCTCCGCGTTTGCGGGTTCTCTCTCCACGTCGTTCATTAGGCGATCTCCTTTAGCCAAACCACTGGCCCCGTGCCGTGGTCCGAGGACTAACCGCCTGCTCCGGTTACCCGCGAGCGCTTGTGCCTAAGCAATCTCCTTCGGTCGAACTACTGGCCCTGCGCCGTGGTTCTATAGATGATTGCCCACTCCGGTTACCCGCGAGCGCTGTATGAGCTACCCGTTCGTGTGATGCCGGTCAAGGGATTACCGTTCGGTCTGCGCGGAAGCGTGCCGGGAAAATTTTTCTGCCTCATCGAAACTCTCGTGTCAGGCACAACGATGTTCGCAACCCCTTACTTCCCTCCGCTACCGCCCAGGATCGAGTCCACCTGCTGCGTGTGCAAAGCATGATCGTAGGTTGCAGTGATGTGGTGCGGCGAGGTGCCCAGGTTTTTTGCCAACGCGGAGATGTTGACGCCACGCATGATTGCCCGCGTGACATGCGTGTGCCGCAGCGAATAAGGCGTGCGTTTCTTGCCGTCGTCACACGTCAGCATGCCAAGCTCCTCCAACACCTGCATGAAGACGTCCCTGAACGTGTTGATCTTCGTCCCATCCTGGCGAACCCATAGATAGGCGGTCGGCTTGTAGTCAGGGTGGTGTTCGCGCAGCAGGCGCATGACCTCCTGCAAAGCGGTGCTGACGATGACCTTGCGGCTGCCGCGTTTGCCCTTTCGCACGTGTAGGATGTAGTGCGGCGTGGCATTGCCTTTGAATTCGACATCTACGAAGCGAAGATCCTTGGACTCTTCACCTGGCCGCAATCCCGTCAGCAGATGGAAGCGAGTCCACAGCCACAGCAGGCGGCGGGAGCTGATGTGGTTGGGATCAGAGACCTCGCTGATGCGTTGCTCCAAGCGATTCAGCAGCCGTGTCTCCTCATCCTCGTCAAACGCTCCACGCCGAGGCACCTTGACAGCAGTGACTTCGATGAGTGGCATTTCTTCCCGGGTCAGCATGCGCTGACGCACGGCATGCTCCACTACCCAGCGCACGATGACCTCAAAGCTCTTGCGAGACAGAGCAGATGGCGGCTTGGTGCTGGTGCCCTTGCTCATGTAGACGCGTGGAGTGTCGTACAGCTCGCCCTTGCGGTTGCGAGCCACCACACGGGGCCGCTTGATATCCTTGTTGCGAAGCCACTGGTCCTCGTAGCTCCGCATAAGATCGTCGATGTCTTTTGGGGCCAGCAGGCTGAGTTCGAGGTGGCCCATGCTCGGCATCAGGTATGTCTCCAACTTCTGGATATGGACCAGCCGGCTGGATTTGAACTGACGCTGCTGCTCTCGCTTGAGATGTTCCAACAAGCTGGTGGCAGCCTGAGCAAAAGTCACCGGGTTGTAGGAAAGCTTTCTCTCAGCTCGCCACTGAACCTCCAGATAGCGATCAGTGGCGATCTTGATAGCTTGCTGTAGATCGTTCGTCCTGGTACTTCTGCGCTCAATGGTGCCGTCAGGGAGCGTGAAGCGATAGCTCCACGTAGCAGACGCCACGTCGTTCCTCTGAGTAAGAGTGACAGCGCCGTTCTGGATGGTGATCTTGTTTGCTTGTCTCTTGGGAAACTTGAAGAGGTCGTTGCTCACGGAGTGCGTGCTCGTTCTGTGTTGCGTCGTGCAACCACTACCGAACACGTGATCAAGATCGCATTATTTTTCTTTGGTTCGGAGCCGTCATGTGCAGGCGATTAGCACACGCCGACTTGACCTACGATCTTCTAAGCTGCTGATTTTGCAGCATGTTTGACTCACGCGTCCCAATCTGCGGTTGCGCCATGCAGATGGAGAACGACTACTCCCTCCGCGCCTATTCCGACTTCCGGGACAATGACCAGGCACTGCGGCTGGTGGTGGACAGCTTCGCGCGCTACGCGCCGGCGGAGGGGCGGCTGCTGGTGAAGGTGCACCCGCTGGACCCCGGGCTGAAGGGCTGGGGCGCGCGCCTCGCCCGCATCGCGGCGGAGGCCGGCGTCGCGGACCGCGTCCACCTGCTGGACGGCGCCCTGCCGGCGGATCCGGCGATCCTGGCGAGCCGCGGCGTCGTCACCATCAACAGCACGCTCGGCGTGCAGGCGATCGCGCTGGGGCGGCCGGTCATGGCGCTGGGCCGGGCCATCTACCAGGTGCCCGGCCTCTCCTGGCAGGGCAGCCTGGACGCCTTCTGGGAGACGGCGCTGCCGCCCGACCCGTCATTGACCGAGGCCTTCCTGCGCGGCATCGCCGCCTGCCTGCATGTGCGCGGGCGGTTCTATGCCCGCCCCGGCCTCGATGTCGCGGTGGCGGGCGCGGCGAAGCGCCTGCACCTCGGGATGGTGAACCAGCCCATGGTCGAGGTAATGGCCTGAACCTTCACGGCACAGGCGCGGCCAGCAGGTCGCGCAGGTGCCGGTCGATCTGCGCGATGGCATTCGCATCCGCGCCGAACAGCGCGAGATGGCCGTCGATGGTCTCGACCGGGCGGAACTCCGCATCCGGGATTAGCCGCCACTCCGCCTGGCAGTCGGCGGGCGGGAAGAACATGTCGGAGGACATGGGGATGACGAAGGTCTTCGCCCTGATGCGCCCGAGCGCGGCGCGCAGGTCGCCGCCCGTCATGCGGCTGACATCGCCGCGCTGCCATTTCCACGCCATGCAGAGCAGGTCGTTGGGGTCCATCACCCGGAAATAGGCGTACATGAAGTTGACGATGAAATCCTCCATGGAGGAGAAGCCGAGCGCCTTGTGCCTCTCCTGCTGGAAGAACTCGGTGCTCCAGCCCATCACCGCCCACATCTTGGCCTGGCGCAGCAGGCCATCCCGCACGTCGTCGGGCGAGGCATAGAAGCCCCGGGCGAAGCCGGGGTCGGAGGTGAGGGCGTCGCACAGCGTCTCGGTGAAGAGGAAGTCGTGCACGGTGTTGCGCGCGGTGCCGGCGATGGGCGCGGCGCGGCGCACCATGTCGGGGTAGCGCACGGCCCAGTCATAGGTCTGCTGCGCGCCCATCGACCCGCCGACGACGAGCGCCAGCCGCTCGATCCCGAGGGTCTGCGTCAACAGGCGATGCTGCGCGCGGACATCGTCGCCGATGCGCACGCGCGGGAAATTCGCCATGCCCGCCGGCGCCGGCGTGTTGTGCGGGGAGGAGGAGAGCCCATTGCCGATCTGGTTGACGATGACGATGAAGTATTTCTCGGGGTCGAGCGCGCGGCCCGGCCCGATCAGCACCTGCTCGATGATCTTGTTGGTCCCCGAATACCAGGTGGGGATCAGGATGGCATTGTCCTTGGCGGCGTTCAGCCGGCCATGCGTGGCGACGGCCAGCTTGCAGCCGCGGATGGTGCCGCCCTCCTCCAGCACCAGGTCGCCGATGTCGTGCACCTCGTAGGGGCCGTGGACCTCCTGCGAGTAGTAGGCGTTCTCGTACATGGTATTCCCCCCGGTCGCTCAGGCCAGCGCGAAGCCTTCGTAGCCCTTGGCCGCGATCTCCTCGCAGCGCTTGCGGTAGCCGCCGACGCCCGCCGGATCGAGATAGGGCAGGAAAGTGCGCGGCTTGCCCGGGATATTGGCGCCCATGTACCAGGAATTGGCGGTCGGGAAGAGCGTCCCGCTGATCGTCTCGTTCACGTGGTGCACCCAGGCCTCCTGCGCCGCGGGCTCGGCCTCGATCCGCTTGCGGCCCTGCTCGCGCATCGTGGCGATGCAGTCGGTGATCCACTCGATATGCTGCTCGATCGCCACCGGCATGTTGGTCAGCACGGAGGGGCTCTGCGGCCCGGTGATGGTGAAGAGGTTGGGGAAGCCCGCGACCGCGATGCCGAGATAGGTGTGCGGCCCGTCGGCCCAGGCTTCCTGCAGCGTCTTCCCGCCGCGGCCGCGCAGGTTGAGCGAGGTGAGCGGGCCGGTCATGGCGTCGAAGCCGGTGGCGAAGACGACGATGTCGAGCGGGTAGTCCTTGCCGCCGGCGCGGATGCCGGTCTCCGTGATCCGCTCGATCTCGCCATCCGTTTTGGCGTCCACCAGCAGCACGTTGTCCTTGTTGAAGGTCTCGTAGTAGTTGGTGTCGAGCGGCTGGCGCTTGGTGCCGTAGTAGTGGCTGCGCGGGATCAGCCGCTCCGCGACCGCCGGGTCCTTCACCGTGCGGCGGATGCGCCGGCGCAGGTAGTCGGCGCAGATCTCGTTCGCCTCGGCATTCGAGAGCATGTCCTGGAAGTTCGCCAGCCAGAAGGCGAAGCCGCCGCGGTCCCACATGGCGTCGAAGATCTTCTCGCGCTCCTCCGCCGGCACGTCGAAGACGGATTTCTGCATCGGCCAGTGCTCCTGGCCGAAGGGCGATTCGCGGATGCGCTGCACGATGCCGTCGTAGTCGGCCTTGCGCTTGGCCACGAGGTCCGGGTCCACCTTGCCGTTGCGCGCCGGCACACAGTAGTTGGCGGTGCGCTGGAAGACGGTCAGGTGCCTGGCCTGCTGCGCGATCATCGGGATGGCCTGCACCGCGGTCGCGCCGGTGCCGATGACCGCCACGCGCTTGCCGGTGAAGTCCACGCCGCCCTTCGGAAAATTGCTGGTGTGGTACCACTTGCCCTGGAAGCGATCGAGGCCCGGCACCTTGGGGATGTTGCGGGTGGACAGCGTGCCGACGGCGGTGATCAGGAAGCGCGTCGTCACGGCCTCTCCCTGGTCGGTATGCACGGTCCAGAGGTCGCGCGCCTCGTCGAACTCGGCGCCGGTGACGCGCGTGTTGAAGCGCATGTCGCGCTTCAGGTCATGGCGCTTCGCCACATGCTCGAGGTAGCGGAGGATCTCCGGCTGCTCGGGATAGCGCTCCGACCACTCCCACTCCTGCAGGAGCTGCTTGTCCCAGGTGAAGCAGTAGACATAGCTGTCGGAATCGCAGCGGGCGCCGGGATAGCGGTTCCAGTACCAGGTGCCGCCCACCGTCTCGCCGGCCTCGTAGACCCGGACCTTCAGGCCCAGCCTGTCCCGCAGCGACTTCAGCGCGCCGATGCCGGAGAACCCGGCACCGATGACGACGGCGTCGAAATCCGGCCTGTCCTGGACGGTGCTTTCCTGGACTGTGCTTTCCTGGGCCATGCATTCCTCCCCGCCTGCTGCTTCGGTCGCAGGCTGAGCGGGAACTCTCGGCATCCCTCCCCGGGCGCGCAATCCTCGCGTGATCACGGAGCGTCGATGCACGCCACAGTTGTTTCTGACGGCGCGCTGCTAATCCCTTTGGTGCCGCCGCATGCCCTCCGCCGCCTCGTCGTCATAGCCGCGGCGGCGGCTGAACAGCATCAGCGCCACCAGCCCGCCGGCCAGCAGCAGGGTGAAGACGGCGCCGAGCAGCATCGCCACCACGCCATGGAAGCCGATCTCCACCTCGCCGGCCGCGTCCCAGGCACTCCAGGAGGCATAGGCCGCGAGGCCGAGCGCGAAGAGCAGCAGCGCGAAGCCCAGGACCCGCGCCATGCCGCTACAGCATCGCCAGGGAGCGCTTGCGCGTCGGCGGCGGGAAGGCGGCGTCGAGTTCGGCCTCGTCCTCGGCCGTCAGACCGATGTCGCGCGCCGCCGCATTCTGCCGCACATGCTCGGGGTCGGCGGCCTTCGGGATGCTGATCACCCCGGGCCCGCGCAGGGTCCAGGCGAGCGCCGCCTGTCCTGGCGTCACGCCATGCCGCGCGGCGACCCGCTGCAGCGCCGCGTGCCGCAGCAGCGCGCCGCCTTGCCCGACCGGCGAATAGGCCATCACCGGTAGGCCATGCCGGCGGCAGAAGGGCAGCAGGTCGAACTCGATTCCCCGCGCCTCCAGATTGTAGAGCACCTGGTCCGCCGCGCAGTCCCGCAGCGCCGGGCCGATCTCCTGCAGGTCCTCGACATCGAGGTTGGAGACGCCCCAGCGCCGGATCCGCCCCGCCGCGCGCATCCGCTCCATGCCCTCGACCGTCTCCTCGAGCGGGATCGAGCCGCGCCAGTGCAGCAAATAGAGGTCGAGCGTCTCGACCCGCAGCCGCTTCAGGCTGCGGGCCAGGGCCTGTTCCAGCTTCCGACCCCCGGCATTGTGGGGATAGACCTTGGAGACGAGGAAGACCTCGTCGCGCCGCCCGGCGATGGCCTCGGCCACCACCTCCTCGGCGCCGCCCTCGGCATACATCTCCGCCGTATCGACCAGCGTCATCCCGAGATCGAGGCCGAGGCGGAGCGCCGCCGCCTCCTTCGCCCGGTCCGCGCCGCGCTCCCCCATATGCCAGGTGCCCTGGCCGAGCGCCGGGACCTCCGTGCCGTCCGGCAGCCGCACAAGCGTCATCGCCTCGCCTCCCTTCCGCAGGGTATCGTCCCGTCCATGACCCGCATCACGACCCTGGCCCTCGTCCTTGCCCTGCCGCTGGCCGCCGCGGCCCAGCCGGCCGAGGATATCGGGAGCTGGCGCCTCGCCTGCCAGCAGGACCGGATGACGGACCGCACCGCCTGCGTGCTGCGCCACCGCGAGTGGGTGGAGCGCCCCTCCGGCGCCACACCCGGCCTGGCGCTGGAGGTCATCGACCGGCGCGGCCGGCTGGTTCCCGCCGTGACCGCGCGCGATCTGACGATCGAGGGCGCGACGCGCGGCCTGCTCGCCCTGACCGGCACCGCGCAGCTCCGCTTCCCGCCCAACCGGCTCTTCGAGATGCCCTGCGGGCTGGAGGGGCGCAGCGTGGTCTGCGCCCCGCGGGCCGAGGATGCGGCCCGCGCCGAGCAGGAGTTGCTGGCCGCGCCAACGGCCCTGGTGCGGATCGTCGGCGGCACCGGCCAGAGCAGCACGGCGGAGCCGGTGGAGCTGCGCCTGGCCGGGACGAAGGACGCGCTGGCCCGCTTCGCACGGGAGGCGCCACCCGAGCCCGGGCGCGAGCCGGAAGGCCTCGACGGCCGCGACATGCTGCAGCGGCTGTTCCGCTTCTTCGGCACGAACTGAGCGGTGGCGGTCCGGCCGGGCGTGACCGCGCCCGGCCGCCTAACTTCAGAACTTCACCCGGTCGCCGCCCTTCAGCGCCAGGATCTCGCGCGCCTCGGCGGGGGTTGCGATCTCGAGGCTGAGATCCTCCAGGATGCGGCGGATCTTGGCGACCTGCTCGGCATTGCTCTTCGCCTGCACGCCCTTGCCGAGCCAGAGGCTGTCCTCCAGCCCGACGCGGACATTGCCACCGAGGATGCCGGCCATGGTGGTGAAGGGCATCTGGTTGCGCCCCGCCGCCAGCACGGACCAGACATAGTCCTTGCCGAAGAGCCGATCCGCCGTCTCCCGCATGAAGAGCAGGTTGCGCGGCTCCGCGCCAAGGCCGCCCAGGATGCCGAAGATCGACTGCACGAAGAGCGGCGGCTCCACCACCTTGCGGTCCAGCATATGCGCCAGGTTGTAGAGATGGCCGATGTCGTAGCACTCGAACTCGAACTTCGTGCCGTGGCCCTTGCCCAGCTTCTCGACGATCTGCTCGATGTCCTGGAAGGTGTTGCGGAAGATGAAGTTGGTGGTGCCCTCCAGGTAGGGCCGCTCCCACTCGTACTTGAACTTCTTCACCCGCGCCGCGGAGGGCGCGATGTTGAAGTTCATCGAGCCCATGTTGAGCGAGCACATCTCCGGGCTCGCCTGCAGCGGCGCCGCCAGCCGCTCGTCCACCGTCATGCCGAGGCCGCCGCCGGTGGTGATGTTGATCACCGCGTCGGTGGACTGCTTGATGACCGGCAGGAACTGCATGAAGACCGCCGGGTCCGGCGTCGGGCGGCCGTCATTCGGGTCGCGGGCATGCAGGTGGAGGATGGCGGCGCCGGCCTCGGCCGCGGCGATCGCCTGCTCGGCGATCTCCTGCGGGGTGATGGGCAGGTGGTCCGACATGCTGGGCGTATGGATCGCCCCCGTGACGGCGCAGCTGATGATGACCTTGGACATGGTGTTCCCTCCGGGCCCGAAGGCCGCGGAGAGTGCCAAGGCGGCGCGGGGGCGTCCAGGCGGGGGGAGGAGAGCAGCCGGCCCGGCGCCCGGCCTCTTCCCGGCCCGCTGCCGCTCAGCGCCGCATGTCGCGGTCCTTGTCGCGGCTGGGCGCATCGGGCAGCGGCTTGTCCGGGCGCGGCCCGGGCTCGCCCCTCGCGGTCGTCTCCAGCGTCTCCGGCGCATGCACCATGGACTGGCCGCCGGTGCCGGTCTGCTCGTCGCCGAGGCCCACCGGCCCCTCGCCGAGCGGCGACTGCACCGCGGCCTCGCCCAGCCAGGCGCTGCGGGCCTGCGCCGCCGGCATGGTCAGGCGGACGGTGTCGCCCTCCACCCGGTCGATCATGCCCTGCGGCACCCAGTGATGCTGCCCGCCGGCGCCGGGGTCGTTGCGGCGCAGCTTGATGCGACTCGCCTCCGCATAATCGACGGTGCCGAGGGGCTGGCCGTCCGCGCCCACCACCGCCATGCCGTGCCGGATAGTGTTCAGGTCCACCGCGCGTCTCCTTCTCCGCTGCGGCCCGAACGGGCCGCGCGCGCGGGGGATGCGGGACTTTCCGGGCGCGGCATGGCGGGCGAGGATGCACCCCGATGGACCTCTTCTCCGACCTGCCGCAGGGCGCGGCCCTCACCTGGCTGCTGGCGGCGGCGATCGCGGGCGGCCTGGCGCGCGGCTTCTCCGGCTTCGGCGCGGCGCTGATCTTCGTGCCGCTGGCCTCCATCGGCCTCGGCACGCGGCAGGCGGCGCCGCTGATGCTGGCGCTGGAAGTGGTGGCGATCGCGCTGCTGACGCCCGGCGCCTGGAGCCTCGCCGACCGGCGGGAGGTGGGCTGGCTCGCGCTCGGTGCCGCGCTCGGCACGCCGCTCGGCGCCGCGGTGCTGGCGCTGGCGGACCCGCTGGCGCTGCGCTGGGGCGTCTCGCTCGTCATCCTCGGCCTGCTCGGGCTGCTGGTCTCCGGCTGGCATTTCCGCGGCCGGCCGACGCGGCCGGTGACGCTCGGCTTCGGCCTCGCGGGCGGCGTGCTGGGCGGCATCGCCATGGTCAGCGGGCCGCCGGTGCTGGCCTATCTGCTGGGGCGGGAGGGGCCGGCACGGCAGTTGCGTGCCGATTTCGCGCTGTACCTGGCGGCCGGCGCCGCGCTGGCCGGCATCGCCTATGCCGCCGCCGGGCTGCTGGATGCGCGGCTGCTCGCGCCCTTCCTCGTCGCCGCGCCGGCCTATGCCGCCGGCATCTGGGGTGGGGCGCATATGTTCGGCCTGGCCAGCGAGCGGAGCTTCCGCCTCGCCTGCTACGGCATGATCGCGCTGGCGGCGCTGCTCGGCCTGCCGGTGTGGGATAGCCTGTTGCGATGACGAAGGAGGATCGGGGAATGGGCAGCTACTCGCCGAAGGAGTTCCGCGCGCTGACCTGGCACGACCAGGCGCCCGCCTTCCGCGACGGCACCGACACGCCGCGCGCCTATCTGGAGCGCTGCCTCGCGGCGATCGCCGAGCGCGAGCCGGTGGTCCGCGCCTGGGCCGCGCTGAACGAGGCCGGAGCACGCGCGGCCGCCGATGCCAGCACCGCGCGCTGGAAGGCCGGCCGGCCGCTCTCGCCCATCGACGGCATGACGATCGGCATCAAGGACCTGCTCGAGACGCGGGACATGCCGACGGAGATGGGCTGCGCGGCCTACAAGGGGAATTTCCCGAAGCGGGACAATGCCGCGGTGCGGGCGCTGCGCGAGGCCGGCGCGGTGGTGCTGGGCAAGACCGTGACGACGGAACTCGGCGGTGCGCATCCGGGGCCGACGACCAACCCCTTCGATGCGCGGCGCACGCCGGGCGGCTCCTCCTCCGGCTCGGCGGCCGCGGTCGCCGCGCGCATGGTGCCGGCCGCGATCGGCACGCAGGTCGGCGGCAGCATCATCCGGCCCGCGGCCTATTGCGGCAATGTCGCGCTGAAGCCGACCCAGGGCGGCATCAATCGCGGCGAGCGGCAGGCGACGAGCATGAGCACCCATGGCCCGCATGCCGGCTGCGTGGAGGATGCCTGGCTGGTGGCCATGGCCATCGCCTCCCGGGCGGGCGGCGACCCGGGCAAGGTGGCGCTGACCGGCCCCGCCGCGCCGCCCGCGCCGCTCAGGCCGGAGCGGCTGGTTGTCATGGAGACGGAGGGCTGGGAGGCGCTGGACGCCGCGAGCAAGTCTGCCTTCGCCACGCTGCTGTCGCGGCTGGAGGCTGCGGGCGTGACGCTGCTCCGCCGCGGCGACCATCCGCTGGTCGAGCGCTTCGAGCAGGGCATCGGCGATGCCCGCGCCACCTGCAATGCCATCACCGGCTGGGAGAACCGCTGGAGCACACGGAACTTGGTGGACCTGCACCCCGAAGGCGTCAGCGCGCGCGCCAAAGGGGTGCTGGCCAAGGCCGAGGCGATGACGGTCGCCGACTACCAGGCCGCGCTGGCGGTGCGGGAGGAGGCGCAGGCGCGCCATGCCCGCATTGCGCCGCTCGCGGATGCGGTGATCGCCCTCGCCTGCCCCGGCCCCGCGCCGCTCTGGGGGGGCGACGTGCCGGGCCAGCCGCTCGAACCGCGCCCGACCGGCGACTTCGTCTTCAATGCGCCGTCCTCGATGCTCTTCGCGCCGGCGGTGACGGTGCCGCTGCTGGCGGTGGGCGGCATGCCGGTCGGCCTGCAGGTCATGGCGCAACCGAACCAGGATGCCAGGGCGGCCGCCATCGCGCGCTGGCTGCTGGCGAGCCTGCCGCCGGTCGAGACCTGACCCTCTCGCCCCGGGGCGGATTTCTGTCCCCGGGCCCGCGCGGCTTCCGCTAGTCTCCCCGGGCGCCGCGCGCAGACGCGGCCCCGCAAGGGAGACAACGACCCATGAACGCCATCCCCGACCGGCGCGCGCTCCAGCTCCCGCTCGAGCGTTTCGACGTCAGCGACCCCGCCCTCTACCAGGACCAGAGCTACTTCGCCTATTTCGAGCGGCTGCGGCGGGAGGACCCGGTGCACTGGTGCGCCGAGAGCCGCTTCGGCCCCTACTGGTCCATCACGAAGTACAAGGACATCATGGCGGCCGAGGTGAACCACCAGGTCTTCTCCTCGGAGCTCGGCGGCATCCAGGTGCTGGACCAGCCCCGCGACATGCAGCGGCCGAGCTTCATCCGCATGGACCCGCCGAAGCATGACGAGCAGCGCAAGGTGGTGCAGCCCATCGTCGCGCCGGGCAACCTCGCCAATATGGAGCCGCTGATCCGCGAGCGGACGCGGCAGGTACTGGACGGCCTGCCGCGCAACGAGGAATTCGACTGGGTCGAGCGCGTCTCGATCGAGCTGACCACGCTGATGCTGGCGACCCTCTTCGATTTCCCGATCGAGGAGCGCCGGAAGCTGACCTGGTGGTCCGACGTCGCCATCGCGGACGTGACGGATCCCGAGGCGCCGGTGCGCTCGGAGGAGGAGCGCTTCGCCGAACTCAAGCAGATGGCCGAGGCGATGGGCCGGCTCTTCGAGGAGCGCAAGGCCAGGGCGCCGGGCTTCGACCTGCTGTCGATGCTGGCGCATGGCGAGGCGACGCGCGAGATGCCGCTGCGCGAGTTCATGGGCAACCTTGCTTTGCTGATCGTCGGCGGCAACGACACCACGCGCAATTCCATGTCGGGCGGCCTTTACGCCCTGCACCAGAACCCGGGCGAATGGGACAAGCTGCGCGCCCACCCCGCGCTGATCCCCAACATGGTCTCCGAGATCATCCGCTGGGTCACGCCGGTGATCCACATGCGCCGCACCGCCAGCCGCGACTTCGAACTCGGCGGCAAGGCCATCCGCGCGGGCGACAAGGTCTGCATGTGGTACGTCTCCGGCAACCGCGACCCGGAGGCGATCGAGGAGCCCGACCGCTTCATCATCGACCGGCCGCGGGCGCGCCAGCACCTCTCCTTCGGCTTCGGCGTGCATCGCTGCGTCGGCAACCGCCTCGCCGAGCTGCAGCTCAGGATCCTGTGGGAGGAGATCCTGGCCCGCTTCGAGCGCATCGAGGTGCTGGCAGCGCCGAAGCGGGTCTATTCGAACTTCATCCACGGCATCCGCAGCATGCCGGTTCGCATACCGGGATAGGTGCCGGGCTGGAGCATTCCCAGGCTGGCTGCGCAGCGTGGGAATGCTCCGGGCCCCTGACGTGCAGGGCGGAGGCACGTCCCGGAGCGTGCCCGCGCCGCGGAGGTCCGCCCTAGCGTCCCGCCCGGCGGGCGACCGGCGCGGGCGGCGCCGGCTGCAGTTCCGCCAGCACCGCCTGGCCGAAGCCGGCCAGGACCTTGGCCGAGACGTCCTCGGCGGTCGCCGGCAGCGTCATGCGCAGCTTCAGGAAACGCCCCTGCACCACGCCGACGCAGACCGTGCTGTCGGCGCGGTTGCCGCCCTCGAAGGCCAGGACCAGCGGCTGGCAGCGCAGCCCGGGCCGGCCGCCCGGCCCGGCGATGTCGAGCGGCGCGCCGCGCCCGGCGACACGGTAGCGACGCAATTGGCCGACCGCCTCGATCTCCCCCACCGCCGTCCGGATCTCGCCCTCCACCTCGGGCGAGCCGATGCCCTCGCGCAGGCCGGTCATCCCGCGATCGTAGAGATAGACCGTGGCGACGCCCGGGCCGCCGACCGCCGGGCGGAACTCGGCTCCAGCGCCGAGGCCGGCGCCGCCCGGCCGCGACTCGAAATCCGTCACCGCTCCGCGGCGCCAGCCGGCGAGGTCCGCCGGCAGGCCGCCGAGGCGGCTCTCCACCGGCGCCGGCCCCTTCAGCCCCTGCCCCGCCGCCGGCCCCGCCAGCAGCAGCAGCGCCAGCACCCAGTGCCGCATGCAAGCCTCCCACGTCGCCGGCCAGCATAGCCTGCCCGGGGACGGGCGTCGCCTTGCCGACTATCCATGTGGCAGCGCGCCCGGCACTCTGGCGGCATGCGCGCCCTCCTGCTCCTCGGCCTTCTCGCCCTCGCCGTGCCTGCCGCCGCCGCGGAGCTGAAAGTCGCCACCTGGAACATCGCCTGGCTCACGCTCCGCCAGGCGGGCGACCCGGACCTGCCGCGCAACCTGACCCCGCGCCGGCCGGGCGACCTGCAGCTCCTCGCCGGCTATGCGGCGCGGCTGGATGCCGACATCATCGCCTTCCAGGAGGTGGACGGGCCGGAGGCCGCCGCGCGCGTCTTCGACCCCGGGACCTATGCCGTCTTCTTCCCGGCCGAGCAGGACATCCAGCGCACCGGCTTCGCCGTGCGGCGCGGCCTGCGCGTGGTGCAGAACCCGGATCTGGAGGCGCTGGACCTCCGTCCGCGCGCCCGCTTCTCGCTCCGCCGCGGCACCGACATCACCGTGGAGGCCGGGGCGCAGCGGCTGCGGCTGCTCTCCGTCCATCTCGATGCCGGCTGCCGCGACGATCCCTTCAGCCGGGGCGGGCGGGACTGCGACTCGCTGGCGCGGCAGGCCGCGATCCTCACCGGCTGGGCCGCGGCCCGGCAGCGGGAGGGGGTGGGGTTCGCCATCCTCGGCGACTTCAACCGCGCCATCGCCGGGCCGGAGGACGATCTGTTGCGCGCCCTGGCGCCCGCCGGCCTGCTGATGCGGGTGACGGAAGGCGTCTCCGACCCCTGCTGGGCCGGGGCGCGCGGGCCGCGGCGCTTCATCGACCAGATCCTCCTCGGCGGCGCGGCACGGGACTGGCTGGTGCCGGACAGCCTCCGCGTCCTGGTCTATGCCGAGCGCGACCCGGCCTGGCGGGAGCGGCTCTCCGACCACTGCCCGCTCAGCATCCGGCTGCGGCTGCCCTGAGCCCCGGGGACCGGCGCGGCCGCCCACAGTTCGACGGCGCCGAGGTCCGGTCGCCCGGCGCGGGCTTGCCTTGACGCTTGCGTTGGGCGGGCGCCGGGCCCGACCCTCTGGGCTGCCGGCGCGCGCGGCCGGGTCCCCGCCGCCGGGTGGCCCGATCGGCAGGGGGGATGCGGCGATGGACCTGAAAAAGGTGCGCAAGTTCCAGGCACGCTACCGGGTGGAGGATGGCAAGGGCTTCCGCCTGAAGGACCACGACCCGGCGGATACCGGCGGCCTGTCGCTCGAGAAGGACGCGGCGAAGGCGCTGCTGCAGGACGGCATCGCGCTGCTCAGCCAGCAGCAGGACATGCTCTATGCCCAGGACCGCTGGGCGGTTCTCTGCCTGTTCCAGGCCATGGATGCCGCCGGCAAGGACGGCGCCATCAAGCACGTCTTCTCCGGCGTGAATCCGCAGGGCGTGCGGGTGACGAGCTTCAAGGCGCCGGGACCGCTCGAGCGGGACCACGACTTCCTCTGGCGCCACATGGTGACTCTGCCGCCGCGCGGCGAGATCGGGATCCACAACCGATCCTGGTACGAGGAGGTCCTGGTCGCCCGGGTGCATCCCGAGATCCTGGCCGGCCAGAAGCTGCCGCCGGAACTCCGGACCAAGCGGATCTATGACGAGCGGCTGGAGGACATCGCGAATGTCGAGCGCTACCTGTCCCGCCAGGGCGTGGTGATCCTGAAATTCTTCCTCAACGTGAGCCAGGAGGAGCAGCGCCGCCGCTTCCTCTCGCGCATCGAGGAGCCGGAGAAGAACTGGAAGTTCAGCGCGTCCGACGTGGCGGAACGGGCCCATTGGGACGACTACCAGGACGCCTATGAGAAGGCGATCCGCGCGACCGCGGCGCCGCATGCCCCCTGGTATGTCGTGCCCGCCGACAACAAGTGGTTCACCCGGCTGATCGTGGCCGCGGCCATCGCCACCGCCCTCGGGGAGCTCGACCTGCACTACCCGAAGGTCGGCCCGGAGGCGATGGCGCGGCTGCAGGCGGCCCGGAAGGAGCTGGAATGACCCGCCCCCGCACGCTCGCAAGGTTGCGCTTGACGCCGGCGGCCACGGCTGCGATCCAGGCGGGGTGAGGGATCTCGTCAGCGTCGGACGGGCCGACGACGACACGCTCTGGGCTGTCTACGCGACCGTCGGCCGCACCAGCCGCGTCGCCGAGGTCTTCCGGAGCCGCGCCGCCGCTCTGGCGGACCGCGACTGGCGGGCGCAGCAGGTGCGGGCCTACGAGGATTTCCTCCGCGGCTCCCGCCAGCCCGTGCCGCATTACAGCGTGGCGCCGATCAAGCGCCACGAATTGCCGCGGAAATGGACCCCGCTGCCGGCGCTCGGCTTCCTGCGGGGCCAGTTCGTCTGACACCGACCAGCGGCAGGCTCGATCTCTGCGGCCCGGCGCAGGCGCCGGACCAATAGCCATACCGGTCAGCGAAGCTGGGCTGGCCGGCATGGGCCGGTTTCAGGGCGGTTCGTCGCCGGGGCGGGGAGGCTCACCCCCCGGACGGCTCATGATGCGGTCGAAGGCGTCCCAATCCGCCCGGGCGCGGCGCTCGGCAAAGTACTCCGCCGTGCGCAGGGCGGCGATCTTCTCCGCGACGGCCGAGGCGACGAACTGGTTCAGGCTGGTGCCGTCGGCCGCGGCGAGACGCTCGGCTTCCGCCTTCACCGAGGCCGGGAGGCGGAGCGCATAGGCAGACACGACGGTCCGCCGGTTCTCGGTCATGTCGTCATTCTCCTCAGGACGTCGCGCGGGGGCAGCACGGCGATGCCGAACCGCAGGGCCGCGGGCAGGAAGTCGCGCGCATTGAAGGAAGCGATGGCCTCCGCCCGGCCGTTCACGGCGGCCTCCAGGACGAGTTCGTCGCCCGGGTCGCGCAACTGCGGCCGCCAGAGGAACCAGGCATCGGTCGGTTCCACCATGGCCACGACACCGTCGAGGAAGGCGGCAAGATCGGCCTTCGAGAGCCCTGCCGCATCGGCGTGGACGGGCCGGGAACAGACCGCTTCGTACTCGATGCAGAGCGGCGCGGTGGCGACCAGGGTGACACGCCCTTGTCGCGCGGCGCGTAGCAGGGCGGCCGAGGCCCCACCCGGACTTCGCATGGCCGCAACGATGGTGTCGGTATCCATGACCAGCTTCACGAGCCATCATATCACATCACCGGCGATATGATGCAATGGCTCGGCGGCTGGTCGAGATTGCCGGCAGAGACTCGAGCAGCCGGGGAGGCCCCTCCCGGCCGGCAACCCATCAAGGCCAGGGATCACACCTCGAGGAAGACCGTCTCCCCCTCGCCCTGCAGCCGGATGTCGAGGCTCCAGACCCCCGGCCCGGCCGGCCTCGCCACCAGCGTCGCCCGCTCCGCCAGGTCCTCGATGGAAGAGAGCAGCGGGTCCGTCCCGTTCAGCGGCTCGCCCTCGAAATAGAGGCGCGTGCGGAGCGCGGTCATCAGCCCCCGCGCCAGCAGCACGATGGAGAGATGCGGCGCCTGGGTCTGGTTGCCGAGGCCGGGCACCGCCTCCGGCTTCAGGGTGATAAAGCGGAAGCGGCCCTCGGTGTCGGTCGCGCAGCGGCCATAGCCGGGGAAGCGCGCATCCGCCGGCGGGCTGGACTGCCAGATCTCGACCGCGGCATCGGTCACCGGGGCGCCGGCGCCGTCGGTGATGCGGCCGGTCACCGTGATCCGCTCGCCCTCGGCGCCGAAGCGCGTCAGGTCGGCCATCTCCTCGTGCTCAATCAGGTGCCAGTAGGGCCCGATGGTCTGGCTGGCGGTGGCGACGGGCATCAATGCGCCTCCTCGAAGGGCGTCGCGCCGCGGCCGCGCAGCACGATGTCGAAGCGGTAGCCGAGCGCCCATTCCGGCTCGGTCAGGTCGAGGTCGAAGCGCGACACCAGCCGCTCCTTCGCCGCCGCGTCCTCGATGCTGTTGTAGATCGGGTCGAGCGCCAGCAGCGGGTCGCCCGGGAAGTACATCTGGGTGATCAGGCGCTGGGCGAAGCCGGCGCCGAAGAGCGAGAAATGGATGTGGATGGGCCGCCAGGCATTGTGGTGGTTCCGCCAGGGATAGGCGCCAGGCTTGATGCTGACAAAGCGGTAGTTGCCCTCAGCATCGGTGAAGATGCGGCCCTCGCCGGGGAAATTCGGGTCGGCCGGCGCGTCGTGGGTGTCGCGCGGATGGGCGTAGCGGCCCGCGGCATTCGCCTGCCAGACCTCGACCATGGTGTTCGGGATCGGGCGGCCATCCTCGTCGGTCACGCGGCCGCCGACGATGATGCGCTCGCCGAGCGGCGCGCCCGCCGCCTGCTTCGTCAGGTCGCCGATCTCGGGGAAGAGCGCGGGGGTGAACTGCGGCCCCGTCGTCTCGGTGATGGTTTGCGCCAGGCGGCGCAGCGGCCGGTTCGGATGGCGCAGATGCGTGCTGCCATAGGCCGCGTGGTCGAGCGGCGGCTGGGTGCCGGCGGCGAAGGGCCGGAAGGGAATCACGTCGGACAAAGCGGTCTCCTCCTCTGGCGCGCGCATGAACCCCAGATCGGGCCGGGTGTCCATGCGCCATTTCCTTGACAGGCGCCCCCGCGCGGGGCAGCCGCGGCCGGCTATTCCAGGGTGATGCCGCGCGACCTGATCACCTCGCCCCATTTCGCGCTCTCGGCCGCGATCTGCTCCGGCCAGGCCTCCGGCGTCCCGACATCGGGGAAGATGGAGCCGTTGCGCAGCTTCTCCACCAGCTCGGGCTGCTGCAGCGCGGCGGCCTTGGCGGCGGCGAGCTTCCGCAGGATGGCCGCCGGCGTCCCGGCCGGCGCGAGCAGGGCGAAGTCGGAGGAGCATTCGTAGCCGGGATAGCCGCTCTCGGCGATGGTCGGGATCTCGGGCGCCAGCGGGTTGCGCTGCGGGGAGGAGACGCCGAGCGCAGTCACCTGCTTCGCGGCGATCAGCGGCAGGGCGGTGACGGCATCGACGAAGGCCATCTGAACCTCCCCCGAGATCAGCGCCTGCACCGCCGGCGCGCCGCCCCGGTAGGTGACGTTCTGTACCTCGATATCCGCCGAACGCAGAAACAGCTCCGTCGCCAGATGGGCGGAGGAGCCGGCGCCGGAGGAGGCGTAGGAGAGCTTCCCGCCCTCCTTCTTCGCCCGCGCCACGAAGCCGGCGATGTCCTGCACGCCGAGCCCGTTGTTGACGCAGAGGAAGATGGGCGTGGTGGCGACCCGGCCGATGCCGGCGAAGGACTTCTCGTCGTCATAGCCGCGCTGCGGGAAGAGGTGGCGCGCCATGGCATAGGTGGAGTTCACCCCGAGCAGCAGGGTGTAGCCGTCCGGCCGGGCGCGGGCGACGGAGGCATGGCCGATGGTGCCGCTCGCGCCCGGGCGGTTGTCCACCACGACATTGCCGGGCAGCGCCGCCGACATGCCCTGGGCGAGCACGCGGGCGACAAAATCGGTGGAGCCGCCGGGCGCCCAGGCGACGACCAGGGTCACCGGGCGGGAGCCGGGATAGTCGCCTTGGGCGAGGGCGCGGGCGGCGGGCAGGCCGAGCGTGGCGGCGGCCGCGAGGCCGAATTGGCGGCGGGTGATGCGCATGAACGTTGTCCTCTCCTCGTCTCGTGACGGCGTCCTTGGGACGTGTCGCCGGCCGTTCACCGGCGTTGACGTGTACGTACCGGATAGTACATTCTTGGCGCAAGAGGAAAATCGGAGCCGACCGCGATGACAGCGCCCTTGCCTGCCCCGGCCACCCGCCGCCCGCTGCTGCTGGGCCTGATCGGCACCGGCATCCAGCACTCCCGCACCCCGGCGATGCACATGCGGGAGGCCGCGGCGCAGGGGGTGACCTGCGTCTACCGCATCATCGACCTTACCACGCTCGGGCTGGGCGCGGAGGCGCTGCCGGAGCTGCTGGTCGCGGCCGAGCGCATGGGCTTCGACGGGCTCAACATCACCCATCCCTGCAAGCAGGCTGTCGTGCCGCTGCTCGACGACCTCTCGCCCGAGGCGGCGGCGCTCGGCGCGGTGAACACGGTGGTGCTGCGCGACGGCAGGCGCAGCGGCCACAATACCGATTGCAGCGGCTTCGCCGAGGGCTTCCGGCGCCAATTGCCGGGGGCGCCGCTCGGCCGCGCGGTGCAGCTCGGCGCCGGCGGCGCCGGCACGGCGGTGGCGGAGGCGGCGATGCGCCTCGGCATCGGCCACCTCACGCTCTTCGACATGGATCCCGCGCGGGCCGAGGCGGTGGCGGCGGCGCTCCGCGCCCGGCACGGCGAGGGCCGCGCCTCGGCCGGCACCGACCTCGCGGCGGCGATGGCGGCGGCGGATGGGCTGATCCATGCGACGCCGACCGGCATGGCGGCGCATCCCGGCCTGCCGCTCGATGCCGCGCTGCTCGCGCCGCGCCACTGGGTGAGCGAGGTGGTCTATGTCCCGCTCGAGACCGAGTTGCTGCGGGTGGCGCGCGCCAGGGGTTGCCGCACCGCGCATGGCGGCGGCATGGCGGTGTTCCAGGCGGTGCACGCCTTCCGGCATTTCTCCGGGCTGGAGCCGGATGCGGAGCGGATGCTGGCGCATTTCGCCGAGATGCCGGGCGCGTCGTAGCAGCCGCCCGAAGATCGGGGAGGAAAAGGCATTTCCTCCCCAAACCCCTCCATTGCTTTCTGTGAGTCGGGTGCCGCCGCGCGGTGGGTGCAGACTCAGAAAAATAGAGGTGGGGTTCGGGGAGGATACCTCCTCCCCGCTCTTCTCTCACCCCGGCCGCAGCCAGGCCAGCACCGCCTCCACGATCATCCGCCGGTGCGCCGCGGCATGCGCGGGCGCCGTCAGGTCCCGCCCGAAGATCGCCTGCAGCGTGTGGCGGTTGGAGACGCGGTAGAAGCAGAAGCCGCTGATCAGCAGGTGCAGGTCCACCGCGTCCACCCGCGCGCGGAAGACGCCGGCGCGCTCGCCGCGGTCGAGCAGCGCGCGCAGCATGCGGATCACCGCGTCGTTCCTGTCGCTGATGGACGGGCTCTCCCGCAGGTGCCGCGCCTGGTGGATGTTCTCCACCGCGACCAGGCGGACGAAGGCCGGATGCGCCGCGTGGTAGTCGAAGGTCACCTCCACCAGCCGCGTCATCGCCGCGACCGGATCGAGGCTGTCGAGTTCCAGCGCCTGCTCGGCATCGCGGATGCCGCCATACATCTCCTCCAGCACCGCGGCGTAGAGGCCTTCCTTGCTGCCGAAGTAGTAGTAGATCATCCGCTTGGTGGTGGCGGTGCGGGCCGCGATCTCGTCCACCCGCGCGCCCGACAGGCCCTTGTCGGCGAACTCGGCCAGGGCGGCATCGAGGATGGCGCGGCGCGTCTGCTCCGGGTCGCGCTGGCGCGGGCGGAGCGCGGGTGCCGTATCGGGCATCGGGCAATGTACCTACCGGTTAGTCCATAGCTTAGCCGCGGCCCGGCGCGCCGCGCCACCCCCTTGCGCCCCGGTGCGCTTCCGGGGAACACGGGGACAATACGGAGGGCGCGCCCATGGCGGACGGAATGACGGTGCGGCAGGCCACCATGGACCTGCTGCGGGACTGCGGGATGACCACCGTCTTCGGCAATCCCGGCTCGACCGAGCTCGGCTTCCTCGACCGCTGGCCGAACGATGTCCGCTACGTGCTCGGCCTGCAGGAAGCGAGCGTGGTCGCCATGGCCGATGGCTATGCCCGCGCGAGCGGCCGCGCCGCGCTCTGCAACCTCCATTCGGCGGCCGGCGTCGGGCATGCGCTGGGCAATGTCTTCACCGCCTACCGCAACCAGGCGCCGCTCGTCATCACCGCGGGGCAGCAGGCGCGCAGCCTGATGCCCTTCAACCCCTTCCTCGGCGCGACGGACGCCGCCAGCTTCCCGAAGCCCTATGTGAAATGGTCCTGCGAGCCGGCGCGGGCCGAGGACGTGCCGGCCGCCCTCGCCCATGCCTTCCACATCGCCATGCAGCGGCCGCACGGCCCGACCTTCGTCTCCATCCCGAGCGACGACTGGGGCGTCCCGACCCACCCCCTGCCGCCGCGCCGCGTCAGCCAGGACATGGCGCCCGACCCGGCGCTGCTGGCCGATTGCGCGCAGGCGCTCGCCGCCGCCCGCAACCCGGTGCTGGTGATCGGGCCGGAGGTGGATGCCGAGGGTGCTGGCGAGGCCGCGGTCGCGCTGGCGGAAGCGCTGCGGGCCCCCGTCTGGGCCAGCCCCTTCAGCGCCCGCCTCTCCTTCCCCGAGGACCACGCGCTCTTCGCCGGCCACCTGGCCGCGGCGCCGCCGGCGGTCTCGAAGGCCCTCGCCACGCATGACCTGGTGCTGGTGCTCGGCGCGCCGGTCTTCACCTTCCATGTCGCGGGCAACTGCGCGCTGTTTGCCGCGGGCACGCCGCTCTTCCAGATCACGCCGGATGGGGAGGCGCTGGCGGCGGCCGGCACCGGCACCGGCATCCAGGGGAGCCTGCGCCTCGCCCTGCCGGCGCTCGCGGCGCTGCTGCCGGCGACGGACCGCGCCCCGCCGCCACCCCGCGCGCGGCCGGCGCCGCCCGCCGCGAGCCGGCCCATGACGGCGGAATACCTGTTCCACGCCCTCTCCCGCCTGCTGCCAGCGGAGGCGATCGTGGTGGAGGAGGCGCCGAGCCACCGCCCCGCGATGCAGCAGCACCTGCCGATCCGTCGCTGGGGCGGCTTCTACACCATGACGAGCGGCGGCCTCGGCTATTCGCTGCCCGCCTCGGTCGGCATCGCCCTCGCCCATCCCGGGCGGCGCATCTGCGCCATCATCGGCGACGGGTCGATGATGTACTCCATCCAGGCGCTCTGGACCGCGGCGCAGCACGCCCTGCCGATCACCACCATCGTGCTCAACAACAGCGGCTACGGTGCCATGCGCAGCTTCAGCCGGGTGCTGGGGACGGAGGGCGTGCCGGGCATCGACCTGCCCGGCCTCGACTTCGTGGCGCTCGCCCAGGGCATGGGCTGCGCCGGGCTGCGGGTGGAGGACCCGGCGCTGCTCGCGGACGCGCTGGCCGCGGCGCTGCGGCACGAGGGGCCGATGGTGGTCGACGTCGCGGTCGATGCCGCGATCCCGACCCTCTATCACAAGGCCTGACGGCCGCGGCGCATCCGCCCGGCGCGGCCTGCCCTACCGGAACTCCCGCCGCAGGGTGATCGCCGGGTTGCGGGTGAAGAAGCCGTAGGGCTTCAGCTCGATCCGGTGCCACTTGGTCGGCAGCACCGGCCAGTCCTCCGGCCGCGTCAGGTGGTGGAAGCCCATCGTCGCCCAGACCACGAGGTCCGCATCCTCGATGCCGCGGCCGCGCGCGGCGAAGCGCGGCAGGCCGTCGCCGCCATGCGCCTGGTTGGGCCAGGCGCCGGCCGCGTGCTTCTCCGCCGGGTCATGCGCCGTGATCCAGAGCGGCGCGGCGGTGAAGGCGGCGCGGCGCTGCGGCGTGTCCTCCGGGTCGAGCAGGGAGGTCGCGCCATGGCCGAGGATCACCTCGTAGCCCGGATTGTGGCCGAGCGCGGTCGTCACGCCCGGGTTCACCACGCGCCAGATCTCCGGCCCATGGCCCGGCTCGACCGCCCCTTCCACCGGCATCGGGATGCGCTCTGGCTGCCAGAGGCTGCGGCGCGGCGTGCCCGCCTCGGCACGGCGCGGCGCCAGGCGCTCCCGCAGGAAGCTGTTCGCCGGCCCGTCCACGTCGAGGTCGAGGCGGAAGGAGATGTAGTGGTCGTGCCAGACGCCGACCGCGCCGGGCGCGATGAGCATGCCGGTCGTCACCTCCGCCGCCGCGGCGGCATCGCGCATGCTGCGCGCGGCGACGCCGCGGACGGCATCCATTCCCGTCGCGCCGACATCGATGCGGATCTCGCCCTTCGGGGTGAAGACCCAGTCCACGACATAGTCGTAATTGCCGATGGTCGGGATGCTGCGGACGACAAGCTCGACCTCCGGCCGGCCCTCATAGCTCTGGTCCACGATCTCGGCATGGCGCCAGGCGGGATTGCCGGTATTGCGCTCGAAGATGCAGAGCACGCCCGGCACCTCGAGCGGCTTGCCGTCGTCGCCCGGCAGCACCGCCGGCAGGAAGGCGGCATGCGCCGGGCAGTCGGTGCCGGCATTCAGCGTGGAGGACAGCGCGCCGAAGCCATACTCGCCGATATCCATGTAGGAGCGCGTGTACCAGGCCTCCGAGGCATCCATGTAGGGGACGAACATCTCCGAGGCATAGCCCTGGTAGAGCACCAGGCGCTCGCGCCCGCCCTCCGCCCAACGCGCCAGCGACAGCACCGGGCCGAAGCGCCGGTCCAGCCGCAGGTGAAAGCGCCAATGGTCCCAGGCGACTTCATGGCCGCTGATCGTGACGTTGCCGCCCTGCGGCGCCGACTGGAGCACCGGCTTCATGGCGGGACGGAGGTCGGGGAAGGTGGCCTCCTCCACCCGGTCCGGCCCCTCGCGCACCGGCACCGCGCCGGTGTCGACCACCCGCAGCACGCGCCGCTCGCCGAGATCGACGATGGCGAAGAGACCCTCGATCGGGCGCCCATGCACGGTGGTGCGGCCGCCCGCCGTCTCGTAGCAGGGCACGCGGAGCAGGCGGCGACCGCGCTCCTCCGCCGTCTCGAACCAGCCGACGGTCAGCGGGGCGCAGAACAGCGTCTCGAACCGGGTATAGCCGCGCTTCTTCATCGCGGCCTGCCAGTCCGGGTCCGCCATGGTCAGCTTCGCCGCGGTCTCCCATTCCTCGATCAGCACGGGGCCCTGCGCATCGGCGATCTCCCGCGGCCCGTCCACCCGGCCGCTGGCGAGGTCCACCTCCGCCTCCGCCAGCGCCATGCCGCGGCGGAGGATGACATGCGCGCGGCGCGGCGCCGCCTGCCCGGCGAGCACCACGGGCTTGGCCGGCTCCACCAGGTCCACCGCGACGAAGCGCGTCGCATCCTCCGCCGCGCCGGCGGCGCGCAGCGCGGCGACCGCCGCCTCGATCTCGGGGCCCGTGAGCGGGTCCAGCGGATGCGCCGCCGCGATGCCACCGATCGCCAGCCAGGCCGCCAGCCAAGTCGCCAGCCCCTGGCGCGCCAGCCCTCTCGTCATCCCGGTCCCCTTCCGATGCGGTGCGGCATCACAGCCGGTTCGGGGCCGAACCGCGAGGGGTTTCGCGTGTTCCGGCGGATGGTCACGGATACGGTTGGGAAAGGATACGCCATGCGTCATCGCGCAACCTGGCTCGCGCCGCTCGCGGTCGCGGCGCTGCTCTCGGCGCCCGCCCTGTCGCAGCAGGCGCCCTCGCTGCTCTACATCCAGCCGCTGGCGCCGGCCGCGGTGACGCAGGTGCAGGAGAAGCTGCGCCAGGCCGGCGCCTATACGGGCAAGGCGGACGGCGTCTGGGGGCCGGACAGCCAGGCGGCGCTGGAGCGCTTCCAGATGACGCATGGGCTGGTCGCCTCGCCGCAGCTCAACCCGGCGACGGCGGCGACGCTCGGCCTCAGCCCCTCGCAATTGCTGGCGGCCGGCCCCGGCGCCGGTCCGGCGCCCGGCACGCCGGCGGCGATGGCGACCGAGCCGCTGAGCCCGGCGGCGGTGCGCAACCTGCAGGGGCGGCTGAAGGGCCTCGGCTTCTACAAGGGCGAGGTGGACGGGACCTGGGGCGCCGAGACGCAGTCGGCGATCGAGCGCTTCCAGCAGGGCCGCGGGCTGCAGGCGACGGGGCAGGTCAACCCGGTGACGGCGCAGGCGCTCGGGCTCGATCCGAACAACCTCGCGGCGCCGGCGCGCTAGCCGGAGACGAAAAACCCCGCCGGCCCTGCGGCGCGGCGGGGTGTTCCGGGCTGGCCGGGCGGGAGGATCAGCTCTCCCGCTCGACCATCATCTGCTTGATCTTGCCGATGGCCGCGGCCGGGTTCAGCCCCTTCGGGCAGGTCCGGGCGCAGTTCATGATGGTGTGGCAGCGGTAGAGCCGGAACGGGTCCTGCAGGTCGTCCAGCCGCTCGCCGGTCGCCTCGTCGCGGCTGTCGGCGATCCAGCGATAGGCCTGCAGCAGCACCGCGGGCCCGAGATACCGGTCGCCGTTCCACCAGTAGGAGGGGCAGGCGGTGGAGCAGCAGAAGCACAGGATGCACTCCCACAACCCGTCGAGCTTCGCCCGCTCCTCCTTGCTCTGGCGCCGCTCGCCATCCGGGGGCGGCGGCGTGTCGGACTTCAGCCAGGGCTCGATGCTGCGGAGCTGCGCGTAGAGCTGCGACAGGTCCGGCACCAGGTCCTTCACGACCGGCATGTGCGGCAGCGGGCTGATCTTGACGTCGCCGTTGACGTCCTCGATCGGCTTGAGGCAGGCGAGGGTGTTGAGCCCGTCGATGTTCATCGAGCAGGAGCCGCAGATGCCCTCCCGGCAGGAGCGCCGGAA
The DNA here is from genome assembly GCF_030657435.1 of Paracraurococcus lichenis. Taxonomy (GTDB): domain Bacteria; phylum Pseudomonadota; class Alphaproteobacteria; order Acetobacterales; family Acetobacteraceae; genus Paracraurococcus; species Paracraurococcus lichenis. The sequence goes on along the minus strand of NZ_JAUTWS010000023.1, from coordinate 58,109 downwards.
GGTCAGCGTGCTGTCCACCTCGTTCTTGATCTTGATGAGTGCGTCGAGGACCATCGGGCCGCACTTGTCGAGATCGATCTCGTAGGTGTCGGTCCGCGGGTTCTCGCCCGAATCCGGGTCGTAGCGGTAGATCCGGAAGGATTTGACGTTCTTCGCGCCGGCCTCGGCCTTGTGGACCTTGCCCGGCTGGATCGTGCTGTTCTTCGGAAGCGTGAAAGTCGCCATCTCGGCAGGGTTCCTTAGTAGACGCGCGCCTTGGGCGGGAAGACCTGCACCTCGTTGGTCAGGGTGCGCATCTTCACGTCGCGGTAGTCGAGCCTGACGGCGCCCTTCTCGTCGACCCAGGCCAGCGTGTGCTTCATCCAGTTCTGGTCGTCGCGCTCGGGGTAGTCCTCCTGCGCATGGGCGCCGCGGCTCTCCTTGCGGGCCTCGGCACCGACGATGGTGGTCATCGCATTGCCGATCAGGTTGTCGAGCTCCATCGCCTCGACCAGGTCGCTGTTCCAGATCAGGCTGCGGTCGGCGATCTTGATGTCGCCATAGCCGGCATGGACCGACTTCATCTTGTCCACGCCCTCCTTCAGCAGTTCGGAGGTGCGGAACACCGCGGCATGCGTCTGCATGGTCCGCTGCATGTTCAGCCGCAGGTCGCCGACCCGCGTGCCGCCCTTGGCGTTGCGGACGCGGTCGAGGCGGTCGAGCGCCTTCTCGCCCGCCCCGGCCGGCAGCGGCGGCTGGCCGGCGCCGGGCTTGAGGGTCTCGGCCGCCCGGTGCGCCGCGGCGCGGCCGAAGACGACGAGGTCGAGCAGCGAGTTGGTGCCGAGCCGGTTGGCGCCATGGACGGAGACGCAGGCCGCCTCGCCCACCGCCATCAGGCCGGGGACCACGCGGTCCTGGTCCTCGGCGGTCGGGTTCAGCACCTCGCAATGGATGTTCGTCGGGATGCCGCCCATGTTGTAGTGGACGGTCGGGAGCATCGGGATCGGCTCCTTCGTCACGTCCACGCCGGCGAAGATCTTCGCCGTCTCGGAGATGCCGGGCAGCCGCTCATGCAGGATCTCGGCGCCGAGATGCTCGAGATGCAGGTGGATGTGGTCCTTTTCCGGGCCGACGCCGCGGCCCTCGCGGATCTCGACCGACATGGCGCGGGAGACGACGTCGCGGGACGCCAGGTCTTTCGCGGTCGGCGCGTAGCGCTCCATGAAGCGCTCGCCCTCACTGTTCGTGAGATAGCCGCCCTCGCCGCGGGCGCCCTCCGTCACCAGGCAGCCCGAGCCGTAGATGCCCGTGGGGTGGAACTGCACGAACTCGTTGTCCTGCAGCGGCAGGCCGGCGCGCAGCACCATGCCGCCGCCATCGCCCGTGCAGGTATGCGCCGAGGTGCAGGAGAAATAGGCGCGGCCATAGCCGCCCGTCGCCAGCACCACGGTCTGGGCGCGGAAGCGGTGGATCGAGCCGTCCTCGAGGTTCCAGGCCATGACGCCGCGGCAGGCGCCTTCCTCGTCCATGATGAGGTCGAGGGCGAAATACTCGACGAAGAACTCGCAGTTGTGCTTCAGCGACTGCTGATAGAGGGTATGCAGGATGGCATGGCCGGTGCGGTCGGCCGCGGCGCAGGCGCGCATCGCCGGCGTCTTGCCGTAGTTCTGCATGTGGCCGCCGAAGGGCCGCTGGTAGATCTTGCCGTCCTCGGTGCGGGAGAACGGCACGCCGTAGTGCTCGAGCTCGATGATCGCCGGGATGGCCTCGCGGCACATGTACTCGATGGCGTCCTGGTCGCCGAGCCAGTCCGACCCCTTGACGGTGTCGTACATGTGCCAGCGCCAGTCGTCCTCGCCCATGTTGCCGAGCGCGGCGCCGACGCCGCCCTGGGCGGCGACGGTGTGGGAGCGGGTCGGGAAGACCTTGGTGATGCAGGCGGTCTTCAGCCCGGCGGCGCCCATGCCGAAAGTGGCGCGCAGGCCGGCGCCGCCGGCCCCGACCACCACCACGTCATAGGTGTGGTCGACGATGCGGTAGGCCCCGCGGGAGGGGCTGGTGATGGCGTTCATGGTCCGTCCGTGTCCTGTCAGCCCTGGACCGCGATCCGGAGGACCGCGAGCGCCGAGGCGATGCCGAGCAACCAGCAGATGGCCTTGGTGGCATAGATGGCACCCACCTTCACCCATTCCTGGTTTGCATAGTCCTCGATGATCACCTGCATGCCTGCCGCCGTGTGGTGGAAGGCGAGGCCGATGGAGGCGAGCAGCAGCACCGCGTTCAGCGGATGCGCGATCCAGGCCCGCGTCGCCTCATAGGGCGCGCCGGCGAGGGAGGCGGCGGAGAGCGCGAACCAGAGCGTCAGCGGCAGCAGGGCGACGGAGGTGATGCGCTGCATCCACCAGTGATGCGTGCCCCCCTTGGCGGAGCCGAAGCCCCGCACCCGGCCGAGCGGCGAGCGGAGCGTGGTGTTGCGGGCGGTTTCGGTGGCCATGGCGGCGGCTCCTCAGCGGGCCCAGGCGATGATGGCGATGAGCCAGGTGAGCGCGGTCATGGCGGCCGTCCCGATCAGCACCGCCCGGCCGGACTTGTAGGTGGTGGGGATGTCGTAACCATAACCGGCATCCCAGGCGAGGTGGCGGATCCCGTTCAGGCTGTGGAACCAGGCCGCGGCGGTCAGGCCCACCAGGCCGAGCACGCCGATCCAGGAGGAGAGGAACCAAGTGACGGTGGCATAGGGGCCGGGGCCGCTGGCGGTCGCCACCAGCCACCAGACCAGGAAGAGCAGCCCGATGGTCCAGACGACGCCGGTGATGCGGCCGCTGATCGACAGCGCGCTCGTCAACTGCATCATGTCGTAGACCTGCAGGTGCGGCGACAAGGGCCGGCGGATGGTCGTGCCGTCCGTTCGGCGACCGATCATCGTCGCCTCCCGCGAATCCTGCATGATCGACATAATCGGGTACACTCCGGAATTTCATGGGCCGCGCCGGGCGCGGAGCCATGGCCAAGCCTTCTATTGTGCCCTGCGGCACAGCGTCAATTGCACGGTGCCGCAGGCGTAATCATGTGGACGCCGGGGATTAGGAATGATATCCTAATCTTTATGTCCGACACCCAGCCCGACATGCCGCCTCCGCCGCCGCGCCCGCCCTGGGCGCAGCGGGTCCGGCCCTGGGTCGAGCTGATCTCCAGGCTGCTCGCGGCCCTTGCCTATGCGATCGCGATCTGGAAGGAGCTGGGTTGAGGACAGGGCCACCCCCACCAAAGAACGAGGCAGGCGCCGCGGTTCCCGCGCCGCCGCGGTCACGCCGCAAGCTTGAGCCCCGCGACCCCGGCCAGGATCAGCGTGAGGCAGAGGATGCGGGCGGCGGTCGCCGGATCGCCCTCCACCGTCATGCCCCAGAGCGCGGTGCCGAAGGCGCCGATGCCGACCCAGACGGCATAGACCGTGCCCATGGGCAGCACCTGCAGCGCCCGCGACATGCAGTAGAAGCTGACCGCCATGGCGCCGAGCGTGGCGGCGCTCGGCAGCAGGCGGCTGAAGCCGTCGGTGTATTTCAGCAGCACGGCCCAGACGATCTCGAAGCCGCCGGCGACGGCCAGCCAGACCCATGCCATTCGGTGCCCTCCCGGCTCGACAGGCAGCGCATCCCGCCCTGCTCGATAGCTGGGCACTCCCGGGTCGGCGACCACCGCCATTCCCGTCGCCCTGCCCTGCAGCCGCGCCATGCGCCCGGCTGCCCGGCGGGCCGCATCAGGCGGCGACCGGCGCCTCCGCCGCGAAGGCCTGGGTCCGCACCAGCCGGGCATAGAGCCCGTCCTCGGCCATCAGCGCGGCATGGGTCCCCTGCTCCACCGCGCGGCCATCCTGCATGACGACGATCCGGTCGGCCTCCCGCACGGTCGCCAGCCGGTGGGCGATGACCAGCGTGGTCCGCCCCTGCCGCAGCCGCGCCAGCGCCGCCTGCACCAGCGCCTCGTTCTCGGCGTCCAGCGCGCTGGTCGCCTCGTCCAGCAGCAGCACGCGCGGGTCGCGCAGCAGGGCGCGGGCCAGCGCCACCCGCTGCTTCTGCCCGCCGGAGAGCCGCCCGCCGCCGGGGCCGAGCAGCGTGCGGTAGCCATCCGGCAGCGCCGCGAGGAAGTCATGCGCCGCGGCGGCGCGGGCGGCGGCCTCGACCTCCGCCGCGGTCGCGCCGGGCCGGCCGCAGGCGATATTGGCGAAGGCGGTGTCGTCGAAGATCACCGCGTCCTGGCCGACATAGGCAATGGCGTCGCGTAGCGAGGCCAGCGTCACCGCGCGCAGGTCGGCGCCGTCGATCCGCACCGCGCCGGCGGTGACGTCGTAGAGCCGCGGCACCAGCGCCAGCGCCGTCGACTTGCCGGCGCCGGAGGGGCCGACCAGCGCCACGGTCTCGCCCGGCTCGGCGGTGAAGGAGAGGCCGGCCAGCGCCGCATCGGGCGTGCCCTCGTAGCGGAAGCCGACGGCGTCGAACTCCACCCGGCCGCGCCCGGCCGGCAGCGGCGCCGCCCCCGGCGCCTCGGCGATCGAGCGCGGCGCATCCACCACGGCGAAGACCCGGGCGAGGCCGGCCAGCCCCTCCTGCAGCGCCGCGTTCAACGAGCCGAGGGCGCGGGCGGGGCGGGAGGCGATGAGGAGCGCGGCGACGAAGCCGGTGAACTCGCCGACCGTCCCCTGCCCGGTCGAGACCCGCCAGCCGACGAAGCCCAGCACGGCGGCGACGGCGAGGCCGCCCAGCGCCTCCAGCATCGGGTCGAGGCTCGCGCGGGTGCGGGCGATGGCCATCAGGCTCTCGCGCAACCGGGCGAAGGCGCGGCTCGCGCGCGCCTCCTCCTGCCCTTCCAGCCGGTAGGCGCGGACCACGCGGGCGGCGGCGAAGCTCTCGGTCAACTGCGCCGCGGTCTCGCCCATCCGCTCCTGCATCCCGCCCGAGGCGCGGCGGATCCGCTTGCCCAGCCGCAGGATCGGCAGGATGGCGATCGGGTACATGGCGGCGGCGATCAGCGACATCTGCCAGTCCAGCCAGACCATGGAGCCGACCAGGCCGACCACGGTCAGGATATCGGCGGCGCCGTTGATCGACTTGGTCAGCGCTTCCCGGATGGCGGCGGCATCGACGGTGAACTTCGTCGCATGCCGCGCCGGCGCGTCGCGGATGACGGCGGCGAGGTCGGCGCGGGTGAGGGCGCGGAACAGGTCGCCCTGCAGCGCCTCGATCACCCGCAGCACCACCGCCTGCACCGCGACGGCCTGGCCGTACTGGGCGAGCGCCTTCGCTGCGGTCACCACGATGATGACCAGCGGCAGTTGCCAGGCGAGGTCGGGGTCGTTCGCGGTGAAGCGGTCGAAGCCCTGCTGGATGACGATGGGATAGAGAGCGGTAAGGCCGGCCAGCGCCAAGGTGCAGACCACGGCGAAGGCGATGCCCCGGCCATGCCGGGCCAGGTAGTCGCGGGCCAGGCGGCGGACCAGGGCGCGGGAGGAGGGGTCGGCAGGAAGGGCGGCCATGGCGGCGGGGCGTAACAGCTTTTCCCGGGGGCGTCGAAGCCCGGCATCCTCCCGGGCCGCAGCGGCGACCACCCTTGCCCGACCTGCGACAGCGGGACGCCGCCCGGACGCGCGGGCGGTCAGCCCGGACCGCGCATCGGCGCGGGCGTGAAGCGGATGCTGGCCTGCAGCCCGGCGGGGTCGAAATGCAGCGTCACCGTGCTGCCGGGCCCGAGGTCGTGCGCCAGGCCGCGCTCGAGCAGCCGCGTCCCGAAGCCGCGCCGGTCCGGCGGCCGCGACACCGGCGGGCCGCCCGTCTCGGTCCAGTGCAGCAGGACGGTTGCACCCGGCGCCGCCTCGCACCGGATCCCGACGCGTCCCCCCGGCACCGAGAGCGCGCCGTATTTCGTGGCATTGGTCGCCAGCTCGTGGAAGGCCAGGACGAGCGCCTGCGCCTGCGCCGGGGACAGCTTCGCCGTGCCGGCCGCGTTGACGATGCCGATCGACGGCGCCGCCCGGTTCGTGCCCAGCCAGGGCGCGAGGGCGGTGCGGATCACCTCCTCGACGCCCGTCGGCTCCCAGCCATGCGCGGTCAGCAGGTCGTGCGCGCGGGCCAGGGTGCGCAGCCGCGCCCCGAAATGCTGCGCGAAGCGCCTGGGATCGCCGCCCACGCCCTTCAGCGTCTGGGCGGCGAGGCCCTGGATGGTGGCAAGGATGTTCTTGACCCGGTGGTTCAGCTCCGCCAGCACCACCTCGCGCCGGGCCTCGGCCCGCACCCGCGCGTCGACATCCTCGACCAGCAGCACCGCCCCGGCGACGCTGCCCGCCGGTCCGGGCACCGGCACCGCGGCCACCCGCGTCCAGCACTCGGCGCCGTCCTGGCCGTGGTGGAGGAAGTCCGCCCCGGGCACCACGCGTTCGCCGCGCAGCGCACGTGCCACAGGAAAGTCCTGCGGCGCGATGCGCCGGCCGTCGGGGTGATACCCGACCCAGCGCGCCGCCAAGGCGGCATCCGTCGAGGGCACCGCCGTGGCCAGGAAGCGGTGCAAGGCCGGGTTGCCGAGGATCATGCGCCCCGCCGTGTCGACGATGCCGACGCCGACCGGCAGGTATTCGAGGATCGCGGCAAGCTGCCCGCGCCCGAGTTCCGCCTCCTGCCGTGCCGTCTCGAGCGCGGCGAGCAGCGCCTCGCGCTCGGCCGCCGCGGCCCGGCGCGCCGTGGCGTCGAGGATCACGGACATGGCGCCGTCCACCTGCCCGGCCGGGTCGCGGGTCGGCGAGACGTGCACCTCGACCCAGACCGGCGTGCCGTCGGGGCGGAGATAGCGCTTCTCGAGGGCGAAGGGCTCGCCGGTGTCGAGCAGGCGGTGGAAGAGCGCGAGATTGCCGGGCCTGTCCTCCGGATGGGTCAGGTCCTGCATGCGCAGGCCGCCGAGAAGCTCCTGCCGGGTCCGGCCGAGGATGGCGCAGTGGCGGTCGTTCACCAGGACGAAGCGGCCCTCGGCATCCGTCAGGCCGATGCCGACCGCGGCCTGCGAGACGACGGCCTCGAGCCTCTGGCGGCTCTCGTGCAGCGCGGCATCGAGGGGTCCGAAGACAGCGCGGGCGGCGGCCTTGCCGACAACCCCGGGCCCGGACGCAACGGCGGCCGGCCGGGCCGCGTCCTCCTCATCAAGCATCAGATCGGCTCATCACGCGTCGCATCGGCCGGTTCGGCGCAGGGGAAAGCAATGTCGATCTCCAAATTCTGCCCCCCGGCAGGCGGGAGCAGGGCGCGCGCATGACGGCCCGGAAACCGCCCGGGGAACGGTCCTGCAATCTACCATCGCGTGCGGATGAGGATCATAAATTTTCCAGGGAATGCAATTCTCGCGCTGGGCAGCCGCGCTTCCGGCCAGGTCCCGCCATGCCCTCAGCCTGCCGGGCGCGCCGCGGCCTCGCGCAGATGCGCCCGGCAGGCCTCGGCATCGTCCGTGCAGCCGCGCCAGAGCCACCAGGCGCGGGTCTCGGCCAGCGCCGCGCCGAGCGCCGGGCCGGGCGGGATGCCGGCGGCGAGCCCGTCCCGGCCCTTCAGCGGGAAGATCGGCCGCGGTGTCGCCGCGATGCGGGCGCGGAGCGCCGCCCAGTCGCCCGGCAGGCCGCGCGCCTCGGCGATCCAGGCGCGGTCGAGGGCGGCGTCCGGCGCGACATCGGCCAGCACCCGGCGCAGCGCCGCGCCCTCCGGCAGCGCCAGCACCGGCGCGAGGTCGCGCGCCGCGGCATAGCGGGCGGCCTCGGCCACCGACCAGCGCAGCCGCTGCGGCAGCCCGGCATCCGCGGCCTCCGGCGCCACCAGCGCGGCGATGCGCAGCAGCGGGTCGACCGGCCCGCCGGCGGCGACCAGCGCCGCCAGCACGACGCGGTCCGCACCTTCCGGCAGCACCGCGCCGAGCACGCCGGTCTCCGCCATCAGCGCCAGCGCCGCCACCGGGTCGGGCGCCGCCAGCAGGCGCTTCAGTTCCATCCAGACCCGCTCGGCCGAGAGCCGCGCGAGGCCCGGCACCGCCGCCCGGATCGCCGCGACCGCCGCCAGGTCGGGCGCGCCCTCCCCGTAGCGGGCCTGGAAGCGGAAGAAGCGGAGCGCCCTGAGGTAGTCCTCGGCCAGCCGGGTCGCGGGGTCGCCGACGAAGCGCACCCGCCCCGCCGTCAGGTCGGCACGGCCGCCGAAATAGTCGAACAGCGCGCCTTCGGCCGAGAGCGACATGGCATTGATCGTGAAGTCGCGCCGCGCCGCATCCTCCCGCCAGTCGGTGGTCCATTCCACCTCGGCATGCCGGCCGTCGGTCGCGAGGTCGCGGCGCAGGCTGGTCACCTCCACCGGCTCGCCCTCCAGCACGGCGGTGACGGTGCCATGGGCGAGGCCGGTCTCGAAGACCTTCAGCCCGGCGGCGCGCAGGCGGGCCGCGATCGCCTCCGGCGGCAGCGGCGCCGCCACGTCCACATCCTGCACCGGCCGGCCCGCCAGCAGGTCCCGCACCACGCCGCCCACCGCCCGCGCCCCGGGCAGCGCCGCCAGCACCGCCGCCGGCGCGCCCCGCCGCAGCAGGTCCGGCGGGTCGAGTTGCGCGGCGGGCGGGTCCGCCGTCACCGCGCCGGCTCCAGCCGGCCGGGGACCACCCTTCCGTCCGGGCCGAGATGGGCCGGCACATAGACCTCGTGCGGCGCCATGGAGACGGAGAGGCCGTACCAGATCGCGAAGAGCAGCATCAGCAGGACCCCGGCCGCGGCCGCGGCCATCACCCGCGGGCCCGGCTCGATGCCGGGATTGTACCAGCGCCAGACCGCATAGGCGGCGAAGGGCAGGAGGAAGAGCAGGAACTCGATCAGATAGGGCATGGGTTCGCCACGCTGCGCAATGGTATCATGGCACGCCCAACGCGAGACGCGTCCGGCCCGCCGCACCCGTGATCGCAGGGGCGGTTCACCCGCCGCGCAGCACCTTCGCCAGGTTCACCAGGATCGCCGCGGTCGCGCCCCAGATATAGTGCCGCTCATGCGGCCAGACCCAGAAGGTGCGGGTGCGGCCCTTCCATTCCGCCGTCCGCCGCTCCGGCGCCTTCGGGTCCAGCACGACCGAGAGCGGCAGCTCGAAGGGCTCCTCCACCTCGGCCGGATCGGGCACCAGGTTCAGCGGCGGCGGCACCAGGCCGACGATGGGCGTGATGCGAAAGCCGGTGCCGGTATGGTGTTCCGGCAGCCGCCCGATCAGCTCCGGCAGCCGCGGGTCGAGCCCGACCTCCTCTGCCGCCTCCCGCACCGCCGCCGCCTCGGGCGTCTCGCCCGCCTCGATCCGGCCGCCAGGGAAGCTGACCTGGCCGGCATGGGCCGAGAGCTTCGCCGCCCTGAGCGTCAGCAGGATGGTCGGCGCCGGGTGCAGCACGATCGGCACGAGCACGGCGGCGGGGCGGATGCTGTCCGCCGCGAAACCTTCCGCATCGTTGAACAGGGTCGGGCCGACCAGGGCCTGGGCCGCGGGGTCGGCGAGGCGGGCGGCGATCTCGGCGGGCGTCACGCCGGCAGGATAGACCGGCGCCGGCAGCCTCGGCCATCCCCGGCGGCGGGATGCCGCGCGCTCACTCCGCCGCGGCGTCGATCGCGCTCACCTCGTCGATCGGGAAGAAGACGCCCTCGCTCCAGACGCCGAGCACCTCCCGCCCGTCCACCACCTCGGTCTCGCCGAGCGCGACGAGCTCGTAGAAGACCGCGCGGTTGATCTTCGCCTCGAGCCCCGGCCGCACCAGGATATAGGGCCGCGGCTCGCGCGTCCGCGGATCCACATGGATGCGGATCGGGTGCTCGGCATTGGCCGTCACGATCTGGTCCAGGTTGGTGCGGAAGGCCAGGCATTGCTGCGGCCGGCCGCTGCCGCAGTCGCAGTCCTTCCAGACCATCTCGACGGCGACGAAGGGGGCATCCTCCACCTCGATCCGGCCGCGCTCCACCGGCGTCTCCAGCCAGTAGGACCCGTCCGGCTCCCGCCGCAGCACGCTGGCGAAGAGGCAGACCAGCTCCTTACGGTTGATCGGACTGCCCTGGTAATACCAGGTGCCGTTGCGGTCGATGCGGATCGCGTAGTGGCCCACCTCGTGCTTGCGCCGCAGGCCATTCGCCCCGCGCATGCCCGGCGCCTCCGGCCCGGCCGCGATGCCAGTCGGGCAGCCCTGGGACGTCCCCGCCTGGGATGTCCCCGGCCGGGAGTTCTCCTCGGCCCTCATCCGGTTCTGCACGGCAGCCTCCCATTCACCGCTTTGTTCTCGCCGCTCCTGGCCATAGGCTGCTGCATCCACACGTCCGGGTGACGCACATCCCCGGGGCGTCGCCAGGGCCGCTCAGGCGCCAATATAGGGATCGACGTTGGGATGATTGAAGTGGCCGACACCGCAATGAGTGGCAGCAACGGCACCGGCGACCCCGCCGCCATGGTGGCGGAGGTCGAGGCCCTCGGCGAACGCCTGCACCGCGTGCGGGAGGCCGTGGGACGGGTCATCTTCGGCCAGGAGGAGGTGGTCGAGCATACGCTCATCACCCTGCTCTCGGGCGGCCATGCGCTGCTCGTCGGCGTCCCCGGCCTCGGCAAGACCAAGCTGGTCGAGACGCTCGGGACCGTCCTCGGCCTCGATGCCCGCCGGGTGCAGTTCACCCCGGACCTGATGCCGGCCGACATCATCGGCTCGGAGGTGCTCGAGGAGAGCGAGGAGGGCCGCCGCGCCTTCCGCTTCATTCCCGGCCCGGTCTTCTGCCAGCTTCTCATGGCAGACGAGATCAACCGCGCCAGCCCGCGCACCCAGTCCGCCCTGCTGCAGTCGATGCAGGAGCACAAGGTCTCCGTCGCCGGGCATGTCCACCCGCTGCCGGCGCCCTTCCACGTGCTGGCGACACAGAATCCGATCGAGCAGGAGGGCACCTATCCCCTGCCGGAGGCGCAGCTCGACCGCTTCCTGCTCGAGGTCGAGATCACCTATCCGGACGAGGCCGCCGAGCGCGCCATGCTGCTGGCGACCACCGGCGCGACGGATGCGAAGCCGGTCCGGGCGCTGACGGGGCCGGAGCTGATGGCGGCGCAGGCGCTGATCCGCCGCATCCCGGTCGGCGAGGGCGTGCTCGACGCCATCCTGCGGCTGGTCCGCGGCGCGCGGCCCGAGAACTCCCCCATCCCCGCCGTCGGCAAGCACCTCGCCTGGGGCCCCGGCCCGCGCGCGGCGCAGGCGCTGATGCTGGCGACCCGCGCCCGCGCCCTGCTGGACGGCCGCCTCGCCCCCTCGATCGAGGACGTGCTGGCGCTGGCCGCGCCGGTGCTCCGCCACCGCATGGCGCTGAACTTCTCCGCCCGTGCCGAGGGGGTGCAGATCGCCGACGTCATCGAGACGCTGAAGGCCCGGCTTGGCTGAGCCCCGCACGCCGGCCGCCCGGCCGCCCGGCAGCCCTCCCCTGGCGCCGGGCCAGGCGGCGCTGCGCGCCGAGGCGCTGGGCGCCCGGCTGCCGCCGCTGGTGGTCGCGGCGGACCGGGTCGCCGCCACCATCCTGCAGGGCGTGCATGGCCGCCGCCGCGCCGGCCAGGGCGATGCCTTCTGGCAGTTCCGCCCCTTCCTGCAGGGCGATGCGGTCGGCCGCATCGACTGGCGGCAGAGCGCCAAGTCCGACCGGCTCTTCATCCGGGAGACGGAATGGGAGGCGGCGCAGACCATCGCCCTCTGGTCCGATGCCTCCCGCAGCATGGAATGGCGCTTCTCCGCCAACCGGCAGAGCAAGCGGGAGAGGGCGGACCTGCTCACCGCGGCGCTCGCCGCGCTGGCGCTGCGCGGCGGGGAGCGGGTGCGGCTGATCGGCGGTCCGCCGCGCGCCCATGCCGGCCGGGCGGGCCTGGCCTCGCTGGTCGAGACCATGACCGCGGTCACCAAGTCGCGCGCCCTACCGCTGCCGGACCACAGCCTGCCGCGGCATGCCCGCGCGGTGCTGATCGGCGATTTCATGGCGCCGCTGCCCGAGATCCATGCGGCGGTCGCGGCGCTGGCCGCCTGGCCGGTGCGCGGGCACATCCTGCAGGTGCTGGACCCCGAGGAAGAGACTCTCGGCCAAGGCAACCGGGCCTATGCCGGGCGCGTCCTGTTCGAATGGGGCAGCGGCCGCGAGGGCGTGCTGGTGCCGAGGGTCGAGGAGGCCCGCGCCGTCTATGTCGAGCGCCTGCGCCACCATCGCGACGGGATTGCCGCCATCGCCGCCGCCGCCGGCTGGGGGTTCATGACCCATCATGTCGATCAGCCGCCGCAGACGGCTTTGCTGGCCTTGTGGCAGGCACTCGCGCCACAGTAGGCCCGATCGCGTGGGCACAACCGACATGCTGCAGGGTCCGATGGCGCCGCGTCCGGCGAGTTCGTTGCCAGTTAGGCACACAAAAGCATTGAGGACGGGCCCGGCCTGGCACGCGACGTGCCTCGACCGGTCCTCCCGGCAAGGCCCGCGCATGCTCCACAGCGCCGCAAGACTGCGCCCCCCCACCCCGACGCCGAGTCCCGCATGCTGAGCCTTGGCCCGATCGCCTTCGCCGCGCCCTGGCTGCTGCTGGCCCTGCCGGCGCTGCCGATCCTGTGGTGGCTGCTGCGGGTCACGCCGCCGGCACCGCGGCGCATCGGCTTCCCGGCGCTCCGCCTGCTGCGCGACCTGCCCATCACGCAGGAGACGCCGGCCCGCACGCCCTGGTGGCTGCTGCTGCTCAGGATCGTGGCGGCCGCGCTGCTCATCCTCGGCCTCGCCCAGCCGGTGCTCGGCCCGCGCGGCGGGGTGGGCGGCGAGGGCACGCAGCTCCTGGTCCTGGACGACGGCTGGGCCGCGGCGGCCGACTGGCCGGCCCGCATGGCGGCCGCCGGGGCCGCGCTCGACCGCGCGGCACGGGAGGGACGGCGGGCCGCCCTGCTGGCGACCGCGCCTTCCGAAACAGGTGATGCGCCGCGGGTGATCGGCCCCATGCCGGCCGAGGACCTGCGGGCGCGGCTCGCGGCGCTCCGGCCCAAGCCCTGGGCGCCGGACCGGGCGGCGGCGCTGGCCGCCTTCCAGGCCTGGCGCACGACCAATACCGGGCCGGTCAGCACCCTGCTGGTCAGCGACGGCATCGAGCATGCCGAGGCCGGCGCCGCGCCCTTCCAGGCCGCGCTCGCCGGGGCGGGGACGCTGACCCTCGCCATGGATGCGGCCCGGCCGGTCCGGCTGCTGCCGCCGCCGGTGGCGGAGGCCGACCGGCTCCGCCTCACGGTGCAGCAGCGGCCGCTGCCGACCCCGTCCGAAGCGGTGGTGCTGGCCCGCACCGGCGATGGCCGCGCGCTGGCCCAGGCGACCGTGCCGGTCCCGGCCAATGCCGCGCAGGGCGAGGGGGTCCTGGAACTGCCGGTCGAGCTGCGCAACCAGGTGGTGCGCCTTGAGATCGAGGGCGAGACCGGCGCCGGCGGCGTGGTGCTGCTGGACGAGCGCTTCCGCCGCCGGCCCGTCGGCCTGCTGCCGGCGCAGGAGGAGAGCGCCGACGCGCCGCTGATCGGCGACCTCTTCTACCTCGACCGGGCGCTGGCGCCCTTCGTCGAGATCCGCCGCGGCCCGCTCGACCGGCTGCTCTCCCGCCCGATCGCCGTGCTGGCACTGGCCGACCGGCCGGTGGCCGAGGGCGTCGAGCGCGACGCCCTGACCCGCTGGGTGGAGCGCGGCGGCACGCTGATCCGCTTCGCCGGGCCGCGCATCGCCGACCATCAGGATCCGCTGCTGCCGGTGCCGCTCAGGGCCGAGCGCTCGCTGGGCGGCTCGCTCTCCTGGGAGCAGCCGCAGCGCCTGGCGCCCTTCCCCGACCATTCGCCCTTCCTGGGCCTGCCCGTGCCGGCCGAGGTGACGGTGGAGCGGCAGGTGCTGGCCGAGCCCTCCCCGCGCCTGTCGGAGCGGACCTGGGCGCGGCTCGCGGACGGCACGCCGCTGGTCACCGCCGAGGCGCGCGGCCAGGGGCGCATCGTGCTGTTCCACGTGACCGCCAATGCCGAGTGGTCGAACCTGCCGCTCTCGGGCCTCTTCGTGCAGATGCTGCGGCGGATCGTCGCCCTCTCGGCCGGCATCCAGGGGCAGGAGGGCGACGCGCCGCTCGCCCCGCTCGAGACGCTGGACGGCTTCGGCCGGCTGGGCGCGGCGCCGCCGGCGGCGAGCGCCCTGCCGGCCTCCGCCATCGAGGGCACGGTGCCCTCCCCGCGCAACCCGCCGGGCTGGTACGGCACGCCCGGCCAGGACGCGGCGAATGCCGCCTATCGCCGGGCGCTGAACCTCGGCGGCGCCATCCCCGGCCCGCGCGCCGCGCCGCCGCCGCCGCCGGGCACCTCGGTGCTGGCGATCGGCGGCATCCCGGCCGAGCGCGACCTCGGCCCCTGGCTGCTGGCGGCGGCGCTGCTGCTGCTGGCCGCCGACCTCGTCATCGGGCTGGTCCTGCGCGGCCTGCTGGCGGTGCCGCGCGCCGCGCGGGTGGGCGCCGTGGCGGCGCTCGCGCTGCTCGCCGCCGCACCCGCCATGGCGCAGCGCGGCTCGGCCGGCGGGCCGGAGGGCGACCCGGTGCTGGCCACCCGCCTCGCCTATGTCGTGACAGGCGATTCCTCGCTGGACGAGACGCAGCGCATGGGGCTGGTCGGGCTGTCCGACTTCGTGAACCGGCGGACCGCGGCGGCGCTGGCCGATCCGGCGGCGGTGACACCGGGGCAGGACGACCTCTCCTTCTACCCCCTGCTCTACTGGGTGATCACGCCCGACGCGCCGCAGCCCGATGCCCAGGCGGTGACGGCGCTGAACGACTTCATGCGCCATGGCGGCATCATCCTGTTCGACACGCGGGACGAGGGCTCGGGCGAGGGCTTCGCCAGCGGCGCCCGCGCCGCCCTCCGCCGCGTCACCCGCGACCTGGCGATCCCGCCCCTGGCGCAGGTGTCGGAGGACCATGTCCTCAGGCGCGCCTTCTACCTGCTGGTGGACCTGCCCGGGCGCTTCGCCGGCGGCCCGGTCTGGGTGGCGCGCGACCAGGACCGGGCGAATGACAGCGTCTCGCCGGTCATCATCGGCGGGCATGACTGGGCGGCGGCCTGGGCGATCGACGCGCGGGGCAACAACCCCTTCGCCGTGGTGCCGGGCGGGACGCGGCAGCGGACGCTGGCCTATCGCTTCGGCGTCAACCTCGTGATGTACGCGCTGACCGGCAACTACAAGGGCGACCAGGTGCATGTGCCGGCCATTCTCGAGAGGCTCGGCAATTGAGCCCGGAGGCAGGCATGCTGCTCGACCTCCGGGAGGAGTACGAGGCGGGCGGGACGGCCGGATCCCGGCTGCTGCGTGCGCTCGACCACCTCGAGGTGCAGGCGCGGCACAACCTCGCCGACCTCTCGACCTGGGAACCGGTGGAGCGCGACCTGGTCTACACCGAGATGGATGCGCGCTGCGCGCATGAGCCCCTGCTGCCGGGGCTCTGCGCCGCGATCCGCGCGCAGGCGGAGATGCGGATGGCCATGGCCGGAGAGGATGTCGCAGCGCTCCGTGCCAGGCACGGCCTGCCGGCGGAGGCCACGCCATGACCCAGGCCCTCGCCGGCATCGACCTCGCCCCCGTCCTGCCGCTCTGGCTGCTCGGCGCCCTCGCCGCGGTCGCGGCGCTCTCCCTCGTCCCGGCGCTCTGGCGGCGGGCGCGGGGCACGCCGCTGCGGGCGCTCGCCTTCGCCCTCATCCTCCTCGCGCTGGCCAATCCGCGGCTGGTCGAGGAGACGCGCGAGACGCGGCCCGACATCGCCCTGCTGGTCGTCGACCGCTCCGACAGCGCCCGCATCGGCGACCGCGCGAAGCAGCTCGAGGCCGCCCGCGCCGCCATCGAGGCGCGCGCCGGCAAGCTGCCCGAGCTGGAGCTGCGCACCGTCGAGGTGCCGGAGGCGGGCAACCAGGGCACGCGCCTCTTCACCGCCATGGAGCGGGCGCTGGCGGAGATCCCGCGCCCGCGCCTCGCCGGCGTCATCGCGCTGAGCGACGGCCAGGTGCACGACGTCCCGGCGGCCTCCCCCGTCGAGGCGCCCTTCCACCTCCTGCTCCCCGGCAAGCCCGGCGAGGTGGACCGGCGGCTGCGCATCATCGAGGCGCCGGGCTTCGGCATCGTCGGCCGCGCGGTCGAGCTGCGGGTGGCGGTGGACGATCTCGGGGTGCCGAACGCGGGCGGCGCCGCCCGCCTCTCCATCCGCCGGGACGGCCAGCCGCCGCGGATCGAGAGCGTGCCGGTGGGCCGCGAGCACCGCATCGAGGTGCCGATCGAGCGCGGCGGACCGACCGTCATCGAGCTCGCCGCCGAGGCGCGGCCGGGCGAGGTCTCCGAGCTCAACAACCGCGCCGTGGTCACGGTGACGGGCGTGCGCGACCGGCTGCGCGTGCTGCTGGTGAGCGGCGAGCCGCATGCCGGCGAGCGCACCTGGCGCCGCCTGCTGAAGGCCGATCCGGGCGTCGATCTCGTTCACTTCACCATCCTCCGCCCGCCGGAGAAGGACGACCTGACGCCGCTGAATGAGCTGGCGCTGATCGCCTTCCCCGTCCGCGAGCTGTTCCAGGTGAAGCTCCGCGAGTTCGACCTGGTCGTCTTCGACCGCTTCGCCAATCGCGGCATCCTGCCGCCGGCCTATCTCCGCAACATCGCCGACTATGTCCGCGGCGGCGGCGCGCTGCTGATGTCGGTGGGGCCGGAATTCGCCGGCCCCGTCAGCCTCGCCTCGACGCCGCTCGGCGCCGTGCTGCCGGCGCGGCCGCCGCAGGGCGGCGGCAACGGCGCGGCGGAGGGGGCCTTCCGGCCGATGGTGACCGCCCTCGGCGCCCGCCATCCGGTGACGGAAGGGCTGACCGGCGCCAACCCGGACGAGCAGCACGAGGCGAGCTGGGGCCGCTGGTACCGCAGCATGCGCGCCGATACCCGCGGCGGGACCACGGTCATGGAGGCGGCCGGCGGCGCCCCGCTCATGGTCCTCGATCGGGTCGGGGAGGGCCGGGTCGCGCTGCTGCTCTCCGACCATATCTGGCTCTGGTCGCGCGGGCATGACGGCGGCGGGCCGCAGGCCGAGTTGCTGCGCCGCGCCGCCCATTGGCTGATGCGCGAGCCGGAGCTGGAGGAGGAGGACCTGACCGCCCGCATCGAGGCCGGGCGGCTGCGCGTCCTCCGCCGCAGCGTCGAGGCCGGGCCACCGCCCGAGGTGACGATCACCGCCCCGGACGGCAGCGCGCGCCGCATGCCGCTGCAGGCCGGCGCGGGCGGCCGCGCCACGGCGGAGATGCCGGCGGAGCAGCCGGGCGTCTGGCAGGTGACGGACGGCAAGCGCACGACCTTCGTCGCCGCCGCCAATACCAATCCGCTGGAGATCGCCGACCTCCGCGCCGATGGCGCGCGGCTGGCGCCCATCCTGGCCGCGACGGGCGGGGGGCAGCGCTGGCTCGGCACCGGGGCGGAGCCGGCGCTGCCGGAACTGCGCCGCGTGGCGCCGGGCCGCGACGCGCAGGGCGCCAACTGGATCGGCCTGCGGCGCAACGGCGACCATACGGTGACCGGGATCGCCGCCCTGCCGCTGCTGCCGCCCTGGCTGGCCCTGCCGCTCATCCTCGGCGTCGCGGTGCTGGCGTGGCGGCGCGAGGGGCGCTGATGCGGCGATTGCTGTTCCTGACCCTGCTGGCGCTGGCTGCCTGCGCGCAGGAGCCGCCGCTCGAGGCGCGGCTGCAGCCGCTGGTCGGCAGGACGGAGGCCGAGCTGGTCGGTGCGCTCGGCGTGCCGAACGCGACCTATGAGGCCGAGGGCACGCGCTTCCTGCAATACGAGGACCGCACCAGCACGGTCTATCCGGGCGACCCCTTCTGGCCGGGCGGCCCCTATCGGCGCTGGGGGGCGCCGATCTACTCCCCGCCGCTGGTCATCAACCGGGTCTGCAGCATCACCTTCGGCGTGCGGCAGGGGCGCGTGGCGGGCTTCACCTTCCGCGGGAATGGGTGCCGGTAGGGCGCTGCCGGAGGTTTTGCGCCTGTAAGCGTTTCTGCCCTGCGGCGATCCGCCCTGGCTGGCGGCCTGTGGCGGAGCGCGGTAAGCAGGCGCCATGCGCGCCCCTGCCCGTCTGCTGCCGCTCGCCCTGATCGCCCTCGCCCTGCCCTCCGGCGAGGCCGCTGCGCAGTTCGCCCGCGGCCCGAGCCGCGTGCCGCGGCCGGATGCCTCGCAGAACGCCACCCGGCCGCCGCCGCCCGCCCTGCCCGGGCTGCAGAACCGCGACGCACCGGCGCCGATCCCGGGCGACCCGACCCAGGTGCTCTCGCCCAATGCGGCGCTGTTCGACGCCATCAACCGCGGCGACATCGCCGCGGCGCGGGATGCGGTGGCGCGCGGCGCCGATCTCGAGGCGCGGAACGTGCTCGGCCTGACGCCAGTGGATGCGGCGGTCGATCAGGGGCGGAACGAGATCATGTTCTACCTGCTCTCGGTCCGGGGCGGCACGCGGGTGGCCGGGCCGCCGGAGGAGGAGCCGCCGGTGAAGCCGGCGCCCGCCGCCCGCGGCCGCCGCCCGGCCGAGCCGCCGGTGCCCGCGCCGGCCGCCGAGCGCGGCGTGCCGATGCCGGCCCCGGTCGTGCGCAACCCGCGGCTCTGGGCCGGGGATGGCGGCGCGGCCAATCCGGAGATCGGGTTCCTCGGCTTCGATGCGGGCCGGCCGGCGGGGGCAGCCGCACCGGTATCCGCGCCGGCAGCGCCCGCGCGGCGCGGCCGCGGCTGAACCGACTTCGTCGGATCGGGCACGCCCGGCCCGGTCGAGCGCAGGCGAGGCTCGGAACGGGGTCGAGGACGCGGCCGCTCGGCTTGCGAGAGCGCGCTTCCGTTGCGCGGCATCCCTGGCGCCGCTCCGGCCGCCCGGCATTCGGCCATGCGGCGGCGACGCCTCAGCCGCCTTCGCGGGGCGGACCGAGGGCGCGGAGGTCGGCGGCGGTATCCACGTCCCGCAGCCGGCGCAGCAACGCGATGCGATGGCCGCGGCAATTCGCCAGCGTGTCAGCCAGCGCATGCTCAGTCGACCAGCGCACCCGGGCGAAGGGCGCCGGCGGCCGGCGCGGGCCGAAGCCCACCAGCCAGTAGCCGCCATCCTCCGCAGGACCGAACACCGCCTGCGCCCGGCCGAGCGCCCGGAAGGCCGCGGCAACATCCGCCCGCTTGAGCCCCGGGATGTCGCAGCCGACCAGCACCGCCCGCCGGTGCCGCGCCAGCGCCCGGCCCATCCGCTGGCCGAGGTCGCCCCGCCCCTGCCCCACCGCGGCCAGGCCGGTGGGCCAGCGCGGTCGGTCCGGCGTGACGGCCAGCACCGTCCGCCAGCGGCGGTCGCGCCCCACCTCCCGCATCATTCGCCGGAGTTGCCCCTTGTAGAAGCGCAGCGCCGCCATGTCGCCGATCCCGGCTGCCAGCCGCCGCTTGACGGTGCCGAGGCGCGGCGCGCGGGCGAAGACGATCAGCGTGTCGCCCCTCATGCATAGAGCTTCCGGATCAGCCGCGGCGGCACGCCGAGAAACCAGAGCGACAGGCAGGCCAGGTTGCGCGCCGAGCGGCGGCGCCAGCCCTCCCGCCGCCAGCGCTCGGCCGAGGTGACGGCAGGGACGGGCAGCCCGACGATCCGCCGCCGGCCCAGGCGGCGGACCAGGTCCACATCCTCCATCAGCGGGATGGGCCGGAACCCGCCCACGGCCTCATACAGCGCGCGGGAGAGCAGCAGCCCCTGGTCGCCATAGGGCAGCGCGAGCGCGCGGCAGCGCCAGGCCACCAGCCGCTCCAGCCGCCGCGCCTCGGGCGAGGGATCATCGAGGGCGAAGGCGAAATGCGCGGCGCGGCCGCGGTTGCCGGGACCGGCCATGAAGGCGCGCGCGGCCGCCGACCAGCCCGACGCCGGCCGCGTGTCGGCATGCAGGAAGAACAGCCAGTCCCCCCGCGCTTCCGCCGCCCCGGCGGCAAGCTGCATCCCCCGCCCGTGCGGCGCCTGCACCAGCCGCGCCCCGGCGGCGCGGGCGATCGCCGCCGTGCCGTCAGTGCTGCCGGCATCGGCGACGAGGATCTCCGCCCCGGCCTCGGCGCAGGCGGCGAGCGTCGCGGCGAGGCCGGCCGCGGCATTCAGCGTCGGGATGACGATGGTCGGGCTTTGTTCCAAGGCTTTCTTAACCAAGTGTTCCCAAACTGTTCTTGACACCGGGCCGGGGAACCCGGCAAGGTGCTAACGAACAGAATGGGAACGCCGCCATGCCGGATGGTCTCTCCGCTTCTGCCGGGCTGCCGGGGCTGCGCAAGGGCCGCGGCGCGGTGTCGAATCCCGCCATCCGGTACGAGTCCACGGCGCGCGAGGCCTTCGACGACGGCTGGGACACACTGGCCGATTTCTCCGAGTTGCCGCCGCTGCCGACCACGCTGCTGCGGGAGAGGGCGAAGACCGCCCTCACCTTCAACGACAGTCCCGATATCGGCTTCGACCGGTCGCTGAACCCCTATCGCGGCTGCGAGCATGGCTGCGTCTACTGCTATGCCCGGCCGAGCCATGCCTATGTCGGCTATTCCCCCGGCCTGGATTTCGAGACCAAGCTGCTCTTCAAGCCCGACCTGCCGGCGCTGCTGGAGAAGGAACTGCGCCGCCCGGGCTACGAGCCGCGGCCCGTCGCGCTCGGCGCCAATACCGACCCCTACCAGCCGATCGAGCGCAGCCTGCTGATCACCCGGCAGGTGCTGGAGGTGCTGGAGCGCTTCGGTCACCCCGTCACCATCGTGACCAAGTCGGCCGGCGTGCTGCGCGACCTCGACATCCTGACCCGCATGGCGCGGCGCAACCTGGTGCATGTCTGCCTGTCCGTCACGACGCTGGATGCGAACCTCGCCCGGCGGATGGAGCCCCGCGCCGCCGCGCCCTGGCGCCGGCTGCAGGCCATCGCGGCGCTGACCCAGGCGGGCGTGCCGACCGGCGTGCTCGCGGCGCCGATGATCCCCGGGCTGAACGACGCGGAGCTGGAGCGCATTCTGTCCGAATCCTGCAGGGCCGGCGCCACCCGCGCGGGCTACGTCCTGCTGCGCCTGCCGCTCGAGATCCGGCAGATGTTCGAGGAATGGCTGCAGGCGCATGTGCCGGACCGGGCGGCGCGGGTGCTCGCCCTGGTGCGGGAGACGCGCGGCGGCCGCGCCTATGACAGCCGCTGGGGCCTGCGGCAGACCGGCACCGGCGCCTATGCCGACATGCTGGCGCAGCGCTTCCAGGTGGCGGCGGCGCGGCTCGGCCTCTCCGGCACGAATGCCCGCAGCCAGCCGCTCGACTGCGGCCAGTTCGCCCCGCCGCCGGAGCGGGCGGAGCCGCGGCAATTGGAGCTGCTCTAGCCGGCGCGACGGCCGTCCCCCCGCGTCATGGCCGGGCTGCTTCCCCCCACCCGGCCATCCCGCCCATCGGCGCCGCCCCGCGCCCGGGCGGGGTGCACGGCCGCGGCCTTCCCCGGGCCGCGGCCGTGCATGGCGGGACGGGCGGCTACGGCCTGTCCTGCGTGAAGAAGGGCCGGCCATCGGCGAAGATGTTGGGCCGGAGGAAGATGCCGAGGATGGTCGCGCCTTCCTTCCCGGCCCAGGCGACATGCGTGTTGCCCTCCGGCCGCCAGACGAACTGGCCGGGCAGGCACTCGCCTTCCTCGTCGACGAAATGGCCGGCGAGGACATAGGTCTGCTCGATCGCCGTGTGCTCGTGCAGCGGCACCACCGCGCCGGGCTCGAGCTCGAGCAGCAGCGTCGCCATGCCGCTGCCGTCGCTGTAGAGCGTCTTGCACTTGATGCCGGGGAACTTGGTCTCCTCCCAGGGCATATTCGGCACGTCGAGGAAGACCGAAGGCGGCGAGGGCTCGTCCTTCGTCAGGCGCTGGCGCATCGGCTTGCTCGCCCCGTCGGGCATGGACGCCTCCTGTGTTCTTCTTGGCCATCCAGCCTAGCGCGCGCCGCGCGGGCGGGCCAAGCGGCTTGCACGCGCCGGCGCCGCCGGGCGCTGGTGGTCCGGACAGGGTCACGCCGCAGGGCGTTTCCACGCCGCGGCGATCTGCTCTAGCGTCCCGGGATCGAAACACCCGAGGAGGACACACGTCATGGCATCCCGTCGCGGCTTCATCACCTGCGCCATCTGCAGCGCGGTCGGCCTGATCGCCACGGGCGTCGAGCCGGCGCAGGCCCAGGGCGTGCAGCGCAAGACTCTCAGCACCATCGACTATCCCGGCGACGGCAAGATCTCGATCCTGATGACGCTGGAGGCGCCGGCGGAGACGGTGATCGCCCGCCACACCCATCCGGGCATCGAATCCACCGTTGTCATGGAGGGCGAGCTGGAGCTCGAGGTGCAGGGCCAGCCCAGCAAGCGCTTCACCGCCGGCGAGGGCTTCCAGGTGCCGCCCGGCGCGGTGCATGGCGGGAAGACGCTGAAGCCCTGCCGCCTCGCCATCACCTATGTGGTGGAGAAGGACAAGCCGCTGGCCACCCCGGCCTGATCGCGCGGCGGCGGAGGATCCGGCCCTTCATCCCAGCCGAGCGAATTCCGGGGTCCGGGAGGCTCCCCCCGGGCGTCCTTTGCCCTACCCTGCCCACCATGCCGGATTTCTCCCTGGAACTGGCGGCGGGCGGCCGGGTCGCCGGGATCGATGAGGCCGGGCGCGGCCCGCTCGCGGGCCCCGTCCTCGCCGCCGCCGTGGTCTTCCCGCGCGGCGTGCCCGGGGACCTCGCCGCGCTGCTCGACGACAGCAAGCGCCTAAGCGCGGCGGCGCGCGAGGCCGCCTTCGCCGCCCTGCGCGCGACCGCGGCGCGGGGCGAGGCGGAGATCGGCATCGCCGCCGCCTCCGCCGCCGAGATCGGCCGGCTGAACATCCTGCGTGCGACCCATCTTGCCATGGCGCGTGCCCTGGCGCGGCTGCGGCGGCCGCCCGACCTCGCGCTGGTCGACGGCAACCGGCCGCCGCCCCTGCCGTGCCCGGTGCAGTGCGTCATCGGCGGGGACGGGCTGAGCCTCTCGATCGCCGCCGCCTCCATCCTCGCCAAGGTCACGCGGGACCGGGCGATGGCGCGGCTCGACCCGCGCTGGCCGGACTACGGCTTCGCCGCCCATGCCGGCTATCCGACGGCGCGGCACCGGGCGGCGCTGGCCGCGCATGGCCCCTGCCCGCACCATCGCCGCGGCTTCGCGCCGGTGGATCGGGCCACGCTCGCGCTCGCGCCATAGCCGGTGGGCCAAGCTTCCATTGACCCCGGGACTCCGCGCGGCGAATGTGGCGACTCGTGGGGATTCGCGCCCCGATCGCATCGATCCGGGCCGCCCCGGCATGCGGGAGGCCGGCGCGCGATGGCATGAGGGACAGCGTGGGAACCGGCCTGGATCTGCCACTCGATCAGGTGCTGGTCGGGGACTGCATCGACCTGATGCGGCGGCTGCCGCCGGCCTCGGTGCATGCGATCTTCGCCGACCCGCCCTACAACCTGCAGCTCAAGGGCGACCTGCGCCGGCCGGACGACAGCCTGGTGGACGGGGTGGACGACGAGTGGGACCGCTTCGACGGCCTGCCCGCCTACGACGCCTTCACCCGCGCCTGGCTGGCCGAGGCGCGGCGGGTGCTGCGCAAGGACGGCACCATCTGGGTGATCGGCAGCTACCACAACGTCTTCCGCCTCGGCGCCACGCTGCAGGACCTGGGCTTCTGGGTGCTGAACGACATCATCTGGCGCAAGGCGAACCCGATGCCGAATTTCCGGGGCCGCCGCTTCACCAATGCGCATGAGACGCTGATCTGGGCCGCCCGCGGGGCGGAGAGCCGCTACCGCTTCAACTACGCGGCGATGAAGGCGCTGAACGAGGAGGTGCAGATGCGGAGCGACTGGTTCATCCCGCTCTGCACCGGCCAGGAACGGCTGCGCGACGAGAAGGGCGGCAAGCTGCACCCGACCCAGAAGCCGGAGGCGCTGCTGCATCGGGTGATCCTGAGTTGCACCGCGCCGGGCGAGGTCGTGCTTGACCCCTTCTTCGGCACCGGCACCACCGGCGCGGTCGCCAAACGCCTCGGCCGCCGCTTCCTGGGGCTGGAGCGCGATCCCGCCTATGCCGAGGCGGCGAAGGAGCGCATCGCGGCGATCGAGCCGATCTCCGAGACCGCCGCCCTGGTCACGCAGGGCAGGCGGGAGCAGCCGCGCCTGCCCTTCGGCACGCTGGTCGAGCGCGGCATCATCCCCGCCGGCACCCTGCTGACCGACCGCGCGCGGCGCTGGAGTGCGACGGTCGCGGCCGATGGGTCCCTCCGCTGCGGCCGCGCGCAGGGCTCCATCCACCAGGTGGGCGCCGCGGTGCAGGAGGCGCCGTCCTGCAACGGCTGGGCCTTCTGGCATGTCGAGCAGCCCGGCGGGAAGCTGCGCGTGCTGGACGAATACCGGGCGGAACTGCTCGGCACGGCGTAGCGCAGGCCGCGAACCGCGACGGTTTCATGCTGCACTGCAACGACAGCGCGATCGCGATTGCCGGAAAGCCGACCAATACAGGCATGATCCGGCTCCGCCGGATGGCGGGGGGCGCCTGGACACCCACGCCGCTCCCGCCATGTCGCTCGTGATCGCCCTGCCGGGCAACCGGTGCGGCGCGAATCCTCCAGCACGGAGCAGCCCCGATGATCGAGATCACCGTCAACGGCCGCAGCCAGCGCGTGGATGCGGAGCCCGATACGCCGCTGCTCTGGGTGCTGCGGGACTGGCTCGGCATGACCGGCACCAAGTACGGCTGCGGCGTCGCGCAGTGCGGCGCCTGCTCGGTCCTGGTGGACGGGCAGGTGATGCGGAGCTGCCAGGTGCCGGTCGAGAGCGTGGCCGGCCAGCAGGTGCTGACCATCGAGGCGATGGCCGACCACCCCGTGGGCCGGAAGGTGGTGGAGGCCTGGGTCGCGCAGCAGGTGCCGCAATGCGGCTACTGCCAGTCCGGCCAGGTGGTCGCCGCGACCGCGCTGCTGCTGCAGACGCCGAAGCCGACGGAGGCCGACATCGCCGATGCGATGACCAATCTCTGCCGCTGCGGCACCTATCTCGACATCGCCGCCGCGGTGCGCCGCGCCGGCACGGCGGCCTGAGGGAAGCGGACGCAATGGGCAACATCTTCCGCCTCGCCGCCGGCGAGATCGCCAATGTCTCCGCCTCCCGCCGCGACCTGCTGGGCGCCGGCGCCGCCGGCGCGCTGCTGCTGGCCTTCGGCCTGCCGCGCGGCGCCCGCGCGCAGAAGGGCCCGCCGCTGTCGCGGCACGCGACGGAGGTCGCGGCCTATCTCCGCATCGAGACGGACGGCACCATCCGCCTGCTGAGCCCCTTCGTCGAGGGCGGGCAGGGCATCGCCACCTCCTCCGCCCAGATCATCGCGGAGGAGCTGGACGCCGACCCGGCGCGCTTCGTCGTGGACTGCGCGCCGGCCGGCGCGGCCTACCAGATGATGTTCAACGACCAGGTCCGCTTCACCGGCGGCAGCTTCTCGACGCGCGCGAGCTACGAGATGTTCCGCAAGCTCGGCGCGACGGCGCGCGCCATGCTGGTGAATGCCGCGGCCGAGCGCTGGGGCGTGCCGCCGGAGCAGCTCTCGACCGAGCCGGGGCGCGTGCTGCATGCCGCGACCGGCCACGCGCTGTCCTACGGCGAGCTTGCCGAGGCGGCCGCGAAGCAGCCGGTGCCGCCGAACACGCCGGTGAAGGATCCCGCGGGCTTCCGGCTGATCGGCAAATCCGTTCCTCGCCTCGATATCAGGGCAAAGTCCACCGGCGCCGCACGGTACGGCATCGACAGCCGTGCGGATGGCATGCTGCAGGCCGCCATCGCGCATGCGCCGCGCCTCGGCGCGCAGCCCACGGCCATCGGCAACGAGGATGCGGTGAAGGCGATGCCGGGGGTGCATTCCATCCACCGCCTGCCCGGCGCGGTCGCGGTCGTCGCCGATCGCTGGTGGCACGCCCGCAAGGCGGCCGAGGCGCTGGAGGTGACCTGGGGCGAGGCCGGACTGCCGGCCGACTTCTCCTCCGCCGGACAGCTCGCCGCCTTCAAGGCGGCCGTGGGCGGCGCGGCGGAGCCGGCGGAAGCGCATGGCGATGTCGAGGCCGCGCTGCGCGGCGCGGCCAAGGTCGTGGAGGCCGAGTACGACGCCCCCTACCTCGCGCATGCGCAGCTCGAGCCGCCCTCGGCGCTCGCCTCCTTCGCGCCGGACGGCTCGCTGGACCTGACGCTGCCCAACCAGGCGCCGGAGATGTACCAGGTCGCGGCGGCGCAGATCGCCGGTCTTAAGCCGGAGCAGGTGCGGATCCACTCCCCCATGCTCGGCGGCTTCTTCGGCCGGCACTTCCTGTACGACACGGCGAATGTCTTCCCGCAGGCCATCGCCCTGGCCAAGGCGACGGGCAGGCCGGTGAAGGTGCTGTGGAGCCGGGAGGAGGAGTTCCGCCGCGACGCCTACCGCCCGCTCTCCTACGTGAAGCTCCGCGCCGGGCTGGATGCGCAGGGCCGGCCCGTCGCGCTGCATGCGGCGGCCGTCGGCGAGGGCCCGCTCGGGCGGCACATGCCGGGCTTCCTGGCCAATCCGAAGGTCGATGACAGCGTGGTCGAGGGGCTGACGGAGAAGCCCTACGGCATCGCCGCGAAGCGCATCGACTTCGTCAAGGCGCCGCAGCCCGTCAATATCGGCTTCTGGCGCTCCGTCGCGCATTCGATGAACGACTTCTTCTACGAGTCCTTCATCGACGAACTCGCGGGCACCGCCGGCCGCGATCCCTTCGAGTA
Source organism: Paracraurococcus lichenis (assembly GCF_030657435.1). GTDB lineage: Bacteria > Pseudomonadota > Alphaproteobacteria > Acetobacterales > Acetobacteraceae > Paracraurococcus > Paracraurococcus lichenis. The sequence goes on along the minus strand of NZ_JAUTWS010000023.1, from coordinate 31,258 downwards.
CCGCATGGCGATGCTGTCGGGCAGCCCGCGCCACGCGACCTTGCTGCGGGCGGTCGGTGAACTCTCCGGCGGCTGGAAGCGCGGGCCCTACCAGGCCGAGGACGGCACGCGCCGCGCCCGCGGCGTCGCCATGGCCTCGCCCTTTGGCTCGGAAACCGCGACCATCGCCGAGGTCTCGATCAGGGATGGCGAGGTGGTGGTGCACCAAATCTGGGTCGCCATCGACCCGGGCAGCATCGTCAACCCGGCGATCGTCGAGGCGCAGGTGCGCTCGGCCGTCGCCATCGGCCTCTCCTCGGCGCTGCTCGAGGAGGTGGTGTTCGAGAAGGGCGAGCCGCAGGCGCTGAACTTCGACGGCTACCCGATCCTGCCGCCGGCGCGCATGCCGAAGGTCAGCGTGCGCATCGTCGAGAGCGGCGCGCCGATGGGCGGCGTCGGCGAGCCGGGCACGCCCGGCGTGCCGCCCTCGGTGGCCAATGCGGTGGCGGCGCTGACCGGCCAGCGCATCCGCAGCCTGCCGCTGGCGAAGACGCGGCTCGGCACGACCTGAGGCGCGCGGCCGGGGCGGGCGGTCCTCCGCCCCGGCCCGCGCAAGGCGGAGGCCGGGCGTCTGGCGGGCCGGCCACCGGGCCTCGCTCGACCACCGCGCCAGGGCGGATGCGGCGCTGCGACGCCGGATCGGCGGAAGCCGCGATCGCCGGAGCATTCCCGCGCTGATTCCGCAGCGCGAGAATGCTCCAGGCTCTCGATCTGCTGCGCAGGTTCATGCCGCCGAGCGTTTCCACTCTGCGGCGATCCGCCCTGCAGCGGATTGTGGAGCGGCTTCACGCTCCCGGCCGGTCACGTCCGGCCGCGATCCGCTCTAGGGATGCGGGGGTTCGGGCCCCCCGGCGGGCACTCCGCCGCGCACCACCAAGCGCGCCGCATCCTCGGCGCGCTCGCCCTGCGCCTGGACCGCGGCGATCGGCCCGCGCAGGCGCTCCTGCAGCACCAGCCAGAGGAAGCGGCTATTGCCGACGAGGTAGCGCTTCCACAGCCGCCGCGGCTCCAGCCAGAGCCGCCAGGCCCATTCCAGCCCGGTCGCCTGCATCCAGCGCGGCGCGCGCGGCACCAGGCCGGCCAGCACGTCGAAGGCGCCGCCGACGCCCATGATGAGCTTCACCTCGAAGGCATCCCGGTGCTGCTCGCACCAGACATCCTTGAAGGGGGAGGGCATGGCGACGAAGAGCATGTCGGCGCGGGACTCCGCGATCTGCCGCACCACCGCCGGATGGTCGGCCGGCGTGAAGTAGCCGTCGCGCCAGCCGGCGATCTCGATGCCCGGATTGCGCTCCCGGCAAAGGGCCACGAAGCCCTCGATGACAGCGGGCTTCGCGCCGAGCAGGAAGACGCGCAGGCCCTGCCGCGGCGCCTCGGCCAGCAAGGCTTCCAGCAGGTCGATCCCGGTCACGCGCTCGGGCACCCGCGCGCCCAGCAGCCGCGCCGCCCAGACCAGCGACATGCCGTCGGGCGTGACGAGGTCGGCCGCCGCCGCCGCCTGACGCAGCGCCGGGTCGTCCTGCATGGCGACGAGGTGGGAGGCATTGGCCGTCAGCAGGATGCGCGCCCGCGGGCTGCTGCGGGCAGTCTCCAGGCACCAGCGCAGCGCGGCCTCCTGCGGCAGGGCATCGACGGTGCAGTCCAGCAGCCGGACAGCCTGGGGGCGCAGGGGTGTTGGCTCGGTCATGGCGATGCCCTTCACACGATGTGCCCGGCCGGGGCGGAGCCGCCCTCGATGGCCGAGGCATAGAGCAGCCAGCCCCATTCATAGGGCCGCATCTCGCGGTTCAGCCGGAAGCGCGGCGCCTCGCCCGCCCCGGTCCGCAGGCCGAGCAGCATGCGCGCATGCCGCAGCCGGTGGGCCAGGGCGCCCTCCTCGCGCTCGATGCTGCGCCAGATGATGCCCGTGCTGGGCTCGACCATGTCGATGCCGAGCTCGTTGCCCTGCAGCCAGGCACGGCTGCGCGCGGCCGCCGCCGCGTGGTTCGTGCCGCCGGCGACGGCGAGCGCGCGCAGCGCCATCGGCGCCATGCTGTGCTGGTGCACGGAATAGACCGGGAAGCGCTCCGCCACCGCGCCGGTCGAGGCGTCGTGGTGCCACCACCACTGCCCGAGCGGGCCCTGCGCCGCGACCAGGTGGCTCGCGCAGCGCTCCGCCAGCGCGCGCCGCACCGGGTCGCCGAGCGCGATGGCGGCGAAGGCCAGCGCCTGCAGCGGATAGACCTGGTCGGCGAAATTGGCGATCCGCCCGCGCAGCCGGTGCGCCAGCGGCGCCTCCGCCGCGGCGTGGCGGAAGACCAGCGTCTCGCGGCCCAGCCGGCCCTCCAGCGCCCGCAGCGCGGCGGCGCAGGCCGGGCGCAGGGCGGGCAGGTCGGCATGCAGCAGGCCGCTCACCAGCCAGGCCAGTTCCATGGTGGTGATCCGCGGCACCACCGCCTCGAGGTCGGAGGCGTCGCAGCCGGCCTCGGCCAGCAGGGTGAGCGGCGCCGCCGCCTGCAGCGCGCTGTTGGCCCAGAGGACGAGGCCGAGGCCGCCCGGATAGCCTTCCTCCTGCACCCGGCGGGCGAGGTGGCGGCAGAGCGCCGCCGGCTCGGCCACGACGGCGCGCGGGTCGATGCCGGCGCGGCTCAGCCCGATCAGGCAGATAGCGGAACTCGTCAGGCTCTCGGTGCCGAGGGTCGGCGCCCAGACGCCGTCGCGGATCTGCCGGCCGAAGCGGCCGGTGGCGGGGTCGACGCAGTCCCGCAGCCGGGCGATGCAGAGGTCCTGGAGGTTGTCGAACCGCGTGGCCAGGGCCTGGGTCATCAGGGGTGGGCTCCTTCGGGGAACGGGAAGGGGAGGATCAGGCTGCCGGCTCGAGCAGCGCGGGCTGGATGCCGACGGCCTGGGCGACGATCGCCGCGATCCGCTCCGCCGCGCGGCCGTCGCCATAGGGGGAGACGCCCTTGGCCATGGCGGCATAGGCGATGGGGGAGGTGAGCAGGGCCGAGGCCTCGGCCAGGATGCGGGCGGGATCGGTGCCGACCAGCCGGGCCACGCCGAGATCCACCGCCTCCGGCCGCTCCGTCACCTCGCGCAGGACGAGGACGGGCTTGCCGAGCGCCGGCGCCTCCTCCTGCAGCCCGCCGCTGTCGGTCAGCACCAGGGTGCAGTGCCGCATGGCCGCGACCAGCTCGGCATAGCCCAGTGGCCCGGTCAGCGTGACCTGCGGATTGGCCCCGAGCATGGCATGCGCGGCCTCCCGCACATTCGGGTTGGGATGCACGGGGTAGAGCACGTGCAGGTCCGGGAAGGCGGCGCAGAGGCGCTGCACGGCCGAGAGCACCTGCCGCACCGGCTCGCCGAAGCTCTCGCGCCGGTGCAGCGTCATCAGCACCAGCCGGCCATGCGGCGGCAGGCCGGCGGGCATCGGCGGGGCGCGGCGGGCGACGTCGAGCAGCGCGTCGATCACGGTATTGCCGGTGACGTGCACTCTCGCCTCCGGCACGCCCTCCCGCAGCAGGGCGAGGCGGGCGCCCTCGGTCGGGGCGAAGTTCAGCGTGGCGGCGCGGCCCGCGACGATGCGGTTGAACTCCTCGGGGAAGGGGTGCTGCAGGTCGCCGGTGCGCAGCCCGGCCTCGACATGGCCGAAGGGGATGCGGCGGTGGAAGCAGGCGATGGCGGCGGCCATGACCGTGGTGGTGTCGCCCTGCGCCAGCACCATGGCCGGCGGCGCCTCTGCCAGCAGCGGGTCCAGCCCATCGAGGATGCGGGCGGCGAGGCCCGAGAGCGTCTGGTTCGGCCGCATCAGGTCGAGGTCGATATCGCCCCGCAGGCCGAAGGCGGCGAGGGCCTGGTCGAGCAGGTCGCGGTGCTGACCGGTGAGCAGGAGGCGGACCTGCACCCCGTTGTAGCGCCGCAATGCCTGCACGATCGGCGCCATCTTGATCGCCTCGGGGCGCGTGCCGACCACGCAAAGAACCGTCGAAGGAGTCACGGGACCCTCCTTGCCAAACCACCAACACTGAGTTGCAAAAGGCCCCAAGCCCGGCGGCCAGCTTGCCAATAGCGCGACAAACCGGGGCAGCAGTAACGGAGCTACAAACCTAGATTGCTTGCCCCGTTACACGCCTGTCATTGCTTCCGGGATACCTGATCATTGCAGAACGTCCAGCCTCGTTTACAAGGCGGACAATACACCGGGGCTCTGCCACCGAAATATAACCGTCGCGTGTACCGCAAAATGCTAACGCGCACGTGACATATTAGCACATACCGCTGGATGCGGCCTCGGGCGGAGCGCCGGTGCGCCCCGCCCAAGCCCGGCCCGTCCGTGCCTGCCGCGCCTTATTTCTCCAGCACATAGCTGCCCGGCGCGTCGCCGAGCGGCGGGTGCGAATTGCCGCCGAGCGGCGGCGGCGCGACCCGCTTGCCCGACCGCGCGGCCAGCCAGGCGGACCAGTCGGTCCACCAGCTCCCGTCATGCTTGCGGGCGCCGCGCCGCCACTGCTCGGCGGTCTTCACGCCGGCATCGTCGTTGGTCCAGTAGCTGCCCTTGCCGCCCGGCGGGTTGATGACGCCCGCGATGTGGCCGGAGGAGCCGAGGATGTAGCGCACCTTCCCGCCCGCGAGCCGGCTGATCTGCCAGGCCGCGTCCCAGGGCACGATGTGGTCCTTCTCGGCGCCGACGGCGTAGATGTCCTGGGTGATGGTGCCGAGGTCGAGCGGCTGGCCCTTCAGCGCCACCTTGCCCGGCCGCATCAGGTTGTTCTCGACATAGGTGTTGCGGAGGTACCAGGCATGCGCGTTGCGCGCCATGCGCGTGCCGTCGCTGTTCCAGTAGAGCAGGTCGAAGGCCGGCGGCTTCTCGCCGAGCAGGTAGTTGTTGACGACATTCGCCCAGATCAGGTCGTTCGAGCGCAGCAGGTTGAACATGTTCGACATCTCGCGGCTGTCGAGATAACCGCGCTGCATCATCTGCGCCTCGATCGCGTCGATCGCGCCCTCGCCGAGGAAGACCGCGGTGTCGCCGACGCGCGAGAAGTCCTGCAGCGAGACCATGAAGGTGACGGCGTTGAAGCGCCGGTCGCCCTCGGCGGCCAGCCAGGCCAGGACCATCGCCAGCAGCGTGCCGCCGATGCAGTAGCCCATGACGTTCAGCGTCTCGCTGCCCGTGATGTCGCGCACCACGTCGCTGGTCTCGAGCACGCCGAGATCCATGTAGTCCTCGATGGAGATGCCCTCCATCGAGGCGTCGGGGTTCTTCCAGGACACGACGAAGACGGTGAAGCCCTGCTTCACCAGGAAGCCGATCAGGCTGTTCTTCGGCTGCATGTCCATGATGTAGAACTTGTTGATCCAGGGCGGCAGGATCAGGATCGGGCGGCTGTGCACCGTCTCGGTCTGCGGGGCGTACTGGATCAGCTCGACCAGCCGGTTGCGGTGCACCACCTTCCCCGGCGTCAGCGCCAGGTTGCGGCCGGGCGCGAAGGCCGTCTCGTCCACCATGGAGAGCCGCCCGGCCTGCAGGTCGTCGAGCAGGTTGCGCGTGCCGCTGGCGAGGCTCGCGCCGCCGGTCTCCATGGCCCGCTTCAGCGCGACGGGGTTGCTCGCCAGCATGAGCGTCGGGCTCATCGCATCGATGAACTGCCGCAGGTGGAACTCGACGCGCTGCCGCTCCGCCGGATCGAGGCCGGGCGCCTCGTGGCCCCGCTTCAGCAGCCATTCGGAGGCGAGCAGATAGGCCTCCTTCAGCGTGCGGAAGACCGGGTTGGCCTGCCATTCCGGTGCCGCGAAGCGCTTGTCGGCGGCGGGCTTGCCGTCCGGCGTGCCGTCGCCCAGCCAGCGCTGCCCGGCCTCCGCCCAGGCATCGAGCGCGGCGCGGAAGACATTGGCGCCGAGCGCGGCGGCCGAGGCGATGGTCGCGGCGGGATCGGCCAGCGACTGCATCCAGACGATGCGCAGCGCGCGGGCGACCTCCGCCCAGTCGACCGGGATCACTTCCCGCAGCGGGTTGGCGTTCCACATGGAATCGACCGCCTTCAGCAGCGGGTCGCGGTCGACCAGCGCCTTGGCCTGGCGCAGCGTCTCGGCGACCGCGGCGTCGCTCAGCATGGCCGTCGGCGCCGTCGGCATGGCCGCGGTCCAGGAGGCGAGCGAGGCGAGCATCGCCTCCGCACCCGGGATCGCGCCGAAGCCCGCGGCCGGCCCGCTGCCGGTGTTCTGGTCCGCCATCTCCGTCCCTCCCCTCTTGGCGGCGCCGTCCTGGCCCGCCCGGCCGCAACGCGAGGCGGGCGGCAGGGTTGGGCGGGCCGGGCGCCATGGCCATGATCCATCGCAAGGATGGCGGGCGGGCGCCAGGGGCGGTCCGGCCGCGGGCCCGACCGGAGGGTCACGATATCCGACCGCCTCCGCCCGGGCCTCGGTTGTCCTACAGAACCCCGTCGCGGGTCGGGTTCACCGCCTTGTCCTCCCGCAGCTCCCGCTTGCGCCGGCGTAGCTGCTTCGCCACGCGCTCCAGCGCTTGGTTGAAGGCGACGGGCGCGGCGCTGTTCTCGCCCTCCCCGTCGAAATGCAGGCCCTTGCCGCTATGGACGCGGATGGTGCAGCCGAAGCCGCCCTTGCCGGTGCGGGAGAAGGTGCAGGTGATGTCCTCCGCCCCGCCGAAATACTTCGCGGCAAGCGCCTCGAGCTGCTCCATCGCGTGCCCGCGCAGCGTCTCGCCGACATCCACCTGGTGGCCGGAGACGATGATGCGGGAGGCCGTGTCGTCGTCGGTCTGGCGAGGCTCCATGCCCTTCCTCTCCCTGGCGTTGTCCCGGGCGAACGCCGGCATGACGGCGCCGTTGCAGCGGGGGCGGAGAGGGGTGCGGGCATGGCGGAGGTCGAGATCGAGACGGTGGAGACGCTGGCCGAGGGCTGGCGGCCGCTGCGGCGCTACCGGCTGCGCCAGCGCCGGCGGGACGGGCGCGAGCAGCACCTGGTGCGGGAGGTCTATGCCATGGGCCCGGCCGCGGCGGTGCTGCCGCACGACCCGCAGCGCGGCACGGTGCTGCTGATCCGGCAATTCCGCCTGCCCGCGCTGCTGGGCGGCGACGGCCCGCGGCTGGTCGAGGCCTGTGCCGGCCTCGTCGATCCCGGCGAGGATCCCGAGGGCACGGTCCGCAAGGAGGCCGAGCAGGAGATGGGCGTCCGGCTCTCCGCGCTGCGGTCGGTCATGGCCCTCTACTCCAGCCCGGGCGTGGTGGCGGAGAAGGTCCACCTCTTCACCGCGACCTATACGCCCGCCAGCCGCCTCGGCCCCGGCGGCGGCCTGCCGGAGGAGGGCGAGGAGATCGAGGTGCTGGAACTGCCGCTGGAGGAGGCTTGGCGGATGGTCCGCCGCGGCGAGATCGTGGACGCCAAGACGGTGCTGCTGCTGCAGCACCTGAAGCTGGCCTCCGACTAGGCAGACCTTCGCGGGTTGGGCCACATTTCGTGCGGCCCAACCCTTTGAAGCGAAAGCCTGCTCAGGGTCTTGTTGCAGCGCAAACCCCGAGGGGTTTGCTCAGGCCGCCCGGCTCCGCGCCGGCGCCACCTCCGCCGCGCGCCGCATCTCGGGCGGCAGCAGCGGGCCCAGGCTCTCGAAGTCCCGCTCGGCGCGCAGCGCGAGGTAGCAGGGCCGGGCCTCCTCCCGCTCCCGCAGCGGGACTGCGTGCAGGCCGATATCGGCATAGATCCGCAGGTAGTCGCGCCCGACCCGCCAGAAGGCCGGATCGACGCCCGCCCGCTCGCAGAGGTCGCGGAAGCGCCAAATGGCGGAGATGGCGTCCCGCCGCTCCCCCGTCGGGTCGCCCAGCGCCAGCCAGACGCCGTCGCGCTTGAGGAAGGCGAAACCCGCGCGGTCGTTCTCGCCGAACACCGCGCCATCGGCCTCAAGCGGCGCCAGGGCGCCGAGGGCGATCAGGCGCGCCCGCGTCTCCCCGTCCCAGGCCGCCGGCCGCAGCCGCGCCGGCCGCAGCAGCCGCACCATGCCGACCAGCAGCAGCACCGCCGTCAGCCCCACGGTGAAGCGCAGGCTGTCCGGCGCCAGTTCGGTGAAGACCACCTCCCACCAGGAGGCCTCGGAGACGCGGCCGCCATAGGCGACGAGGGCGAGGGTGATGCCGCAGGCCGCGACGGCCAGCAGCGGCACCAGCGCCTCCTGCGACAGCGGCTCCCGCACCAACCGGCTGTCGCGGTAGAAGGCACCGCGCACCAGCGCGACCAGCAGCGCCAGCAGCAGGAAGGCGCCCCAGAGCCACCAGTCCTCGCCGCGCACCCAGGCGATGGCGGCGCCGTTCAGCAGCAGGAAGAGGCTGAGGCCCCAGGCGATGGTCAGCCGCCGCAGCAGGCCATAGGCCATGACCAGCAGCAGGGAGCCGACGACCGAGGCGGCGAAATGCGAGGCCAGCGCGGCGATGTGCCCGGCCCATTCCTCGATGATCGTCCCCTTGGTGGGCAGGGCGCCGAGGAAGATCAGCAGCGCGCCGGCCAGCGCGACGAGGGAGGCGATGGCCGGCACCTCCAGCGTCTCGCTCCCCCGCCCGAGGGCGGTGATGCGGTCGAGCACGGCGCGGCGCTGGCCGATCTCAAAGCCGACGAAGAGCGAGCCCGAAATGAAGAGGGGTATGATGTAGTAGTAGAGCCGGAAGACCAGCAGGGCGCCGATCACCTCCGGCGCGCCGAGATAGGGCTGCAGGCCGATCAGCACGGCGCCGTCGAAGACGCCGAGGCCGCCCGGCACATGCGCGGCGATGCCGGCGGTATAGGCGGCGAGGTAGATGCCGACGAAGCGGAGGAAGGTCAGCCCCTCGGCCGCCGGCAGCAGGGTGTAGAAGATTGCCGCCGTCACCGCGACGTCCACCGTGGCGAGGCCGGTCTGCATCAGCGCCATGTGCGGCCCGGGCAGGTCGAGCTGGTGGCCGAAGACGCGGATATGCTGCTTGAAGCGGCTGAGGACGATGTAGGTCCCGACGATGCCCCAGAGCGGGAGCGCACAGGCCTGCAGGCCCCAGCGCGGCAGGTGGGTGCCGAACCAGGGCACCACCTCCGGCTCGAAGACCAGCACGAGGCCGCCGAGCGCCATGCCGCCGAGGCCGTAGGTGAGGCTGGTGAAGCCGACCACCTTGGCGATCTCGAGCGGCGAGAGACCCCAGGCGGAGTAGAGCCGGTAGCGCACCGCGGCGCCGGAGACCGCGGCGAAGCCGAGGTTGTGCGCCAGCGAGTAGCCGCAGAAGGAGGCGAAGAAGCTCTTCGGCCAGGAGACCGGCCGCCCCGCATAGACCGAGCCGAGCTTGTCGTAGATCGCCAGCACGAGATAGGCGAGCACCGTCCAGCCGGCGGCGGACCAGAGTGCGGCCGGCGGGATCGCCGCCATGGCCTTGCGGATGTCGGCGACCGAGAGGTCGCGGAACTCCCGCTGGACGACATAGATGGCGCCGGCCAGCAGGGCCAGGCCGAAGACGGCGGGGCCGTTCCGGCGCAGCCAGGCGAAGCGGCTGGTCACGCCGCGTCGGCCTCGCGGGCCAGCGCCGTCTCGATCAGGCCGATGGTGCCGGGGATGCCGTAGAGCGCGACGAAGCCGCCGAAGCGCGGCCCCTCCTGCTGGCCGAGAAGCACCTGGTACAGGCAGCCGAACCAGTCGCGGAGATTGGCGAAGGCATGCCGCTTGCCGACCTCGTAGAGGAGGTTCTGGATCGCCTCGGCGTCGCTGTCCTCCGGCAGGCTGCGGAGCACCTGCAGCAGGTCCTCGAGCGCGCCGCGCTCGACCTCGGTCGGTGGGCGATGCGTCTTCGCGGGCGCGACGAAGTCGCGGTAATAGGCGACGGCGTATTCGGCCATGCGCGCCAGCATCGGGTGGCTCTCGGGCGTGACGTCCGGCGCGTAGCGGCGGACGAAGCCCCAGAGGATGGCTGGGTCGTCGGCATTCACCACGCTGGCCAAGTTCAGCAGCATGGCGAAGGAGACGGGCGAGCCCGGGTCGTTGCTGCCGCCGTTGTGGATGTGGAAGGCGGGGTTGGTCGGCTCCGGCTGGGCCTTCAGCTTCTCGAGATTCGCGAGGTACTCGTCGACCGCGCGCGGGATGACATCGAAGAACAGCCGCTTCGCCCGCTGCGGCGCCTGGTACATGAACTGCGCCAGGCTCTCGTTCGGGGCGTAGCGCAGCCATTCCTCGATGGTCAGGCCGTTGCCCTTCGACTTACTGATCTTCTGCCCGTGCTCGTCGAGGAAGAGCTCGTAGGTGAAGCCGACCGGCGGGGTGCCGCCCAGGATGCGGCAGATCGCGCCGGAGAGCTTCACGCTGTCGATCAGGTCCTTGCCGGACATCTCGTAGTCGACGCCGAGCGCGTACCAGCGCAGCGCCCAGTCCGCCTTCCACTGCGCCTTACAGCCGCCGCCGGTGATGCGGGTGCCGTGGCGCCTGCCCGTCGCGGGATCGATCCAGACCAGGAGGTCGTCCCCGGGGCGCACCTCCTCCATCGGCACCTGCATGACCACGCCCGTCTCCGGATGGATGGGCAGGAAAGGCGAATAGGTGGCCCTTCGTTCCGCACCGAGGGTGGGGAGGATGACCTTCCTCACCGCCTCGTGCCGTTCCGCCATGCGCAGCAGCGCCGCATCGAACCGCCCGCCCCGGTAGTAGTCGGTGGAGGAGGCGAACTCGTACTGGAAGCCGAAGGCATCCAGGAAGGCCTGCAGCCTTGCGTTGTTGTGCGCCCCGAAGCTCGGATGGGTGCCGAAGGGGTCGGGGATGGCGGTCAGCGGCCGGCCCAGATGCTCGGCCAGCATCGCCTTGTTCGGGACGTTGTCCGGCACCTTCCTGAGGCCGTCCATGTCGTCGCTGAAGGCGATCAGCTTCGCCGCCTGGCCGGTGAGCCGCTGATAGGCCCGCATGACCCAGGTGGTGCGCGCCACCTCCCCGAAGGTGCCGATATGCGGCAGGCCGGAGGGGCCATAGCCGGTCTCGAAGAGGGCGCCCTCCGGTTTCGGCGCGGCCGCCAGGCGGTCGGCGACCTTGGCGGCCTCCTCGAAGGGCCAGGCCTTGACGTTGCGGAGGGATGGATCGGCGCTCATGCAGCGGCAGATGGCAGGGCGGGGCGGCGGGGTCAACGCGGCAGGCCGGCCGGGTTGCCGGGAGCCCGGTGCCCGCGGCAGGGCAGCCACGCCATCTCCGAAGTGGCGATTCCGTGAGGTTCGCGCTACAGGGTCCATTCCTCGTGAAGGAAAGGTGTCATGCGGGTCGGCGTGATCGGGGCTACGGGCGCGGTCGGGAAGGAGTTGGTGGAGGTGCTGGGCAAGCGCCGCTTCCCGGTGACCGAGCTGAAACTCTTCGCCTCCGCCCGCAGTGCCGGCACCCGGCAGGCGACCCCCTGGGGCGAGGTCACCATCGAGGAATTCTCCCCGGCGGCGGCCAAGGGCCTCGACCTGGCGCTGCTCGCCGTCTCCGGCGACTTCGCCAAGGCGCATGCCCGGGCACTGGCGGCCGAGGGCGTGGCCGTGGTGGACAACTCCTCCGCCCTGCGCCTGGAGGCGGATGTCCCGCTGGTGGTGCCGGAGGTGAACGCGGATGCGATCGGCAACCACAAGCTGATCGCCAACCCGAACTGCACCACCGCCATCCTGGTCGTGGCGCTGGAGCCGCTGCGCCGGGAATTCGGCCTCAAGCGGGTGATCGTCTCCACCTACCAGGCCGCCAGCGGCGCCGGCGCCGAGGGCATGCAGGAGCTCGAGCAGGAGAGCCGCCGGGTGCTGCTGGAAGGCGGCAAGCCCGGGAACTCGGTCTTCGCCTGGCCGCTGCCCTTCAACGTCATCCCGCAGATCGATACGTTCCAGCCCAATGGCTACACGCGGGAGGAGATGAAGGTCGCCTGGGAGAGCCGGAAGATCATGGGGGTGCCGGACCTCCTCGTCTCCTGCACCGCGGTCCGCATCCCGACCTTCCGCGTCCATGCCGAGGCCGTGACGATCGAGACCGAGCGTCCCGTGACGCCCGAGGCGGCGCGGGCCGTGCTGGCCAAGGCGGCCGGCGTCAAGCTCGTGGACGACCCCGCCCAGAAGCTTTACCCGATGCCGCTGACCGCGACCGGGCAGGACGATGTCGAGGCGGGGCGGATCCGGGCCAACCCGGTTTTCGGCGAGTGCGGCCTCGATTTCTTCCTCTGCGGCGACCAGCTCCTGAAGGGGGCAGCGCTGAACGCAGTGCAGATCGCGGAGCGGATGACGCTGGGCTGACGCCCGGCATGCCGGGCGCCCCCGTGGGCGGCACCCGGCCCTTCGCGGTCCCAGGGCCGCCGCCCATGCCGGCCCTGATCCGCCGCGGGCGATCGTCCCGGCGCCACGATCCGGCGACCGATGCCGCCCCGCAGGCTTCCCAGGGCGCGACGGCCGGACCGCGCGCCGCCATGAGGCCGGGCAGGCGCCGGGCAACAACCGATCCCCAGGCCCCGGTGCGAAGCGTGCCGGATCGCGCCTGGGCCGGTCCGCCGCTCCGGTTGCGGGGCAGCGGCCCCGCCCGCGGCAATGCCCGGGGTGCCGCCCCTTGGCCGGTCCCGGTCCGGCCGGCAACCGGGAACGCCTTCGGCACAGCGCTGTTCTTCCCCAGGCATCACCTCGCGCAACGGAGGGCATGATGGTCACCGCGACGCTCGAGGTCTGCCCGCCACCTGGCCGCCCGGTCCGGCGGGATGCGGCGCAGCGGCGCGGCACCGGCGGGCCGAGCGCCCTCCGGTGGTCCTGGCCAGGCCTTGCCGCCGCAGCCGCCGCCCTCCTCCTGGCCGGGCCGCCGGCCGCGCGGGCGCAGGATCAGCCCGCGCCGCCCGCCGCCCAGCCGACCCCGCAACCAGCCACACCGCCGACCCCGCCTGCGGCGCAGGCCGCGCCGCCGGCCGCCAGCGAGACGATCCCCGCGGGCACGGTGCTCCGCCTCCTCGGGCGCGACGTGACCAGCCCGGACGGGCAGGTGGTGGCGCAGATCGTGAACCTGCTGGTCGATGCCGCGGGCCAGCCGCAAGCCGCCATCCTCGACTACGGCGGCTTCCTCGGCGTCGGCAAGCGGCGCATCGCGGTCGTCTGGCGGGCGCTGCGCTTCGCGCCCGACCGGCAGGCGGGCGCCATCACCCTCGCCCTCGGCCCGGACCAGTTGAAGAACTTCCCCGAGTTCAAGGCCGACGGCCCGCTCGTCGCCGCCGCGCCGCCCGAGCCGCCGCCGGGCCCGCCGGTGGCCGAGCCCCCCGATGCGACGCGGGACTAGCCGGCGCATGGCGCAGCGCCGCAGCGAGCGGGGGCTCGACTGGCTCAACCTCTTCGTCGCCGATGTCCAGACCGGCTTCGGCCCCTTCATCGCCGTCTACCTGACGGCGCAGGAATGGACGGAGTTCAGCGTCGGGCTGGCGCTCAGCCTCGGCACCTTCACCGCGCTGGTCAGCCAGGTGCCGGCGGGGGCGCTGGTGGATGCGACGCCGCGCAAGCGCCTCGCCGCCCTCCTTGCCCTGCTGAGCCTCGCGCTCAGCGCCCTGCTGCTGGCGACCTGGCCGGCCACGCTGCCGGTGCTGGTGGCCGAGGTGCTGCACGGCTTCGCCTCCTGCGTCCTCACGCCCGCGGTCGCGGCGATCAGCCTCGTGCTGGTCGGGCGCGCCGCGCTCGGGGAGCGGCTGGGGCGGAACGCACGTTACCGCGCCCTCGGCAACGGCGTGGCAGCGGGGGTGATGGGGGCGGCCGGCGCCTGGATCTCGGGCGCGGCGGTGTTCTGGCTGACCGCCGCCCTGACCCTGCCGGCCATGCTGGCCCTGTCCTGGATCCGTGCCGGCGACCTCGCGCAGGGGGAGGCGGCCGTTCAGCGACCCGCCGAGGCGACCGGCCGCGGCGGCCTGCGCGACCTGCTCCGCAGCCGCGGCGTACTGGTCTTCTCCGGCTGCTGCGCGCTCTTCGCGCTGTCGAACGCGGCCATGCTGCCGCTTGCGGGCACCCAGGCCACGGCGCGCACCGGCGCTATGGCCAACCTGGTCATCGCCGCCTGCATCGTCGTGCCGCAATTCGTCGTCGCGGCGATCTCGCCCTGGATCGGCCGCCTGGCGGAGCGGCGCGGGCGGCGGCTGGTGCTGCTGCTCGGCCTCGCCGCGCTGCCGGTGCGCGGACTGCTGCTCGCGGTCGTCCACCATCCGGTCGGGCTCGTGCTGGTGCAGGCGCTCGACGGCATCGGCGCGGCGGCGCTCGGCGTGCTGGTGCCGCTGCTCGCGGCGGACCTGACGCGCGGCAGCAACCGGTTCAATACCTGCATGGGCCTGTTCGGCCTCGCCGCGGGCCTCGGCGCCACGGTCAGCACGGCGGCCGCGGGCTTCCTCGCGGCGGAGTTCGGCGCCGGGGTGGCCTTCACCGCCCTGGCCGGGGCGGGGCTTGGCGCCGTGGCGCTCGCCTGGGCGGCGATGCCGGAGACCGCGCCGGTGCCGCAGGCTGCCGCGCGCGACGGCCAGCAGGCCGGCGTGGCGCAGGCGTCGCGGGAGCTTGTCTGAGTGGGCTGATCCCCGTGCCCGGCCCGGCGCCTCGCCCGTTGCGCCGATCGCGGCTAGACCATCCGGAGGCTGCCCCTGCAGCGCTCGCGTGACCCGCGCCCCTTCGCCGGAGGAAACCGCCCCCATGAACCTCGCCCGCTTCCCGCGCGTCCGGCTCGGCCACCTGCCGACGCCGCTCGAGCCGATGGAGAGACTGACAAAACACCTCGGCGGGCCGAAGCTCTGGATCAAGCGGGACGACTGCACCGGCCTCTCGACCGGCGGCAACAAGACCCGCAAGCTCGAGTTCCTGATGGCGGATGCGCTCGCGCAAGGGGCGGACCTCGTCATCACCCAGGGCGCCACCCAGTCCAACCACGCCCGGCAGACCGCCGCCGCCTGCGCCAGGCTCGGCCTGGCCTGCCACATCCTGCTGGAGGACCGGACCGGCTATACCGACCCGGCCTATGCGCGCTCCGGCAACGTGCTGATGGACAAGCTGCACGGCGCGACCGTCTCCCGCCGCCCCGGCGGCGCGGACATGCAGGCGGAGATGGAGACGGTCGCGGAGGAGATGCGCGCCGCCGGCCGGCGGCCCTATGTCATCCCGGGCGGCGGCTCCAACCCCATCGGCGCGCTGGGCTACGTCAATGCGGCGCAGGAACTGGTGACCCAGGCCTCCGACATGGGGCTGCGCATCGACCATGTGGTGCATGCGACCGGCAGCGCCGGCACCCAGGCCGGGCTGGTGGCGGGGCTGGTCGCGCTCAACAGCGGCATCCCCGTGCTCGGCATCGGCGTCCGCGCGCCGAAGCCGAAGCAGGAGGCGAATGTGCTCGCGCTGGCCGAGCGGACCATCGCCCATCTCGGCCTGCCGCCACTGGTGAAGCCCGAGCACGTCGTCGCCAATTGCGACTATGTCGGCCAGGGCTACGGCCTCCCGACCCAGGGCATGGTCGAGGCCGTGCGGCTGGTGGCGGAGCAGGAGGGCATCCTCCTCGACCCCGTCTATTCCGGCAAGGGCATGGCCGGGCTGATCGACCTGATCGGCAAGGGCGCCTTCGGCCGCGACCAGAACCTGGTGTTCCTGCACACCGGCGGCCAGGCCGGGCTCTTCGGCTATCCCGACGCCTTCGGCCTGCCCGGCGACCTGCCGCGCTGAGCGGGCTGCCGGGACAGGCGGCGCCGAGCCCTGGCGGAGCGTCGGACGGAGGAGCGGCACCCGGCCGGCGCCGCCGGCCTCCGCCGGTCCGGCGCAACGACCCGTCCCGATCGGGCGAGACGGGCCACCGTTCCGGCGTCACGCTTGGACGGCCGACCGCCTTGCGCCATATCAAGGCACCCCGCCGATCCGGCCCCGAGGCTCCGCGCCGCCATCGCGGGGCTGTTCGCGGCCCCACGCGGCATGCTGCAATGCGCCGAGACGCGGCCCCGATGCCGCCAACCATTCCGCAGGAGGACGATCCCTGATGTCCGAGGCAGAGACCCTCGAAAGGCCCGCCACGCGCTCCGCCGAGCATTTCGACGTCCTGATCGTCGGCGCCGGCATCTCCGGCGTCGGCGGCGCCTATCACCTGACGACGCAGTGCCCGGACAAGAGCTTCGTCGTGCTCGAGGCTGCCGAGACCTTCGGCGGCACTTGGTGGACGCACAAATATCCGGGGATCCGCAGCGACAGCGACCTGCACACCTTCGGCTACCGCTTCAAGCCCTGGGTCGGCCCGCCCATCGCCACCGCCGACGAGATCCGCAAGTACATGGGCGAGGTGATCGAGGAGAACGGCCTCGGCAGCCATATCCGCTACAACCACAAGATCAGCAGCGCGAGCTGGTCGAGCGCCGAGAACCGCTGGACCATCGAGGCGACGAACGCCGCGACCGGCGCGCCTGTCGTGATCACCGCGAACTTCCTCTGGATGTGTCAGGGCTACTACCGGCACGCCGAGGGCTTCACGCCGGAATGGCCCGGCGTGGCCGCCTTTAAGGGCCGGATCGTGCATCCGCAGACTTGGCCGGAAGGGCTGGACTATGCGGGCAAGCGGGTGATCGTCATCGGCTCCGGCGCCTCGGCGGCCACCATCGTCCCGGCCATGGCGGGCAAGGCGGCGCATGTCACGATGCTGCAGCGCTCGCCCACCTATTTCCGCACCGGCCGCAATGCGATCGAGCTGGCGGAGGAGCTGCGCACCCTCGGCGTCGAGGAGGCCTGGATCCACGAGATCGTCCGCCGCAAGATCCTGCTGGAGCAGTCGCTCTTCACCGAGCGCTGCTTCAAGGAGCCGGAGCAGGTGAAGGCGGAGATGCTGGCCAATCTGCGCAGCATCCTCGGCCCCGACTACGACATCGGCACGCATTTCACGCCGAGCTACCGGCCCTGGCGGCAGCGCATCGCCCTCGTCCCCGATGCCGACCTGTTCCAGGCGGTGGCACGCGGCGAGGCCTCGGTCGTCACCGACGAGATCGAGCATTTCGACGAGACCGGCATCCAGCTCAAGTCGGGCCGGCACCTGGAGGCGGACATCGTCGTCACTGCCACCGGCTTCCACCTGAACGTGCTGGGCGACATCGAATTCGCCATCGACGGCAAGCCGCTCGCCTTCCATGAGACGGTGACCTATCGCGGCATGATGTTCACCGGCGTCCCGAACATGGCCTGGGTCTTCGGCTATTTCCGCGCGAGCTGGACCCTGCGCGCCGACCTGGTCGGCGACTTTGTCTGCCGGCTGCTCAAGCACATGGAGGCCAAGGGCACGCAGCGGGTCGAGGTCGCGCTGCGGCCCGAGGATGCCGACATGGAGATCCTGCCCTGGATCGACCCGGAGAACTTCAACCCGGGCTACCTGATGCGCGGGATGCACCTGCTGCCCAAGCGTGGCGCCAAGTACGAATGGCAGCACACCCAGGACTACTGGCGGGAGAAGGACGAGTTCCCGAAGATCGACCTGGATGGGCCGGAGTTCGTCTATCGCTGATCCGCTGCGCCTTCCGCCCGGTGCGTCGCTACATCGGGCGGAAGGACAGCGACATGGTCGTCACCGCCGCCTCCAGGCAGGGGCGCAGCGCGCGCGGGAACTCCATCCAGAGCGTCGCCACGGTGCCGTCCGGCGCGAGGAAGCTGCGTCTGTAGAAGATGCGGCCGAGGATATAGCCGCTGAACACGAACCAGTTGTCGCGGCGGCGCCGATAGGTGATCTCGCCGTGGCTGTTGCGGAGGATGTCCTCCTCGGCCTCGGCCAGGAGCCGGTCCAGGCTCTGGGTCCCACTTGTCCTCGCCGCGTTCACCACGGCGGTCGCCCGCCGGTCCGCCGTCCAGAAGCGGGCGCTGTCCCCCAACGCCGGGATGCTGTCCGCGTCGAGCGCGAAGACTGAGGGGTAGCGCATCAGGACGCCGTAGCGCTCGTTGCGGTAGGTCCGGTCGCGGCCGTCGCCCGGGGCGGGGCAGGCCTCCGGCGCCGCCGCGCGCGACGCGGCTGCGGCGAGCAGCCCGAGGGCGAGGGCCGCGTGTCGCCAGGATCGCATCGGGTCTCCTCGCAGGGCCGGCGGACCGGACCGCCCGGTGCCGGCTGCGACAACGCGCCGGCGCTGCCGGGGATACCGCGCGGCGCGCCCTCCCGCCCCGCGCATGCCCGGGCGGCGCCACGCCGCCCGCGACCGATGCCGCGGGCTGCGCTACCCTGACGACTCCATGGCCCTCCCTCCCCGCCTGCTGCTCCCCGATGCCCCGGCCCTCGTCGCGGGCCATGGCCGTGGCACGCTGCTGACCCCGGACGGGGAGCTGCTGGAGCTCTCCGCGGCCGAGTTGCACCGGCGGCTCGGCGAGCTTGGCCCGCCCCTGCTGGTGCATGGCCCGGCCACCGCCCGCCGCCTCGACCTGCCGCGCTTCGATGCCTGCTTCGACCTGCTCGAGCTCTTCGCCTTCTGCCTGCCGGCCCGGCCGGCGGCGCCGACGCCGCGCGGCCTCGCCATGGCGCTCGAGCTCGATGTGCCGCCGGACGATGCGGCCGCCGCGGCGCTGCTGCCTGAGATGGCGACGATCCTGCTCCGCCGCCTCGCCGCCGGGCGCGGCACGCCGCTGAACCGCGATGCCGGCATCCTGGCGGCGCAGATGCAGAAGGCCGCCGCCTGGCCCTGGGCCGAGGCGGTGCTGGCGGCGCTCGGCGCCGGCGAGCCGAAGCCGAGCCTCGATCCCTACAAGGTCTGGCGCCGCCTGCCGGACTGGGAGGATCCCGGCCCGCCCCAGCCCCCGGCCAGCTTCGACGTCTCGCCCACCGAGGCGCGCACCCGCCTCGGCCAGATCCTCGGCGAGGGCGCGGAGCAGCGGCCGCAGCAGGCCGACTATGCCTCGGCCGCCGCCGGCGCCTTTGCGCCACGGGAAGACCAGGGTGCGCCGCATGTCGTCCTCGCCGAGGCCGGCACCGGCACTGGCAAGACGCTCGGGTACATCGCCCCTGCCTCCCTTTGGGCGGAGCGCAACGGCGCGCCCGTCTGGATCTCCACGTTTACCCGCAACCTGCAGCGGCAGATCGACCAGGAGCTGGGACGACTCTACCCCGAGCCGGAGGAGCGCCGCCGCCGCGTCGTCCTCCGCAAGGGGCGGGAGAACTACCTGTGTCTCCTGAACATGGAGGAGATGCTGGGCCAGGCCGGGCAGCCCGACATGGCGGTCCCCCTCGGCCTGGTCGCCCGCTGGGCGCTGGCGACGCGCGACGGCGACCTGATGGGCGGCGACTTCCCGGGCTGGATCACCGAGCTGCACGGGCCGCATGCCATCTGGCCGCTGGCCGACCGGCGCGGCGAGTGCATCCGCTCCGCCTGCGGCCGCTACAAGCAGTGCTTCGTCGAGCATTCGATCCGCCGCGCCCGCACCGCGAGCCTGGTCGTCGCCAACCACGCCCTCGTCATGGTCCAGGCGGCGCTCGGCGGCGGGGAGGATGGCCGCCCGCTGCGCTACGTCTTCGACGAGGGGCATCACCTGTTCGATGCGGCGGACGCCGCCTTCAGCGCCGCCATCACCGGGGCCGAGACGGCGGAGCTGCGGCGCTGGCTGCTGGGCGCCGAGGGCGGCCGCAGCCGCGCGCGGGGGCTCCGTCGGCGGATCGAGGAGCTGGCCGGCGACATCCCGGACCTGCTGGCACCGATGGAGGCGGCACTGCAGGCGGCCCGCGCCCTGCCCGGCCTCGGCTGGGTGACGCGGCTGTCGGAGGCGCCGCGGCCGCCCCGGCACGACCCGGCGCAGGACGACGATGCCGGGGAGGACCGCCCTGCCCTCGCCGCCGCGGCGGCCGAGCGGCCGGCGAACCCGACCGAGGCCTTCCTCCGCGCCGTCCGTCGCCAGGTGCTGGCCCGCGCGCCGGAGGAGGAGGGGCTCTACGACGCCGAATGCGACCTGCACCCGCTCGGCGAGGACATCCCCGAGGCGGCGGAGGCGCTGGGGCGCGCGCTGAAGCGCCTGGAGGAGCCGCTGGTCCTGCTGCGGGACCGCCTGATGGCGCGGCTCGAGGACGAGGTGGAGGAGCTCGAGACCGGCGACCGCATCCGCATCGAGACGGCCGCCAAGGGGATCGAGCGCCGCGCCCTGATCCCGCTGCGCGCCTGGCAGGCCATGCTGCGCGCCCTGCAGGCCCCGCCGCCCGGCCCTGGGGAGCGGCGGGAATTCGTGGACTGGCTCGCCCTGACGCGGCGGGAGGGGCGGGAGGTCGATGCCGGCATGCACCGCCACTGGCTCGATCCGACCACCCCCTTCGCGCTCAGCGTCGCCGCCCCGGCGCATGGCCTGCTGATCACCAGCGCGACCCTCCGGGATGCCGGCCTGGCGGAGGAGCCCGAGGCCGCCTGGGCCGCCGCCGAGGCGCGTACCGGCGCCAGCCACCTGCCCGCACCCGCCATCCGCGCCGCCGTCCCCTCCCCCTTCGACTATGCCGCCCGCACCCGCGCCTTCGTCGTCACCGATGTGGACAAGGCCCGCGCCGGCCAGGTGGCGGCGGCGATGCAGGCGTTGTTCCTGGCGGCCGGCGGGGGCGCGCTCGGCCTCTTCACCGCCATCCGCCGCCTGCGGGAGAGCTTCCACCGCATGGCCCCGGCCCTGGAAGCCGCCGGGATTCCCCTCTACGCCCAGCATGTCGATGCCATGGACAACGCCACCCTGGTGGATGTCTTCCGGGCGGAGGAGGATGCCTGCCTGCTCGGCACCGATGCCATGCGGGACGGCGTCGACGTGCCGGGCCGGTCGCTGCGGCTGCTGGTCTTCGACCGGGTGCCCTGGCCCCGCCCCTCCATCCTGCATCGCGAGAGGCGCCTCCACCTCTCGGGCGGCGCGCCCTCGGCCTATGACGATGCCCTGGCCCGCCACCGGCTGCGCCAGGCCTTCGGCCGGCTGATCCGCCGCGGCGACGACCGCGGGGTCTTCGTCCTGCTCGACCGCTCCTGCCCCTCCCGCCTGCTGGCCGGCCTGCCGGCCGGCGTGGCGGTCCGCCGCACCGGGCTCAGCGAGGTCGTGGCCGAGACGCGCGATTTCCTGAATCAGCCGTGAGGCATGTTACCGAACTGATCATTGACGTGAGCGCGGGGCGGCGCGAGGACCGGGGCGGAGCGGGCCGATCCGTGCCCGGAAGCGAGGCCCCATGCCGAACACCCGGTTCAATCCGCAGGAAGCGCTGGTCTGCGCCATGGTCCTCATGGCGGCCTCCGACCGCAACATGACCGATGCCGAGGTCGGGATGATGTCCCGCCTGGTGCAGGAACTGCCGGTCTTCAGCGATTTCCACCCGACCAACATCGCCAGCGTGACCGAGACCTGCCTCGGCCTGCTGGCCCGGGAGGACGGGCTGGACCGCGCCATGAACCTGATCCGCGACGCGCTGCCGCAGCGGCTGCGGGAGACCGCCTATCTGCTGGCCTGCGAGGTCGCGGCCGCCGATGGCGAGGCCTCCCAGGGCGAACTGCAATTCCTGCAGGACTTCCGCATCGCCCTCGACCTCGACCGCCTCATCGCCGGCGCGATCGAGCGCGCCGCCAAGGCCCGCTACCAGGTGATCTGACGACCGCAGGCGGAACGCTGCAGCGCCTTCGGAAACCCTGCTGCGGCGCGGCACGTTTGGCAGCGGGTCCCGACTTCATCCCGAAGCGGCGCGGACCAGCCCCCGAGGTGAGCCGCATGTCCATCGCCAAGGCCCTGACTCCGCCCTGACGTCCCGGCGTCGCGTCGCGCCTCCCCCGGGCGTGGCGTTCCTTCGCGGCCATGCTCCGGTCAGGCCCGGGGCAGGCGGCGCCGTGCAGCGGGGCGATCGCCCCAGCCTTGGACATCCCCCGTGCAACTTCGTATCCCCTCGGCGCATGCGCCGATCTGGGTCCTGGCCGAAACCGTGGCCGCGGCCGCCTTCTCGCTCGTCTCCATGCTGGCGGTCGGCGCCGTCATCGGCCCGCATGCGGCGGGCACCGGCACCGTCGCCATGGCCGCCTTCCTGATCGCGGAGGTGCTGGTCGGCGCGCTGTTTCCCGACGCGCTGGTCCGGCTGGCACGGCTCGAGCCCCGGCATGCCGACAGCGCCGCGACCGCCTCGGTCCTGCTCGGGGCGCTGGGCGGCGTCCTGCTCGCCGCGCTCGGTCCCTTCCTGGCGGAGGCCTCCGGCGAGCCGGAGGTCGCCTGGCTCGCCCTCGCCCTCGCGCCGCTGCTGCCCCTCTCGGCCTTCTCCGGGACCGCCTCCGGCCTCTACCTGCGCGACCAGCGCTTCCGGCTGCTCTCGGCGCGGCTGCTGCTCGGCCAGCCGGTCGCGCTGGCGGTCGGCCTGGCCCTGGCGCGGCAGGGCTACGGCGCCTGGGCCATGATCGCGGCGCAGGCCATCGCCACCATCGTCACCTTCCTCCTGATGCTGCACGGGCGCCCCGGGCTGCGGCCGCGGCTGGACCGGGCGGCGCTCGCCGATCTCTGGCCGGTCGCGCTGCCGCAACTCGGCGGCGCCGCGGTGCTGACCGGCAAGTACCGCATCTTCCTCATGGCGCTCGGCCTGACGGTGGTGCCGGGCGTGCTCGCCGTCTCCCACTTCGCCTTCCGCCTGGTCGATGCGGCGGTCGGGATCGTCTGGCAGACCGTCACCCGCATCGCGATGCCGCGGCTCTGCGCCCTGCAGGAGGATCCTGAGGCGCTGGCCGAGACCTATGGCGACATGGTGCAGTTCCAGGCGCTGCTCGGGCTGCCGATCTGCCTCGGCATCGCGCTGACAGCGCCCGACGTGGTGGCGCTGCTGCTCGGCCCGCGCTGGGAAGGCATGGCGGGGGCGGCGCAGGTCGTCGCGCTCGGCGCGACGCTCACCTTCCTCTATGGCGACACCACCAGCCTCTTCGTCGCGCTCGGCAAGGCGCGCTGGAATTTCCGGGTGGCGGTGGCGACGCTGGCGCTGCCGCTGGCCGTGCTGCTGCTCACCGGGCCGGAGACGCCGGAGGGCGCGGCGCTGGCCTGGACCGTGCCCTCCCTCGCCCTGCCGCCGGTGCTGGCCGTGGTCGTGCTGCGGACACTGGACCGCTCGCTGCCCTGGCTGCTGGGCCGGCTGCTGCCCGGCCTGGCCGCGGCGGTGGTGATGGTGGCGGCGGTGCTGGCGGTGCAGGAGGGGCTGGACCTGGCGGGCTGGCCGCGGCTGCTGGCGGCGGTCGGGGCGGGAGCGCTGGCCTATGGCGGCGTGGCGCTGGCCGCGCTCGGCGGCAGGCTGCCCCGGGCGCTGCAGACGCAGCGGCCGCGGCGCCCGGCGCGGGACGTGGCGCGGGCGCGGCCGGTCGCGGTGCGGGAGCCCCAGGCAGCGTCCAGCGCCTTGCCATAGCGGTCGGGGGCCGAAGGCCCCCGCGCGAAGAGACCGGGCATCTCCAGGGTATGCCCGGCCTCTCCATGAGAGCGCGAATTCGGCGGCAGGCTCAGGCCGCGCTGGTCCAGGGGCGCAACGCCTCCGGCGTCCGGAAGTCGCGCGGCACCTCGAAGTCGCGCGCCGCGCCGCGCATGTCACCGGGCGGCTTGGGCAGGCCGCTGCGGTCGCCATAGTCCCGTCGCCGCGCGATCCGGCGCGCCTGCCGCCGCGCCGACAGCGCCCGGCCGCAGAGCAGGTCCAGCAGCGTGACGCCGGCGACCGCGGCGAGGGCGGCGCCGGCCGCCCCCCGCGCCCGGTTGTGGCCATCGAGCGCCGTCGCCAGCGTGCCGATGTCGAGCGCATCGCCGGCGACGCGGCCCCAGATCCAGGGCGTCGGGTCCCGCGCGCTCAGGATGCCGATCCCCGTGGCGATCTCCCGCGCGCCGTAGCTGGCGATCAGCCGCTCATGGCCCCGCATGCCGAGGCCGCGGGCGAGCGCCTGCGGCGCGAGGACCTCCGCCAGGCCGAGGCCGATGCTGAACCAGCCGAGCGCCCTGGCGGTGGCGAGGGTGCCGTCCTTACGCGCGCTCATGGCCGGATCACCACCTTGATGCAGCTGTCCTGCTTGTCGCGGAAGGTCTTGTACATGTCGGGCCCCTGCTCGAGCCCGATGCGGTGGGTGATGACGAAGGAAGGGTCGATCTGCCCCTGCTCGATCCGCCGCAGCAGGTCGTCGGTCCAGCGGTTCACATGCGTCTGGCCCATGCGGAAGGTCAGGCCCTTGTTCATCGCCATGCCGAAGGGGATCTTGTCGAGCAGCCCGCCATAGACGCCGGGGATGGAGAGCGTGCCGGCGGGACGGCAGACATACATCATCTCCCGCAGCACATGCGGCCGGTCGGTCTCCAGCATGACCGCCTGCTTGGCGCGGTCATACATGGAATCGAGCGTCGCCGTCGCATGCGCCTCGAGCCCGACGCAGTCGATGCATTTCTCCGGGCCCTTGCCATGCGTCAGCTCGTTCAGCCGCTCGACGATGCTCTCCTCCTCGAAGTTCAGCGTGATCGCGCCGCCGGCCCGCGCCATGGAGAGGCGCTCCGGCACCCGGTCGATGGCGATGACCTGCCGGGCGCCGAGCAGGATGGCGCTGCGGATGGCCATCTGCCCGACCGGGCCGCAGCCCCAGATCGCCACGGTGTCCGTCGGCTCAATGTCGCACTGCACCGCGGCCTGCCAGCCCGTCGGGAAGATGTCCGACAGGAACAGAAGCTGCTCGTCCGTCAGGCTCTCCGGCACCTTGATATGCGTCCGGTCCGCGAAGGGCACGCGGAGGTATTCCGCCTGGCCGCCCGGATAGCCGCCGGTCAGGTGCGTGTAGCCGAAGAGGCCGGCGGTGGTATGGCCGAAGACCTTGTCGGCGAGGTCCTTGTTGCGGTTCGACCGCTCGCAGACGCTGAAATTGCCGCGCCGGCACTGGTCGCAGTCGCCGCAGATGATGGTGAAGGGGATGACGACCCGGTCGCCCTTCCTGAGGTTGGTGCATTCCGGCCCGACCTCCTCGACGATCCCCATGGTCTCGTGGCCCATGACGTCGCCGTTCTTCATGCCGGGCATGAAGCCGTCATAGAGGTGCAGGTCGGAGCCGCAGATGGCGCAGGAGGTCACCTTGATGATGGCGTCCCGCGGCGCCTCGATCCGCGGGTCGGGGACGCTGTCGCAGCGGATGTCCTTGGGGCCGTGCCAGACCAGAGCGCGCATGCCGGGTTCCTCTCGCCGTTCCCGTCGGAACGCGGGCGGAGGGGCCGGGTTGTGCCGGCGGCTACAGCGTCTCGGCCGGCGCCAGGGCGCAGGGATGGGCGGGGTCGCCGCTCTCGACCTGCAGTGTCGCATGGCCGATGCCGAAACGCGCCCGGAGTTCGCCGCAGAGGCCGGTCAGGAAGGCATCGTCCGGCCCGGCCTCGGGCCGGACCAGATGCGCGGTCAGCGCTGTCTCGGTGGTCGAGAGCGGCCAGATATGCAGGTCGTGCACCTCCCGCACGCCCGGCTGGGCCGCCAGGAAGTCCTGCACGGCCGTCGGGTCGATCCCGGCCGGCACCGCATCCATGGCAAGGTCCATGCTCTCCCGCAGCAGGCCCCAGGTGCCCCAGAGGATGACGGCGGCGATGAGCAGGCCGAGCACCGGGTCCACCCATTGCCACCCCGTCGCCTGGATCAGCAGCGCGCCGACCACCACCCCGGCGGAGACGCCGGCATCGGCGACCATGTGCAGGTAGGCGCCGCGGCGGTTCAGGTCCGCCTCCCGCCCGCGGGCGAAGAGCAGGGCGGTGCCGGCATTCACCACGATGCCGGCGGCGGCGACCCAGAGCATGAGGCCGGTCGCCACCGGCTCCGGCGCGAGCAGCCGCTGGACGGATTCGAGGCCGATCGCCCCGACCGCGACCAGCAGCAGCATGGCATTGCCGAGCGCGGCCAGGATGGTGCCGCGGTGCCAGCCATAGGTGCGCCGGCCGGTCGGCAGCCGGCGCGTGAGCCGCGCGGCGACCCAGGCGAGCACGAGGCCGAGCACGTCCGAGAGGTTGTGGCCGGCATCCGCCAGCAGGGCGAGCGAGCCGCCGACGAGCCCCGCCGCCGCCTCCAGCACCACGAATCCCAGGTTGAGGCTGATGGCCGGGACGAAGCCGCGCTCCCCCGGCGCCGGACCGTGGTGATGGCCGGCCCCGGGCGCGTGGTCATGGTGGCCATGGTCATGCCCGTGCGCATGGTCGTGGCCGTGCGCGCGCCCGTGGTGGTGATGCGCATGGCTCATCGGCACAGTCCGCCCGGCGCTACAGGCCGAGCACCGTCAGCCCCGGATGGTCGGCCGGCCGCGGGCCCGGCGCCGGCCAGTGGAATTGCCGCTCGGCCTCGCGGATCGGGACATCGTTGATGCTGGCATGGCGCTGCGCCATCAGGCCGTCGGCGTCGAATTCCCAATTCTCGTTCCCATGGCTGCGGAACCAGGTCCCGCTGTCGTCGTGCCACTCATAGACGAAGCGGACGGCGATGCGGTTGCCCTGCCAGGCCCAGACCTCCTTGATCAGGCGGTAGTCCAGCTCCTTCGCCCATTTGCGGCGGAGGAAGGCGGCGATCGCCTCGCGCCCCGTGAAGAACTCGGCGCGGTTCCGCCAGCGGCTGTCCTCGGTATAGGCGAGCGCCACGCGGTCCGGGTCGCGGCTGTTCCAGGCATCCTCCGCCGCCCGCGCCTTCTGCGCGGCGGTCTCGGCGGTGTAGGGCGGCAGCGGGGGACGGGCGGTCATGCGGGCGCTCCGGGCTGGGCCGCCAGGATAGACCCAGAAAAAAGCCCCGGGGGAGGACCCCCGGGGCTGCGATCCGCCGGCCTTGTGGCCCGCCCGATCACTCCTCGCCCTGCCGGACGCCCATGAGCTGCAGCAGGAACTGGAAGAGGTTGATGAAGTTCAGGTAGAGCCCGAGCGCATCCATGACGCTGCGCTTGCCGGCCTCCTCCGTGCCCGCGGCATAGGCGTATTCGATGTAGTCCGCCTTGATGCGCTGGGTATCGAAGGCCGTCAGGCCGAGGAAGACCAGCACGCCGAGGATGCTGATGGCGAACTGCAGCGCGGAACTCGCCAGGAAGATGTTCACGATGCCCGCGATCATGATGCCGATCAGGCCCATCAGCAGGAAGCTGCCCATCCGCGTCAGGTCGGCCTTGGTGGTGTAGCCATAGAGGCTGACCGCCGCGTACATGCCGGCCGTGACGAAGAAGGTGCTGGCGATCGAGGCGCCGGTGTAGCGCCAGGCGAGGTTGCTCAGGCTCGCGCCCATGCAGGCGCAGAAGACCCAGAACAGTGCCTGGACCGTGGACTTGCTCAGCCGGTTGATGCCGAAGCTGAGGACCAGGATGAAGGCCAGCGGCGACAGGGCGGCGACCCAGAAGAGGATCGTCGGCTGCACCACGAGCCGGCCGGAGCCGGTGCGCGCCACGGTATAGAAGAGTTCCTGGATCGCCGGCACGCTGACCACCAGCATCGCCACGATGCCGGTGAGCAGCAGCCCCGAGGCCATCCAGTTGTAGACCCGGAGCATGTACGCCCGGAGCCCGGCATCGACGGCGGCCGCGTCAGCGGTCGCCACACGACCCCAGCCTGGCGCACCCGTCTGGTATCGATAGTCGGGTTGAAGGGCCATAGGTGTCTCGAACCTCCGAAAGGGGGCTATCCCCGCTGCGCCATAATATATGGAGATCTTGTAACCCGGTTCAACGGTATTCCGTGTTACCGGGCCGGTCCCCCGCCGGCGCGCGGGGCCGCCGGCAGGCGTGATGTAGGCATCGCACCCGATCCATTCATGTCACGAAGCGTGACGAAGCGCGAGGCCCCCCGCGCCTATTCGTTCCGCAGCAGCGGCCCGGGCCGGGCCCGGAGCGCCAGCGCCGTGCCGACCTGCCCGCAGGCGAGCGTCAGCGCGGCGCAGCCGAGCACGGTTGCCGCGAGCGTCCCCGGCAGCAGCACCCAGTCCGCCCGCATCACCTGCGTCACCACCGCCCAGGCGGCGGCGCTGCCCATCAGCGCCGCCAGCAGCCCCGCGACCAGCCCGACCAGCGCATATTCCACCATCCAGGCGGCGCGGATCTGCGCCCGGGTCGCGCCCAGCGTCTTCAGCACCACCGCGTCCCGCACCCGCTGCCGCTGCCCGGCCGCGACCGCCCCGGCCAGGACCAGCAGCCCGGCCAGCAGGGTGACGCTGCCGGTCGCCGTCAGCGCCGTGCCGACCCGGCCCAGGATGGCCGCCACGGCCTCGAGCGCGTCGCGCACCCGGATGCCGGAGATGTTGGGGAAGGCGTCGGTCAGCGCCCGCAGCACCGCGGCGTCCTGCGCCGCATCGCCCCGGACCGTGGCGATGTGGGTGTGCGGCGCCGCCTCCAGCAGGCCGGGGGAGGCGATGAGGGTGAAGTTCATCCCGAGGCCGCGCCAGTCCACCGCCCGCAGGTTGGCGACCCTGAGGTCGATGTCGCGGCCGAGCACGTTCACCGTGATGGCGTCGCCGATGCCCACCCCCCAGCCGCGGGCGAGGTTGGCGTCGAGCGAGAGCAGCGGCTCGCCCCGGTAGTCCTCCGCCCACCACGACCCGGCGACGAGCCGCGTGCCTTCCGGCAGGCGGGCGGCATAGGTCAGGCCGCGGTCGCCGCGGAGCGCCCAGGCGGTGTCCTCCGAAACCGGGGCGCGCTCGGCCGGCACCCCCTTCACCGCCACGATCCGGGCGCGGAGGCTCGGCACGCGCTTCACCTCCGTCACCCCCGGCAGGCCGCGCGCCACTGCGTCGAAGCGCTGCGCCTGGTCCGACTGGATGTCGATGAAGAAGAAGTTCGGGGCGCGGGAGGGCATCTCGGCCGCAAGCTGCCGGCGGATATTGCCCTCGATCTGGGCGATGGCGGCCAGCGTGGTCAGGCCGATGCCGAGGGAGACGACCAGCAGTGCCGTCGGCGCCCCCGGCCGGTGCAGGTTGGCGAGGCCGAGCCGGAGCGCCGGCCGCCGCAGATGCGACAGCCGCCGGGCGAGCGCCGCCAGCGCCCAGGCGCCGCCGCGGAAGAGCAGCAGCGCGGCGACCGCCGCGCCGCAGAAGCCGAGGGCGAAGGCCGGGTCGCCGGAGGTCAGCACGATGAGCGCGACCAGCGCTGCCGCCGCCGCGAGGTTGAGCCCGATGATGGCCCAGGAGGGCACCGCGCCCGCCGGCTGCACCGCATCCCGGAACAGCGCCGCGCCGGAGATGCGGGCGGCCCGGCCGAGCGGCCAGAGGGCGAAGGCGAGCGCCGTCAGCAGCCCGTAGAGCGCGGCCAGGGCCAGCGGCGCCGGATAGGGCGCGAGGCGCGGCGGCACCGGCAGGCTTCCCGAGAGCGCCTGCGCCGCCAGCCAGGTCAGCCCATAGCCGCCGAGCAGCCCGGCCAGGATGCCGAGCCCGGCCAGCGCCAGCACCTGGATCAGGTAGGTCAGGAAGATGATGCCGGAAGGCGCGCCGAGGCAGCGGAGCGTGGCGATGGACCGCGCCCTGGCGTCGAGCCAGCCGCGCACGCCGGTGGCGACGCCGATGCCGCCGACCAGCAGCGCCGTCAGCCCGGCCAGCGTCAGGAAGGCGGCGGCGCGGTCGAGGAAGCGGTTCACCCCCGGCTCCGCCTGGTCGGCGGTGCGGATGCGCCAGCCCTCCCCGGCGAAGGCGCTGCGGAGGTCGGCCGCGAAGCGGGCGCGGGAGGCGCCCTCCGGCAGGCGGATGCGGAGGTCGTGCTGCACCAGGGCGCCGGGCTGGAGGAGCTGGGTGCGGGCCAGCATCGCCTCGGTGATCAGGGCGCGCGGGCCGAAGAGCGCGGGGGTGGTGGCCTTGTCCGGCTCCGCCGCGACGCGAGCGACGAAGCGGAAGCTCGCCTCGCCGATCCGCACCCGGTCGCCGACGGCAAGCCCGAGTCGTTCGGCGACCAGCGGGTCGAGGGCGATGCGCGGCTCGCCCGCCGCCGCCTCCGCGGCCGGCGGGGCCTGCAGGATCGGGACGGCGTTCATCTCCTGCGGCGTGCCGAGGGCGACGGGCGGATCGAGCTCGAGCGCGCCATAGAGCGGCCAGGCCTTGTCGACCGCCTTCAGCTCCACCAGCATCCGCTCGCCCGAGGGCGCGACCAGCATGGAGCGGAGCGTCACCACCGCCGAGACCCGGCCGCCGCGGGCCTCGATCCAGGCGCGGGCGGCTTCGGTCGCCGGTCGGTTGCCGCTGCGCAGCTCGACATCGCCGCCGAGGATGCGGGCGCCGTCGGCGGCCAGCCCGGCCTCGATGGCGGCACGGAGGGTCCCGACCGCGGCGATGGCGGCGACGCCGAGGGCGAGGCAGGCGAGCACGATGCGGAGCGAGCGGATGCCGCCGCGCAGCTCGCGCCGGGCGAGGCGGAGGCCAAGGAGGAACTGGCCGATCGGGCCCAAGAGGCGAAACTCCGTCAGGGTTCCTGCCGCAGTTGGGGCGGCCAGGCGCCGATCCAAGCCCGGCAACGCCGAGCGAGAGCTTGCGTTACAGCGCGGCAATCTGGGACAAGGCCGGAATGGACAGCGAACTCCTCGTCGCCCTCGTCGCGCTCATCGGCATGGAAGTGGTGCTGGGGATCGACAACCTGGTCTTCATCGCCATCCTCTCCAACCGCCTGCCAGAGCACCAGCGGGTCAATGCCCGGCGGATCGGCCTCGGCCTCGCGGTGCTGCTGCGCTTCGCCATGCTGGCGGGGACGAGCTGGCTGCTGACCCTGACCCGGCCGCTCTTCGAGGTCCTGGGGGTCGAGATCTCCGGCAAGGACCTGATCCTGTTGGCCGGCGGGCTCTTCCTGATCGGCAAGGCGACGATCGAGATCCACCACCGCGTCGATCCCGACAGCGTCGAGGCGAGCCATGCCGCCGATGCGGTGACCGCCGCCTTCTGGCCGACCGTCTTCCAGATCCTGCTGCTGGACATGGTGTTCTCGGTGGATTCGATCCTGGCGGCGGTCGCGCTGACGCGGGAGTTCTGGGTGATCGCCACCGCCATCGTCGTCTCGGTGCTGGCGATGCTGCTGTCCATGGACGCGCTCTCGCGCTTCATGGAGCGCAACCCGACCGTCGTGATGCTGGCGCTGGCCTTCCTGGTGATGATCGGGATGGTGCTGGTCGCCGAGGGCCTCGGCTTCCATGTGCCGAAGGGCTTCGTCTACACCGCCATGGCCTTCGCCGCGGGGGTGGAGGGGCTGAACCTGCTGGCGAAGCGGGCGGGCCGGCGGCGGCGCGCGGCGGGGGCCGACCGGGCGGCAGGGCCGGCGCCGCGGGGGTGACGGCCGGCCCCCGAACGCAGAACGGGCCGCCCGAGGGCGGCCCGTCCCACAGCCCGGATCGGGCCGGAGCC
>NZ_JAUTWS010000229.1 GCF_030657435.1 Paracraurococcus lichenis | reverse complement strand
CTCAACGGGCTGTTAGCTGGCCCGGCGGGGAAGAGCGGCAGGTCTCGCAGAGGCCCCGGGGGACGGCTGCTGCGCCAAGATGCGCTCCACGGTCGTTGACGCGGCGTAGAGGCTGATAGCCATGCCGCTGGCGAGGGTGCGTTCGCTCTGAGAGAGACGCCAGCACCACGTGCTGTCGTAACCGACTACGGCGAGGCGATAGCCTTCCACCAAGGCGACGTGGGCCATGAGTTGGCCACCGATCGGCATCTCGGTGTCGCGCTGCTCGCATCCTGATCGCCGCGCTACATCTCGGCCCATTCGACCCGCGATATTGCTAGCTCTCGCCTCATGGAGTGGTGATCTAGGCAGTTTGCCGCTCCTGCCTACGGGAGCGCGAGCGACCTTCATTCAAAACACACAATCTGGCGCCGACGCGACCTGGTGCTGGTCGACTGCTGGCGCTGCCCTCGCCACGGCCGGTACAGGCTGGCCACGCTGCTCAAGCGCTTCGGCTCGACGGCAACGTTGCCCGAGGTCCTGGTGGCGCTCTCGGCCGACTGCGACCGCCGGCGGGACTGGAGGCCGGACGGGCCGTGCGGCGTGGGCTTTCCTGACCTGGTGCGTACAAGTCGCTGAGGCTCCCGCACCAACATGGTTTGAGCGGCAGCGGGAAGGAGGTAGCCTTTCAACGGGGAGCCGGGAGGGACCTGCCGGCGACATCAACCACCCGGAGGCGACGGTACAGGTCGGGATCGATTGATCCCCTCCCTCCCCTATCAGCCCGTTGACGAAGTGGCCGTGGCTTGATTCCGTTCGGTCTGAACCGCGAGCGGCAGGTGTGGCATGGCGCTGGGACGGCAGAAGGGCCGGCAGTCGGATCTGCTGGTGACCTGGGCGGAGATGCCGCGCTCGCCCGGGCACGCGTTCTACGACCGGCTGCAGGCTGAACTGCTCAGCGCCGGGTTCGACGGCTTCGTCGAGGGCCAGTGCGCGCCCTACTACGCGGCGCGGCAGGGCCGACCCTCGCTGCCGCCCGGACGGTACTTCCGCATGCTGCTGGTCGGCTACTTCGAGGGGATCGACAGCGAGCGCGGCCTGGAGTGGCGCTGTGCCGACAGCCTGTCTCTGCGCGAGTTCCTTCGCCTCGGCGAGCGCGAGGCCGTGCCGGACCATTCTTGGCTGAGCCGCACCCGCGCCCGTCTGCCGCTCGAGGTGCACGACGCGGTGTTCACCTGGGTTCTGCAGCGCCTGGCCGAGCATGGCCTGATCAAGGGCGAGCGGATCGGCGTCGATGCCTCGACCATGGAGGCCAACGCCGCCCTGCGGGCGATCGTGCGGCGCGACGGTGGCGAGAGCTACCGCGAGATGCTGGTCCGCATGGCGAAGGAGAGCGGCATCGAGACGCCGACCACCGAGGACCTGATCCGGCTGGACCGCAAGCGCAAGGGCAAGACGCTGTCCAACGCCGAGTGGGAGAGCCCGACCGATCCGGATGCGCGCATCGCCAAGCTGAAGGACGGCCGCACGCATCTGGCCTACAAGCCCGAGCACGCGCTGGATCTCGACACCGGCGCGGTGGTCGCGGCCGAGATGCACAGTGCCGACCGGGGCGACACCGCGACGCTGCCCGACACCCTGGCGAGGGCGACCCGGCACCTGGCCGCGGTCGAGGCGGCGCCGAGCGCCGAGGCACCCGCCGAGATGGTGGCCGACAAGGGGTACCACTCGCGCGGGGTGCTGAAGACGCTCGACGACGGGCCGTGGAAGTCCCGGATCGCCGAGCCCAAGCGCGACGGCTTCTCGCGCTGGCACGGCGATGACGCGGCCCGCCGCGCCGTCGTGAACAACCGCACTCGCCTGCTGTCCGGCGTGGCCCACGTCGCGTTCAAGCTGCGCGCCGAGGTGGTGGAGCGGAGCTTCGCGCTCATTCTCGACCGAGGTGGCATGCGCCGCGCCTGGCTGCGCGGGCGGGAGAACCTGCACAAGCGTTATCTGATCCACGTCGCCGGCTACAATCTCGGCCTGATCATGCGACTGCTGACGGGGGTGGGGACGCCTCGGGGGTTCCAGGCCAGGATTTCGGCCTCGCTTATTGCGATCACCACTCCGGACGCTGGCTTGGTGGTCATTCTGATCGTCGTCGCTGACGATCAGACCGCGGCCGTTGCCATCAGCATCGCGCCAGACCCGTTCGGCTGACCGATGGCATTTTCAACGGGCTGTTACGCCGATGGGATCGGTGTCTATGATCAGCGGTGGTCAGAAGTAGAGAAATCACGGCCTGATCCCCTCAGGCAGGAACCACCTTCTGGTACTTCCTGCCTTGCGGCGGAGACATTCAGTCCCCGCTTGTCGGAGGGCGTCTTCACGCCAGCGACCCGCCAGAGTGACTGCGCCCCAAAGACCAAGGATTGCTTATCCGAATCTTTATGGCACTGGGGTAGTTGACGGCGAAAGTGGGCCCGCCGCCGGAAGCAGCGGGTCCTGCACCATACCGACGCGCTGGGGCCTTTTGCTGACCCCTAGGTGATGCACGGTCGATGGCACGGCCAAGTATTTGACCACATGAACGACGACAAATCTGACGATACGCCCACCGCTTCAACACGAAATGCGGCACTTCGAGAGCGAATCCGCCGAACCCAGGCCATCGCGGCATAGGCGGCTCGCTTCAAGGCAGCAGGTGGTGGCCCTCCCAGCGACGACGAGGCCGCGCGCCTGGTGGCCGAGTTCCAGGCCAAGGGTGGGCAGGTCACCGTCTGCGCGCCGGCCGAGAATGAAGCGGACGACGCCGAACCCGAGCGCCAGGATTGAGGACCATCCGGTCCCGGCTTGCTACCCGCGTTTCCCGTTCGGCCGTAGCCTTGCCCACGGGCCGGGCCCTTTCCGGCTCCCATTGAGCTGCCCCCGGTTTCCCTGGACACCGTTTTGTCCTACCGGGAACCGAGATGATGACCTGCAACATGACCCAGAACACGCGAGATGATGCGGTGGATGGGCCTGTGGTCAGCGAGGGCGGGCGCAGCCCGTCCACGCTGTCCCCAGGCCAGAGCGCA
>NZ_JAUTWS010000228.1 GCF_030657435.1 Paracraurococcus lichenis | reverse complement strand
AGGGGTCAAGCGTTCTTCTTGCTTCGCCTCGTTCGGTCGGGTGCCCGTTGTTGCTCGACATACCGCTTGATGATGTCGAGCGGGGCGCCACCACAGCTTATCAGCCCGGTGAAAAAGCCGTCGGTCAGCCGAGCGGGTCTGGCGCGATGCTGATGACGGCGGCCGCGGTCTGGTCGCCAGCGACGACGATCAGAATGATGACCAGGCCAGCGTCCGGCGTGGCGATCGCAGCAAGCGAGGCCGAAACCCCGGCCTGGAACCCTCGAGGCGTCCCCGCCCCCGTCAGCAATCGCATGATCAGGCCGAGATTGTAGCCGGCGACGTGGATCAGGTAGCGCTTGTGCAGGTTCTCCCGCCCGCGCAGCCAAGCGCGGCGCATGCCACCGCGGTCCAGAATGAGCGCGAAGCTCCGCTCCACCACCTCGGCGCGTAGCTTGAACGCAACGTGGGCCACGCCGGACAGCAGACGGGTGCGGTTGTTCACGACGGCGCGGCGGGCCGCGTCATCGCCATGCCAGCGCGAGAAGCCGTCGCGCTTGGGCTCGGCGATCCGGGTCTTCCACGGCCCATCGTCGAGCGTCTTCAGCACCTCGCGCGAGTGATAGCCTTTATCGGGCACCATCTCGGCAGGCACTTCGGCGCTCGGCGCCGCCTCGACCGCGGCCAGGTGCCGGGCCACACTCGCCAGGGTGTCGGGCAGGGTCGCGGTGTCGCCCCGGTCGGCACTGTGCATCTCGGCCGCGACCACCGCGCCGGTGTCGAGATCCAGCGCGTGCTCGGGCTTGTAGGCCAGGTGTGTCCGGCCGTCCTTCAGCTTGGCGATGCGCGCGTCCGGATCGGTCGGGCTCTCCCACTCGGCGTTGGACAGCGTCTTGCCCTTGCGCTTGCGGTCCAGCCGG
This sequence comes from Paracraurococcus lichenis, assembly GCF_030657435.1. Classification (GTDB taxonomy): domain Bacteria; phylum Pseudomonadota; class Alphaproteobacteria; order Acetobacterales; family Acetobacteraceae; genus Paracraurococcus; species Paracraurococcus lichenis. Next base: position 2,151 of record NZ_JAUTWS010000228.1, on the reverse strand, counting down.
ATCAAGTCCTCGGCCGTCGGCGTCTCGATGCCGCTCTCCTTGGCCATGCGCACCAGCATCTCGCGGTAGCCCTCGCCACCGTCGCGCCGCACGATCGCCCGCAAGGCGGCGTTGGCCTCCATGGTCGAGGCGTCCACCCCGATCCGCTCGCCCCGGACCAGTCCCCGCTCAGCCAGGCGCTGCAGCACCCAGGTGAACACTGCGTCGTGCACCTCAAGCGGCAAGCGGGCGCGGGTGCGGCTCAGCCTGGAATGGTCGGGCACTGGCTCGCGCTCGCCGAGCCGCAGGAACTCGCGCAGCGACAGACTGTCGGCGCAGCGCCACTCCAGGCCGCGCTCGCTGTCGATCCCTTCGAAGTAGCCGACCAACAGCATGCGGAAGTACCGCCCCGGCGGCAGCGAAGGCCGACCCTGCCCGCGCCGCGTAGTAGGGCGCGCACTGGCCCTCGACGAAGCCGTCGAACCCAGCGCTGAGCAATTCAGCCTGCAGCCGGTCGTAGAACGCGTGCCCCGGCGAGCGCGGCATCTCCGCCCAGGTCACCAGCAGATCCGACTGCCGGTCCTTCTGTCGTCCCAGCGCCATGCCGCACCTGCCGCTCGCGTCCAGGACCAACCGAATCAAGCTAGGGCCACTTCGTCAACGGGCTGCTATCCCCGGAGATACCGATCTTCGTTGTGATGACTGCTCTCTGTCGAGCCTGCAGATACTCTGATACGGCCGGGCTCGCCTCGAGTGTGCTGCATGTGAAGGCGTTGTGCTCGGGAGCTGCCGCGCCTTCCGAAGCTCTCCATCGCCGAGCTTAGAATGTTGACGCAGACCTGCTGGAAGTCGGTATGCGGGGCATGTTACCCCCCCAATGTGAGGGCAGCAGTCGCGAACAGCGACATGCCTGTCCAAGCAGCTACCCGGCTACTGCTGGGTGTTTATCGTCTTGCGGCTTTGTGGGTGCCAACATTCTCGTGCCAAATGACGGGTACCCCGTCCCAGCTTGCCAGTTGCTTGCCCGGCCACTTCCGGCGAACATAGACATGGTAAGCATCGGCCTCCGCTTCGACGTAGCCCGACTTGCCGTCGTTTAGCCGAAGATGCTGGGCGAGTTGCTCAGCCTGGTCCCGCATATAGTCGTCAGGGACACTCATTTAGACAACTCCCTTGCGTTGCTGCCGCGTATTCCGAGGCCCGAGAACATAATGGCAGTTCCCTGTCCGCTGACGCCCTTGATCATCCGGTCAGCTTTGGCCGCGGTCGTGTGAAGCGCGAACGGCCTTTGTCAATACTGCCGTTCCGGGTACCGGGGCGTCATGTCCGGATCGACATGGTGGACCTCAGCTCGCCCGGGAGCCGGACAGGTTGGTTGCGGCGTGTGTCCCGCACATGCTCTATGAAAGAACATATTGCGGAGGGCCTGCGTCACCAAATCAATATTCCTTTGGTAAATTCGCGCTGCTGGAACTTAATAATCAGACCGAGCAAGTTGGTGCGGGCAACCGGTAAGCAAAGATCAGTATAGAATGCGGGGGTCCCGGAGGCCGGCAGCAGCTCAGTCACTAGCCTTGAGCCCCAGCTCGTGCACCAGCCTCACCCAGCGCTCGCGCTCCTCGGTTGCCACCCTTTGCAGGGTGTCGCCATCCTCACCATGAGGTTCGGCTCCCAGCCCGGCCAGCTTCTCGCGTATCGCCGGGTCACGCGCCGCGCCGATTGCCACCGCCTGTAGCTTCGCCGTCAGCGCGGGCGGCAGCCTCGCAGGGCCGAACAGACCGAACCAGACTTCGCTGCCAAAGCCCGGTACCGTCCGGCTGATGGGCGGCAACCCTGGCGCCAGCGACGTCACCGGCCCGCCCACGCCCAGTGCCCGGACGGCACCGGAGGCTAGGTGCGGTGCCGCGGTGGACGGCGTGTCGAACAGGGCGTGCACGTCGCCGCGACGCAGCTCGGTATAGACCTGGCCCGTGCCGCGATAGGGAACGTGCACCATCTGCAACTTCGCCAGCGCATTGAACAGCGCACCCGTCAGGTGTGGCGTGGTGCCGACGCCGGACGAGCCATAGTTTACCTCGCCCGGCCGAGCTCTGGCCCAAGCGGTGAACTCCTCGACCATCGTCGCCGGAACGGCCGATGACACGACCAGGATGTAAGGCGAGGTGGCCAGCA
>NZ_JAUTWS010000227.1 GCF_030657435.1 Paracraurococcus lichenis | reverse complement strand
TGGGTAATTACCCAGGGCCGGCCCTCGGCCCGCAGCCGCTGCACGGCGGGCAGCCAGGCATCGGCGCCGGCGGCCAGGCCCTCCAGCCAGGCCGCCCGCCGTGCAGCGGTGACCTGGTGGATGGCGGCCGGATCGCCGGCGCGAAGGCCGGGGTTACCGGCCCGCCGGCCGCGTGCCGCGGCGGCCCGCATGCCGCTGCGGGTGCGCTCGCGGATCAGGGCGCGCTCGAGCTGGGCGGCCGCACCGAGCACCTGCAGGGTGAACAGGCCCTGCGGGCTGGCCGTGTCGACCGGGTCGCGGAGCGAGCGGAAGTGCACGCCGCGGGCCTGCAGGCCCTCGATCACCTCCAGCAGGTGCGACAGCGAGCGGGCGAGGCGGTCGAGCGAGACCACGACCAGGGTGTCGCCAGGCCGCAGCCGGGCCAGGGTGCGGGCGAGCACGGGCCGGTCGCGATCGCCGCCCGAGGCGTGCTCCTCGGCCACGTCGCGGCAGCCGGCGGCGCGCAGCTCATCGAGCTGGCGCCGCGTCGCCTGGTCCTCGGTGCTGACGCGCGCGTAGCCGACCAGCGCCATGCCGGGGCTCCCTTGTCCTGCTGCGCCCCGGCCAGCGGCGGCCAGGGTGAGGGTGGATCTCACGATTGAGGATCGACGCGGCCGAGGGAACCGCCTGTCCTGGGCCTTGTCAAATCTTGCAAGTCGCGCGCATCCGGTCCTTTGCAGGCGCATCAAGAGCCCGCGCCAGCCTCCGGCGGCCAGCCCAGGCTGCCTGCCGGGCGGCGCCGGCCCCCCCGGCAGGCCGAGGCACAAGCCCTTGTCGGATCGGCATTCTGCCGCGTGCAGGGCGGCATTCCGGGCTCCCCGCGACCGGCGTTCAGGCGCCGGTGCGACGCGCTTCCAGGCCTGTTGACGGCCGCGACGGCATGCCGGGGGCCTCGACACGACCTACAACGCCGTGCGGGAACCACTCGGGTTGCCCCTTGGCCAGAAAATAAGCGAGAGTTTGAAGTGAAACGCTGAATAGAGTAAATCACACCGATTCCGAGGGGAGGGGGGCTCACCGGTGTCGCTGGCATCGAGCAGGCGGGCTGACACGCCCCCGCATCTCGGGGACCCGGCCCTGCTGGCGGCCCTTGCCCTGGCCAGCGCGGCGGTCGCGCGGCTCGATGCCGCCACCGCCCTGCATCCGCTGTTGCCGGCCCTGCTGCACCGGAGCCGCCTGGATGCGGCCCGGCGCCAGGCCGCGGCAGACGGGCACCTGATCGACCCCTGGCACCTCGCCGCCGCGCTGGAAGGCCTGCCGCTGCGGGCCATGCGAGACAGCGAGCGAATCATGGATGCGGGGGCGATCCAGGACGCCGCCCGCCTCGCCCTCGACTACCCGGTGAGTGTCAAGCGAGTTGCCGCGCTGATCTCGTAACGGGGTCTCCTATCTGACGCGTGTCGGGCGATGGCCTTCGACGGCGGGTGAGGCTGCCACGGTGCTCGCGGCGGCGAAGGTGCGGTGCTCGCCAGCCTCGCCATGCTCGCTGCGCTGCGCGTGGCTACGGGTGGCTGCGCTCCTCTCATCGCCGCCGCTGCGCGCCGTGGCCGCGGGGCCGCCAGGTCGGGGCGGGAAAGCAGGCTCGCCAGTCGAACTGGAAAGCAGGGTTTGGCTGGCGACTGCGACGACGCTGTCGCGCTCGGGATTGAGGGTGACGGCGCCGATCGGCGTCCAGTTGCGGGTCGGCCCGCTCCAACGCCGCGGATTGGCCTCGCGCGCCTGCTGATACAAGGCGTGGCGGGCGGCCAGGATGGGGCGGTCCCCGCCGGCGTGGCGCTCAGCCGGGGTGACGTAGCGGATGCCGCTGTGGCGGTGCTCGTGGTTGTACCAGTGCACGAAGGCTGCGGCCCACTGCCGCGCCTTGGCGAGGTCGGCAAAGCCCGCGACGGGGAAGTCAGGGCGGTACTTGGCGGTGCGGAACAGCGCCTCGGCGTAGGAGTTGTCGTCGCTGACCCGCGTCCACGCCCGCGACAATCCTGCACAAATGAACCGCCTTCGGGCGTTTCGGGCCGCGGTGGCGGATTGATACGCAGAACCACATTGATGTCTTCGCGGTCGATCTCCACGCGCTTCACCACGAGGCGGATCAACTCGCGGCGCTTGTGCCAGTCCATGTCGGACATCCGCTCGTGCACGCAGTGTGCAAATTCTTCCAGTCGACCCAACAAGAGTGACAAGGTGTGCTGTTGCGCTGCCTCGTCCTGCAAAGCTCTCGCTTGCATTTCCCAAGCTTGGATCCGCTGTCTGAAACCAGCGATCCGCGGCTCGAACTCCGTGCGTTCGATCAAGCCTTCGGCGTAGCTGTCTATGAGACGTCCCATGCCGCGGCGCAGTTTGGAGAGCTGCGTTTCAATGACCGAGAGATTGAGGCCATTGGCGTCAGTGCGTCGCGCAACTTCAAGGCGCCGTTCGTACTCGGCTGCAATCCGCCCGGGGTTACGCAAGACATTCTCGACTTCCTGCCACACAGCCGCGTCCAGAACGTCGGTACGAATCTGGATGTTCGCACATACCCGCAGGCCATCGGCGCGATCAACGCTGCTGCCGGCACATCGGTAGTAGGTGTATTCGTAGTGTTTGCCTCCTGGCGAGCGCACATGGTTGCGCGCACCGCAGTAGGCGTACCCGCATAGCTGGCAGACCAGCAGGCCTTGCAGTAAGTAGCGAGCGCCATTCCCGTGCTCACGGCTCCGACGACGGTTCTCGAGTAGCTGCTCTTGGACAGCGTCGAAAATCGCAGAGTCCACAATCGGTGGAACTGGCACGCGGATCCACTCAGCAGCAGGAATATCCATCCGCTTGCGTGGCCACCTGGAATGCTCACTACCACCACGAACTGGCCGCAGCCGAGGTGGCCGTGGCTCAGGGCGCGACTTACCAAATATAGCTTCGCCGCAGTACGCAGAGTTTCTTAGTAGCCGACTGACTGTGCCGCGTTTCCATAGCGGCCTTCCCTGAAAGGTCGGGCAGTTCTGCTGGTATAAGCGCCGGCAAACCTTACCAATGGTTAGCCGCTCACGGCCAACCCAGTCGAAGATTTTCCGGACCACCTG
>NZ_JAUTWS010000226.1 GCF_030657435.1 Paracraurococcus lichenis | reverse complement strand
ACGGCGGTAGTTCATGACCAGACGTGTCGCGCTCTCGAACCGCATCTCGCGCACCTGCTCCATCATCAGGTCAGGCCGCGACGCTGCGTCCGTCTCGGTGACGAGTTCGGTCCCGTCGAAGCGATATTTCCCTGTGTAGGATATCAAGGGCCGAGGCTGAGCTTCTTGTGCAAGCGACGGCCGTGGGTCGGTCACCGCGACCAAAATGCGGTCATCCTTGAACATCACGAAGCCCATCGGATGTTGCCCGATGGGTGACGGCACCTCTCGGCCAGCATCGTCACGGGCCGTGACCTCGATGAGCCTCCACATCGTTCCCGCTAGCGCTTCCATCCGCCCCTCCATTGGCGTCCTGGCCGGCCGCGACCAGAGGAATAGCGAAACCGGTGGACGATCGCGCAGGTGGCACTGACGTTGTGAGAAAGGAGCGCACCTTTCATGCTGCTCGCATTACGGAACATCGTTGACTGCGGTGATTGGTATCGCCGGTCGTCGTTCCGTTTCCATTTTTTAGATCAAAGTGTCGCTTTTGCTTCCCTTTGCCTCCCATCCAATATAAACCTTAGTTGCGCGTGAGGTATCGGCTTCATCCGAGCCCCCGATTGCATGCCTCGTGCTCATCGCTATGGCAGGGGGGCGCGTGAAATTCAGGAATTTTTTGAAGGCGTCTTTCCGAAGTCGCTTAACACTGCGCGTAAGACTAGCTCTTTTTGTGTTGGCGGTGGCCATGCCCCTTGTCGCGCTCAACCTCTGCCTCGTCTACGTCGGTTACCGAAGCGGCCGCGAGCAGGCGAGCCAGGAGGCGCTGAACGTGGCGCGCGGTCTCGCGCTTGCCTTGGAAGGTGAGTTGCATGGCCGCACCCTCGCACTTGAGGTGCTCGCCGGCTCCGACGCCCTTGCCAGAGGCGACTTGGACGCATTTCGGTCTCAGGCGGAAGCGCTCGTTGCTCGACAAGCGCCCGGCGCCAACATCTTGCTGCTCCGCGCGGATGGCCAGCAACTCATGAACACCGCTGCGCCGCGCGGTGCGCCTCTCCCATCTCGGATCTACATGGTCAATCAGCAACAAGTCCTCCGCACGGGCCAGCCTTCCACATCGGACCTGTTCTTTGGCATCGTCGTGCACCGCCCGGTTATAGCCATCGACGTCCCGGTGCCGACGCCGGAGGGAGCGCCCACCATGGTGCTCGCTTTGAACCCTCCGCTCGATGCCTTCGATGCGTTGATCAGACGTCAGCAGCACGACCCCACGTGGATCATCGCGGTCGCCGATCGCGTTGGAACGCGGGTGGCGCGCATCCCCGATCCGGACCGTTTCGTCGGCCGGCCCTTGACGCCAGATCTCATGGAACGATGGATGTCTGGTGCCGCCGAGGGCCTCCTCGACGGGGTCAGCCCCGACGGCGTTCATGTGCTTACCGCTTTTGTCCGCCTGCCCGAGCCATATGGCTGGGGCGTTGCGGTCGCCGTGCCGAAGGCAACGCTTACGCGTCCAGCCCTACGGACAGCCGTTGCACTGTTCGCAGCCGAGTTGGCGTTGCTCGCGCTCGGCTTGTTGCTTGCTCGGCGCATCGCCCTCGGCGTCCTGCATCCGATCACCGACCTCCTGCGGTTCGCGGCCACGCCGGACGGGCCCACGTCGCCTACTGTGTCGCCCACCCTCGGCCTGCCGGAGGCGGACCGGCTCGCAGAGGCATTGCTGGCCGAGGCCCGCCTGCGCCGGGCCGCCACCGCCTCGCTCGTGGACAGCGAGCGGCGGTTGCGGCTGGTAGTGGCTGAGCTCAACCATCGTGCCAAGAATGCCCTCGCCACGGTGCAGTCGCTCGCTCTGCAGACGGCGCGCACTGGAGGAGGTGAACCCAGACACTTCATCCGGACATTCACGGCCCGACTGCAATCCCTCGCTCGCGCGCATGATCTGCTTACGGCCGTGGGCTGGGAGGGAGCGGCACTCGATGCGGTGGTACGCACTGGGCTTGCGCCCTGGCTTGGTGAGGGGACGGACGACGGGCGATCGCGCTTCGTAGTGCAGACCGCGCCGAATAGCCCAATGCCGCAGATCCCGCCTGGCCAAGTCCAGGCGTTGATCATGGGCCTTCATGAGTTGGCCGTGAACGCCGTCAAGCATGGCGCGCTCTCCGTGCCGGATGGGCATGTCGAGGTGATCTGCAGGGCCGATCCCGTGGGCCTTTCTGCTGCGGTCGATTGGCGCGAGATGGACGGCCCACCGGTGCCGGGCGAGCCGGCTCGGCGGGGCTTCGGGACGAGGCTGCTGGAACGCGCCCTGGCGCGTGATCTGGGTCCCGGCGCGCGAGTCGTTCTCATGTTCGAGGCGGGTGGGCTGCGAGCGACCATCTGCTTCACGCCAAGATCAATCGTCGAGGCGGGTTCAGCGTCTTATACCAGCCCGCCGCAAGGCTGACACATGCTGCGGCTGACAGATGCCGCCAGGATGTATGCCCTCGCTGCCTACGCGATGTGTCAACGCGCAGGCGGGCCGGTATTAGACCGGCTCGACGCTGCGCTTGCCTTAATCAAGAAGGCGGTGAGAGCTTTGAAAGCCGCCCAAGCCGACATGCAACAATGCCTGTTGTCCAGGAGGTCGTGCAGTGAGGACCAAAGCCGAACGGGAATGGATCGCTAAGTTTGGCGACAAGGAACGTGCGGAACTAGATCGCAGCCATGTCGTCCTTTGCGAGGTAGCCACCGGCGGGAGGTACATGCTGCGCGGCGAGGAGTTACTGCGAGAGATTGAGCGCACCGGGGCTACCGAGGAAGTGCGGATCGCTACCATCACGGTGCCGACCGATGATGTGGCGGAAGCCTTGCGGCTGGTTCTGGCACAGCGGCCAAGTCCGCGTCGGCAAACGGATCTGCTGCACTAGCTCTAGGCGCAGTTCGACTTGGGTGTGGGGTGGCCACGGCAGACTGCCCGCCGAACTACGCCAGCGCCCGATCCAGCAGCGCCTTTCCGGTGAAGCCTTCGTGCAGCATCGCCCGGTGCCAGCCGAGGTAGTTGCCGAGGTACCGGGTCGCCACGCCACGGCAGCGCCCGTTCACCAGCGCTTTGATCTGGCCGTGGTGCGCGTTCACCCGCCCAAGCCCGAGGCGG
>NZ_JAUTWS010000225.1 GCF_030657435.1 Paracraurococcus lichenis | reverse complement strand
CCTTTCGCACCCTAATGTCGTCTCGGTCCTCGATTTCGGCGAGGACGACGAGTGCGCCTGGATCGTGATGGAACTGGTCGACGGCGAGACCCTGCGCGCGCTGCTCGACCGCGGCGTGCGCCTGGACACGCCAGCGATCGTCCAGCTCATGGGGCAGATCCTCAGCGCGCTCGGCTACACGCATTCGCGCGGCGTCGTGCACCGCGACATCAAGCCCGAGAACATCATGCTCACCCGCGACCGGGTGGCGAAGATCACCGATTTCGGCATCGCGCGCATCGAGGATGCCTCGATGATGGTGGTCGGCACCATGCTCGGCTCCCCCGCCTACATGGCGCCGGAGCAGGTGCTATGCGAGAACGTGGACCACCGCGCCGACCTCTGGGCGGCGGGCGTCATCCTCTACCAGCTCCTGACCGGGGAGCGGCCTTTCGAGGGCAGCCGGACCACGGTGGGGCACAAGGTCCTGTATGCCGAGCCGGTGCTGCCCTCGCGCACGCGCGCGGCGGTGCCGGCGCAGTTCGACGCGGTGGTGGCGCGGGCGCTGGCCAAGCAGCCGGAGGCGCGCTTCTCCTCGGCCGCCGAGTTCGCCGATGCGCTGCGCGCCGCCGCCGCCGAGGCGGGCACGCGCCCGGCCGCGGCGCGGCCGGAGGCGCCCGGCGGCCGGCGGGGCCCGCCGCCGCCCCTCGCCCGCCCCCTCCCCCCGCCGCGCCGCGGGTTCGGGCGCTGGGTCCTGCCGGTCGCGCTCGGCGGCGCGGCCGCGGTGGTCACGGCGGTCGTGGTGGTGTTGGCGCTGCCGGAGCCGCGGCCGGACGCGCCGATTAGGACCTCCAACGCCCCCCCACCCATCGCCGGACCTGCCCCGGGTCGCGAGCCGGCCGTGCCGCCGCCCGACACGCGGCCGCCGCCGGGGGACCTCGCCGTCCTGCAGCCCGTGCCGGCACTACCGGCCCAGCCTTCCGTGCCGTCGCTGGAACGCACGCAGGACCCGCCGCCGCCGCCCGACTACCGCCCGGCCGCCGCCGAGGCGCTCGCCGCCTTCCGCTGCGGCGTGGTCAGCGCCGCCGGTGGGATGGAGAGTGTCACCCTGCGTGGCTTCGCGCCCTTCGCCGAGATCCAGTCGGCGCAGCGCAGCCTCGCCGCGGCGGGCGTGCCCACCCGGCTGCAGCTCGACACGATCGGCAACCTCTATTGCGGCGCGCTGACGGCGGCGCGGCCCTACATGGAGGAGACCGGCTGGCAGGCCGGGCTCGACGGGCCGAGCCGCCTGAGCCCCGGCCAGGTCCTCCGGGTGCGCGTGCAGCTCCCCGACTGGCCGGCGCATGTCTATCTCGGCTTTCTCATGACGACCGGCGATGTCGCGCATCTCGCCAGCACGCCGCAACGCCAGTCGGCGCGCGGCCGCCTGTTGCTGACCGACCCGACCTGGGAGATGGTCGGCCCGCCGGCGACCGAGGTGCTGCTCGTCGTCGCCTCGGACCGCCCGCTGTTCCCGCACCCCCGGCCCTCGCGCGTCGAGCGCCTCGACGAGTTCGCAGCCGCGCTTGGCCCCGCCCTACGGGCGGTGCGGGACGGCGGCGGCCGCGTCGCGGCACAGGCCTTCGTCGTCCAGACCGTGCCGCGATAAGTCCGAGATGCGCCGCCTCGCCCTCCTGATCGCCCTCGCCCTGCCCGTCCTGCTCCCGATCCCGGCGAAGGCGCCGCTCAGCGACAAATTCGGCTCGGGGGCGCAGCAGCCCGCCCCCGAGCCGCGGCCGCGGCCGCCCGCCGGCCCCGGCCGGGCGCCGCCGCCGGCGCCGCCCGATCCGGGCCAGCCAGGACAGCCGGCCCAACCGGCTGCCGAGGCTGCCGAACCCGGCTGGGCGCTCGACCCACGCTCGGGCTGCCGCGTCTGGGTGCCGGAGGTGAAGGAGGACACGACGGTCAGCTGGTCCGGCCGCCGCTGCAACCGCAGCCCCGCCAGCGGCGAGGGCGAGCTGCTGGTGAAATCCGGCGAGCAGATCCTCGCCATGTACACCGGCCCCTTCGTGGACGGGCGTCTCAACGGCCCGGGCCTGCGCATCGCCGCCAATGGCGACCGGCTGGAGGCGTCCTTCGCCGATGGACGCGCCAATGGCCAGGGCACGCTCGACTTCCGCGACGGCCGCCGCTACGAGGGGACGTTCCAGGCCGGCCTCTTCCAGGGCCGCGGCACGCTGGTCGAGCCGAGCGGCGCGCGCTACGAGGGCGACTGGGCCGAAGGCCGGCGCTCCGGCAACGGCCAGCAGATCTACGCTGACGGCGCGCGCTACACCGGCGGCTGGCGCGCCGACCGGCCGAACGGCGCCGGCACCATGCTCTACGCCAACGGCAACACCTACGAGGGCGGCTGGTCCAACGGCCGCCGCGAGGGCCGCGGCACCTTCCGCTGGTTCGGGCCCGGACGCTCAGGCATCTACACCGGCGAGTGGCGGAACGACCAGCGCCAGGGCCTCGGCCGCGAGACCTTCGACGCGGAGAACGGGCTCTACGAGGGCGCCTTCAGCCACGACCGGCCGCAGGGCCGCGGCGTCTACATCATCGCCGGCCGTGACCGCTACGAGGGCGAGGTCAGCAACGGCTGCCTGCGTACCACCTGGCGCACGGTCGGGGTCGGCCGCCCGGATGCGGAGTGCAAGTGATTGATAACGCTTAGAGCATTGTCACGCTGGCCAACTCTGGCCGAAACGAAATAGTCGGGTCAAGCTGACGGGATGTCGCCCGGGTTCTGTCAGGCTTCGCGCCAACTGGCCGTCTGGCCGGCCGGGGTAGGGCTGGTAGGGTCCGGCTCTGGGCTCGACGGGGTTGGGGGAAGAGGCAGGGCTGTTCAACGCTGTGCGGTGGCGGGGGGTGAGTCCTCGCTGCCACAGGTCGGATGCGAACGGCGCCGGCGGGGTGATGACGGGATTCCCGGATCGGCGAACCTCTGACTCATAGGGCGGCAACCGAGGGGAGGTTGCCGTGACCGCGTTCGCGCCGCTGCTGGGTCTGCTGGAGGAGGTGCCCGATCACCGCCGGGCGGAGGGCAAGGTCTACCAGCTGGCGCATGTCCTGCTGTTCTCCATCCTGGCCATCGTCAGCGGCGGTAACTCATATCGCAGCATCGTCACCTTCATCGAGATGCATCGTCCCCGGCTGAACGAGGTGTTCGGCCTGACCTGGCGGCGAGCGCCGGCGCACACCGCCATCCGCTACATCCTGCAAGGCTTGGACAGTGACGCGGTGGAGGCAGCCTTCCGTGGCCACGCCAAGCTGTTGCAGGCGGC
>NZ_JAUTWS010000224.1 GCF_030657435.1 Paracraurococcus lichenis | reverse complement strand
ACCTCCGGTTGCGGTGATTTCTACCGCAGCCGTCTGTCTCATCGAACCGTGCCGCACCCCAGGAGCTTGAAGGCGTTCCAAAGCTCCGCGTAGCCAATGCCCATCTTCTCGACAGGAAAATTGCTCTCGAACAGGCACCGCTCGGCGCCGAACAGATCAATGCAGGTGTCAATGTAGGGGCGCCAATAGGCCGCCAGCTCCGCGGAGGTCGGCTGCATGGGCAGTGCCCCATAGTCGTAGCAGCCCGTTGAGAAAGCGGTCGGTCAGCCGAGCGGGTCTCGTGCAATGCTGAAGGCGATGGCCGCGGTCTGATCGCCAGCGACGACGATCAGAATGACGACCAGGCCAGCATTCGGGGTGGCAATAGCAGCAAGCGAGGCCGAAACCCTGGCCTGGAACCCCCGAGGCGTTCCTGACCCCGTCAGCAGCCGCATGATCAGGCCGAGGTTGTAGCCAGCGACGTGGATCAGGTAGCGCTTGTGCAGGTTCTCCCGCCCGCGCAGCCAGGCGCGGCGCATTCCACCTCGGTCCAGAATCAGCGCGAAGCTCCGCTCCACCACCTCGGCGCGCAGCTTGAACGCGATGTGGGCCACGCCGGACAGCAGACGGGTGCGGTTGTTCACGACGGCGCGGCGGGCTGCGTCATCGCCGTGCCAGCGCGAGAAGCCGTCGCGCTTGGGCTCGGCAATTCGGGTCTTCCACGGCCCGTCGTCGAGCGTCTTCAGCACCTCGCGCGAGTGGTATCCTTTGTCGGCCACCATCTCGGCAGGCGCCTCGGCGCTCGGCGCCGCCTCGACCGCGGCCAGGTGCCGGGCCGCACTCTCCAGGGTACCGGGCAGGGTCGCGGTGTCGCCCCTGTCGGCGCTATGCATCTCGGCCGCGACCACCGCGCCGGTGTCGAGATCCAGCGCGTGCTCGGGCTTGTAGGCCAGGCGTGTGCGGCCGTCCTTCAGCTTGGTGATGCGTGCATCCGGATCGGTCGGGCTCACCCACTCGGCGTTCGACAGCGTCTTGCCCTTGCGCTTGCGGTCCAGCCGGATCAGGTCCTCGGCCGTCGGCGTCTCGATGCCGCTCTCCTTAGCCATGCGCACCAGCATCTCGCGGTAGCTCTCGCCACCGTCGCGCCGCACGATCGCCCGCAGAGCGGCGTTGGCCTCCATGGTCGAGGCGTCGACGCCGATCCGCTCGCCCTTGATCAGGCCCTGCTCAGCCAGGCGCCGCAGCACCCAGGTGAACACCGCGTCGTGCACCTCGAGTGGCAGGCTGGCCCTGCCCCGCTCTCACGGACAGTGTTACGCGGCTGAAGCAGCCGCGTGGAACGCCGCGATCTTCTGCTCTGGTGTGATGTAGCCCAAGGCCGAATGCAAGCGCCTGCGATTGTACCATCCCTCCAGGAACTGGAAGATGTCGGCCCTGGCTTCGTCGCGCGTCAGGTAGTCGCGTTGCTCGACGAGCTCGCCCTTCAGCGTGGCATAGAAGCTCTCCATGGGCGCGTTGTCCCAGCAATCGCCTTTGCGGCTCATGGAGCACAGCATGCCGTGCTGCTTCAGCCGCTTGCGGTACTCTCGCGCTGCGAATTGCACTCCGCGGTCCGAGTGATGGGTGAGGCCGGGCGCAGGGCGCTGACGCGCGATGGCCATGTCGAGCGCGGCCAGCGCGAGCTCATGGCCAAGGTGGTCTGCCATGGCCCAACCGACGACACGGCGAGAGAACAGGTCGAGCACCACGGCCAGGTACATCCAACCCTCGGCCGTCCATATGTAGGTCAGATCAGCTAGCCAGACCCGATCCGGCGCGCTGGCGGTGAAGTCGCGCTCGAGCAGGTTCGGCGCCACAGGATAGGCGTGCGCGCTGTCCGTCGTGCGGCGGAACCGCCGCTTGCGCCTGCCCGACAAGCCCATGCCGCGCATCAGACGCGCCACCCGCTTGCGGCCAACTCGCCGGCCATGGCCGCGCAGGACGGCGTGCACGCGCGGGCTGCCATAGCGCCCGAGATTGTCCTCGTGCGCGGTGCGGATCTCGGCCGCCACGGCGCGGTCCTCGACCGCCCGCGCGCTCTCCGGGCGGCTGACCCAGTCGTAGTAGCCGCTGCGGCTCACGCCCAGCACCACGCACATAATCTGGACAGGGAAGTCGGCGACGTGATCGCGGATGAAGGCATAGCTCACCTCCGGCTCGTCGCCTTGCCGAAGATGAGCGCAGCTTTTCCCAAGATGTCGCGCTCCATCCGAACGCGATCGAGCTCACGCCGCAACCGCCCGATCTCCGCCGCCTGGTCCGCCGGGCTCGGGCCCACGCGGCGCGCCGTGGCGAGCTGACAAACCGTGCAGCTGGCGGAACACCCTCGCGCTCGCCGCGCCACTGCACTTGGCTATCGCAGACATAGAACTGCTGGATCCAGACACGGCGCAGCATTGTCGCCCCAGGCAACTGCCGGAGCCAATCCGGCGTGGCCGCGGCATCGAGGGCGGCAAGCGGGTGATGCCCGTCCTCGCCGATCTGCTGTGCCCAGGCCGCCCGCTTGGCTGCCGAACGCGGCAGGCGCTCGTCGAAAGCGCGTCGGCCGTAGGCCTCGGCCCAATGTGGCAAGACGTGCATCAGCAGCCATGTCGGCGCTGCAAGGGTCAGCACCTCCAGCGCATGCCGCAGCGTCTCATGCACGCATTCGATCCGGTTGATCGCCCGCGTCGCCGCCAGCACATGGGTGGAGTCGGTGCGCTGCCGCCCGCCCGCCTTGAGAAGCTGATGTGCAGCCGCGACCTCCAGCACCGCATCCAGCAACAGCGCCTCCGCGGCGCCCGCCACCAGCCGCGCACGGAACTCACTGAGCACCGTGCTGTCGAAGCCGGCGTCTGTCAGCGACAGGCCGAGCAGATACTTCCAGTCAATCCGGCTCCGCACCGCCTCCGCCGCCTGCCGATCCGAGAGTTCTTCCGCAAACTGCAGCAGGGTCACAAGCGCCAGCTGCCACGGCGCCTCGGCCGGCTGTCCCTTGCCAGGGAACAGCTGCACAAAGCGGCGATCGTCGAACACTGGCCCCAGCCTATCGCGCAGGCTCAACAGCGGATTGCCTTGAGGAAAGGCCAGCCGCGCCACATGGGCGGTGTCGCCAGGCACCGGCAGCGGCGATCCAGGACGCAAGCACATGGTCCACCTCAACGGGTCAGGAAAACAGCCCGTCAACGCCGATCCGCCCCCCGGCAGTCGCATTTCGCCAGCAGTATCGCTTCTGGTGCAGCAGGGTACTGGGACGGGCGAGCAATACCCATATGTGCAGAGTAACCTTGGAGCCCTGATCCTCAGCCTTGTCTCGC
>NZ_JAUTWS010000223.1 GCF_030657435.1 Paracraurococcus lichenis | reverse complement strand
TGTATGGGATGCGGGGACAGGATTTGAACCTGTGACCTTCAGGTTATGAGCCTGACGAGCTACCGGGCTGCTCCACCCCGCGTGGGTGGTGATGGTGTGGCTGTGTGGGCTGTGGAGCAGCCCTTGTTCTGCTGTCCGCTCCGCGGCGGGGCTGCTCCACCCCGCGTGGGTGGTGTGTGTCTGGGACAGGTTTGGTGTGTGGGCATCCTGGGTTGGATCCGGCTGGGTGGCCCGGCGGCGACCGACTCTCCCGCAGCTTGAGCTGCAGTACCATGGGCGCTGAGGTGTTTCACGGCCGAGTTCGGGATGGGATCGGGTGTGGCAACCTTGCGATGACCACCGGGCCACCCGGCCGGATCCTTGGGGATGCTTGGGGTCTGGTGTGTGTGTGTTGAGAGAGGGCGCGGCTTGGTGCTGCGTGCGGTGTTCCCTGTGGGGGAACCGCACTGGGTTGGGGATGGGAGTTCACTCGGGCGATTAGTAACGCTCGGCTGCACCGGTTACCCGGCTTCCACCTGCGTCCTATTGACGTGCTGGTCTGGCACGGCCCTCGAGGGAGACCTCGTTTGGAGGGGGGTTTCCTGCTTAGATGCCTTCAGCAGTTATCCCGTCCGCACTTGGCTACCCAGCTGTGCCGCTGGCGCGACAACTGGTACACCAGAGGTGCGTCCATCCCGGTCCTCTCGTACTAGGGACAGATCCTCGCAAGTCTCCTACACCCACGGCAGATAGGGACCGAACTGTCTCACGACGTTCTAAACCCAGCTCACGTACCGCTTTAATCGGCGAACAGCCGAACCCTTGGGACCTGCTCCAGCCCCGGGATGCGATGAGCCGACATCGAGGTGCCAAACCTCCCCGTCGATGTGGACTCTTGGGGGAGATCAGCCTGTTATCCCTAGAGTACCTTTTATCCGTTGAGCGATGGCCCTTCCACGCGGGACCACCGGATCACTAAGGCCGACTTTCGTCTCTGTTCGCGCTGTCGCGCTCACAGTCAGGCGGGCTTGTGCCTTTGCACTCAACAGCCGATGTCCGACCGGCCTGAGCCCACCATCGCGCGCCTCCGTTACACTTTGGGAGGCGACCGCCCCAGTCAAACTGCCCACCACGCAGGGTCCCGGCCCCGGCTAACGGGGCTCGGTTAGACGCCAGAAAGGCGCAGGGTGGTATTTCAAGGTTGGCTCCACCGAGGCTGGCGCCCCGGCTTCGATGCCTCCCACCTATCCTACACAGCCCCTTCCTGGCGCCACTGCGAAGTTGCAGTAAAGGTTCATAGGGTCTTTCCGTCTGACCGCGGGTACCCCGCATCTTCACGGGGAGTTCAATTTCGCTGAGCCCATGCTGGAGACAGTGGGGAGGTCGTTACGCCATTCGTGCAGGTCGGAACTTACCCGACAAGGAATTTCGCTACCTTAGGACCGTTATAGTTACGGCCGCCGTTTACCGGGGCTTCGGTTCGGAGCTTGCACTCCTCCCCTTGACCTTCCGGCACCGGGCAGGCGTCAGACCCTATACGTCATCTCTCGATTTCGCAGAGCCCTGTGTTTTTACTAAACAGTCGCCACCCCCTGGTCTGTGCCACCCCACCCTGCTTGCGCAGAGAAGGGTCTCGCTTATCCCGAAGTTACGCGAGCAATTTGCCTAGTTCCTTCAGCATGGTTCTCTCAAGCGCCTTGGTATGCTCTACCAGTCCACCTGTGTCGGTTTCGGGTACGGTCCATATGCCAGTGCTGTTTCCCGAGCCGATCCAACTGCCCCTCCAATCCGATAAGGAGAGACAGGACTTCACGGCTGTCACATCTGGCGGGCCCAGGACTGTTCACCTGGTTGCCATCGGCTACGGCTGTCGCCCTCGCCTTAGGGGCCGGCTCACCCTGCGCGGATTAGCCTTGCGCAGGAACCCTTGGACTTTCGGCGGGAGAGTTTCTCACTCTCCTTGTCGCTACTCATGTCCGCATTCGCACTTCCGATACCTCCAGCGGCCCTCGCGGGTCCGCCTTCGCAGGCTTACGGAACGCTCCGCTACCACTTGCTTGCGCAAGTCCACAGCTTCGGCAGATGGCTTGAGCCCCGGTACATTTTCGCCGCGGGACAGCTATTAGACCAGTGAGCTATTACGCTTTCTTTAAAGGATGGCTGCTTCTAAGCCAACCTCCTGGTTGTTATGGCCGTCCTACATGCTTTCCCACTTAGCCATCATTTGGGGGCCTTAGCTGGTGGTCTGGGCTGTTTCCCTCTCGACGACGGACCTTAGCACCCGCCGTCTGTCTGCCGCCCTGCACTTCCCGGCATTCGGAGTTCGGTAGGGTTTGGTAGGGCTTTGGGCCCCCCTAGCCCTTCCGGTGCTCTACCTCCGGGAGTGACCGAGCGACGATCTACCTCAATAGATTTCGCGGAGAACCAGCTATTTCCGAGTTTGATTGGCCTTTCACCCCTAGCCACAGCTCATCCCCGACTTTTTCAACAGGCGTGGGTTCGGCCCTCCAGTGGGTGTTACCCCACCTTCAGCCTGGCCATGGCTAGATCACTCGGTTTCGGGTCTTCTACCGGCAACTCGGCGCCCTGTTCGGACTCGCTTTCGCTGCGCCTCCACCTCACGGCTTAAGCTCGCTGCCAACAGAAACTCGCGGACCCATTATACAAAAGGTACGCCGTCACCCACCCTTGCGGGCCGGGCTCCGACTGCTTGTAGGCGCTCGGTTTCAGGTCTCTTTCACTCCCCTCGTCGGGGTGCTTTTCACCTTTCCCTCACGGTACTTGTGCACTATCGGTCGCCAAGGAGTATTTAGGCTTGGAGGGTGGTCCCCCCATGTTCAGACAGGGTTTCACGTGCCCCGCCCTACTCAAGGACCTCTGCAAGCCATACGCCTACGGGGCTGTCACCCACTGCGGCTGACCTTTCCAGGTCCTTCGGCTTAACTCACAGAGGCCACTGGCCTGCTCCGCGTTCGCTCGCCACTACTAGCGGAATCTCACTTGATGTCTGTTCCTCCAGGTACTGAGATGTTTCAGTTCCCCGGGTTCGCCTCCCCTGCCTATGAATTCAGCAGGGGATCTCCCTAAGGAGGGGTTTCCCCATTCGGACATCCGCGGATCAACGATCGCTCGCATCTCCCCGCGGCTTTTCGCAGCGTGCCACGTCCTTCATCGCCTCTTGGCGCCAAGGCATCCACCGAACGCCCTTCTCTCACTCACCATCACCGCCAACCCAGCGCCCGCACGCAGTACCAAACCGCGCACCACGCCAATGCCAGCAACAACAGCAAGCCTTACGCCTACTCTCTCAACTCACACACCAGATATACCTGTCAAAGA
>NZ_JAUTWS010000222.1 GCF_030657435.1 Paracraurococcus lichenis | reverse complement strand
TACCACCTCCCGGCCACCGCGCTCGCGCACCCGCGGCCGCGCCACCGAGACCTTGCCGCCATGAAAGCCGATCGGCCCGGTCGCCCGGCCCCAGCGCTGCGCCTGCCGCCCACCGCCACGGCCGTGCCGCGGGCCGCACAGCGCCGCCGCATCGGCCTCCAACATCTCCCCAAGCGCCTCCAGCCCCGCCCTCAGGCACAGCCGCTCGAAGCTCTCCGTCGCCGCCTCAAGCGGCCGATCCGCAGTTGATGGCGGCACCACGGCCGCCGATGTGCTATTCCTCGTCATGGCGTTGCTTGCCCCTCGTGGATTCGACACCCCGAGCCTACTGGCTCAGGGCAGGCAACGCCGCCTTCTTCCTCAACATCGACCGGGACATCGCCGGCGAATGAACGACAGCAACCCCGGCGCTTAGCATGCAGTTTTGGACGGACCGTAAAGCGACCCCTCGGTCCCACACGCCGAGCCCTGCAGACGTGCGAGCAGGGCAGGAACGTCGGGGGCGGGGGTGGGATGGGCGAAGAGGTAGCCCTGGGCCTCACCGCACCCTTGCCGGCGCAGGACGGCGAGCTGCGCCTCGGTTTCGACGCCCTCGGCGGTGGTGGACATGTCGAGGCCGTCGCACAGCTCGGCCACGGCCCGCACGATGGCCTCGCTCGCGCGCGCCTCGCCCAGACCGCGGACGAAGCTGCGGTCGATCTTGACCTTGTCGAAGGGGAAGCGCTGGAGGTAGCCGAGCGAGGAGTAGCCGGTGCCGAAGTCGTCCATGGCGATCCGCACCCCCAATGCCTTTAACTGATGCAGTGTCGCGAGCGTCTCCTCCGTGTCGCGCAACATCGCCGTCTCGGTGATCTCCAGCTCCAACCGCCCGGGCTCCAGCCCCGAGGCCGCCAACGCCTCCTGCACCGCCTCGACCAGGCCGCGCGAGCCGAACTGTGTCGGCGAGAGGTTGATCGCAACCCTCGGCGCGCCTGGCCAGGTCACCGCCTCGGCACAGGCCCGGCGCAGCACCCAGCTGCCAAGCGGCACGATCATCCCGGTCTCCTCGCAGACCGGGATGAAGCGGTCGGGCGGCACCAGCCCGCGTTCGGGGTGGCGCCAGCGGATCAGCGCCTCGAGGCCGTGGACGACGCGGTTCCGAACCCCCACGATTGGCTGATAGTGCAGCTCGAACTCCCCCTCGGCCAGCGCCCGGCGCAAGTCCAGCTCAAGGGTGCGGCGCAGCTGCATGCGGGCGTCCATCTCGGGCTCGAAGAAGCACCAGCAGCCCCGCCCCTCGGCTTTGGCCCGGTACAGCGCCATGTCGGCCGCCTTGAGCAGCGCGTCGGCGTCGGCCCCGTCGCCGGGCGCGAAGGCGATGCCGATGCTGGTGCCGATAACCACGCGGTGGCCATCCAGGTCGAATGGCGTACCGAGCACCTCGACGAGCCGTCGGGCCAGCACGGTGGCATCGTGTGGCTGGTCGGCGCCAGCCTGTACCACTGCGAACTCGTCTCCGCCCAGCCGGGCCAAGGTGTCGACCTCGCGCAGCTCCGAGCGCAGCCGCTCGGTAACTGCCCGTAGCAGGGCGTCGCCGGCCGGGTGGCCAAGGGTGTCATTTACCTCTTTGAAGCGGTCGAGGTCGAGGCACAACACCGCACAGGGCTCGCCCCGCCGCACCCGCGTCAGCGCCGCGTCGAGCCGCTCACGGAAGCGGACGCGGTTGGGCAGACCGGTGAGCGCGTCGTGGTGCGCCATGTGTGCAATCCGCGCTTCGGCTGCGCGTCGCTCGGTAATGTCGATCACCACGCCCAATGCGGTGAGGGGACGACCATCGATCGCGTACTGGTAGCGGACCCGCAACTCGAAGTGGCGCAGCTCACCGCTCTGCGGGTGGCGGATGCGGTACTCGGTGCCGCCCTCAGGCGCCCGCTCAGCCAGTTCGCGGCCGATCTGCGCTCGAAGGCGCTCGCGGTCTTCGGGCAGGACGGCGGCGAGGCACGCCGCCTCGGGGATCGGCGTCTCGCCGGCGGGGAGCCCGTGCATGAGGCGCATCTCGGGCCCGGGGTGGAAAAGGCCGCCGACAAGGTCGTGGCGGAAGTGGCCGATCCGGCCCACCTCGAGGCTGAGGCGGAGCAGCGCCTCGGCCTCGTTTCTCGTTGTCACGTCGATGACCACGCCGACCGAACCGATCGGCCGCCCCGCGGCATCGTACTCGTAGCGGGTGCGCGCTTCGAGGTGGCGCACAGCTCCGTCCGCGGCGTGGCGGATGCGGTACTGGTACGCGATCTCCGGCAATCGGCGCGCCTGGGCGTCGGCGATCTCGGCCCGTAGGCGCTCGCGGTCTTCGGGCAGGACCGTGGCGTACCAGTCCGCTGCCGTGATCGGGACGCCGTCCGAGGGCAGCCCGTGCAGGGCGCGCGCCTCCGGCCCGCAGTCGATGGCTCCGGTGGTAAGGTTGCGGGAAAAGCCGCCGATATGGCCGACCTGCAGGCACAAGCGCAGCATGGCCTTGCCGGCATGCAGGCGCTCCTCAGCCTCGCGCCGCTCGGTGACGTCGATGACGACGCCGACCGAGCTGACCGGCCGCCCCGAAGCGTCGAACTCGTAGCGGGCGCGCATTTCGAGGTGGCGCAAGGCGCCGTCCGAGGCACGCCGATGGCGGTAGTCGCAGGCGATGTCGGGGACCCGCTCAGCGATGGCGGCTCCGACCTCGGCCATCAGCCGCTCGCGGTCTTCCGGCAGGATCGGGGCGGCCCAGACCTCGGGCGGGATCGGCGCCTCGCCTGCGGGTAGCTCAAACAGCGCTCGCGTCTCCGGCCCACACCGGATAGCCCCAGTGGCGAGGTCGCGTGTGAAGCTGCCGATGCGGCCGACCTCCTGGCCCATCCGCA
This sequence comes from Paracraurococcus lichenis, assembly GCF_030657435.1. Lineage (GTDB taxonomy): Bacteria > Pseudomonadota > Alphaproteobacteria > Acetobacterales > Acetobacteraceae > Paracraurococcus > Paracraurococcus lichenis. Next base: position 452 of record NZ_JAUTWS010000222.1, on the reverse strand, counting down.
GCAGCTCCTCGCTGGCCCGCAGTCGTTCCGCGGCTCCGCGGCTCTCGGTCACGTCCTGCACGATAGCGACGCAACGCGCAACACGGCCGTCATCGTCGCGCGCCGAGACGGCGACGCTGACGTGGGCCCACACGGTCGTGCCGTCCGGCCGCAGGTAGCGCAGCTCGTCATCCCAGAACCCCCTCTCGGCAATGGCCGCGCGACGGCGGCACAGCACTGCCGCACGATTGTCAGGGTGCAGGGTGTTGTCCGGGCCGAGGCCGCCGAGCAGCTCGACCTCGGTGCGGCCAGTGATCTCGCAAAAGCGACGGTTCACCCGGACGTAGCGGTCGTTGGTGGCGTCGAGCTCGGCCACGCCCACCGAGCCGGTGTCGAACACGGCCCGCAGTGCACCCTCGCGCTCGGCCAGCACGCGGGTGACGCGAGCACGTTCCTCCGCCGCGGCACGCTCG
>NZ_JAUTWS010000221.1 GCF_030657435.1 Paracraurococcus lichenis | reverse complement strand
GTTAGAGTTCGATGCATTGCGGGTGCTGGAACTCGACGGGTCAGTGGACGACTACATTGAGCAGCCTCTGCTGCTGCGTTACGAAATGGATGGCAAGTTGCGCTTCGCAAAGCCGGACATCCTGCTCCTTAGAGGGGGCAAACTCTTCTGCTGCGAGGTAAAATTCGAGGATGATGCGAGACAAGCTGAGTCCAAGTGGCTCGCCATCGGTAGGGCACTTTCGAGCCTGGGCCTCGGCTACTCGGTGCTCACCGAACGTCACATCCGGCGCGGCCCGCTGTTCCAAAACGTCAAGACCGTCTTCGCGCGTCGGCATTGCCGTCCATCGCGTACTGCGGCGCTCAATGCATTGACGGCCGTGCGGGCCGCTGGTGCGCTAACTATCACCGATCTCGGCTCACGCTTCGGTATCACCTTTGATGAGGCGTGCTTCTTGCTGAGGTATGGCCTGCTTTCCGCCGACTTAGTCGCCGCGCGGCTTGGGCCAAATACGGAGGTGCGCTGGAGCAGGCGTTGCCGGGTCGATCCATGGCAGGCGCGGAAGTGACCGGCGCCCAAGTGCCCCCTCTTGCACCAGGGCACAACAACATCTGCAACGTTGGGCAGGCGGCTGGGCCAGACCGTGCGTGTCGCTTCGTCGCCCAACATGCTCAGGCCTCACGCCTTCGGATCGAGGCAATATACGGTAGCCAGTTTCAGATACTGGCAGTCAAGCCGGAGAGACGACGACAGACCCGGCGTCGACGGCACCACGCTCCTTGTCGTGGCCGCCTGCCGCCGCTTGGCAAGGAAATTTGCGCATTCTCCGCGTCGACGAACCGCACCACTCGTCCGTCTTAATAAATAATCGAAAGAAGGCAAGGTCATGCCCCACAACTGCGATTTCGGCTTCGTCCACATCGACGTTTGCCTCCTGCCCACGCAGCATGTTGGCGATGGCAAGTTCTGCAAGCGCTACCTCTATGTTGCCATTGAACGCTGGTTACGCTCGGCCCATTCCGCCATCAGGAAAGACATGACAGCACGTAGGGCCGTCGCCTTCCTGAAGGAGGCGTCAGCGGTTTTAGCGTTCCGAATAACTGATTTGCTGACGCATTACGACCGTTGCTTCATCACCGGCGCCTTCCGCGAGGCCTGCGCCGCCCTCGGCGTGCAGCACCGCATGACCACGGCCTGTATGCCGCAGACCTACGATGCGGCGGAGAAGTTCATGAGGCCGTTCGAGCAGCATGTGTTGGGCATTCCGATCGACTCGCACCTCGATCTTGAACGGATGTTTAGCGACTACAACCAAGCCTACAATGCCCGGCCTCAGGGCGCGCTGGAAGGCAAATCACCTGACCAAGTCGTCCGCGCCAGACTGGCCGGGGATTCGAAACCCACCCAGCCTAGCCGCACACCAATCAACAGCGGCGTCAGAGCGAAGGCAGTGATCGCCGCTAAAAAGCGCCAGTATCCTACCACGACCTGACCTCTGGTCCGGTGAGCTTCCGCAGGGATGCGGAACGCATCGGGTTCCAGTCTTTGCAACAGCGGAGGCGGCGCCAATGGCCCTAATGCGCTTCTGTGCTGGAACCGAGGTGAGCATTAACGGCGAGCCATACCGGCTCGTTGAGTTTATTGACCGTGGAGAACCGAACGAGCCGCCTGCTTGGTTCCTGCGCCGCCTCAACCGCAGCGAGACGGTGCTGTTCACTGTCGCGGTTCTTCGGAGGATGTTCGACGAGGGCCAATTGAAGCGGCTCTACACGACCGCCGACGGGCATGCCGCGGACGGCGAAGTCATGCGGCGGCGGCACGCCTACGTTCCTGACGACCTACCTCCTGCCGACCGCAGGCGCCGAGAGGTGCGGGCGGAGTTCGTGAAACGCGTCCAGGCACGACTGGGCCTCCGCGGAGCACACGCTCGGCTGGGGCCGGACGTCGATGGCAAGCCCGATACCCTTTTGTCGCGGGCCCTGGCAGAGGTCAGCCGTGAGATGGCCGCCGATTTGAAGGGCATCGGGCTCCGGAATAGGAGGAAACCCGAGGACGCCGATAAAGCGTCCCAGCCTCCTAAAGGAAAGCCCGGGGATGAGGAACCAGATGAGCCCGTGCACCTCGTCGACCAGTCGACCTACTACCGTTGGTTGCAGCGCTACGACCCGGAGGACAAACGTGGCTTGGAGGGCGACTTCGCCGCCCGCGGCAATAGAAATCAGCTCTTGCCTGCCGTCAAAGAGGCGATGTTGGCCGCGATGCGCGACGCCATCGAGCAGGCGAAGGACAAGCGCCAGGTCGGCAAGGTGGCGACAGTCACTATGGCGAGCCTGCGCTCGAGCATCAACCAGGCGCTGGCGCCCAAGCGGCTCCAATCGCCGGAGCTGCGGGAGGAACTGGTGCCGCCGTCGGCGCCGACGCTGCATCGACATTGGAAGACGTTCCCTGCCTTCGACCGTGCCTGCGCTACAATGGGTCTGTCGCGCGCGCGCCGAGAGTTTCGCTTCATCCGTGGGCACGAGCATCCCGAGGCCCCATTCGAGCTCGTCGAGTATGACGAGACTCACATGCCATTTATGTTTGTGGACGAAGTCCATGGCGTTCCGCTCGGCATGGGCAACTTGTGTTCTGCGCTGTGTGTAGCGACGCACTCCTGCGGCGGCTTCAACATCAGCTTTGAGCCGTTCAGTGACATGACGATGATGAGCACGCTGCGGCACGCGGTGTCGCTGAAGAGCTACGTCGCGCGCGAGTATGGTGGTCGCATCCGGAATGAGTATTTACCGGGTGGGATGTTTCGCTGCATCGGCATCGACAACAGCAAGCCAGCTTGGGGCAAGACGTTGAAGCAGGTCGCGCGCACGCTTGACTGCGACCGGATGTGGCTGCCGCCCCGTACGCCGTGGTTCAAGCCAGTGGTCGAGGGCTTTTTCCGCGTGCTTAATCAACTGCTGCTGCAAGAGATGCCCGGCTTCACGCTCGGGCGGGCCATCGACAGCAAAGACTATGACCCTAGGGTGAGCGCTTGCATCGGCTTGCGGCAGTTCCTGTTCCTCTTCCATGCCTGGATCTGCGATATCTACCAAGTCAGGCGACAGGAGGGCTTAGGGAACCGAAGCCCAAACGAGTGCTGGCGCGAGCTACTTGTTAACGGCGAGCCGGGCCTGCTCGACTCGGCGGACGATGTCGCTTCGCTGTTCGGCGTCGTGCGTACAGGCACACTCGACCACCGGGGCGTCCGGTTCTGCAATATTCGCTACGGTAGCCCCGAGCTTCAGGGGCTGCGTCTGGACAGGGGCGCAAGGCAGAATATCCTCTTCAAAATAGACCCTGCGAACCTGCTCCACGTCCGTGTCAGGC
>NZ_JAUTWS010000220.1 GCF_030657435.1 Paracraurococcus lichenis | reverse complement strand
GAACATGCTGATGCTCCAGAGAGTGCTGGCTGAGCCGGCGTGGCTGGGGCGCACGACGTCGGCTGACGACACGGCCTGACCCCGCTCGTCTGAGGGCATGTCAACCCCTACGGCGCCTTCGACCTCGACATGGAGCGGCGGCTGAATCTGGATCTGCTCTCCGCGGCGTGAGGCCGGCAACTCTTCACGGAAGGTGCGTTCTGTTGCGAGTACATCCGCATCCGGCCCGTCCGGGCGAGGGAAAACCGGCATGCGCCCGACTCAATCCAAGAAGCCAAAGGTGAAGAGTGGCGCCGCCACGGCGGCCGAGGCCGCCGACTGGCACAAGCGCGGTAAGGATTACCTCTCGCCCGCCGAGGTCGCCCGGCTGCTGAACGCGGCCAAGGCCGGCCGGCACGGCGTACGCGACCACCTTTTGCTGCTGATGACCTACCGCCATGGCCTCAGGGTCAGCGAGGCGGTCGGCCTGCGCCGGGACGAGCTCGACCTCAATCGCGCCCGGCTCTGGGTAAAGCGCCTCAAAGGTGGGCTCTCGGCCGAGCAGCCGATCCCTGGCGACGAATTGCGCGCTCTGCGTCGTTATCTCTCCACCCGCGGCGACGCGCTGCCCTGGCTGTTCATCTCCGAGCGCGACGGGCCGATGACGCGACAGGCTGTGAACTACCTGATCGCGGCAGCGGCGCGGCGCGCCGGTCTGCCCGGTGTGCATCCACACACGCTGCGGCACTCCTGTGGCTTCGCGCTCGCCGACAAAGGGCACGACCTGCGGCTCATCCAAGACTACCTCGGCCACCGCGACCCGCGGCACACCGTCCATTACACCCGTGCCTCCGGCTGCCGCTTCGAGGGGATTTGGCGGTGAGCCTCTTGGTGAACCGCCCGCATTGGCCGCTCGGTGACAGCGAGATGGCCCGGCGCATCCGTGCCCACGATTGGGCGGCTACTTCGCTCGGGCCGATCGAGGGTTGGTCGGGCCGCCTCAGGCTTATGGTCGAGACCGTGTTGGACAGCCCGCACGTCTCCAGCCTCGCCTGTGGGCCCGAGCGGATCCTGATCTACAACGACGTCGCGGCGCGCCTCTATGGCGCCGGCCACCCGCTCGCGCTTGGCCGGCCGTTGCCGGAGACCTTTCCGGAGGGCTGGGCTACGGTCGCTCCGCTCTACGCACGCGCCTTTGCGGGCGAGGCTGTGCAGGTCGTCGCACAGCCGCTGGACACGCGCGGCGAGGGGGAGGCAGCCGACGCTTTCGATGCCACGCTCATGCCGGTGCGCGACGACGCCGGTGCGATCACCGCCGTGCACATGGTGGGGCAGGAGGTTGGGGCACGCGTTCGTGCCGAAGAAGCCTTGCGCCTAAGCGAGGAGCGCTTCCGCCAGTTCGGTGACGCCTCCTCCGACGTGCTCTGGATCCGCGGCGCCGACTCGCTGCAGTGGGAGTACCTGAGCCCCGCCTTTGAGGCGATCTACGGCTTGCGTGTCGAGGAGGCCATGGCGGGTAAGGGGCTGCGCAGCTGGACCGACCTGATCTTCGAGGAGGACCGCGAGCGCGCCGTCGCCTGCATTGCCCGCGTGCGCGAGGGCAAGCGCGTCCGCTTCGATTATCGCGTTCGTCGCCCTGACGGCGGGATGCGCTGGCTGCGCAACACCGACTTCCCGATCTACGGTCCGGACGGACAGGTCAAGCGGATCGGCGGTATCGGCCAGGACGTCACCGAGCTGAAGCGGGCCGGGGCTGCACTACGCGAGGCGGAGGCGCGCCAACGGGCGCTTGTGGAGGGCCTTCCGCAACTTGTCTGGCGCTCGGGCGAGGGCGGGCTGTGGACTTGGTCGAGCCCGCAATGGCACGACTTCACCGGGCAGGATGAGGAACAGAGCCGCAGCTTGGGCTGGCTCGACGCGCTGCACCCTGACGATCGCGAGCCGGCCCGGGAGGCCTGGCGCAGGGCAACAGCGGCTGGGCTGCTTCAGGTGGATTGCCGGATACGGCATACGGGGTCGGGCCGGTATGCGTGGTTCCAGACCCGTGGCGTACCGGTGCAGAGCGAAAGCCGCATCACGGAGTGGATTGGTTCCTGCACCAACATCGACGACCAGATGCGGGCGCGCGACGTGCTGCGGCGTGCCGGCGAGGAGCTCGAGGCCCGTGTCGCCGAACGGACGGCCGAGCTGATGGCTGCGGAGGAGAGCCTGCATCAGGCGCAGAAGATGGAGGCGGTGGGCCAACTCACCGGTGGCATCGCGCACGACTTCAACAACATGCTCCAGGGTGTCGTCGGCGGCATCGCTATGGCGCGCCGGCAGATCGGCCGTGGCCACGCCGAGGGGGCGGCGCGCTACCTGGGTGCGGCGCATGACGCCGCGGAGCGTGCCGCGGGGCTGACCCGGCGCCTGCTCGCCTTCGCGCGGCGCCAGCGCCTGGAGCCGAGGCCGGTGGACGTGGCCGGGCTGGTTGCGGGGATGGCGGACCTGATCCGCCGCACCGTCGGGCCGGGCATCGCGGTGGAGTTGCAGCTGCGCGACGGCACGGGCAGCGTGCTGTGCGATCCCAACGAGCTCGAGAGCGCGCTGCTGAACCTGTGCATCAACGCCCGCGACGCCATGCCCGAGGGCGGACGGTTGTCCATCTGCACCGAGGAGGTGCGCCTCTCGGCCGCGGACATCCAGGACGGGGAGGTCGCGCCCGGCACTTACGCGGAGCTTTCGGTCGCGGACACCGGGACGGGCATGCCGCCGGAGGTGCTGGCCCGGGTCTTCGAGCCGTTCTTCACGACGAAGCCGCAGGGCCAGGGCACCGGCCTGGGATTGAGCCAGGTCTACGGCTTCGTGCGGCAGTCTGACGGACTGGTGCGGATCGACAGCACGCCTGGGTACGGCACCACGATCCGGCTTCTCCTGCCGCTGCACGATGTCGTCACGATGGCGGCCCAGGCACCGGGCCAGTCCTCCGCCCTCGTGGCGGGGACGCATGGGACTGTGCTGCTGGTCGACGACGAGGACGCGGCGCGCGGTCCCGCCGCCGACCGGCTGCGCGAGCTGGGCCTTGCTGTGCTGGAAGCGCGGGACGGGCCGGATGCGCTGCGCGTGCTGGCAAGCGTGCGGCCTGACTTGCTCGTCACCGACGTCGGGCTGCCGAGCGGCATGAACGGTCGGCAAGTGGCTGAGGCGGCCCGCGAGCACATCCCGGGCTTGCCAGTGCTGTTCATCACTGGCTACGCCGGCACGGCGCTGCCGCCTGGCGTCGAGGTGATCGGCAAACCCTTCGATCTCGACGTCCTAGCGCGCCGCGTGCAGACCATTCTGGAGACGAAGCTCAAAAGCCTGGGCAGAGATCCTGACACATAGCTGGCCTGACCAGTATGG
>NZ_JAUTWS010000022.1 GCF_030657435.1 Paracraurococcus lichenis | reverse complement strand
CTGGCTGGGCGATGGGCTATGCCGCGATCTGCCGGCTGAAGAAGATGCGGAAATCCTCGGCCGGCATGGGCTTGCCGAAGAGGTAGCCCTGGACCTCGCCGCAGCCCTCGGCGAGCAGCAGGCGGGCCTGATCGTCGGTCTCGACGCCCTCGGCATTGGCGCGCACGCCGAGGCTGCGGGTGATGCCGACGACGGCGCGCACGATCGCCTCGGAGTTGACGTTCTGGCCGAGGCTGCGGATGAAGCCGCGGTCGATCTTGATCTTGTCGAAGGAGAACTTCTGCAGGTAGCCGAGGCTGGAATAGCCGGTGCCGAAGTCGTCCATGGCGATCTTGACGCCGAGCCGGCGCACCCGGTCGAGCATGGCCAGCGTCTCGTCGGTGTCGCGCAGCAGCACGCCCTCGGTGATCTCGAGCTCGAGCCGCGACGGCCGCAGCCCGGTGGTGGCCAGCGCCGCCGCGACGGCCTCGTAGAGCCCGGGCAGGCGGAACTGCACGGCCGAGACGTTCACCGCCACGCCGAGTTCCTCGGGCCAGGTCACGGCCTGCCGGCAGGCCTCCTGCAGCGTCCAGGCGCCGATCTGGGCGATCAGCCCGGTCTCCTCGGCGAGCGGGATGAAGGCGTCGGGCGGCACGTTGCCCCGCCCGGGGCAGGTCCAGCGCAGCAGCGCCTCGGCACCGATCACCCGCCCCGTGGGCAGGTCGATCTGCGGCTGGTAGTGCAGGCGGAACTCGCCTTCGCCGAGGGCGCGGCGGAGATCCGCCTCGAGGGCGCGGCGCTCCAGCAGGCGCTGGTTCATCTCGGTGGCGAAGAAGCAGAAGTCGCCGCGGCCCTTCTCCTTGACCTGGTAGAGGGCGAGATCGGCGTTCTTGAGCAGTTGCTGCGGCTCGTCCGCCTGGTCCGGCTGCGACAGGGCGATGCCGATGCTGACGCCGACGGTAACCTGCTGGCCATCCAGGTCGACAGGCGGCTCGATGGCCGCGATCAGCCGCCGCGCCAGCACCTCCGCATCCTGCGCCTGGGCGACCCGCGGCTGGATGACGGCGAACTCGTCGCCGCCGAGGCGGGCGAGGGTGTCGCTGTCGCGCAGGCAGGCGGTGAGGCGGCGCGAGACCTCGCGCAGCAGCTTGTCGCCGGCCGCATGGCCGAGGGTGTCGTTGACCTCCTTGAAGCGGTCGAGGTCGAGGCAGAAGACCGCCAGCGGCTGGCCGTTGCGGCGCGACAGGGCCAGGGCCTGGCGCAGCCGGTCGCCGAAGATGCCGCGGTTGGGCAGGCCGGTCAGCAGGTCGTGGGCGGCGAGGTAGGCGGCGCGGTCGAGGGCGCGCTGCAGCAGCCGCAGCGGGACGACCCGCAGCACCACGAAGATGGCGCCGCCGAGCAGGGCCGAGGCCAGGGCGAGGGCGAGCGCGATGCCGAGTTCGGCCCGCACCGAGCGGGCGGCCTCGGTCTCGCCGAGCAGCGTGCCGGCGTCGTGGATCGGGGCGCGCCAGGTCAGGACCGGCCAGGCGAGTTCGGCCTCCTCCGCCGCCTCGAGGACGAGGCGGCCATGGGCGTCGAAGACGCGCCGCCGCTCGGCGGCGCGGCCCGAGGCTGCCTCGGCGGGGGTTGCGATGCGCAGCCCGTCGAACTCCCAGAAGGCGGGGTTCTGCCGCGCCAGTTCGACCACCTCGGCGGCATGCAGCGTCGCGCTGGTCTCGAGCGCGCCCTGCAGGCGGCCATGGGCGGCGAAGAGGTAGGCGGCCGGCAGGGTGAGGGCGATGACCAGCGCGGCCAGGCCGGCGAGCAGGGTGACGACCTTGGCCACGTCGGCGGCGGGCGTCTTGACCGTCATGCGCTGCGACAGGAGGGCCCAGGCCTGAGGCAGGAGGCGCGGCAGGGCGAGAGCGGGGAACGACACGGGACACCTCGGCGAAAACAGCGCGGCGTTGCTGCCGTTGTTCTATGCGAGGATGCTGCCCGCCTCACCCCCGGGCCGGCGGCTGCGGTGCCTCCAAGAGCGGGAGCAGGCCGCGAGGCATCGTCTGCGGCGGACTGCGCTGGGAAAGTTCTACCATTCGTGCTATGCGAAAATAACGGTGCGGGTGGGGGAAGGTCTCCGTCCCGTTCGCCTTCCGCCCTCCAGCCCATGGTATGCGAAAAATGGCTGCCCGCACCCCCAGAGACCGTGGGACCGGATCCCCGATGGGCATTGCCGCCCTGTGCGGGCTCATCGCGCTCTGCCTCGGCGCCCCGCCCGCCACGGCCGAGACCACGGCCCGCGACCTGCAGGTCCTCGCCCGGGCCCTGGGCTTCCTCGACCGCGCGCCCAAGGGCACGGGCGAACTCGGCATCGTCTATCCCGCCGCCTCGCCGGCCGCGAAGGCCGAGGCCGAGCGGGTGGCCGCCCTCTGCGGCGATGGCCTGCGCGCCGGCGCCCTGACGCTCCACCCGCGGCTGGTGCCGGCCGAGGCCGCCGGGCAGGCGCAGGTGGCCGCGCTGCTGCTGACCGAGGCCGCGCTGCCCGAGGCCGGGCAGATCGCCGGCGCGCTTGCCGGCCGCGGCATTCCGCTCATCGCCACCACGCCCGCCGCGCTCGACGGCAACCGCGTGGTCATGGCGGTCCGCAGCGAGCCGCGGGTGGAGATCCTGGTCAGCCGGGCCGCCGCCCAGGCCGCGGGCGTCACCTTCTCCGCCGCCTTCCGCATGATGATCCAGGAGCGCTGAGCATGCGCGCGCAAGTCCCCGCCCCGCATCGGACGCGCCGCGCCGCGGCCGCGCTCGGCCTCCTCGCCCTAGCCGCCGGCGGGCCCGCGATGGCGCAGGGCCTCGACTACGGCGCGCTCGAGGCGCTGTTCGAGGAGCCCGTCACCACCAGCGCGACGGGCAAGCCCCAGCGCGCCTCCGAGGTGCCGGTGGCGATGGACATCATCACCGCCGAGCAGATCCGCAGGTCCGGCGCCCACGACATCCCGACCGTGCTCGCCCGCTACACCTCGCTCGATGTGCAGCAGTACAACGAGCACGACTTCTCCGTCGGCGTGCGCGGCCTGACCACGCAGCAGAATTCGCGCCTGCTGGTGCTGGTCGACGGGCGGCAGGTCTATTTCGACGACTACGGCCGCACCGACTGGCACATGATCCCGGTGCAGCTCGGCGAGATCCGGCAGATCGAGGTGGTGCGCGGCCCGAACACGGCCCTCTTCGGCTTCAACGCGGTCGCCGGCGTGATCAACATCGTCACCCTCAACCCGGCCTATGACCGCGTGAACAACGCGACCGTCCGGCTCGGCACGCATGGCTACAAGGAGTTCTCCGGCGTGGCGACGGCGCCGCTCGGCGATGGCGGCGGCGTCAGGCTCTCCGCCGGGGCGCGCGATAGCACACCCTGGCTCAGCGGCTTCCTGCCCGGCGAGAGCGGCCGCGACCTGCGGAGCGAGCCGGAGCGCTACCAGTTCGCCGCCAATACCGTCGCCAAGGTGGCCGAGGGCGTGCAGGTCTCGCTGGACGGCAGCTATGCCCGCTCGCTGGCACCCGATCTCGCGCTGACCGGCATGCTGACCCGCTTCGACACGCGCGCCTTCAGCATCCGCGGCCGCGTCGCGGCCGAGACGGGGATCGGCCTGGTCGAGGCCTCCGCCTACCACAATGGCCTCGACATGACGGCGCGCAGCCTGTCCGTCGCCATCAACCAGGCGGTCACCGTGCTGCAGCTCAGCGACACGGTGAAGCTCGGCGCCAGCCACACGCTGCGGCCCTCCTTCGAATTCCGCCACAACGCGCTGGATACGGGGCATGGCAGCATTGTCGGCTACAAGGTCGCCGCATTCGGCGCCATGTGGGACTGGGCAATCACCGACACCCTGGACCTGACGCTCGCGGGCCGCCGGGATCAGGTCTGGCTGGAAGGCGAGGGCTACAACAGCCCCGTCACACCCAACCGGAACGCGCTCTACGACCGCGCCTTCGGCACCTTCGGCTACAATGCCGGCCTGGTCTGGCGCCCGACCCCGGACGATTCCGTCCGGCTCACGGCCTCGCGCGGCATCGGCATGCCGAGCCTGGTCGATCTCGGCCTGCAGATGGTCTATCCGCAGTTCTCCTATGTCGGCAATCCGAACCTCAAGCCGACCGTGGTCGACAACTACGAGATCGGCTACCGGCGGCGGGTCGCGGCGCTCGATGCCAGCTTCGGCGTGACCGCCTTCCACCAGGTCAACCGCGACATGAGCAGCACGCTCTTCGCGCTCCGGCCCGCGCGGAATCCGGGGATCAGGGGGCTGTCCTTCGAGGCGCGGACGATCCCGACCCTCACTGTTTCCGGCCTCGAGCTCTCCGGCAAGGGCAAGCTCGTCCATGGCTTCGACTGGGGCGTGGAGTACCGGCTGGCCGCGGTCGCGGGCGACCTCGATCCGACCGTCACCTTCGATCCGAAGCACGCCTCGCCGCGCCACCTCGTCTCCAGCCGGCTCGGCTGGGGCCAGGGACCGTTCCAGGCCGACCTCTTCCTCCGCTACGCCAGCACCGCGGGCGGCTGGCGTGCGGTGAGTCAGAAGTTCACCTATGTCACCGTGGACGACTACGCCTCGGCCGGGGCCCGGATCGCCTATCGCTTCGCCGAACGCTTCACCCTGGCGCTCGAAGGCTCGAACCTGCTGAGCGAGAAGCAAAGGCAGTCCATCGGTCTCGAGGCCCGGCGCTCGGTCTATGGCTCGCTCCGCGTCGACTTCTGAGCTCGACCTTACGGCGGCTTGGCGTTCAATACTGCACGCAAGGCGGCTCGACCGAGGCGGGGGTGCGGTGGCCCTCGTACGTCCGGTCAGCCCCCGGAGCTGGACCGGTTGCGGACGCAGCCCTCCGCCTCGATGACCTGCCGGACGGTGGCCGAGGTCATGGCGGAGCTGCGCCCGGTAGACGCCGGCGCGGATCCCGAGACCCTGCGCCCGCCGGTCGACAACCAACCGCGGCACGCGATTCCGTGGGGCCGTCCACCCCAACCAAGGTGGGGTTCGGGGAGGAAATGCCTTCCTCCCCGACCTTGCCTTTTTCCCGGATGGCCGCTCAGGCCTTCTGCACCTCGCCGCCGGCGGCGACCCAGTCCTTGAAGCCGCCGAGGTTGCGCACGTCCTTGTAGCCGAGTTCCTGCAGCAGCTTGCCCGCCAGCGCGGCGCGGCCGCCGGAGGCGCAATAGGTGATCACCACCGGCTTCTGGAAGGCCGGGTTGCGCTCCGGGCTTTCCGGGTCGGCGCGGAATTCCAGCAGCCCGCGCGGGATCGGCAGGGCGCCCGGGACGGTGCCGCTCGCGGCCAGTTCCGGCGGCTCCCGCAGGTCGATGAACACCGCCTCGCCCTTCGCGTGCAGCGCCTTCGCCTCCTCGGCGCTGATCCGCGGCACGGCGGCATTGGCGGCGGCCAGCATGTCCTTCACGGTGGTCGGCATGGCATTCCTCCTCGGTTGCTCGGCGGCAGCCTATCCGAAGGCATCGGCGAGGACGAGGCCGAGCAGCGCGGCGGCGCCGACCCCGAGCACGGTGACGGTGAGCGCCATGCCGACGACCCGCAGGCGGAGTGATTCCGGCTCCTGGCTGATCCCCCGCGCATGCACCACCCGGCCGGCGAGGAAGACGGTGCCCAGCGCATGCACGCCCCAGAGGGGCAGGCCCATCCCCTCCAGCAGGCCGAGCAGGATCAGGCCGAGAGGCACGTATTCCGCGCAATTGCCATGCGCGCGCACGGCGCGCTCCACCAGCCGGTGGGGCGTGCCGAGCACGACCTGGTAGCGCTGCCGCAGCCGGATGACCCGGAGCGAGAGGGCGAGGAAGAGCAGCGCGAAGAGCGCGGCATAAAGCGAGGTGGCGGGCAGCGGCATGGGCTCAGCCCGCCCGCCCCGCCGGGGCCGCGCCGGGCGGCGCCGCGACTCCCCCTTCGACAGACGGCCCCGGCATCGCCATATCCCCCTCCGTGAGCGAACCCCTTGCCCTCTACATCCACTGGCCGTTCTGCCGTGCCAAGTGCCCCTATTGCGACTTCAACAGCCATGTGCGGGAGCGCATCGACCAGGCCGCCTGGCGCGACGCGCTGCGGCGCGAACTGGCCGGGGAGGCGGCGCGCGCCAACGGGACGGGGATGCGGCGACCCCTGGCCAGCATCTTCTTCGGCGGCGGCACGCCGAGCCTGATGGACCCGGCCACGGTCGCCGCGCTGATCGAGGATGCGCAGTCGCTCTTCGCGGCGCCGGAGGGGCTCGAGGTCACGCTCGAGGCGAACCCGACCAGCGTGGAGGCGGCGAAGCTCCGCGACTTCCGCGCGGCGGGGGTGAACCGTCTCTCGCTCGGCGTGCAGGCGCTGGACGGGGCGGCGCTGCGCTTCCTCGGCCGGCAGCACGATGCGGGGGAGGCGGTGGCGGCGCTGGAGCTGGCGCGGGCGACCTTCCCCCGCCTCTCCTTCGACCTGATCTATGCCCGCCCCGGCCAGGCGGAGGCGCCGTGGCGGGAGGAGCTGCGGCGGGCGCTGGCGCTGGCCGCCGACCACCTCTCGCTCTACCAGCTCACGATCGAGCCGGGCACGCGTTTCGCGACGGAACATGCCCGCGGCGCCTTCGCCTTGCCGGAGGATGACGAGGCCGCCCGCCTCTACTATGCGACGATAGAGGAGGCGGCGCGCTTCGACCTCCGGCCCTATGAGGTCTCGAATTACGCGAAGCCCGGCGCCGAGAGCCGGCACAACCTCGTCTACTGGCGCTATGGCGACTATCTCGGCATCGGCCCGGGGGCGCATCAGCGCCTGTGGCTGGATGGCGCATTGCTGGCGGCGCGGCGGCACCGCGCGCCGGAGGAATGGCTGGCCCGCGTCGCGCGCGACGGTCATGCGCGGACCGAGGAGGTGGCGCTGGCGCCGGAGGACCGGGCGCGGGAGGCGCTGCTGATGGGCCTCCGCCTCGCGGAAGGCGTGGATCCGGCGAGGCTCGCGGCGCGGAGCGGACTGACGCTGGCCGAGGCGGTGGACCCCGCCATGCTCCTGGCCTGCCTGGAGGAAGGCTACCTGGAATGGCGCGCGGACGGGCGCCTCGCCGCGACCGGGGAGGGCCGGATGCGGCTGGACGCCATGCTGCCGGTGCTGCTTCGCTAGCGCGTCCGGCGCCGCGCCCCCACATGGCGCTGCGCTGTCCGCAACCGGGCGGGCCCGCGCCCGCCCATGCCGCGAAAGGCCCATGCATGTCCGAGACGTCCGAATACGTGCCGCCCAAGGTCTGGACCTGGAACAAGGGAAGCGGCGGCCGCTTCGCCAACATCAACCGCCCCATCGCCGGCCCGACGCATGAGAAGGAACTGCCGGTCGGCAAGCATCCGCTGCAGCTCTACTCGCTCGGCACGCCGAACGGCGTGAAGGTGACCGTGATGCTGGAGGAGCTGCTGGCCCTCGGGCACAGCGGCGCCGAATACGACGCTTGGCTGATCAAGATCGGCGAGGGCGACCAGTTCGGCAGCGGCTTCGTCGCCATCAACCCGAACTCGAAGATCCCGGCGCTGCTCGACCGCAGCGGTCCGCAGCCGATCCGCGTCTTCGAATCGGGCGCGATCCTCACCTATCTCGCGGAGAAATTCGGCGCCTTCCTGCCCAAGGGCGGCGCGGCGCGGGCCGAGTGCCTCTCCTGGCTCTTCTGGCAGATGGGCAGCGCGCCCTATCTCGGCGGCGGCTTCGGGCATTTCTACGCCTATGCCCCGACCAAGATGGAATACCCGATCGACCGCTTCGCCATGGAGACCAAGCGGCAGCTCGACGTGCTCGACCGGCGGCTGGCCGAGAGCGAGTACATCGCCGGCCCCGACTACACCATCGCCGACATGGCGATCTGGCCCTGGTATGGCGGGCTGGTGAAGGGCTGGCTCTATGGCGGCGCCGAGTTCCTCTCGGTGCAGGAGTACAAGCACGTCAACCGCTGGGCCGACCAGATCCATGCCCGCCCCGCGGTGAAGCGCGGCCGCATGGTCAACCGCGTGCAGGGCGAGCCCTCCGAGCAACTGCGCGAGCGCCACGACGCCGGCGACTTCGAGACGAAGACCCAGGACAAGCTGGAGCCGCAGCCGGCCTCCTGACGCAGCGCGGTGCGCCGGGGCCGCTTGCGCCCCGGCGCGAAGCCTGCTGCGCTGCCGCCCGACGGGCCGCGACAGGCCCGCGGGAGGAGATGGGCATGGCGACCAGCGAGGGCCGCCGCGCGATCGTCATCGGCGGCTCGGTCGGCGGACTCTTCGCCGCCAACCTGCTGCTGCGGCGCGGCTGGGACGTGCATGTCTTCGAGCGCGCGACCGAGGGCCTGGAATCCCGCGGCACCGGCATCGCCCACCACCCGGAGACCGAGGCGATCATGGCGGCGGCCGGCGTGCGGGACGAGCACGCGCCGGGCGTGCGCGTCGAGGGCCGCTGCGCGGTGGATGCGCGGGGCGAGGTCGCGGCGCGCCACCACTACCCGCAATACGTCACGGCCTGGGGCCGCGTCTTCAATCCGCTGCGCCAGGCCTTCCCGGCCGAGCGCTACCACGGCGGGAAGGAATTCGCCGGCCTCTCGCAGGATGCGGAGGGCGTCACCGCCCACTTCGCCGACGGCACGGCGATGCGGGCCGCGCTGCTGGTCGGCGCGGACGGCTTCCGCTCCGCCGTGCGGGCGATCGTCGCGCCGGAGGTCGTGCCGCTCTATGCCGGCTATGTCGGCTGGCGCGGGCTGGTGGAGGAGGCGGAATTCTCCGCTGGCTTCGCGCCCATCTTCGGGCAGTTCACCTTCGGCTTCCCCGACCATGGGGAGGTCATCGGCTATCCCATCCCCGGCCTGCGGGACAGCGTCGCCCCGGGCGAGCGGCGCTACAATTTCCTCTGGTACTACCCGGTGGATGCCGGCGCGGCACTGACCGACCTGCTGACGGATGCGACCGGCCGCGTGCATGCCTGGTCCATCCCGCCGGCGCTGATCCGGCCGGAGCATGTGGCGGCGCTGCAGGCGGATGCCGCGGCCCGCATCCCCGCGCCCTATGCCGAGGCGCCGCGGCGCGCCCGGCAATTCCTGGTGCAGCCGATCTACGACCTGGAGAGCCCAAGCATGGGCTTCGGCCGGGTCGCGCTGCTGGGCGATGCCGCCTTCGTCGCCCGGCCGCATATCGGCACCGGCGTGCTGAAGGCGGCGGAGGACGCGCTGGCCCTGGCCGAGGCGCTGGCGGCCGGGCCCGACATCCCGGACGCCCTGCAGGCCTATTCCGCGGCACGCATCCCGCCCTCCCGCGCCACGGTGGCGATGAGCCGCTTCCTCGGCGCCTTCATCGAGCGGCGGCTGCCGCGGCCGGAGGCCGACCCCTCGCTCGGGCTGACGCTGCCCCGGCTGCTCGAGCTCAGCGGCCGGCCGCTGCCGCGCAATGCGCATTGACCGGGGCCGGGCCGCCGCGCATCGTTGCGCCAAGGCGCGCCTGGCGCGCAGGAGGGAGCGACCGATATGCCCGATCTCGACCGGATGGGCGTGACCGCCGAGGCGCTGGCGCAGATGGCCAATACGCCCGACCCGCGGATGCGGGAGATCATGGCGGCCGCCATCCGCCACCTGCACGACTTCGCGCGCGAGGTGGACCTCAAGCCCGACGAATGGCTGGCCGGCATCGCCTTCCTGACCGCGGTCGGCCAGGCCTGCACGCCCTTCCGGCAGGAATTCATCCTGCTGTCGGACGTGCTCGGCCTCTCGCGCCTGGTCAATGTCATGCACGATGCCGAGGGGCGCGAGGCGGCGGGGACCGAGACCAGCCTGCTCGGCCCCTTCTTCCGCGAGAAGGCGCCGGAATTCCAGGCCGGCGAGAGCATCGCCGCGACCGACAAGGGCGGCGAGGAGATCATCCTCTTCGGCCAGGTCACCGATGCCGAGGGCAAGCCGCTCCCCGGCGCGGAGATCGACATCTGGCAGGTGGACGCGACCGGCCTCTATGACCTGCAGGCCAACGACGCCGAGCACATGGACATGCGCGGCCGCTTCCGCACCGATGCGGCGGGGCGCTTCCACATGCGCACGGTCAAGCCGATGGGCTATTCCATCCCGATGGACGGGCCGGTCGGGCAATTCGTGCAGCGGCAGAACCGGCACGGCATGCGGCCGGGCCATATCCACATCCTGGTGCAGGCGCCGGGCTACCGGGAACTCGTCACCGCGCTCTACATGGCGGATGACCGGAACATCGACAGCGACACCGTCTTCGGCGTGTCGCAGTCGCTGGTGGTGATGCCCGAGAAGGGCCTGCCGGATGCGCCGCGCAGCGACCTGCCGGCGATCCGCTACGATTTCCGGCTCTCGCGCCTCGCCGCCGGGGAGACCGGCGGGCGGGTCGGCGCGGATCCGTCGCAGATATTGCCAGCGGCCCAGTAAGAGGCCGCGGACGTCCAAGGGAGAGAGAGAAGAACGATGACCGAGTTGACCCGCCGCGGCCTGGGGCGCGCGGCGCTGGCTGGCGCCCTCACCGCGGGCGCCTTCCCCGCCTTCGCGCAGGGGGCGAACCCGATCCGCATCGGCTATTCGATGTCGCTCTCGGGCGGGCTGGCGGCCAACGGCCGCTCCTCCCTCCTCGCGCACCGGATCTGGGCGGAGGACGTGAACGCGAAGGGCGGGCTGATGGGCCGGCCCGTGCAGATCGTCAGCTATGACGACCAGAGCAATCCCGCGAACGTCCCCGCGCTCTATACCAAGCTGATCGATGTGGACAAGGTGGACATCGTCACCTCGCCCTATGCGACGGCGATGATCGCGCCCTCCATGCCCGTGATCATGCAGCGCGGCATGACCTATGTGACGCTGTTCGGCGCCGGGGTGAACGAGAAGCTGAAATACGACCGGCACTTCTCCATGAACGTGACGGGCAGCGACATCAAGGGCACCTATGCCCGCGGCTTCCTCGAATGCACGAAGATGCTCCCCACCCCGCCGCGGACCATCTCCATCCTCGCGGTGGACAACGACTTCGCCCAGCGCGCGGCCGAGAGCGTGCGCGGCATGGCGCGCGAATACGGGCTGCGCATCGTCTATGACCGCTCCTACCCGCCCTCCACAGTGGACTTCACCCCGACCATCCGCGCCATCCAGTCGGCGCGGCCGGACGTGGTCTTCTTCGCCTCCTACCCGCCGGATTCCAACGGCATCCTGCGCGCGGTGAGCGAGCTGAAGCTGACCGCGGCCCTGTTCGGCGGCGGCATGGTCGGGCCGCAGATCGCGGCGGTGCAGGCGCAGCTCGGCCCCATCCTGAACAACCTGGTGAACTGGGACGTCTATTCGCCCGAGCCGACGATGAAATTCCCGGGCGTCGAGGCCTTCCAGGAGAAGTACCGCGCCCGCGCGCCGGCCGAGCAGACCGACGTGCTCGGCAATTACCTGCAGCCCTATGCCTATGCGCAGATGCAGGTGGTGGAGCAGGCGGTGAACCGGGCGAAGAGCCTCGACCAGGCCGCGCTCGCCGCCGACATGAAGGCCAATGCCTTCGGCACCATCGTCGGCGAGGTGAGGTTCGGCGCCCTCGGCGAATGGGTGAAGGACCGCAACCTCTTCGTGCAGTTCCAGAACATCGCCGATGGCGACCTCGAGAAGTACAAGCAGGCGGGGACCAAGGTGATCCTCTACCCGCCGGAGCTGAAGTCCGGCACCCTGAAGTCGCCCTACGGCCAGCCCGCCTGAGGGCAGGATGGATCCCGATCTCTCGCTGCTGCTGAACGGGATCGTCAGCGGCCTGCTGCTGGGCGGCCTCTATGCCGCCGCGGCCTCGGGCCTCGCGGTCTCCTTCGGCATGCTCGATATCGTCAACATCGCGCATCCCGCGCTGATGGTGGCGGCCGGCTTCGCCGTTATCCTCGTCGGCGGCGCGCTCGGGCTCGACCCGCTGCTGGTCGCCCTGCTGGTCGCGCCGGCCTTCTACCTGCTGGGGACCGGGATCTACCGCGCCTACCACCACTTCTTCGAACGCCGCGGCGACGAGGCGCTGCAGGGCCTCGCCTTCTTCTTCGGCGTGATGTTCATCATCGAGGTCGGGCTCGTCATGGCCTTCGGGCCGGAGCAGCGCTTCCTCGACCCGCCCTGGGCCTTCACCACTTGGCGCCTCGGCGAGATCGACCTGCCGCTCCGCATGCTCGTCCCGGCGCTGGTCTCGCTGGCCGCGATCGGGCTGCTCTGGCTCTTCCTGCAGCGGAGCTTCACCGGGCTCGCCATCGCCGCCGTCGCGCAGGACGCGCAGGCGCTGCGGCTGATGGCGGTGGACCCGGTGCGGGTGAAGCGGCTGGCCTTCGGCATCTCGACCGCCTTCGCCGCGATCGCGGGCGGCGCGCTGGTGGTGGTGCAGCCGATCGACCCTTCCTCGCATGCCGTCTTCATCGGCCGCGTCTTCGCCATCTGCATCATGGGCGGCATGGCCAGCCTCTCGGGCTGCGTCATGGCGGCCTTCCTCTTCGGCGTGGTGGAGAACGTGACGGCGACCTTCTTCGGCCCCTCCTGGTCGCCGGCGGTCGCCTTCGGCTGGCTGCTGCTGGTCCTCGCCGTGCGGCCGCAGGGCCTGTTCGGGAGGGCGGCATGATGCTGTTCCTATGGCGCATCATGCGGCCGGCGCAGCCGGCCGAGCGCGCTTCTGCGCGCCGCCGCATCGGGCTCCCATGGACGTTGCCAGGCAACGTCCATGGGGACCCGTCGTGCGGCGCAAGCCAAGCGGCCGGATGGCCGCGCCCGGCGTCTGAGGGCAAGGAACGCCATGCCTGCGGCCGCCGCAGGGGGCCGCAGGCATGAGCGCGGCGACCCTGCCCGCGCCGGCGCTGCGGGCGGAGCGCGGGCACCTAACCTACTGGCTCGGCGCGCTCGGCATCGCCGTCGCGCTCGCCGTCGCGCTGCGGCTGGTCGGCAACGAATACGGCTGGTACGCCGGCTACTTCGTGCTGCAATACGTCGTGCTCTCGGCCGCCTGGAACATCCTGGGCGGCTATGCCGGCTACGTGAATTTCGGCGCGGCCGGCTTCATGGCGGCGGGGTCCTACACCTCCATCGTGCTCTACGAGTCGATGGGCCTCGGCGTCATCCCCGGCATCATCGGCGGCGCCGTCACCGCGGGGCTGCTCGGCCTCGGCACCGGCTATCTCACGCTCAGGCTGCGCGGGGTCTATTTCTCCATCGCCACCCTCTGCCTCGCGGTCGTGCTGCAGACGCTGGTGGTGAACTGGGACTATGTCGGCGGCTCGCGCGGCGCCTACATCATCCGCCCCGCGACGCTGCCGGGCTTCGCCAGCTATGGCGAATACATCTTCGTCGTCATGCTGGTCCTCGCCGTGCTCGCCGTCGGCATCGGCCGCATGGTGGAATTCTCGCGCCTCGGGCGGGGCCTGCAGGCGATCCGCGACAACGAACGCGCGGCGGAGGCGGTGGGCGTGCCGACGCTGCGCCTCAAGCTGCTGGCCTGCACGCTCTCGGGCGCGCTGATGGGGGTCGCCGGCGCGCCGCTGCCCTTCTATGCCGGCTACATCAACCCGGAGGGCGCCTTCAACCTGGCCTATGCCGTGAATTCCATCGCCATGCCGCTGATCGGCGGCGCGGGCACCTGGCTCGGCCCGGTCATCGGCGCGGTGCTGCTGGCGACGCTGCAGCAGGCGGCGACGGTGACCATCTCCTCCGCCCTCAACCTCTGGATCGTCGGCTGGATGCTGGTGGTCTTCGTGGCACTCTTCCCGCGCGGCATCATGGGCTGGTTCCGCCGGCGATGAGCGGTGCCGTCCTCCTCGAGGCCCGGGGCGTCGGCAAGCGCTTCGGCGGCTTCACCGCGCTGCAGGGCGTCGACATCGCGCTGCGCCCGGGCGAGCGGCTGGGGCTGATCGGCCCCAACGGCTCCGGCAAGTCCACCTTCGTCAACTGCATCAGCGGCGACTTCGCCGCGCATGACGGCAGCGTGACGCTGGGCGGCCAGAAACTGAACGGGTTGAAGCCGCACCGGCGGGCGCGGCTCGGCCTCGCCCGCACCTTCCAATTGCCGCAGCCCTTCAACAGCCTCTCGGTGCTGGAGAATGTCCGCGTGCCGCTGCTCTTTGCCGGGGAGGCGGCGCATGCCACCGCGCGGGCGATGGAGTGCCTGGAGCAGGTCGAGCTGGCCGCCAAGGCGGACAAGCTGCCGCGCGAGCTGACCCAGGTCGAGCAGCGGCGGCTGGAGCTGGCGCGGGCCATCGCGCTCCGGCCGCAGCTCCTCATCGCCGACGAGGCCATGGCCGGCCTCAGCCATGCCGAGGTGGACCAGATCCTCGACCTGCTGCGGCGGCTGAATGCCGCCGGCACGGCCGTCATCATGATCGAGCACATTATGCGCGCGGTGACCGAGTTCTCCGAGCGCCTGATCGTCTTCGTCGCCGGCCGCAAGATCGCCGACGGCCTGCCGCGCGAGGTGCTGGCGCTGCCCGAGGTGGAGGGGGCCTATCTTGGCAAGCAGTAGCGCGCTGGAGATCAGCGGCATCGATGCCGGCTACGGCGCGGTGCGGGTGCTGGAGGACGTGACGCTGACCGTCCCCTCCGGCCAGACCGTCGTGCTGCTCGGGACCAACGGCAACGGCAAGACCACGCTGATGCGCAGCATCATGGGCCAGGTGAAGCCCAGCGCCGGCAGCATCCGCGCGGTCCTCGACGGCCGCGCGACCGACCTTGCCGGCCTCTCGCCGGAGCAGGTGGTCGAGCTCGGCATCGTCCTGGTGCCGGAGGGGCGGCGGCTCTTCCCGCGCCTGACGGTGGAGCAGAACCTCCGCCTCGGCGCCTACCGGCCGGCGGCGCGGGAGCGGATGGCGGAGAACCTCGCGCTTTGCCTCGAGATGTTCCCCCGCCTCGCGGAACGCCGGACGCAGCTCGTCGGCAGCATGAGCGGGGGCGAGCAGCAGATGGTGGCGCTCGGCCGCGCCGTCATGTCGGCGCCGCGCATCCTGCTGGTGGACGAGCCCTCGGTCGGCCTCGCCCCCATCCTCGTCGCCCGCACCATGGAGATGATCGCGGAGATGAAGCGGCGGCTCGGCCTGACGGTGCTGATGGCGGAGCAGAACTTCCACCAGGCCGTCCGCATCGCCGACCGCGGCTATGTCATCGCCCATGGGAAGATGGTGTTCGAAGGCGAGTCCGCCGCGGCGCTGCAGGACAACGAGTTGGTGCGGAAGGTGTATCTGGGACTGTAGGCGGGGCGGCGCGCCACCCCGCCGCGCGCCTCAGGCCGGCGGCATGGTCCAGGCCATCGCCTCCTGGCCCGTCGCGTAGATCGTGTTGGTGACGGCCGGATTGCGGTTCACCAGCTTGCGCATGAACAGCGGATGCGTCACCGACCGGCACTCGTGCTCCACCTCGAAGAGCAGCCGCCCGTTGTCGGGATCGACGACCTTGATGAAGCGGTACTGGTGCTGGCTGTCCTCCTGGCTGATCAGGCCGCGCTCGGACAGCCGGGCATGCACGCCGCCGAAATCGACGAAGGCGAGCTGGATGTGGTGGCCGTCATAGGCGGGCTGCGGCGCATCGGTCTCGCGGAAGGTCAGGACCTGGCCGGGCGCGACCAGGACGCGGGCCACGCCGTTCTCGATCGCGGCCGGCGCCGCCACGATCTCCCGGTAGAAGCGGATGATGCCGTCCAGCGTGTCCGGCGGCACGTCGAACTCGACATAGGGCATGCCGAGCACGATGCGGCCGAAGCGGTCGGCGTCCGGGCCGTGGCAGCGGATGCGGTTGCCCCAGGGGCAGGTGACCGCGACATGGTCTTCCCGCTCCTCGAAGGCGTACATCGTGCCGTCCAGCCAGCGCCGGGCGGTCTGCAGCCGGTGCAGGAGCTGCTCGCGGTCCGGCAGCACCAGGCCGACCGTGCCGCGCAGCCGCTGCGCCGGGCCGGTTGGCAGGTGGAACTGGCTGACGCCGGCATTGGCCCACATGTTGTCGATGCCGGTCACGAGATAGGGGTCGCGCGTCAGCCCCAGCGCCGAGATGTAGAAGGCCGTGGCCTTGAGCTGATCGGGCACGCGCAGGTTCACGTGCTGCAGCTCGACGGAATTGCCGAGGGATTCCGCCGTGCGGGTCCAGGGGCATTCGGGCCTGGTCATGCCATCCATTCTTGCGTCCTCCGTCAGGTCCTGCGGGCGGGGCTCCCCGTCCTGTCTGCAGCGCGGCACGGCCCCGCGGGGCGCGGCCGATCCCGGCGCGGGTCGGAGTTGCCGGGCAGGTCCCGCGCGACGGGTCGCGCGGCGATCCTGCAAGACCCCCTCCCCGGGATTTTGACCGGAAGCCTCGCATGCCGGCGGCCGGGTCGTAAAGCCGGCTGGCCCCGGCTGCACCGTGGCCGTCCCCGCGGGACCTTCTGCGTTCCAGTACGACAGCCGGGTTCGGTGACGGCGGGATCGGTGTTGCGAGTATGCGCGGCGGCCCCGGTGTGGATGTCGTCTGCGCCAGATGGACCGGTGCGGTGCGTGGCCTGGTCGGGCTTGTGGTAGCGTCCATGGCGGTGATGGAAAATCCGCCTTCGGCCGCGGTGCAGAGCGGGGGCGGCCAGCGGACCTGGCGGCTGGGGTGGGGTCTCGATGCCGCCCGCGGGGGTGTCGTGGGCGTGAAGCCGCGCCCCTGCAGCGCCACCGCGGCGCAGGTCCCGGCGGTTGCGGCGGCGTTCACGGCCGTCGCAAGCGCGCCAGCCGACACGACCATCGCTCCTCTCCGGAACCCGCCGGGAATGGGACCGGGGCGGGCCGCCGCGGCAATGCTTCAGCGGCACTCCGCATCCGGCCGGCCAATGCCGATGGTGCGCCAGGAGGTGCGCATGCAGCCATTGACCACCTCGCCGTCGTAGCGGTCGCGGCCGGCGAAGACATAGGTGCCGCGGCCCTGCGGCCGGTCGTTCACATAGCTGCCGTCATAGACGCCGTTCTCCGCGTAGAAGGTTTCTACGCCCGCGCCCTGCCTGCGGTCGTTCCGCCACTCGCCGACATACATGCCCGCGCGGCCCGGCTCGAACCAGCGGAAGGTCCCCTTTCCGTCACGCTTGCCGGCCGCCCAACTGCCGTCGTAGGTGTTGCCATTGGCATAGAGCATGGAACCGGTGCCATTTGGCTGGTCGTCCTGCCAGCCGCCCTTGTAGCGGGCGCCGGTGGCATAGAGTTGTTCCCCCGTGCCGGACCGCCGCCCCTCCGCCCAGCCTCCCTCGTATCGCGCGCCGCTCGGCTCGGCCAGCGTGCCGCGGCCGTGGAAGCGGCCGGCACGGAACATCCCCTCGTAGCGCCGGCCATCACGGAACTGCAGCGTGCCCTGGCCCTGGGCGCGTCCCTCCACGAAGGGCGCCTCAAGCTGGTCGCCATTGGCGGCGATGCGCAGACCTTGCCCGGTCAGGCGGCCGCCGGAGAAGGTGCCATTGTACTGGGCGACGACGTGCTCGCCGGACCAGATCTGCAATTCGCCCTCGCCGCTTGCCGGGGTTCGGCTGCAGCGGCGGCCGGACCAGGTGATCGTGGTGTCCGCGGTCACCTCGGGCGCCCAGAGCTGGCAGCCGGAGCGCGCGTCGAAGGCCCAGCCAGGCTCGCTGGGCGCGGTCGGTCCCGGGACTTGCTCGGGCGGCGTCGGCGGCGGACCGCCTGACGGCTCGCTGTTCGGCCTTGGCTTGGACCCGCCTGCGCCGGGCGGGGGAGCGGGCTTCGGCGGCCGGGGTTCAGAAGGGCGGGGTTCAGAGAACTGCTTCGGATCGAGCGGCGCCTTCGCCGGGGTCGGCAGGAGGAGCGGCAGGGCGAGGGCAAGCAGCGGGGCGAGGCGGCGCATCCGGACCCTACCGTGGCACGGTCTGGACGACGAAGGCCTGCGCGGAGACGCGGCCGCCGTTCTCCTGCGCGGCCCGCAGGGCGGGACCGAGCGCCTGGGCGAATTCGTCCAGGCGCTCGAACATCTGAGGGCGCGGGCGCGCGAAGAGCGGCCGCTCCGAGACGACGACGAGGAGCAACTCGGTCGCCGGCATCTGGTCCAGCACCCAACGCGGGTCGGTCAGCAGCAGGCGAGTGCGCGGAGGATGCCGCTGCGGCAAGGCCGCGAGATGCGCCACCTGGCCGTTCGCCTGCAGGAAGTCGAGATAGACATGCGCCGGCCAGTCGGGAAGCTCCACGCGCACGCGCAGGGCCTGCCCGGGAGCAAGGCGGCTCGGCCCATCGAGCCCGGCCTGCCAGTTGGGCTCGTCCTCCATGAAGGGTCGCGCCGCCGCCAGCATCCGGCAGAAATGGCTGCCGATGGTGTCCACCTGCATCCGGGACGCGGCCGCCGGCACGCCCGCCGCGGCAAGGCTGCGCTGTGCCGCCTGGATCTCCGCGATCGGGGCGAAGCCACGCAGCGCGACGCTGTCCACCGTGCCGACGGAGGCGACGACGCCGCAGCGGAACGCGCCGAGCGCCTCGGCCGCCGCCGGCCGATAGTCTGGCCTCTGCGGCACGGCGGGCAGGGGTGGCTCCGGCAGGGGCATGGGGACCGGCGCCGGATCCGGCACCGGCGGACGCGGCACTGGCGCAAGCGGCTGGGGCACCTGCTCGCGCTCGGCGAAGCTTGGCGCCCTGTCGGCCTCCGGCGGGACCCCCTGCGGGCCGGGATCCGGGCGTAGGGCCGGTCCGCTCGAGGGCGGAAGCTCCGCCGAGGGCCCGGACGGCTCGGCCCTGCGCTCCGCCGGCAGGCCGAACACCACCGCGCCCACGGCCAGCATCACGGCCATGCCACCGACCGCGACCGGCATGAGCCAGGGGGCGGGCTGGGGGCGGCGCGGCGGACGGGGACGGCTCGCGGGCGGCGGCCTCGTGCGCGCTCCGTCACGGCCCGGCTCCTCCGCGGCGGGGCCCCGTCGCGGGAGCGGCGGCTCCGCCCCCGTCGCGGCCGGCTGGGGTCCGACCTGCGCGGCCGCGTCCCGCAAGGCGGTGGCGAATTCCGCGGCGGAGCCGAACCGCATCTCCGGCTGCTTGGCCAGGGCCTTCGCCACCACGGCATCGAATTGCAGCGGCACCGCGGCGCGCGTCCGCGAGGGCAGCACGGGCTCGGCATAGAGCACCTTGTGCCCCACCGTCGTGCGGCTGCCCTCGAAAGGGCGTTCCCCGGTCAACAGTTGATAGAGGATGACGCCCGCGGCCCAGAGGTCGGCGCGGTGATCGACAGGCTCGCACAGCACCTGCTCCGGTGCCATGTAGGCCGGCGAGCCCAGCATGGTGCCGACCACCGTCATCGAGGCGTCCTCGATGCGGGCGATGCCGAAATCGGTGATCTTCGCCACCCGGTCGCGGGTGAGCATGACGTTCTCGGGCTTGATGTCGCGGTGCACGACGCCGCGCGAATGGGTGTAGCCGAGCGCGCTGAGGATCTGGCCCATGAGCTGGACAATCGCCGGCGTGTCCAGGCGCACGCCGCGGTCGAGCAGCGCGCGCAGGGTCTCGCCGTCGACCAGTTCCATCACGATCCAGGCGCACTCGTTGTCCTCGCCGAAATCGAGGACGGAAACGATGTTGGGATGAAAGAGGTCGCCGGCGGCACGGGCGCCCTGACGGAACCGCGCATGTTCCTCCTGCGCCGCGGCGTCCCCGAGCATCCGGAGTTGAAACACCTTGACCGCGACGAGCCGCTGCAGGGCGCCGGTATCGAAGGCTTCGTAGACCTTGGCCGATGCCCCCGAACCGATTTCCTTGCGTATCTCGTAACGACCGGCGATCTGCCGAAGCATAAGGTGCTCCTGACCCCTGGCCGATTGGTGATCACGCTGGTTGCGTGCCGGCCTGCGCAACGGAAGGATGGTGGGCCGGGGTTTCAACCTTTGGAAATGCAAATTCCCGATGGCCTGCCGGGTATGGGGCCGGGCATGGGGCCGGGCATGGGGCCGGGATAGGGGGCGGGGGCGCGTCGCGCGGACCACGCCTCGGCGCCGCGCACGGGGGCCAGGACAGCCGCCGGCGCCATGGCAACCGTCGCGCGACCGCGACGCGCCCCAGGCCTCGGCAGGCCAGCGGTGGACCTCCCGTTCCGGCGGCAGTCGCCTGGCGGGATCCGTGCGGCCGCCCGTATCAGAACAGCAGATCCTCGAGGCTGCCGGCGGGCTCCGGTTCGGGCAGGGCAGGGGCGGCGCCGCCGAGCAGGCGCCGATGCGTCTCGCGCTCGCTGGCCATGGTGTATTTTGCCGGCAGCGTCAGGGTCAGGATGTTCCTGATCTCCTCCAGCTCCTCTCCATGGGGCATCGGCCCGGCCGCCAGCACGCCGGTGCGCGCCGCGGTCTGGCGCATGACCGCGGCGATGCCCGTGCCCTCGATCCGCTCTGCCGCCTCGCTCAACGCCTCGCCGAGCGCCTCGCTGTCCAGGCGCAGTTCTGTCAGCATCGAGGTGACGGCGCCGGTGGTGGCGGCAAGGCTCGCCATGGAATGCTTCAGCGTCCTGGCAACCTCGGCGATGCCCGGGTTCGCCGCGCCTGCCGATGGGGCGAGAGCGGCGGCGGCCCTTTCCATCTCGGTCAGGCCGTCCCGTATGTCGGCGGCGCTGACGGTCGTCTGATCGGCGCAGGCGCGCAGTTCCTGTGCGACGACCCGGAACACCCGCCCGGCATCGCCGAGGCGGTTGGATTTCAGCACCATGTTCAGGCCCATGAGCCGAAGCTCCGCTTCCAGGACGCTGACGGTGCGGATCTGGGCCACCAGCTTCGCCACTGCCTGAGCGACGGAGGCGGCCAGCGTCTCCGAATCCTCGTAGGCCGTCTGGAAGTGCTGCAGCAGCTCGGCGGCCTCGCCGACACTGGCCTCGATCTTCCCGAGGAACAGGGAGACGTCCTCGCCGGCCGCGCCCAGCGCGCCGGCGCCGATCCGGCAGATATCCTCCGCATCGGCGGCGAGGCCGCGCAGCGCCTGCGACACGCGCCGGCTCTCGGCCTCGAAGTCGTCCGCCGCCTCGTTCAGCAAGGCGACCTCCAGGCGGCCGGCGAGGGCCAGGACCATGCCCCGCTGCGCCGGCGCGACCTCGACCGGCGGGACGGGGCCGGAGAGCAGGCCCTGCGTGGCTTCCATCGCCTCGGCCACATGCTCGACGCGCTGCCGGGTGGTGTCGCCGATCTGCAGCGCCATCACCGCGCTGGACACCTTCTCCTGCACGAGGGTGGAGCGCTGGCGGATGGCCTGGGAGGTGACGGCACCGGCGGCGCAGCGCTGGCTGATCGCCGCCGCGTCGTCGCCCAGGGTGCGCGGAATGCTGTCCACGGCTCCCGCCTCGGGCCCCGTCCTGGCCGATTGGCTGGCGGCGGATTCCAGCACCAGGCTGCTGAAGCCGGCCAGGTCGCGGCCGAAGCCTTCCAGGCTGCTGCGCGATGCTTCGAAGATCCGGAAGACCTCGTTGGTGAAGACCGCGAACTCGGTGTTGATCACGCCGCGGCCGGCGGCGGAGATGCGGGCGTTGATCGCCAGGATGCCGATGGTCCGGATGGTATTGGCCATCTGCGACGCGTGCTGCCGGACATTCGTGACCAGGGATTCCAGCCGCCTGATCGTCTGCTGGCGTTCCCGCAGGGCGCAGGCGAGCTGCGGGACCTGCTCCGCGACGGAGCGGAGGCCCCGGGTCGCATCCGCCAGCGCCGTGCCGCCCAACTCGTCGACCAGGGACTCGGATCGGGCGATGACCTTCCCGAGCAGTTGGTCGGAGCGGGCCAGGCGGCCGCCGACCTCGGCGAAGTCGCGCTCCAGGGGTGCCGCGACCGCCCGGAGGGCCGAGGCCATGTCCGTCAGACCGTTCTCGTCGGCGGCACTGATCATGAAGGGTCCTGCGAAAATTTGCCGTATCCACTAGACCCTAGCGCAGTCGGACCATTTGCGCAAAATTTCCTGAAAGGTTTCGGTGCCTCGATGCGGCCGATCGGGATCCGCGGCCGAGGCGGCATCGCAGGCTGGCAATGTGTGCGAAAATATCTATAATGCTGTTCAGAAGCAGGTGTAAACACCTGTTTTTCCAGGGATAGCGGGGCGTAGAGCCTTTCACCTAGAGGTGCAAGGGCAGCGAGTCCCGTGCCTCCGCATGAGATTACAATTTCGCATTATTTAGGTTCCGGGCGTGCGAGAAAGATCGAGGCACCGCCGCACTCAAATTTGTTTGACCTTTTTAGCGTTATGCGAAAAATAGAGCGGATTTCGGAGCCCCTTCCCCCCATGAACCCGGAGAATGCCGTCGCAGCCGCCGTGCCGGTCGCCCGCCTCGTCCTGGAGAGCGAGCTGACGATCCGCCATGCCGAGACGCTGCACGCGCGGCTATGCGAGGCGCTGGCGGCCGGACAGGGCATCGAGATCGATTGCCGGAAGGCGCCCCAGGCCGATCTCTGCTTCGTCCAGATGCTGCTGGCCGCCCGCCGCAGTGCCGCCGCCAGCGGCAAGACCTGCCGCATGGTGCAACCCCTTCCGCCATCCCTCACGCAGGTCCTGCTGCAGGCGGGAATCCTGCACGACGACGGCAGCTTCGCCGACCCCTCCTCGTCCTGGCTGAAAGACTGAACGGCAATGGCCAAGCTCATTCTCACGGTGGATGACTCCGCGAGCCTCCGCCAGATGGTCAAGATGACCCTCTCGGGCGCCGGCTATCAGGTCATGGAAGCTGGCGACGGCGCCCAGGGGCTGAAGCAGGCGAAGGAGCGGCAGGCCGACCTCGTCGTCACCGACCTCAACATGCCCGTCATGAACGGCCTGCAGCTGATCCAGGAGCTGCGCAAGCTGCCGGCCTATCGCGGCGTGCCGATCATCTTCCTGACCACGGAATCGGACGCGTCGCTGAAGGCCCAGGCCAAGGCGGCGGGCGCCACCGGCTGGATCACCAAGCCCTTCCAGCAGGAGCAGCTCGTCGGCGTGGTGCGGAAGGTCCTCGGGGCATGAGTGCCGATCCGGCCGAGACCTTCCGGCAGGAGGCGCAGGACCTGCTGGAGCAGCTCGAGCAGGCGCTCCTCGACCTCGACCAGATGCCCGGCAATATGGAGCTGATCGACAGCGCCTTCCGCGCCCTGCACACCATCAAGGGCTCGGGCGCGATGTTCGGCTTCGAGAAGGTGGCGGCCTTCACGCACCATGTCGAGAATGCCTTCGATGAGGTGCGGAAGGGCAGGATTGCCGCGACGCCGGAACTGATCGCCCTGGCGCTGGCCGCGAAGGACCATATCCGCGGTCTGCTGGAAGGCACCGCCACCGCGGGAACGCCAGAGGAAGCCGCGATCCTCGCCGGCCTGCAGCAGATCCTGGAGCATGTCGGCGCCGCCGGTGCCGCGGCCATGCCGGCTGCGATGCAGGAGGAGGAGGCGCCGGGCGCCTGGCAGATCAGCATCCGCCTGCCGCGCGATGCCATGGCGATGGGGACCAACCCGCTCCTGCTGCTCGACGAGCTGCGCGAGATGGGCACCGCGACGGTGGTGGCGCGGACCCAGGACATCCCGCCGCTGGAAGACCTGCAGCCCAGCGACTGCCACATTGCCTGGGAGGTGGTCCTGCACACCGACCGGCCGCGCGCGGCGATCGAGGAGGTGTTCCTCTTCGTCCTCGACGACATGACGCTCGAGCTGAAGCCGCTGCGCGAGACGCCGCCCGCCGCCGCGCAGCCGGAGGCCCCGCCGGCCAGTCCGCCCGCGCCGACCGCTGCCGAGCCCGCGCCCCGGCAAGCCGCCGAGCCGCCGCCGCGCCGCGAGGATGCGAAGAACACCTACAGCATCCGCGTCCCCGCCGAGCGGCTGGACGAGCTGATGGACCGCGTGGGCGAGCTGGTGATCGCGCAGTCCCGGCTGCGCCAGGTCGCCGCCGCCAGCACCGACATGCAGCTTCGCTCGGTCGCCGAGGAGCTGGAGCGCCTGGCCCTGGAGCTGCGGGACACGACCATGGGGATGCGCACCGTCCCCATCGCCCAGCTCTTCAACCGCTTCCGCCGCCTCGTCCACGACACCGCCCGCGAGCTCGGCAAGGATATCGAGCTGGTGACGACCGGCGAGGAGACCGAGCTCGACAAGACGATGATCGAGCGTCTCGCCGACCCGCTGGTGCACATGATCCGGAACTCGCTCGACCACGGGCTCGAGACCCCGGAGGGCCGCACTGCCGCCGGCAAGCCCAGGGCGGGCCGCCTGCATCTCTCCGCCCGGCACGCCGGCGCCCAGGTGCAGATCTCCATCCGCGACGACGGGCGCGGCCTGGACCAGGCCCGGATCCGCGCCCGGGCGGAGGAACGCGGGCTGATCGTGCCCGGACAGAAGCTCACCGAGGGCGAGCTGTTCCAGCTCATCTTCGAGCCCGGCTTCTCCACCGCCCAGCAGGTCACCAGCCTCTCCGGCCGCGGCGTCGGCATGGACGTGGTCCGGCGCACGATCGAGGGCCTGCGCGGCAGCATCGACATCACCAGCACGCTGGGGCAGGGGACGGAGATCACGCTCTGCCTGCCCCTGACGCTCGCCATCATCGACGGGCTGCTGGTCCGCGTCGGCCAGGGCCGCTACGTCATCCCGCTCTCGGCCGTCGAGGAATGCGTAGAACTGTCGGCCGAGGCGGAGCACCGGCAGGACCGCTGCAACTTCCTCAACATCCGCGGCAGGCTCGTGCCCTTCCTGCGGCTGCGGGAAGTCTTCGCCAGCGCCCCGGCCACCGAGCTCTTCCCGAAGGCGGTCATCGTCTCCTCCGGCGAGCAGCATGTCGGGCTGGTCGTCGACCAGGTGATCGGCGACCACCAGACCGTCATCAAGTCGCTCTCCAAGCTGCATGCCGACGCGACGATGTTCTCCGGCGCCACCATCCTGGGCGATGGCAGCGTCGCCCTGATCCTCGACATCGCCCAGCTCGTCGCCTTCGGCCAGGCGCACGAGGCCGGCCTGCTGAGTGCGGCCTGAGGAGACGCGGCGGATGACCGGGCAGGACACGACCAACCCCCTGCGGGTGGTCACCATCGAGCTCCAGGGCACGCATTTCGCCCTGGAGACGCAGTATGTGCGCGAGATCCTGGATCTCGGGCCGATGACGGAGGTGCCGAATGCCTCGCCCTTCGTCAACCGGCTGATCAATGTGCGCGGCAAGGTCGTGCCGCTGGCCGATCTGCGCCTCAGGCTCGGCCTGGAGCAGGGGCCGCCGACCATCGATTCCCGCATCATCGTCATGGATATCGAGCTCGACGGCACCTCAAGCATCGTCGGCATCCTGGCCGACAAGGTGCACGAGGTGACCGAGCTGGCGGCCACCGCGCTGACCCAGACCCCGAAGCTCGGCCTGCGCTGCCGGCCCGAGCATGTCCGCTGCATCGGCAAGCGCGCCGACGACTTCATCATCGTGCTGGATCCCCCGCGCATCTTCGCCAGCGCCCTGTCCGAGCCTCCTCCCTCACCCGCCCATTGAGCCGCCCGCCGGAGCACCCCATGCGTCTCACGATCAAAGCCAAGCTCGCCGGCGCCTTCGGCGCCGTCATCCTGTTGGGGGTGGCCGCGACCAGCCTCGGCATCAGCAAGCTGTCCGCCTTCAATGAGGAGGTCGAGCAGATGGTGCAGGGGCCGGTGCAGCGGATGCAACTGGCCAAGGACATCTACAGCAACCTGCTGCTGCTGGTACGGGCGGAGAAGAACCTGGTCATCGCCTCATCGCCAGAGATGATCGACCGCTTCGTCAAGGAGATCACGGATCTGCGGCCACAGGTCCTTACTGCGCGCGACCGGCTGCTCCAAGTGGCATCGCCGGAAGGGCGCCAGAAGATCGAGGTCTTCAACGGCCTCTGGCAGCGCTACGTGACCGTGCAGGACCGCATCCGCGAACTCGCCTCTCGCGATGCCCTGCAGCAGGCGCGCGACCTGTCGCAGCAGGAGGGCCTGGTCAGCCTGGCGCCGGCCTTTGCGGCGCTGCAGCAGGTGCGGGAGCGCTCACCGGCCGCGCCCGCCGAACGGGCCGCGACGCAGCTCCAGCTTCGCCTGCACGAAGCGCTGCGGGCCGAGGCCGACCTGGTCTCCGCCACGGATGCGGCGATCCAGCGCCGCTTCTCGCAGCAGCTCTCCGCCGCGCTGAGCGACGTCGCCACCCAGCGCGAGGCCCTGCGCCGGGCGCTGCCGGAGGCCGACCGCGCGACTGCGGACCAGATCGGCCGTGCCATCGACGCCTGGCTGCCGGTCCAGCAGAGGGTGCTGGACCTGGCGAAGCATGACACCAAGCGGCAAGCGGCCCAGCTCTCGGCCACCGAGGCACGCGACATTGTCCGGCAGGCGCAGCAGCAGCTCGAGGATGTGGTCAAGCTGAACGAGACGCGCCTGCGGACCACCATCGAGGGCCTGGCGGAGACCTACGACACCTCCCGCACCATGCTGATCACCGCCATGATGGCCATGCTGCTGCTGGCGACCGGCGCCGCCTTCGCCATCGCGCTCGGCATCAGCCGGGGCCTCGGCAAGGCGGTGGCGCTGGCCAATGCGGTGGCGGTCGGCGACCTCGACCAGAAGATCGAGGTCAGGAGCCATGACGAGGTGCGCGACCTGGTCGATGCCCTGAACGGCATGACCGCCAATCTGCGCAGCATGGCAACTACGGCGGATGCGATCGCCGATGGCGACCTGACTGCCCGCGTGTCGCCGCAGTCGGACAAGGACCGGCTGGCCCTGGCCCTGGAGCGGATGCTGGAGAAGCTGCGGGGCGTGGTGTCGGAGATCCTCGCCGCCTCGGAGAACGTGTCGTCCGGCAGCCAGGAGTTGTCGGCGTCCGCGCAGCAGTTGTCGCAGGGCGCGACGGAGCAGGCCTCCTCGACGGAGGAGGCCTCGGCCTCGATGGAGGAGATGGCGGCGAACATCAAGCAGACGGCGGACAATGCCAGCCAGACCGAGAAGATCGCGCGGCAGTCCTCGTCCGATGCGCAGCTGACCGGCGAGGCGGTGGGCCGTGCGGTGCAGGCGATGCAGACGATCGCCGAGAAGATCACCATCGTGCAGGAGATCGCGCGGCAGACCGACCTGCTGGCGCTGAACGCGGCGGTGGAGGCGGCGCGGGCTGGCGAGCACGGCAAGGGCTTCGCGGTGGTGGCGTCCGAGGTGCGCAAGCTGGCCGAGCGCAGCCAGACGGCGGCGGCCGAGATCAGCGGGTTGTCCTCGGCGACGGTGAAGGTGGCGCAGGAGGCCGGGACGATGCTGGCGCGGCTGGTGCCCGACATCAAGCGGACGGCGGAGCTGGTGGAGGAGATCAGCGCGGCCTGCCGCGAGCAGGACATCGGCGGCGAGCAGGTGAACCAGGCGATCCAGCAGTTGGACAAGGTGACGCAGCAGAACTCCTCGGCCTCGGAGCAGATGTCGGCGACCTCGGAGGAGCTGGCGGCGCAGGCCGAGCAGTTGCAGTCCAGCATCGCCTTCTTCCGGGTCGATGGCGGCGCGCCGCCGCCGCGTCCCTCGGCGGCGCCGGCGCCGCAGCACCCGGCGACGCGGGCCCAGGTGGTACGCCTGCGCGATGCCCTGCAGGCCAATGGCCGGCCGCGCCCGCAGCGCCGGCCCGCGGCGCCGGCGCCCGCGCCGCGCCAGCAGCGCGCCGCAGCCGGCGGCGGCGTCGCCCTCGACCTGAGCCCGGGCCCCGATGCCCACGACGCCGATTTCGAGCGGTACTGAGCCATGAGCCAGGAGCGCCCGACCGCGACCGCCCAGCTTGTCACGCTGGGCATCGAGAACGAGGTCTTCGCCGTCCCGGTGGAGATGGTGCTGGAGATCCTGGACACGCGGCGGGTGACGAAGCTGCCGGACGCGCCGGCCTGGATCCTCGGCCTCATCGATGTGCGCGGCCGCAGCGTGCCGGTGATGGACCTGCGGACCAGGCTCGGCCTGCCGCGGGTGCCGGCGACGGAACACAGCCGGATCCTGGTGCTCGACGTGCCGGGCGATGGCGGCAGGCTCGTCGCCGGACTGGTCGTGGATCGGGTCTTCGAGATCACCGCCCTCGACCCGCCCGGTGCCGAGCCGCCGCCGGACATGGGCGGTGCCTGGCGCTCCGACCATGTCTGCGCCGTTGGCCGGCGCAACGAGGGATTCGTCATCATCCTCAATGTCCCGCACCTGCTGCGGGGCACCGAAGCCGTGCCTGCCTGACCCGCCCGAACTGCCGAACGATGCCCGAGGCGCGGCCGCCGGGCGTGACCAGGAGCTCAGCACCATGCGTATCACCGTGAAGGCCCGGCTCGGGATGGCCTTCGGCACCATCATCCTGCTCTCCGCCGCCACCGCGGCGCTGGGCATCGAAAGCCTGGGAACCGTGAACGCTACCATGCGCGAGCTGGTGGATGGTCCGGTGCAGCGGTCCCTGCTCGTCAAGGACATCGTTATCGCCGTCAACAACGCGGTTCGGACCGAGAAGAACCTCGTCATAGCCAATGATCCTGCCACGATCGAGCGGCAAGTCCGCGAGATGCAGGAGCGGAACAAGGCGGTGACCGACCTGGTCGAGCGGTGGAAGATGATCGCTTCGCCTCAGGGTCGGCAGAAGCTCGATGCCTTCAATGCGGCCTGGCAGAAATATCTCGCCGCGCAGGACCGCATCCGCACGCAGGCGACCCGGAACACCATCGTCGCTGCACGCGACATGTCCCAGCGCGACGGGGTGGCGGCGCTTGCCCCGGCGCTCGCCATGCTCCGCCAGCTCGCGGACCGCCAGGGCGATGCCGGTCGCCTCGCGGAGCGGATCTATGGCCATTTGCAGGAAGTATTGCGGGCGGAAGCCGATTTCATCCTCGCCACCACCGATGACGACATGAAGCGGTACCAGCAGGCCCAGGACTCGATGCTGGCCGAACTGAGCAGGCTGCGCGAACAGTTGCGTGGCGTGCTCCCAGCGCCGGATCGCGCCCTGCCGGAGCAGATCGCCCGCAGCATGGACGCCTGGTTGCCCATCCACCAGCGGGTGCTCGAACTCGGGCGCCAGGACTCGAAGGGGGATGCAATCCGGCTCTCGCTCGGCGAGGGGCGTGACGCCACGGCCGAGGCACAGCGTATCCTGGGAGAGGTGGTCAGCCTGAACCAGGGCTTCATGCAGGAAGCTCAGCAGGGCGCCGACAGGCAATACGTGGCTGCCCGCAACTGGCTGGTCGGCATCGCGGCCGGCTCGACCCTGCTGGCGATCATCGCCGGTACCGTCATCGCGCTCGGCATCAGCCGCAACCTGCGCCGTGCCGGGGCACTCGCGCAGGCGGTGGCCGAAGGCGACCTCACCCGCACGGTCGAGAAGCCGTCCCAGGACGAGGTGGGCGACCTGGTCCAGCACCTGAACGCCATGATCGGCCGCCTCCGCTCCGTCGTCGGCGAGACGCTGGCGGCGGCGGAGAACGTGTCGTCCGGCAGCCAGGAGCTCTCGGCGTCTGCGCAGCAGTTGTCGCAGGGCGCGACGGAGCAGGCCTCCTCGACGGAGGAGGCCTCGGCCTCGATGGAGGAGATGGCGGCGAACATCAAGCAGACGGCGGACAATGCCAGCCAGACCGAGAAGATCGCGCGGCAGTCCTCGTCCGATGCGCAACTGACCGGCGAGGCGGTGGGCCGTGCGGTGCAGGCGATGCAGACGATCGCCGAGAAGATCACCATCGTGCAGGAGATCGCGCGGCAGACCGACCTGCTGGCGCTGAACGCGGCGGTGGAGGCGGCGCGGGCTGGCGAGCACGGCAAGGGCTTCGCGGTGGTGGCGTCCGAGGTGCGCAAGCTGGCCGAGCGCAGCCAGACGGCGGCGGCCGAGATCAGCGGGTTGTCCTCGGCGACGGTGAAGGTGGCGCAGGAGGCCGGGACGATGCTGGCGCGGCTGGTGCCCGACATCAAGCGGACGGCGGAGCTGGTGGAGGAGATCAGCGCGGCCTGCCGCGAGCAGGACATCGGCGGCGAGCAGGTGAACCAGGCGATCCAGCAGTTGGACAAGGTGACGCAGCAGAACTCCTCGGCCTCGGAGCAGATGTCGGCGACCTCGGAGGAGCTGGCGGCGCAGGCCGAGCAGTTGCAGTCCAGCATCGCCTTCTTCCGGGTCGATGGCGGCGCGCCGCCGCCGCGTCCCTCGGCGGCGCCGGCGCCGCAGCACCCGGCGACGCGGGTCCAGGTGGTGCGCCTGCACGACGCCCTGCAGGCCAATGGCCGGCCGCGCCCGCAGCGCCGGCCCGCGGCGCCGGCGCCCGCGCCGCGCCAGCAGCGCGCCGCGGCCGGCGGCGGCGTCGCCCTCGACCTCAGCCCGGGCCCCGATGCCCATGACGCCGATTTCGAGCGGTACTGAGCCATGAGCCAGACGGCGAGCGCCGAGCGGAGCACGGGTCAGCTCGATCATCTGAGCGACAGCCAGTTCCGCCGTCTTGCCAAATTCATCGAGGACTACGCCGGCATCAAGATGCCGGCGACGAAGAAGACGATGCTGGAAGGGCGCCTGCGCAAGCGGGTGGCCGCCGCCGGCTGCGCCAACCTGGCGGACTACTGCAACTACCTCTTCGAACGGAACGGGCTCGAGCTCGAGACGCTCTCGCTCATCGATGTGGTGACGACGAACAAGACCGAGTTCTTCCGCGAGCCCGAGCATTTCCGCTACCTCGCGGAGAAGGCGGTGCCGGAGCTGGCGCCCTGGAAGCGGCCGGGCAGAGGCGCGGTGCTGAAGGTCTGGAGCGCGGCCAGTTCCACCGGTGCGGAGGCCTATACCCTGGCGATGGTGCTGACCGACCTCGCTGCCCGCACCGCACCCTTCGAGATATCCATCCTCGGCACCGACATCTCCACCCGGGTGCTGCGGACCGCGGCGCTCGGCATCTATCCGGAAGCCATGGCGACTCCGATCCCGGCGCCCATGCGGCAACGCTACCTGCTGCGCAGCAAGACGCCCGGCCAGGGCCTGGTGAGGGTCGTGCCCGAATTGCGGCGCCTCGTGCAGTTCCAGCGCCTGAACCTGATGGATGACAGCTATCCGATGGGGCGCGACTTCGACGTGATCTTCGTGCGCAACGTGCTGATCTATTTCGACAAGCCGACGCAGAACGGGGTGCTGGAGCGGCTCTGCGACCATCTGGTGCCCGGCGGCTATCTCGTCCTCGGCCATTCCGAATCCCTGGCCGGCCAGAGCGTACCTCTCCGTCCCGTGGCGCCCACGGTCTTCCGTCGCCTCTGACCCCCTGTCTTCCCGTTCTCCTGACCTGATCCGGACGAATCCATGGCTGGCAAGATCCGCGTCCTCATCGTCGACGATTCCGCCACGGTGCGGAACGCGCTGACCGAAATCCTGAACTCGGACGACGAGATCACGGTCATCGGCAGCGCGATGGACCCCTTCGTGGCGGCCCGCCGCATCCAGCAGGAATGCCCGGACGTCATCACCTTGGACGTCGAGATGCCGCGCATGGATGGGGTGACCTTCCTGCGCAAGATCATGGCGCAACATCCCATCCCCGTGGTGATCTGCTCCTCGCTGGCCGGGCCGGGCAGCGAGACGCTGCTGGAAGCGCTCGAGGCCGGGGCGGTCGAGGTGATCGAGAAGCCGCGCCTCGATACGCGCCAGGGCCTGCTGGAATCGCGCATGCGGATCTGCGACGCAGTGAAGGCGGCGGCACGGGCACGGCCGCGGCGGAACGGCGCCGGCGGCGCGGCCGGCAGCACGCGCCGGCCGGTGCAGGAGAAGCTGACCGCCGACGCGGTGCTGCCCCGGGCGACGCCGCGCAAGTCGATGGCGCAGACCACCGAGGCGGTGATCTGCATCGGCGCCTCCACCGGCGGCACGGAGGCCCTGCGGGTGGTGCTGGAAGCGCTGCCCGCCTCGGCGCCGGGCATCGTCGTGGTGCAGCACATGCCCGAGAATTTCACCGCCGCCTTCGCCAAGCGCCTCAACACGCTCTGCGCCATGGAGGTCAAGGAAGCGGCCGATGGCGATTCCGTCCTGCGCGGGCGGGTGCTCATCGCGCCGGGCAGCCGGCACATGCTGCTGCAGCGCAGCGGCGCGCGCTACTATGTCTCGGTGAAGGACGGGCCATTGGTGTCCCGCCACCGCCCCTCGGTCGACGTGCTGTTCCGGTCGGCGGCGCAATATGCCGGCGCCAATGCCGTGGGCATCATCATGACCGGCATGGGCGACGATGGCGCCCGCGGCATGCAGGAGATGCATGAGGCCGGGGCCCTCACGGTGGCGCAGGACGAGGCGACGAGCGTCGTCTTCGGCATGCCGAAGGAGGCGATCCAGCGGGGTGCCGTCGACCGCATCTTGCCGCTCGAGCAGCTCGCCGCGGAGATCGTCCGGGGCCGCATGTGATCTGGCTCGGTGACCCCGTCATACCGCAGCGATTCCTGCACGCGGGTGAGATCCACTGCGCGGCAAGGCCTTCCCTTGTCACGACCATCCTTGGCTCCTGCGTTGCCGTTTGCCTCTGGGATTGCCGGCTGCATATCGGCGCGGTGAACCATTTCGTCCTGCCGGAGTCCCCACCCGGCGGCGGCGGCCCGCGTTACGGGGATGTCGCCATCGATCTGCTGCTGAAGCGGATGGTGGCCATCGGCTGCCGGGTCGAGGATCTGCGCGCCAAGATCTTCGGCGGCGCCTCGACCCTGATCGGTCTCAGCGGGAACAACGATGTCGGGGCGCGGAATGTCGCCCTGGCCCTGGAACGGCTGCCGCAGCATGGCGTGCAGGTGCTCCTGCGCCGGACCGGCGGGACCCGGGGCATCCAGTTGCGCTACTGCACCTGGAACGCGGAAGCCTTCGTGCGACCGATTGGTGCGGTGAGGCAGCCGCCGAAGTGAAGGGGCACAACCTCCGCTGCTGAAGCCGGCCCCATTCAGGCTGTCGGGTCGGGGCCAGTGTTCGGCTTGCGATTGCGGGCGAGGACGGGCGCCGTGTCCTTCGGGACCCTGCCCTCGGGCGTTCCTTGGAGCGCCGAAGGACGGAGGGCGGGGATGGGGATCATCACCCGGTTGGAGCGGCGACGTCGGCACCGATATGTCGCACGGCGGGGAGCGACGCGGACGACGAGCCGGACGGCCGCATCGGGATCTTGCTGCCGGACGGCAGGGCGGTACGGGTGACGGAGGTGGTCAGCGCCGCGGCACTGCATCGCGTGGTGGCGGTGCTGCGCGGATGATCCCGGTTCCGACTGGCGTGCACGTCCGGCTGGCCGCCGGCCATACCGCTTGCGTCGTGGGATGCACGCGCTGGCTCCGCAGGTGCAGCAGGCGCCCGGGCGTGATCCGCACGCGGGCAACCTGTACGTACTCCGCGGCCGCAGGTGGCCTGCAGGCCCGATGCAATCGGCCGGAGACATCCCCGACGCACTTGCCGGCCCGAATGGGCGGGACAGTGCGCTCCTCTCGCGGGTTGACCCTGACCGGCATGCGGCAGGTGTGATTCCGGCGACGTGGCGATGTCAGGCCGCCCGCGCCGCGGGCCCTATGCCGCGCAGCGGTCGCGGGCGCCCGGTTCGATGGCAGCGACGTCGCGCAGGAAGCCGCCGACCTCCT
Source organism: Paracraurococcus lichenis (assembly GCF_030657435.1). Classification (GTDB taxonomy): domain Bacteria; phylum Pseudomonadota; class Alphaproteobacteria; order Acetobacterales; family Acetobacteraceae; genus Paracraurococcus; species Paracraurococcus lichenis. The sequence goes on along the minus strand of NZ_JAUTWS010000022.1, from coordinate 72,411 downwards.
GGTCGAGGTTGCCGGCGTGTCGGGAGAGCTCCTCGGCCGAGGCCAGCACCTCGCCGGAAGCGGCGGAGGCCTCCGACGCTGCCCGGCTGACCCCGCCGATGGCACCGGTGACGTTCTGCGTGCCCTGGGCGGCCTGCTGCACGTTGCGGGCGATCTCGGCGGTGGCCGCGCCCTGCTCCTCGACGGCCGCGGCGATGGCCGAGGCGATCTCGCTGACCTCGCCGATGCGGGCGCTGATCGCCTGGATCGCACCGACCGCATCCCCGGTGGCCGACTGCATCGCCCCGATCTGGGCGGCGATCTCCTCGGTGGCCCGCGCGGTCTGGGCGGCGAGGTTCTTGACCTCGCCGGCGACCACCGCGAAGCCCTTGCCGGCCTCGCCGGCGCGGGCCGCCTCGATCGTGGCGTTGAGCGCCAGGAGGTTGGTCTGGGCCGCGATGTCGGTGATCAGGCGCATGACCTCGCCGATCTTCTGCGCGCCCTCGGCCAGGCTATGCACCACCTCGTCGGTCCTGCGGGTCTCGTCCACCGCCTGGCCGGCCGCCTTCGAGGACTGCGCCACCTGGCGGGTGATCTCGGCGATGGAGGCCGAGAGCTCCTCGGCGGCGGCGACCGTCTGCACATTGGCGCTGGTCTGCTCGGCGGCCGAGGTGACCGCGCCGGCCTGGGAGAGGGTGCCCTCGGCAGTGCCGGCCATGCTGCGGGCGGTGCCCTGGAGCTGTCGCACTGCACCGCCCAGCGCCTCGACCGTGTGGCGCACCTTGCCTTCGAAGCCGTGCAGCAGCGCTGCCAGCCGCTCGGCCCGCTCCAGCCGCGCCGCCTGGTCGGCTGCGCTCGTCTCCTCCAGCCTCATGCGGTCCGCGGCGTTGCGCTTGAACACCTCGACGGCGCGGGCGAGCGTGCCGACCTCGTCCCCGCGGCCGGTTCCCTCGACGGCCAATTGGAGGTCCCCGCCAGCAATGCGGCCGACCTGGTCGGCCATGCGGGCCATGGGGCCCGTCACGTCGCGGGTGACGACCAGATGCCCGATCGCCAGCAGCGCGACGGCGAAGCCGAGCGTGACGCCATCAACGAGCAATGCGCGCTGCCGGGACTCCGCCTCGGCACGGGCGATGCCCACGGCCTCCCCGAGGCTGGCGCGGACGACATCGGCGACGGAGTTCAGCATCGTGGTGTTCCGCCGTTGCAACTCGACCAGCGTCATCGTGGGCCGCCCCGCCTCCAGGCTCTTTGCCACCTCATCGAGGTGGGCGACGAAGGCGGCGGGAAACACCTCGTTCGCGCGGCGGATGGCTGCCACGAGCGTCTCTCCGAGGCCTGGCCTGGCCGCGGCGGCGTTGATACGCGCCCAGGCGCCTGAGGCGCGGCCGCGCAACTCGGCCATCGCCACGATGTCGGCAGCCTGCAGGGTGCCGCCGCGCGCCAGGGCCCCCTCGACATGGAGCGTCATCAGCCCGCCGGCGAGCCGGGCCGCCCAGGCGTCGTACTTGACGGCTAGGGTCTCGTCGACGCGGTTGCTGATCAGGCGGACCCGGCCGATCACCTCGTCATGGGCGGCGATCAGGGCGTCGAGATAGGCTTGCGTGGCGCGAGGGGCCTCCGCCGCAGCCTCCGCCGGCCGCTGCGCGCGGGGAAGCCCGAGCGCGGCGTCGATCTGCGAGCGGAGTGCGGCGACGCCATCCCTGGCGCGGGCGAGGCGTTCCGCCACGGGGGCCACGGCGGTGCCCTCGACCGCCAGCTCTGCCATGGCACGCGCGAGCGCCTCGTCCGAGGCGCGGCGGGCGGTCCCGATGCGGTCCCGGAGCGCCACATCGGCAGGGGCATCGGAGGAGAGGCCGCCCAGCAGGGCCCCGCGCTCGAGGCGGGCGGAGAGCATCGCCTCGAAGAGTTGCTCGCCGATGCTCGTCATCGAGACGACGAGCCGGGAGGCGTTGCTGTCCCGCAGGCTGGTGGTGAAGCCCAGCGCGGCGAAGGCGAGCAGAAGCAGGCCCAGACTGCCCATGACGGTGGCGAGCTTGGCACGAATGGAAAGACGGCTCAGGAGAGAGTTCATGATGTTGCCTGACCCGCAAGCAGTGCGGCCGTCCGCATCAAAGCCGATGTGCCGGATGAATGCGCGAGACATCGGGGCCGGAGGTGCCTCATCGTGCGGCGTCGCTGGGCAGGCCCCGCCCGGCGCCGCGGCGAGGCTGCGTGCATCGGCACGGCAGAAGGCAGCGACGACCACGCTTGGTCATACGGGCATCGAGCAGCGATCCGGGAATGACGATCTGACCAAGCCGGCTACCGAACAGGTCTCATGGTGCTGTGTGCCGTGCGATGGTTCAGGCGTGGCGCTCCATCGTGACTTCCGCAAGCCCGATCCGGCCACCCAGGCATGGCGCCGCCGGGTGGCGGTTGCCGTGGTCGAAGCCGGCAGTATGCGGGTCGAGGCCGCGGCCGCGGTCGGCGTGAACCGCCGCTTCCTTGGCGAGTGGGTCGGGGCGGCGCTGCAGTTGGGGGACGCGGCGCTGGAGGCCAGGCGTCGTGGTCGCCGACCGGGCAAGCAGAAGCCCCTCTCGCCGGCGCAGGAGCGGCGGACCCGGCGGCCGATCGCGGAGCGCTGCCCGGATCAACTGAAACCCATTCGAAGACAGGGAACATGGGCTTACCTGCCCGTCGACGAAATCCGCCTGGCCTGACGTCCTGCGCAGCGGCCAGGATGCCTGGCAATGCAGATCCCGGCATGTCATCCGACGGATCGGCCGAGGCGGCGAAACAGCCATCGGGCCCGGTGCTCCAGGTCCCGGTACGTCATGGAGGGGATTGGCCAAGGCAGGCTCGCCCGGGCAGTGCCGCCGCGCCAAGGCGACCTCCCGATCCTGCGAAGCGTCCTCTGCGGCCAAAGCACCCATTCGTGCAACGGGACAGGATTGACGAGGGCCGTGATCCGTTCGGCGTTGATACCGGAGATGAACGGAACCCGATTTATGGCTTTGACCTGTTCGGCCGTCGGACGCGTCAACAGTTGCTCGAGATCCACTAGCGCGCTGCACGGATCGACGCCGTCCTCCCAGGCACCATCGAGGATGGTGTCGAGCATCTCGATCTCGGCCAGACACTCCCGCTCGATTACCTCGAATGCGCGCCGTCGGCTGGAAGCGCCTGGCTCCTGCTCCACGGCCAGGTTGGGGTGCGCGATCTCGCCGGCCATCTCGTACTGGATGGTGGACCCGTGTGGCGCCGAGAAGAACAGTTCGGGCACGGCATAGCCATCCGCCACGACGTCCATGGCAGAGCGGGGATGCCCAAATGCGAACAAGTAGCCGGCGGCATTCCCGGGATTGAGCCTTTCCCGCAGTGCGTTCGGCCAGAGCCCCACATAGCAGCCGAACACCTCGTCAGGACGCAACCCGCCTGACATCTGCAGCGCTTCCTGGATGGAACCCCGCCAGCCGATGTCGGCGACGATCCGCGGACCAGGCTCCAGGAAGCCGGACTGGCGGAGATAGGCGAGCAGGGCTGCGCGGCGTTCGGCCATGCGCGCGGTGAAGAAGGCCCGCTGGCCCTCGAGCAATCTGAGCACTTCGGCTTGACCTGCCCCCTGCCCCAAGCGCATCGAGGGGTCCATTCCGAGTTCACGGAGCATCGCAGCGGTTTGCTCCCGGGCGGTGCCGATCACATCGAACGCCGTATCGAGGGTCTGGCCGCTCAGGCTGCCGGCGATCTCGCCCGCCACCCATGCGAGATCGTTCATGCGGGCCGGCAAGACGACCGCGCGTCGTGATGCATACAAGTAGTGGAGCCGTGCTCCCGGAAGAAGACGCGGGGCGAGACGCTGAGCGATTTGCCAGGGCAGGTAGCCATCTCGTGCGACGAAGTAGACCCGGTCGATGCCGCGCTTGCGCGCCTCGGACAGCACAAAAAGGGTATAGCCAAGCAGCAGGATCGTCCCGTAGCGCGCAATGTCGATGGCATCCCTCTCCGGGGCAGCGCCCTTCTCGGCGTGCCGGCCATCACTGTCCTGACGGGACTGTTGCACGGCCAATGAGCGCCGATGGCTGTGCAACAGCCGCACGGCGGTGGAGGCACCGGCCAGGCGATCGGCCTCCGGGGGCCTGCCGCGCTGTGGGATGTGCACTGCCGTGATGCCGTGGGCCTCAGCGCGAGCGACATCCGCTATCGGGTTGTCCCCGAGATGGACGACTTCCCGCGCCGTGCAGCCGATCCTGTTGAGCACGAAGGGGAACAACCGCCCTGAGTGCTTGCTGAGACCTGCATCCGCAGAGGAGAAGACTTCGAAATCCCTCTCATAGCCATTCTTCCGGAGCAGTTCTTCGATCCAGGCGCCCGGCAATGGACTGTCAGAGACAAAGATCAGCTTCTGGCCCGCCGCGCGGCCCATGACCGCCATCCTCAGGGCCGCTGCCGCCCGGCATACGCTGTGCTCCGTCGCCAGTTCTATCTTGGCGAGTTGTTCCGCTTCACCACGGTCCCCGACCAGCCCCCATTGCAGGAAGCGCCCGTAGATCTCTGCGATAGTGACCTCGTCCCGACCCTCGGCCTCGACCTCGGCGCGGGCTGAGCGTTCGGCCTCGACCCGATATTCGCGGAATGCCGCGGCTGCGAACGTCGTGAGCCCCCGGGCCCGGGCCCGAGCGCCGGTCGCCAGGTGCACGTCCTCCGGCCGGGCAAGGAGACGCACCAGAGCGGTGTCAAATACGTCACAGCTTACGACGGGGAAGTTGGCGATCCTGGATGCCAGCGCACCAGGGCCCGGCGCAGTCGCGACGGGACGTCCGCGCTTGAAAAGCGTAAACATTCTACCACCAATTTCTTTCCTTAGTTGATATTACGTTCCAACATATCGTGTCAATCCGCATCGATTTCCAAGAGTCGGACGGAAGCCGGAAATCGAGTGGGTGACAGACAATCTGTGCGGCCCGACGGCGTGGTCTGGAGTTCCGGAGCAGTAATCAGTCGATGCGACTGCTGATATGGCCGCCGGCCAATTGATCGAGCACGGCAGCGATATGAGCGCTCGTCCGCTGATAATCGAACCGGTTCTTGACGGGATCCGGGGTGACGGGGGCACGTCGCACGACCAGGGCTGCGACGAGAGCGCCGTGGAGGGCATTGCCGCGGCGCCCGGCGTTGCGGGCGTGCGGCCTGGCTCGGCTGCTATCCGGCGGACCTGCTGCCGATCATCGTTCGCCGCCCCGCAGGCGCCACCGGCTTGGTCGTGCAGCCCCGGTACTGGGGGCCGAGAGATTGCTCGGCTGGTTCGGCCGCTGGCGCAGATATCCCGCGTCGGATCCCTGCTGCGGAGGCCATCAAGGAGGTGACGTCGCCCAAGCCGGGCACATGGAGGCACTTGTGCCCAGAACGATCTTCCGCATCCGCCATGGTCGCCAGCCATGTATTTGACGGCCTGAGCAGTGGTGAAGCGCTGGGCTGTCGAACGGACCAGCATCCGGCCGAACCGCTGCCGTCGCTTGGCCAGTGATCGGGAGTGCCTCGACCGGTCAGGCCTCTGCGTCCTGCGTTGGGCTTCGGCCCGCCTCGTGCTCCGAAGACTTTGCCAGAACAGCAGATGAGCCCGGATCGAGTCCAAGCCCGGAACAAGCCCGCCGCCCCACCGCTGGACGCCGGGCCTCACGGGGCGCACCTTGGCCGCATGCCGCCGCCCTTCACCGTCGCCTCCGAGACCGGACGCCTGACCGAGGTGCTGGTCTGCGCGCCCGACCACTACCGCTGGATCCCGACCAACGCGATCGCCCGGCGGACCCTGGCTTCGGGCGGGCAGCCCGACCTGCAGGGCCTGCAGGCGCAGCACCGGGAGCTGGTGGCGGCGCTGGAGCAGGGCGGCGCCCGGGTCCACCACCTGCCGCCCCAGCCGCACCTGCCCTACATGGCCTATACCCGCGACAGCGTGGTGGTGACGCATCGCGGCCCGGTGCTCTGCCAGCTCGAGCGGCCGCAGCGGCGCGGCGAATACGCCCATCTCATCGACTGGCACGAGGCGCAGGGCTCGCGCTTCTGGCGCAGGTCGTCGGCCGGGACGCTGGAGGGAGGCGACATCCAGATCCTCCGCCCCGGCCTCGCCGTGATCGGCGCAAGCGGCGGGCGGACCGACCTGGAGGGCGCGGAGCAGCTTGCCGGCTGGCTGCGGGCGGAGGGCTGGGAGGTGCGCGTCGAGCCCTTCGACGAGCATTTCCTGCATCTCGACGTGATCTTCTGCCTGGCCGCGCCCGGCCTCGCCGTCGCCTGCCTCGACGTGCTGGACCCGGGCTTCGTCGCCTGGCTGCAGGGGCACGGCATCCGCTGCATCCCCGTGCCCTACCGCGACGCCATGCGGCTCGGCTGCAACATCCTGGCCCTCGGCGCGGAACAGGTTATATCGGCGGCCGAGAGCCGCGACCTCAACGCCGCGCTGCGGGCGGAGGGGCTGGCGGTGCTCGACCCCGCCCTCTCGCTCTTCACCGCCGGCGGCGGCGGACCGCATTGCTTGACATGCCCGCTGGCGCGGGACGAGGACACGCCATGAACACGATCGCCTCGCGTCCGGTGGACGCCGTCATCGCCGCCGCGCGGGAGTTCCTCGGCGACCGCCTCTCGACCGCCCAGGCGATCCGCGAGCAGCACAGCCGCGGCGAGGACCAGACCCCGCCGACCCTGCCGGACGCCGTCGCCTTCGTCGAGAGCACCGAGGAGGTCAGCCGCCTGCTCGCGCTCTGCCACCGGCACGAGGTGCCGGTCGTCGCCTTCGGCGCCGGCACCTCGCTGGAAGGGCATGTGAACCCGGTGCGGCGCGGCATCTCGGTGGACCTCTCCCGCATGACCGCGGTGCTGGAGGTCAATGCCGAGGACATGGACTGCCTGATCGAGCCCGGCGTGACCCGCCAGCAGCTCAACGACTACCTCCGCGACCAGGGCATGTTCTTCCCGGTCGACCCCGGGAGCGTCTGCACCATCGGCGGCATGTGCGCGACGCGCGCCTCCGGCACCAATGCGGTCCGCTACGGCACCATCCGGGAGAACGTCCTGGGGCTGGAGGTGGTGCTCGCCGATGGCCGCGTCATCCAGACCGGCGGCCGCGCCCGCAAGGGCGCCAATGGCTACGACCTGACGCGGCTCTTCATCGGCTCGGAAGGCACGCTCGGCATCATCACCAAGGTGCGGCTCCGCCTGCACGGCATCCCGGAGGCGATGTCCTCGGCGGTCTGCCAGTTTGCCGACCTGGAATCGGCGGTGAACTCGGTGATCGTCACCATGCAGTCCGGCATCCCCGTGGCGCGGATCGAGCTGATCGATGCGGACCAGATGGAGGCCTGCATCAGGTACAGCAAGCTCGAGGGCCTGCGCGCGACGCCGACGCTCTTCCTCGAATTCCACGGCACCCCGGCCGCGGTGCAGGAGCAGGCGGAGGCTGTGCAGGCGATCACCGCCGATTACGGCGGCGACAACTTCCGCTGGGCGACCGATACCGAGACGCGCACGAAGCTCTGGCAGGCGCGGCACGACGCCTATTGGGCCGGCATCAACCTGATCCCCGGCTATCGCGGCATCACGACGGATGTCTGCGTGCCGATCTCGAAGCTGGCCGATGCCATCGTCGGCGCCAAGCAGGATGCGATCGCGGCGGGCTTCACCACCTGCATCGTCGGCCATGTTGGCGACGGCAATTTCCACCAGATCATCCTCTTCGACCCGAACGACCCGACGGCGCTCGACCGCGCCTGGGAGCTCGACCGCAGGATCGTGGCGCGCGGCCTCTCGCTCGGCGGCACCTGCTCGGGCGAGCATGGCGTCGGCATCGGCAAGCGGGAATTCCTCGAGGCCGAGCACGGCGTCGAGGCGTTGGCCGTCATGCGGGGGATCAAGGCGAGCCTCGATCCGAAGGGGATCCTCAATCCGGGGAAGCTGTTCCGGAACTGAGACAGGAAGAGTGGGAGGGGAGGGAACTCCCCTCCCACGCCCACCCTACCTTTTTCCGTGAGTCTGCAGGCTGCAACAGCGGACTCAGAGAAAAAGGTGGGTTGGGGGGTACGGGGGGTTCGGCGCACTGCGCCGAACGTTCTCTCCCTTCCCCCCGGGCCACAAGCAAAATACGGGGGAAACGTGCGTCGCCTCTCCGGCCCCGAGCTGCCGATCCTGGCGCTCACCCTTGGCCATGTCTTCTCGAATGCCGTCCGCACCCTGCCGGCCATCGCGGCCGACGTTCTCTCGCGCGACCTCGGCCTGACGCCGGAGGGGCTGGCGGCGCTGACCGGCGCCTTCCCCGCCACCTTCGCCCTCGCCATGGTCCCGGTCGGCATCGGCCTCGACCGCTGGGGCGTGCGGCGGACGGCGCTGGTGCTGCTCGGGATCGGCATGGCGGGCAGCGCGCTCGCCGCCCTCGCGCCCGGGCCGGGCACCATGCTGCTGGCGCAATGCGTCCTCGGCATGGGCTGCGCCGGCGCGCTGATGTGCCCGATGACCTATGCCGCGCGCGCCATGGACGGCCATCGCTTCGCCCTCTGGTCCGGCATCATCCAGGCCTTCGGCAATTGCGGCATGCTGCTCAGCGCCTCGCCGCTGGCGCTGCTGGTGGAGCGGCAGGGCTGGCGCGCCGGCTTCTGGGCCTCCGGCGCGCTGGCGGCGCTGGCCTTCGTCGCGGTCGCCGCGACGGTGCAGCGGACGCCGCCGGCGCAGGCCGGCCGCCGCTCGCTCTGGCAGGACACGCGGGATATCCTGGCGATCGCCGTCTCGCCACGGCTGCGCGCGCCGATGACCATCGGCTTCGCCAGCTTCGCCGTGGTGCTGGGCGTGCGCGGCCTCTGGGGTGGGCCCTGGCTGATGCAGGCCAAGGGGCTGACGCGGGTCGAGGCCGGCAATGTGCTGCTGCTGGTCGCGGTCGCGCTGGTCGCCGGCCCGGCGATCGCGGGCGTGGTGCAGCGCCTCGTCGGCCGGCCGGTCGCGCTGCTGGCGGGCAGCCACCTGACGGTGGCGGCGCTGGTGCTGCTGCTGCCGGCGGGCGGGCCGGGCGGCTGGCTGTCCCGCGCGCTCGGCCAGGAGGTGCTGCCGGCCTCCTTCGATGCCGCGGTCATGGTGGCGATCGGCCTCGTCATCTCCTTCCAGATCCTGGTCTTCGCCCAGGTCCGCGCGGCGGTGCCGCCGGAGCAGACAGGCCGGGCGCTCTCGGCCAACAACATCGCCTTCTTCGGCGGCGCGGCGGTGCTGCAGGCGGTCTCGGGCTTCGCCGCGGCCTGGGGCGGCACGGGCGCGGCGCTCTCGACCTTCGCGGTGGCGCTGGTGGTGTGCAGCCTCGCCTATCTCTGGCTGCGGCGGCCGGGCCGCCCTTCGCTGCCATGACCATGCCGTGAAAAGCGCGGCGCCCGGCCATGCGGCCAGCGGCAGCGCATTGTCGGCGCCGAGGCCAGCGGCAATCCTCGCCGCCATGCCGATGCCGCCGATCTCCCCGCCGGGCCGCGCCGCGTGACCGGCGCCCTCGCCACGCCCTGCGACGCCGCCGTGGCGGCCGCCCGCCCGCCGGCGCGCAACCCCGCCTGCCGCTGGACGCTCGCCGCCTGCATCCTCGGCTCCAGCCTCGCCTTCATCGACGGCTCGGTGGTCAATGTCGCGCTGCCGGCGCTGCAGCGGGACCTCGGCGCCGATGCCGCCGCCCTGGCCTGGACGATCAATGCCTATCTCCTGCCGCTCGGCGCGCTGATCTTGCTGGGCGGCGGCGCGGGCGACCATTTCGGCCGGCGCCGGCTCTTCCTGCTCGGCCTCGGGCTCTTCGGCCTGGCCTCCGCCGCCTGCGCCGCCGCGCCCTCCATCGCCTGGCTGCTGGCCGGCCGGGCGATGCAGGGGGTCGGCGCCGCCCTGCTGATGCCGAACAGCCTCGCCATCCTCGGCGCCACCTTCCAGGGCGAGGCGCGCGGCCGCGCCATCGGCACCTGGGCGGCGGTCGGCGCGCTGGCCGGCGCGATCGGGCCGCTCGCGGGCGGGTGGCTGGTGGAGACCGTGGGTTGGCGCGCGATCTTCCTGATCAACCTGCCAATCGCCGCCGCGGCTGCCTGGCTGGCGCATGCGCATGTGCGGGAGAGCCATGGCAGGGCCGCCGCCCGGCTGGACTGGGCGGGGGCGGCGCTGGCGACCCTCGCCCTCGCCCTGCTCACCTGGGCGCTGACCGAGGCGGCGGGGCGCGGCGCCGGCGGCCTCGTCCTGCCCGCCACGCTCATGGGCGCGGCGCTGCTGGCCGGCTTCCTCTGGCTCGAGCGGCGGCGCGGCCCGCGCGCGCTGCTGCCGATGGCGATGTTCGCCTCGCGGCCCTTCCTCGGCCTGACGCTGCTCACCTTCCTGCTCTACGGCGCGCTCGGCGGCCTGATCGTGCTGCTGCCCTATCTGCTGATCCGCATCGAGGGCTGGTCGGCCCTCGCCGCCGGCGCGGCGCTGCTGCCGCTGCCGCTGCTGATCGGGCTCGGCTCGCCGCTGATGGGGCGGCTGACGGCGCGGCATGGCGGGCGGCTGCCGCTCGCGGCCGGCGCCGCCGTGACGGCGGCGGGCCTCGCCCTCTATGCCCGGCTCGACGGGGAGGGCATCGCGGTCTGGACGGGGCTGATGCCCGCGACTGCGCTCGTCGGGATCGGCATGGCGCTCTCGGCGGCGCCGCTGACCACCACCGTCATGGCCTCGGTCGATGCCGGCCATACCGGCGCTGCCTCCGGCTTCAACAGCGCCGTGGCGCGGCTCGGCGGGCTGGTGGCGACCGCGCTGCTCGGGGCGGTGCTGGCATTACCGGGGCCGGCGGAGTTCATCGCCGGCTTCCGCCTCGCCGCCCTGCTGGGCGCGGCCTGCGCCGGCCTCGCCGCGATAGCGGCGCTGCTGCTGATCCCGCCGCCCGCGCCCGTCGCGGCACCGGCGACGGCGGCCGGATCGGGGTGATCCTTGGCCAGGCCGGCGATGGCGGGATTGTCATCCTCCCACGCCAGCCTTGCCCGCCACCCGGCCAACTGCCAAACCGTACTTCGCTGGTGCAGTATCCCCTGCCCAGAGCCGGACTTCCTGCATGCGTCGTCTCCCCCTCGCCTTGCTTCTCCTCCTGCTTGCGCAGGCGCCGGCGCTGGCGCAGTTCGGGCCGCAGGGGCCGCCCGCCGTCGGCGTCGTCACTGCCGAGAAGAAGCCGGTCACCGAGAGCGCCGAGTTCACCGGCCGGATCGAGGCGGTGAACCGCGTCGAGATCCGCGCCCGCGTCACCGGCTTCCTGCAGGAACGCGCCTTCACCGAGGGCCAGGAGGTCAAGGCCGGCGACGTGTTGTTCCGCATCGAGAAGCCGCCCTTCGAGGCGGCGCTCGAGCAGGCGCAGGCCTCGGCCGCCTCCGCCCAGGCGACGCTCGAGAATGCCCGCATCGCCCTGCAGCGCGCGCGGGAACTGCGGCAGACTGGCTACGGCCCGCAGGTCAACCTCGACAATGCGCAGGCGCAGGAGCGGACGGCCAATGCCCAGGTCCTCGGCGCCCAGGCGCAGGTCCGCACAGCCGAGATCAACCTCGGCTATACCGACATCATCTCGCCCATCGACGGCAAGATCGGCCGCGCCACCTATACGCCGGGCAACGTCGTCTCCCCCACATTGACCGACCCGCTGGCCATCATCGTCAGCCAGGACCCGATGCGCGTGGTCTTCACCATCAGCTCCCGGACGGCGGTGGAGCTGCGCAACCGCTACGAGCCGCGCGGCGGCGTCAATGCCGTGGTGGTCCGCATCCGCACCATCGACGGGCGCATCTATCCGCAGAAGGGACGCATCGAGTTCATCGACACCCAGGTCGACCGCAACACCGACAGCCTGCTGATCCGCGCCCTAATACCGAACCCGCGGCTGCGGGAAGCGATGAGCGGCGGCGCCGGCGACCGGGAACTGATCGACGGCCAGTTCGTCTCCGTCTTCGTCGAGGGCGCCGAGCCGGTGCCCGCCATCGTCATCCCGCGCGCCGCGGTGCTGCAGGACCAGGGCGGCAACTACGTGCTGGTGGTGGATGCCGACAAGAAGGCGCAGCGCCGCCCGGTCGGCCTCGGCCAGACCATCCGCGACCAGGTGGTGATCGAGAACGGCCTGCAGGGCGGCGAGACGGTGATCGCCGAGGGGCTGCAGCGCGTCCGCCCGGGCCAGGAGGTGAACGCCGCCCCGGCCGGCGCGCCGCCGCCCGGCAGCCGGCCGCCCGGCGCCCCGGCCGCCCCGTCCGGCGGACCCGGCGGCGGCACCCCCGCCGGCGGCCGGCAGGGCTGACGCGGTGATCTCCGGCGTCTTCGTCGACCGGCCGCGGCTGGCGATCGTCATCGCGATCGTCACCACGCTTGCCGGCGCCCTCGCCCTGCTGCGCATCCCGGTCGCGCAGTTCCCGGACATCGTGCCGCCGCAGGTCTCGGTGCAGGCGACCTATCCCGGCGCCTCGGCCGCGGTGGTGGAATCGACCGTCGGGCAGATCATCGAAAGCGCCGTCAACGGCGTCGAGAACATGATCTACATGCGCTCGAACAGCGCCAATGACGGGTCCTACCAGCTCTCGGTCAGCTTCGCCCTCGGCACCAACGGCGACATCAACACCGTCAACGTCAACAACCGCATCCAGGCCAACATCGCCCGCCTGCCGCAGGAGGTGCAGCGCGCCGGCCTGATCGTGCGCAAGCAGTCCTCCTCGGTCCTGCAGTTCATCGCGCTGACCTCGACCAACCCGGACCACAACCCGGTCTTCCTGTCGAACTACGCGACGATCAACATGATCGACCGCATGGCCCGCGTGCCGGGCGTCGGCCAGGTGAACCTGTTCGGCCGGCTCGACTACTCGATGCGGGTCTGGTACGAGATCGACCGCCTGACCAACCTGAACCTGACGCCGCAGGACCTGATCACGGCGATCCAGAGCCAGAACGTCCAGGCGGCCGTCGGCCGCATCGGCGCCCAGCCGATCCCGGACACCCAGCAGTTCCAGATCAATATCCAGACCCTCGGGCGGCTGGTGACGCCGGAGCAGTTCGGCAACATCGTCATCCGCGCCAACCCGGACGGCTCGGTCCTGCGGATCCGCGACGTCGCGCGGGTCGAGCTCGGCGCCCAGAGCATGGACACGGTCAGCCGCCTGAACGGCCAGCCGGCGGTGACCATGGGCGTCTATCTCTCGCCCGGCGCCAATGCGGTCACCGTCGCCAATGCCATGCGGCGGACACTGGACGAGCTCGGCACCCGCTTCCCCGAGGGGCTGAAGGCGCAGGTGCTGTATGACAGCACCAGCTTCGTGGTCGACACGATCCAGGAGGTGATCAAGACCCTGCTCGAGGCCTTCGTCCTCGTCGTCATCGTGGTCTATCTCTTCCTCGGCTCGCTCCGCGCCACGCTGATCCCGACCATCGCGGTGCCGGTCAGCCTGATCGGGTCCTTCGCCGTCCTGCTCGCCATCGGCTACAGCGCCAATACCATTTCGCTGCTGGGGATGGTGCTGGCGATCGGCATCGTCGTCGACGACGCCATCGTGGTGGTCGAGAATGTCGAGCGGGTGATGGAGGAGCACCCGGACTGGACGCCGAACCAGGCCGTGAAGCAGGCGATGAACGAGATCACGGCGCCGATCATCGCGATCACGCTGGTGCTGCTCTCGGTCTTCGTCCCGATCGCCTTCATCCCCGGCCTCTCCGGCGTGCTGTTCCGGCAGTTCGCGGTGACGATCTCGGCGGCGATGGTGATCTCGGCGATGAACGCCCTGACCCTCTCCCCCGCGCTCTGCGTGCTCTTCCTCCGGCATACCGGGCCGAAGCGCGGGCCGATCAAGTATGTGCTGCGCGGCATCGACAAGGTGCGGGACGGCTATGCCGCGGTCGTGCGGCGGCTGGTGCGCGTCGCGGTCATCTCGCTCGCCGTCACCGCCGGCCTCGCCTTCGCCATCTTCACCATCGGCTCGAAGACGCCGCAGGGCTTCCTGCCGCAGGAGGACCAGGGCACCTTCTTCGTCCAGGTCCAGCTCCCGCAGGCGGCCTCCCTGTCGCGCACCCGCGCGGCGGTGGAGCAGGTGGAGGGCATCCTGAAGCAGATCCCGGCGGTCGAGAACGTCCTCGCCATTGTCGGCTTCTCGCTGATCGACCAGGGCGCGCAGTCCAACTCCGCCTTCATGGTGGCGCGGCTGAAATCCTTCGACCAGCGGACCAACCCGGCGGATTCGGTCTTCGCCTCCATCGGCCGGGTCTTCCGGGCCGGCGCCGGCGTGCGCACGGCCAATGTCGTCGCCTTCAACCTGCCGCCCATCATCGGCCTCGGCACCGGCGGCGGCTTCGAGTACCAGTTGCAGGACCTGCAGGGGCGCGACCCGGCGGAACTCGGCAGCGCCATGCTTGGCCTCGTCGTCGCCGCCAACCAGGATCCCCGGCTGCAGCAGGTCTTCTCCACCTTCTCGGCCACCAACCCCTCGATCTTCCTCGACGTCGACCGGGACAAGGCGCAGGCCCTCGGCGTGCCGATCAGCGCCATCTTCCAGTCGCTGCAGGCCTCGCTCGGCGGCTACTACGTCAACGACCTGAACCTCTTCGGCCGCACCTGGCAGGTGAACATCCAGGCGGAGGCGCAGGACCGCGACGACATCAGCGACATCTGGCGCATCCGGGTCCGCAGCAGCAGCGGCGTCATGGTGCCGCTGCGGGCACTGGCCGATATCCGCATCGTGGTCGGGCCGCAGACCATCAGCCGTTACAACAACTACCGCTCGGTGCTGATCAACGGCTCGCCCAAGGCCGGGGTCTCCTCGGGCGATGCGCTCGCCGCCATGGAGCAGCTCTCGGCCCGCGTGCTGCCGGCGGGCTACAGCTTCGAATGGACCGGCACCGCCTACCAGGAGAAGTTGGCCGCCGGGCAGACCATCTACGTGGTCGCGCTCGCGGTGCTCTTCGCCTACCTCTTCCTGGTGGCGCTGTACGAGAGCTGGACCATTCCCATCCCGGTGCTGATGTCCGTCGTGGTCGGCGGCCTCGGCTCCTTCCTCGCCATCGTGATCGCGGGCCTCAGCCTCGACGTCTATGCCCAGATCGGCCTCGTCGTGCTGATCGCGCTGGCGGCGAAGAACGGCATCCTGATCATCGAATTCGCCAAGGATGCGCGGGAGCGCGGGATGTCCATCCGCGACGCAGCGATCGAAGGGTCGCGGCTGCGGTTCCGCGCCGTCATGATGACCTCGATCGCCTTCTGCCTCGGCCTGCTGCCGCTGGTGACGGCGACGGGGGCGGCCATGCTGTCGCGCCGCGCCGTCGGCACGCCGGTCTTCGGCGGCATGCTCGCGGCCTCGCTGGTCGGCATCTTCATGATCCCGATGCTCTACGTGACCTTCCAGTGGACGCGGGAGAAGGTGAAGTCCTGGTTCGGCGTGCGCCCGGTCGAGCCGCCGAGCCGCGGCCCGGGGCAGAGCCCGCACCCGGCGCCGGACCAGCGCGTCTCCGAGATGGCGAAGTAGCGCAGGCGTCACGAAACCGTCCCCATCCCGCCGCCGGGATGGGGACAATGCCTTTTCCTGCCCTTTCCCCCTTCACGCCGCCCCCTTCCTCCGCAGATGATGGGGCGAACGCAAGAGACGGGAGGGCCCCATGGCCAAGTTCGGGCTGAGCCAGCCGCTGCGGCGCATCGAGGATCCGCGGCTCCTCAAGGGCGGCGGCCGCTATACCGACGACATCGCGGTCAGGACGGATGCGGCGCATGGCGTGGTCCTGCGCAGCCCGCATGCCGCGGCGAAGATCCTCTCCATCGATACCGCGCCGGCGCTGGCCGTGCCCGGCGTGCTGGCGGTGATCACGGCGAAGGAGTGGAAGGAGGAGGGTCTCGGCGAGATCCCCTGCGTCATTCCGCTGAAGAACTCGGATGGCAGCCCGAGGGCCGAGACGCCGCGCGGCGCGCTGGCCGAGGACCGCGTGCGCTTCGTGGGCGATGCCGTCGCCTTCGTGGTGGCGGAGAACGCCAAGGCGGCGCGCGACGGGGCCGAGGCCGTCGTGGTGGACTACGAGGTCCTGCCCTCGGCCACCGACCTCGCCACCGCGCACGAGGCCGGCGCGCCGAAGGTCTGGGAGGGCGTCGCCAGCAACATCGCCTTCGATTGGGAGACCGGCGACAAGGCCAAGGCCGAGGCGCTGGTGAAGTCCGCCGCCCATGTCACGCGGCTGACGGTGGTGAACAACCGCGTCGTCGTCGCCTCCATGGAAAGCCGCGCGGCGCTGGCCGAGTACGACGCGGCGCAGGGGAAGTTCACCCTGACCTGCGGCACCCAGGGCTCCTGGCTGGTGAAGAACCTGCTGGCCGGCAACGTCTTCAACCTGCCGCCCGAGAAGTTCCGCGTCGTCACCCCCGATGTCGGCGGCGGCTTCGGCATGAAGCTCTACCTCTATGCCGAATACGCGCTCGTCTGCATGGCGGCGCGGCGCCTCAAGCGCCCTGTGAAGTGGGTCAGCGAGCGGACGGAGGCCTTCCAGTCCGACACCCATGGCCGGGACAACATCACCCTCGGCGAGCTGGCGGTGGACAAGGACGGCAAGTTCCTCGCGCTGCGTACCCGCAACTACGCCAATATGGGCGCCTACCTGAATACCTTCGCGCCCATGATCCCGACGATGGCGGGCACCAAGGTGCTGGCCAGCGTCTATGGCTTCCAGGCCATCCATGCCCGCGTCATCGGCGTGCTGACCAATACCGTGCCGGTCGATGCCTATCGCGGCGCGGGCCGGCCGGAGAGCAACTACGTGGTGGAGCGCCTGATCGACGCCGCGGCGCGCGAGCTGGGCATCGACCGCGTGGAGCTGCGCCGGCGCAACATGGTGCCGCAGAGCGCCATGCCCTATGTCACGGCGATGGGGCAGCGCTACGACAGCGGCGAGTTCCCGACGGTGCTGGACGCGGCGCTGACCAAGGCCGATTGGGCCGGCTTTGCGGCGCGGCGGGCGGCCTCCGAGGCGAAGGGCAAGAAGCGCGGCATCGGCCTCGCCTATTACCTCGAGGCGACCGGCGGCGGCCCGACGGAGCGCGCCGAGGTGCGCTTCGCCGCCGACGGCTTCGCCGAGGTCCTGGTCGGCACGCAGAGCACCGGCCAGGGGCATGAGACGGCCTATGCCATGCTCACCTCCAATGAGCTCGGCATCCCGATGGACCGCATCCGGATCATCCAGGGCGATTCCGACGAGATCCCCGATGGCGGCGGCACCGGCGGCGCGCGCAGCCTCTATTCCGAGGGGCAGGCGATCCTGCTGACCACCGCGACGGTGATCGAGAAGGGCAAGCAGGCGGCCTCCGAGCATCTGGAAGCGGCGGTCGCCGATATCGAGTTCGCCCCTGGCGGCTTCGGCGGTGGCGCGGGCGGCAGGTTCAGCGTGGTCGGCACCGACCGCGGCGTCGGCATCCTCGACCTCGCCCGCATCCAGAAGGAGCGGGCGGCGCGGGGCGAGCCGGCGACGCTGCTCGACGCCGCCGAGGTGGCGGAGATCAAGTCGCACACCTTCCCGAACGGCTGCCACATCGCCGAGGTGGAGGTCGATCCCGATACCGGCCTGATCACCGTGCCGCGCTACATCGTGGTCGATGACGTGGGCCATGCCATCAACCCGCTGATCGTGCGCGGCCAGGTGCATGGCGGCGTGGCGCAGGGCATCGGCCAGGCGGTGCATGAGCGCACGGCCTACGACCCGGAGAGCGGCCAGCTCCTCTCGGCCTCCTTCATGGACTACGCCCTGCCGCGGGCGGAGGACCTGCCGGATATCGAGGTGGACCTGATCGAGGTGCCCTGCGAGACCAATCCGCTCGGCGTCAAGGGCGCGGGCGAGGCGGGTGCCGTCGGTTCCCCGCCGGCGATGATGAATGCGCTGGTGGATGCGCTGTCCACGGTCGGCGTGCAGCACATCGACATGCCGGCGACGCCGGAAGCGGTGTGGAAGGCGATCGCCGGGGCCAAGGCGGCGTAGAGGCGACGGGTTCCGCCCGCGGCCGGCGCCGCGGGCGGGGCCGTCACCGCACCACGTAGTTGGTCAGCGTGCAGGTATTGACGTTCCGCCGCTCCTGCTCCTGGCCGCCCTGCCAGACCACCCGGATGTCGTAGCTGCATTCGCCCTGCGGCAGGCGGATGGCGTAGTATTGCCCGGACGGCACCATCGTGTTGTCTCCCAGCCGGTCCGGGCCCCAGTTCCGCTGGCTGCTGGGCGAAGCGTAGAACTGCTCGATCACCCGTCCGCTCTGGTTCACCAGGTTGAAGGACGGGTTGCCCTGCCGCGCCTCCCGCGGCGCTGCGCCGCCGCCACCGAAGACGAGGTCCGTGAGGGCGCAGGTATTGACGTTCCGTCGCTCCTCCGCCGGGGCCGTGCCCTGGTAGACGACGCGGACATCGTAGAGGCAGGTGCCGTCCTGCGGCAGGCGGACGACCTGCCGGCCGCCGGGCGGCACCACCTCCGAGCCCAGCCGGTCATGACCCCAGCTCTGCTGCGCGCTGGGGGAGGCATAGACCTCGTTGATGACGTTCGACGTGTTGTTGACGATCCTGAAGGACGGGTCGTTGCTCTGGGCCGGGGCGGCGGGGGCGAGGGCCGCCAGGACCAGCAGGCCGGGCAGCCCGGCCGTCAGCGCGCGACGCAGCATGGGGAACCTCCTTCGGCGGGGCCGCAGCCTCGGCAGGCTTTCGAGGCCCGGCCCGCAGCAAGCATGTGTGGGCCGGGCCATTCGGACGAAAGCCTGCTGAGGTTCATGTCCGGGCGCAAACCTCGGCAGATTTGCTTAACAAGCCATTTCGCAACCTGACAGTGCGCCCCGCGCCGCGCCCCATCTCGGGCGGCGCCGTGCAGGATGCCGCAACCCGCCCCGTCCGGGTTAGACTGCCCGGCACCCGCCGGAGCCTGGCGGGAGGAGGCTGGGGAGGAGGAATCGATCATGCCGCGCTCGGCCGGCATCCCGCATGGCGCGACGGCAGGGCGGGCCTGACGCCATGCCGCGGACCTACGACAACCCGCGCTTCCCCTATCGCCGCCCGGCGGCGGTCGGGCGCACCGCGCCGGAGGAGGCGTCCGTCGTCATCGCCGGCGGCGGCCTGGTCGGGCTGACCCTCGCCCTCGACCTCGCCCGCCGCGGCACGCCCTCCGTCCTGCTGGACGAGGACGACACCGTCTCCATCGGCAGCCGCGCCATCTGCTTCGCCAAGCGCACGCTCGAGATCTATGGCCGGCTCGGCCTCGGCGACCGCTTCCTCGCCAAGGGAATCACCTGGAACACCGGCCGCGTCTATGTCCAGGACCGGGAGGCCTATGCCTTCGACCTGCTGCCCGAGCAGGGGCATGAATACCCGGCCTTCGTGAACCTGCAGCAATACTACGCCGAGGAATGGCTGGTCGCGGCCTGCGCCGCGACGGGCCTTGTCGACCTGCGCTGGCGCAACAGGGTGGCGGCGGTGGAGAACCGGGCGGACGGCGCCCTGCTCTCGGTCGAGACGCCGGATGGTCCCTATCGTCTGCACGCGCAATGGCTGCTCGCCTGCGACGGCGCCCGCAGCCTGGTGCGGGAGCAGCTCGGCCTGCCCTTCCTCGGCCAGGTCTTCCGCGACCGCTTCCTGATCGCCGACATCGTCATGCGGGTGCCCTTCCCCGCGGAGCGGCGCTTCTGGTTCGACCCGCCCTTCCATCCCGGCCAATCCGTGCTGCTGCACAAGCAGCCCGACGATGTCTGGCGGATCGACTTCCAGCTCGGCTGGGACGCCGACCCGGAGGAGGAGAAGCGCCCCGAGCGCGTCCGCGCCCGCGTCGCGCAGATGCTGGGGCCGGAGGTGCCCTTCAAGCTCGACTGGGTCAGCGTCTACACCTTCCGCTGCCGCCGGCTGGAGCGTTTCCGGCACGGGCGCATCCTCTTCGCGGGCGATGCCGCGCACCAGGTCAGCCCCTTCGGCGCGCGCGGCGGCAATGGCGGCGTGCAGGATGCCGACAACCTGGCCTGGAAGCTCGCCGCGGTGCTGGCGGGGGAGGGACCGGAGGCGCTGCTCGACAGCTACGATGCCGAGCGCATCCCAGCCGCGGACGAGAACATCCTGAACTCGACGCGCAGCACCGACTTCATCACCCCGAAGAACGCGGCGGCGCGGGCCTGGCGGGATGCCGTGCTCGCCCTCTCGGCGCGGCACGCCCTGGCGCGGCCGCTGGTCAATTCCGGGCGGCTGTCGCGCCCCGCGGTGCTGCGCGGCAGCCCGCTGAACACCCCGGGCGGGGAGGAGAGCCCGCTGCCGCCGGGCGCCCCGGCGGTCGACGCGCCGGTGCTCGACCGCGGCCGGCCGGACTGGCTGCTGCGGCATCTCGGTAGCCCGGGAGTGGGCGATGGCTTCACCCTGCTGGCGCTCGCCGGGCAGGGCGCGCCGCCGCCCGTGCCGCCCGCGGGCATGGCGCGGGTGGTGGTGGGGGAGACGGAGACGACCGGCGCGCTGCAGGACCATGCCGGCCTCGTCGCCCGCCGCTGGGGCCTCTCGCCCGGGCAGGCGGTGCTGCTGCGGCCGGACCAGCATGTGGCGGCGCGGTTCGCCGCACCCGATCCCGCCGCCATCGCCGCCGCCCGCGACCGCGCCATGGGGAAGACCGCATGAGCCTCGCCACCGAGCCCCGCCTCGCCGATCCCGACGGCTTCTATGCCGCGCTGATGGAGGCGCATCGCGACCTGGACGAGGCGAGGTCGCGGCAACTCGACGCCGCGCTGGTGCTGCTGCTGGCCAATCATATCGGCGATGCGGCGGTGCTGGCCGAGGCGATCCGGCTGGCGCGGGAGGCGGTGGCCGCGAGTCCCGGCGAGAGCATCCAGGCGCCGAGCGCGTGCCGCGAGAATGCTCCGGGCGATTGAGTGCCCTCGCAAAGGCCATGGCAGCCCGTTGACGAACTCGCCCTGACTTGAATTCGTCGCCCGGAAAGCAAGCCGAGAATGAGTTCGATGCCCCGATGAATGGGCCATCCACCGTCCTCTCAGCGATGCTGCCGCCGGGGCTGCATATCGTGATGCGCAAATACCCCATGCAGAACCAAACCACTGACGATTGATCACGCAAAATTTCTAAGGAGAAGCGGCAGTGACAAACGGAGACGGGTGGCAACCGCTAGGCATTCAGAGCTTATGCCGCTAACGATTATCAGCCGTGCATTTTTCACGGTGACGCTGCCGCGGTCTGCGTTCGCAGTGATCGCTCCCATGACTCGTCAGTTGTTTGCATACTATTGATAATAACCGGCTGGTGACTATGACCTGTTCCGGGTGACCTCGCGTTCGGGCCGGGAATCAATGAGAGGACTCGATGAACACGATTGATATGAAAGGTACGCAGCAATCTACAGACGCCCTTGCGGGCCGCGGTCTGTTGCAGTCGCCCGAAGAATGGGAGGCGCGGAACACTACTCTTGTACATACCATTTGTGATCTGATTGAGACTTATAAGCCAGCCAATGCGCAGGCGGCGCTGGACGTAGGTGCCGAGCTTGGCGGCCTGACCGACCGGTTCGCGGTCCTGACTGACATGACATGGCGAGCCATCGATCCCGATATTTCAGAGCATGCCGTCTCAGACCAAGGTGTTGAGCTCTTCCCGTCCTTTGGCCACGACATGCCCTTCGAGGATCAGTCGTTCGACTGCGTGACCTTCATCAATGTCTTCGAGCATGTGAGCCCGGAATGGCGGGTTCCAACCATGAAGGAAATCAAGCGCGTTCTTCGTCCGGGCGGCATCTTGGTCGGACAGTTGCCGAATCCTTATTTCCCTATAGAATCGCACAGCCGGCTACCTTTGTTTGGCTATGTTCCGACCAAGCTGCAGCCGCTTTACTGGCGCCTGACGCCAACGGGCTGGGATTTCAAGAAGGCCCATTTCTTTATTGTCACCATAAATCATATGCGCCGGATTGCGGAGGAACTTGGCTTCGAGATTGTTTTGGTGCAGAATTTCAATTATCCGGTTTCGGCCATTCCTAAAGCCGTCCGGGGCCTCGCCGCCCTTCATAGCCGCCTCGGCGTGCTACCTTGGGCCTGGCAATTCGTATTTCGAAATCCCTGACACGACCTGGGCAGTATTCGATCTGGCGGCGGTCGGAACCTGCGTCGGCAATGCGGACAGCAGGTTGGTGGGACAAGCTCAGCGAAGAGTTGCACCATGATGGCGCGCGGCACGGCCGGCAGGCTCGGCGATGGTGTTGCAGGTCAGCGAAGGCCATGCAGGTCATCAGCGCGTGCCGGTGCAGGCCAGTCCAGGACCGGCCCTCGAAATGGCCGAGGCCGAGTTCCTGCTCGAGCTGCTGGTGCCCCTGCTCGCACACCCGGCGCGCCTTGATCGCGGTGGCCAGCGCCCGCAGCGAGGTCCGCGGCGGCAGGTTGCTCAGGTAGTCCTTGCGCTCGCCGCTCGAGCGCCGCTCGCCTACCAGCCAGACCTCATCACCCGGCAGGTGGCGGTTGTGCGCCCAGGTCGCGCCATGCAGACGTCGCGGGTTGGGCCACACTTCGTGCGGTCCAACCCCTTGAAGGGACAGGCTGCTTCAGGGTCTTGTTGCAGCGCAAACCTCGATGGGTTTGCTCAGGACGCAGCGCCCGCGAAGATGTTCTTCTTGATGATGGCGTGCACGCCCCAATTGCCGTCGACCACCTGGGTGATGCCGAAATCCACCGCGATCGACATCAGCGAGATCGCCTCGTCCTCCGTCAGACCCTTCGCGTGCATCAGGAAGCCGCGCATCTTGCGGAAGGCGTCGCGCATCGCGAGGTCGATGGAGGACTTGGCGAAGATCTCGTTCTGCGCGTCGGGGCCGAGATCCGCGAGGTAGTTGGGATAGCTGAAGCCGGACATCACCCAGTCCTCGGCCGTCTCGATCATCGGGAAATCGAGCGACTCGAGCGGCGTGCCCCCGAGGTCCGCGCGCTTGTGCAGGATGAGCTGGAAGGTGCCGGTCAGCGAGCACTCGATGGCCGTGCCGCAGAGCTCGGAATCGCCCTGGCTCGCATGCGGGTCGCCGACCGAGAGCAGCGCGCCCGGCACCGCGACGGGGTAGTACATCGTCGCGCCCTTGCCGATGCGCCAGTTGTCGATGTTCCCGCCGGTATAGCTCGGCGGGATGGAGTTGACGAAGTCGGCCTCCTTCGGCGCCAGGCCCATGGTGCCGAAATGCGGCCGGATCGGCACGCGGATGTTCTTCAGCACGCCGTGGTTGCGCTGCGTCTTCGTGTGGTCCACCGGCAGGCCGGGATAGTCGATGGTCGGGTGCACCTTGCCCGTCGGGTCGGTCACCGGCACCCATTTGAAGTTGTAGACCGCCCGGGCCCAATTGCGGTCGCCGCGGGCATCCACCTCGTAGATCGTCACCACCTCGCGCGGCTTGTCGCCGGTCAGCAGGTCCTTGTAGTGGAAGCCCCAGTTCGCCGCGGCATTGCTGCCGAAGGCGAGGCCCTTGTACTCCGGATTGGCGCAGGGCCGCGGCATCACGTCGAGGATGCGCACCTCCAGCACGTCGCCCGGCTCGGCGCCGCGCACCGCCACCGGGCCGGTGCAGATATGCACGCCGAGGCCGCCGCCATCGCCCGGCCCGGCGCCGCGGCGCATGACGCCCTTCTTCTCCCGGGTCCAGAGGAAGACGCTCTCCGCCCCCGGGTCGCCCTTGACCATCCGGTCCGCGTCGTCGTTGGCGTGGTGGGTCAGGGTCTCGATGGTGACGTAGTCGCCCGATTCCACCTCGACGCGCGGCTGCAGCGTCCGGCTGAAATAGCCCCAGTGCACCGTCTCGGCATTGGCCGGCAGGACGTGCATCCTGGGCTCGCCCGGAGCGCGGGCTGCCGAGACCTGCGCCAGCGCCGGCGAGACCAGCGAGATGCCCGTGGTCGCCAGTGCCGCCGCCCCACCCGAGGCGGCGAAGCCCGATTTCAGGAAGGCCCGCCGCTCCTTCGCCATGCCGGTCCGGAAGTCGAGCCGGTGCCGCTCGAACTCGCTGCAGGTCGGATCATCCCCCTGGCACATCCTGCTGCCCCCCCTTCGTGCCGCCGCCCCGCCACGGGGCCGCGCGCGGGGCAGCGTTGCAAGGATGGGGCCAACCGGCACGGAGGCCGCCGGTCAGACCGGCGCCCGGGCCATCGCAGCGCCCGCGGCCGGCGCCGGTTCCCGCACGAAGACGGCGACCGCCAGGGCGCCGGCGACGGCGATGCCGCCCGTCACGACGAAGGCGCTGCCGAAGCTGCCCGACCACTCCACCAGGAAGCCGGTGACCGAGGGCGCCACGATGCCCGCGAGATTGGCGATCAGGTGCACGAAGCCGGACACGCCGCCGACCCGCGCCTCCGGCACGGTGTCGAGGATGATCGCCCAGTAGGTGCTCGCGGTCAGGTACATGAAGAAGACCGAGACCGCCATCAGCGCGACGACCGGCACCACGCCCCGCACGATCCCGGCCAGCGCCACGCAGACCGCCGCGACCAGCAGGCTGCCCACCAGCACGAGCTTGCGGGCGAAGAGCGCGTCGCCGCGGCGGCGGAAGATGGCGTCGCAGACGAAGCCGCTGGAGGCGAGGCCGACGAAGCCCACCAGCCAGGGGATGGCGTTCACCGCGCCCATGCGCTGCACCGACAGGCCCTGCGACATGGTGAGGTAGGTGGGGAACCAGGAGAGGAAGAAGTAGAGGATATAGGCATAGCCGAAGAAGGCGAAGCCGGTCGCCAGGATCGCCGGGCGCCGGAGATAGGTGCCGAGCGGCAGGGCCGGCGCGGCGGCGCGCCGCGTCCGCTCCTGCACCGCCCGCGCCCGCGCGGCCATGTCGAGCCAGCGGTGCTGGTCCGGCCGGTCGGTGGCGAGCAGCATCCAGGCCACGACCCAGAGCAGCCCGACGGCGGCGATGACGACGAAGGAGATCCGCCAGCCGAAGGAGACGGCGATGAAGCCCACCACCGGGCCGGCCAGCGCGGCGCCGAGCGGCTGGCCGGCATTCGCCATGCCGACCGCGCTCGCCTGTTCCTCGCGCGGGAACCAGTTGCTGACCAGCTTGTTCGCGGTGGAGGAGAAGGGGCCCTCGCCCATCCCGAAGACGACGCGGATCAGCAGCAGCGAGACGAGGCCCGTCGCCGCCGCGGTCAGGCCGCAGAACACGGACCAGACCGTCATCGCCAGGGTGAAGACGTTCTTCGGCCCGATCCGGTCGGCGGCCCAGCCGCCGACGAAGCAGAACAGCGCATAGCCGAAGAAGAAGCTGCTGAAGACGATGCCGAGCCGGGCGGGATCGAGCCCGAGGTCCCGGGCGACCAGCGGCGCGGCGATGGAGAGCGCGGCGCGGTCGAGATAGCTGATGGCGCCGCCGAGGAAGAGCAGCGCGATGATGAACCAGCGAAGCCTGGCGTACATGGATGAGTCCTCCCGTCGCGGCCGGCATGGGGCCGGCCGGCGGTCGCGTTGCGGGCAGGGCAGGCGATGCGGGCCGGCGCGGCCCGCGCGGGAGGCTCAGGCGGCGGCGGTGCGCCCGGTGTCGCGCATCAGGATCTGCTGGTGGTCGCCGGTGATCCGGGCATGGAATTCCCGCGCCGCCGGAGAGAAGTCGGCATCCGGGCGCTGTTCCGGCAGGAAGTTGCGGAACTCGTCCACGCCGCGCACCAGCGTCGCGCTGTCGTGCATGCCGACGACCTGGCGCACATAGGTCGGCAGGTAGCGGATGGCGAAGCCGATGCGGCGCTTGCCCGAGGGATTGGGGTCGGAGCCGTGGATCAGCCGGACATGGTGCAGCGACATCTCGCCCGGCCGCAGTTCCAGCATCCTGGCCTGGGACTGGTCCACCTCGACCTCGATCTCCTGGCCGCGGGAGAGCAGGTTGCCCGCGGCGAAGGTGTCGCGGTGGCGGATCTGGTCGAGCTTGTGCGTGCCGGGGATGACGCGCATGGCGCCGTTCTCGGCCGTGCTCTCGGAAATCGCCACCCAGGCAGTGACGATGTCGGCGGGGTCGAGCCCCCAGTAGGTGGAATCCTGGTGCCAGGAGACGAAGCCCGGGTCGTGCGCCTCCTTGGTGAAAAAGGAGGAGCCCCAGGCCAGGATGTTCGGGCCGATGATGCCCTCGACCGCATCGAGGATGGCGGGGTGGCGGATCAAGCCGTCGAGCCAGGTGAAGAGCAGGTGGCTCTTGTGCCGCAGCGGTCCCTGCAGCCGGCCGTGCTGCGCCTCGTGCGCCTCGAGTTGGCGGCGGAGTTCGCCGGCCTCGGCAGCGGAAAGAACCGGCACCGGTGCGTAGTAGCCCTGCTCCTTGTAGAAGGCGACCGCATCCGGGGAGAGCTTGCCCATGGAAGTTTCCTCGTGGTTGGGACCCGATCCGGGATCCTGTTGGCCAGGACGATTTTCATCTATGTCGTGGCGTTTTCAGATGTGAAAGCCGATGGACGCGGAAGTCAATGACCTCGTGCCGGCCGCCCCCCGTCCGGGGGCGCCGGCCCTCGAGAAGGGGCTCGACCTGCTGGAGGCCCTGGCCGCGGCCCCGGCCGGCCTGACCCAGAGCCAGCTCGCCCGGCAGATCGGCCGTTCGGTCGGCGAGATATTTCGCATGCTCGCGGTGCTGGAGCGCCGCGGCTATGTCGGCCGCGATGCCCGCAGCGGCGAGTACGGGCTGAGCCTGCGGCTCTTCCAGCTCGCCACCCAGCACCCGCCGGCGCGGCGGCTGCAGCAGGCGGCGCTGCCGGTGATGGATGCGCTGGCCGCCTCGCTCGGCCAGAGCTGCCATCTCGGCATGGCGCATGGCGAGCATTTCATCATCGTGGCGCAGGCCGAGGCCGGCGCGCCGATGGGCTGGGTGGTCAGGCTCGGCGCGGTCTTCCCCTTCTCCCTGGGCTATGTCTCGGCGCGCGTCCTCGCCGCCTTCCAGGGCGAGAGGCGGCGCGGCGAATTCGCGGCGCTGCTCGCCCGCGAGGCCGGCACGGCGCCGGAGGAGGTCGCGGCGCGGCTCGGGCGCATCGCCGCGGCCGGCTACGACATGGCGCCGAGCGAGTTCGTCGTCGGCCTCACCGACATGAGCGCCCCCGTGCTGGACCATGCGGGACAGGCGGTCGCGGCGCTCACCCTGCCCTATCTCGCGATCCGCAACCGGCCGGCCGACCTGACAGAGCCGCTCTCGGCGCTGCGGCGCGCCGCAGCCGAGATCTCCCGGACGATCGGCGGCCAGCCGGACCCGTGATGCGGCGATCTTCCTGAGCCGGATGCTGCGAGGCGCCGGGCCGGCGGCCCTGCGGTTCGGCGGCCTGGAAGAGCGAGGCCGGCGCTTCGGCGCCCAGCCTCCCCGGTCGCTGCAATGATTCGCGGCGCGGGCATCGGGCAACGGGAGATTGCGCAGGCGTGATCCGGCTTCTCAGCCGCGGAAGACCGTGTTTGGCTCGTCCGGAACGGGGAAGCTCATCCCATGCCGCTGCTGCGATGCAATCCGCGTGAGGAGGTTGCGCAATGACGCGGCCAGGTCGCCTGACACGGCGGCGCCTCGCCGCCTCCGCCCTGCTGGCACCGGGCGCAGCGGCCGCCGAGCGGCTGGAGGTGCCGCCGGGCATGCGCGAGCAGGGCGCCCCCCTGGACGCCACGTCCTATGGGCTGCCCGCGCCGACCGAGCAGGGCGTGCGGCGCCGGTCACGACCCGGGCGCGAGTACCAGCCGATCCTCGGCACCGCCGGCTCGATCGTCACCCCGCTCGGCGATCTCGACGGCATCGTCACGCCGAACGGCCTGCACTTCATCCGCTGCCATGCCGGCATCCCCGCGATCGCGCCGGAGCAGCACCGCCTGCTGGTGCATGGCCTGGTCGAGCGGCCGCTGGTCTTCAGCATGGACCAGCTCCGCCGCTTCCCCACCGTGTCCCGCCTGCATTTCCTGGAGTGCTCGGGCAATTCGCCGCTCTACCGGACCGCGCGCATCCGGCCGGACTGGACCGCGCAGGACACGCATGGCCTGCTCTCCTGCGCCGAATGGACCGGCCTGCGGCTCGCCGACCTGCTGGCCGAGGTGGGCGTCCGGCCGGAGGCGCGGTGGATGCTGGCGGAGGGCGCCGATGCCGCCGGCATGACGCGCAGCATTCCGGTCGCCAAGGCGCTCGACGACGCCATGCTCTGCTGGGCGCAGAACGGCGAGGCGCTGCGGCCCGAGCAGGGCTATCCGCTGCGGCTCTTCCTGCCGGGCTACGAGGGCAATACCAACGTCAAGTGGCTGCGCCGCCTGAAGCTCGCCGCCGAACCCTTCATGACGCGGGAGGAGACGTCGAGATATACCGGGCTGCTGCCGGACGGCACGGCGCGGCAGTTCAACTTCACCATGCATGTGAAGTCGGTGATCACGCGGCCTTCGGGCGGCCAGTCCATGGGCGCGCCGGGCTTTCGCGAGATCAGCGGCATCGCCTGGTCAGGCTTCGGCGCCATCCGCCGGGTCGAGGTCTCGGTCGATGGCGGCGCCACCTGGCGCGACGCCGCGCTGCAGGACCCGGTGCTGCCGAAATGCCTGACGCGCTTCCGCCTGCCGTGGCAATGGGACGGCCAGCCGGCGCTGCTGGCGAGCCGCGCCACCGACGAGACCGGCGCCGTGCAGCCGAGCCGGGAGGCGCTGCTGGCGGAGGTGGGCGAATGGTTCACCTACCACTACAACGCGATCCTCGCCTGGAAGGTCACGGAGAACGGGACGGTGCAGCTTGCGGTATAGCTGGCTGGCCCTGGCCTGCGCCCTAGCAGCCGGACCGGCGCCGGCGCAGCAGCGCCTCGGGATCGGCACGCCGGCCTCGCCGGAGGCGATCGCCGGCTGGGACATCGACGTCGCGCCGGATGGCACCGGCCTGCCGGAGGGCCGCGGCAGCGTCGCCGAGGGCGCCGCGCTCTTCGCCGAGCGCTGCGCCTCCTGCCATGGGCCACGCGGGCAGGAGGGCGCCTTGCTGCCGGCGCTGCGCCTCGCCGGCGGCGAGGGCTCGCTGGCCTCCTCCCGGCCGGTGCAGACCGTCGGCAGCTACTGGCCCTATGCGACGACGCTGTTCGACTACACGCGGCGCGCCATGCCCTTCAACGCGCCGCAGAGCCTGTCATCGGACCAGGTCTATGCGGTGACCGCCTTCGTGCTGCACCTGAACGGGCTGCTGCCGGCGGATGCGACGCTGGACGCGGACAGCCTGCGGCGGGTGCGCATGCCCAACCGGGACGGGTTCCGCCCCGTGGCAGGTCAGCGCTGAGCAAACCTCTCGGGGTTTGCGCTGCAACAGAACCCTGAGCAGGCTTTCGCTTCAAAGGGTTGGGCCGCACGAACCGTGGCCCAACCCGCGAAGGTCCGCTGAGGGCATTCTCGCGCCGACCGTGCAGCGCGAGAATGCTCCAGGCCCGCGCGGTCCCGCTCCTCCCAGGCGTCGGGGCGCATTCCGGCCTGACCCCGAAGAAGTCCCGGTCCGGGGGGGGCCGGCGTGACCGGGCGGATCTCCGGGATCGCCGACGCCGGCCCGTGTTGCGCCCTCCATGGGGCCGCCGACGTCATCCTTGACCGCCCAAGGCCCGTTGCAGAAGCGGAGCCACGCCGCCGGGCGATTCCACCCTGCGGCGATCTGCTCTAGGGTCCGGCCATGCGATGCCGTCCCTGCGACCCGTGACGCGCCGTCCTCCGGCGACTGCTGCGTGACGCGCAGGGCGGTCATCCTCGACGGCAATCCGCAGGTCCCGCCCGGCGCGACGGCGGACGGCCGGGCCTTGCTCGCCGCCTGCGGCGGCAATACCGGCAACCTGGCCTTCCGCTTCGCCGTCTCCGCCCATCTCCCGGAGCACGTGCACCTGCCCTGGAGCGCGCCGGTCGAGCGGATCCGGGCGGCCGGCGACGTCCTCGTCCTGCCGCTCGCCAACCAGCTCGGCCCGCATACCGACCTCGGCGAGCAGGCCGACAAGATCCTGGCCACCGGCCTGCCGGTGATCGGCCTCGGCCTCGGCGCGCAGGCCCCGGATACCCGGACGCCGGTCGTCCTGACGCCGGGCACCCGGCGCTGGCTGCGGGCGATCCTCGACCGCCCGCCCGCCGCCGCGCCCAATCTCGGCCTGCGGGGCGCCTTCACCGAGGCGCAGGTCCGCCGCTTCGCCGCCGTCCCGGGCATCGCGGTCATTGGTTGCCCCTCCAACCTCATCGCCCTCGACACCGACATCGCGGCGGCGGTGGCGGAGGGCTTCCGGCGGCCCTTCGCCCGCATCGCGGTCACGGCGGGCATCGCCCATGTCCCGGCGCTGAGGGGGATCGAGCAGGCGCTCGCCCGCCTCGTCACCCGGACCGAGGGGGCCTACATCGTCCAGCACGACCTCGAGATGGTCCAGGTCGCGCGCGGCGAGTTCGACGCGCTCGCTCCGGAGCAGGTGCGGCGCATCACGGACTATGTCCTGCCCGGCGCGACGGCGGCGGAGTTCCAGGCCTGGGCGCGGCGCCATGCCCGGGTGCTGGCCGGCATCGAGGCCTGGATGTCCTGCCTCCGCCGGTTCGACTTCGTCACCGGCACGCGCTTCCATGGCGTCATGCTGGCGCTGCAGGCGGGCGTGCCCGCCGGCTGCATCGCGCATGACAGCCGCACGCAGGAGATGTGCGTCACCATGGGCGTCCCGGTGGTCGAGGCCACGCAACTCGCGGGGCCGATCACCCCGGAGAGCCTGCGCGCGGCCTTCAGCTTCGACCCGGACCGGTTCCGGCAGGCGCGCCGCAGCCTGGCGGCGCGCTACCTCGGCATCCTGGATGCGGCCGGGCTCGCGGTGGCGCCGGCGCTGCGCCGGCTGGCCGCCTGATATCACCGCCCCTGAACCTTCGTTCGGGCGCTCGGACCGGTCAGCAGACCGGTCCGTTGGCATGATATCGCGCGGCAGAGGTCGGGACCCCTGCCGCCCGGTCGTCAGGCCTCGTGGAAGAGCAGGGCGCGGATCTCGATGCTCTGCCGCGGCGGCGCATCCGCCGGCGCGGTCGGATCAGCGAAGGCGGTGTGCGGCATGAACCGCGCCACGCCGTCGCGCTGGCTGTCGTAGCATTTCAGCAGCAGCGCCTCCTCCGGCATCATCTCCGGCAGCCAGTACCAGCGATGCGCCGCATTGAAACGCACCTGGTAGGTCTCGCCGGTGCGGTCCGGGTAGATCAGGTCGCTCGCCACCAAGTCCTCCGGCGCCGTGCTCGCCACGTCGCAGACCGCGAGCGGCATGTCGCGCACCGGCCCGGCCAGCGGCCGCCAGAGGTTCACGATCTGCACCCGGCCGCGCAGCAGCCGCTCCGCCTCGTCCGGCAGCAGGTCGCGCACGCGCTGCGGGCCGGACTGCTCGGTATGGTCCACATGCACCCGCGCCACCGGCTGGCGCGGCACCGCGCCGCGGTCCTCGGCGCCGGGGATGCGGCGGCGGATGGTATGGTCGAAGACATGCACCCGGCTCGCGCCGGTCGCCGCCTGCAGGATGCGCGCGCTCTCGGGGTAGTAGACGGCGCGGATCGCCGCCTCGTCGTCGAAGTCGCGCAGCGCGCTGGCGCCGCGCGCCACGGCGAAGCCCTCGCGGTCCAGCGTCACCCGGTCGGCGACCGGCCGCAGGTCGCGGATCGCCACGCGGTGCGCCTCGATGCCGATATTGGTGCGCGGCCGGCCGGGCGGCGGGCCATAGGTATAGGTGAAGGGCCGGCCCTCGACCGGGCCCAGGTAGTTCAGTTCCGCCTCGATGGCGGCGGCACGCGTCGCGGCGGGGCGCTCGGCAAGGCTCAGGCTCATCCGTCGTCTCCTCGGTTGGTTGGTTGGTCGGGTCAAGGCCGCCAGAGCGGCCTGCGCGCGAGCGCCAGCGCCTCGGCCTCGGTCAGGCCGATGTCGCGCAGGTCGCGCTCGCCGAGGGCCAGGAGTTCCCGGCGCTCGGCCAGCCGCGCCAGGACGAGGCCCAGCCAGGCGGGCCAGAGGCCGTGGGCGGCGCGCGGCGGCGCGAGGCCCACGGCAAGGGGCATGGTCATGCGGGCGACCGGCATGGTCTCACCTCCTGCCCGGGGCCGATGGCGACCCGGGATGCCCGATAAGTGGATCTGGTCCCCCAAGGCGATAATCCGCCATACTGGACCGAGACCGATGCTCCCAGGTCAGCAATGAGCCAGCCCACCGACATGGCCGCCTTCGTCCGCATCGTGGAGACGGGCGGCCTCGCCCCCGCGGCGCGCGACCTCGGCCTCACGCCCTCGGCCATGTCGAAGCAGCTCGCGCGGCTCGAGGCGCGGCTCGGCGTGCGGCTGCTGACGCGGACGACGCGGCGGATCGCCCTGACGCCGGAAGGCGAGACCTATCTCGCCCGCGCCCGCGACATCCTCGCCCTGATCGAGGCGGCGGAGCAGGACGTGACCGCGGGCCGCGGCCGGCCGCGCGGCCTGCTGCGCGTCAATACCGGCACGGCCTTCGCGCGGCACCGGCTGATCCCGCTGCTGCCGGAATTCTTCGTCCGCCATCCCGACGTCACGCTCGACCTCAGCGTCACGGACCGGCGCGTCGATCTCGTCTCGGAACAGCTCGACATCCTGCTGCGCACCGGCCCGCTCGGCGATTCCTCGCTGCTCGCGCGCAAGATCGCGGAAGGGCGGCGGGTGATCTGCGCCGCGCCGGCCTATCTGGCGCGCCGCGGCCGGCCGGCGGCGCCGGAGGCCCTGGCCGCGCATGACTGCCTGGTGCTGCGCGGGCAGGCCCGGCTGACCGCCTGGCCCTTCCGCACCGCGGCCGGGCTGCAGACTCTGACCGTCCACGGCACCGCCACCACCGACAGCGCGGAGGCGCTCCGCGACATGGCGCTGGTCGGGCTCGGCATCATCCGGGTCAGCGGCTTCATCGTCGCGCGCGACATCGCGGAGGGGCGGCTGGTGCCGCTGCTCGAGGACGCGCATGTCTCGGAGGAGGTGCCGGTCTGGGCGGTGACGGCGCCCGGCCGGCACCGGCTGCCCCGGGTGCAGGCCTTCGTCGAATTCCTGGTGCGGCACGCCGCGGCCTGGTAGGGGCGCCGGCCTCGGCTTGGAGGCCGGGCGATCCGTTAACGGGACGGAAAGCCTTTCGTATACACATCTCCGTGATTCCGGCGGCCGAGTCGCGGCTGCCGAACGGCAATTTCACGGAGCGGCCAGTTTTCATGACGCAGTCCATCACCTTCGGCATCATCGGCAGCGACGACCTGAAGCTCCTGCCCGGCACCGATCCGACGCTGCTGCCCAATGCGACGGACCTGCCGGTGGCCTCGTCCGCATCCTTTTCCCTGTCGTCGACGCCCTACACGGTCTCGCAGGACGGGACCGAGACGGACTACATGAACCGCGTCGCGGCCACGACGACCGGCTTCGGCACGGCCGCGGAGCACACCACCTACGACGTCCTCGGCCCCTGGAATTTCGTCAAGAACGCTGCGCTGCACAACGACGCCGCCGCGAATGTCACCTTCAGCGGCTTCGTGCATGTGGATGCGGTCGTCGGGACCGGGAGCGACCAGGGCTCGACGCTCGAGCTCGACGGCGTCAAGCGCGGCAACCTCGTGACCGGCGCGGGCGACGACCACCTCGACATCAACGTCGCCAGCAACGGCGCCGCCTGGTCGAACGAGTTCCGCATCGCCAGCGGCGACGGCAAGGACGTGGTCAGCGCCGCGGTCTTCGACACCGCCGGCGCGGCCGCCGCGGGCGACGCGACCTTCGCCTCCGCCAACGCGACCACGCTCGACTACCACTATGACGGCACCGCGACGAAGTTCTACATGGATCTCGGCGCCGGCGACGACGCGGCCAAGGGCCTCGGCGGCGACGACATCATCGATGGCGGGACGGGGTCCAGCTTCCTGACCGGCGGCGGCGGCAACGACCAGTTCCTGATCCATGCCGACGGCAGCGCGGTGACCTGGAGCACCATCACGGACTGGAACACGGGCGACCAGCTCGTGCTCACGGGCTGGCAGGCCGGCACCAGCACCGCGACCTGGGTGGAGAATGCCGGGACCGCGGGCTTCGAGGGCCTGACGCTGCATGCCGACCTCGACGGCGACGGCACCATCGACACCAGCATCACCTGGACCGGCCTGACCCTCGCGCAGGCGCCGACCGAGACGGTGCAGCCCGACGGCACGGTCTGGTTCGCCTGACGCGCCAGGACCGCGTCGCCGTCCGGCGGCGCGGTCCCGAGGCTGCGGCCTTCAGGGCGCGGTCTGGCGGAGGCTGCTGCGCAGGTCGCGCAGGATGACCTCGGTATCGCCGGGCGAGACCGCGCGCGCCAGCTCGATCCAGGCGGCGAGGTCCGGGATGCGCGACGGGTTCCGGCGCAGCAGCTCGCGCTTGAGGAAGGGGAAGCCGGCCTGCAGCAGCGGCCGCCAGAGCTCGGCGGTCGGGTTCATCGGCACCCGCTGCGTCGCCGCGCCCAGGATGCGCTGCCGGGCCGCCTGCCGCACCGCGCCCAGCAGGGGCGAATCGGAGAGCGGCGCCGCGGCCTCCTCCGCGCCGGCATGGAAGGCCGCGAGCGTCTCCACATAGGGCCAGAGCGCGCCGCACCGCAGGCCGGCGGCCAGCAGCGTCTGCGTCATGCCGACCTCGTAGCGGCGGACCACCGCCGCCTTCGAGCGGAGGTCGCGCACGCCCGCCCAGAACTGCCCGAAGACGGGATGGCGCAGCGCCGCCGGGCCGAAGGCGACGAGGTAGGACTGCAGGTGGAAGCGGAGCTGCCAACTGTCCGTCATCGCCCAGACATCGGCCGCCTCGAAATCCATCCGCTCCAGCAGCGGCGCCAGCGGGCGCAGCGGGCCGTAGACGCTGTCATTGGCCAGCACCAGCAGCCGCGTCCCGGCGGCCGGCAGCTCGGCCAGCGCGATGGCGTCGCGCCAGGCGCCGAAATCGAAGCCGATGTTGCGGCGGATGATCACCCGCGCGCAGCGCGGCCGCAGCCAGTCGATCGCCGCCGCTTCCAGCCGGCCGGCATTGCTGACGAAGACCACCGACAGCCCGGCGGCCAGCAGCGCCTCGAGGTAGCGGCGGGCATGCTCGGCGAGGCGCCCGGCGGGATCGTAGTGGCAGAAGACGACGACGCGCGGTCCGGGCGGCGACCCGCCCAGGTCCTCGACCACCGCCCGCCGCCGCGGCTCGACCTCGGCCAACAGGATGGCGCCCCGCACGGTCGCCTCGCGGCCGAGCAGGCGGGCCTGCGCCGCCAGCAGGTTTCCCCCGGCCAGGAGCGTGCCCAGCATCAGCCGCCGCCGAGCCCGAGGCCCGCGGGCATCGGCGGCACGCCGAGGCTCGCGGCGAGCGAGCGCGGGCCCTGCGCCGCGAGCGCCGCGCACTCCGCATCCCGGCCGAGCCGGGCCAGCAGATCGTGCTCGAGCGCCAGGGCAGGCCAGACCAGCCCGGCCGCGGAGCCGCCGCCCGCCCCCGCCGCCAGGCGGCGCAGCGCGGCGTCCCGCAGGGCGCGCAGCCAGCCGAGCGCGGCCTCGAGGTCGGCGCCCGTCCCGCCATTCGCCTCGACCACAGCGGCGCAGTAGAGGGTGTCGAGCTCGCTGTCCTCCGGCAGCGCGCCGGCCTCGGCGGCGCGGGCGAGCGCCGGGGCGACGACCGCTGCCAGGCGGCGCGCCGCGGCATAGGCGCCGGCATTGACCAGCCCGACATAGGCGCGCCGCCGCAGCGCCGCGGCCCGGGCCTGCGCCGCCGCCGGATCGCTGTCGGGGGCCGGGCCGAGCCGGTCGAGGCGTGCCGCGACATCGGCCGCGCCCGCCGCGGCAGCGCAGAGGGCGGCCTCGGCACCCGCGGTCCAGGCGACCTCCTCGGCATCCGCATCGTCGCCGCCGATGGAACGGAGGGCGCGCCGCAGCGCCGTCGCCTCGGCCGCCGCCGCCTCGAAGAGCGGGACCAGCGGCGGGCGCAGCTCCCCGGCGAGCAGCCAGTGCAGCCCGCGCGCCAGCAGCAGCGGCCCGAGGCAGAGCGGGCCGCGCGCCGCCAGCGCCCGCAGGCTGCGCGACCAGGGCCGCGCGCCCCAGGCCGCGCCCGCCGCGAGGCCGCGGCCGAAGCGCCGGCGGAGCGCGGCGTCGAGCCCGGGCAGCAGGTGGTCGGCGGCAGCGAGGTCGCCGGCATTCACCGCCTCCCGATAGGCGCGGACCAGGAAGCCGAGATGCAGGTCGGAGCCGGCTGGCTGGGCCGCGGCGCCGGTCTCCAGCCAGGTCCGGTAGAGGCGCCGGTCGGCGGCCTCCGGCCGGGAGGGGAGGGCGGCCGCCGCGCCGGCCCGGGCGCGCAACTGCGCCCCCTGCGCCACCACCTCCACGGCGGCGAAGCCCGCCCGCCGCAGCGCGAGGTCCAGGCTCGCCGCGCTGTGCAGGATGGTGTGGTAGCCGCAGGAGAGCAGCGGCAGCAGCAGCCCCTCGGGCAGGCCGGGCCGGGCGGCGGCGATGTCGGGCGTGGTCAGGACCAGGACGCCCCCGGGCGCCAGCGCCGCCCGCAGGCCGCGCAGCGCGCCGACCGGGTCGGCCAGGTGCTCCAGCACCTCCGAGGCGAGGAGGATGTCCCACTGCCCGGCGAGGGTGGTGGCCGGGTCGAACCTGCCGCTCTCGATGGGGAGCCCGAGCAGCCGCCGGCCCGCGGCGGCCTGGGGGGAAGGATCATGGCCCCGGACCTCGAGCCCGAGGGCCCGCCGCGCGAAGTCGAGCCCGAAGCCGAAGCCGCAGCCGATCTCCAGCAGCCGCCGCGCCGGGCCTTCGGCCGGCGCGGGCCCCGCCGCGGCCAGCAGGCCGGAGGCGATGCTCCAGAGCCCGGCGCCCTGCTGCAGGTAGAAGGCCAGCGCCGCCTCGCCGCCGGCTGGCTCCTCCGCATAGTCGGTGCCGGGCAGGGGATCGAAGGCGGCGGCGCCGCAGGTGGGACAGCCGAGCAGCGTCCGCCGCGGCGCGAACCGGGTCGGCAGGCCGGAGCAGCGCAGGATCAGCCGGCTCTCGCCGGTCGCATCGCATACCGGACAGGTCCGGCGCGGACCTGTCCCAGAGAGCCACTGCAACGCCAATGGATAGGGTCCGCCTCCTGAGGCCTCCCCTTGTGACGGAACCGGCGCGCCCTGCCGCTCATATCCGGGTGAGGCCGGGCCCGGGCGGGGCTCCACGCCCTGTCAGGGCACCGAAGCCCGCATGCGGCGTGCGGGGTTCCTCACGCAACCGCGGCGGCGGGCCGCTTCAGGACCCGCAGCGCGACCGCCGTGACCACCGTGCCGAGGGCCAGCGCCACGACATAGCCGCCGAGATGCGAGACCGCGTTCGGGATGGGCAGGACGAAGGCGCCGCCATGCGGCACCCGCAACTCCGCGCCCACCGCCATGGAGATGGCGCCCGCGACCGCCGAGCCGAGCACGAGCGAGGGGATCACCCGCAGCGGGTCCTTGGCGGCGAAGGGGATCGCGCCCTCCGAGATGAAGGCGAGGCCGAGCACCCCCGCGGCCGGCGCCGCCTCCCGCTCCTCCTCCGTGAAGCGGTCGCAGAAGAGGAAGGCGGCGAGCGCCAGGCCGAGCGGCGGGGTCATGCCGGCGACCATGGCGGCGGCCATCGGGCTGTAGACCTGGCTGGCGAGCAGGCCGGTCGAGAAGGCATAGGCCGCCTTGTTCACTGGCCCGCCCATGTCGAAGGCCATCATGGCGCCGATGATCAGGCCGAGCACCAGGGCGGCGCTGCCCTGCATGCCGCGGAGGAACTCGGTGAGCGCCGCGAGCGCCGCCGCCACCGGCCCGCCGGCGACATAGATCAGCGAGAGGCCGGTGATCAGCGCCCCGAGCACCGGCAGGATCAGCACCGGCTTCAGCCCCTCCAGCGTGCGCGGCAGCCGGAGGACGCGGTTCAGCCAGGCGACGGAATAGCCGGCGACGAAGCCCGCGACGATGCCGCCGAGGAAGCCGGCATTGAGCTGGGCGGCGATCATGCCGCCGATCATGCCGGGCGCGATGCCGGGCCGGTCGGCGATGGAATAGGCGATGTAGCCCGCCAGCGCCGGCACCATCAGGGTGAAGGCCGCCTTGCCGCCGATCTGGAACAGCGCGCCGGCGAGCGTGCCGCGATGCGCGTCGTCATAGGCGTAGATGCCGCCGAGGGCGAAGGCGATGGCGATCAGCAGGCCGCCCGCCACGGTGAAGGGCAGCATGAAGGAGACGCCGGTCATCAGGTGCCTGTAGGGGCCGGTGAGCGGCTTCTTGCCCGGCGCCGGCGCCGGCGCGGCGGCGGCATGCGCCTCGCCATGCGGCCTGGCCTCGGCGAAGGCGCGCGCGACCAGCGCCTGGCCGCCGTTGATCGCCGGCTTGGTGCCGCTGAGGAAGACGGGCTTGCCGCCGAAGCGGGAGAGGTCGACCTGGGTGTCGGCGGCGATCAGCACCAGGTCGGCCGCGGCGATCTCCTCGGGCGTCAGCGCATTCTGCGCGCCGACCGAGCCCTGGGTCTCGACCCTGATGCTGTGGCCCAGCGCCTTCGCCGCCTGCTCCAGCCCCTCGGCCGCCATGAAGGTATGGGCGATGCCGGTGGGGCAGGAGGTGATGGCGACGATGCGCCTGCCGGCCGCGGGCGCCGACGCGCCGGCCGCGGGGGAGGCGGACAGCGCGCGGGCCAGCACGCCGGCGGCATCGGCCAGCACCTCCTCGATCCGCGCCCGCACGGCATGCAGCCGGTCCAGCCCCTCGGGCGGGTGGGCGGCCTCGCCGACCAGCAGCAGCGCCTCGGCCTCGGGCGCCGCGGGCAGCGGGGAGAGCACGCCGCGCTCCGTCCGCACCTCCACCGGCAGGTCGCGCCCCTCCCGCCGCGCCGCCTGGCGCAGCGCCTCGGCCGCCAGCATGGCCTGGACGGGGCTGTCGCCCGCCTCGACGACGGCGATCACTCCGGACATTCGGGTTTCCTCCTCGTTGTGGCGGTCAGGCCAGGGGTTCGGCGGTGAGGCCGGCGGCGATCTCCTCGACCGCGGCGCGGCCGGGCAGGCCGGCGCCGGTGCGCTGCAGCTTGGCGGCGGAGAAGGCGGCGGCGCGGCGGGCCAGCGCCTCCAGCGGCAGGTTCTCCGCCAGGCCGGCGGCGATCCCGGCCACCATGGCATCGCCGGCGCCGACGCTGCTGGTGACCGCGATCGCCGGCGGGCGGACCTGCACGGCGCCGTCCTTCGTCACGAAGAGCGCCCCCTCGGCCCCGAGCGAGACCGCGACCAGCGCGATGCCGCGCGCCGCCAGCGCCTGGGCGGTGGCCAGCAGCGCCTCCCGCTCCGCCAGGGGCTGGCCGGCCCAACCCTCCAGCTCATGCCGGTTCGGCTTGACCGCCTGCGGCAGCACCGGGGCGCCGAGGACGGCCGCGAGCGGCGCGCGGCTGGCATCGACCACGACGCGCGCGCCCTGCTCGGTCAGCAGGGCGACCAGCTCGGCATAGGTCTCGGCCGGGAGGCCGGGCGGCAGGCTGCCGGCGAGCACCGCGACGGTCCCCGGCCCGGTCGCCGCATGCAGCGGGGCGAGCGCCGCATCCAGCGCCTCGGCCGGGGGCGCGGTGCCCGGCAGGTTGATGTCGGTCGTCGCGCCCGCCGCGCGGTCCAGCAGCTTGATGTTGGTCCGCGTCTCGCCGGGGATGCGGAGGCAGCAATCGGTGATCCCGCGCCCGGCGAAGAGGGCGCGGAAGGGCGCGTCGTTCGCCTCGCCCAGCAGCCCGGTCGCGGTCACCTTGGCACCCCAGTCGGCCAGGCAGGCCGCGACGTTGATCCCCTTCCCCGCGGCATGCCGCACCGCGCCGCGCGCCAGGTTCACCGCGCCCGGCAGCAGCGCCTCCAGCTCCACCGTCTGGTCGATCGCCGGGTTGAGGGAGAGGGTGACGAAGGGCGCGGCCATCAGGCGGCCTCCTGCGCCGCGGGCCGGGTCATGGCCAGCAGCTCGGGCTCCAGCGCCTTCACCTCCGCCGCCGTGCCGCAGGCGGTGGCCCGCGCGGCGAGGTCGCGCAGCCCGGCGAGCGTCGCGCCGCGCAGCACCGACTTCACCGCCGGGATGTCGCGCGGGGTCATGGAGAGCTCGGCGACGCCGAGGCCGGCGAGCAGCGCCGCGCCGAAGGGCTCGCCCGCGAGGCCGCCGCAGACGCCGACCCAGCGGCCGTGGCGCGTCGCCGCCTCCACCGTCTGAGCGATCAGGCGCAGCACCGCGGGGTGCAGGCTGTCGGCTTCCGGCGCGAGCTCCGGGTTCTGCCGGTCGATGGCGAGGACGTATTGCGTCAGGTCGTTGGTGCCGACCGAGAAGAAGTCGACGTGCTTCGCCAGGGCATCGGCCTGCACGGCGGCCGCCGGGACCTCGACCATGATGCCGACCGGCACTTCGGGCGCGCCGAGCTCGGCGCGGATCCGCTCGCAGGCGGCGCGCAGGGCGATGACCTCGGGCACCGAGGTCACCATGGGGAACATGATGGAGAGCGGCCCGCCGCCGGCGGCGGCGCGGTAGAGGGCGCGGAGCTGCGGCTCCAGCAGGTCCGGCCGGCGCAGCAGCAGCCGGGCGCCGCGGACGCCGAGGAAGGGGTTGGCCTCCACCGGCAGGCGGAGATGCGGCACCTGCTTGTCGCCGCCGATGTCGAGGGCACGGACGATCAGCGGCCGGCCCTGCAGCGCCTCCAGCATGGCCCGGTAGATGCGGTGCTGGTCCTCCTCGTCCGGCGTCTCGCCGCGCTCGAGGAAGAGGAATTCGGTGCGCATCAGCCCGACGCCCTCGGCGCCCTGGGCCAGGGCGAAATCCGCCTGGTCCGGCAGGTTGATGTTGGCGGCGACCTCGACCCGGTGCCCGTCGCGCGTCACCGCCGGCTCGGCCCGCCGCGCCGCCTCGCGCGCCCGCTGCTCCTGCTGCGCTTCCATCCAGGCGCGGGCGGCGGCGAGGTCGGCCTCCCCGGGGTCGAGATGCAGGAGGCCGGCGCTGCCATCCAGCACCGCCTGCGTCCCCGGCCTGAGGTCGAGCAGGGCGCGCCCGCCGGCGACCAGGGCCGGCAGGCCGAGAGTGCGGGCGAGGATGGCGGTGTGGGAAGTCGGGCCGCCCGCCGCGGTCGCCAGCCCCACCACCTTGGCGGGGTCGAGCCCGGCGGTATCGGAGGGCGCGAG
Source organism: Paracraurococcus lichenis (assembly GCF_030657435.1). GTDB lineage: Bacteria > Pseudomonadota > Alphaproteobacteria > Acetobacterales > Acetobacteraceae > Paracraurococcus > Paracraurococcus lichenis. Next base: position 31,381 of record NZ_JAUTWS010000022.1, on the reverse strand, counting down.
GTCCTCGGCGACCAGGATCACCGGCCCCTCCGGCAGGTCCGAGAGCGTGCCGCCGGCGAGCGCCGGGTCGATCTGCCCGAGCACCCGCCGGCCGACGTCGCGCAGGTCGGCGGCGCGGCCGGCCAGCACCGGGTTGCCGAGGGCGGCGAGGCCGCCCGCCACGCGCTCCACCGCCTGGTGCCAGGACCAGGCGAGGCCGTGCCCCTCCACCATCAACTGGCAGGTCAGGGTGATCAGGTCCGGGTCGTCCAGGAGCCCGGCATGGGCGCGGAAGATCGCAGCCTCGCCCGGGCCCAGGCGGCGGGCGGTGTCGTCCTCCAGCGCCGTGAGCTGGGCGCGGGTGGCCCGGATCGCCGCCTCCAGCCGGGCGCCGCCCTCGGCGAGCGGCAGGGGGGTGTCGGGGATGGCGGCCTCGGCATCCGCCAGCACATGCACGCGCCCGATGGCGAGGCCGGGGCTGGCGGCGATGCCCGGGAGCGAGACCAGGCGTCCCGCGGGTTCCCAGCCGCGGACGGGGGCGGCGGCGCGCTGCGCGGCGAGCGCCGCATCGGCCTTCTCCTGCGCGCTCAGGCCGGTGATGGCGGCGCGCATCCGCGCCAGCGCCGCGGCGGCATCGCGCCCCTCGGCCGAGACGGTGACGCGGTCCCCGGCGCGGAGGCCGAGCTGCAGCAGGCCGACCAGCGCGGCCGCATCCGCCGCCTGCTCGCCATGGCGGACCTGGATGCGGCAGCCGGTGGCGCGCGCCGCCTCCACCCAGCGGGTGGCGGGCCGGGCATGCAGGCCGGTGGGGTAGTCCACCACCCAGTCGAAGCGCTCGGCGAGGTCGTTGGCCGGGACGCCGGGCGGGGCGGCGGCGGGCTCGGCGCCGAGGGCGGCGATGATCGCCTCCGGATCCTCGGTGGTGAAGAGCCGCTGCAGCGTCGCGGGGTCGTTCAGCAGGCGGGTGAGGCGGCGGAGGATGGCGATGTGCTCGTCGGAGGCCGCGGCGATGCCGATGACGAGATGCGCGATCTGGCCGGGATTCCATTCGATGCCGTCGCGCACCTGCAGGATGGCGAGGCCGTTGCGGCGGACGAGGCCGCGGTCCTCCCCCATGCCGTGCGGGATGGCGACGCCATGGCCGAGGAAGGTGTTCGCCGCCTGCTCCCGCCTGCCCATGCTCTCGGCATAGCCGGCATCGACGCAGCCCGCGGCGGCGAGGAGCTGCCCGGCCTCCGCGATGGCGGCCGCCTTGCCGGCGGGTCGGGCATCGAGCCGCACCAGCTCGCGGGCGATCGGCATGGGGGAGGCGGCGGGCTGGGCCATGGGGACGTTCCTGCCTGGGTTATTGGGCGTGAATGAAATCGTTTTCAGTCACTCTGTCAAAGGGAATCTGAGGATGGGCGCGGTTTCCCGATTGAAGCCGCCGTCTCGGACCGGCAGTCTTGGGCGGTCATGGTGAAACCGATCCCAGTCCCGCGGAGCCCGCGGGCATGACCGCCAGCATCAAGGACGTTGCCAAGGCCGCCGGGGTTTCCCCGGCCACCGTCTCCCGCGCCCTCGGCAAGGGGCCAGTGAGCGAGGCGCTGCGCGCCCAGGTGCTGGAGGCCGTGCGGGCGACCGGCTACCGGCCGAACCTCGCGGCGCGGCGGCTGCGCTCGCAGGAGACGGGCACCGTCGGGCTGGTCGTCGCCGATATCGGCAACCCCTTCTTCACCGGCGTCGCCCGGGCGGTGGAGGAGGCCGCCTACCAGGCCGGGCTGCGCGTCATCCTCTGCAACACGGACGAGGATCCCGAGCGGGAAGCGATCTATCTCCGGCTGATGCAGGAGGAGCGGGTCACCGGCCTGATCCTGGCGCCGACCCTGGTGACGGCGGAGCGCCTGGCCCGCCAGCCCCTGGCGATGCCGGTGGTCCTCATCGACCGCCCCGGCCCGCCCGGGCGGTATGACAGCGTGCTGCTGGACAATGCCGCGGCCAGCGCGGCGCTGGTGGACCACCTGGTGGCGCAGGGCTGCCGGCGCATTGCCGGCGTCTTCGGCCGGACCAGCGGCACCGGCGTGGAGCGCGCGGCCGGCTACCGCGCCGCCATGGCGCGGCATGGGCTGGATGCGCGGGAGGAATTCGCCCTGCCGCAGGTCGCGGCGGCGGAGGCGGCGCTGGCCGCGCTGCTCGCGGGGCCGGCGCGGCCGGAGGCGGTGATCGCCAGCAACTCCTTGCTGCTGATGGGCCTGCTGCAGGCCATCCGCGCCGCGGGCCTGCGCATCCCGGAGGACCTGGCGCTCGCCGGCTTCGACAACGAGTCCTGGACCGGGCTGGTCGAACCCGGGCTGACGGTGATCGAGCAGCCCCTGCAGGAGATCGGCCGCGTGGCGATGAGCCTGCTCTTCGACCGGCTGCGGACGCCGGAGGCGCCGGTGCGCAAGGTGATGCTCGGCGGCCGCTGCGTGGTGCGGGGCTCCACGGCGCGCCGGGCGATGGCGGCGCTGCCCTAGAGGGTTGGACGCGATGCGGCGATGCCCGCTGGACGGCGCCGCGGCCGCCCATGCCGGGGCGCGCGGTCAGCCCGCCGCGGGCGCCCAGCCATAGACCCGCTGCACCGCCCCGCCCATCAGCATGGCACGGTCGCTGTCGGAGAGCCGGTCGGTCCGGCGGAAGGCCTCCACCGCATCGGCATAGCTCAGCAAGGCGACCGCCCGGGTCCAGTCGGTGCCCCAGAGGCACCGCTCCAGCCCGAAGGCGTCGAAGATGCGGCCGAGCGGGTCCCAGATGTCGTCATAGGGGAAGGGCCGGTGCGAGAGGGTGCAGGCGCCGGTGACCTTCACCGCGACATTCGGGTGCGGCGCCAGGGCCAGGAGCTTCGGCAGGTCGGCCCAGGGCTGCGCCGGCACGGGCGGCTCGAAGGGCTGCTGCAGCCCGAGATGATCGACGACCAGCAGCGTGTCCGGATTCCGCGCGGCCAGTTCGGCGACCTGGTCCAGCCGCCCCCAGGCCAGCAGGTTGACGGGCATGCCATGCCGCGCCGCAGCGGCCAGCACGCGGTTGATGCCGGGATCTGCCGGGTCGCTCGGCACGGCGCCGCGCAGCATGATGCGGATCGCGACCGTCCCCGGCGTCGCCACCCAGTCGGCGATGGTCTCCCCGACGCCCGGATCGGCGGGGTCCACCGGCTTGATCAGCGCGAAGCGGCCGGGATGCTGCCGCTGCACCTCGATCGCGTAGCTGGCGTCGTAGCGGTACATGGTGTGGACGGAGACGAGAAGCGCGCCGTCCACGCCCACCGCATCCATGGCGGCGACCATGTCGTCGCCGGTAACCTCCGGCGGGCCGTGCAGCGCCTCCACCCAGGGGCGGCCCGGATGGTTGCGCTCATAGGCATGCACCTGTGCGTCGATGACTGGCATGGCATCCTCCCCACCGGAATATGGCGCCCGCGCGGGCGCGCCTGGCAAGGAGCCGAGGCATGGAACAGCGGCTGCACCGCATCGAGGTCGCGACGCGCGGCCGCGGCCTGACCGAGATCACGCGCGAGGTCCGCGGCTGGGTCGCCGGCACGGGCCTCGGCACCGGGCTGCTGACCCTCTGGTGCCGGCACACCTCGGCCTCCCTGCTGGTGCAGGAGAATGCCTCGCCGGATGTCCGGACGGACCTGGAGACCTTCCTGCGCCGCCTGGTGCCGGATGGCGGCGACGGCCGCTACCGGCACGAGGAGGAGGGGCCGGACGACATGCCGGCGCATATCCGCGCCGCGCTGACCCAGACCCAGCTTTCCATCCCCGTGGCGGAGGGGAGGCCGGTGCTCGGCACCTGGCAGGGGATCTACCTCTACGAGCACCGGACCAGCCCGCATCGCCGCGAGTTGGTGCTGCACCTGCTCGGCGAGGCCTGACCGGCGCTCGCTTGCCGCCGGCCGCGCGGCGGGTGCACCCTCGGTGTGGTCCATGTCAGAGCGCAAACCTCAAGCGGTTTGCTTGGGCCGCAAGAACGGCCCGGAGGAGACGCCGATGCCCGAGACGCCGCGCTACGCCCATCCCGAGGCCATCGTCACGACGGAGTGGCTGGCGGCCAACCTCGCCGCGCCCGGGCTGCGCGTCTTCGACTGCACGACCTACCTGATCTACGAGACCGGCACCGGCCGGCCCTACCGCGTCGAGAGCGGCCGCGCCGACTACGACAAGGGCCACATCCCCGGCTCCGGCTTCCTCGACCTGCAGGGGGAGCTGTCGGACACCTCCAGCCGCTTCAATGTCACCATGCCGGCGCCGGAGGACCTGGCGGCACGTTTCGCGGCCAAGGGGATCGGGCAGGACAGCCGCGTGGTCCTCTATTCCCGCAAGAACCCGCAATGGGCGACGCGGGTCTGGTGGATGCTGCGCGCCATCGGCTTCGACGATGCGGCGGTGCTGGATGGCGGCTTCGACAAGTGGAGCGTCGAGGGACGCCCGCTGGAGGCGGCGGAGACGCGCTACCCGCCGGCGCAACTCGAGGCCCGGCCGCGCCCCGGCCTCTTCGTCGGCAAGGAGACGATGCAGGCCGCGATAGGCGATGCCGGCGCCTGCAGCATCAATGCCCTCTCGCCCGAGCTGCACCGGGGCGAGATCCCGCGCTACGGCCGCCCGGGCCGCATCCCCGGCAGCGTGAACGTGCCCGCCGCCGCGCTGCTCGACCCCGCCAGCCTCACCTTCCGGCCGCCGGAGGCGGTGGCGCAGGCCTTCCAGGTGGTCGGCGCCGACCCGTCCCGGCGCATCCTGCTGTATTGCGGCGGCGGCATCGCGGCGACGCTGGATGCCTTCCTGCTGCACCAGCTCGGCTACCGCGACCTCGCGGTCTACGACGCCTCCATGAGCGAATGGGCGAAGGACGAGAGCCTGCCGATCGAGCAGGGCTGAGGGAGGGGGACCCGGCATGCAGCAGGACAGCAGGCAGGCGGCGCGCTGGGATTCGGGCGCGCCGATCCGCTACCCCGATCCGGACGTGCTCGTGCTCGACCCGCGCTTCGAGGCGATCAAGCTCGGCCATGCCGCGATCGAGCGCATCGCCACCGGCTTCCGCTTCACCGAGGGGCCCATCTATTACGGTGACGGGCGCTACCTGCTCTTCTCCGACATCCCGAACGACGCGCTGCTGCGCTGGGACGAGATCACCGGCGCCGTCGCCACCCTGCGCCAGCCCGCGGGCTATCCGGACGGCAATACCCGCGACCGGCAGGGACGGCTGGTCACCTGCGAGCTCGGCACGCGCCGCCTGACCCGCACTGAGCATGACGGCACGGTCACCGTGCTGGCGGAGGCCTTCGGCGGCACGCGCCTGACCGGGCCGAACGACGTGGTTGTGAAGTCGGACGGGACCATCTGGTTCAGCGACAACGGCGCCGGCATCCGCGGCAATTACCTCGGCGACAAGGCGCCGCAGGAACTGCCCTTCCGCGTCTACAGGTACGATCCGGCAAGCGGCGGCCTCTCCATCGCCATCGACGACATGGCGCGGCCGAACGGCCTCTGCTTCTCCCCGGACGAGCGCCGGCTCTATGTGGTGGACACGCCCGGCGGCCCGCGCATCACGCGGGTCTACGACATCGAGGACGGCCGCGCGGTGAACGGCCGCCTCTTCTTCGACGACCAGCCGGGCTGGGCGGATGGCATCCGCTGCGACACGGAGGGCAATGTCTGGGCCGGCATGACCGGCGGGCCGGGCCGCGACGGCGTCGCCGTCTTCGCGCCCGACGGCACGCTGATCGGCCGCATCCTGCTGCCGGAACGCTGCGCCAACCTCTGCTTCGGCGGCCGCAAGCGCAACCGGCTCTTCATGACGGCGAGCCAGTCGGTCTATGCGCTCTATGTCGAGGCGCAGGGCTGCCCGGGCGGGTAGCCCGGGCGCCGGCTATTCCAGCCGGCAGGCCTCGTCGAAGGCGAGGCGCGGGTTGCGCGGCGGCAGCCCCTCCGGCTCGCCATAGCCGAGATTGACCAGGAAGTTCGACCGCCAGTTGGTGCCGGTGAGGAAGGCCTCGTCCACCTTCCAATTGTCGAAGCCGCTCATCGGGCCGCAATCGAGGCCGACCGCCCGCGCCGCCAGGATCAGGTAGGCGCCCTGCAGCGTGCCGTTGCGCGTGCCGGTCTGGTCGGCCAGCGACCAGTTGTCGGCGAACCAGCCCCTGATGTCGGCCTGCGGCCAGAGGGTGGGAAGCTGCTCGTAGAACTTGCTGTCGGTGGCCACGATGGCCGTGACCGGCGCGGCCATGGTCGTCTCGACATTGCCGGGCGAGAGGGTGGGGCGGAGCTTCTCCTTCCCCTCCCTGGTGCGGATGAAGACGAAGCGGGCCGGGGAGCAATTGGCGCTGGTCGGGCCCCATTTCAGCAGGTCGTAGAACTCCTGCAGCACGGTGTCCGGGACCGGCCGGTCCTGCCACTTGTAATGGGTGCGGGCATTGCGGAAGAGCAGGTCGCGCGCGGCATCGTCGAGCTGGCCATCCTGGGGCATCGGCGGGTCTCCTTGTGGCGGCGGCTTTAGAGCAGATCGCCGCGGGGCGGAATCGGGCCGCGCCCGGCTCCGGCAGTACCGCGTCAGCCGAGCCCGGCCAGCCCGGCCCGGTAGCGCCGGCTGGCCAGCAGGGTCTCCCCGCCCTCCAGCCGCAGCAGCACCTCGCCCGAGGCACGCGGCTCCATCGCCGCGATGGCGGCCGGGTTGACCAGCCGGGTGCGGTGGACGCGCCGGATGCCATGCGGGGCGAGCCGCGCCTCCTCCGCCTGCAGCGTGCCGCGGATCAGGTGCTGCCGGCCGTCGCGCAGCCGGTACTCCACGTAATTGCCGGCCGAGCCGACCCAGAGGATCTCCGCCGGCCGGATCCGGATGCTGGAGGCGCCGTCCCGCAGCCAGAGCGTCGCGGGCGGCGCCGGCGGCGGCGGCAGGGCGGGCGGACGCGCCGGCCGCGCGCCGATCCAGAAGGCCGCGCCCAGCATGGCGAAGGACAGCAGGTCCTTGCGCAGCTCATAGACCAGGCCGGCGGCCGAGGCGTCGAACCGGTAGGGCTCGCCGAGCGCGGCGAAGGCGGCGCCGCGCAGCCCGGCCATGCCCAGCACATGCAGGCCGAAGAAGCCGAGGCCGAGGCTCGCCAGCGCCAGGCCGAGCCGGAGCGGCCGCCCCACCTCCCGCCGCGCCAGGGCGATGCCGCGCGCGAGGACCGGCAGCAGCAGCAGGATGACGAGCCCGCTCGTCGCCTCGCAGAGCAGCGGCTTCGCCAGCCCCGCCGCCTCCCCCCGCCGCGCCGCGTCCTGCGCGAGCGAGAGGGCATTGACCAGGCAGGTGGCGAGCACGAGCGCCCCGGTGGCGGCGAGGAGCCAGGCCGGCGCGCCGCCGCTCGTCCCGCCCGGCCCGCCATCCGTCCCGGCCGCCGTCCCGCCATCCCCGCCGGGCGGCCGGGCATCCCCCGCCGGCTCGACGCCCCGCGGCGGGGCGGCTCCGATGCGGGCCTCCGGACGGGGGATCGCGGGCATGGTGAGCGGCGACAAGGAATGGGGCGGCATGGCAGGGATCGGCATAATCGGGGGCGGCAGGGCGGCCGGACGGCGGATCGATCTCGACTGGCTGCGGATCGGCGCCTTCGGGCTGCTCATCCTCTACCACATCGGCATGCTCTACGTGCCCTGGGACTTCCATGTGAAGAGCGCCCATCGGCTCGTCGCGCTCGAGCCCGTGATGCTGGCCACCAATCCCTGGCGGCTCTCGCTGCTCTTCCTGGTCTCGGGCGCGGTGACGCGGCTGATGGCGGAGCGGATGACCGCCTCTGGCCTGGCGGCGGGCCGCCTCCGCCGGCTGCTGCCGCCGCTGCTCTTCGGTATCTTCGTCGTGGTCCCGCCGCAGAGCTATCTCGAGGCGGTGGAGCGCGCCGGCTATGCCGGGAGCTTCGCGGCCTTCTACCACGACCACTACCTGGCCTTCGGCCTGGAGTTCTGCGGCACCGGCCGCTGCCTGATCCTGCCGACCTGGAACCACCTCTGGTTCGTCGCCTATGTGCTGGCCTATTCGCTGCTGCTGGCGGTGCCGCTCGCCGCGGCGCCCGGCCTGCTGCGGCGGCTGGAGGCGGCGGGCACGGCGGCCTGCGGCGGCATCGGCGTGCTGCTATGGCCCGCCCTGCTGCTGGCCGCGGCCCGCCTCCTGCTCTTCCCCCGCTTCGGCGAGACCCATGCCCTGCTCGACGACGGCTGGGCGCATGCGGCCTATGGCGAGGTCTATCTCTTCGGCTTCGTGCTGGCCCGCTCGGCGCCGGTCTGGGCGGCGCTGGTCCGCTGGCGCCATCTGGCGCTGGCCCTGGCGCTGGCGGCCTATGCGGCGATCCTCGTCCTGCAGGCGCTGCGCGAACCGGGGGTGCCGCCCGGGCCGGACTGGCTGGTCCTCCGCCACCTCGCGCAGGGGATCGACCAGTGGTGCGCGGTGGCGGCGCTGCTCGGCTATGCCCACCGTTACGTCCGGGGCGACGGGCCGCTGCGGCGCTACCTGACGGAGGCGGTCTTCCCCTGGTACATCCTGCACCAGACGGCGATCATCCTGGCCGCGCATGCGCTGAAGCCGCTCGGCCTGCCGGCCGTGGCGGAGGCCGGCCTGGTGCTGCTGGCGACCCTCGCCGCCTGCGGCCTCGGCTTCGAGGCCGGCCGGCGCATCCCGCCGCTGCGGCCGCTGCTGGGGCTCGCGCCCCGGCGGGGCACGGCGCCCGGCAGGCCGGCCGTGGCGGCTCAGGCCTCGACCTGCTCCACCGCCACCACCTCCGGCACGTAGTGGCGCAGCATGTTCTCGACCCCGTGCTTCAGCGTGGCGCGGGAGGAAGGGCAGCCCGAGCAGGCGCCCTGCAGGTGCAGCCGCACGATGCCGTCGCGGTAGCCGCGGAAGACGATGTCGCCGCCATCGCCGGCGACCGCCGGGCGGACGCGGGTATCGAGCAGGTCCTTGATCTGCTCCACCACCTCGGCATCGGCCGGGTCGTAGTCGCCCTCGCCATCCTCGCCCGCGCCTTCCAGCACCGGCAGGCCGGCGACGAAATGGTCCATGATGGCGCCGAGCACCTGGGCGCGCAGCGACTGCCAGCCCTGCGAGCCGTCCTCGGTCACCGTCACGAAGTCGCTGCCGAGGAAGACGCGGGCCACACCCGGCAGGGCGAAGAGGCGGGCGGCGAGCGGGCTGCGCGCGGCGCTCTCGGCGCTGGCGAAGTCGGCGGTGCCGCGCTCGCCCAGGACCTCCCGGCCGGGGAGGAATTTCAGCGTCGCGGGATTGGGCGTGCCTTCGGTCTCGATGAACATGGCTGCGATATCCTGGCGTTCGTCTTTCCGGACCAAATTGGTCGGTTATCACGTCCCATGCAACCCGCGAGACGCGCATGGCGCCTGCGGCGCCGGGGCACGCCTTCTATGTTGGGCGAGCCGATTCAGACCTCCGGCCCTTCGGTCATCGGCACGCGTCGGGCGATCCCGCTTGCGGCAGGCCGCCGCGCTCGCCGGAGCGGCAGGGTGGCGGTTTAATCTACCGGCAAGGCGCTACCGCTAGCCTGACGCGGATGCCCAAGACGACCCCCAAACTGCCATGAGACGGATGCTCGTCGCAGGCCTCGCCGCCCTGCTGCTCGCCCAGGGCGGCAGCGCGCAATCGCAGCGTGCCGGCGGCCCGGCCGCTCCTGCCTCCCGGATCGAGGAACTGCGCCAGAGCTATCGCCGCCCGGCCGAGATCCCCTATCCCGCCGCCAACCCCTTCACGCCGGAGAAGGCGCTGCTCGGGCGCATCCTGTTCTTCGACCCGCGGCTGTCGGGCTCCAACCTCCTCTCCTGCGCCTCCTGCCACAATCCCTCCTTCGGCTGGGGGGACGGCCAGGCGCTGGCGCATGGCCATGGCATGCTGCAGCTCGGGCGGCGGACTCCCTCGGTGCTGAACGCCGCCTGGGGCGCCTCCTTCTTCTGGGACGGCAGGGCGGACACGCTGGAGCAGCAGGCGCTCGGCCCCATCGCCGCGGCCGGCGAGATGAACCAGCCGCTCGACCGGCTCCCGGCCAAGCTCGCCGCCATCCCGGGCTACCGCCCGCTCTTCGAGGCCGCCTTCCCCGGCCGCGGCATCGCCCTCGACGGCATCGCCGCGGCGATCGCCACCTTCGAGCGCGCCGTGGTCTCCGGCCGCTCGCCCTTCGACCGCTGGGTGGAGGGCGATGACGCGGCGATCCCGGATGCCGCGAAGCGCGGCCTGATGGTGTTCAACGACCGCGCCCATTGCGCCCGTTGCCACAAGGGCTGGAACTTCACCGACGACAGTTTCCACGACATCGGCCTGCCGGGCGAGGACCGCGGGCGGGAGGGCTTCCTCGAGGGCTTCGAGGCGCTGCGCCACGCCTTCAAGACGCCCGGCCTGCGCGACATCGCCCGCCGCGCCCCCTACATGCATGACGGCTCGCTCCCGACGCTCGAGGCCGTGACGGAGCATTACGAGCACCGCCGCCTCCAGCGCCCGAGCCTCTCCAACGAGATGAAGCCCTTCTCGCTGACCGCGGACGAGCGCGCCGACCTCGTCGCCTTCCTGCAGACGCTCACCTCCCCGCCGCAGGATTTCGCGGCGCCCGCCCTGCCCCGGTGACCCGCACAGGATGACGCGCATGATCCGCACCCTCTCCCGCCGCCTCGCCTGGCCCGCCCTGCATGCGGCGGCGCTGGCCCTCGCCGGCCTCTCGGCCTGGAGCCTCGCCACCGCCGCCCCGGCGCGGGTCGAGGTGCGGCAGGCCAACAGCAGCTTCGCCCCCGGCACGCTGACGCTGCGCGCCGGCACGCAGGTGGTCTTCCGCAACGACGACCAGCTCGCCCACAACGTCTACAGCCGGACGGAAGGCCAGGCCTTCAACCTCGGCATGGCGAAGCCCGGGGAGAGCGTGGAGCGCGCCTTCGCCACGCCCGGCACCGTCGATATCCGCTGCGCGGTGCATCCGCGCATGCGCCTGACCCTGACCGTCGAACCCTGAACCGCCGGAGCGCCGCCATGACCTTCGGCCGCCGGCTGACCATCGGCTTCGGCCTGCTCGTCGCGCTCTGCGCCCTGGAGGGGGGCGTCGCCACGATCGGGGTGCGCGTCATGGCCTCAGCCGCGCGGGACATGCACGACCTGGAATTCGCCACGGTGCAGGCGGCGCAGACCGCGCTGCTGGCCTTCGAGCGCGCCGACCGCGCGGCGCAGGCGGCGCAGCGCACCGCCGAGCCCGCGGCCGCCGCCCGCCAGGGCCAGGCCTTCCGGGCCGAGCTCGCGGCGCTGCAGGCGTCGCTGGCCGCCGCCGCGGCGCATGCGCCGGAATTCGCCGCGCTGGCGCAGCGCGTCTCCGGCTGGGCGGAGCAGACGGCGGCGCGCATCCCAGGCCTCGGCACCCGCGCGCGGGAGGCGCTGCTGCGGGACGAGCTGCTGGCCGACCAGCGCGACGCCATCCGGCGCGACGTGGAGGACGCGGTCGCCGCCCGCCGCGCCGCGGCGGAGCGGCAGAGCGCGCTGTCGAGCAGCACCGGCACGCTGGTGCAGGCCCTGCTGCTGGCGGTGCTGCTGGCGGCGCTGGCCGGCGGCACCCTGGTCGCGCGCCGGGTCGGACGGCGGGTGGCGGAAGGCTTCCGGGACGCCGTGACCGCGGCCGACCGCGTCGCCGGCGGCGACCTCGCCGCCGCCATCCCGGTCGAGGGCGTGGACGAGCGCGCGACGCTGATGCGGGCGCTGGCGCGCATGCGGGACGAGCTGGCCACCCGGCGCGACGCCGAGGTCGAGCAGCGCCGACTGCTCGAGGCGCGGGCGGCGCGGCTGGATGCGCTGGCCCGCGACTTCGAGGGCGCCGTGACGGAGGCGCTGCAGGCCGTCGCGGCGGCAGCCGCCGAGCTCGACAGCACGGCGGAACGGATGACCGGCCTCGCCGCGGACGGCACCACCCAGGCAACGGCCACGGCGGGCGCCGCCGGCACTGCCTCGACCGAGGTGCAGGCGCTCGCCGCGGCGGCCGAGCAGCTCGCCGCCAGCGTCGCGGGGGTTGCCGCCCGCGTCACCGAGGCGGCCGGGCGGGCGAACGACGCCTCTGCTGCTTCCCATGCGACGAACGAGGCGATGGGCGCGCTGTCCGAAGGGGCAAGGCGCATCGGCGACGTGGTGCAGATGATCGCCGATGTCGCGGCGCAGACCAACCTGCTGGCGCTGAACGCGACCATCGAGGCGGCGCGGGCCGGCGAGCACGGCAAGGGCTTCGCGGTGGTGGCGAGCGAGGTCAAGCAGCTCGCTGCCCAGACCTCCCGCGCCACCGAGGAGATCGGCCAGCAGATCACCGAGATGCAGCGCGCGACCGAGCAGGCCGTGGAGGCGATCCGCGGCATCGGCAGCTCGGTCGAGCAGCTTGCCGGCGTGACGGCGGCGGTCGCCGCGGCGGCCGAGGAACAGGCGGCGACGACGCGGGAGATCGGCCGGGCGGTGTCGGGCGCGGCCTCCAACAGCGATGAGGCGGCGCGGCGCGCCGCGGGCATGGCCGAGGGCGCGGGCCGCACGGGCGCGGTCGCGGCGGAGGTGCGGGAGGCCTCGGGCGCGCTCGCCCGCCGCTCGGCCGCGCTGCGGACGCAGGTGGACGGCTTCCTCGCGGAGGTGCGGGCCGCATAGGACTGGACATCCCCGGCTTGTGCGGACACCGGGTCGGGGATGGTCAGGCTGCGGCGATCTCCATCTGCTCCGGGGTGATGCAGCCGGGCGCCGGATGGAGGCGCCGAGGGTCGTGCCGGACCTCCCCGAAGGCGAACACCTCAGCAGCGGTGCCCACCATCTGCGGGGAGGTCCAGACAGGTAAGATCAGGCCGCGTCGCCGGTATCGGGCCTGAGACCGGCCGCCTCGATGCCGGCAACCGCGCAGACCTCGTCCTGCGCCGAGACATCGCCACTGATCCCGACCGCACCCAGGATCACCCCCTTGGCATCGCAGGCCAGCACGCCGCCCGGCACCGGCACGGCCCGGCCGCCGGCAAGGTCCGACAGCGCGTTCATGAAGCCCGGCATGGCCTGCGCGCGGCGCGCCAGCTCCCGCCCGCCGAGGCCCAGCGCCAGGGCGCCGAAGGCCTTGCCCCGCGCCACGTCCTCACGCAGCAGCGAGGACCCATCCTCCCGCTGCATCGCCTTCACCTGCCCGCCGGCGTCGAGCACCACGACCGTCAGCGGCAGGAGGCCCAGCTCCCGCCCCCTGGCGCGGGCGGCGGCGATGATCGTGTTGGCCTGGTCGAGGGTGAGGCCGTTGATCGGGTAGCTGGCCATGGCGGGTCTCCGGCTGGTGGTGCGAGCGCGGGCTTGTGCCCCGCGGGGCCGGGCGTGGCAATCTGCGGCCATGGCCGAGGAGTCGAGACCGAGCCGCAAGCCCCGCCGCCCGCCCCGCCCCGCCGGTCCGGCGCCGGGAGAGGCCGCGTTGCGCGAAGCGGCGCTGGCGCATCTCGCGCGCTTCGCGGCGACCGAGGCAGGGCTGCGCCGCGTGTTGCAGCGCCGGGTGGACCGCTGGGCGCGCCGCGCGGAGATGGAGGGCGCCGCGCCCGAAGCGATTGCGCCGCAGGCCGCGGCGGCGCGTGCGGCAGCGGTCATGGTGGCGAAGGCGATGGTCGCGGCCGGGGCGGTGGACGACGCCGCCTTCGCCGAAAGCCGGGCGCGGCGGCTGGCCCGCGCCGGCCGCTCCCGGCGGGCGATCGCGGCGCATCTCGGCGCGAAGGGCGTGGCGGCCGGGACGGCTGCCGCGGCGCTGCCGGCGGCGGAGGCCGAGTTGGACGCCGCGCTGGCGCAATGCCGCCGGCGGCGGATCGGGCCCTTCGCCCCGGAGCCGCCGCCCCAGGATCCGCAGGCCGCGCGCGCCGCGCGTCTCAAGGCACTGGCGGCGCTGGCGCGCGCCGGGTTCGGGCGGGAGATTGCCGAGCAGGCGCTCTCGATGGACCCGGCGGAGGCCGAGGACCGGCTGCTCGCGCTCCGGCAGGGGTAGGTCTGCGTCCCTGGCATGTAGCGACCGGAGGCGATGGCCTGCCGCGCGCGCCATCGGGGGCCCATGCGGCCGTCGCGGTGCGGCGCGCGCGTGACAGGGCAGGGGCGCGTTGCACCGCGGCCAGGACGGACGCAATCCGCACCGCGAAATCACAGAAGAATGAGCCAGCAAGGGCGGCCGTGCTCCTGCCGGCGGCGCCCGGCCGGAGGAGATCCCTGGTTCCCAGGCGAATGCCCGAAGGACCAGCGGAGCGCGCCCTCGGGCAAGTTTCGGGCAAGCAACTTGCGCGAGAACCGGGCAGGATGGCGATCCGTCGCGTCGGACGCTGCCTGCGTGACAGCGCCTGCGCCCCCGGGGGTCCGATGTTCGACCACATGTCCATCCGAAGCAAGCTGCTCGCGGCCTTCGGAACGCTCATAGCCCTCATCCTCGCGGTCGGCGGCTTCTCCGTCATCGAGCTCCGTGGCCTGAACAGCGAAGCGGCCGAGATTCGCGACAACTGGCTGCCGAGCGTCGCAGCGCTCGGACGGATGACCGAGATCGCGACGAGGCACCGCCAGTTGCAGGCGACGGTCATGCTGGCGCCCAATGCGGAGGTCAGGGCGGCGGAGGAGAAGCGGCTCGTCGCCGCCCAGGACGCCCTGGAGACGTCGTGGCGCGACTACAAGGGACTGATCTCGCCCGGCGAGGAGCAGCGGCTGGCCGACACGGTCGACCGTACCCTCCGCGAATACCTCGCGCTCACCGACCGCAACATGGCCTATGTCCGCGGCGGCGACAGGGATGCCGCCATCGCCTTCTATTTCGGTGAGGGGCGGCGCGGGTTCACGGCGTTCCGCGACGCCGCGTCGCGCGACCGGGACTTCAACGCCGACTCCGGGAAGGCGGCGGCCAACCGGGGCGAGGCGGCCTACCGGAAGGCCATCTGGTTCATCGGCCTGCTCCTGGCGGGCGCGGTCGCCCTCGGCGTGGCGGCGGCGCTCTGGCTGGGCGGCCATGTCGGACGTTCGGTGACCGGGCTGGCCGCGGCCATGCGTCGCCTTGCCGCGCGCGACTACGGCTTCGACCTGCCCTGGAAGTCCCGGGGCGACGAGATCGGCGACATGGCGCGGGCGCTCGAGGAGTGCCGCACCGGATTGCACGCGGCCGACGGCATGGCGGCAGCCCAACTCGCAGAGCGTGCCGCCAAGGATCGCCGGCAGGCGGCCATGGACCGCAACACGACGGATTTCGGCACCAGCATCTCGGGCGTGATGCAGCGGCTGACTCAGACCGCGGCCACCATGCGGGACGCGGCAGCCGAGATGACCGCCTCGTCGCAGCGCACCGAGCAGAGCGCGTCGACGACGGCGCATGAAGGCGAGCAATCCTCGCGCAACCTGTCGGCGGTCGCGGCCGCGACGGAGGAACTCTCGGTGAGTGTCGACGAGATTTCGCGGCGGGTGACGCAGGTGGCGAGTTCCGCGCGGGAGGCGGTCGGGCGGGCGAAGGTCACCGACGAGACCGTGGGCGGCCTGGCCGAGGCATCGCAGCGGATCGGCGAGGTCGTGCGGCTGATCACCGACATCGCCGGGCAGACCAACCTGCTGGCGCTGAACGCGACGATCGAGGCGGCCCGCGCCGGGGAGGCCGGCAAGGGCTTCGCGGTGGTGGCCGGCGAGGTCAAGGCGCTGGCGGAGCAGACGGCAAAGGCGACCGAGGAAATCGGGCAGCAGATCCATTCCATCCGCAGCGCCACCGACGGTGCCGTCCTGGCGGTGCGCGGCGCCGTCGAGGCGATTGCCCGCGTCGACGACGTGGCCGCCGCCATCGCCGCTGCCGTCGAGGAGCAGGGCGCTGCGACGCGCGACATCTCCGCCCGCGTGCAGGACGTGGCCGGCGCCTCCAGCCGCGCGATGCGGGCCATGAACGAAGTTTCAGCCATCGCGAAATCGGCCGGCGAAACCAGCCAGCAGGTGCAGGAGGCGGCGGATGGCGTGGGCCAGGTGGCCTGCACCTTGCGCTCCGAGGTCGACCACTTCCTGGCGGCAATGGCGAAGGACGGGGAGGATGACCGTCGCCGCTACGAGCGCATCTCCGGCCAGGGCATGCGCGTGACGCTGCGTTCCGCAGGCCAGGGCGAGGTCGGGGCCGTGGTGAGGGACATCTCGCGCGGCGGTGCCGCCCTGCAGACCGATTGGAACCTTGCGTCGGGCGCCGACTTGCAGGTGGAATTTTCGGACCGGCGTGGAGCGGTTCCGGCGCGCGCGGTTCGGGCGAGCGGCGGCGTCCTCGCCATCGCGTTCCGCCAGGATGCCGAGACGATTGCCCAGGTGGATGGGGTGCTCGACAGGCTGGGACACGCAGTGCCCGTCGCGGCATGATCCAACGCGGGCGAATGGAGCGGGGCTCTCCTCCCGCCGCCTGAGCACGCGGTCGAGGGCAGGGCGCAACGGGAAGCCCGGGCTGCCGACCCGGGGCCGGAATGCACGTCATTCGTTGGCACGAGCGGGGAGGGCCAACACCTCGGGAACGGCGAGGTGCGTTGGTATGCGGTCGCCACGACGCGCGTGCCGGCCAACCAGGTCCGGCGCGCGCCCGGAAGGCGTCGCTTGCCGCCCACCCGGCGAGGTCCGGCCGCGCCATGGGAATGCGCTCGCCGCCGCCAGGTCCATCCATGCCGGCCGCCGGCACGGTCAGCCGAAGCGGGGCGCCTCGGCGCGCGCGCCTTCCAGCAACGCATCCAGGCGCTCGGCAAGGGCCTGCCCCTCGATCGGCTTGCGCAGCAGCGAGAAGGCGCCGCTGAGGGCGCCACCCACCGCGATCTCCGCCGCGTCGGTCGCGAAGCCCGTCAGCAGGATCGCCGGCAGGCGCGGCCTGCGGCGCTGCGCCTCGCGGATCAGGGCCAGGCCGTCCATGCCGGGCATGGAGAGATCGGAGACGAGGAGGTCCAGGGGCTCGCCGTCGTCGAGCAGCGCCAGGGCCTCCGCCGCGCCCGCCACGGCGGTGACGGTGAAGCCCGCATCCCGCAGGCTCTCGGCGGTGACCTCCCGCACGGCCGCCTCGTCGTCCACGAGCAGCACATGCGCCCGGCCCCCGGACCTCTCCCGGGCCGGCAGCGGAGGGGGCAGGGCAGGCGCCTCGGTCAGCACCGGCAGCCAGACCGATACGGTCGTGCCCTGCCCGGCCGCACTCCGGATCTCGAGCGCGCCGCCCGACTGCTCGGCGAAGCCGCGCGCCATGGCGAGCCCGAGGCCGGTTCCCTTGCCGCTCTCCTTGGTGGTGAAGAAGGGTTCCGTCGCCCGCGCCAGCACCTCGGGCGGCATGCCGGTGCCGGTGTCCGTGACCGACAGGCGGAGATAATCCCCGGACAGCAGCCCGGGCGGACCGGCGGGGTCGCCGGCGCCGACCGCGGCGGCCTCGACGGCGAGGTCGATCCTCCCCCGCCCCGCCATGGCGTCGCGCGCATTGGTGGCGAGGTTGATGAGCACCGTCTCCAACTGCCCCTTGTCCGCGAAGAGCAGCGGCAGGCCCGGCGGCGCCCCGACGCGCACCGCGATGCCCGCGCCGAGCGTGTGCGACAGCACCTCCGCCGTGCCGCGCAGCAGCTCGCTCGCCTCGATCGGCTCCGCCCGCAGGTCGGCCCGGCGCGAGAAGGCGAGCAGCCGGCGGGTGATGGAGGAGCCGCGCGCGGCGGCCTCGGCCGCCATCGCCGCGAGGCGCTGCACGCGCCCGACATCCTCCGGCCGCGCCTCGATCAGCCGCGCGGCGCCGCTGACCGCCTGCAGCACGTTGTTGAAGTCATGCGCGATCCCGCCGGCGAGCTGTCCGAGGGCTTCCATGCGCTGCGCATGCGCGAGGCGCGTCTGCGCCTCCCGCAGGTCGCGCGTGCGGTCCTCGACCAGGCGCTCCAGCTCCTCCTTGCCGCGCGCGAGCACGGCCTCGGCCTCCTTGCGCAGGGTGATGTCGAGCGAGGCGCCGATGATGCCGATGACCCGTCCCTCGGCGTCGCGGAAGGGTGCCTTGGTGGAGAGCCATATGGCGGGCGTCCCGTCGGGACGGCTGACCGCCTCCTCGATCACCTCCGCCGTCCCGCTCTCCATGACGCGCCGGTCGTTCGCCATGACCACCTCGGCCTGGGCCTTGTCGTCGAGGAATTCCAGGTCCGTCCGGCCGAGGTAGAACTCCGGCGGCTTGCCGATCAGCGCGGTCGTGCCGCGATTGGCCACCAGCATCCGGCCCTCGCGGTCCTTGGCATAGACCACGCCCGGCACGGCATCGGCGAAGGCGCGCAGCAGCGCCGCCGCCCGGTCGCGCTCGGCCGCCAGCGCGCGCCGCTCCTCGATGTCCAGCAGGACGCCGGGGAAGCGGCGCGGCGTGCCGTCCGCCGCGAGATAGACCCGGCCATTCGCCTCGAGCCAGCGATAGGCGCCGTCCCATTGACGCACGCGGTACTGGCAGGAATAGGAGCCGCCGCGCGCGATCGCCTCCGCGATGGCCTCGCGCAGGCGGCCGATATCGTCGGGATGCACGCCCGCCACCACCTCCTCGATGCCGAGGCCGGCGCGGCAACGCTCCGGGTCCAGGCCGAAGGAGCGCGCGAAACGCTCGTCGGCCGTGAAGTGGTCGGCCGGCAATTCCCAGTTCCAGGTGCCGATGATGGCGCCCGCGGCGAGGGCGAGGTCCACGCGCTCGGCCATCTCGCGCAGCCGCGCCTCGCTCCGGCGCAGGTCCGCCTCGCGGCCCTGGCGCTCCAGCGCCGCCGCGGCGAGCGCCTTCCCCACCCGATTGGCCTCGCGCACCGGCGTGGCCAGGGGCGGGACCGTTCCGTCGCGCTCCAGCGCCGCCGCGGCGGTGGTGAGGGCCGCGACGGCGCCGCCGATCCGCCTTGCGCCGAGCCACGCCACGAGGAGTGCGAGCGCGAGCGCCCCGGCCCCGAGGAGCGCCGTCTGCCGGGCTGCCGCCAGCATGGGCGCGCGTAGCAGGGCGCCCGGTACCCACACCACCGCGTCCCAGCCCGAGACCGGCGAGCGCTGCGTGAACAGGCGGTCCGGCACGCCGGCGGCATCCGGTCCCTCCGCCGCGCTTCCGGGACCCCGCGCCGCCGGGCCACGAAGGAGGCCGGCGGAGCGGCCGATCCAGCGCTCCGGCTCCGGGCTGCGGGCGAGGAAATTCCCGGCCCGGTCCATCACGCCGCTGACGACCCCCGGCTGCAGCGTGACCACGCCCTCGAGCACCTGCTGAACCTGCGCGGCGGAGGTCGAGACGCTGAGGAAGCGCGCCGGCCCCTCCCGCGGCGAGAGCGGGAGGACAACGGCAAACTGGAAGGAGTGGTCGACGAGGCCGGCGAAACCGTCCGACACGACGGGCCCGCGCGTGCGGGCGGCCGCCGCATCGGCCGCCACGAGGCTCGACCGGTCCGGCAAAGCCGCGCCCCAGGCGATGGCGCTGTTGAGGAGTTGCCGGCTCGACGCATCGCGCACCGAGACGACGCCGCGCGACAGGCGCGCCGCCTCGACGGCACGCAGGTGGAAGGCGGCGAGGTCGCCCGCCATCAGCGCCTCCGAGCCGGCGAGCACCCGCGCGGTGGCGATCATCTCGGCGAGGTAGATGTCGAGTCCGGCGGCGATCTCGCGGGCGGAATTGGCCGCGGCCGTCTCGGTCCGCCCGCGCTCGGCCTCCGCGTAGCGCCAGGTGGCGAGCCCCGCGAAGCCGAGGAGCGGCAGCAGGGCACCGAGCACGAGCAGGAACAGGTGCCAGGCCATGGGCCAGTCCGACCAGAGCCGGCCACGCGTCCCGGCTGATATCATGTCGGCCCTGCGGAGATCGGTGGCATTTCGAAGCAATAACGCTCGATTGGCGGGCGAGTACAAGGAGAAAGGCCGGGCCTGGTGCCGGCGCCGGCCGGGGGACCCGGCTGCTCCGATCCGGGGCATCCGTTGCCGCTCGCGGCATCACCCCGGGCGGTTCGGCGCAGCCGATGACCCGCGCCGCCGGATGCCATCGCAAGCGCCGGCCGGCATCGTCCGGGCCGGCGCGACCCGGGAGGTCCCGGGCGAGGGGCGCCTCGTTCGGCGCGCCGGCGGCACCCGTCCCGGGACGCTGGCCGCCCCCGCCCCGCCGGAGGCCGTTCCGCTACACGAAGCGGCCCGGGTCGGTGATCCACTCCTCCCGCTCCCAGGCCAGCCAGGCGCGCGCCAGCCGCGCCGCGCACCACAGCCAGACCACCGCCAGCAGGCCGAGCCCCACCCCCGGCGCGACCAGCGGTGCCAGCATCCCGAGGAGCCCGAACCAGAAGGTCCGCACGGCATAGGCATGATGGGTGGTCCAGAGCGTCCCCCGCGCCGGTACCCAGGCATGCGCCAGCGCCCCCGCCACGAACCAGGGCAGCGCCAGCGCCAGCCCCGCCGAGAAGAGCAGGTTCATCCAGAGCACCCGCCGCCGGGCGCGCGCGGCCGCCCCGCTCACCCGCGCCCGAGCTCCAGCGCCCGGGCATAGACCTGCTTGCGCGGCAGCCCGGTCGCCTCGGCGACCGAGGCGGCGGCGTCGCGCACGCTCATCCCCGCCGCCAGCGCGTCGCGCAGGCGCTGCTCCAGCTCCTCCGCCGTCCCGCGCTCCTCCGGCGCCGGGCCGACCACCACCGCGATCTCGCCCCGTGCCTCGTGCGCGGCGTAGTGCGCGGCAAGCTCGGCCAGCCTGCCGCGCCGCACCTCCTCGAATCGCTTGGTCATCTCCCGCGCGACCGCGGCCGGGCGCTCGCCGCCCAGCCCCTCGGCCAGCGCCGCCAGCGTCTCGGCCAGGCGGTGCGGCGCCTCGTAGAAGATGGTCGTGGCCGAGAGCCCGGCCCGCTCCGCCGCCCGCAGCCGGGCGATCTCCGCCGCCCGCGGCCCTGCCCGCGGCGGCAGGAAGCCATGGAACAGGAAGGGATGCGGCGGCAGGCCGGACAGCGTCAGCGCCATGACGGCGGCATTCGCGCCCGGCACGGCATGCACCGGCAGCCCCGCGGCGATCGCGGCGCGGACCAGCCGGTAGCCGGGATCGGAGACCAGCGGCGTCCCGGCATCGGAGACGAGGGCGATCCGCGCCCCCGCACTTAGCCGTGCAAGCACCTTCGGGGTCTGTTCATCCTCGTTGTGCTCGTGCAGAGGCATCATCGTCACCGAAACGCCATGCCTCGCCAGCAGGGCGCCGGTTACCCTGGTATCCTCGCAGAGCACGGCATCGGCGCCGCGCAGGGTGGCCAGGGCGCGTGGGGACAGGTCGCCGAGATTGCCGATCGGGGTCGCCACCAGGGTGAGCCCGGGCGGCGCCGCGGCGGGCGTCCCCTCGGGCATCGCCTGGGGACCTCGATCGTCGGGAGGATTGCTTGCCAGTTCCGTCATGCTCCGCGCCGCGCCGGCCCCTGCGCCACTGGCTGGCCGTCGCGCTGCTGCTCTTGCCCATGGCGGCCTGCGCCCCGCAAGCCCCGTCGCCGGTCGTCGTCCTGCCGGCCCAGCCCTCGGCCGCCGCCCTGCCGGCGGAGCCGCCGCGCAGCCGCGTCGGGCTCCTGCTGCCGCTCTCCGGCAGCAACCGCCCGCTCGGCCAGGCCATGCTGAACGCGGCGCAACTCGCGCTGTTCGAGCAGGGCGACCCGGGCGTCGAATTCCTGCCGCGCGATACCGCCAGCACCGCCGCCGGCGCCGGCGAGGCGGCGCGCGTGGCCCTCGCCGAGGGCGCGCGCGCCTTCGCCGGGCCGCTGACGCTCGGCGAGACCTCGGCCGCCGCCGCGGTGGCGAAGGGCGCCGGCGCCCCGGTCCTCGCCTTCACCAGCGATGCCTCCCAGGCCGGCGGCGGCGTCTGGGTCATGGGCGTGACGCCCGGCGAGCAGGCGGAGCGCATGGCCGCCGCCGCCGCGGGCGCCGGCGCCCGCCGGCTCGGGCTGCTGGCGCCGGACGACGAGTTCGGCCGCCGCCTCGCCGCCGGCTTCCGGGCGCGGGCGAGCGCCCTCGGCCTGCCGGCGCCGGTCGTGCTGCTGCATCCGCGCCTCGGCGACGTCGCCCAGGCGGCGCGCGAGCTTGCCGCCCAGGCCGGGCCGGAAGGGCTGGATGCCGTGCTGCTCGGCCAGGGCGGGGAGCGGGCGCGGCAGGCCGCCGCGGCGCTGGCCACCGCCCTGCCCAGCCGGCCGCGCTTCCTCGGCACCACGCTCTGGGCGCAGGACGCGACCCTGAGCCAGGAGCCGGCGCTGCAGGGCGCGCTCTTCCCCGGGCCGGATCCGCAGGCGCGCGCCGCTTTCGACAGCCGCTACCAGGCTGCTTTCGGCGAGCGGCCGCCGCGCCTGGCCGGCGTCGCCTACGATGCCGCCGCGCTGGCCGCCCGGGCGGTGCGGGAGCCGGGCGGCAATCCGCCGCTCGGCCAGCCCATGCTGGGCGCCGACGGGCCGATCCTGCTGGCGCCGGGCGGCCTGGCGCAGCGCGGCCTGGCGATCTTCTCCGTCGAGCCGACCGGCGAGCCGGTGCTGGTCGAGCCGGCGCCGGTGCCCGGCCTGCCGGGCACCTGAGGCGCCATGCTCCGCCTGCCGCCGGGACGGATCCTCGGCGCCGCCGGGCTGATCGGCGCGGTGCCGGCGGCGGTGCTGCTGGCGCTGATGCTCTCCGGCGCGCTGGCGGTGGGGGCGGGGCTGCTCGCCCTCCTCGCCTGCCTGCTCGCCGCGGTGCTGGTCGCCGGCCTCTGGATCGGCAACCTGGCGCGGCTGGCGGAGGCGCTGCGGCGGGCCGCGGCCGAGGACGGGCGGCTGGTCCCGCCCTCCGCCACGCCGCTGCTGCCGGCGGTCGAGGAGATCGTCGAGGGTGTCTCGCGCCTCGCCCGCACGCTGGCCGAGCAGGGCGCGCTGGTCGGCCGGCTGCGGCGGGCGGACGAGGCGATCGTCGAGAGCCTGCCCGACCCGCTGCTGGTCCTCTCGCCGGAGCGGCAGCCGCTGCGCGCCAATGCCGCGGCGCGGGCACTGTTCGGGGCGGAGGGCGAGGCCGCCCGCGGCGGCCCGCGGGGCGGGGATGTCGCGGCCCTGCTGCGCCACCCGGCGCTGGCGACGGCGGTGGACCGCGCCCTGGCCGAGCACCGGCCGCAGACCTGCGACCTGGTCCTGCCGGTGCCGGTGGCCCGCGAGATCGCGGCGCAGGTGATCCCGATGGAGCCGGCGCTGGCCGATGGCGGGCGGATCGTGATCGTGCTGGGCGACCGGACGCGCGAGCGCGCGATCGAGCGCATGCGGGCCGATTTCGTCGCCAATGCCAGCCATGAGCTGCGCACGCCGCTGGCCAGCCTGATCGGCTTCATCGAGACGCTGCGCGGCCCGGCGGAGGACGACCCGGCGGCGCGCGCCCGCTTCCTCGGCATCATGGCCGAGCAGTCCGAGCGCATGCGGCGGCTGATCGACGACCTGCTGGGCCTCTCGCGCATCGAGCTGACGGAGCATCAGCCGCCGACCGGCCGGGCGCGGCTGGCGGCGGTGGTGCGGGCGGAGCTCGAGGCGCTGGAGCCGCTGCTGCGGGCGCGCCAGGTGACCGTCCTCCCCGCGCTCGAGGAGGCGGTGCTGGCGACGCCGGCGGATGCCGAGCAGCTCGGCCAGGTCGTGCGGAACCTGCTGGAGAATGCCGTGCGCCATGGCCGCGAGGGCGGCGAGGTGCGGGTCGCGGTCGGCTTCGCCGAGGGCGCCGGGCGGCGCGGCGGCGTCGTCCTCGAGGTGGTGGATGACGGCCCCGGGATCCCCCGCGAGCACATCCCCCGCCTGACCGAGCGCTTCTACCGGGTGGACAAGGGCCGGTCGCGCAGCGCCGGCGGCACGGGGCTCGGCCTCGCCATCGTCAAGCACATCGTGAACCGCCACCGCGGGCAATTGGCGATCGAGAGCGAGGAAGGGGCGGGCGCCAGCTTCCGGGTCTGGCTGCCGGGGCGGATCGCGGAGGCGGCGCCGCAGGTCGCGGCGTAGCGCCGGGCGTCGCCTGTCCGACATGCCCCAATCCGCCGTGGCGCTTCTGTCGGGGATCCGACGCGCCTATACCGCCGCGAGCGGTTCCGCGATGCCCGCCGTCCAGCGCCCGTTCGCCGGCTGCGGTCGCGGGCTGAACTGCGCCTGCAGCAGCTCCACCGCCCCGACCCGGGCGAGGTCGAACATCCGCCAGCCCTCCGGCTCGGCCGAGCGGCCGAGCCCGGCGGTCTGCCAGGCCAGGAGCGACAGCTTGCCCCGCCCGGTCCGGCCCAGCGCATGCGGGTGCACCACGCGCCAGGCGCCGTCATACAGCAATTGCACGGCCCGCCGCCGGTGCACCGCATCGGCCAGCAGGGCTGCCGCGTTGGACTCCGCCATGCAGGACATATGGGATTTCACGCAGCGGATATCGACCCGCGGCGGGCCATGCGGCCCTCCCCATCCGGGCAATGGTCCGGCGGCGGCGGCGTACCCAGTCTCAGGGCATCAGCGGAGCCAGCCATGACCGACCTGCCCTCCCAGGATCCCCTCGCCCTCGTCTCCGACCGGCTCGCGGCGCTCACGGCGGAGGCCGCGGCCCGGGTCGCCGCCGTCCATGGCCGGGACGGCCGCGCCCGCTCCGGCCTGCTCTGGTCCGAAGGCCTGGTCGTCACCGCCGAGGAAGCGCTGGAACGCGACGACGAGCTCTCCCTCACCCTGTCCGACGGGCGCGTGGTGGCGGCAACGCTGGCCGGCCGCGACCCGGGCACCGACGTGGCGCTGCTAAAGGCCGAGACCGGCGGCTTCACGCCGCTTGCCGCCGCCCCGGCCGGCGCGCTCGCCGCTGGCCATCTGGTGCTGGCGGTCGGCCGCGGGGAGTACGGGCCGGTTGCCGCCCATGGCATCGCCGCCCTGGTCGGCGGCCCCTGGCGCTCCATGCGCGGCGGCCGGCTCGACCGGCGCATCCAGCTCGGCCTGAGGCTCGACCCGGCCTGCGAGGGCGGGGTGGTGCTGGACCATGCCGGGCGCCTGGTCGGCATGGCGGTCTCCGGCCCGAAGCGCCGCGCCCTGGTGATCCCGGCCGAGACCATCGCCCGCTCCGTCGAGCACCTGCGCACCCGCGGGCGGGTGGCGCGCGGCTATCTCGGCATCGCCATGCAGCCGGTGCAGATGGGCGAGGAGCGGGGGCTGATCGTGGTCGGCGTCGATCCGCGCGGCCCGGCGGGCCAGGCGGGCATCCTTCTCGGCGATGTGCTGGCGACCTGGGATGGCACGCCGCTTGTTTCCGTGCGGGAGATGCTGGCGCGGCTTGACCCCGACAGCGTCGGCACCACGGTGACACTGGAGCTGGTTCGCGGCGGCATTCCCCGGCGGGTGCAGGTGCGGATCGGCGAACGGGCGGCGGCATGACATGGCGGCACTCGCGGACATTCCCCTGAAGCCAGCCCCGGCGGCCGCCGCGCCGCGCGGGGCGCCGGCGCGCGCGCCGGTGGCGGTGGCGCTGCGCCGCCCGGATGCGGAGCTCGCGGCGCGGCTCGGCGACCTCGCCGGCGTGCGGCTGGTCGCCGATCCCGGCGCCGCCGACGTGATCGTGGCGGAGGCGCCGGAGCGCGAGGGCCCGCCGGTCCTGGTGCTGGCCGAGGGCGCGGCGGCGGTCGCGGCGCTCCGCGCCGGGGCGCGGTCGGTCCTGCCGCCCGAGGCGCCGGCGGCGCAGCTCGAGGCGGCGCTGGCGGCGACCGCCCGCGGCCTCTCCGTCCTCGCCCCCGCGACGGTGACCGCGCTGGCCGGGCGGGAGGCCGCGCCGCCCGAGACCGGCCTGACCCGGCGGGAGCGGGAGGTGCTGGACCTGCTGGCGGCCGGCGCCTCCAACAAGGTGATCGCGCGCCGGCTCGGCCTCTCCTTCCACACCGCCAAGGCGCATGTCGCCTCGGTCCTGCAGAAGCTCGGGGCGAGCAGCCGGGCGGATGCGGTGGCGCGCGGGGCGCGGGCCGGGCTGGTGCTGCTGTAGCGGCCCGGCCCTGCCAGGGGAACGCTGCGGGGCGGAAGCGCCCGGAGGCGGTGATCGGCTCGGCACGTGACGACCTGGAGCATGCCCGCGCTGGACGGCCGGCCCGGGAATGATCCAGGCTCCGGCCCGACGGCAGGAGCCAGGGTGATGGCAGGACCCGACCTCGATCGCCGCGCCACGCTGGTCGCGGCGGGCGCGCTGGCGACCCCGGCCGTCCGGGCCGCGGAGGAGGGCATCGCCGGGCGCTTCGAGGCGCTCCGCGCCGCCGGCCGGCTCCCCGGGCTGCACGGCGTGGTCGCCTTCCACCGTGGCGCCCCGGTCTTCGAGCGCTACCTGAGCGGCGCCGACGAAGCCCGCGGCCGCTCGCTGGGCGAGGTCGCCTTCGGGCCGGAGACGCCGCACGACCTCCGCTCCGTCACCAAGTCGGTCCTCGGCCTGCTCTACGGCATCGCGCTGGCCGAGGGGCTCGTCCCGCCGCCCGAGGCGCCGCTGCTGGCGCAATTCCCGGACTGCGCGGACCTCGCCGCCGATCCCCTCCGCGCCCGCTGGACCGTCCGGCACGCGCTCTCCATGACGCTCGGGACCGCCTGGGACGAGAGCGCGCCCTATACCAGCACGGCGAACAGCGAGATCGCCATGGATGCGGCGCCCGATCCCTGGCGCTTCGTCCTCGACCGGCCGCTGGTGGCCGAGCCCGGCACGCGCTGGATCTATTGCGGCGGGGCGACGGCGCTGCTCGGGCAACTGATCGTCCGCGGCGCCGGGCGGCCGCTGCCGGACTATGCCCGGGCGCGGCTCTTCGACCCGCTCGGCCTCGGCCCGACGGACTGGGCGCTGATGCGGGAGGGGGTGCACTCCGCCGCCTCCGGCCTGCGGATGACGCCGCGCGACCTGGCGCGGATCGGGCTGATGGTCCTGGCCGGCGGCGCCTGGGAGGGGCGGCAGGTCGTCCCCGCCGCCTGGCTGGCCGAGAGCTTCGCCCCGGCCATCGTCATGGAGGACGGCCGCCGCTACGGCTACCACTGGTATATGGGCCGGCTGCCGCGCGAGGGCGACGGGTTCGACCGCTGGAGCGGCGCCATCGGCAATGGCGGCCAGCGGCTCTTCCTGCTGCCGGACCGGGCCCTAGTCGTGGCCGTCACCGCCGGCAACTACAACCATCCCGAACAGTGGCGCCCGCCGCTGGCCGTTCTGCGGGAGGCGATCCTGCCGGCCCTGCCCGCCTAGCGGCGAGGGCATTGCAAATGGTTGCCCCGGGCCCGTCCAGCGACTACCTGACGGCTGACGGCCCCACCCCCCGGGGCCCCCCATTGCCAGACCCGATCGGATTATGAGCGACCCAGCCGAGACACCGCCGGAGACCACCGCGGCGGAGCAGACGAACGCGGCCCAGGACGGCGCCGCCCCCGCCACCGAGCACACGCCGGAGGCGCGCATCGCCGCGCTCGAGGCCGAGGTGACGCAGTTCCGCGACCGCTGGCTGCGGGCCGAGGCGGAGATGCAGAACCTCCGCAGCCGCACCCAGCGGGAGGTCACGGATGCGCGGCAATACGCCATCCAGAAATTCGCCGGCGACGTGGTGGAGGCGGCGCAGAACCTGCGCCGCGGCCTCGACGCCCTGCCGGTGAAGGCGGAGGGCGAGCCCGAGCTGCTGACCAAGCTGCGCGAGGGCTTCGAGGGCGTGGAGCGCAGCTTCCTCGGCATCCTCGAGCGCCACGGCATCGCCCGCACGGAGGCCCAGGGCCAGCCCTTCGACCCCGAACTGCACCAGGCCATGGCCGAGCAGCCGGCGCCGCAGGGCGTCGCTCCCGGCACCGTCCTGCAGGCCTGGACGCCGGCCTGGACGCTCAACGGCCGGTTGCTGAAGCCGGCCATGGTCGTCGTCGCCGCGGGCGGGTCCAGGACCGCCTAAATTTTCATCACTCGGCCGGACGACCCTTGTTCCGGCCGCACCCTGCCAATACATCGGGCGCGTGGCCGCCACTCCGGCGGCCCGGATCCCATCCGAACCCGTCAGGATCCTGTCCATCGGGAACAGCCATGGGGAAGGGCGCGGTGCCTCAGACGGGCCCCGGGCCGGGCGCGTGAGCGGCCGGTGCGGGTGTCTCGGGCCGCCCCCGACCGCCGCAGAGGAGAAGTACGGATGAGCAAAGTTATCGGCATCGATCTCGGCACCACCAACTCCTGCGTCGCCATCATGGAGGGCAAGGAGACCCGGGTGATCGAGAATGCCGAGGGCGCACGCACCACGCCCTCCATGGTCGCCTTCGCCAAGAACGGCGAGCGGCTGGTGGGCCAGAGCGCCAAGCGCCAGGCCGTCACCAACCCGAACAACACCCTTTATGCCGTCAAGCGCCTGATCGGCCGCCGCTTCGACGACCCGATGGTCAAGAAGGACATCGGCCTCGTCCCCTACCACATCGTGCGGGCCGACAACGGCGATGCCTGGGTCGAGGTGGACGGGCAGAAGTACGCGCCGCAGCAGATCAGCGCCAACATCCTGACCAAGATGAAGGAGACGGCCGAGGCCTATCTCGGCGAGAAGGTGACGCAGGCCGTCATCACCGTCCCCGCCTACTTCAACGACGCCCAGCGCCAGTCCACCAAGGAAGCCGGCGCCATCGCGGGCCTCGAGGTGCTGCGCATCATCAACGAGCCGACGGCGGCCGCGCTCGCCTACGGCATGGACCAGAAGAAGGGCGGCACCATCGCGGTCTATGACCTCGGCGGCGGCACCTTCGACATCTCGGTCCTCGAGATCGGCGACGGCGTCTTCGAGGTGAAGTCCACCAACGGCGACACCTTCCTGGGTGGCGAGGACTTCGACGCCCGCGTCATCGACTACCTGGCCGACGAGTTCAAGCGCGAGCAGGGCATCGACCTGCGCGGCGACAAGCTCGCCCTGCAGCGGCTGAAGGAGGCCGCCGAGAAGGCGAAGATCGAGCTGTCGAGCTCCAAGCAGACCGAGATCAACCTGCCCTTCATCACCGCCGACGCCTCCGGGCCGAAGCACCTCGTGATGACGCTGAGCCGGGCGAAGCTCGAGAGCCTGGTCGACGACCTGATCCAGAAGACGCTCGAGCCCTGCAAGCAGGCGCTGAAGGATGCGGGCCTCTCGGCCGGCGAGATCGACGAGGTGATCCTGGTCGGCGGCATGACCCGCATGCCGAAGGTCATCGACACGGTGAAGTCCTTCTTCGGCAAGGAGCCGGCCCGCAACGTCAACCCGGACGAGGTCGTCGCCATCGGCGCCGCGATCCAGGGCGGCGTGCTGAAGGGCGAGGTGAAGGACGTCCTGCTGCTCGACGTCACCCCGCTCTCCCTCGGCATCGAGACGCTGGGCGGCGTCTTCACCCGGCTGATCGACCGCAACACGACGATCCCGACCAAGAAGTCGCAGGTCTTCAGCACCGCCGACGACAACCAGACCGCGGTCACCATCAAGGTCTACCAGGGTGAGCGCGAGATGGCGGCGGACAACAAGCTGCTGGGCAATTTCGACCTGCAGGGCATCCCGCCCGCGCCGCGCGGCGTGCCGCAGGTCGAGGTGACCTTCGACATCGACGCCAACGGCATCGTCAGCGTGTCGGCCAAGGACAAGGCGACGGGCAAGGAGCAGCAGATCCGCATCCAGGCCAAGTCCGGCCTGTCGGACGCCGATATCGAGCGGATGGTCAAGGACGCCGAGGCGAATGCCGAGGCGGACCGGAAGCGCCGCGAGTCGGTCGAGGCCCGCAACCAGCTCGAGGCCCTGATCCACAGCACCGACAAGACGCTGAAGGAGAACGGCGACAAGGTCGGCGCCGGCGAGAAGGCCGAGGTGGAGGCGGCGCTCACCGAGGCGCGCGGCGCGCTCGACAGCGCGGATGCCGAGCGGCTGCGCGGCGCCGGGGAGAAGCTCTCCCAGGCCGCGATGAAGATGGGCGAGTCGCTCTACAAGCAGCAGCAGGCGAGCGAGCAGGCCGCGGGTCCCGCGGGCGGCGCGGGCGCCGCTGGCGGCGCCGGGCCGCAGCCGGGCGGCGACAAGGTGGTGGACGCCGACTTCGAGGAGGTCGACCCCAACAAGAAGAAGCCTTCCTGAGGCGATGGGGCGGTCCGGTGCCTGCGCGCCGTGCCGCCCCTGCCAGGGACGGGTGTCCGGATGAGGGGCGGCGCCCGGTGATCGCCCCCCGGCCCAGCAGGGGCCGGGGTGGCGGGGCCGGGCGCCGCGCTGTCCGGGGTACGAAACTTGCCTCCCCGCCTGGGGAGACCGCCGCCGGCCTGCTGCAGCGGAAAAGCACGGGCCTTGGCAGGCGGGACCGTGATACAGGGCTCGGTCATGGCGAAGCGGGATTACTACGAGATACTCGGCGTCTCGCGCGAGGCGACCGAGGACGACCTGAAGAAGGCGTATCGCAAGCTGGCGATGAAGTATCACCCTGACCGCAACCAGGGTGACAAGGAGGCCGAGGCCAAGTTCAAGGACCTGAACGAGGCCTATGACGTCCTGAAGGATGGCGAGAAGCGCGCGGCCTATGACCGCTTCGGCCATGCCGCCTTCGAGCAGGGCGGCGGCGGCCCGGGCGGGGGCAACCCCTTCGGCGCCGGCGGCAATCCCTTCGGCGCGGGCTTCGAGGACATCTTCGAGGAGATGTTCGGCCGCTTCGGCGGCGGCGGCGGCGGGGGGCGCGGCGGGCGCCGCCAGGCCTCCGGCCGCGGCGCGGATCTCCGCACCATGGTGGAGATCTCGCTCGAGGAGGCCTTCAACGGCGCCAAGAAGACCGTCCGCGTCCCCTCCTCCGTCGCCTGCGAGGCCTGCTCCGGCACCGGCGCGGAGGGCGGCAGCGCCGCCGCGACCACCTGCACCACCTGCCAGGGCGCCGGCAAGGTGCGGGCGCAGCAGGGCTTCTTCCTGATCGAGCGGACCTGCCCCACCTGCGGCGGCCAGGGCCGGGTGATCAAGAACCCCTGCAAGGTCTGCCAGGGCGCGGGGCGGGTGCAGCGCGACCGGACGCTGAACGTCTCCATCCCCGCGGGTGTCGAGGACGGCACCCGCATCCGCCTCGCCGGCGAGGGCGAGGCGGGGCTGCGCGGCGCGCCGGCGGGCGACCTCTATGTGGACGTCTCCATCCGGGCGCATCCGATCTTCCAGCGCGACGGCGCCAATATCTTCGTCCGGGTGCCGCTGCGGATGACCCAGGCCGCCCTCGGCGGCACGGTGGAGGTGCCGAGCATCGACGGCGGCCGCGCCCGGGTGACCATCCCGGCCGGCACCCAGGCGGGCGACCAGTTCCGCCTGCGCGCGAAGGGCTTCTCCGTGCTGCGCAGCGCGGTGCGCGGCGACATGTTCGTGCAGGTCTCGGTCGAGACGCCGCAGAACCTGACGCCGAAGCAGCGCGAGCTGCTGGAGCAGTTCGAATCCGAGGCGGCGAGCGCCGGCAAGCACAGCCCGGAGGCCGAGGGATTCTTCGCCAAGGTCAAGGAGTTCTGGGACGGGCTCGGGCGCTAGAGC
>NZ_JAUTWS010000219.1 GCF_030657435.1 Paracraurococcus lichenis | reverse complement strand
GAGGCCTCCGGTCAGCCTGCCAGCGATTCTGCCCCAGGCGTCGGCAAAGCCGCTATGATCCCAGGCAAGACGTAATGTTCCGCCGCTTCGAGGTCGATGCGGGTCGCTACTCCTTCATCGTGCCGGACTTCCACCGCCTACTCCCCGGCGCGCCGCCCCTGTTGCCATGAGGCGGATCGAACGAGGGCGAGGCTTTTCCGATCCAGGCACTTCCAGTTTTTGGGGCGGCGACAACATTGAGCCACGCGGTGGTTCTCTCGACCATTCATCGCCACAACTGCGCCTTGGCTCCTTTTTCTTTCTCGAGCATAGGTCTCATGTAGGATTGGACCTGGCCCGGCGCTGCACGCGGCCGCAGAATCCTGGATTATGGGGCAAGGTTCGAATGACCGATTGGAGCGCGGGCTACGTCACCGAGGTCGGATACACGCACGGTTTCTACCGGGAACTCGTCCCGCAGTATCTCGCCCTTGCTGCACTGGCGCGAGGCGTGGCGGCGCCCGGCCTCGGAAGCGAGCCGATCCGGGTCCTCGAACTCGGCTGCGGGCAGGGCTTCTCGGCCAACCTGGTCGCCGCCGCCAACCCGCATGTCGACTACATGGCCATCGACTTCAATCCAGCACATATTGCAGGCGCCCAGCGACTCGCCGCGGCGGCCGGCACACCGAACGTGCATTTCCGTGAAGCCAGCTTCGAGGAACTGGCGGCCGATGACGGGATCGGCCAGTTCGACCTGGTCACCCTGCATGGCATCTATACCTGGGTGTCAGCGGAGAACCGTGCCTACATCCAAAGGATTGCGCGGGACAGGCTAAAGCCTGGCGGGCTGCTCTACCTGTCCTACAATACCTATCCTGGCTGGACCTCTGTGCTGCCGATCCGGCGCATGCTGATCGATACGGCTGCCGCACATCCATCCGCCCCGATCTTCGATCGCCTGGACGCAGGCCTCAAGATGTTCGGTCGCCTGGCGGACGTCGGTGCGCGCTACCTTGCCACGTCGCCGGGTCTCGCGGAGCGCATGAACCGCGTTCAAAGCCTGCAGCGCAATTATGTTGCGCATGAGTACATGAACAGCGATTGGACCATATTCCACTTCGCCGACGTGGCTGCGGACATGGCAACGGCGAAGCTGAACCATGTCGCCTCGGCTCACCTGCTGGACCATATCGATGTGGTCAACCTCACCGCCGAACAGAGCACCTTGCTGGCCGAAATCAAGGACCCGATCCGGCGGGAAGGGCTGCGCGACCTGATCGTGAACCAGCAGTTCCGGCGCGACGTGTTCGTGCGCGGGGCAGCGCCCTTGCCGCAGCATGAGGTGCAGGAGCAATGGGCCGACTTGCGGTTCGGCCTGTCCATGGCCCGGGCCGACGTGCCGCTGAAAGTCAATGCGACCCTGGGCGATGCGAACCTTCAGGCCGATGTCTATGAGCCCGTGCTGGACGCCCTCGCCAAGGAGCCGCGGACCGTCCGGCAGCTTTTCGAGAACTCGAGAGTCTCGGCGCTCGGCTGGGCCCGGCTGCAGCAGGCGCTCTTGGTCCTGGTCGGGGCCGGTCATCTCCAGCCCTGCCAGGATGCCAAGGGCGATGGAAAGCGCCGGGAACGGACGAAGGCCTTCAATACGGCAGTGATGAAGCGGGCGCAGTCCTCGGCCGACCTGCAGTTCCTCGCCTCGCCGGTGACGGGCGGCGGCGTGTCGGTGGACCGCTTTGCGCAACTCTTCCTGCTTGGCCGCCAGCAGAAGCAGGCCGATCCGACGCAGTTCGCCTGGGCCGTCCTGGAGAGCCAGGGCCAGCGCATCCTGAAGGACGGCAAGACCCTGCAGACGGCCGAGGAGAACCGGGCGGAGCTGCGGCTGCGCTACGACCAGTTCGTCACCAAGCAGCTTCCGGTGCTGGAGCAGTTGGGCATCGCCTGAGCTGAAAGCCACCGGGTCGGAGGCGATGTGCCACAGCCGGTCCTTCTGGACCGGCTCTTCGCGGTGCCGGTTGCGGCATGAGGAACGATCGGGACGCCGAGGCCGTTGCCCAGGCGCCACGCGCATTAACTTACCGGGCGAAAATTCACCGTAGCGCTGCGCCGTGGTCCTGCCCCTTCTGACGCAACAGCCGGCACCGGTCACCAGGCGCGATCTGGCCATCTCCATGCGGTTCCTGGGTGTCGCTCAGGCAGCGCTCGAGGCGATGTTTCTCGGTCTCCGGGCGGAGACCGACCGCGTGCTGGGCCAGGGCGCCCCGGCGCGATACGGCAAGGCCTACCCCTATGGCTATTGTCGGGAGATCACGCAGGACGTCCTGGCGCGCCTGAAGCAGCGGCTTCCGCACTCCGATTGTTCGGGCCTTCGCGCCGTGCATGCCTTCCTCGCGGCCGGCGGCGAGGGACGATGCGTGTGGGGCATCCTGCGCGGCCGCTACTTCCAGACCGCGCTGCAGTTCGGCGCTCTCTATGTCGATGTCGCCAATGACACCGTGATCGCCAGCAAGCCCAAGGTCGAAATCCTGCCCATGGCGGAAGCGGGGCTGGAAACCGTGCGGGATGTCTGGCACTTCGCCGGCATTGCCGAAGGCTACTGGGACATGCGGATCTACGCCAATCATGCGCTGCCCGCCCTGGCGCCGTTGCTGCCCATGATCGGCGTCACCTCCGGTATGGAGGTCTGCCTGCAATCGGCGACGGACTACATGGTTGGGCTGTTCTGCCAGGATGGCTTCTGTCGGTCGGAGGATTGGCTGACTCGGGGACCACGTCCTCCTACCGGGTTGGTGGAAGCGCTCAGGTCGCAGTGCCCGGCCGAGCTTCTGTCGTCCAACAGGGAGGCGGGCGCCGAAGCTGCCATTGCCGCCTGCCGGTCGGCGCGGGCGCAGGGGCTGGCGTCGAGCGAGCCATGGCTCCGTGCCCGCGTCGCGGATCACGCGCGCCTCCATGCCGAAGCGGAGATACGCGTCTGCCAGGCGCGAAGCCCTTCAGCATCATCCCGGCATACGGGAAATAGTTGCGGTTCGATGACAGCCCCACCCGGACCACGGTCCGGGCCAACTCCTGGAGAGCCGATGTCCACCTTGACCCTTGATGGCCGCGCGTTCGAGATCGAGAGCCTGCCTGACACGGCGAAGGCACAGATCATGGGCATCCGCTTCGTGGATGGTGAGATCACCCGGCTACAGGCGCAACTCGCCGCCATGCAGACCGCCCGGACTGCCTATGTCGAGGCGTTGAGGGCTGCGCTACCGGCGGCGTAGAGCGATCAATGCGGCCTGCCTGCCCGGCCACGGCGCGATCCCACGGTGATGGGATGCGCCAGAGCCATCCCGATGCCTGACAGGGCCAATGTGCCACCTCCCATGGCACCGCTTGCAGCGGCTGCCGGGCGAAAAAGGCG
>NZ_JAUTWS010000218.1 GCF_030657435.1 Paracraurococcus lichenis | reverse complement strand
GATGCCGCAGACACGGCCATGTCGAGACCCGGGGGAGTGCACTCGCCACAGCGAAGGTCGCGGCGGAGGACGTAGCGCGCGGGCTGACGCGTGACACGGGGACGGCGTGATGACCGAGTGGACCGACACGCAGATAGGGACGCTAACGCAGCACGCGGCCACAGTCGGCGACTACAATCTTTCAGTCACAGGTGACGGGTCCCACTGGATGTGGGCGATCTGGCGCTCAGACCGTGACCGTGCGGAGTTTCGAGGAATAGAGCAGAGCGCGGCCGACGTGATGCGGACGGCGGAGGCCGTTATGCTGCGGTTGCAGGACTGGTCACCGGAAGGGTGACGGGCAGCAGTCGGCGAGGGCTTCATCCTATTTTCGCAGCGACGTCCAACGCGGGCACCTCTCCCACATCGCGCGCAGACGCTCGCCCATTTCCTGCAGGTTCTCCTCTTCTTTGCAGTTGCGATGCATCCCGCCGCTGTCGCTTGGCGCGCCCCAGTGTCGGCAAATGCCGCAAGTCGGAGGCAATGAGGGCAGCGTAGGCGGCATGCACATCGCCCTCCTGAGATGATGCGACCCGCGGCAGGGGACTGGGTGGGCCGAGTTACACCGGAGCGTAGCATTTCACGCCCGGAACACGACGAAGTGGCGGGCTAGTAGCCGGGGCGCCTCGACAACCTGCGAGAGATTGCGTCGCCGTGTCACTGTGGGTATCGCTGATCTTAAGGACTGCCTCACGTTTGGGGGTCAGGCGGCGGCAGCCAAGGTCGGGTGGTTGTCGTTTGCTGGCGTGAACCGCTGTCCGAAGGCGGAACCGAAGGTGCCGTTGTACACGGCGCAGCGGACCTGCAGCAGGAGATCGGCACCCCGTCGGGTCCAGCGCATCTGTTGCGACTTGTTCATCCGGCGGTTCACCAGGAAGTTGGCCGTCCCCTCGGTGATCGCGGTCCCGACCCGCAGGCCAGCACGGTGGCGCTCGGCGTAGTTGACGGTCCAGTCGGCCTGGCTGACCAGATAGCGGTCCAGCGCCAACAGTGCGGTCCACAGCTTCCGCGAGGGCGCGATCGATCGGCGGCTGCCGGCCTCACCCCGGAAGTGATGGATGACGGCGCGGATGCGTTCGATGCTGGCTTGGGCATCCTTGGCTTTGCCGTTCCACAAACGCCACCGCAGCCGGTCGGCTTCTGCGACGATCATCGCCTTTGCCTCCTGCCGTGCTGGCGTATCGGCTGACAAGGCGCTGGCGGTTTGCTCAAGGTGCTGCAGCCGCATGGCGATGTGGAACCAATCGAGGATCGGCGGTGCGGTGACGCCGGCGGCGGCCAGAGTCAACCGCAGCCCAGCGCATCCATCGGTGAACCCGGTCAACACCGAAGCCTTGGTCCGGCCAACGCTGTCGAGTGTGCAGCCGATCAGCGCCACGACGTTTGTCTCCGATCCGACGACGGCGGCGAACACCTGCCGGGCGCCAGCCTCGGTCTCGGCATTGCCAAGCTTGACCTCCAGATGTCGCTGCCCCTCCTCACAACTTCGGATGAAGGTCGAGTCCACGCTGACGGAGATCGCCGCCGCTGGGTCCACAGGCGCGATTGCTGGGCGAAGCTGCAGCTGTTCACCGAGCGTCAGGGTATGGCGACGAAGGGTCTCATGATCTTTGCCGGCGTCGACCGGGAACATCTGCTCCAGCATATCCGCTGCTGTCCGATGGGTCATCAGCGCCGAGAGGTGAGCCTGCAGTCGATCGAGCTCGGGCGTCGACCTGCAGTACGACGGCCACTCGACCCCGCTCTCGATCCCGTCGCAGGCGACGCAGCGGAACCGCGGCAGCCGAACGGTCACCTCGCCGAACAGCGTTGCGAGCCGCCTCTGCCGGTAATCCTTCACGTGGCAGGCGCCACCGCAGGCGCGGCAGCTTGGCCGCCGGACAGCGTGGTCCCTGGCTTGGGCACCAACGATCTCGCGCTGAATGGCGGCCAGCACCTCCTTCGCTTCGGCCAAGCGCAGGCCCAGACTGGCAATGTCGCTCAGGTCACCCGGCTGCGCGATTTCCACCAGATCCGTGCTCTGAACATCACCACCAGCGCCTGTTTCCACCAGCCGCACAATCCAGGCCACGCGCGCTACCCCACAGAAAGCCTTCCACCGCAGGTTATAGCTGATCCATTCCTACCCCCAAACATGAGGCGGTCCCCAGCTGCCGGACCGATGTCGCGCACGCCATAGAGAACCCCGACCCGGATGCGGAGGCGCTGATATACTTGGTCATCGAACGCGGTTGACGGCGGGGTCGCCTCGCCGGGCTGGATCCTGGCGGCGGCTCGGCGAAGCGACCGCATCTCGATGCCTTCTGCTCATCGCAAAGCAAGTGGGAGATGTCTGGCGCACCAGGGAGCGATGTAGCGCCGAGCGGCTGAGGGTTCTTCGTCACTTTGCGTGCAAGGGGTGGTCGTTGCGGGTTTAGGCGACGTGAAGGACACGAGCGCGGAGGAGGTCGAAGCCGGCGCGGCCATACATGCTTCGCTTGATCAGCTTGATCCGGTTCACCTGCCCTTCGGCGGGGCTGGTGGTCCAGGGCAGATCGAGCGCAGCCTGCACGGCAGGGAGATCCTTGCGCAGTTCCTTGACGAAGCCGGCAAGGGAGGTAGCCTCCGCTGCGGTCAGCACCGCCTCAAGCGCCTCCGTACTGTGTTTGCGCAGAAGCGAAGCGAGACGCCTGGCGGCGGCGACCGCGTTGGCGAGGGCCGGCACCTCGTCGAGCAGCCGCGCGGCAAAGGCCCTGTCGAGAGGCTCGAGAGCTTCGGTTTCGGCCGTCAGCAGGCGAGCCAGGTGACGTCCTGAGGGCGGCTGCCAGGGCTGGCCGTTGATCGTGACCGGCGTTCGAACGCGAGCGGGCTCGCTTTGCCGCCGGCGTGTGGCCCAAGCCCGTACGGTCGAAGGACGGCCTGGGAAGCCTTGCGCGACCACCTCGCGCCACAGTCGGGTGGCGTTGTGGCAGCCTTCGGCCCAACGCCGTTCGAGATAGTTGGTGTAGGCGTCAAGCGCCGAGCCGCGTCGCGGCTTGCGCCAGGAGGGTGGGCCGCCGGCGCGCAGCCAGCGGCGGATTGTCTTGCGCTCGACGCCAAGCCGGCGGGCGATCTCGCTGATCGACAGGCCCAGCGCACGCAGCCGGCTCGCCTCTTCGAAGCGGACCTGCCGGCGTTCGCGCGCTGCCTGGCCAGGCCGGGCCTCGGCACTCGGCTGCTCTGGAATAGCAGGCTGCGGCTCCGACAGGGCCGCGGCAGCCGTCAGGGGTGGTGTCCCGGCAAGATCATCCATCAGTGCCTTGCCGGCACGATGAACCGCGACGTGCTCACGCTCGACGACGGCGTGCACGGCCTCGCCAAGGTTGCGCAG
>NZ_JAUTWS010000217.1 GCF_030657435.1 Paracraurococcus lichenis | reverse complement strand
CCCGACCCTGGCCGACGCCATCCTCGACCGCCTCGTCCACAACGCCCACCGGATCGAGCTGAAGGGGGAGAGCATGCGGAAACTGCGCGCCAAGCGGGCGTCGGCCAGCGAAGCGCTTGACGCCGGCCAGAAGGCCTGACTCCATCACCGCGTCGGCAGATCAGCCTGCCCGCGATGGCGTGGAACTCGCGCCCACGATCGCGTGGAACAGGTGCCCACGATGCGTGGAATACGCACGTAGTGCCCGTGATCGCGCGGTTTCAGCAGATGCCGCTCGTTCATGAGCCACGACAGGCTGCCGGTCACGGCGCCTGCGCGGTGCCGTCCACCAGGCCGCGCACCGCGTCGATGCGCGCCTGGCAGTGCTCGGCGAGCTTCTTTGCGCGCCGGACGAGCGGCTCGATCCTGTCGACGTCGGGGATCCTGTCCTTTGTCGGCTTCAGTTCAGCCGAGATGGCCTGCAACTCGCGGTAGGCATCCTCGAACTTCGGTGGCACCGGCTCGTCGGGGCCGAGGATGGGGGTCGAGGTGCCGCTCATGGCTGCTGCTCCTGACTGTGGGTGGACTGGCTCGCGTCGGCCGGCATCAGCGTCACCGATCCGTCGCGCAGTTCGGCGCGGACGAGACCCGCGGAGGCGACGCGGGCGACCGAGGGCAGGGGGGCGCCGCTGGCATCGCGGAGGATGGCATAGCCGGCGGACAGCACGGTCGCCGGATCGAGCGTCTCGGCCAACATGCGGCTACGTCCCACCTCCGCCTCGGCCACGCAGTGCAGGGCCGCCGCCTCGGTGGTGACCGCGAGGCGCGCGGCCTCGACGGCAGAGCCGGCCGTGTCGAGTAGCCGCGGGCCGTCGCGCAGCACGGCGCCGCGGGCCTCGAGGACCTCGCGCTCGCGCGGTCGCAGGCCGTCCCGGATGGCGGCGCCGATCACTCTCCAGGCCTCCCCGGCGCCTGCCTCGGCCGCCGCCCGGCGTTCCCGCGCGGCGGCCGAGGCAGCGTCGTGGGCGGCGCCGACCCGGTCGCCGGCATCCCTCAATGCCAGCCGGGCATCCGGCTTTAGGTCGTCCAGCGCCCTGCGGACGTCGCCCTCGGCGAGCCGAAGGCCCTCGCGTGCCTCCCTGTCGATGGCGGCGGCCGCCTCGCCGATCTCCCGCGTGTAGTGGGCGACCACGAGGCGCGCCTGGCCGATGATGGTCTCGTGCGCTTGGTCGGCCGCCATCGCGGCGCCCACCACCGTCGTCCTGATGTGCTCGGCCACCTTGGACGGGGTGTCGCAGGAGATGCAGGCGACCTCGTCGAGCAGGTTCCGGTCGCGCTCGTGCCCGATGCCGGTCATCACCGGCATCGGCATCCTGCAGACCGCCTCGGTGAGCCTGTCGTCCACGAGATAGGCGAGATCGGCCGCCGCACCGCCGCCGCGAATGATCGCCAGGGCGCAGAAGGGCGCGGCCTTGTGCGCCCTCCAGACCGTTCGCAGCACCTCGACGATGCGCAGGGCCGCCTGCGGCGTCTGAAAGGGCGCCTCGTGGAAGAAGAACTCGACCAGGCCGGCCTGCGCCAGGCGGTCGGTGGTGGCGCGGAAGTCGCCGAGCCCAGCGGCACCGCCGGGCGCGATGACCGCGACCCGGAGGAAGTCACCGGGGCGCGGGAGGCTGCGGTTGCCCTGCCACAGGCCGGCTGCCTGGAGGCGCCTGCGGATGGCCTCGGTCCGGGCCTTGAGGTCGCCGAGGGAGTAGCTCGGGTCAATGTCCTCGATCTCGACCGAGTAGCCGTAGTTGGCGTCGAGCCGCGAGGTGATCCTGACCAGCACCTTGGCGCCGGGCTCGAGCCGCAGGCCCACGGCGGCGAAGCCGTCGGTGATCCGCTGATAGACGCCGGGCCAGCAGCCACCGCTCACCTGGGCTATCTTCCGGCCGGCGGGGTCGTGCTCGACGAACTCCATGCGGACGAACCGGTCACCGGGCTTCAGGATCAGCAGCTCGCAGCGCACCCAAGCGGCCGGCACGGCTTTGACGCGCGCGGCCACCGTGTCGAGGTAGGCCTTCAGCCCAACCGCCTGGTTCGTCCGCTGGCCGGGAGGGTCGTCGCGCCCTGGGTTGGGTTGCTGCGTATCCATCGGACATCACGTCTAGCACGCGGGGCAGGGCGAGGAGGATCCCGGACAGGTAGAGGGGCGCGTGCCGCGCCTTCTCTGCGGCCCGGCTCCAGGCGTGACGGTCCGATCCGAACGATGCGCCGCAGCCTCCACCGCCGCCTGTCGTGCCGGTCGCCCGCGCGGCCGTCCGGCT
This sequence comes from Paracraurococcus lichenis, assembly GCF_030657435.1. GTDB lineage: Bacteria > Pseudomonadota > Alphaproteobacteria > Acetobacterales > Acetobacteraceae > Paracraurococcus > Paracraurococcus lichenis. The sequence goes on along the minus strand of NZ_JAUTWS010000217.1, from coordinate 1,101 downwards.
GGCCTGCTTCCGGCATCCGCTGCCGGCAGTTAGAGCACGGGTATCGGTACCAAAGGTGGAGACCCTCGCATGTTCTACGAGCCTCGGCTGGGCCACGGCCTGCCCCATGATCCCTTCAAGGCCATCATCGCCCCGCGGCCCATCGGCTGGATCTCGACGGTCGACGCCGAGGGCCGCCCCAACCTGGCGCCCTACAGCTTCTTCAACGCCGTGCATTCACGGCCGCCCATGCTCGCCTTCACCAGCGAGAGCATGAAGCACAGCGCCGCCAATGCCATCGCCACCGGCGAGTTCGTCTTCAACCTCTGTACCCGGCCGCTGTTCGAGGCGATGAACACCTCCTCCGACGCGCTCGCCGAGGGCCTCAGCGAGTTCGAGGCCGCCGGGCTGGCCGCCGCGCCGGGCCGCATCGTGCGGGCGCCGCGGGTGGCCGCCTCGCCGGCCGCGCTGGAGTGTCGCGTGGTCCACTCGATGCGCTTTCACGACGTGGAGGGGCGTGCGCTCGACGGCTGGATGATCATCGGTCAGGTCGTGGGCGTGCACATCGACGACGCCTACATCCGGGATGGCCGCTTCGACACGGCTGCGGCGCAGCCGCTGGCGCGTTGCGGCTACCGCGACTACGCAGCGGTGACCGAGATGTTCGAGGCGCTGCGGCCTATCGACGGTGGCATCTACGCACTGGGTCAGCCGGACCGGTGAGCGTGCCGGGGAGGCGCTCGTCTCGCCACGCCTCTCGGCACGTGGGCGAGGCGGTAGGGCGGGGCCGTCAGGCAGGCGCGGAGACGTGCCTTGACCCCTTGTTGACGGACATGCCCTATGCTCGGCCAGCGAACCCTGCCGCAACCACCGTGTTGGTGGCCGGCGACGCAGGCCGCCGCCGCCGCATCGGCGGCAGGCGCCCCGGGCGGGGATGTCGCAGGTAGCGGGTGCCGGCAGCGGCACTTTCAGCTTGACTGGAGTTTCTAGTCCGCCCCGGCCCTGAGGCATCTGACGGGATCGAGGCGGCGCCGCCGGGCGTCAGTCCCCATGTTGTGGGTGTCTGACCAAACGCCGGATGGCGCCATGGAACCGCAACCGGAGACCGACTTCCCGGCGACG
>NZ_JAUTWS010000216.1 GCF_030657435.1 Paracraurococcus lichenis | reverse complement strand
CCCCGATCAGCACCAGCATGCACTCGGCTTGCGGCTCCATTCGTGCCTGTAGGTAGATGCCGTCAGCCCAGAGGTAAACGTAGTGCCGCGCCGCCAGGTCGCGCCGCTGCCACCGATCGTAGTCGGCCTGCCAGGTGTCCCGCAGTCGCGCGATTGCCGCCGGCGACAGGTTCGGTGCCTCCCTGCCCAGTAGGGCCGCCAGCGCCTCTTGGAAGTCACCCATCGACAGCCCGCGCAGGTAGAGGACCGGCAGCACCGCCTCCAGGCTCCGCGTCCGACGCGCCCAGCGCGGCAGCAGCGCCGAGGTGAAGTGGATCCGCTCCTCCTCCGGGCCAGCACCACGGTCACGCAGCTTCACCCGCCGCACCGGTACCGGCCCAATCCCGGTCTGCACCAGCCGCTCCGGCCCATAGCCATGCCGGACCAGCCGCTCGCGCCCGTCCGGCAGCCGCAGATCCCGCATCTCCGCCAGGAAGGTCTCGACCTCCGCCTCCACGGCCTGCGCCAGTAGCCGGCGCGCTCCGTTCCGCAGCACCGCCGTCAGCGGATCCACCACCTCATCCGGCTGACGCAGGGCAACCACTGTGGTATCGCTCGTCATGGCGTATCGCTCCTTCGGGAGGTTCTGGCAGGCTCGTCACCCGCCTCGATACGCCGCCTTCCTCAGCCCGCCATCACCCAATTTCGGCCATAGCTCCACCCAAGCCACGAGATCCCAGACGAAGAAGCCCTGCAAGCGTGTGGCCGAACGGATCAGCCTGCGCCCGTTCCAGGACACCCAGAGGCCAACTGCCACACAGGCGACCACACCGGACCCGCCAAGACCATGCGGCGGCCAGAAGGCGATGAACGGAGTGGTAAGTGCCAGCAACACCTCGGCGCGCGGGTCAAAGGCGAGGTGGCGCAAACGTAGCATCGTCCAACCGACTATGATCCCATAGGCGATCTCGCCCGCGACGATGGCTATGAAGCGGATTACGGCATCGGTGAGCAAAAAGCCGTCGGTGGACATAGCCCCGAGCGAGAAGCTGAACAGCACGAGCGCAGTCGCGTCATTCACGAGGCTCTCGCCTTCAAGCACCGTGATCAGCCGTCTCGGCAGCCCGAGACTGCGCGCGATCGCCATGGGTGCGACCGCATCGGGTGGTGCGACGATCGCACCGAGCACAAACCCGACTGCCCATGGCATATCGAAGAGATAGTGAACAGTTGCGGCAACGCCGCTGGCGGTGAACAGCACGCAGCCGACCGCCAACAACAGGATCGGCCGCAGATTGGAACGAAAACCGCGCCAGCTCATGCCGACGCCAGAGGCGTAGAGCAGTGGCGGAAGCGTCACGAGTAAAACAAACTCTGGATCAAGCGCTACGGCCGGCAGCCCCGGCAGGAACGAGGCGATAATACCTGCTCCCAGCATGAGGATCGGCGTGGCCGCGTGCAGCCGCTGGGCTGCGACGCTCAGACCTGCGATCGACAATGCGAGAAGCAGAATGATAGATAGGGTCGGGTACAGCATGGCAGCCGACCCTGCCTGAGCAAGGCTTGGATCGGAAAGGGTGCATTGAGAGGCGTGGTTCAGAATCGGTTCTTCCGCACTCCCCGTGCTCACGGTGCCATGAAGGGAGATGCAAGGCGCTGAAGTACCGCGGCTTTTCCGCACTCGGCTGGCTCCCACCACGGCGGCGCCGACGTTGCGGAACGAAGCTACCCCTTCATTTGGTCGCGCAGGCACTTGCCAGCAACGTTGCACTCACGTGCAGCACGGGAAGTGATACTGCTGGCGAAATGCGGCCGCCGGGGGCGGATCGGCGTTGACGGGCTGCTTTCCTGACCCGTTGAGGTGGACCATGTGCTTGCGCCCTGGATCGCCGCTGCCGGTACCTGGTGACACCGCCCATGTGGCGCGGCTGGCCTTTCCTCAAGGCAATCCGCTGTTGAGCCTGCGCGATAGGCTGGGGCCGGTGTTCGACGACCGCCGCTTTGTGCAGCTGTTCCCAGGCAAGGGACAGCCGGCCGAGGCGCCGTGGCGGCTGGCGCTTGTGACCTTGCTGCAGTTTGCGGAAGAACTCTCGGATCGGCAGGCAGCGGAGGCGGTGCGGAGCCGGATTGACTGGAAGTATCTGCTCGGCCTGTCGCTGACAGACGCCGGCTTCGACAGCACGGTGCTCAGTGAGTTCCGCGCGCGGCTGGTGGCGGGCGCCGCGGAGGCGCTGTTGCTGGATGCGGTGCTGGAGGTCGCGGCTGCACATCAGCTGCTCAAGGCGGGCGGGCGGCAGCGCACCGACTCCACCCATGTGCTGGCGGCGACGCGGGCGATCAACCGGATCGAATGCGTGCATGAGACGCTCCGGCATGCGCTGGAGGTGCTGACTCTTGCAGCGCCGACATGGCTGCTGATGCACGTCTTGCCGCATTGGGCCGAGGCCTACGGCCGACGCGCTTTCGACGAGCGCCTGCCACGTTCGGCAGCCAAGCGGGCGGCCTGGGCGCAGCAGATCGGCGAGGACGGGCATCACCTGCTTGCCGCCCTCGATGCCGCGGCGACGCCGGATTGGCTCCGGCAGTTGCCCGGGGCGATCATGTTGCGTCGTGTCTGGATCCAGCAGTTCTATGTCTGCGATAGTCAAGTGCAGTGGCGCGGCGAGCGCGAGGGTATTCCGCCGGCTTCACGGTTCATCAGCTCGCCCTATGACGTGGATGCCCACTATGCCTGCAAGAGAAGCATGACGTGGATCGGCTACAAGGTGCATCTGACCGAGACTTGCGACGAAGGCCTGCCGCGCATCATCACCGAGGTGCAGACCACTGCCGGTCCCATTGCTGACGGCGACGTCACGACGCCGATCCACCATGCGCTGCAGGATAAGGGCCTGCTGCCCGCACAGCACCTCGTCGACACTGGCTACATCGCTGCCGGTGTCTTGGTAGAAACGCAGCGCGACTTCGGGATCGACCTGGTGGGGCCTGCCCGCGCCAACTTCCGTTGGCAGTCGCAGGCGGGCAAGGGCTTCGGCATGGATGCCTTCGCGATCGATTGGGACGCGCAGCAGGTCACCTGTCCAATGGGCATCCAAAGCTCAGGCTGGAGCCCAGCGCTGGACAATCGCGGCACGCCGGTGATCAAGGTGAAGTTTTCGACGAAGGATTGCCGAGCCTGTGCACATCGTGCCGACTGCGCCGGACCGACTGCCACACGGCGCCTCATGACCATCAGGACGCGTGAGGCCTACATCGCCTTGCAGGCAGCGCGACAGCGACAACAGACGCCCGAGTTCCTCAGCCTCTATGCGCTCCGGGCCGGGGTTGAGGCCACAATCTCCCTGGCCGCCCGCACCTTCGGGCTCCGAAGATCTCGCTATCTCGGGCAAGCCAAGCCCGACTTGGACACCGCCTTTAAGAAAGC
>NZ_JAUTWS010000215.1 GCF_030657435.1 Paracraurococcus lichenis | reverse complement strand
GCGGCGGCCGAAATGCGATTGCAGATCACTGCAGGTTTGCGGGACCTAAATCATCCATTGGTTTCTGTGTTACGGCGCGATGACATTGCCCCGCTGCTCGGCCATGGGCGCCAGATACTGGTCTACGTTGGGGAAATCAGCAGGGATGTCCACTGGACAGCCGAACTGATGGAGCAACACCCGGAACTGCGGGTTGTCTACCTGTCCCCGCACCCCTGGGCCTCGCTCAACTACCGACGCGGCCGGTGCCTGCTCGCCCCATGCAGCCCTGCCACGCTGAACACGGCGATGCTGCGGAGAATGGTCCGAGAACTGTTGGCCCAGGATGACCGTCCGGCGTCCTACGCCGATCTAGCCCGCGCACGTGTGACCCACGCCTAAGTTCTGCCTCCCGCCAGGGGCCAATGCCGAGTTGCTCGACCACTTGGGTCTGCCGCCCGGGGCCGAGGCATCCGGGGCGGGTTCAGGCTGGGTCGAGTACCGGAAGGGGATCTGACGCGGGCGCTCCCTGGCGCCTCTTCCTCATGCGGCGCGGAACAAGATGCTCGCATTGGTCCCGCCGAAGCCGAAGCTGTTCGACAGCGCCACCCTTACCCGCCGCCCCTGCGCGCTCCGGGCGACGCGGTCGATGACGCTCGGCCGGCTCGGGCGGTCGAGGTTGAGGGTTGGAGGCACCACGCCCTCGTGGATCGTCAGGACAGAGAAGATCGCCTCTGCCGCCCCGGCCGCTCCCAGCATGTGCCCGGTGGCAGACTTGGTCGAGGACATCGCCAAGCCACGGGCGGCGTCGCCGAACAGGCGCTCCACCGCCTCGAGCTCGAGGTCATCGCCGAGCGGGGTCGACGTGCCGTGCGCGTTCACGTACTGCACCTCCGAGGGCGCGACGCCGCCGCTGCGTAGGGCGTTGCGCATCGCGCGCAGGCCGCCCTCATGCCCCTCCGCCGGGGCCGTCACGTGGTGCGCGTCCGCCGACATCCCGTAGCCCGAGAGTTCGGCATAGATCCGGGCGCCGCGGCGGCGGGCGTGCTCGCGCTCCTCCAGCACCAGCATGCCGGCGCCTTCGCCCATGACGAAGCCGTCGCGGTCACGATCCCAGGGACGCGAGGCACGGCCGGGCGTGTCGTTGAAGGCACTCGAGAGGGCGCGGGCCGCCGCGAAGCCGGCGATGCCGAGTTCGCTGATCGCCGCCTCCGCGCCGCCGGCGAGCATGACCTCCGCGTCGCCGCAGGCGATCAGCCGCGCCGCGTCGCCGATAGCGTGCGCACCGCTCGAGCAGGCGGTGGAGACGGCGCGCCGTGGGCCACGCAGGCCGAGGTCGTGGGCGACGTCCACGGCGAGCTGGTGAAGCATGGCGGCGGGCAGGAGCCGGCCGACCTCCTCCAGCGCGCCGGCTTGGAGTCGCTGCACGCCCTCGTGGATCGCCTCGAGCCCGCCGCAGCCGGAGCCAATACTGACACCGGCCGCCTCCTGCTCCTCTTCATCCCGTGGCTGCCAGCCGGCATCCTGCGCAGCCTGCCGCGCCGCGAGCCGGGCGAGCTGGCCGACACGGCTGCCGCGGCCACCTTCCGCGTCGGGCAGCTCGGACCAGAGGCCCGGCGGAACCTGCCCCGCGACGCGGCAGGACAACCCGTCGCTGTTGAATGCCGTGATGGCGGTGATACCCGAATGGCCGGTGACCAGCCGCTGCCAGACAGGAGCGACCCCCATGCCGAGCGGACAAACAATGCCCATACCGGTGACGACGACACGCCGCATGACCCGCCCCGCAACTCAGTTGACACGCAGGTGCCGTGTAAGCGCGTGGCGGTACAGTGAAGGTTTTTGGAAGGCCTGTGGTCCGGGAGAGCATGACCACTGGCGTGCCGCAGGACGTGGCGTGGCTCCCCGCATGACCGGCCAAGGTTTCGGGATGATAGCGCCGTGCCAGGATGCATGCGGGGCTGCGCGACCCGGCTGACATAAAACCGTCATTGCTGCCTCCCGTGCTCCCACTACGCTGACCTCTCCCATGGAGGCGCAGCCAATGTCCGAGCACCACCCGGCCGAGGGTGACCACCGCTGGATCGATCTCGAACTCGAAGATGATTTAGACGAAGAGCTTGAGCAAGAGATCGACGACAGCCGGGTGCCGGCCGCGTTGCAGGAACTTCGGCAGGCGCGCAAGCGCAGCACCGTACCGCGGAATGTGTATTTCCGCGAGCTACTGCGATTGCAGGCCGAGCTGGTGAAGCTGCAGGACTGGGTCACACACAAAGGGCTGAAGGTCGTCATCCTGTTCGAGGGGCGCGACAGCGCCGGCAAGGGCGGCGTGATCAAGCGCATCACTCAGCGGATCAATCCGCGGGTCTGCCGCGTGGTGGCGCTGCCCGCGCCGACCGAGCGCGAGCGAACCCAGTGGTACTTTCAGCGCTACGTGCAGCACCTGCCGGCAGCCGGCGAGATCGTGCTGTTCGATCGCAGTTGGTACAACCGCGCCGGCGTCGAGCGGGTGATGGGCTTCGCCACCGAGAGCCAAGTGGAGGATTTTTTCCGCGACGTACCGGAGTTTGAGCGCATGCTCGCCCGCTCGGGCATTATCCTTGTGAAATACTGGTTCTCGATCACCGACCAGGAGCAGCAGCTTCGCTTCCTCATGCGCATCCACGACCCGATCAAGCAGTGGAAGCTCTCGCCCATGGACCTGCAGTCCCGCGTCCGCTGGGAGCAGTACACCAAGGCGAAGGAGGACATGTTCGAGCGGACGAACATCCCGGAAGCACCCTGGTACATCGTCGAGGGCAACGATAAGAAGCGGGCGCGGCTGAACTGCATCGCCCATCTGCTGTCGCTGATTCCTTATGAGGAGGTGTCGCAGGAGCCTGTCGTCCTGCCGGACCGCGTCTTCGACCCGAACTATGAGCGCCGGACGCTGCCGCCCAAGCTCTACGTGCCCGACCGGTACTGAGGGTGAGCGGAGGCGAACGGCCCCTGCGGGCGCTGCGGCGGGCCGTGGCGAGAACGATGCGAGGAGGTGCCAGGGCGGGGCCCATCACCTGGCCGGGGTCGCCCCGCGCCGCCGGCCTGATGGCAGCCGGCCTCGCCGCGCTGCTGGCCCTCATCGCGCCGCGCGAGACGGCGGCGCAGCGCGGCGTCGCAGGCCCGATTTACCAGCGGAACATCGACGCCCTGATCGAGGGTGCGGAGGAGTACCTCGCCCGGCTGGAGGAGCTTGGCTGGCTACTCCGCGGGCAGATGACCAACACGGTTCAGGCGCACCCGGCGTTCCGCTCACCCTACCGCGGCGAGAACAGCCTCTCGCCGAAGCGCGACAGCACCGCGATGCAAACCATCGACATTGTGCTGGGACGCCGGCTCTGGCCGGGAGCCGAGGTGATCGCGGTGCCCTCGCCTACCCGCGGCTTCG
>NZ_JAUTWS010000214.1 GCF_030657435.1 Paracraurococcus lichenis | reverse complement strand
AATACGTTCTTCGCAACATCGAGCCCGATCGTGCTAGCCTCTCCCATGGACGCCTCCCCTGGTGGTCGCTCAACACCTCCACCTTGGCACATCGATGCCGTCGGGGGGCGTCCACACCATCACACTGGGTTTCGAGCCGAAGCCAAGCTCGGGCGCAGACCATTGACCAGCAAATCGACCGCCTGCGCGCTCATGCCGCGGCGCAGAGCTGGAACTTGGCGCAGGAACAGATCTTTCGCGACGACGGCTACAGCGGCGCCAGTCTCAGGCGTCCCGGCTTGGACCGCTTGCGCGATATGGCTGCGGGCGCTCAGCTGGACCGCATTCTTATCACAGCACCGGACCGACTGGCACGCAACTACGTGCACCAGCAGCAATTCTAAATCGTTGATTCGAAAGTGGGTTTCCCATCGGCCTGAGGTGTGATTCAAACCCGCATGGAGTTGCTCGAGACCCTTTTGCAAGGCCTTCGCTCGGCCTGCGCAGCCTTTCCCGATCAGCGGCGCGGCGAGGTGACCTACAGCATGGCCGATATCGGCCTGTCGGCCTTCTCGCTGTTCTTCATGCAGAGCGAATCCTTCCTCGCCCACCAGCGCGCGCTTGAGGAAGGCCGCAAGATGTCGAATTGCCACAGCCTGTTCGGCATGACCGCCATCCCGACCGACAACCATATCCGCGCCATGCTCGACCCGGTGCATCCCTCCTACCTGCAGCCGGCCTTTGACCAGAGCCTGGACATACTGCGCCAACGCGGTGGGCTGCGCGCCTTCCAACGGCTCGGCGGCCGTGTGCTGATCGCGCTCGACGGTACGGAGTACTTCTGCTCGCACAAGCTCGGCTGTCCGCAATACCTGACCCGCCGGCGCGGCAAGGGCAAGACCGAGAACTATCATGCCATGCTGGCCGCCACGGTCGTGGCGCCCGGTCACGCCATGGCGCTGCCACTGATGCCTGAGTTCATCGCGCCCCAGGACGGGGCGGAGAAGCAGGATTGCGAACGCAATGCCGCCAAGCGCTGGCTGGCCGCCCACGCCAGGCGCCTGATCGATCTACGGCCCGTCGTCCTCGGCGATGACCTGTTCGCGTGCCAGCCGATCGCGGCCGCGATCAGGGCCGCCGGTGGCGACTTCCTCCTCACCGCCAAGCCCACCTCGCACAAGGCTCTCTATGACTTCATGCAAGGCGCCACGCTCGATGAGTACACGCTCACGCAGAAGGCCAAGGGCAAGCGCCTGACCTACCGCTTCCGCTGGTTCGAAGGCGCGCCATTGCGCGACGGCCCGGATGCCATGCTCGCCAACTGGATCGGCATCACCGTCACCGACGCCAAAGGCCAGGTCACCTACAGCAGTGCCTTCGTGACCTCATTGCCGGTCACCCGCGACACCGTCGCCGAGATCGTGGCCTGTGCCAGGGGCGAGGTGGAAGATCGAGAACGAGAGCTTCAACGTCCTCAAATGCAACGGCTACCACCTCGAGCACAACTTCGGCCACGGCAAGCAGAACCTTGCCATGATGTTCGCCGCCATGAACCTGCTCGCCTTCGCGTTCCATACGGTGTGCGACTGCCTCGATCAGCTCTGGACCGCGGCCAGATCCGCCAAACGGGCGCGCACGCGCTTCTTCGAGCACATCCGAACCATCACGGCCTATCTCGTCTTCCCCGATTGGTCGACGCTCATGCAGACCCTGATCGACTCAAAGCCGCCGCCCCATGTCGAGGCTCAACTCGCACGATGATGTCTGTGCTGCGATACGGCCATTTAGAATTGCTGCCTTGGCCCGTACCAGGCGCTTACGGAACACCACATGCCCAGCGGCGTCGGCGCCGTGCGCTTGAAATACGTTCTTCGCGACGTCGAGCCCGATCGTGCTAGCCTCGCCCACGGACGCCTCCCCTGGTGGTTGCTCAACACCTCCACCTTGGCACATCGATGCCGTCGGGGGGCGTCCACACCATCAACGTGGCATAACTGGCCAAAGCCGAGGTTAGGGTCTTGAGGAACGTGAGTAACTACGTCAGGCCGTAATAATGACAAAAAACTTCAGCAATCGCCACGGTCTGCCAGAGTCGTGGGGTGATCAGGAAGATCGTCGAATGTTGCGGCCGTCGCCTCGGCCTCTGGCTCAGCGTCTTCTTGGAGAAGCCACTGTGCGGCCATTTCCCCGAACAGACCAGTCAGGAGCCTTGATTTATCGGAAGCTGGCATCGCGATTTCCGTCTCGCCACCAGGAACATGGTTGACAACGTACATCCATATTGTCGGTTGCGTTGAAGAGAACGATAAAACTATTCGGAACGGTTGTGCCGACAGTGTCCCGTCCACCATTTGCGGAGTCGGTCTTGAGCTTCACTACCAATCTCTCCAAGGCGGTTGCGGTTCTCGATCGGCAACGAGGCACGGTTAGTGCTTGCAACCATATGCGGGTCCACCGAAGCGAGACCCGAGGTGACGCTCGCGCGGAGAGATGCGATGACCAACGCTGAGCAAGACGCACGGGCACTTGCCATTCGTGACCACCTGTTGCCACTGATCCAAGCACATGGCGCTCTGGAGGAAGTCAGCGGAATGGCGGGGCGGGTAGCGAGGTGGAGGGTGGGAGGCTTCATCTGCCTCCTCCGTAGCCCGTTCACGCCCTGGCCGGCCGAGGTACCGATCGCGTCCTATGACCAAGCCATTTCGCGGCAGAGGGCTAAGCGGGTGTTACCCTGGGGACTTGAGGTTTGGAGCGGGCACAAGATGCTCAGCCTGCAATGGGACGACGAAGGTCAGGTGGACGTGACATCCTTCCAGCGCGGGCCGTGGGAGGTTGAAGCGTTGGCGCTCGGTGCTGAACCATCGCCAAGCCGCTGACGCCGCTTGCGGCCAGAGTATCTGAAGTCGATGGGAATGAACAATGATCGCTGATGATCCAGGGCAGTGGTCACCGCACGCTTCGGCATCGCTCACTGAATGGGAGCGATGCATAATTGACGTACTAAGCAAGTACATTCGCTTATCGATTGCGGATGGGCGAAATATTGAAGATCTTCGCCAAGAAATTGTTGTGCGAAGCTCAGAGCCGGCTTCTATGGAGAAGCTGTTTAACTATGCTAGAGGATACGGAGGTGGCTCTTGATGGGATCCGGGGTGATGAGCTGAGGCCCGGGTAGCGTGCCTGGGGCCGGTCTGTGATGATGCGCGACGACGGGACGGCGACCCGGCCCTCCCCAGGAGCGTCGGCATCATGGCTGCACCAGATCTGGTCAACCTCTCGGCGCTGATCGACGACGCCAAGAGCTTTGCCTTGGTGCGCCAGCACCGTTGGCCGGACGGGGTGCACTGCCCTGCCTGCGGCAGCGGTGGCGTGGTGCGAGACGGCTTCGACGAGACCCAGGCGCATCGGCAGCGGTATCGGTGCAAGT
>NZ_JAUTWS010000213.1 GCF_030657435.1 Paracraurococcus lichenis | reverse complement strand
GCATGACGCAGCCGAGCCGCGGCGCGCTGGCCAAGCAAAAGCCGCCCAGCGAGGGATCCCGCTGGGCAGCCCTGAAACCCTGGACGTGTCGGCCCGGGCTGTCGGCCGGGTGAGGGATACGCCCTTACCACACGGACAGGCGGCACGCCTGCAGTGCCGCAAGGATAGGGCGCCCTGCGGATCGCCTGGACCAAGTAGACAGCATGACAGGCGATGGCGCTGTGAGGCGTGCAACAATTTAACATAGGTATTTCGTGAGGACACCCGCTCGCCGCGGTGCACTACAGCCCCAGGCCCTCCAGCGGCACGTCGAGCCCGAGCCGATCGGCGACGGCGCGCAGAGCGGCGACGTCGCCTTCCCGCCACTGCCGGCGGGTCAGCAACCGGACCGCCTCGGCCTGTGGCAAACAGGCCGCCTACGTGATTTCCGACGGCGCGGTGATGCCCTCGTCGTCGAGGTGGGTGTTGATGCAGTACAGCAGGCGGTGACCTGCGGCCGTTCGGTCTGTTTCCCGGCGTCCCGCATGCCTCTGCCGTAGCGCGCCGCCGTGGCCGAGGGGAGGGGGTCTGTCGAGGACCGGCCAACGGCATCGGATCCAGCCGGCTCCCATCCTGGCGCTAGTGCGGGCATGTCCCGCGGCGTGTATGGTCCGGCATGGACAGCCAGCGGTTAGTGGCGCCGTCCGGAGCAACAGGCGCAGGCTCCTACCGCGACGGACGGGGAGGGGGACCACGCGCAAGCGTGCAGCCCATCCCAAGGCGCCCTGCGCGGCGGGCCCTGTCCGTCGCGCCGCCGCGGCGTTCTACGCCTGGTGTCCTCCTTGGGCCAGGTTCCTAGCTGGATTCGACATGAACGCCAGTCCTGCTGGCGGCGGGTCGAAACCGGTCCGGTGCGGCATTTCGCAGGATCGAGTTTTGAAGCAACGTCGAGCCGTCTGATATGTGCGGTGCCCTGGATCAATTTCGGGAGGCGCTCATGATCGTGCTGCACCACTGCTCCGACGCGCGCTTCCTTCGTCCGCTCTGGACGTTGGAAGAGACGGGGCTGCCCTACGAGCTGCACATGTTGCCCTTCCCACCGCGCGCTGCCGCGCCGGACTACCTAGCCATCAACCCGCTCGGCACCATTCCCCTGCTTGAAGACGGCGCGGTACGCATGACCGAGTCTGCGGCGATCTGCCACTACCTCGTTAGAGTCTGTTCTCTAATCGGGGCTTCCAGGTCAAGCACTGAGGTAGAGGCTGGCCGCTGCCGGGGTCATGGTTCTCTCCGGGGTCGGTGTGATCCGCCCCATGATGGAGGTCAGGGGTGGGGCGCCACGATGTTTGCGGCGGCCTGATCAGGCGGGGTCCGCCGGACCGGCCAACGGGCTCTGCGTGGTCGCCTTCACCCACCGTCCCGACAGAGACAGCCTCTCCGCCGGAGCGGAGCCTGGATGGTGGCGCGCGGGTCAGGCCATCCTGGCCTCCTCGCGCGTCCACCAGAACTCGGTGCCGTCCACCCAGATGCAGCGGAGGATGACGGCGATCTTGCGGGCGACCGCGACGCGCGCCTTCTTGGCGCCGACCCGCTGCACCAGGCGGGTGCCCCAGGCCTTGAGCGGCGAGAACCGCTGCACCTTCGTCAGCAGCACATTGGCGGCTTCGTACAGGCAGGTGCGGGTGAAGGCGTCGCCGCATTTCGAGATGCGCCCGCGCCGGTCAATCTCGCCGGATTGGTATCGGGTCGGCGTCAGCCCGAGATAGGGACCGACGTCGCGGGCGTGTTTGAACCGCTCCGGATCGTCGATGGTGGAGAGGAAGGCCAGGGCGGTGATCGGTCCGACGCCCGGCACGGTCATGAACCGCTTCAGGACGGGCTCGCTGCGTACGAGGCGGCGGATGTCGCGGTCCAGCGCGGCAACCTGGGCCACCACATGTCGCTGCACCTCGGCGAGCTTGGTCACCAAGCCGCTGACCACAGGCTGCGCTTCCGCCAGGGCCTCGGCACGGCGGATCAGGGCATCAGTATTTCCCTTCCCAAGGATCAGGCCGAAGGTCTTGAGCAGGCCGCGGATCTGTCCATCCAGGTCCACGCGGATTTCTACGAGGCGGCGCCGGGCCGCGAGCAACGCCAGGCGCTCGTGCGAGGTGAAGCTCTTGGCGGTGACGGCGCGATACCACCCCATCCGGAGCATCTCGGCCAGGCCGCGGGCATCGCTGCGGTCGGACTTGGTTGGCCGCATCGAGAGCGCGGCATTGGCATGCCGCGCGTCCATCAACACCGCGGGCAGATCCGCCTTCTTCAGAGCGTGGTACAGCCAAGGCGAGGTGGCGCCGGTCTCAAGGCCCACGCGTGCAGCCTGTGGTGCCTTGCTGCGGATGAGGCTGATCAAGGCAGCAGGCTCAGCTACGACCTTGCCTTCGAACGTAACGGCTCCCTTGCCGTCGACCACGCAGACGCTGATCTCCTTCAGCGAGACGTCGAGCGCGACATACTGCTCCATGGCGGCTTCTCCCCAGGATGCTGGCCCCGGAGCTGATCCTACCCAGCGGGGCATCGGGGAGGTGGCCCGCCCCGATTACCCCATGTACGCGAAATAATCGGATTTTCTATACCGGCCCCGACACATCGGCCGTGTGCCGGTCCCGCCGCGCCATATGGGGCCGATGTCCCTCGCCAGCCTTTTGAGCCCCGCTGATCTGCCGCCGCCGTCCGCCCGCTCCGTCCCCCGTCCCAGCCGCGGCGACGGCTGGAACATCCTGGCCGACATCGAGGTGTTCATCTTCGCCGTCGAGGCCGAACTGGAGGCCATGGACCACGAGCGGGTCGGGGTGCATCGCCGCGGGTGCAAGCCGAACCTTGGCCTGCGGCGGCGTGTCATCGGCCTGATCTGGATGCTGACCTTCGGCGGCGTGCAGTGGCGCATTGCCGGGCTGCTCTCGGGCATTCCCTTCACCACCCTGCACAGTTGCTTCGCGCGCTGGTCCCGGCTCGGGCTGTGGCGCCGGCTGGGGCAGCGCCTCGCCTTCGACTGGCTCTGGCCTGCGGCGACGAGGTCCTGCCCTCGGCGGTGGTGGTCGACAGCCGCTCGCTGCGCTCCGCCCCGAGCGCCTGGGCGCGCGGCTTCGATGGCGGCAAGCTGGTCAAGGGCATCAAGCTCTTCGTGGTCTGCGACAAGCACGGCTCGCTGCTCGATCTCGAGCTGCACCCGGCCAACATGGATGACCGGGCGGGCATCCTGCCGACCCTGCCGCGACTGGCTGCATTGGGCTTCGAGGGGGATCTGCTCGGCGATAGTGGCTTCAAGGGCGCGCCCTTTGCCGAGGCGGCGCTGGAGCACGACATCCACGTCTCGGTCTCGCCCGGCGGCACGCGGGAGGGGCGCTTCCTGCCGCACGGGGTCCGCTGGGTGGTGGAGCGGCTGTTTGCCTGGATGAGAAACTATGGGGCAGGCGGCGAGGGTGGAGCACCATCGG
>NZ_JAUTWS010000212.1 GCF_030657435.1 Paracraurococcus lichenis | reverse complement strand
CATCATGTGCGACACGGACTTGAAATACTTGGCAATGATCTCCCGTGACCTGCCGCCCTGAGGCGGTGGCGGGCTTGGCTCGCGGAACGAAATGGCGCCACCATGCCGGCGGGTGGATACGGCCGGAAGCTTGGCCAACAGGAGCGGAAGATGCGCATTCTCTTCGTGGGCGCCGGAGCAACCGGCGGCTATTTCGGTGGTCGGCTGGCCCAGGCGGGCCGCGATGTCACTTTCCTAGTGCGCCCGGGCCGAGCGGAACAGCTGCGCAGGGACGGGCTGACGCTACTCAGCCCGCATGGCGACGCGACGTTGCAACCGAAGCTGGTCATGGCAGACGGCATCGACGGCACTTACGACGCCGTCATCGTCGCCGTGAAGGCCTACGGCCTGGAACAGGCGGTCAAGGATATGGCGCCGGCCATCGGTCCGGACACGATGGTCATGCCCCTGCTCAACGGCATGCGGCATGTGGACGTGATCCGGGAGCGCCATGGCGCGGCGTTGATCGGCGGCGTCTGCAAGGTCGCGACGACGGTCGATGCGGAAGGCCGCATCAGGCAGCTCGCACCTTTCCAGGAACTGGCCTATGGCGAGCTGGACGGGACCCCGTCCTCGCGGACGACGGCGCTGGACGCGACCATGCAGGATGCCGGATTCATGGCGCGGCTCACGCCAACCATCGAGCGTGAGATGTGGGAGAAATGGACGCTGCTCGCCACGATGGGCGGCATGTGTTGCCTGATGCGCGGCACGATCGGCGAAATCGAGGCAGCGCCGGGCGGGCGCGACTTCGTCCTGCGCCTGCTCGATGAAGTCGTGCGCGTGATCTCCACGGACGGCGTCGCCCCAAGCCCGGAGTTCCTGGGGACGATCACGAGGCAACTGGTCCAGAAGGGCTCGTCGATGGCCTCCTCGATGTACCGCGACCTCGTGGCCGGTCTGCCGGTGGAGGCCGACCAGATCCTCGGCGACCTCGTGTCGCGGGCCGCGCGTCACAGCCTCAGCACGCCGCTCCTCTCTGCGGCCTATACCCATCTGTGCGTCCATGCTGGCCGCATGGCGCGTACCTAGGCGACGCGAACTAATGACGGTTGCAGTTTAAAACCAAGACGGGGTGATCCCGAATTGTCCCGATCAGGCGGGAGCTCAGCATGTTCTGAACCTTGGCCCGGTTGGCGAAGGTCAGTCTCATCCCGGGCGGTACAAGGCAGCGTCAACGGTCCTCCGGACGGCATGGCCAGCAGCTAGGCAAAATTCTTCGCTTCGGCTCTGGATTCGAGGCGTGGCACGGCCACGTGAGGCGCAAAGCGAACGGTGGCCTGCAGGCCGTCTGGTTCGAAGCGCAGCTGCACCGTGGCGCCCGCGCCCAGGTCGCGCGCCAGCGCCTGCTCGAGCAGGCGCGTCCCGAAACCGCGCCGTGCCGGCGTCCCTCCGACCGGCGGCCCGCCGCTCTCGACCCACTCCAACCCCACCCCTCCACCTGGCTCCCTGTGGCAGGCGACGGCGATCCGACCACCGAAGGTCGAAAGTGCTCCGTGCTTCGCGGCGTTGGTGGCCAACTCGTGCAGCGCCAAGGTCAAGGTTTGCGCTTGCGTCGGCGAGAGCCGCGCCGCTTGCCCGTCGCCAAGATCACAGGAGAGATCGATGCGGCGTTCAGGATCGCCTCCGCCCAGCCAGGGCGCGAGCGCGGCTCGGACGACTGCGTCCAGATCGGTTGCCTCCCAAGAGGCCGCCGTCAGCAGATCATGTGCCCGCGCCAATGCTCGCAGGCGGCCATTGAGGTCGGCCGCGAACCGAGCAGGGTCGGCAGACCCCGGTCCCCGCAGCGTCTGAGATGTCAAGGCCTGCACGGTGGCGAGCACGTTCTTCACGCGGTGGTTCAGCTCGGCCACGACGAGGCGCCGATGCCGCTCGCTGCGAGCGCGTTCCCCCAGCGCGGCGGCAAAGGCTGCCGCAAGGTCATCGGCCTCGCGCAGGCCGGTCGGGCCCGGCGCAGTGCCGCCCGCGACCAGCCCCGTCAGACGCCGGAACGCCGCGACGGTACGACGCGCGAGCAGGACCGCGAGCGCAATGCCCGCGGTGGCGACTAACACGCCCGAGATCAGGATACGTGCGAGAGCGGCGCGCAGGGGCGCTTCGAACTCGGCCTCCGGCATGGTGAGGATGAAGATGTAGCCACTTTGAGGCCCGTGAGCGAAAGCGATGGTCGCCGGGATGCCTTCGCGTGTGGTGGTGTTGTGCAGGACGCCCTCAGGAATGACAGCCACCCGGCTCAGCATTTCGGGCCGCATTGGTTGGCCGACAATGCCGCTCCCAGCCCGTGTCCGGGCGACGATGGTCCCCACCCGGTCCGCCACAACGCCGACCCAGCCGGGTGCGTCGGGCACGCGCTGCGTCTCGAGCGCCGCGGCCAGGCGCTCCTGTGGGAGAGTGAGCCCGATGGTTGCAACAACCGCGCGCCGCCCGGAGCCGTCGGGAGGGCCCAGGACTGGCACGCCGACGGCGACCGCGGGCGTCCCGGTCATGGCGCCTCGGAATAGGTCGGTAATCTCGGCACGGCCTGAGGCGAGCACCCGCTGCGCTGCGTCCGGGGCGCGGATACCCGCCCGGCGCTCCCCCGGCGCCCAGGAGGTCATCAGCGCCATCCGACCATCGATGGCAACCAGGGTCACGATCGCGCCGCCAAACCGGGCGGATGCGGCGCGCATCTCGCCTTCGAAGGCATCGAGATCACCGCGGGCCAGGGCGGACGAAGCGGCGAGGCCGTCGAGCAGCGCTTCAGCGCGGTCGAACTCGCGCTCGACGGCGAGCGCCAGCGCGCGCGCCCGGCCGAGCAAGGTGCCATCGGCCCGCACTCGAGCCTCGCTCTGGCCGCGCCAGACGGCGATGGTGGCTAGCGCGAGGAGGGGCAGAGCGACCGCCGCGACCAGGAGCGACAGGCGCTGGGCGAGAGATGGCGGAACTCGCTTGGAAGCGAGATTCGCGCATCTTTTCGCAGCGGTAACGGCGGCATCGTCCGCGGGACCATCCGACACGGTCCTCAGCCCGGCAGCTTCGGCAGCGCTCGGCTCTGAGCGGCCGTCATATGCCCTCCGCAACCAAGACGTGCTGCTCTCCCAGAACGTCGGCCAGGTCGATGGCTTGTTTGTCGCTGCCGCTCCATCCGGAGGCGCCTTCCTTCCAGGCCAAGAGGAACGACATCGCCATTCTGCAACCGCAGCGGCTCTCGCCTTGCAGCCGCCTGGTGGCTGCGGCGCCACTTCCGGCGTCGTTGTCCCGATGCGGCATTCCGCCCTCTTTCCAGAAGCTTGCGTTCGCGTGAAACGATGGCGCTTGAGGTGAGCTCAGGCTGTCCTTGAATCGAGGCTGATCGTAGCTTGCGTGATGCCGCCTCTCTTCGCGCAGGCGCCTCGGCGTGCGGAGCAAAGTCCGAGAGCCTCGTCGTCGGCCGGATTACCGAGGTCGCCGACACCCCGTCACGACAGGGACAGCAACCGG
>NZ_JAUTWS010000211.1 GCF_030657435.1 Paracraurococcus lichenis | reverse complement strand
CCGGGTCAGTTCGACGGCCCGGCGCTGCTGGTCATTCGCCGGCACCAGCTTGTGCACCAGCCGCTCCGCATGCACCCAGCAGAGCGCATGTTCGCCGAGGCGGAACTGGCCGGCATCGTCGGAGACGATCACCGTCCCCGGCAGCAGGCCATGCGCCTGGATGGTGCCCCAGAGCGCCCCCTCGGTGGCGATCCGCACCGGCTCGGGGGTGACCGCCAGCCGGTCGGTGCCGAGCGTCGCCAGGTGCGCCGTCCAGGCAGCCTCGTCGGCAAAGACCTTCGCCGGATGCACCGCCAACTGCTCGACCACCGGTCCGGCCAGGGCGCGGCTACGCATGTACTCCAGCGCCGCCGCGTTGATGGTGTACTCGCCATGACCGGCGCGGAGCACCGACAGGAAGGCCAGGCGCGACTTCGAGGCGCCGCTGCGGAAGGCGGTAAAGCGCGCATCGCCGATCTGCGTCGTGAAGACGTCCTGACGGGCATGCCGGGCCGCGGTGTCGTCCACCGTCACCCAGCGCGCGCTTGCCAGGCCAGCCCGCAGGACCGCCTGATCCTCAGCGACCAGGTCGTCCAGCCGCGAGGTCAGCAGCCGCACCACCTGCCGCTTGGAGATCTCGAGGCCGATCCCGGCCAGCAGGGAAGCCAGCCGCTCCGTCGTCACCTGACCCTGGGCATGCGCCACCAGCAGGAAACGGCGCAGCCCGGGCCCGAAGCCGCCGACGATCCCGGCCGGCAAGGGCGCCAGCACCGTCTCACCGGACGGCGTCGCCCAGCGCTCCCGCCGGTAGCGCACCACCGCGGGCGTCAGGGTCAGTTCGCGCACCAGGATGTCCTGGTAGCCTTATGTGGACGGCCCTTGGTAGGTCAATATGACCGTGCAGCGAGCGGGCGGCCAGACGGACGCGAACGTTCTTCAGCCTGGTGCACCAAAACGCAGCTCCTTGTTCGACGCCGCGCGGCGAGCGCGCGCGTCGACTTGTCGGGGCGCTCCCCGCCCCGACACCAATCGAAAGCCACGGCGCGCAGGGCGGGGCAACGGCGCCGCGCGATAGCGCGGCGGGAGCGCAGCCACGCGCAGGCCTGCCCGCTTCTGCGGGCGGGACGAGCATGGCGAGCACCCACCCGTTGCCCCGTCCGAGCACTGTGGCACATGTCCTGTCAGCAGTCGGCGTCGACGATGTCCTCACGATGCGGCTTCATCGCCGGATCGACCAGCTGCTGACCTTCACGGTGCGCAAGCCATTCTGGTCTCTGACATGGCACCGCGCTCGCAGCGGCCGCATCTTGCGCAGTGTGCCGACTTGCATTGGGAAACTCCGGTCAGTCGCGCCCTTATGTCCGGCCTATGTCGCGGCGTCTGCCACTGGCCATCATGGGTGTGCGCTTGCGTGCCAGGCACCAATCCTTGAAGGCGTGCTTGTTGCACGTAGCTACCATCGGTATCGCCTGGACTGTCTTGACTACAGCCTTTCCCATCACGCTGGTCAGCACCTGCTGCCGGAGCCGTCGGGCTTGCGCCCGGCTCCTACCAGTCGCGTCGGCGCGTCACGCTTCGGCAGCCGCAGCCACCTGCGCACGCCCCTTCGCATGGTAGGTTTCGCCGCGCGTCATCACTGCCCAGGCGATGCGCGCCATCTTGTTCGCCAGCGCCACCATTGCCAGCCGCACTGGACGCCGCTCCAACACCCCGCGCAGCCACGCCCCGGCCGCGCTGTTCCACTGTCCCGCCCGGAACACCATCGAGGTGGCGCCGAGCACCAGCAGCCTGCGGATCTCGCTGTTTCCCGCCTTGGTGATCCTCCCCAGCCGCGTCTTGCCGCCGGTCGAATGCTGCCGCGGCACCAGCCCCAGCCAGGCGGCGAAATGCCGTGCGCTCTTGAACGAACCGATGGCGTCACCAACCGTCGCCGTGATCAGCGACGCGGCGATCGGGCCGATGCCGGGGATCGTCGCCAGGCGGCGGGCGGTACCCTCCTGCCGCGCATGCGCGACGATCTGCGCCTCAAGCCCGGCGATGCGCTTGGCGGCAGCTTGGCTGTGCTCGCGCAGTTCGGCGAAGGCCTGCTTCGCCGTCGCCGGCATGCTCGCCTCCGCCTGCACCTGCGCCTCGAGCTCGTCGAGCCGATGCACGCCCTTGGCGACCACCAGGCCGAACTCCGTCGCCAGTCCCCGCATTGCATTCGCCAGCATCGTCTGCTGCTTGACCAGCAGCGAGCGGGCCGAGTGCAGCACCAGCACACCCTGCTGCTCGGGGCTCTTCACCGGCACGAACTTGACCTCCGGCATCGATGCCGCCGTGCACAGCGCCGCTGCATCGGCGGCGTCATTCTTCTTGCCCTTCTTCACGAACGGCCGCGCCACTTCCGGGGCAAGCAGCTTCACCTCGTGCCCCAGCTGCGTCAGCATCCGGGCCCAATAGTAACCGCCGCCGCAGGCCTCGAGTACGATTGTGCAGCGCTCCTGTTGCTCGAAGAACGGGACCACTTCGTCTCGCCGCAGCTTGCGCTTCAGCGCAGCCGTGCCTGCGGCATCGACACCATGGACTTGGAAGACGTGCTTGGCGGTGTCGAGCCCAATCATGCTAATCGTCATGGCGGGCGGCTCCCTTTGCTGGTTCAAACGACCCGCACTCTGGCACATCGATGCCGTTGGGGGCCGTCCACCCCATCTTTGAAGCGTGAGCCCGGCGGTGGCGCCGCCTTCACGACCACCTCGGCAGTCACCGCCTCGCGGTCGCGCTTGGCACCGCGCCGGCGCCGTGACCGCTTACTGCCGCCCTTGCCGGGTCCGGCACCACCGCTCGCCTGCTCCATGCCGGACGGCCGCGAGGGCGGCCGCGGCGGCAGCCCCTTCAGCCGCGCCACCTCATCCCGCAGCGCCTGGTTTTCCACCTTCAGCGCCGCATTGGCCGCCGCGAGGTCGGCAACCTTCGCCACCAGCGTGCCGACGAGCTCCCGCAACTCAGCGAGCGACAAGGTCTCCAGCGGTGCACTGCCGGGCGGCGACATGAGCAGGGTGAATCACGCCGCTCCCGCAAGCGCAACCGCCGCGCCCGGGAATTTGCCCCAGTTACAATGGTAGGGACGGCGTGGACAGTGCAGATGGAAAGGGCACAGCTCAGGCGACGGGCGACGTTCTCGACTGGATAGGGACCTCTCTGTGGCTCCCATCTGCGATCAGGCCTGACGATCCAGCAACACTGTCAGACACCGGGCGAGTTCGTCGCCGCTGACCGGTTTGCGTAGCAGGCTGTAGCCGCGACTGTCGTTCCCGCGGGTTACGATCTCGGCAACACCGCCCGCGTGGCCGGTCAGCAGGATGGCGGTAAGGCCTGGTCGACGGCGCGTAAGCGTCAGCCGTCAGTGGCCTTGAGGTGACCGGGCATGCCTGCCGAGATGGCGTAAGCGTCAGCCATCAGTGGCCTTGAGGTGACCGGGCATGCCTGCCGAGATGGCGGGCATGACGGACGAAGCTGAAGTGGTGGAATCGCTCGGAGCGGCTCCTTCCGACGGTCGGAAGGGTGCTTTGCGAGCGCGGCCTGATCGAGGCGTTCAGGTCGAGGTGCGACCGGTGCGGCGGCGCGAGTGGCCTGATGGGGACAAGGTGCGGGTGGTCCGCGAGAGCCTGCAGCCGGGTGCGGTGGTG
>NZ_JAUTWS010000210.1 GCF_030657435.1 Paracraurococcus lichenis | reverse complement strand
GGCTCGACCGGGCGTACCGTTCCGCAACGGCAGCCACCAACTCGTTCCGCGTCGTCATGCTCACCCGCCTCATCCCAGACCCCGCAGCTCAGCGCTGCTCGGGAGCGTCTCAGGTGAGGCAACGGCCCCGGCTCAGGAGCAAATTAGGTGAGGCAATGCGACCGGTGCTGCCAGCCCGCGCGGGTCGCATTTCGTGCGCTCAGGCGTCTGCCGTGTCCGCGAGCCGCCATAGCCGACAGGGCAGCCCGCCGATATCGACCGAGCCGCTCATCGCATCGGCCGCGGCACGATAGGACAACGCGGCATTCACGTTGATCTCGAGCGCCGCATAGTCCGGCGCCGGCGCTTCCGGCAGCCACCACCCCATGCCCGTGGTCAGCAGACCGGGCTGGGTACGGTCGGTGATCGTCGCGCGCAGCCGACACGCGCCAGGGCCATCGCGCACCGCGACCACCACCCAGTCGCCCTCGGCGACACCATGGGCGGCCGCGGTTGTGGGATGGATCCGCACCTCCGGATCGGGCGAGACCTTGCGAGCCCAGGCCTGGTCGCGGAAGCGTGAGTGATGATAGGTCTTCTCGCGAAAGCCGGTCTGCAGCAGCAGGGGAAAGTCGTCGCTCGCTGCCGACCGCGGTGCAACGTAGCCCGGCAGCGGGTCGAGCCCATGCCGTGCCGCCGCCTCGGCATAGAGCTCGACCTTGCCCGTCGGGGTGGCAAAGCCGCGCTGTTCGAAGTCGCGTAGCTCATAGGGAAACTGCGCCCAGCCATCGCGCCGCAGCTTCTCGAGCGATATGCCGCTGTTGCCGAGCAGGTGGGCGTTGAATTCGGTCTGGCGCCGCCAGGGCAGCAGGTCCGCGGTGATGGCACCGCGCGCCCGCATGCGGTCCAGCAGCCCGACCGCGATCTCGAGATCGCTGCGCGCCTCACCGCGTGCCGGGACGGCGGCGGTGTAGGCGATGTTCGGGCCGCTCGGATCCAGGGTGACCTCCTCCTCCTCCAGTGTCGTTGTCTTCGGCAGCACCAAGTCAGCGACGGCAGCGGTCGGGTTCATGCTGTGGGCGGCGACCGCCAGGAGGTCGAGCGAGCGCAGCGCCGCAAGCGTGCGCCGTGCATCCGGGTAGGTGACCGCGATATTGACGCCGCTGATATAGGCAGCCCGCACAGGGTAGGGCACGTCGGTCAGCATCGCCTCGATTACCGAGGCGTTGTGGCAGGCGGTCTGCCAGCCCTCGGGCCCGGCCCACAACGGAAAGCGATCAGCGCCGATGGTGCGGCGCTCGGTCGCCTCCGGCAGCCGGAAGTGCTTGTCGTGCAGCAGCTCGACATAGGTGCGAAAGCCCGGGGGCTTCTTCACTCGCCGGTTCCCGCCGGGACGATCGAGATTGCCGCTGATTGCAACCAAGGCGTGGAACGCGCGGAAGGTCTGCACGCCGTTGCTCGCGGCGTCGATCCCGTGGCCGCCGACAAAGGTCGCGGGTGCTTCGGCATAGAGCGCCGCCGCGCGCTCGATATCCGCGGCGGCCACGTCGGCGATGCTGGCGGCCCAGGCAGGCGTGCATTCGGCAACGCGCGCGACCAGGGCTTCGAAGCCATGGCACCAGCGCGCGACGAAATCGGTATCGTAGGTCCGGTCGCGGATCATAGCGTGCAGCATGGCGAGCCCGATCGCGCCATCGGTTCCCGGGCGCGCAGATAGCCAGACATCAGCCATCTCGGCCGCCGGCGTGCGATAGGGGTCGAGCACGATCAAACGCGCACTGCGCGCCTTTGCCCGCTTCAGCGCGGCCCACTGGATCGGGTCGGCAGCATGGGGATTGCGCCCAACCAGGAGGGAGCAGCGCGTGTTCTCGATATCTTCGCCGCGGCCGATGTTCAGCCCGGTTAGCCGATCGCTCACCGCTCGGCAGCCACCACAGAGGTCCTGGTTGATCATCCAGTTTGGCGAGCCAAGCAAGCGCAGCAACAGCGCAACGATGGCGCCGCGGCTGAAAAAGGCGCCGCTCACCGCACCGACGAGCGCCAGCGGCCCGTGCTTCGCGCGGACGGCGGCCAAGCCATCGGCGATCTCGTCGAGCGCGTCGTCCCAGGAGATGCGCTGCCACTGGCCGCTGCCGCGCTCGCCGACGCGCCGCAGCGGGTGCAGCAGCCGCTCCGGGTGGTCGGTCCATTCCGGCAGGCCGCGGATGCCCTTGACGCAGAAGGCGCCCTTCGAGGTCGGGTGGTCCGGATTCGGGGCAACCTTGGCGACGCGGCCCGCATTGTCCAGGGTCAGCAGCGCGCCGCAGAGCGTGCCGCATTCCCAGCAGGTGCTCGGGATGATCCGGTTCGACATGAGCCCAGCCTCTCAGACCGGGTCGGCTTCGTCTATGGGCCACCTTGATGCACAGGTCGGCAGCCTGAGTGGCTGCGGTGCCCGCATGGATACTGCAGGCAAGCCGGACCGTCCGGCGCGGTCAGCACCGATACTTGTCGCCATTGCGGTCCACCGTCCTGACGAGGCCCTGGAACTCCAGCAACCCGTATTCCGGCGTGGCGCGCAGCTTCTTCATCCGTGCCGCCGCCCGCTCAACGATGTAGGGCTCGATCATGACCGGCGGCTCGTCGAGGCTGCGGGCCATCAGTTCCACCTCGCAGGCCCGCTCGAGCATGTACAGCCGCATGAAGGCGCCATGAATGGTCTCGCCAAGCGTCAGCAGCCCGTGATTAAGTAGAATGACGCAGCTGCCGGTCGCGCAGCTGACGCCAAGTGCATCGCACTCCTCCTGCGTCGCCGGCACGCCATAGTCGTGATAGACCACGTCATCCAAAACATGGAGGGCGTCCTGGCTAATGGGCCGCAATCCCCGCCGCATCAGCGCGACGCCACCGCCGGCCCGGGTGTGCGTGTGCAGCACGCAATTGGCGTCCGGCCGGGCTTTGTAAACGCCGCTATGGATGGTGAAGCCGGCGGTGTTGAAGCGTGCCTGATCGCCGATGACGTTGCCGGCCAAGTCCATCTTCACGAGACTGGACGCGGTGACCTCATCGAACATCTCGCCATAGCGATTGATGAGGAAGTGCTCCGGCTCCCCGGGGACACGGGCCGACATATGGGTGTTGATGAGGTCGGTCCAGCCAAGATGATTGCAGATGTGGTACATTGCCGCGAGATCGCAGCGAGTCTGCCATTCGGCATCGGTCATATCGGTACTGGCGAGCCTCATTGCTGACGACATCACACGCTCCCTCCACTTCCGTGCCGATCATCCCACCGGCAGATTTGATCCTGCGCGCAGTGCCGCAGGCCGGCAAGGTGCCTATCGCGGATGCAGGTGTCGACCGCCGCGGTGCATGACGCCGAGCGCATCGTAGACCTGTCTGAAGCATCGCCTTCCACAGCGACGGTGGGCGGCGGAGTGGCGCGGATCGGGATGTGCAGCCGAACGCCAAGGTTTGGCATCAATTATCGCCTGCAAAACCTCGACTGCACGGGCCCGCCTCGTAAGATGGTCCGCGAGGCGCAGGTCGGTGACGAATGCTGAGGTGACGGGCTTAAGAATCTGTACGCGAAATAAGCAGGCATTTCATGATTCATCCGAAACAGAAGGCGGCGTCGGCCTAGTCTCACCATGTCGAGCCCAAGTCTTGCGCCGACATTTTCGACATCTCTGGTCGGCCGCGCGTATTTTGGAACGGAATGAGTGAGCTGCAATATT
>NZ_JAUTWS010000021.1 GCF_030657435.1 Paracraurococcus lichenis | reverse complement strand
CTCGGCTTCTTCACCCGGGTCGCCCCCTGCATGGACCATCCCGGCTTCCGCGGCCGGATCGAGCGGGCGCTGGAGGGCGGCACGCTGGACGTGGAGTTCGGCTGGACCGGCGATTTCGGCGATGCCGGGCGCAGCCTGCGCATCCGGGCGCAGTCGGCCACCGGCGGCGGCCTCTGGCTCTTTCTGCTGCGCGAAGAGGATTGATACCGGCCTGCAGAAGTCGCGACTTCTGCAGGCCGGTATCGCGCGCAGGGTTGGTGTGGCGGCTGCGCGCCGATCGTAAAACCATACCGGTCAGCATTTCTGCTGGCCGGTATGACCAGGCGGCGAGGGTCGCAGGACGGGGGGTCGCAACGCCGGCGCGACGGGCCAGATGATGGGTGGTTCCACCGCTCAGGACATGGCCGCGACAGCATGGCGAATACCGGAACGGCGCTGGAAGTCCTGGAGGCGCGGGCGGGGGAGGTGGCCCGGCTGCTGCGGCTGCTGGCGCACGAGAAGAGGCTGCTGGTCCTCTGCCACCTCGCGGGCGGCCGGGAGATGAACGTCTCCGAACTCGTCCGGGCGGTCGGGCTGTCGCAATCGGCGCTGTCGCAGCACCTTGCCTTGCTGCGGGAGGATGGCCTGGTCACCACCAGGCGGGAGGCGCAGACCATCTGGTACCGGTTGGCCGATTCCAGGGCGGCCCGGCTGGTGGAGGTCCTCCGCGACCTCTATTGCCCGCCGGAGGACTGACGGCCCCGGCACCCCTCCGGCTTCGCCGCGTCCTCTCCGCGCGCCTCAGCGGGAGGCGGACTGGCTCCGCAGCTCCCGCGCCCGGGCGAGGACCTTGTCCTCGAGCTCCGAATTGGTGGCGATGGAGACCGGGCTGTCCACCCATTGCCCGCGGTCGAGCGTCTGGCGGAAGACCTGCACGCGGACGCCGTCCGAGCGGAGCTGGCGGCCGAGCACATAGGCCTGGGCGCGGAAGCGCTCGTTCGTCGCGCCGGGCGGGGAGTACCAATCGGTGATGATGGTCCCGCCGAAGGGATCGGCCGAGGCGAGCGGCATGAAGGACAGGGTGTCCAGCGTGGCCCGCCAGAGGAAGGCGTTCACCGAGAGACCGGTGCCGCTGGCCGCGGCCTCTCGCGCCTCCCGGTTCTTGTCCACGCCGAAGATGACCAGGCCGGCATCGGCGCCGCGCGGGCGGTTGCGGGCGACGCTGCCGCGGTAGTCGCCATACTCGTCGTTGCTGACGAGGCGCTGGTTGGAGTCGCCGCAGGCGGCCAGCAGCGGCAGGGCGAGGGCGACGGCGGCGAGGGCGGGCTTCATGGCGGTCCGAGATATCTCCAAGCGGGCGGCCCGATCAAGGGGAGGGTGAACACGAAACTTATCATGACAGAACAATAAGAGAGGGCGGCGGATCGCTCCGCCGCCCCCCTAAGCTCAGATCCCCTGCGCCGATCAGAAGGCGAGGCGGGTGCCCAGGATGAAGACGTTCGCCGTGGTGCGGTCCTGCACGCCGGCGCGCGAGCTGTCGAGGTCGCGGCCGCGCTCGGCGACGGTGAACTTCGACCACTCCGCCACGATGTCGAGGCCCGGGGCGAGGCGGTAGTTGCCGCCGATGCCGTAGCCGAGGCGGCGCATCAGGCCGGCACCGGCCGGGTTCGGGCTCGTCACGAGCACGCCATTGGTATAGCCGTAGGCCGTGCGGCTCGCGCCCTCGACGGTCTGGAACTGCCAGTTGCCGCCGAAGGTGAAGGGCCCGACGGTGTAGCTGGCGCCAGCGAAGAGCTGGTCCATCGGCCGGTCGCCCTTCATCGCGTTGCCCCAGAAGAAGTTCGACTGGCCGTGCTCGTACTGCGCGCCGACCGTCAGGCCGTAGGCGGTGGCCTGGGCGCCGAACTGCCAGACGCCGAGCGGCTGGAAGACCGCGCGCTGGACGTTGAGCGGGGAGAGTTCCTTCGCCGCGCCCGAGCCGACATAGCCGCCGGTGAACGAGAGGCCGACGCCGGCGAGGCTGCCGCGCCAACGCAGCGCGCCCTGGTACTCGTTGCGGCGGACCGCCTGCTCCGGACCCGCGGCGGCGATGCCGAAGTTGGAGGCGCCGGTGAAGGCATAGGCGCTGTCGCACCAGCCGGAGGACTGGTTGGAGGGGCAGCCCGTATCCTCGCCCACGCCGTAGTTGAAGGCGAAGGAGGCGCCGAAGTCGAAGCCGAAGAACTGCGGCGACAGGTAGATGATCTTGGTGTTGTCGCCGAGGCCGCCCGGGGAGGTGGTGGTGCGGGTGCTGGCCTGGCGGGTGACGAAGGACTCGCGGTCGCCGTAGATGCCGCCGGTGCCGAAGTTGGTGATGACACCCGAGTTCATCAGGCCGCCGACCGGGCCGTCCTCGTCACCGAAGCGGATCTGGCCCCAGGTGGGGGAGGCGATGAAGGTGTACCACTCGTCGATCGAGGCCGTCGTCTTGCCCGTGCTGGCGCGCTGCTGGACGATGTTGCGGCCTTCCTGCTGGTTGAAGGCGATCTCGATCACCGCACCGTAGGACAGGCCGTTCGCCGTCTTGCCGTTGACGAAGACATGCACCTCGCCATCGGTCGAGAAGTCGTTCTTCGACAGGCGGCCCACTTCGCCGGCGCCGGCGGTGCTGGTGGCGCTGGTGACGCCGAGCGACTCGGTGGTCGGCACGTTCACGCCGCCGACGGCGGTGTTCGACTGCGTCAGGTTGCCGCCCTGGCCGTTGGTGTTGTTGGCGAGGCCGGACGGCGTCGTCGAGTTGCGGCCGGACTGCTGCGTGTAGCCGTAATAGGCCCGGAAGAAGCCGCCGATACGGACGGTCGGGGCTTCCTGCGCCGCCGCGAAGGACGGGGCCAGGAGCGCCGCGCCGACCACCGCGGTCGTGCCCAGCAGAATCTTACGCATCTCAATCCTCCTCACGCGCCGGCCGGACCGGCAGTTTCCCCGACCCACCTGCCCCCTGACAGGAAGCCAACCCCCGCTTCAGGCGATCGCCATGGACGGATGCATTCGGGTCCCGGCCAACTATGGTGCAGCGGAACAATTGCCGGCAACCGCCCGCGCGCATTGACCGCGACTTCGCCGAAACACTGTGGCGGGCTGGCCACATGCGTGTGATGCGGACCAGTTACGTGCCGGGCGCGTAACCCGCCCGCCATCCGGCGGGCCTCAGCCTGCGCCGGAGTGCCGCCCGGGCGATGCGCCGGCCAGGGCGCCGATGGCGGCGAAGCCCGCCGTCCGGCGCGGCAGCCGGGCGGCGCCGGCGCCGTCGAGCCCGCCCAGCGCCACCACCGGCCGCCCGGCCCGGCGCACCAGGGCCATCCAGCGGAAGGGGCCGAGCGCCGGCGCCCCCGGATGGCTCGCGGTCGGGAAGACCGGTGAGAGCAGCACCGCATCGACGCCAAGGCGCCGCGCCCGCGCGAGCCCGGCCCGGCCATGCGCCGCCGCGGTCAGCAGCAGGCGCCGCCGCCGGCGGGCGAGCAGGAAGGGCAGCAGCCCCGCGCTGCCGCGGCGCTCCGGCAGGTGCAGCCCGGCACCATGGCGCAGCGCGCCGCGGCCATCGCCGGCCACCAGCAGCACCAGGCGCCGCCGCCGGGCAAGGGCGGCGAGGCCGGCGGTGACCGCGGGTGCCAGGCCGCGCGCCAGCACCGCCGCGCCGCGCGGCAGGCGGGCGGCGGCCGTCCGCGGGTCCGGCAGCCGGACGGGGTCGCCGAGCAGCCAGAGGCGGGGCAGCCCCGGAGGCGGCTTGAGGCGGCGCGCCGCGCCCTCTAGCGTCCGCATCCCATGACCCCCGCCGAAGACATCGCGCTCAACCTCGCCCGCCTGCGGGAGAGGATCGCCGAGGCCACCGCCCGCGCCAACCGCCCGGCCGGCTCGGTCACGCTCGTCGCCGTCTCCAAGACCCATCCGGCGGAGGCGGTCGTCGCCGCCCTCGGCGCCGGCCAGCGGGTGTTCGGGGAGAACCGGGTGCAGGAGGCCGCGACGAAGTTCCCTGGCCTGCGGCCGGACTGGCCGGATCTCCGGCTGCATGTCATCGGCGCGCTGCAGACCAACAAGGCGCGCGAGGCCGTGCGGATCGCCGACGCGATCGAGAGCCTGGACCGGCCGAAGCTGGCGGCGGCGCTGGCCGAGGCCATGGCGAAGGAGGCCCGGCGGCCGGAGGTGCTGGTGCAGGTGAATGTGGGGGAGGAGCCGCAGAAGGCCGGCATCCCGCCGGCCGAGACCGACGCCTTCCTGCGCGAATGCCTCGAGGTCCACGGCCTGCCGGTGAGCGGCCTGATGTGCATCCCGCCCGCCGAGGGCGACCCGCGGCGTCACTTCACATGGCTGGCCGAGCGCGCGGCCCGGCACGGGCTGCCCGTGGTCTCGATGGGCATGAGCGGCGATTTCGAGGCGGCGATCGCCTGCGGCGCGACGCATGTGCGCGTGGGGTCGGCGATCTTCGGGACACGGGGGTAGGGCGGGCCGGCGCGGGGCGGAGGCGCCCAGACGGCCGATGCGGGACGCCCCGGTGCGCGCCCGGCGCCGGGGCCTGCCGCCTCAGCGCCGCTGCTGCTGCAGCCCGATGCCGCCGCCCGGCGGCAGGGGCTGCGGGTTCAGCGTGTTCAGCATCCCCGGGCTGGTCAGGATGCCGCGGCTGAACAGCTTCTCCGGCGGCGGCTCGGGCGGCAGGGGCTGCGGGTTCAGCATGGCATAGCCGCCGCGGCCCGCCGGGACGAACTGGTTGCCGGCGGCGAGGGACGGGGCGGTGCCGAGGGCGAGGAGCGCGGCGGCGAGGGCGAGGCGGAGCATGGGACAGGTCCTTTCGGCAGGTGGCGGCCCATCCTGCCGCGGCCTGGCCCCGCCGCCGTGGCCTGCGCCACAGGCGCGGCGCTTTTCCGCCCCGTCAGGCCCGGCCGGCCAGCGGGCGATCCTGCGGCGCGGTCCCAACCTTCGGGTCAGGCGCCATGCTCGACTTGAACATCAACAGCACGCCGCAGGCGAGGAAGCAGGCGACCGCGGGCTCGGCCAACCGCAGGGCGGCGAAGCCGAGCCCGGCCAGGACGAGCAGGCCGGCGACGACGAAGGCATTCTGCAGGATGCGCGTGAACAGGGCTTCCATGATCCGGAATCCTCCCCTTGCGAAGTTCTTGCCTGGACATGGCCGGATCGTAATCCGACCGCGCGCACCCTGCCCCTCGCGCGCGCCGCGGTCCAGCGGAATCGAAAGGGTTCAGCCCGCCTGCACCTCGATCGCGGTGAGGCCGGCCGTCAGCGCCGCCCGCAGGTCGCGCTCGGGCAGCGCGATGCAGCCCTCGGTCGGGGCCAGGTCCGGCCGGGCGAGGTGGAGGAAGATGGCGCTGCCCCGCCCCCGCACCACCGGATCGTCGTTCCAGCCCAGCACGCCGATGAGGTCGTAGAGCGCATCCTCGCGCCAGAGATGCTCGTGCCGGGCCGGATGGGGCAGCCGGACCCGGCGGTTGTAGGCGGCATCGGCCGGGTCGTCGCACCAGCCATCCGTCGGCGAGAGCGGCTCGACCGGCACCCGGCAGGCCGGCGCCGCGAGGCGGTCGGCGCGGTAGAGCAGCCGGCGGAGCGGCAGCAGGCCGACCGGCGTCGCCCCGTCCCCCTCCCGCTTGTCGGCGCGGATCCCGCCCTTGCCGAGGGCGCAGCGCCAAGCCTGCGGCCCGAGGCGGAGGATCCCTTCCGGCCCCACCGTGGCGCGGCCGGGATCGGGCGGTGGCATCAGGCCAGCAGATGCCCGAAGCGCCGGGCCTTGGTCTCGAGATAGCCGTCGTTCACCCCGTTGGGGGCGAAGGCATGCGCCACCCGCCCCTCCACGGCGATGCCGCAGGCGGCGAGCGCGGCCAGCTTCTCCGGGTTGTTGGTCAGCAGCCGCACCCGGCCGATGCCGAGCTGGCGCAGCATGGTGGCGGCAACCAGGAAATTGCGCTCATCCGCGCCCCAGCCCAGCGCCCGGTTGGCGTCCAGCGTGTCGAGCCCGGCATCCTGCAGCGCATAGGCGCGGAGCTTGTTGACGAGGCCGATGCCCCGCCCCTCCTGCGCGAGGTAGAGCAGCACCCCCGCGCCCTCCGCCGCCATGCGGCCGATGGCGCCCTGCAATTGCGGGCCGCAGTCGCAGCGGAGAGACCCCAGCAGGTCACCCGTAAAACATTCGGAATGCATGCGGGCGAGGGGGGCCTCCTGCGCCTCCGGCCGGCCGACCAGGATGGCCAGGTGCTCGATCCCGCCATCGGCGGCGCGGAAGGCGACGATGCGGGCATCGGGCGCTGCCTCGAGCGGCACGGCGGCCTCGGCGACCTTGCGCAGGCTGGTCGCGGCGGTGGCGGGATAGGCGAGGACCTGCGCCGCCTCCACCGAGAGCAGGTCCTGGCGCAGCAGGCCCGGCCCCTCCCGCGCCGGGGCGGCGACGAGGGCGGGCAGCAGCCGGCCGAGCTTGGCGAGGGCGAGGGCGGCCGCGGCGCCGGCGGGGACGGGCACCCGCTCGGGCCGCGTGCCCTCGGGCAGCAGCCGCTCCGCGGTCGGGTCGGCGAGGCTGCGCAGCGCCGCGGGGTCGAGCAGCCCGGGCGGCAGGCGGAGCGCGACCGCGCTGGCCTCCGCCCCCTGGACCGGGCGCAGCGCCGGGGTGGGCGCGACCGCGGCAGCGCGGGCGGGGGCGAGCAGCAGGACCGGCGGCGTGCGGGCCGCCGCGGCGAGTTCCGCGAGGCCACGGGCCCCGACCGCCTCGGCCGCGGCGACGACCAGCGGTTGCTCGCCGCCGCGCAGCAGGACGGGCGTGCCCCGCCGCAGCTCGGAGGCAGCCCGGTGGACGGCGCGGAGCGCGAGCGCCGCAGCGTCCGGGATCGCCGGCGATGCAACGGCAGAGGTATCGGAGGGCACTGGGATCGTCATGCTCACGACTGTAGGTCCTACGCCAGGGCATGGCGCGCCCCGAATGTGGCACCGAAACGGCGCCTGACAGGAGGGTGAACGAAATAAACGAGAGCCGTACCCGCTTGCGCCACCCGGGGCTGCAAACCCATGTGGGGTCTTGACAGCACTGCCCCAGCTTCGCCATCGGGCTAGGCTAGTTGCGTTGGCCGATTCGCATACACAATCCCCGGAGAAGGCATGGCCGGTCCGCGCCCCCTGCTGATCGTCGATGACGACGCCGCGCTGCGCGCGACGCTCGCGGAGCAGTTGTCGCTCGACGGCGAGTTCGCACCGGAGGAGGCGGGCACCGCCTCCGAGGCCGAGGAGATGCTGACCACCGGCCAGGCCCGCTTCGACGCCGTGCTGCTCGATATCGGCCTGCCGGACGGCGACGGGCGGGAGCTCTGCGCCCGGCTGCGGCGGCAGGGGCTGAAGATCCCGATCATCATGCTGACCGGCGCGGATGCCGAGGCCGATGTGGTCCGCGGCCTCGATGCCGGGGCCAATGACTACATCGCCAAGCCCTTCCGGCTGAACGAGCTGCTGGCCCGGCTGCGCGCCCAGCTCCGCGTCTTCGACAATTCGGAGGACGCGGTCTTCATCATCGGTCCCTATTCCTTCCGCCCCTCCGCCAAGCTGCTGATGGAGCCGGCGCGCAACCGGAAGATCCGGCTGACGGAGAAGGAGAGCGCGATCCTGAAATACCTCTACCGCGCCGGCGGGCGGCCGGTGGGGCGGCAGGTCCTGCTGAACGAGGTCTGGGGCTACAACAGCGCGGTCACCACCCATACGCTGGAGACGCATATCTACCGTCTCCGGCAGAAGATCGAGCCGGATCCCAGCAACGCCCGGCTGCTGCTGACCGAGGGCGGCGGCTACCGGCTGGACCCGGCGGCGGGCCAGGCGGCGGCCTGAGGCGCGCCAAACATACAAGGCACGCCGACGACCGAGGCGCCGGACGGCCCGGGAGTCTGGGCCGGTCCGCCCGACACCCGGGGCGCCGCCTGCATAGCGCGGGCCCTGGCATGTCCGCGAGGGGCTGCCTGGGTCCTGGTGCGGACGCGACGCCCGGGGGATCTGCTCAGGCCGCGACGGGGTGCTGCCGCAGCCGCTCATAGGCGGCGCGGACCAGCGCGGGGCCGTGCCGGCGCTCCAGCCGGCGGACGGTGAAATGCGCCCGGGCGATGGCCCGGAAATGCTCGAGGAAGGCGAGGTTGATCGCCGCGCCGCCGGCCGCGCCCACCACCGGCGCCGCCTGGGCCGAGAGCTTGAGGGCCACGGGCGCCCCGAAGCGCGCGGCGATGGCCCCGAGGAAGCCGGGCAGGAATTGCGCCACGCCGCGGCCGACCGCGGTCTGCACCGCCTCGGCCAGCGCCAGGCGGAGCGCGAAATAGCCGCTCTCCGCCTCGTCGTCCGAGGGGCTGCGGCCGCCGAGGGCGAAGACCTTCAGGCATTCGGCCTGCACCTGCGGATCCGTCAGGTCCTCCCCCTGCTCGGCGGCGATGGCGGCGACCTGGCGCAGCAGCAGGGTGGTCGAGACCGGCAGTTCCGCCAGCGTGCCCACCAGGCCGAGGGCGCCCCCCGCGGCGCCGGAGGCGGCGAGCAGCCCGCGATGCAGCCATTCCTTCGGCAGGCGTCCCGGCCGGCGGTCCGGGCCGCTGCGGAGCGCGGCCTGCATCGCCGCCCCGAGGGCGCGGCGCACGGCGCCGTCCAGGCCGCGCTGCGCGACCTCCGGCAGGCGGCGCTTCAGCGCCTCGACCGAGCCGCCGACCAGCGCGGCGAGGCGGACGGGCAGCGAGGTGCCCTCCAACACCACCACGGCGGCGTCGAGCTCGGCGAGCGCCTCGGCGGGCAGGGCGGGGGTGGGGAGGCTGCGGTCGGTGTCGCTCATGGCGGGGGATCAACCCGTGGCTGCGGCGGGAGTTCGCCTGCCGGAAGGATGGGGATGCCGCGCCCGCCTGTCACTGCAACGTGACGGGGCCTGTGCGCTCCGGCACAGCCGCTGCCGTCGTACCGTTGCATAGCCGCGCCCGCAACATGGTGCCGGCCAGGGCCGGCGGTTTCAGGGAGAAGAGGCATGGCCGTCCAGGCACTCGGCTATCTCGGTCTCGGCGTGGCGCAGCCCGGGGCCTGGTCCGACTTCGCGACGCGCGAGCTTGGCCTGCAGGCGGTGGACCGCGGCGGCGGCTACCGGGCCTTCCGCATGGACGACCGCAAGCAGCGCCTGCTGGTGGACAGCGCCTGGGCGGAGGGCGAGTACCTGCTGGGCTGGGAGGTCGCCGATGCCGCGGCGCTGGAGGCGCTGGCGGCGCGGCTGGAGGCCGCCGGCACGCCTGTCCGCTGGGAGGGCCGGGCGCTCGCGGACCAGCGTTGCGTCGCCGGGCTGATCAGCTTCCAGGACCCCGCCGGCAACCGGCTGGAGGCCTTCCATGGTGGGCAGGTGGCGGATGAGCCCTTCCGGCCCGGCCGCGACATCGCCGGCTTCCGCGCCGGGCCGCTCGGCATGGGGCATGTGCTGTTGATGGTGCCGCAGCTCGGCCCGGCGCTGGAGTTCTACTGCGGCCTGCTGGGCTTCAAGGTGAGCGACTACATGCGCGGCCCGGTCTCGGCCTATTTCCTGCACGTCAATGCCCGCCACCATACCCTAGCCCTGGTGGAGGGGCCGCAGCGGATGCTGCACCACCTGATGATGGAGCTCTACGCCTTCGACGATGTCGGCCGCGCCTATGACATGGTCTCGGCCGACCCGGCGCGGGTGGCGGCGACGCTGGGGCGGCACCCGAACGACCTGATGACCTCCTTCTACATGCGCACGCCCTCGCCCATCCTGGTCGAGTATGGCTGGGGCGGGCGGGAGGTGGACGACGCCACCTGGCAGCCGGAGGAGCTGACGAGCCTCGGCAGCCTCTGGGGCCACAAGGGGCTGTTCGACGCGCTGGGCGGCGACGGCCCGATGCCGGCCGAGCCGCCGCCCTTCATGCGCCCGGCCTTCCCGCGGGCGCCGCTGCAGGTGATGGAGGGCAATTACCAGCGGATGGCGGGCGTCTGCCCCTGGTGGGACGCGGCGCGGGCGGCGGAGTAGAGCGGGTCGCGGACGGGCGTGCACGTCCGGGAGCGTGACTCCGCTGCAGCGGGTCAGCCGCGGGTGCGGGTGTTGTCGCGCAGCCAGGCGGCGAAGCCCTCCTCGGGGAGGTCGCCGGCGGCGAGGTCGAAGACAGCGGCGATCGCCTCGCCTTCCGCCAAATCGGGGACGAGGCCGTTCAGCTCGAGAAAGACGACGGCGGCGATGAAGGCCGTGCGCTTGTTGCCATCCGCGAAGGGGTGGTTGCGCACGATCCCGCCGGCATAGCTCGCTGCCAGCCGGCACAGGTCGCTCTCCCCCTCATAGGCCTGGAGGTTCCGGGGGCGGGCGAGGGCGCTCTCCAGCAGGCCGGGGTCGCGCAGGCCTTCCAGCCCGCCATGCTCCGCGAGCGCCGCCCGGTGCAGGAGCCGCAGGACCTGGTCGTCGAGCCAAACCGGCTCGCTGCTCACTTCGCCAGTTCGCGCAGCACGTTGCGGTACTTCCGCATCACCTCGCGGCCGATGCGGAGCTGCTCCTGCTGGTCCGGGGTGAGCCGGGACAGGGTGAGGCCCTCCGGAGTCTCCACTGCATGCAGCGTGTCGCCCTCCTGCAAGTCGAGGCGCGAGAGCAGCTCCTTCGGTAGCACCACGCCCACCGAGTTCCCGATCGCGCGCAGCTTCAGCGTGGCCATGGTGATCATCCCCAGGTTGGCACAGGCGTTATAACGCCTGTGCCGCCGGGCTGTCCACAAGTCTGTTATAACATCCGTGCTACAGGATGTACCGGCTCAGATCCGCGCTGCCTGCCAGCGGCGCCACCTTCTCCTGCACATAGGCGGCGTCCACCGGCACCCGCTCGCCCGGGCGGTCGCTGGCGGTGAAGCTGATCTCCTCCAGCAGCCGCTCCATCACCGTCGCCAGGCGCCGCGCGCCGATATTCTCGACCTTGGCGTTGATGTCGGCGGCAAGGTCGGCGATGGCGTCCACCGCGTCGCCCCCCACCTCGAGTGTCACGCCCTCCGTCCCCAGCAGCGCGACATACTGCTTGATCAGGCTGTGCTCCGGCTCGGTCAGGATGCGGCGGAAGTCGTCGCGCGTGAGCGCCGAGAGCTCGACGCGGATCGGCAGGCGACCCTGCAGCTCCGGCAGCAGGTCCGACGGCTTGCTCAGGTGGAAGGCACCGGAGGCGATGAAGAGAATGTGGTCGGTCTTCACCGGGCCATGCTTGGTGGTAACCGTCGTGCCCTCGATCAGCGGCAGCAGGTCGCGCTGCACGCCCTCCCGGCTCACATCGCCGCCGCGCACGCCGTTGTCGGATCCCCGCGCGATCTTGTCGATCTCGTCGAGGAAGACAATGCCGTTGTTCTCGGCATTGGCGACGGCGGAGCGCGTCAGCTCCTCCTGGTCCACCAGCTTGTCGGCCTCGTCCTTCAGCAGGACCTGCCGTGCCTCGGCCACCGTCATCTTGCGCGGCTTGGTGCGGCCGCCGAACATCTTGCCGAGCATCTCCTGCATGTTCTGCATCTGGATGCCCTGGTTGCCCGGCAGGTCGATCATGCCGATCGGCAGGCCGCCGCCCGCATCGGCCACCTGCACCTCGATCTCGCGGCCCTCGAGGCTGCCCTCGCGCAGCATGCGGCGGAACTTCATCCGCGTCTCGCCGGAGGCGCCCTCGCCCACCAGCGCCGTCACCAGCCGCTCCTCGGCGGCCAGCTCCGCCTTGGCCTGCACGCCCTTGCGCGACTGTTCCCGCGTCTGGGTGATGGAGACCTCGACCAGGTCGCGGACGATGCTCTCGACGTCGCGGCCGACATAGCCGACCTCGGTGAACTTGGTCGCCTCCACCTTCAGGAAGGGAGCATTGGCGAGCTTGGCCAGGCGGCGGGCGATCTCGGTCTTGCCGCAGCCGGTCGGGCCGATCATCAGGATGTTCTTCGGCACCACCTCCTCGCGCAGGCCCTCCGGCAGTTGCTGCCGGCGCCAGCGGTTGCGCAGCGCGATGGCGACGGCGCGCTTGGCGTCCTTCTGCCCGACGATGTAGCGGTCGAGCTCGGAGACGATCTCGCGCGGGGAGAGGTTGACGGCTTCGACGGCCATTACGCGGTTTCCAGGGTTTCGAGGACGATGTTGCCGTTGGTGTAGACGCAGATGTCGCCGGCGATCCGCATGGCGCGGCGGCAGATCTCCTCGGCCGAGAGGTCGTCGACGGGCAGCAGGGCGCGGGCGGCGGCGAGCGCGTAATTGCCGCCCGAGCCGATGCCGATCACCGCATCCTCCGGCTCCAGCACGTCGCCCTGGCCGGTCAGCAGCAGGGAGCGGCGGGAATCGGCGACCGCCAGCAGCGCCTCCAGCCGGCGGAGGTAGCGGTCGGAGCGCCAGTCCTTGGCGAGCTCGACGCAGGCGCGCTCGAGCTGGTCGGGGAAGCGCTCGAGCTTGGCCTCCAGCCGCTCGAGCAGGGTGAAGGCATCGGCGGTCGCGCCGGCGAAGCCCGCCAGCACGCGGCCATTGGCGATGCGGCGGACCTTGCGGGCATTGCCCTTGACCACGGTCTGGCCGAGCGAGACCTGGCCGTCGCCCGCCATGGCGACGAGGCCGCCCTTGCGGACCGAGAGGATGGTGGTGCCGTGCCAGCCGAGGGGGTCATGCCCCTGCGGGGCATGCGAATGCGTGTGCATCCGGCGGATGTGGCCACGGGCCGCGCGGCCCGCAATGCCCCCGTCCGGCGGGCTGGCCGCGCCGCCCGATCCATTTACGGTTTAACATTCGCTGCGATGCGGCAACCCAAACCCAGGAATGCCGCGAGCATGACCTCCCGTGACACGGCGAAGCCCGGCTTCGCCCTGACCATCCGTGCCAGTCTCCTCGCCGCGCTGGCCTGCCTGGCCGCCTTCGGCATGGCGGCGCTCGGCTGGCAGTCCGCCGCGGACTGGCAGGAATTGCGGCTCGCCCGCGCCGGCGAGGCGGCCAATGCCGGCGCCAACCGGTTCGTCGCCGGGGTGCTCGAGGTGCTGCTGGAGCGCCTGGCGACCAACAACGCCCTGCAGGCGGCAAATCCGGCCAGCGTGGAAGCCCGCCAGGAGATCGAGCGCCGGCGCACCGCGGTGCGGGAGAGCTTCCTGCCCGGCCGGGCGGCGCTGGCGACCGCTGCCTTCCCCGGACGGGAGGCGCTGCTGGCCGAGCTCGACACCGCCCTGGTCCGCGCCGAGGAGATGCGCCGGCGCGCCGATGCGGCGCTGCCGCAGCCGCGCGAGGCCCGCGACCCGGCGCTGCTCAAGGACTACCTCCCGACCATCACCGCCTCGGTCAATGCCGCGCTCAGGCTCTGGTACGCCGCGGTGCACGCGATCGCCGGCCAGGACCCGGTCCTCGCCCGCCTCGCCGTGATCAAAGAGCTGGGCTGGCGGCTGCGCGAGACCTCGGGCATCGAACGCTCCGACGCCGCCGCCGCCATCGCCGCCGGCCGGCCGCTCGCCCCGGAGAAGCTGGCCTCCAATGCCGCCAACCGGACGCGCGTCGACCTGCTGTGGGACGAGCTGCGCAACCTCGTCCCGGAGGCGGACCAGGCGGTCGACCCCGCGCTGCGCGCCGCCATGGCCGAGGGCCGCCGCGGGTATTTCGAGGATTTCCGCGCCCTGGTCGACCGCATGGTGGCCGCCGGTGCGGCCGCGCCCGGCGGCCAGTACCCGATGGCGGCGCCCGCCTTCGTCGCCACCACCAATCCGCAGATCGACGCGCTGCTCGGGATCATGCACGCCGCCGGGCGGGTCAGCGAGGCGCGGGCCGCGGCGCTGGTCGCCGACCACCGGGTCAGCCTCACCATCGCCCTCGCCCTGCTCGCCCTCAGCCTGGCGGTCACCGGCGCGGCGGGCTGGGTCGTCATCGGCCGCGTCGCCCGGCCGCTGCGGCGGCTGGAACTGGCCACGGAGCAGCTCGCGGCCGGCAATCTCGGTGCCGCGATCCCGGGTGCCGCCCGGCAGGACGAGGTCGGCCGCCTCGCCGCCGCCATCCTGGTGCTGCGCGCGGGCCTGGCCGAGAAGGCGCGGATGGAGGCCGAGCAGGCCGGCGCCCAGGCCCGGGCCGAGGCGGAGACGCGCGCCGCGGTCCGGCACATGGCCGAACAGGTCGAGACCACCGCCCGCAGCGCCGTGGCCGACATCAACCAGCGCACCACGGCGATGATGGCGGATGCCGGCGCCCTGGCCGAGATGGCCGGCGGCATCGCCCGCAGCGCCGCCCTGGTCACCGCCACCACGGAGCAGGTGCTGGCCGATACCCAGGCCGGCGCCGCCTCGGCCGAGCAACTCGCCACCAGCATCCGCCAGGTGACCGCCCAGGTGGATGGCGCGACGGCCGCCGCGCGCCGGGCGGTGGCCCGCACCGAAGCCAGCCAGGCCCGGATCGCCAGCCTCTCCGAGGCGGCCGCCCGGATCGCCGATGTCCTGCGGCTGATCACCGACATCGCCGGCCGGACCAACCTCCTCGCCCTCAATGCGACGATCGAGGCGGCGCGGGCCGGCGAGGCGGGCAAGGGCTTCACCGTGGTCGCCACCGAGGTCAAGGCGCTCGCCAGCCAGACCGCCGCGGCGACCGAGGAGATCGCCCGCCAGGTGCAGGAGATCGGCGAGGCTACCACCGGCACCATCGCCGCGGTCGGCGAGATCGCGGCGGCCATCCGCGAGACCGACGCCGCCTCCGCCACCATCGCCACGGTCATGCAGCACCAGGCCGATGCGACGAGCGAGATCGCCCAGACGGTGGCGCGCACCGCCGCCGCCGCCCGTGAAGTGACCGGCCAGATCCGCACCGTGAGCACCGCGGTGGCCAGCGCCGGCGAGCGGGCGAACTCGGTCCGCGAGGCCGCCGTCGCGGCCGAGGGCGCCTCCAGCGCCCTGCAGACCGCGATCGTGCGCCTCATCCGCGGCGCGAGCCCGGAGACCGACCGCCGCCTCGCGCCGCGCTATCCCGGGCAGGGACGGCGGGCGCAGCTCGATCCCGCCGCGCCGGGCCGGCCGCCGCTGGTCGGGGAGATCGGCGACATCTCGGCCAGTGGCGCGGCGCTGCTGCTGCCGGCCGGCAGCCAGCCGCCGCAACCGGGCGAGCGGGCGAGCCTGCGAATCGACGGGGTCGGCCTGCCGGTGCCGGTGACCGCCGCGGGCCTCGACGCGGCGGGGGTGGAGGGCAGCCTCCGGCTGCGGCTCCGCTTCGATGCCCCCGATCCTGCCGTGACGGCGGCGCTGACCGCCTGCCTCGGCCCGGCCGGGGCGGCACGCGCGGCCGCCTGAGCCATCCTCCCGCGGCCTGGCTCTCGCCAAGGCCGAGGGAGGCGGCTACATCCCGGCCATGGACGCTCCAGGCACCCGCGCGCCGACTCCGCCACGCCAGGCGACCATCGACCGCCGCACCGCCGAGACCGCCATCCACGCGGAATTGCTGCTCGACGGCACCGGCCAGGTCCAGGTGGCCACCGGCATCGGCTTCCTCGACCACATGCTGACCGCGCTCGGCCGGCACGCCCTCTTCGACCTCGTGGTCGAGGCCAAGGGCGACCTGCATATCGACTTCCACCACACGACGGAGGATGTCGGCATCGTCCTCGGCCAGTGCCTGCGGAAGGCGCTGGGCGACAAGCGCGGCATCCGGCGCTACGGCCAGGCGCTGATCCCGATGGACGAGGCGCTGGCCGAGGCGGCAATCGACATCTCCGGCCGCCCCTTCCTCGCCTGGTCCGTCCCCTTCGCCCGCGACAAGGT
This sequence comes from Paracraurococcus lichenis, assembly GCF_030657435.1. Taxonomy (GTDB): domain Bacteria; phylum Pseudomonadota; class Alphaproteobacteria; order Acetobacterales; family Acetobacteraceae; genus Paracraurococcus; species Paracraurococcus lichenis. The sequence continues at coordinate 96,593 of NZ_JAUTWS010000021.1, read as the reverse complement.
GGGGGAGATGGACACGGAACTATTCGAGGAGTTCTTCCGCGCCTTCGCCTTCAATGCCGGCATCACCCTGCATGTGGCCTTGAAGGCGGGTACCAACGCGCACCATGTCGCCGAGGCCTGCTTCAAGGCGCTGGCCCGGAGCCTCCGCATGGCGGTGGAGACGGATCCGCGCTCCCCTGATGCGGTGCCCTCCACGAAGGGGGTCCTGGAGGCCTGATGCGCATCTGGACCGTCCACCTGCCGCGCGGCGCAGGCGACGCCGCGCGATCCCGGCATGCGCCCGTGCTCGTGCCGGAAGGCTTCGCCTGGGGCGCCTTCCTCCTCGCCCTGCCCTGGCTGCTCTGGCACAGGCTCTGGCTTGAGGCGGTCGCCTATATCGGCATCGTCCTGCTGCTGGCCGCCCTGGTGCCCGAGGAGGCGGCCTTCCCCATCGCCCTCGCGCTGCAATTCCTGCTCGGCGCCCATGCCCGGGACCTGCGCCGCGCCGCGCTGGCCCGGCAGGGCCGCCCCGCCGCGCATGTCCTCGCCGCGCCGGACGAGGACCTCGCGCTCGCGCGGCTGCTCGACGCCCGGCCAGAGCTTGCCCGAGGGCTCCGCGCATGAGCGCGCCGATGCGCATCGCCGTGGTCGATCCCGGCTCGGGCAATCTCGCCTCGGTGCTGCGGGCGCTCGACCGCGCGGCCGCCGATGCCGGCATCCCCATCGCCGCCGCCGTCACCACGGAGGCGGCGGAGGCGGCGGCGGCCGACCGCCTGATCCTGCCGGGCCAGGGCGCCTTCGCCGCCTGCATGCGCGGCCTGACGGCGCTGCCCGGCATGGTGGCGACCCTGGAACGCCGGGTCGCCGCAGGCACGCCGCTGCTCGGCATCTGCGTCGGGATGCAGATCATGGCCGAGCGTGGGCTCGAGCACGGCGTGACGCCCGGCCTCGGCTGGATCCGGGGGGAGATGGCGCCGATGGCCCCGAAGGGGCCGGACGGCGCCCCGCTGCCGCTGCCGCAGATGGGCTGGAACACGCTGGACTTCCCGGCGGGCCGGCACCCGCTTCTTGCGGGAATTTCTCCCGGCGAGCACGCCTATTTCGTGCATTCCTATGCCCTGAGCGGCTATCATGCCGAGGAGGTGCTGGCGACCACCGATTACGGCGGACCGGTCGTCGCCATCGTCGGGCGCGGCAACATCGCCGGCACGCAATTCCACGTGGAAAAGAGCGCCTCCGTGGGTCTTCGCATCCTCGCCAACTTCCTCCGGTGGACCCCATGAGCATGAAGGAGCTCACGGACCCGCCGGTCATCCGCGAGCCCGAGCTGTCGGTCGAGCGCGTCACCGAGCTCGACGACCACGACATGGCGGAGCTCTGCGAGGCGACGGATGCCGCCATCATCGAGGGCGGCGGCTTCGGCTGGATCGAGCCGCAGGGCCGCGCCGCGCTGCAGCGCCATTTCCGCGGCGTCATGCTGGTGCCGGAGCGCGAGCTGTTCATCGCCCGGCTCGACGGCCTGGTGGTCGGCAGCGCGCAGCTCGTCCGGCCGCCCCGGAACAACGAGGCGCAGGCCTTCGGCGCCACCCTCACCCACGCCTATATCGCGCCCTATGCCCGCGGCCATGGCCTGGCACGGTTGATGATCCGGCGCGTCGAGGAGCGCGCCGCCTCCCTCGGCCACCGGGTCGTGAACCTCGATGTGCGGGAGACGCAGACCACCGCCATATCGCTCTTCGAGACCCTCGGCTATGAGCGCTGGGGCACGCACCCCGCCTATGCCCGGGTGAACGGGCGCACGGTCGCCGGGCACTACTACTACAAGCTTCTGGAGCCCGGCCGCGGCCGCAGCACCGGGAAGGTGATGGGTCGCTAGTGTCCCCTGCCCTGACCGCGAACCCCGCAGCCATCGGCTGCGGTCGCCGCGGACCGGCAGGCCACTGACAACAAAGGCTGGTGGCGCGATCCGAAGGGCGCCGCTGCTGGCGGCAAACTTCGGAATCGGGACGCTGGTCCAATGGCATTGACGCTCTATCCCGCCATCGACCTCAAGGGCGGGCAGGTGGTCCGCCTCAAGCGCGGCGACATGTCCAAGGCGACGGTCTATTCCTCCGAGCCCGGGGCGCAAGCGCGGCGCTTCGCCGCGCTCGGCTTTCCCTGGATCCATGTGGTGGACCTCGACGGCGCCTTCGCCGGCCGCCCGGCCAATGCCGCGGCGGTGGAGACGATCCTCGCCGCCATCCCCGGCGTGCCCGTCCAGCTCGGCGGCGGCATCCGCAAGATGGAGACGGTGGAGGCCTGGCTTGACCGCGGGGTGCGCCGCGTCATCCTCGGCTCCGCCGCGGTGAAGGACCCCGACTTCGCCAAGGCCGCCTGCCGGACCTGGCCCGGCCGCGTCGCGGTGGGCATCGATGCGCGCGGCGGGCTGGTCGCCACCGAAGGCTGGGCGGAGGTCAGCACCGTGCCGGCCACCGACCTGGCCCGGAGCTTCGAGGATGCCGGCGCCGCCGCCATCATCTACACCGATATCGAGCGGGACGGGATGCTGGGCGGGGTGAACCTGGAGGCGACGCTGGCGCTGGCGCGCGCGGTGAAGCTGCCGGTCATCGCCTCGGGCGGCGTCGCCTCGCTGAACGACCTCGCGGCGCTGTCGGGCGTGACGGGCGAGGGGATCGAGGGCGTGATCATCGGCCGCGCCCTCTATGACGGCCGCATCGACCCCGCGGCGGCGCTGGCGCTGGTGCAGCAGCGATAGGGCACCGGCTGCCCCCGGCTTGAGGGCGGCCCGCCGCGCGCGGCATCCTCCCCCGACGCCATGGGAGGAACGGCCGCATGAAGATCGTCGATGCCCAGATCCATCTCTGGTCCGGCGGCACGCCGACCGGGTCGCATCGCAGGCTGCCCGCCTTCACGGCGGAGGAGGCGCTGCGCGGGATGGAGGAGGCGGGCGTCCATGCCGCGCTGATCCATCCGCCGAGCTGGGACCCCGACTCGAACGCCCTGGCGGTGGAGGCGGCGCGCCGCCACCCCGACCGCTTCGCCGTGCTCGGCCAGTTCCCGCCCGACCGGCCTGAGAGCCGCGGTCTGATCGAGGGCTGGAAGGACCAGCCCGGCATGCTCGGCCTGCGCTGGGCGCTGCTGGACCCGCGCCAGCAGGCATGGCTGCGTGACGGCACGCTGGACTGGGTCTGGCCGGCCGCCGAGCGCGCGGGCATTCCGGTCGCCACCCTCGCCGGGCTCTTCCTGCCGGAGTTCCGGCGGATCGCCGAGGCGCATCCAAACCTCAAGCTGATCATCGACCATTGCGGCCTGGTGCGCACCGCGCAGGACGAGGCCGCCTTCGCCCGGCTGGACGAGCTGCTGGCCCTGGCGAGGCTGCCCAATGTCGCGGTGAAGGCGACCGGCGCGCCGCACTACTCGACGCAGCCCTATCCCTACCGGAACATCCAGGACGGGCTGCGGCGCATCTTCGACACCTTCGGTCCGCAGCGCTTCTTCTGGGGCACCGACATCACCCGCATGCCCTGCAGCTGGCGGCAATGCGTGACCTTCTTCACGGAGGAGCTGCCCTGGCTGACGGGGCGCGATCTCGAGCTCGTCATGGGCCGGGCACTCTGCGACTGGCTCGGCTGGAACCTCCGCTTCGAATGATCTGCCAGCCCCGCGATGCAGTTCGGGCCGCGACCTGCCGGCCGCGGCCCGTTGCGTTGTTTTTGAGGGACGTTCCACTCCGCGGCCGGCCTTCGGCCGGTCCGGAAGGTGTTTCCTTTGAGAGGAAATCGCCTTCCTCTGAAGAGAAGCACGGGAACCGCTGCGGGTCAAGCGTCAACGTCACCGCGGCGGTTGGGTTTTCCGCATCGGCCGCATGCGCGCCTGGATCTCGGCGGTCGCCTCCCGCAGCAGGCGCAGCACCTGCCCGAGGCGCGGCGGCTCCAGCCGGCCGGAGATGGCGGCGAGGCTGAGCGCCGCGACCGGATCGCCGCCGGGCCCGAAGAGCGGCAGGCCGAGCCCGCTGGTGCCCGGCACGAGATCCTGCACCAGGGTGTAGCCGTCCCGGCGGGAGGTCTCGATCCAGTGCCGCACCCGCGCCTCGTCCACCCCGCGGGCGGCGCGGCCGGCCCGCTGCTCCGGCAGGCGCAGCAGCCGCTCGATCTCCGCGGGGTCCTCGAGGAAGGCGAGCAGCGCCACGCTGCCGGCGCCGAGGCCGAGGACGCGCCGGTCGCCCGGCTTGGTCACCACCGCGCGGATCGGATAGGCGCCCTCGATGCGCGAGACGCAGATCGCCATGTCGCCGGAGCGGAGCGTCAGATAGACCGTGTCCTCCGTCGCGTCGGAGAGCGACTGCATGACGGGCTGCGCGACCTCGGCGATGCCGAAGCGGTTGGCGGCCGCGAAGGCCCAGCCGGCCAGGCGGAGGCCGAGGAAGTAGCGCCCGCCGCCGCGGTCCTGCTCGATGAAGCCGTGCTCGGCGAGCGCCGCGACCAGGCGGTGCACCGTGGTCTGGCTGAAGCCGGTGGCGCGGACGAGGTCGACGAAGCGCAGCCCGGTCTCGCCGGCATCCGATAGCGCGTCGAGGATCGCCGCGGTGCGGCCGAAGCTCTGCTCCAGCCCGCGCTCGCCCGGCGTGACGCCGCGCGCCACGCTGCCATGCCCGTCCATCTCCTCCTCCACAGCCATGCGATGTCGGGGCTTGCCGGTTGACGCCGGAACCCCGCCCATGTTTCGCTTCACGGAAAGCTATTTCCTGTTAGCGGAAAACAGGCGCGGGAGCAACCGCCTCACGCGCGGGGAGGGTGGATGACGGACCAGGCCGGACGGCATCGGGGCAGGGCATGATCCCGGCCGGGACGATCGACTGCGACATCCATGTGGTGCCGCCCGGCATGCGCGCGCTGCTGCCGCATCTCGACCCCTATTGGCGAGAGCATGTGGAGCGGCGGGGCCTCGAGCGGGAGAATTTCGACACCAGCGCCTATCCGTCCGGCGCGCCGATCGCCGCGAGGCCGGACTGGCGGCTGGAGGGCGCGCCGGCCGGCAGCAGCCTGGCCGCGTTGCAGGCGCATCTCCTCGATCCGCTGCGGCCGGCGGCGGCGATCTGCAACGTCATCCATGGCGCACAGATGGTGATGAGCGAGGACCTCTCCGCCGCGCTCTGCCGTGCGCTGAACAACTGGCTGGCTGCGGAGTGGTTGGAGCGCGACCCGCGGCTGCGCGCCTCCATCGTCGTGCCGGTGCACAGCCCGGACCTGGCGGCGGAGGAGATCGAGCGCCTCGCGCCCGACCGGCGCTTCGTGCAGGTGCTGCTGCTGGCGATGGCGGAGATTCCGCTGGGACGCCGCCTGATGTGGCCCATCTACCGCGCGGCGGAGAAGCATGGGCTACCCATCGGCATCCATGCCGGATCGAGCTTCCGCCACCCGCCGAGCGCGGGCGGCTGGGGGTCCTTCTACCTGGAGGACTATGTCTCCTATGCCCAGGGCTTCGCCGCCGCGCTGAACTCCCTGCTGGCGGAGGGCGTGTTCCAGAAATTCCCCGGCCTGCGCGTGGTGCTGATCGAGAGCGGGGTGAGCTGGCTGCCCGCCAGCCTCTGGCGCATCAACAAGACCTGGCGCGGCGTGCGGGCCGAGGTGCCCTGGCTGAACCGCCTGCCGGCCGACCTCGTCCGGCAGCATGTGCGGCTGACCGCGCAGCCCTTCGACGCACCGCCCGGTGCGCGGTCGCTGGAGGTGTTGCTGGACCAATTGGGCTCGGACGAGCTGCTGCTCTTCGCGACCGATTACCCGCACTGGCATTGGGAGCGGGAGGACGGGCCGCTGCCCGCCGGCCTGCCGCCGGCGCTGGTCCGGAAGATGACGGTGGAGAACCCGCTGGCCACCTATCCGCGGCTGGCGGCCGGCTGATGCGGCCCGATGGCCGCGGGGCCAACCAGCCCGTCTGACAACACAGGAGGAGACCTGCGATGAACGTGGCGCTCCGTGACCCGAGGATCGAGCGGCCGGCCCAGCAGCACCTGGGCTTCGTCGATTGCGACGTGCACCCCTACTTCCGCACGCCGGCCGATTTCGACCCCTTCCTCTCCGCCCGCTGGCGGGAGCACCGGCGGACGATCGGCGGCCGGTCCCGCCAGGGGCTGGGGCGCACCTCGCTCTATCCCCGCATGTCGCCGGGCAATGGCATGCGCGGCGATGCCTGGCCGAAGGACGGCAGCCCGCCCGGCTCCGACCTGCAGCTCATGCGGGAGCAATTGCTGGACCTCTTCGACGTCAGGGCCGGGCTGCTGGCGCCGCTGGTCGGCGGCGCGGCGGCGGAGCGCAATGTCGAGTTCGGCGCCGCCATGGCGACGGCGGTGAACGAATGGCAATGCGCCCATTTCTGCGACCCGGAGCCGCGGCTGAAGGCGAGCGTGCAGGTCACGATCGAGCACGAGGAGAGCGCGATCGCCGAGATCGAGGCGCGCGCCGGCGATCCCCGCTTCGCCCAGGTGAACATCCCACCGCGCGGGCTGGAGCCGCTGGGGCGGCACCGCTACCGGAAGATCCTGGCGGCCTGTGCGGCGAACGGCTTCCCGATCTCGCTGCATCTCGGCGGCACCAGCGGCCATGCCAGCACCGGCGGCGGCTGGCCGAGCTTCTACCACGAGGAGCACCCGAGCTACGTGCAGTCCATGCAGACGCTGGTCACCAGCCTGGTCTGCGAGGGCGTGTTCGAGGAGATCCCCGACCTGAAGGTGGTGCTGGTGGAGGGCGGCTTCGCCTGGCTGCCCTCGCTCGCCTGGCGGCTCGACAGGCACTGGCCGCGGCTGAAGGCGGAGGTGCCGCATCTCAAGCGCGCCCCCTCCGAGACCATCCGCGAGCATTTCTGGGTCTCCACCCAGCCGATGGAGGAGCCGGAGCGGCCCGAGGACATGCTGCGGACCATCGAATGGATCGGGCCCGACCGCATCCTGTTCTCGACCGACTATCCGCATTGGGACCAGGACGACCCGCGCTACGCCTTCAAGGTGCCATTGCCGGAGGACTGGGCGCGGCTGATCTACCGCGAGAACGCCATGGCGCTGTACCGGCTGGACTGAGGGAATGGCCAAGCACGTCGTCGCGGCCGTCGCGGAGATCCCGCCCGGCGGCCGCAAGCTGGTGACGATCCGCGGGCGGGAGATCGGCGTCTTCAACCTGGACGGCGCGTTCCATGCCCTGGTCAACCGCTGCCCGCACCAGGGCGCGGCGCTCTGCACCGGCGCCATCGTCAGCCGGCTGGAGGCGCCGCTGCCCGGCGAGTACCGGCTGGGCCGGCCCGGCACCATGATCCGCTGCCCCTGGCATTGCTGGGAGTTCGACATCCGGACGGGACAGTCCTGGTGCGAGCCCGAGGAGGTGAAGGCGCGCACCTACGATGTCGCGGTGGAACCGGGCGAGGCGCTGGCCCGCGGCCCCTTCAAGGCGGAGACGGTGAGCGTCTCCGTCGAGCAGGACTATGTGGTGCTGACGCTCTAGCCGGCCCGGGCGGATTCAGGCATCGGATGACGGACGCCCCGCGCGGCATCCCGCGCGGGGCGTCCTGCGATGACCGGCGCGGAGGGCGTCAGCCCTCGAGCGCCTCCAGCACCTTCGGCGGCGACATCGGCAGCGCGGTGAAGCGGATGCCGAGCGCGTCATGGACGGCATTGGCGATGGCCGCGAGCGGCGGGACGATCGGCGCCTCGCCCACGCCGCGCACGCCCTGCGGGTGCTTCGGGTTCGGGATCTCGAGCATGACCGGCTCGATCATCGGCACGTCGGAGCAGACCGGCATGCGGTAGTCGAGGAAGCTGGCATTGTCGAGGCGGCCGAGGCTGTCGTAGAGGTATTCCTCGCTCAGCGCCCAGCCGATGCCCTGCACCACGCCGCCCTGGATCTGGCCCTCGACATAGCTCGGGTGCAGGGCGCGGCCGACATCCTGCGCCGCGGTGTAGCGCAGCACCCGGACGATGCCGAGATCGGTGTCCACCTCGACATCCACGCAATGCGTGGCGAAGCCGGGATCGGCGCCGGTGGTGTTGAGCTGCACGCCGGCGCCGATGGGCCCGCCCATCTCGTTCGCCTTCGCCGCCAGTTCCTGCAGCGTCAGCGGCGGGAACTGGCCGGCATTGGCGCCGGCCGGCCGTGCCTCGCCATTCTCCCAGGTCACCGCCTCCGGGTCGATCTTCCAGATCTTCGCCGCGCGCTCCTTCAACTGGCCGATCACCTTCTCGGTGGACTGCGTCACCACCATCGCCGAGGCGAAGGTGACGCGGCTGCCGCCCGTGAGGTTGGAGAAGCCGATGGAGGAGGTGTCGCCGATCTGCACGGAGACGCGGCCGTGCTCGATGCCCAGCAGCTCCGCCGTGACATTGGCGATGGAGGCGCGCGACCCGCCCACGTCCGGATGGCCGGTCGTCACCAGGACATTGCCGTCCTCGGTGATGTTCACCTGCGCCGAGGACTCGCCGCCGGCATTGTACCAGAAGCCGGAGGCGACGCCGCGGCCGCGCTTCACGCCCGGGCGCGGGTTGCGCTCGAGCGGTGCCTTGTAGTGCTCGTGGTTCTGGATCGCCTCGATGGTCTCCTCGAAGGTGACCTTGCCGAAGGTGGCGCCATAGGCGGCCTTGCTGCCGGGCTTCGCGCTGTTCTTCAGCCGCATCTCCAGCGGGTCGATGCCGAGCTTCGCCGCGACCTCGTCCAGCACGCTCTCGGCCGCATAGGCGCCGAGCGGCGCGCCCGGCGCGCGATAGGCCGCGACCTTGGAGCGGTTGGAGACGACCTCGTAGCCGACCGAGAGGACGTGCGGGATCTCGTAGGGCGCGAAGGCGCAGCCGACCGGCCCGCGCAGCGGCCCGCCGGGCAGGCAGCCCGCCTGGATGTAGAAGGTGCCCTGCGCCGCGACGATGGTGCCGTCCTTCTTGGCGCCGATCTTCACCGTGCTGAAGGAGCCGGAGGTCGGGCCGGTCGCCCGCATCACCTCGTCCCGCGACATCACCATCTTCACGGGCCGGCCGGACTTCTTCGAGAGGATCAGCGCCAGCGGCTCGAGGTAGATGATGGTCTTGGCGCCGAAGCCGCCGCCGATCTCGGCCGGGATCGCCTTGATGTTGCTCTGCGGCACGCCCGTGAGCAGCGAGGTCATCGCCCGGACCATGAACTGGCCCTGGGAGGAGGACCAGATCGTCGCGCGGCCGTCCGCGGCATAGCTGACCGTGCAGGCCTGCGGCTCGATATAGCCCTGGTGGACCGGGCGGGTACGGAAGGTCCGCTCCACGATCACGTCCGCCTGGGCGAAGCCGGCCTCCACGTCGCCGAGCTTCGCCACCATGGTGGCGGAGATGTTGGAGGGCTTGTCCTCGAACTTCAGGAAGTCATGCAGGATCGGCGCGTCGGGCCTGATCGCGTCCTCGATCTCGATGACATGCGGCAGGACCTCGTAGTCCACCGCGATCAGCCGGCAGGCCTCGGCCGCCACCTCCTCGTTGATCGCCGCGACCGCGGCGACGGGATGGCCATGGAACAGCGCCTTCTCCCGCGCCATGACGTTGCGGCACATCCAGCGCATGTCCTGGATGCCGAGCATCACGGACTTGTCCAGCGGGAATTCCACGATGTCCTTCGCCGTCACTACCGCCTTCACGCCCGGCAGCGCCTCGGCCTTCGAAGTATCGATGGAGCGGATCCGCGCATGCGCATGCGGGCTGCGCAGCACCTTGCCCCAGATCATGCCGGGCATGGTGTTGTCGGCGGCATAGGTGGCGCGTCCCGTCACCTTGTCCGCGCCGTCCGGGCGGATGGTGCGCGTGCCGATCCATTTGTTGTTCTCGACCTGCAGCCTGTCGCTGATGACGTTCATTGGACGGCCTCCCGCATCTCGGCGGCGGTGTCGAGCACCGCCCGGACGATCTTGTCGTAGCCCGTGCACCGGCAGAGATTGCCGGCCAGGCCGAAGCGCACCTCGGTCTCGGTCGGGTTCGGGTTCTTGTCGAGCAGCGCCTTGGCCGCGACCAGCACGCCGGGCGTGCAGATGCCGCATTGCAGTGCCGCCATCTCCAGGAATTTCTGCTGCAGCGGGTGCAGCCGCTCGCCTTGCGCCATGCCCTCGATGGTGGCGACCTCGTGGCCCTCGGCCTCGACCGCCAGCATCAGGCAGGCGCAGACCAGGCGGCCATCCACCGTGATGCTGCAGGCGCCGCAATCGCCGGTGCCGCAGCCTTCCTTGGTGCCGGTCAGGCCAAGCGTGTTGCGGAGCACGTCGAGCATGCTCCGGTCGGGGTCGCAGAGGAACTCCGCCGGCTCGCCATTGATGGTGGTGGTGACATGGACCTTCGGCATGGCGCTCAATTCCCCCCGGCGCGCTGCGCGGCGATGGCGGCGGTGCGCTTGAGCAGCACGCCGGCGACCTTGGTGCGGTAGGCGATGGTGCCGCGCTTGTCGTTGATGGGCTTGCAGGCGGCGCTGCAGGCGGCCGCCGCCGCGGCCAGCGCCGCATCCTCGAGCCGCGAGCCGATTAGCGCCCTGGCCGCGTCCTCGACCAGCAGCACGGTGGGTGCGACCGCGCCGAGCGCCACGCGCGCCGCGGCGACCACGCCGCCCTGCAGCGTCAGGTTCACGCCGCAGCCGACGACGGCGATGTCCATCTCGGTGCGCGGGATCATGCGCAGATAGGCATCGCCCGAGCCCGCCGGGCGCGGCGGCAGGGTGAAGCTGACCAGGATCTCGCCGGGCTGCAGGGCGGTCCGGCCCGGCCCGACCGGCACGGCCTCCACCGGCAACTCGCGCCGCCCCTTCGGGCCCTGGATGGTCACCACCGCCCCGGCCGCGACCATGGCCGGCACGCTGTCGGCCGCCGGGGAGCCGTGGCAGAGATTCCCGCCCGGCGAGCAGCGGCCCTGCACCTGCTTCGAGCCGATGAGGTTGATCGCCTCCAGCACGCCCGGCCAGGCCCGGCCGAAGCTGGCATGCTCGGCCAGCGTCGCGCCGGAGACGGCCGCGCCGATCCGGAGGCCGCCATCCGGCAGTTCGGCGATCTCGGTCAGCGCCGGGATCTTCTTGATGTCGAGGATCAGGCCGGGCCTGACCATGCCGTTGCGCATCTGGACCAGCAGGTCCGTGCCGCCGGCCAGGATGCGCGCCGCGCCCTGCGCCGCGGCGAAGGCGCTGACCGCCTCCTCCAGCGACTGCGGCGCCAGATATCGGATGTCCGTCATGCTCGCTTCCGTTGTCCGTTCCCCCGCGTCCCGCGGGCGGGACACCGCCCCTGGTCAGGCGCAGAGGTCGGAACGAAGGCTACGCTGGCATGGCCGGCGGGCAAAGCCCCCCTCGGGCGCGGGTGGGTCGTTTCGCCTGCCGGGACGATCCGCCCGGCGCCCTGCCGAGTTGTTGCCGCATGGCCCGGCGCGCGCCGGCCGAGGAGGACATGGCAGGATGCAATCGCAAGCAGTGGCCCCGGCCGCGGCGGGAACGGAGGCGCGACGCGACGGGGCAGGGACCGCGCGGCGCGTGCCGACCCGGGTGGTGGCCGCGACCGTCGCCGGCAACGCCCTGGAATTCTACGACTTCGTCACCTACGCCTTCTTCGCGGTCTATATCGGCCAGGCCTTCTTCCCGGCCTCCACGCCCTTCATGAGCCTGCTGCTCTCGGTCGGCGTCTTCGGCGTGGGCTTTGTCTTCCGCCCGCTCGGCGGCGTGCTGATCGGTGCCTATGCCGACCGCGCCGGGCGGCGGCCCGCCATGCTGCTGACCATCGTCATGATCACGGTCGGCACCATCGGCCTCGCCCTCACCCCCTCCTATGCCAGCATCGGCATCGCCGCGCCTCTCATTGTCGTGTTCTGCCGTCTGGTGCAGGGCCTGGCGCTCGGCGGGGAGGTAGGGCCCGCCACCGCCTTCCTGATCGAGATCGCCCCGCCCGGCCGGCGCGCCTTCTATGGAAGCTGGCAGCTCGCCAGCCAGGGCATCGCGGCGCTGTCCGCGGGCGCGGTCGGGACGGTGCTGTCGCTGCTGCTGGACCACGACGACCTCGTCGCCTGGGGCTGGCGCGTGCCCTTCCTGCTCTGCCTCGCGCTCGTCCCGGTCGCCATCTTCCTGCGGCGGGCGATGCCGGAGACGCTGGAGCATGGCCAGGCGCAGGCGGCGCCGAGCGGGCAGCTCCGCCGCCATGCCGGGCTGATCGGGATGGCGGTGCTGCTGATCCTCGGCGGGACGGTGGCGACCTATGTCGGCAATTACATGACGACCTATGCCATCGCCACGCTGCACTTCCCGCCCTCCATCGCGCTCGCGGCGACGGTGATGGGCGGGGCCGGGACGCTGGTCTTCTCGCTGCTCGGCGGCTGGCTGGCCGACCGCTACGGCCGGCGGCCGGTCATGCTGGTCCCGCGGATCATATTGGCCGTGATCGCCGTGCCGCTCTTCCTGCTGCTGACCTCGCACCCCAGCATGGCGACGCTCTTCGCCGCGACGGTGACGATCACCGGCCTGACCTCGGCCAGCAGCACGGCGGCGCTGGTGGTGGTCCCGGAGCTGCTGCCGGCCTCGATCCGGGCGACCGGGATGGCGATCGGCTATGCGGTCGGCGTCTCGCTCTTCGGCGGGACGACGCAGTTCGTCATCACCTGGCTGATCGAGGCGACGGGCGACCCGACCTCCCCCGCCTGGTACGTGACGCTGACCAGCCTGGTGACGGCGGTGGCGATGTGGACCCTGCCGGAGAGCCGCGGGCGGGTGCTGGAGGGGTGAGACGTTATGCTATGATGGTCCCGGAAGGACGGGACCGATGCGGCGGGACGAGGCGATCGCGCGGCTGAAGGGGCAGGAGGCGGCGCTGCGCCGCCTCGGCGTCACCGGCCTCTGGCTCTTCGGCTCCGTGGCGCGGGACGAGGCCGGGCCGCGGTCGGATGTCGACCTCTTCCTCGACTACGAGAAAGGCCGGCTCGGGCTGTTCGGGCTGATGGAGGCGCAGGACCTCGCCGCGGCGGCGCTGGGGCGAAAGGCCGATGTCACGACACGGGACGCGCTGCACCCGGTGATCCGGCCAGGGGTCGAGGCCGCGGCGATCCAGGTCTTCTGATGCCGAAGGCGTCGCCCCTGCCACGCCTGTTGGACATGGCCGAGGCAATCCGGAACATCGAGGCGGCCATCGCCGGCGTCACGCCGGACGCCTTCGAGGCGGATTGGCGCAGCCGCTGGCTGGTGGAGCGCGGACTCGAGATCGTCTCCGAGGCCAGCCGCCATCTCCCGCCGGCCATGAAGGCACGCCATGCGGCAGTACCGTGGCGGAAGGTCGCCGGGATAGGCAACGTGCTCCGCCACGAGTACCACCGGGTCGCGCCGCCCATCCTCTGGGCGCTGCTGCAGCAGGACCTGCCGGCCCTGCGGGATGCCGTGGAGGCCGAGATCGCGGCGATCCGGGCCGGCCCGGAAGGCTGACCCGGCGCTGGCTACCGCCCGTCCAGCAGCCGCTCCAGGATCCGCGCCTCCAGCCCCGCGAGCGCGGCGTCGCCGCGCCGGCGCGGCCGGGGCAGGTCCACGGCGACATCCATCGCCACCCGCCCCTGCTCCAGCAGGATCACCCGGTCGGCCAGCGCCACCGCTTCCCCCACGTCATGCGTGACCAGCACGGCGGTGAAGCCCTCGGCGCGCCAGACCTCCTCGACCAGCGCCTGCATGCCGATGCGCGTCAGCGCATCCAGCGCGCCGAGCGGCTCGTCCAGCGCCAACAGGCGCGGGCGGCTAACCAGGGCGCGGGCGAGCGCCACGCGTTGCTTCTGCCCGCCCGAGAGGACCGAGGGCCATTCCGCCGCACGCTCGGCCAGCCCCACCTCGGCCAGCGCGGCGCGGGCCCGCTCCTCCCGCAGCGCCAGCGGCGTGCCGCGGTCGAGGCCGACCTCGACATTGCCGCGGATGGAGGACCAGGGCAGCAGCCGCGGCTCCTGGAACATCAGCCGCACCGCCGCGGCGGGCGGCAGCGCGCCATCCGCGCCCTCCAGCGCCAGGGTGCCGCCGCTCGGCACATCGAGGCCGGCAATCAGCCGCAGCAGGGTGGACTTGCCGCAGCCGCTGCGGCCGACGATGGCGACGAACTGCCCCGCGGGGATGTCGAGGTCGATGCCCTGCAGCACCGCCGGACCGTCGAAGGCCTTGCGCAGGCCGCGGATGCGCACCGCGGCCGCCGCCCCGGCGCGCGCCGGAAGGACCATGCCGTCCATCACGCGCTCCTGTAGGCCGGGTTCCAGGAGAGGCAGAGCCGCTCCAGCAGCCGCGCGACGCTGTCGGCGAGTTTCCCCAGCAGCGCATAGACCAGGATGGAGAAGACCACCACGTCGGTCAGCATGAACTCCCGCGCATGCATGGCCATGTAGCCGATGCCGGAATTCGCCGCGATCGTCTCGGCGACGATCAGCGTCAGCCACATGATGCCGAGCGCATAGCGCAGCCCGACGAAGATCGAGGGTAGCGCGCCCGGAAGCACCACGCGGCGGAACAGCGTCGCGCCGTCCATGCCATAGGCGCGGCCCATTTCCACGAGCTGCGGATCGACCGAGCGCACCCCGTGCATGGTGTTGACGTAGACGGGGAAGAAGCTGCCGAGGGCGACGAGGAAGAGCTTCGCCGCCTCGTCGATGCCGAACCACAGGATCACCAGCGGGATCAGCGCGAGATGCGGGATGTTGCGCAGCATCTGCACGCTGGAATCGAGCAGCCGCTCACTCAGGCGCGAGAGGCCGGTGAGGAAGCCGAAGGCCAGGCCGAGGCCGCCGCCGATGGCGAAGCCCGCCAGCGCCCGCCAGGTGCTGACCCGGATATTCTCCAGCAGCTCGCCCGAGCGCGCCAGATCCCATCCCGCCGCGACCACGGCGGAGGGGGCGGGGAGGATGTCCTCCTCGATCCAGCCTGCCATGCTGCCGGCCTGCCAGGCCAGCAGCAGCAGCGCGGGCAGCAGCCAGGGCAGCGCGCCGCGGCCGAGGCCGCGCCAGGCGAGCGCGGGCCGGCGGGAAGCCGGCGCCGCCACCTCGCGCGCGGAGAGGACCGCGTCGCTCATGCCGCCAGCGTCCCGTAGGAATTGGCCGCGACGAAGTCGCGCGCCGCAACCGCGGGCTGCGGCGCCTCCCCAATGCCGAGCTGCGGGAAGAGCAGCTCCGCCACCGTATAGGCCTCCTCGAGATGCGGGTAGCCGGAGGCGATGACGGTGGAAACGCCGAGCGCCTGGTATTCCCGCAGCCGCGCCGCCACCGTCTCCGCACTGCCGACGAGGGCGGTGCCGACGCCGGCGCGCACCAGGCCGATGCCGGCCCAGAGATTGGGCGAGACCTCCAGCCGGTCGCGCCTGCCGCCATGCAGCTCGGACTGCAGGCGCTGGCCGACGCTGTCGCTGTCCTCGTTGCGGCGCTTCTGCACCGCGGCGATGGTCGCGTCGTCGAGATGCGAGATCAGCCGCTCCGCCGCCGCCCAGGCCTCGGCATCGGTCTCGCGCACGATGAGATGGACGCGCAGGCCGAAATTCACCGCCCGGCCCTGCGCCGCGGCGCGGGCCCGCACGGCCTCGAGCTTCGCCGCGACCTGGGCCGGGGGCTCGCCCCAGGTCAGGTAGGTGTCGACATGCTTCGCCGCGACCTCGATGCCGGCCTCGGAGGAGCCGCCGAACCAGAGCGGCGGGTGTGGCCGCTGCACCGGCGGAAAGTGGTTCTTGCCGCCGTGGGAGGAGAGGTAGCGCCCCTCGAAGTCGATCCCCTGCTCGGTGAAGAGCCCGCGGAAGATGGTCAGGAATTCCTCGGTCTGGGCGTAGCGCTCGGCATGCGGCAGCGTGATCCCGTCGCCCGCCAGCTCCTTCGGGTTGGCGCCGGTGACGACGTTCATCAGCAGCCGGCCGCCCGTGATGCGGTCGAAGGCCGCGGCCTGGCGGGCCCATTGCGCCGGCGTCTGCACGCCGGGCCGGAGCGCGAGGAGGAATTTCAGCCGCTGGGTGAAGGGCGCGATGGCGGCGCCGGTGATCCAGGGATCCTCGCACTGGTTGCCCGTCGGCAGCAGCACGCCCCCGAAGCCGAGCCGGTCGGCGGCCATGGCGACGTCGCGGAGATAGCCGAAATCCTGGGGACGGGCGCCCTGGCGGGTGCCGAGATAGCGGCCATCGCCCGAGGTCGGCACGAACCAGAAGAGGTCGAGGGGGGACTGCGTGCTCATGGGATGTCCCTTCAGGCCGCCGGCTTCTGCCAGACGATGTCGCGCACGGTGACGGCGCGGGGGATGAGGCCGAGGCGGTGGAAGCGGTCCGCCACGCGCTGCTGCTGCGCGACGATGGCGTCCGAGAGCGGCACGACGTCGAAGGCGGTGCGGCCGGTGGCGCGGCGCGTCGCCTCGATCGGCAGGCCGGTCGCCTCGCTCGCCAGCCGCGCCACCTCCTCCTGGTGCGCCGCCGACCAGCGGCCGACCCCGGCGAGGAGGTCCACGGCCTCCGCGACCAGGCGCGGATTGGCCTCGGTGAAGCCGCGATTGGCCAGGAAGTAGCTGCTCTGCGGCTCCACCGCGTCGCCGGCGACCAGCACGCGGGCGTTCCGCTGGATCTCGGTCAGGGCGTAAAAGGGATCCCAGATGCTCCAGGCATCGACATTGCCGCGGGCGAAGGCGGCGCCGGCATCGGCGGGCGGCAGCTCGACGGGCTGGATGTCGCGCCAGGCGAGCCCGGCCTTCTCCACCGCGCCGACCGCGAGGCTATGGGCGGAGGAGCCGCGCGCGAAGGCGAGCTTCCTGCCCTTCAGGTCCTGCACCGACTGCAACGGACTGTCCTGCGGCACCAGGATGGCCTGGCTGGCGCCGCGGCTCGGCGTTGCCGCGACATAGAGCAGCTTCGCCCGCGCCGCCTGGGCGAAGATCGGCGGGGCGTCGCCGACCGCGCCGAAATCGATGCTGCCGACGTTCAGCGCCTCGAGCAGCGGCGGGCCGTAGGGAAATTCCACCCAGGAGACGGCGATGCCCTGCGGCGCGAGCGCGCGCTCGAAATCGCCGTTCTGCCGGGCGGAGAGCAGTGGGCCGGATTTCTGGAAGCCGATGCGGAACTGCCGGGCCTCGGCCCGGGCGGTGCGGATGAAGGGCGCGCCGGCAGCGAGCGCGAGCAGCGCGCGGCGCGGGGCCTGGGGAAGGATGGACATGCGAAGGGGTCTCCGGGCGCGTCGGCCGCGCCGGCTCGGGACAGGAACTGCGGTGGGGAAGGGGCGATCAGGCCCGACAACAGGTCGGGCGAGAGGCGGCCCCGCCGGAGACGGAGCGCTTTAGCCCTTGGTGACGCGGCGCAAGCTGCATGGGTCAAATCCCGCGGTGCCGGGGCGGAATGCCCCGGCGGCGGGGATATTAACGACTCAAGGGCGTGGTCAGTCAATCATCATGCCACAAAGAATCGTGGAACGGGTGGAATATGCGGCCGGGATCGCGCATTGGTGCGCCGCCCGCTGTCCCCGATTCCGCGCTTGACCCCCGGCCCGATCGGACGCAAGCGCACCACCCTCGCCCATCCTGGCGGCGTCCGGGGCGGGCGGCCCATTCCCTCGAAGGTGGCACCGTGCTCGCACTCCGCGTCATCCCCTGCCTCGACGTGAAGGACGGACGCGTCGTGAAGGGCGTGAACTTCGTCTCGCTCCGCGATGCCGGCGACCCGGTGGAGCAGGCCCGCGCCTATGACCGGGAGGGGGCGGACGAGGTCACCTTCCTCGATATCGGCGCGACGCATGAGAACCGCGACACGATGTACGATGTCGTCTCCCGCACCGCCGCCGAGGTCTTCATCCCGCTGACCGTCGGCGGCGGCGTCCGCAGCGTGGAGGATGTGCGCCGCCTGCTGCTGGCCGGCGCCGACAAGGCCAGCATCAACAGCGCCGCCGTCGCCGAGCCCGGGCTGGTTACCCGCGCCGCCGAGGCCTTCGGCAGCCAGGCGATCGTCGTCGCGGTGGATGCCCGCCAGGTCGCCCCGGGCCGGTGGGAGGTCTTCACCCATGGCGGCCGCAAGCCCACCGGCATCGATGCGGTGGGCTGGGCGGAGCGCATGGCGGCGGCCGGCGCGGGCGAGCTGCTGGTGACGTCCATGGACCGCGACGGCACCAAGGCGGGCTTCGACCTCGACCTGCTGCGGGCGATCCGGCGCCGGGTGACGGTGCCGATCATCGCCTCGGGCGGGGTCGGCACGGTCGGGCATTTCGTGGAGGGCGCCCTGGCCGGCGCCAGCGGCCTGCTGGCCGCGAGCGTGTTCCATTACGGGGAGTTCCGCATCGCGGACGCCAAGGCGGCGCTGGCCGCGGCGGGCCTGCCGGTGCGGCCCCTCGCGGAGGTGGCCTGAATGGCGAAGGCGACGGCAAAGACGGCGAAGAAGAAGCAGACCAAGGTGGCCAACGGGCTGCCGGTGCCGGCCGGGGTGCCGGTGGTCCCGGTGAAGCCGCCGAAGGGGCTGAAGAAGGCCGAGTCCAGCCACCTGAAGCCGCTCGACGTCACGATCGGCCAGGCCGATGCGACGGTGCTGGACCGGCTGTGGGAGACGGTGGAGGCGCGCCGCGTCGCCGGCGATGTCGCGCATTCCCATTCCGCCCGGCTGATGGCCCGCGGCACCGCCAAGGTCGCCCAGAAGCTGGGCGAGGAGGCGGTGGAATGCGTCATCGAGGCGACGCAGGGCCACCGGGCCGAGACGATCCTGGAGAGCGCCGACCTGCTCTACCACCTGATGGTGGTCTGGGTGGATGCCGGCATCCGGCCGGAGGAGGTCTGGGCCGAGCTGCGCCGGCGCGAGGGCATCAGCGGCATCGCCGAGAAGGCGGCGCGGCCGAAGGGCATCGTGCGGGCGGCGAGGACGACGAAGCTGCCCTGAGCGAACGCCTCGGGGATTGCGCCGCAACAAGCTCCCGGGCCGGCCTTTGCCCCAGGGATCCGGGCCGCGCCAGGCGTGGCCCGACCCGCGAGGGGCTGCCTGGGACGCGGGCGGGCGCGCCAGGGCCGCGCCGCTCGACGGGGCTTGCTGATCGCCGGCGGCCCGGCCATGACGGCGCCACACGCCAGCGAGGGGACCCGCCGCCATGTCCGTCACCGGCCTGCCGCCCTATGACGACGCCAATATCTTCGCCCGCATCCTCCGCGGCGAGATCCCCTGCAAGAAGGTGGCGGAGGACGCGCATGCCCTGGCCTTCCACGACATCCACCCGCAGGCCCCCGTCCATGTCCTGGTGATCCCGAAGGGCCGCTGGGTCAGCGCCGCCGACTTCCACGCGGGCGCCGAGGCCGAGGCGATCGCCGGCTTCTGGCGCATGGTCACGGCCGTGGCGAAGGAGCAGGGGCTGGAGGCGAGCGGCTACCGCATCCTCTCCAACATGGGCCAGGACGGGGGGCAGGAGGTGCCGCATTTCCATGTCCACCTCTTCGGCGGCCGTCGCCTGGGCCGCATGGTCCCGCCCGCGCCCGCCGGCTGAGACGGTCGTTCGCGGAGCGGAGTCCTGCCCCGGGCGGATCCGCCCACGCCCACGCCACGCTTGAAGACCGGGGCCGGCGGCGCGACATTGGCCGCATGGCCTCCACCCCTCAGGACGAGGCGCGTGCCGCCCTCGCAGCCGCCGGCCAGCTTCCCGACGCCGAGATCGAACTCGCCGCCGTGGCGCTGCAGTTCGCGCGCATCGACGCACCCGACGCCGATTGGCGCGCCGCCGCGGCGACCCTCTCGGAGATCGCCCAGGCCGCCGTCGCCGCGGCGACGGCGAACGAGGCGGCCGATGCCGGCGATGCCGAGCAGCGCCGGCAGGTGCTCGCCGAGGTCATCCATGGCCGCTTCGGCTTCGCCGGCGATGCCGAGACCTATGACGACCTGGCCAATGCCAACCTGATCCGGGTGCTGGACCGGCGGCGCGGCCTGCCGGTTGCCCTCGGCCTTCTCTGGCTGCACGCGGCCGAGGCCGCCGGCTGGTCGGCGCATGGCATCGACTTCCCCGGCCATTTCCTGCTCGCGGTCGAGGGTAGCCGCGGCCAGGCGCTGGTCGATGTCTTCGCCGGCGGCACCGGCCTCGCCGCGCCCGAGTTGCGGGCGCTGCTGAAGCGGATCGAGGGCGAGAGGGCCGAGCTCCGCCCCGGCCTGCTGCGGCTGATGGACAAGCGGGCGGTGCTGCTCCGGCTGCAGAACAACATCAAGTTGCGGCGCCTGCGCACCGGCGACCTGGCCGGGGCGCTCGCCTGCACCGAGGACATGCTGCGCCTCGCCCCCGATGCCGCGCTGCTCTGGCGGGAGGCCGGGCTGATGAACCAGCGGCTGGACCGGATCGGCGCGGCGCTGGGCTGCCTCGACCGCTCGCTGGAGATCGAGCCGGAGGGCGAGGCCGCGAGGCGCATCCGCTCGGTGGTCGAGGAACTCCGGCACCGGCTGAACTAGAGCAGATCGCCGCAGAACGGTCAGCGTGAGAATGCCCTAGGCTCCCCCTGGCGCCCGGCCCTCCGCTCTGCCAAGCAGGTGGCCGAGACACCCGCCACCGGGGGAGAGACACAGCCATGGCGCTCCGCGTCGCGGTCCAGATGGACCCGATCCAGCACATCGACATCAATGCCGACAGCACCTTCGCCCTGATGCTGGAGGGCCAGGCGCGCGGCCACAGCCTCTGGCACTACCATGTCCGCAACCTGGCGCTGCAGGGCGGGCGGGTGACGGCGCTGGGCGAGCCGGTGACGGTCGAGCGGAAGAAGGGCGCGCACTGGCAGTTCGGGGCGCAGGAGGAGATCGACCTCTCGACCATGGACGTCGTCCTGATGCGCCAGGACCCGCCCTTCGACATGGCCTACATCACGGCGACCCATATCCTCGAGCACATCCACCCGAAGACCCTGGTCGTCAACGATCCCGCTTCGGTGCGCAACGCGCCGGAGAAGCTGTTTGTGACGCATTTCCCGGAGCTGATGCCGGAGACGCTGGTCACCGCCGACCGCGGCACGATCATGAAGTTCCGCGAGAAGCACGGCGACATCATCATCAAGCCGCTCTTCGGCAATGGCGGGGCCGGCGTCTTCCACCTCAAGCCCGGCGACTCCAACCTGAACAGCCTGATCGAGATGTTCACCGAGCGCTCGCGCGAGCCGCTGGTGATCCAGAAATACGTCCCCGACGTCCGCCGCGGCGACAAGCGCATCATCCTGGTGGACGGCGTCGCCATGGGCGCCATCAACCGCGTCCCGGCCGAGGGCGAGGCGCGCAGCAACATGCATGTCGGCGGCCGGCCGGAGCAGACCACGCTGACCGAGCGCGAGCGCGAGATTTGCGCGCGGATCGGGCCGGAGCTGAAGCGGCGCGGCATGATCTTCGTCGGCATCGACGTGATCGGGGGATTTCTCACGGAGATCAACGTCACCTCCCCCACCGGCCTGCAGGAGATCGCCCGCTTCGACGGCGTCCACCTGGAGAAGGCGATCTGGGACGCGATCGAGGCGAAGCGCGCCGGCGGCTGAGGCGGGACGTCACCGGGCCGGTGGCATTCTGCTTGACCCTGGATGGACCAAGCCTTAGCTAATCTGGCGGGAGGCGCCACCCATGGCCGATGCCGTGACCATCCATGCCGCGAAGACGCATCTCTCCGCCCTGGTCGCCCGGGCCGAGGCGGGGGAGGAGATCGTCATCGCCCGTGGCGACAAGCCGGTGGCCAAGCTGGTGCCGCTGGTGCCGCCGGCCGTGCCCCGGGAGAGCAGCTTCGGCCTGTACCGCGGCCTGATCGAGGTTGGCGACGAGGCCCTGGAGGGCTGGCCGGAGGAAGACCTCGCCGAGTGGTACGAGGGGCATCCGGGCGATCCGCTGCGCCACCCGTGAGGCTCCTGCTCGATACCCATGTCTTCCTGTGGTGGCTGGCGGGGCTGCGCAGCGTCTCCGCCACCGCCCATGCCGCCCTGAACGGGTCCGAGGCGGTGCATGTCAGCGCCGCCTCCGGCTACGAGATCGCACTGAAGCATGCGGCGGGGAAGCTGCCGGGCGTCGGTCTCGTCGCCCGGGACGTCGCCGCGGCCATCCGCGCTGCGGGCTTTCGCGAATTGCCGATCACCTGCGCCCATGCTGAGACGGCCGGACGGTTGCCGACCGTGCATCGCGACCCCTTCGATCGTCTGCTGGCGGCGCAGGCCCTGGTCGAGGAGCTGACGCTCGTCTCGGCCGATGCCGCGCTCGACCGCTTCGGCATCGCCCGCCTCTGGTGACCCTGCCCCGCGTGTCGGGCGGCCCGCCTCAGCCCCCGCCGGAGGAGACATAGGCCCAGAGGCCCTCGATCTCCTCGGTCGAGAGCACGCCGCCCCAGGGCGGCATGGCATTCTTCCCGTTGCGGACCGAGCGGAAGAAGCGGTCGCGCTGGCCGCGCGGGAAGGTCTTCAGGTCGAAGGCGCCCTCCGGATCCTGCATCCGCGCGCCGTGGCAGGGCGAGCAGTTGCTGGCATAGGTATGCGCGCCGGCCTTGATCGCCTCGGGCGAGGGCGCGTCCTGCGCCCCCGCCAGGCCCGCCACCAGCACCAGGCCGAGCAGCCCCGTTGCCGCCCGGCCGAAGGCCCTCCGCCTCACTCCGCCATCACCGCGAAGGTCCAAACTGCGGCGCCGGTCGGCACCCGTTCCCGGATGTTCGGCGCGCCGGCGATCACCGGCAGGCCGCCGAGGCCGGCCAGCACCGTCACGTACTGCTTCCCGTTCACCATGTAGGTTACGGGCGGCGCATTGACGCCGGTGCCGGTGTTGAAGCTCCAGAGCACCTGGCCGTTCTCCTGGTCCAGCGCCTGGAACTCGCCGGTGGAGCGGCCGGTGAAGAGCAGCCCGCTCCCGGTGCTCAGCATGCCGCCCCAGGCCGGGTAGTCGGTGGAGGGCTTCTCCCAGCGCACCTTGCCGGTCAGCGGGTCGATCGCCTTGGTGAAGCCCCAGGGCTCGCCCGGCTTCTTCGGCGGCGTGTTGATGGTCAGGCCCAGGTAGCGCATGCCGGGCTTCGGCTGCTCCTCGTTGTTGAAGGTGTAGCTGCGCGGGTCGTGCAGGGTATTGACGAAGACGAGGCCGCTGTCGGGGTTGAAGGCCATGGGCGGCCAGTTCTTGCCGCCGCGCAGTCCCGGCCAGACTTCCAGCGTCTCGCCCTTCCGCATGCGCTGGGCAAGCTCGGTCTCGACCGGCCGGCCGGTGCCGAGGTCGACCTTCTCCGCCCAGGTCACCTTCTCGAAGGGATGGGCCGCGATCGGCTTCCCGTTGGTGCGGTCGAGGACGTAGAGGAAGCCGTTGCGGTCGGCGTGGATCAGCGCCTTGCGCGGCTGGCCCTCCACCGTCAGGTCGGCCAGGATGTTCTCGTTGACGCCGTCGTAGTCGTACATGTCGCCCGGCGTCCACTGGTAGGACCAGGCGATCTCGCCGGTCTTCGGCCGGATGGCGATGACGCTCGCGGCGTGCTTGCTGTCGCCCGGCCGCACCGTCGGGTTCCACGGCCCGGCATTGCCGGTGCCCCAGTAGACCAGGTTCAGCTCCGGGTCGTAGGAGCCGGTCATCCAGGTGGTGCCGCCGCCATGCTTGTAGTGCTCCGTCTCCTTCGGCCAGGTCTCGCTGCCGGGCTCGCCCGGGCCGGGGATGGTGAAGCGGCGCCAGAGATGCTTGCCGGTCGCCGGGTCCCAGCCATCAATGAAGCCACGCACGCCGAACTCGGCGCCCGACATGCCGGTGATGAGCACGCCATCGGCGATGGTCGGCGCGACGGTCGAGGAGATGCCCTGCGTCCAGTCGGCGAAGGTCTCGTTCCAGAGCTCCTTGCCCGTCTTGAGGTCGAGCGCCAGGACATGCGCGTCGATCGTCGTGCGGAAGACCTTGCCCTCGTAGATCGCGGCGCCGCGGTTCGACAGGCCGCAGCAGACCACGCGGGCGGTGGCGGGATCCCACTCGACCGGCGTGCGCCAGAGCATGCGGCCGGTTGCCACGTCGATCGCCGTGGTGTGGCGCACGTTCGTCACGATCATCACGCCGTCATAGACCAGCGGCTGTGACTGCTCACCGACGTCGTTGCTCATGCTGAGGCTCCAGACCGGCACGAGCCGCCGGACATTGGAGCGGTTGATCTGGTCGAGCCGGCTGTGGCGCTGCTGGTGGTAGCCCATGCCGTAGGTCGTGACCTGCGCCGGGTTCTTCCCGTCGTTCAGCAGGTCCTCGCGCGTCTGCGCCTGGGCTGCCAGCGGCAGCGCCATGCTCCCGAGGAGCAGGGCGATGGCCAGTCTCATGGGATGTTCCTCCGCTCTCATGTGGCGCCCGGGGTTGACCCGTGGCGCCTCCAGCCGCGGCCTCGGACGGGCCGCGGTCTGAAGGGACGTTCGTATGCAGCCTACCGCCCGGTCTCCGCGGCAGGCAATCCGCCGCGGTCTCAGAATTTCCAGGCGGTCCGCAGGATCGGGCCGGCGCCCCATTGCTGGAACCGGCCCTCTGCGGCGCTGCTGTGCTGGCGCGTGAGGAAGACCTGCAGGTCCAGCACCGGCGCGCCGAGGCCGCTGTCCTGTGGCGGCAGCCAGCCTTCCGGCGGCTGGAACTCGACGGTCAGGATCGGGGTGAGCAGCCAGTCGCGGCGGCCTTGGCCGTCATACCTGTCGAACCAGCGGCGGGTGACGTCCAGTTCGAGGCTGGCATTCCAGGCGGCGGAGATGGCCCAGGTGACGGAGGGATTGAGCAGCAGGGCGACGGAGGGCGGGCCGCCGTCGCGCGCCCGCCGCTGCACGGCGCCGTTGACGGCGACGCTCCAGGCCGCCTGGGAATCGGTGTCCGCGCCGGGCGCGACGCGGTGCAGGGCGCCGTCCCACTCCCAGGATTTCGAGGCGCCGAGCGCAAGGTCGTGCCAGGTGTCCAGCCGGCGGGCATAGGTCGGCGCGAAGGTGAAGGTCGGGACGTAGCTGAGGAAGGGCTGCCATTCCTGGTCATCCGCGCCGCTCTCGTACTGGGCGCGCAGGCGGCCATAGAGCAGGTCGGCATCGGCGTCGCGGGCGCGGACGAAGCGGTCGGTGCTGGCGTCGAGCAGGGCGGAGAGGCGGACGGGATGCGCCTCGAGTCGGCGCGACCAGGTCAGGCGTCCCTCGGGCGTCAGTTCCGGGGAGGCGATGCCGCTGGCCGCCTGCTCGGCATCGGAGTTCCAGAGCAGCGGCAGCAGCAGGTCCAGCGACCAGGGCGCCGGCGTCGCCTCGGCTGGCACGGGGGCGGTGGGGGCGATGCCGACGCCGTTCGAAGGGTCCTCAGGGGGCGCGAGGGCATCCGCCCGCGCCTGGCGGGAGGCGACCGAGGCCGCCCGGGTCGCCCGGAGTTGCCTGCTGTGGGTCCGGGCCTCCGCCGGCGGCGGGGGCAGGAGGAGGAGCGCCAGGGCGCTCAGGGCAGCCAACCGTCCGGCGCCGGCGACGATCGAGCAGGGCATCGCTGCGGTTTCGGAGGGTGTCGATCCTCGCCTCCCGGTTGGGCGAGGCGCCGCAGAGAAGCACGGCGGCGAGGCCGAGGCCAAGCACGGCGCGACGCCTCGCGGTCTGGCGCGCGTCCGGACGGTCGCGCGCCAGACCGGAAACATCAGGGGAGGTGCAGGGGGAGACCTCCCCCTGGCTCGCCCTATTCCGCCGCCTGCCGCTGCAGGGCCGGGTAGTCGATATACCCCTTCGCGTCGCCGCCATAGAGCGTGTTCCGGTCCAACTCGTTCAGCGGTGCGCCGGTACGCAGCCGCTCGACCAGGTCCGGGTTGGCGATGAAGGGCCGGCCGAAGGCGATCAGGTCCGCCCTGTCCTCCCGCAGCACCTGCTGCGCCAACGCCAGGTCGTAGCCGTTGTTGGCCATGTAGGCGCCGTTGAAGGCGCGCCGCAGCGCCAGGAAGTCGAAGGGGATGACGTCGCGCGGGCCGCCGGTCGCGCCCTCGACCACGTGCAGGTAGGCGAGGCCGAAGCGGTTGAGCTGCTCCACGGCGTAGCCGAACAGCGCCTGCGGGTTGCTGTCGGCGATGTCGTTGGCCGGCGAGGCCGGGGAGATGCGGACGCCGACGCGGTCGCCGCCCCAGACCTGCGTCACCGCCTCCGTCACCTCCAACAGGAAGCGCGTGCGGTTCTCGATCGACCCGCCATAGCGGTCGGTGCGCCGGTTGGTCTTGTCGCGCAGGAACTGGTCGATGAGGTAGCCATTGGCGGCGTGGATCTCGACGCCGTCGAAGCCGGCGCGCTTCGCGTTCTCCGCGGCGCGGCGGTAGTCGGCGACGATGCCGGGGATCTCGTCCGTCTCCAGGGCGCGCGGCGTCGGGTGGGGCTGGAAGCCGGCCTCGGTGAAGGCCTGGCCCTCGGGCCGCACGGCGGAGGGCGCGACGGGCAGGGCGCCGCCGGGCTGCAGGCTCTCATGCGAGATGCGGCCGACATGCCAGAGCTGCAGGACGATGCGTCCGCCGGCCTGGTGCACGGCCTCCGTCACCCGGCGCCAGCCCTCGACCTGGGCCTCGTCATGGATGCCGGGGGTATAGGCATAGCCCTGGCCCTGGCCGGAGATCTGCGTCGCTTCCGCGATGATCAGGCCGGCCGAGGCGCGCTGGCGGTAGTACTCGGCGTTCATCGCGCCGGGGATGCCCCGGCTGCCGGTGCGGCTGCGGGTCAGCGGCGCCATGACGATGCGGTTGGGGAGGGTCAGCGGGCCCAGGCGGGCCGGCTGGAAGAGGTCTGTGGACATGCGGGGAGGGACTCCCAAAGGGGCGCCGCGGGACGCGGCCTTGCCCGCAAGCTGGGGCGCCCCGGCGGTCGCGCCAAGGCGGCCCGCCGCATACCCGTCATTCATTCAGTAAATGGGAACCTGAGTCACGCAACCTATGATTGCGCTGGCGACGCGAAGCCACACGATCAAGCGGCTCTTGCCTCGATTGCATCCGACGCAAGCCGTGCCCTGATACTTCGACGCCCAGGGCCTCTGGCCGTTCAACAATCGGAGTTCCGCCGGAAAGGTCCTCGTAGCGGAGGGGACCCCGGGCCGGGAACCGGAAGCCCTGCTCGGCCCCTTCGGCGGTCGCCACCCGGCGATGCGATTCCCGCTGCTCCGGCGACCGCGCCCGGCTCCACCTGTCAACATGACCGGCCCGGTTCCACACCGCCCCGCCCGGAAGGCCCAGGCAGGCCCCATCCAGCAGCATCCGCCGCCAGCATCACATCACCTCGGCATGGCGAACCAGCGCCGCTCGATTGCCTCGGCCGTCCCATCGGCCTGCATCGACAGCAGCGCCGCGTTGACCTGCTTGCGGAGCGGGCTGCCGAGTCGGACGGCAATCGCGTATGTCTCCGGCCGGAACACGGGACCGACCAGCGAGGCCATGCTGGGCCCGCGCGTGGCGAGCCAATGGCGAAGCTGCGGCGCCTCGTAGACGATGGCCTGGACCTCGCCGCGGACCAGCATCGCATAGGCCTGCTCGGTGTCGGAGACGGGCAGGAAAGGCAGGTCGCGGGCCGCCAGCCAGGTTGCGGCGACGCTCCCTGGCGCCGTCGCTATCGTCCGGCCGGGCAGGTCGCCCGGCCCCTGGATGTCCGATCGCAGCGTCTCGACAGTGAGGGCGGCGGTGATCGTCGCGGTGAACTGCGCAATCAGCACCACGCCGAGCAGCCACATGCCACCAACGACGAACCGCTTCAGCGGCCGGGGGGCATCGCGGTCGCCGTGCTCGCCCGTGGCGATGATGAGCATCACGCCCCACACTCCCTCCGCGATGGCGCGCGGATAGGAAAGCCGGAAGGCCGGGTTGGCGCGGCGCTCGATCAGCCACAGGAGATGGGCCAGCGCCAGCGCGATGCCGGCCCCGATCAGCAGCAGCCACAGGATGGCCGGCGTGGCCAGCGCCTGCAATGCCGCCCCCAAGGAATCGGTCTGCCCGGCCCGCACGAGGACCTGCAGGCCGGAACTGGCATAGGGGACGGAAAAATCGACCTGCGCCTCGCGTTCCGCCGTGATGGCCAGTGCCGAGATGGCGGCATCCGCCTGGCCCGCCGCGACGGCGGCGATCTGCGCGTCCTCGCTGAGATCGGGCAGCACCTGCCATTCGGTCTCGGCGCCGAGGCGACGTGCCACCTCCTGCCAGACCTCGACGCTGTAGCCCGAGACGGGCGTGCCGGGCAGCGTCACGAAAGGTGAGGAATAGCCCGTCACCACCCGCAGCAGCGGCCGCGTGCTGGCCGGGGGTGCATCGGGCTGGGCCCGCGCCCCGCTGACGACTGCCACCCCCAGCGCCAGCGCCGCGCTCAACGGGCGCAGCGCGCGGCGGCTCTGCGGGCCGCCCAGCATATGCCTGACCGCCATGGTCCGCCCCCGCATGCAGGTACCGCATGCCACCATCTACAACGACCGCCGCGCGACGTCAGCGTGCCGCTTCGCCGCGGTTCTCGTCGGTGGTGAACAGCGCCGCGATGCGCCAGCCATCCGGCGTCTCGGCACAGAGCGCGCTGACCAGGACATGGTAGCGCTGCGGGTCGGCGGCGCTGCCGACGGTCAGCACCAGCGGCACATGCAGGAAGGCCGCGCCGGGTGCGACCTCGACCGCGCTCGCCCGGCGCTGGTCCGGGTCGATGCACCAGACCTCATTGGCCTGGAAGCCGGACAGCCGTGCGATCATGGCATCCGGCCCCCAGAGGGACAGGCCGTTGCTGACCCAGAGGAAGCGCGGGCTGTCGAGCAGCAGGCCGCGCAGGCGCTCGAGGTCATGCGCATTCTGCACCGCCACGAAGCGGGCGTAGAGGCGCTCCGCCTCCTCCGCCGGCCCGGCCGCAGCCGGCGCGGCCGCCGCCGCAAGGCAGAGCGCCAGGGCGCTGCATAGCTTGCCCATCCTCATCCTCCCTGCGACGCCCGTCACCCCGGCACCGGCATCGCCTCGCGCCTGAGCTCGTGCAGCACGAAGCCTTCCAGTGGATCGGCCAGCCTTTCCCAGGGCCGCCCTTCCAACGCCCGCCTGGTATCGACGAGGCCCGCCTCCCAGCGCGCCCGGATGCCCGCCCGGCTGAAGTCGATGTCCTTGGCATGGTCCTCGTTGTCGAGGCCGGGCGCGAGCAGCCGCACCACATGCATCACCGTCGGGCAACCATAGGCCGCCAGGTCCCGCGCCCGCGGCTCCTCCCGCAGCGCCGGGGGCAGCATGGCCGAGAGCTCATTGATGACGTGCCGCAGCCGGTGCATCTGCTGCTGCCGCCGGATATGGGTCGCCGCACGGCTTGCATATTGCAGGTCCTTCTGCCGGTGCATCACCTGCGCGATCGTCTCCGGCTCCGGCCCCTGCGGGTTCCAGATATGCACGGCGAAGACCAGCGAGTCGCGCCGCGGCTGGTCGTCGAAGACGCACTCGACCGGCGTGTTGGACAGGATGCCGCCATCCCACCACAACTCGCCCTCGATCCGCACCGCCGGGAAGGCGGGCGGCAGGGCGCCCGAGGCGAGGATGTGCGGCAGGCCGAGCGGCGTGCCGCGGCTGTCGAAGTAGCGCATCTCGCCCGTCCGCACATTGGCCGCGCCCACCGTCAGCCGCGGCGCGCCGGCATTCAGCCGCGCAGGATCGATCAGGCCGGCGAGCGTCGCGGCCAGCGGCGCGGTCGAGTAGTAGCCCGCGCGTTCCGCCGTCAGCGGCACCTGCCAGCCGAGGAAGGCGGCCGGGTTCGGCCGGAAGAAGCCCGTCACCCCGCTGGCGAGAGTCGCGCAGCGCGGGACTACGCCACCGAAGCCGGGCAGCGCCGTCCAGGCTTCCACCAGAGGATGATGCGCCACCCGCGCCCAGAATTCCCGCAGCCGCGGCAGCCGGTCCTCCGCCGTGTTGCCGGCGATGATGCCGGCATTGATCGCGCCGATCGAGGTGCCGATCACCCAATCGGGTTCGACACCGGCCTCGTGCAGCGCCTCGAACACACCGGCCTGGTAGGCGCCGAGCGCGCCGCCGCCCTGCAGCACCAGCACCACCTGCTGCGGCGCGCGGGGCGCGCCCTGGCCCATCGTCCCGTCCATTCCCGCGCTCCCCTCAATGTGCCGTCCAGCCGCCATCCACCGGCAGCGCCGTGCCGGTGACGGAGGCGGCGGCGGGCGAGCAGAGGAAGGCGACGGTCCCGGCGACCTCCTCGACCGTGGCGAAGCGGCGGCTCGGCTGTTCCGCCAGGAAGACCTCGCGGATCACCTTCTCCTCGGTGAGTCCGTGCGCCAGGGCCTGCTGCGCGACCTGGCCGGCGACGAGCGGCGTCCAGACATAGCCGGGGCAGACGGCGTTGCAGGTCACCCCGTGCTCGGCCGCCTCCAGCGCCACGACCTTGGTCAGGCCGACCAGGCCGTGCTTCGCCGCGACATAGGCGGACTTGAAGGGGGAGGCGATCAGGCCATGCGCCGAGGCGATGTTGACGATCCGCCCGAAGCGCCGCGCCTTCATCCGCGGCAGCACGGCGCGCATGGCGTGGAAGGCAGCGGAGAGGTTGATCGCCAGGATGGCGTTCCACCGGTCCGGCGGGAAGTCCTCGATCGGCGCCACATGCTGGACGCCGGCATTGTTCACCAGGATATCGCAGGGGCCGAAGGCGCGTGCCGTACGCTCGGCCAGGCAGGCGATCTCCTCCGGCTTTCCCATGTCCGCCGGGTCGTGGCGCACTGGCACGTCATGCGCCTCGGCGAGGCGCCGGCACAGGCCGCCGATCTCGGCGGCCGGGCCGAAGCCGTTCAGCACCACCGCCGCGCCGCGCGCCGCCAGGGCCTCGGCAATGCCGAGCCCGATGCCGGAGGTGGAGCCGGTCACGATCGCGACCCGGCCTTCCAACTCGCGCGGCGGGCCGGCAAGATCGTTCAGGCCGGCCGTGGTCATGATGGTGCTCATGGCGGTCTCCTCGCCCATGCTGGGGCGGGGGTAGGGTGCAGGCCGGCTGCGGCGCGGCGCCAATGCCCTCCCGGCACGGTCTCGATCACCGGCGCTTATGGCCGTGCCAGCGGCGACGATGTAACCTCGCCGCGTCGGGGCTCGAAGCTGCGGCGGAGAGGGAGCTCGCCATGGAGATCCATGAGATCCGCTATTTCCTCGCTGTCTGCCGCACCCTGAACTTCACCAGGGCGGCCGAGCAGTGCAACGTCACCCAGCCGGCGCTGACCCGCGCCATCCAGAAGCTCGAGGATGAGCTGGGCGGCCTGCTCTTCTCGCGCGAGAGGGGCAATACCCACCTGACCGAACTCGGTCGCCTGATGCAGCCGCACCTTGAGGAAGTGATGACCCGCACCACGGCTGCGAAGGAGCAGGCGAACCGCTTCCTGCGGCTGGAGAGCGCGCATTTCCGCCTCGGCGTCATGTGCACCATCGGTCCGTTGCGCTTCGTCGGCTTCCTCAACCGCTTCCGCGCGGACCACCCGGGCATCGAGGTGACGCTGACCGAGAGCGTCCCCGACCGGCTCTCCGAGGCGCTGCTGCAGGGCGAGCTGGATGTCGCCGTCATGGCAAGGCCGGGGGGCTTCGACGAGCGGCTGCGGGCCGACCCGCTCTATTCCGAACGCTTCGTCGTGGCCTGCTCCGTCGGCCACCGCTTCGCCCGGCACAACGCCGTTGCCATGCGCGACATGGATGGCGAGGTCTACCTGCAGCGTATCAACTGCGAGTTCCGCGACCTGCTGCGGGAGCAGTGCGAGGCCTGCGGCGCGCAGATCATGCGCTCCTTCCGCAGCGAGCGGGAGGACTGGATCCAGTCCATGGTCGCGGCGGGCATGGGGGTCTGCTTCCTGCCCGAATACTCCGCCACCCATCCCGGCCTGGTGCTGCGCCCGGTGCACGACCCGGAGGTGCGCCGCGAGGTCTCCCTGGTGACGGTCGCCGGCCGGCGCTGGTCCTCGCCGCTTGCCAGCTTCGTCCAGGCGATCCGCCGCTATCCCTGGCTGGAGGCCGAGGCGAGCCTGCCGCCGCAGGCCGCATGACCGCCCGGCATCCTGCGCATCGGGCTTCGGCGTTTCCGGGGAGGAGGGCAATGCCGGATCCTGCCCGCACAGCCAGGAGAATCGCCCCGCGCCGCGCACCATCGAGAGCGGCGAGATGGCCGGGTTCAGGACTATCGGCGCCCCGCCCGTAATCTGCAGGGTGCCGCACACAATCAGAAGCTCAGAGGAAGACGGACATGTCAGGTTTCGCCAGCAGCAACGATCTCGCGGAGAAGGTGGTCTCCTTCGAGGAGCTCGGCCCCGGCCTCTATGGCTGGACCGCCGAGGGCGACCCGAACAGCGGCATCGTCGTGGGCGACGACAGCGTGCTGGTGGTGGATGCGCAGGCGACGCCGAAGATGGCCGCTGATGTCATCGCGAAGATCCGCACCGTCACGGACAAGCCGGTGAAGCACGTGGTGCTGTCGCACTACCACGCCGTGCGCGTGCTGGGCGCGAGCGGCTACCAGGGTGCCGAGATCATCGCTTCCGACGTCACCCGCGACCTGATCGTGGAGCGCGGGCAGCAGGACATGGACAGCGAGATCGGCCGCTTCCCCCGGCTGTTCCGCGGCAAGGAGAGCATCCCGGGCCTCACTTGGCCGCACGTCACCTTCCACAAGCGGATGACGCTCTGGATGGGGCAGCGCGAGGTGCAGATCATCCATGTCGGCCGCAGCCACACCGCGGGCGACACGGTGGTCTGGCTGCCGAAGGAGAAGGTCTGCTTCGCCGGCGACACCGTGGAGTTCGGCGCCACGCCCTATTGCGGCGATGCGCATTTCACCGACTGGCCCTCGACGCTGGCGGCGGTGAAGGCGCTGGGCGCGGAGAAGCTGGTGCCCGGCCGCGGCCGCAGCCTCGTGACCAGGGCCGAGGTCGAGGAAGGCCTGGCCGGCACCGCCGCCTTCACCTCCGACCTCTTCGCCATCGCCAAGGCGGGCGTCGCCAAGGGCGCCACCCTGAAGCAGGTCTATGACGAGGCGATGGGCTCGATGCGCCCGAAATACGGCAGCTGGGTGATCTTCGAGCACTGCATGCCCTTCAACGTCTCCCGCGCCTATGACGAGGCCAAGGGCCTCGACCGCCCGCGCATCTGGACCGCCGAGCGCGACGTCGAGATGTGGAAGGCGCTGGAGCATGGCGACGCCATGAAGTCGGCCGAGATCGAGCGCTAGAGTGGAATGCCTGATACGGAGGGCCATGCCATGACCGTCGTCCAGCCCATGAGCCCGGCGCGCGCCGGGACCGGCGAGCCCGGCTACATGACCGGCTTCGGCAACCAGTTCGAGACGGAGGCGCTGCCCGGCGCCCTGCCGATCGGCCGCAACAGCCCGCAGAGATGCGCCTATGGGCTCTATGCCGAGCAATTGTCCGGCTCCCCCTTCACCGCGCCCCGCGCCTCCAACGAGCGGTCCTGGCTCTACCGTATCCGCCCGACCGTCGCGCATTGGGGGCGGTTCGAGAGGATCGATGCCGGCCTGTGGCGCACCGCGCCCTGCGCCGAGGTGGAGATGCCGATCCAGCCGCTGCGCTGGAGCCCGGTGCCGATCCCGGCCGAGGGGCTGACCCTGCTCCAGGGCATCCGCACCGTCACCACCGCGGGCGATGCCGCGACCCAGTCCGGCATGGCGGCGCATGTCTATGTCGCGACGCGCTCGATGGCGGACGAGGTCTTCTACAACGCCGATGCCGAGATGCTCTTCGTCCCGCAGCAGGGCGCGCTGCGGCTGGCGACCGAGTTCGGCACCATCGACATCGCGCCCGGCGAGATGGCGGTGGTGCCGCGCGGCGTGAAGTTCCGCGCCGAGCTTCCCGCCGGCCCGGTCCGCGGCTATCTCTGCGAGAATTACGGCGGCGCCCTGACCCTGCCGGAGCGCGGGCCGATCGGCGCCAATTGCCTCGCCAACCCGCGCGACTTCATGACGCCCGTCGCCAGCTACGAGGATCGCGAGGTCCCGACCCGCATGGTGGTGAAGTGGAGCGGCAATCTCTGGGCGGCCGAGCTCGCCGCCTCGCCGCTCGACGTCGTCGCCTGGCACGGCAACTACGCGCCCTACAAATACGACCTGCGCCGCTTCTCGCCGGTCGGGCCGCTGCTCTTCGACCATGCCGATCCCAGCATCTTCACCGTGCTGACCTCGCCGAGCGAGACGCCGGGCACGGCGAACATCGACTTCGTCATCTTCCCCGACCGCTGGATGGTGGCGGAGAACACCTTCCGGCCACCCTGGTACCACATGAACATCATGAGCGAGTTCATGGGCCTGATCTACGGCCAGTACGACGCCAAGCCGCATGGCTTCGTCCCCGGCGGATTCAGCCTGCACAACTGCATGCTGCCGCACGGCCCGGACATGGAGGCCTTCGAGGGCGCCTCCAATGCGCCGCTCAAGCCGCACAAGCTGGAAGGCACCATGGCCTTCATGTTCGAGACGCGCTTCCCGCAGCGCGTGACACGCTATGCCGCCGAACTGCCGGAGCGGCAGCAGGACTACGGTGCCTATGGCGCCAGGCTGCAGCGCCACTTCAACCCGGACCGGCGCGAGCCCTGAGATGGCGCGCTCCGATGCGACCTCTGTCCCGAAGCGGCGGAACTGGATGGCTCGGCCGATGGCCATCCGGAATTCGCTGTCCAGAGGCTGCCGCTCGAGGTGATTTCGAGGGCGGCTACCGGGACGCCAGGTGTGCGAGCAGGGCGCGGTCGACGATGTCCGCACGCTTCGCCGACAGCCGCACGGCGCCGCGTGCCTCGAGCGCATTGAGCGTCCGCGAGAGGGTCTCCGGTGTCATGCCGAGCCGGGCGGCGATGGCGGCCCGCGGTTCCGGCAATTCGGCAGGCCCGGCGCCCGCCTCCTCCGGGATGCGCCGCGCCAGGAAGCGCGCAACGCGGCGCTCGGCCGAGCGCAGCTTCAGGTCCACCACCTGGTCCACCATCAGCCGCCAGTGCCGGGCCAGGAGCTCGACGGCGGCGCGGCTGAGGGCGGGGTCCTGCGTGAGCCCTTCCCGGAAGACATCGGCCGGGATCATCAGGACCCGCACATCGGTCAGCGCCAGGCCGGAGGCGAGGTAGGGCAGGCCGAGGATGGCCGCGGGCGCCAGGAAGAGCTCGCCCGCGCCGAAGATCTCGACGATCGTCTCCGCCCCGGCCTCGTCCCTGGCCTGCAGGCCGACGCTGCCGGCGAGCAGGAGGTGGAGGAAGTTCGGCACCTCGTGCTGGTCGAACAGGATGGTGCCGCGCGGCAGTTGCTGGGTGAAGCTCGGGCGCAGCAGGCGCGCCATCGACGCCTCTCCGGCGGCGGCGAAGAAGGGGCTGCGGCGCAGCAGATCGGTGTTCAGGGGCCGGTCGATCACGACACTGTCCTTGTCCCGGAGTGACGCCGACCATGGCCGGATCGATCATCCCATCCGTTGATTCACATCAAGTCCAGAAGCGACCTTCCGTAAGCCAAGCTTTGTTATTGCTCGCCTTATGCCGGATTTATCCTGCGGCCCACCAGCCAACTTGACGTGAATCAAGCAACCGGATCGGGATTGCCGTCACCGTCCGGCCGCCTCCATGCAGCGGGAGCGGCAGATGAATTCAATGACGGGCGATACGGTGAGCGGCGGCGACCGCACCCGCGCCCTGTGGTCCAGCACGGCGGCCTTCACGGTCTGCTTCGCGGCCTGGACGATCTTCTCGATCCTCGGCATCCAGGCGAAACGCGACCTGGGCCTGACGGATTTCCAGTTCGGCCTGCTGGTCGGCACGCCCATCCTGACGGGCAGCCTGATCCGCCTCGTCCTCGGCATCTGGGCCGACCAGTACGGCGGCCGGCGGGTCTTCGCGCTGGTGATGCTGGCGGCCGCGGCCGCCACCTGGATGCTCTCCTACGCCTACGACTACACGACCTTCCTGCTGGCCGCGCTCGGCGTCGGCATCGCGGGCGGGTCCTTCTCGGTCGGCGTGGCCTATGTCTCCAAGTGGTACCCGAAGGAGAGGCAGGGCACCGCGCTCGGCATCTTCGGCGCCGGCAATGTCGGCTCGGCCGTCACCAAGTTCCTGGCGCCGAGCGTGATGCTGGCCTTCGGCTGGCACGCGCTGGCGCAGATCTGGGCGGTGGCGCTGGCGGTCACGGCGGTGCTGTTCTTCCTGACGACTAAGGACGACCCGGACCTCGCGGCGCGGCGCGCCCGCGGCGCGCAGGCCGAGAGCTTCGCCGCCATGATGGAGCCGCTGAGGAACCTCCAGGTCTGGCGCTTCAGCCTCTACTACTTCTTCGTCTTCGGCGGCTTCGTCGCCCTCGCCCTCTGGCTGCCGCGCTACATCATCGATGCCTATGGCTTCGATATCCGCACCGCCGGCCTGATCGGCGCCGCCTATTCCGTGCCGGCCAGCATCTTCCGCGCCTATGGCGGCGTGCTGTCCGACCGCTATGGCGCGCGGCGGGTGATGTACTGGACCTTCGGCGTCGCGGTGGCCTGCACCTTCCTGCTGTCCTACCCGCCGACCGACTACGTGGTGCAGGGCATCAAGGGGCCGATGACCTTCCACCTCGAGACCGGCGTCTGGTCCTTCATCGCCCTGGTCTTCGTCCTCGGCTTCTTCATGAGCCTCGGCAAGGCCGCGGTGTACAAGCACATCCCGGTCTACTACCCCGGTCGCGTCGGCGCGGTGGGCGGCGTGGTCGGCCTGATTGGCGGCCTCGGCGGCTTCGTCCTGCCGCTGGCCTTCGGCCTGCTGAACGACCTGACGGGCCTCAGGCAGAGCTGCTTCATGCTGCTCTTCCTCGTCGCCCTGGCGGGCCTGGCCTGGATGCACCTCGCCATCCGGCGGATGGAGCGCGAGGCGGCGGCGCCGGTGCTGCGCACCCTGCCCGAGCTGCCGGAGATGCAGCCGATCCACGGCCCGGCGCAGCATGGCGCGCTGTCCGGCCGGCGGGCGATCGAGGACTGGCGGCCGGAGGATGCGGGTTTCTGGGCGGAGCGCGGCCGCGCCGTCGCCCGGCGCAACCTCTGGGTGTCCATCCCCTGCCTCTTCCTGTCCTTCGCGGTCTGGATGGTGTGGTCGGTGGTGGTGGCCAAGCTGCCGGCCGCGGGCTTCCGCTTCGGCACGGACCAGCTCTTCTGGCTGGCGGCGCTGCCCGGCCTGTCGGGCGCCACGCTGCGCGTCTTCTACAGCTTCATGCCGGCGATCCTCGGCGGCCGGCTCTGGACCACGCTGTCCACCTGGTCGCTGCTGGTCCCCGCGCTCGGCATCGGCTGGGCGGTGCAGGACCCGGCGACCCCCTACTGGATCTTCCTGGCCCTCGCCCTGCTCTGCGGCTTCGGCGGCGGCAACTTCGCCTCCTCCATGGCCAACATCGCCTTCTTCTTCCCCAGGCGCGAGAAGGGCAATGCGCTGGCGCTCAATGCCGGCCTCGGCAATCTCGGCGTCAGCGCGGTGCAGTTCCTGGTGCCACTGGCGATCACCGCGGGCGTCTTCGGCTCGCTCGGCGGCGCGCCGCAGCAGACCGCGCAGGGTGCCTCCCTCTGGCTGCAGAATGCCGGCCTGATCTGGGTGCCGATGATCGCCATCGCCGCCTTCGCCGCCTGGTTCCGCATGGACGACCTGGCGAGCATGCGCGCCTCCTTCGCCGAGCAGTCGGTGATCTTCCGCCGGCGCCACACCTGGGTGATGTGCTGGCTCTATACCGGCACCTTCGGCTCCTTCATCGGCTTCTCCGCCGGCTTCCCCCTGCTGGCGCGCACCGAGTTCCCGACCGTGGATGCGCTCTCGCTCGCATTCCTCGGCCCGCTCGTCGGCGCCCTGGCAC
This sequence comes from Paracraurococcus lichenis, assembly GCF_030657435.1. Taxonomy (GTDB): domain Bacteria; phylum Pseudomonadota; class Alphaproteobacteria; order Acetobacterales; family Acetobacteraceae; genus Paracraurococcus; species Paracraurococcus lichenis. The sequence continues at coordinate 58,929 of NZ_JAUTWS010000021.1, read as the reverse complement.
GGTCGATGAGCGGCTGGATCGCCGATCGCTGGGGCGGCGGCCGCGTGACCTTCTGGGTCTTCGTCGGCATGGTGCTGGCGACCGCGGGCGTCGTCCACTTCCTCGGCATCAAGGACCAGCCCGGCGCCTTCCTCGGCTTCTTCGGCTGCTTCCTCGTGCTGTTCCTGCTGACCGGCATCGGCAATGCCTCCACCTTCCAGATGATCCCCGCGATCATGACGAAGGAAATGGCGCGGCTGATGCCGGGCGCCGGGGCGGCCGAGCGGCGCCAGCAGGCCGAGCGCGAAGGCGCCGCGATCATCGGCTTCACCTCCGCCATCGCGGCCTTCGGCGCCTTCTTCGTCCCCAAGGCCTATGGCAGCGCCATCGCGCTGACCGGCCGGCCGCAGGCCGCGCTCTGGGCCTTCGCCATCTTCTACCTGACCTGCATCGCCCTGACCTGGGCGGCCTACACCCGCCGCGGCGGCCTGCTGCACGCGATCGAGCGCGGCCGCGCGGCCGTGCAGCCCGCCGAGTAAGGAACCACTGAGATGTCCCACTTCCTCGACCGCCTCTCCTTCTTCAAGCGTCATGTGGAGGGCTTCTCCGGCGAGCATGGCCGCGTCACCAACGAGCCGCGCGGCTGGGAGGACGCCTACCGGTCCCGCTGGTCGCACGACCGGATCGTGCGCAGCACGCATGGCGTGAACTGCACGGGCTCCTGCTCCTGGAAGATCTACGTCAAGGGCGGCGTGGTGACCTGGGAGACGCAGCAGACGGATTATCCGCGCACGCGGCCCGGCCTGCCGAACCACGAGCCGCGCGGCTGCGCCCGCGGTGCCAGCTACTCCTGGTACCTCTACAGCGCGAACCGGGTGAAGCACCCGATGATGCGCAAGCGGCTGCTGACGCTCTGGCGCGCCGCGCGCGCCGAGCATGCCGATCCTGTGCAGGCCTGGGCCAGCATCCAGGCGGATGAGGCGAAGCGCCGCGCCTACCAGAAGCTGCGCGGTCTCGGCGGCTTCGTGCGCGTCTCCTGGGAGGAGGCGGAGGAGCTGATCGCCGCCGCCAACGTCCACACGGCGAAGAAGCACGGCCCGGACCGCATCATCGGCTTCAGCCCGATCCCGGCCATGTCCATGGTCAGCTACGCCGCGGGCAGCCGCTACCTCTCGCTCATCGGCGGCGTCTGCATGTCCTTCTACGACTGGTACTGCGACCTGCCTCCGTCCAGCCCGCAGACCTGGGGCGAGCAGACGGACGTGCCGGAGAGCGCCGACTGGTACAATGCCGGCTTCCTGATGATGTGGGGCTCCAACGTGCCGCAGACGCGCACGCCGGACGCGCATTTCATGACCGAGGCGCGCTACCGCGGCGCCAAGACGGTGGTCGTCACGCCCGACTATTCCGAGGCGTCAAAGTTCGCTGACCTGTGGCTGCACCCGAAGCAGGGCACGGATGCGGCGCTGGCCATGGCCATGGGCCATGTGATCCTGTCCGAGTGGCATGCGCAGGGGAAGGGCGACTACTTCCTCGACTACTGCCGCAAATACACCGACATGCCGATGCTGGTGCTGCTGGAGGAGAAGGACGGCCGCCTGGTCGCCGGCCGGCAGCTTCGCGCCGCGGATATCGAGGGCGGCCTCGGCGAGGCGAACAACCCGGACTGGAAGACGGTCGCGGTGGACGATGCCACCGGCCGGCTCTACGCGCCGACCGGCTCCATCGGCTTCCGCTGGGGCGAGCAGGGCAAGTGGAACCTCGAGGGCCGCGACAGCCGCACGCTGGAGGTGACCACGCCGCGCCTGTCGCTGCTGGGCGAGGAGGAGGCGGAGGTCGCCTTCCCGTATTTCGGCGGCCGCGCGCCGGAATTCTTCAACCCGACCAGCCATGAGGAGGTGATCGGCCGCAGTGTGCCGGTGCGGCGCGTGACCCTGGCCGATGGCAGCACCCGCCTGGCCGCGACGGTCTACGACCTGTTCCTCGCCAACTACGGCGTGGCGCGCGACGGCAGTACCGATTTCGACGCCGACGCGCCCTATACCCCGGCCTGGGCGGAGAAGGTCTGCGGCGTCCGTCGCGGCGACATCATCGCCACGGCGCGCGAGTTCGCCGCCAATGCCGACAAGACGCATGGCAAGTCCATGGTCATCCTCGGCGCCGCGGTGAACCACTGGTACCACGGCGACATGATCTACCGTGGCATCATCAACCTCTTGGTGATGTGCGGCTGCATCGGCCAGTCCGGCGGCGGCTGGAGCCACTATGTCGGGCAGGAGAAACTGCGGCCGCAGACCGGCTGGGTGCCGCTGGCCTTCGCCACGGACTGGTCGCGCCCGCCGCGGCAGATGAACTCCACCTCCTTCTTCTACGCCCATACCGGCCAGTACCGCTACGAGACGCTGGGCCTGGAGGGGCTGCTCTCGCCGACCGCGCCGAAGGCGCTCGACGGCTCGCTAATCGACCTCAACGTGCGCGCGGAGCGCATGGGCTGGCTGCCCTCCGCGCCGCAGCTCGAGCAGAACCCGCTGCGCCTCGCTTCGGCGGCGAAGGCGGCGGGCGTAGCGCCGGCGGACTACGTGGCGCAGGGCCTCAAGGACGGCGCGCTGCGCATGTCCTGCGAGGATCCGGAGGCGCCGGCCAACTGGCCGCGCAACATGTTCATCTGGCGCTCCAACCTGCTGGGCTCCTCCGGCAAGGGGCACGAGTATTTCCTCAAGCACCTGCTCGGCACCACCAACGGGGTGCAGGGCAAGGACCTGGGCGAGGAAGGCAAGGCCAAGCCGAGTGAGGTGGTATGGCGTGACGCGCCGGAGGGCAAGCTGGACCTGCTGGTCACGCTCGACTTCCGGATGAGCACGACCTGCGTGCATTCCGACATCGTGCTGCCGACCGCCACCTGGTACGAGAAGCACGACCTCAACACCTCGGACATGCATCCCTTCATCCACCCGCTCTCCGCGGCGGTGGACCCGGCCTGGGAGGCGCGGACGGACTGGGCGATCTTCAAGGGCATCGCCCGGAAATTCTCCGAGCTCTGCCACGGTCATCTCGGCACCGAGCAGGACGTGGTGCTGAACCCGCTGATGCACGACACCGCACAGGAGCTGGCGCAGGGTGTGGTGCGCGACTGGAAGCGCGGCGAATGCGCGCCCGTGCCGGGTAAGACCATGCCGGCGGTCGCAGTCGTGGAGCGCGACTACCCCCGCACCTATGCCCGCTTCACGGCCCTCGGCCCGCTGCTCGACAAGCTGGGCAATGGCGGCAAGGGCATCGGTTGGAAGACCGGGCATGAGGTGGAGTTCCTCGCCGGCCTGAACGGCACCACCAGCGTGCCGGGCACCGAGGGCAAGCGGCCGCGGATCGAGAGCGACATCGACGCCGCCGAGGTGATCCTCTCCCTCGCGCCCGAGACCAACGGCCATGTCGCCGTGAAGGCCTGGGAGGCGCTGGGCAAGGCCACGGGCCGCGACCACACCCACCTCGCCCGCGGCAAGGAGCACGAAGCCATCCGGTTCAGGGATGTGCAGGCCCAGCCCCGCAAGATCATCAGCAGCCCGACCTGGTCCGGCATCGAGTCCGAGGAGGTCTGCTACAACGCCGGCTATACCAACGTGCACGAGCTGATCCCCTGGCGGACGCTCTCGGGCCGGCAGCAGCTCTACCAGGACCACGAATGGATGCTGGCCTTCGGCGAGGCGCTCTGCGTCTACAAGCCGCCGGTGGACCTGAAGGCGCATATGGCGATGGTCGGGGCCAAGCCGAACGGCAACCCGGAGATCACGCTCAACTTCATCACGCCGCACCAGAAATGGGGCATCCACTCCACCTACAGCGACAACCTCATCATGCTGACGCTGAACCGCGGCGGCCCGGTGGTGTGGCTGAGCGAGGTGGACGCGAAGAAGGCCGGGATCGAGGACAACGACTGGATCGAGGCCTTCAACCTGAACGGCGCGCTGACCGCGCGCGCGGTGGTCAGCCAGCGCGTGCCGGAAGGCATGACCATGATGTACCACGCCCAGGAGAAGATCGTGAACATGCCGGGCAGCGAGGTCATGCTGACCCGCGGCGGCATCCACAACAGCGTCACCCGCACCACGCCGAAGCCGACGCACATGATCGGCGGCTACGCGCAGCTTTCCTACGGCTTCAACTACCACGGCACCATCGGCACCAACCGCGACGAGTTCGTCGTGGTGCGCAAAATGGCGACGGTCGACTGGATGGACGCCCCTGCGGCGCAGGAGAATGTGTGATGAAGGTCCGCGCCCAGATCGCGATGGTCCTGAACCTCGACAAGTGCATCGGTTGCCACACCTGCTCGGTCACCTGCAAGCAGGTCTGGACCAGCCGGGAAGGCGTCGAATACGCCTGGTTCAACAATGTCGAGACCAAGCCCGGCATCGGCTACCCCAAGGACTGGGAGAACCAGGAGAGGTGGAAGGGCGGCTGGAAGCGTAAGCGGAACGGCAGGATTGAGCCGCGCATCGGCAACCGCCTGCGGGTGCTGGCGAACATCTTCGCCAATCCCGACATGCCGCAGATCGACGACTACTACGAGCCCTTCACCTTCGACTATGCCCATCTGCAGACCGCGGGCGAGTCGAAGGCCATGCCGACCGCCCGTCCCGTCTCGCTGATCACGGGACAGCGGATGGAGAAGATCGAGTGGGGGCCGAACTGGGAGGAGATCCTGGGCGGTGAATTCGCCAAGCGCTCGAAGGACGCCAATTTCGAAGGCGTGCAGCGCCACATCTACGGCGAATTCGAGAAGACCTTCATGATGTACCTGCCGCGGCTCTGCGAGCACTGCCTCAACCCGGCCTGCGTCGCAGCCTGCCCCTCGGGCTCCATCTACAAGCGGGAGGAGGACGGGATCGTCCTGGTCGACCAGGACAAGTGCCGGGGATGGCGCATGTGCGTCTCCGCCTGCCCCTACAAGAAGATCTACTACAACTGGCAGTCCGGGAAGGCGGAGAAGTGCACCTTCTGCTTCCCGCGCATCGAGGCGGGCGAGCCGACCATCTGCTCCGAGACCTGCGTCGGCCGCATCCGCTACCTCGGCGTCATGCTCTACGACGCCGACAGGATCGAGGCGGCGGCGAGCACCGAGAACGAGCAGCAGCTCTACCGCGAGCAGCTCGACGTCTTCCTCGATCCCTCCGACCCCGAAGTGATCGCCCAGGCGCGGCGCGACGGCGTGCCGGAGCTCTGGCTGGAAGCGGCCCGCCGCTCGCCCGTCTACAAGATGGCGATCGAATGGGGCGTCGCCTTCCCACTGCACCCGGAATACCGGACGCTCCCCATGGTCTGGTACGTGCCGCCGCTCTCCCCGGTGCAGGCGGCGCATGAGGCCGGCCATGTCGGCTGGGACGAGGCCTCGGGCCTGCCGGACGTCAAGTCGCTCCGCATCCCCGTCCGCTACCTCGCCAACCTGCTCACCGCGGGCGCGGAGGCACCTGTGGTGCTCGCGCTGCAGCGGATGATGGCCATGCGCGTGCACATGCGCGCCCGCACGGTGGAGAACCGGGTGGATGCGGATGTCCTCAAGCAGGTCGGCCTCTCGGTCGAGCAGGTCGAGGAGATGTACAAGGTGATGGCGCTGGCGGATTACGAGGACCGCTTCGTCATCCCCTCCACCCACCGCGAGTATGCCGAGAACACCTTCGACCTGAAGTCCTCCTGCGGCTTCAGCTTCGGCAATGGCTGCTCCACCAGCGGCTCGACCGGCGCGAACCTCTTCTCGACGAAGAAGACCTCGGCCGGCCACCAGGCGCCGCGCGTCGAGTTCCGGCATGTGCCGGCGCGGCCGGAGCCGGCCAGGGCCGCCCCTCCCGCAGTGCCGCCCGCCGCGGCGGCGCGGACGCAGCCGGAGGAGGTGTGAGCATGCGCGCCTCCCTCCGCGCCCTCGCGGCGCTGCTCTCCTACCCCTCGGCCGAGGTGCTGGATGCGCTGCCCGAGATCTGGGCGGCGCTGGAGACAGACCCGGCGCTGGCCCCGGCCATGCCCGGTCTCGCCCGGCTGCTCGCGCATCTCGGGGATGGCGACCCGCTCGACCTCGAGGAGGAGCATGTCGCCCTCTTCGACCGGACGCGCAGCCTCTCCCTCAACCTCTTCGAGCATGTGCATGGCGACAGCCGCGAACGCGGCCCGGCCATGGTCGAGCTGAAGGGCCTCTATGCCGCCGCGGGGCTGGAACCCGTGGCGGCCGAGCTGCCGGACTACCTGCCGATGCTGCTGGAATACGCGGCCGTCGAGCCGGGCCGCGGCGCCGAGCTGCTGGCCAATGCCGCCCCGGTGCTGGACCTGCTGCATGGCCGCCTCTCGGCACGCCATGCCCCGCAGGCCGCGGTGCTGCAGGCCGTGCTGCTGGTTGCCGGCCAGCCCACCGGCCAGGTGCCGGAGCAGCCGGAGCCCGAGCAGACGCCCGAGCAGCTCGACGCCGCCTGGGCCGAGGCGCCGGTCGTCTTCGGCCCCGGCGCCGATCCCGCGGCGGATTGCGGCGTGGATGCGCTGGCCGCGAAGCTGCGCGCCGCCCACCGCAACCCGAACCCCATGCCCGCGCCGCGGCCCGTGATCCGTCACGTCGCCGCCGCCAGCCAAGGCTGACCCGCCATGCGCGACACCCTCCACACCCTGGCCTTCGGCATCTACCCCTATGTCGCGGTCGCCGTCTTCCTGCTCGGCAGCCTGATCCGCTTCGAGCGGGAGCAGTATTCCTGGAAGTCCGGCTCCTCGCAGCTCCTGCGGCGGCGCCAGCTCCGCATCGGCAGCAACTGCTTCCATGTCGGCATCCTCTTCCTGATGGCCGGCCACACCATCGGGCTGCTGACCCCGCACGAGGTCTATGGCCTGCTGATCACCGCGCCGCAGAAGCAGATGCTCGCCATCGTCTCGGGCGGCGCCGCCGGCACGCTCTGCTTCCTCGGCCTGACGCTGCTGCTGCACCGCCGGCTCTTCGACGCGCGCATCCGCGCGACCTCCTCGGCCGCCGATATCGCCATCCTGGCGATGCTCTGGCTGCAGCTCGTGCTCGGCCTGCTGACGCTGCCCCTCTCGCTCGGCCACCGCGACGGCCATGTGATGATGCAGCTCAGCCACTGGGCGCAGCACATCGTCACCTTCCAGGGCGACGCGGCCTCCACCCTCGCCGAGGTGGACTGGGTCTTCAAGGCGCATATCCTGCTCGGCGTCACGCTCTTCGTCGCCTTTCCCTTCTCCCGCCTGGTCCATATCTGGTCGGCGCCAGTCGGCTACGTCGTCCGCCCCTACCAGCTCGTCCGCCGGCGCGGCGCGGCGCGGCCGATCGCGGGGTCGGTGCGGTGACCGGCGCGATGATCCGGGTCGACGGCGTCGAGATCCCCGAGGCCGCGATCGGCGCCGAGCTGCAGCACCACCCGGCCGCCTCGCGCGAGGCGGCCTGGCAGGCGGCGGCGCAGGCCCTGGTGGTCCGCCAGCTCCTGCTTGCCGAGGTCGGGCGGCAGGGCCACGGCGCCGGCGAGGAGGCGGTCGACGCCCTCCTCGCCGGGCAGGTCCCGCTGCCGGAGGCCGACGAGGCCACCTGCCGCCGCTGGTTCGCGGCGAACCGCGCCCGCCTGCGCAGCCCCGAGGCCTGGCAGGCCCGCCACATCCTGCTCGCGGCCGATCCCGCGGATGCGGCGGCGCGCGCCGCGGCGGAGGCCGAGGCCGGCGCGATCATCGCCGCGCTGTGCGTCGAACCTGACCGCTTCGCTGCGCTCGCCGCCCGCTCCGCCTGCACCTCCCGCGAGGAGGGCGGCGATCTCGGCCTGATCGAGCCGGGCACCACCGTGCCGGAATTCGAGGCCGCGCTCCGTGCGCTGCGGCCCGGCGAGCTGCACGCCACGCCGGTCGCCAGCCGCTACGGCTACCATGTCGTGCAGCTTCTCGAGCACGAGCCGCCGCGCGACCTGCCCTTCGAGGCGGTGCAGGCCCGCATCGCCCGCTGGCTGCGGGAGGCGAGCTTCCGCACCGCGGTGCGGCAGTACATCCAGGTGCTGGCGGGCCGGGCGCGGATCGAAGGCATCGCCCTCGCCGCGGCGGAAGGGCCGCTGGTGCAGTAGCCATGGCCTCGGACCTGGCCCGCGCACGGGTGGCGCCGCTGCAGGCTTTGCTGCTCGACGACCCCGTCGGCTTCCTCTCGGCCGAGCATGCCCGCCAGACCGTGCTGCTCGGCCATCTCGAGCGGGTCGCGCGCGCGCCGCTCGGGCGCGCCGCCCGGGGCCTCGCCGCCATGCTGCTCGACTGGCTCGCGGCCGAACTGCCGCTGCATATCGAGGACGAGGAGCGCTCCCTCCATCCGCGCCTCGCCGCCCACGACACGACCGGCCTGCTGCCCGGCCTGCAGGCGCAGCATCGGGAGGACCGGCGTGACATCCGCGCCGTGCAGGACGGCCTGCGCCGCGCCGCGGATGGCGAGGCGCCCGATCCCGGCTTCGCCGCCGCGGCGCTCGCCTTCGCCGCCGGCCACCGGCGACACCTCGCGCTGGAGGAATCGGCCGTGATGCCGCTCGCCCGCCGGGTCCTTACGCCGGAGGCCCTGGCCGCGCTGGCCGACGAGATGGCCCGGCGCCGCTCCTGAAGGAAATGCCACGATGCCCGACGGCACGCTCATCCATACGCCAATCCACGCCCCTCTGGCCTGCTGCGACGAGGAGCCGGGCCTCCTGCCGGTGGCGGAGGCGCGGGCGCGCCTGCTGCACGGCGCCCTGCCGGTGGCGGGGGAGGAGGTCCTGGCCCCGACCGCGGCGCTCGGCCGCCTGCTCGCCGCCGCGCCGCGCTCGGCGCGCTCCCTGCCGCCCTTCGACCAGTCCGCCATGGACGGCTATGCCCTGCACGCGGCGGACCTCGCCGCGGGCGCGACGGACCTGGCCGCGGGCGCGGCGCCGCTGGTCCTGCGCCGCATCGCCGCCGGCGACCCGCCCGGCCCCGCCATCGGCCCGGGCGAGGCGGTCCGCGTCCTGACCGGCGCGCCCGTGCCGCCCGGCGCGGCGGCCGTCGTGATGGAGGAGCATGTCGCCCTGCGGGAGGGGCGGGTGGAGCCCCGCCGCCCGCCGCGGCCCGGCACCAATATCCGCCGCCGCGGCGAGGACCTGGCCGAGGGCGACCTCCTGCTCGCGCCCGGGACGCGGCTCGATGCGCGGCACCTGGCGCTGCTCGCGGCTGCCGATATCGACCAGGTCGCCGTCCGGCGCCGCGTCCGGGTGGCGCTGCTGTCGAACGGCAACGAGCTCGGCGCCGCCATCCGCGACAGCAACCGCCCGATGCTGGCGGCGCTGCTGGCGCGGCCGGAGATCGCGCTCACCGATCTCGGCGTGCTGCCGGACGACCCGGCCGCGCTCGCCGCCGCGTTGGCGGAGGCGGCGCGGGGGCACGACCTCATCCTCGCCTCGGGCGGCATCTCCGGCAGCGATGCGGACCACCTGCCGGGCGCGCTGCGCGCCGCGGGCGGCGAGGTCGAAGTGCTGAAGCTGGCGCAGAAACCTGGCAAGCCGCTGGCGCATGGGCGGCTCGGCGCCGCGCGCTGCCTCTTCCTGCCGGGCAACCCGCTGGCCGCGCTGGTCGGCTTTCTCACCCTCGGCCGGCCGCTGCTGGCGCGCCTCGCCGGCGCCGCCGAGGGGGCCGGCCCGGCGCCGGTCGCCGCCCTCGCCGCGCGCGGCTTCGCCCGCAAGCCGGGGCGGGAGGAGTTCCTGCCGGCGCGGGTCATCGGCCAGGACGCCTCCGGCCTGCCCCTGGTCGAGCCCGCCGGCCTCTTCGGCTCCGCCCGGCTGGTGCCGCTCGCCGCGGCGGACGGGCTGCTCTGGGTCCCCGCGGACATCGCGCAGGTGCGGCCCGGCGACGCGCTGCGCTTCCATCCCTTCGCCGCCGGCTTCGGCCTGGCCTGAGGAGGCGCAGGTGGACCTGCCCCTGCCCGCGGAAGGCGACGCGCTGCACCGCCTGGTGGCCGGGTTCGGCCGCTTCCGCCGCTCGCATTTCGAGGCCGACCACGACCTCTACGACCGGCTGCTGGACGGGCAGCGGCCGGAGGTGATGGTGATCGCCTGCTCGGACAGCCGCACCGACCCGGCCATCATCTGCGGCGCCCGGCCGGGCGAGCTCTTCGTCCTGCGCAACGTCGCCGCGCTGGTGCCGCCGCACGAGCCGGACGGGCAGCCGCACGGCACCGCCGCGGCGATCGAGTTCGGCGTGGTCGTGCTCGGCGTGCGGCACGTCGTCGTGCTCGGCCATTCCTTCTGCGCCGGGGTGCGCTGCCTGCTGGACCACCGCCATGGCGCGCCCGCCTTCGACTACGTCACCGACTGGGTCGCCGTGGCGCATGAGGTGCGAGCGGAGATGGACGGGCTGGTGACCGAGGCGGAGCGCCTGCTGGTCGCCCGCCGCGCCGAGCAGGCGGCGGTGCTGTCCAGCCTGCGGCACCTCGCCACCTATCCCTTTGTCGCGGAGCGCCTGGCGGCCGGCCGCCTCGCGCTGCACGGCTGGTACTTCCATTTCGGCTGGGGCGTTCTGCAGGCGGCCGAGGGGCCGCACGGCCCCTTCCGGCAGGTCGACGGGGCGGCGCCACCGCCCGCCATCGGCGCCTGCGCGAGCCTCGAGGACATGCATCGATGAGCGCCACCTCCGTGCCGCAAGCCGCGGCGATGCCGACCGGCCCCGCGCTGTTCCGTCAGGGTCTCAGGCCCTTCTTCCTGCTCTGCGCCGCCTGGGCGGTGCTGGCCATCCTGATCTGGGTCGCCGCCTTGCACGGTGCCGCGCTGCCCGAGGGGCCGCTGCCGCTCGCGCGCTGGCACGGGCACGAGATGCTGGCCGGCGTCGTCGGCGCGGCGCTGGCCGGCTTCGTGCTGACCGCCATCCCGAACTGGACCGGGCGCCCGGCCTATGCCGGGGCGACGCTGGTCCTGCTCGCCGGCCTCTTCGTCGCGGCGCGGCTGGTGCTGCTGCCCGGGTCGCCGGTGCCGCCGGCCTCCGCGGCCGTGGTCGCGCTGCTGCCGCTGCCGGCGCTGCTGCTGACGGTGCTGCCTGCGCTGGTGCGGGCGGCGACCCCGCGGCTCTTCGGCCCGCCGGCGCTGATCCTGGCCTTCTGGGCCGGCGACCTGCTGATGCTCGGCGATGCCGCGGGCTGGTGGACGGGGCGCTTCGCCGCGGGCGAGCTGCTCTGCCTCGACATCGCCCTGGCGCTGGTCGGGCTGATCGGCGGGCGCATCATCCCGGCCTTTACCCGCAATGCCCTGAAGCTCGACATCCGCCCCCTGCCGGGCCTGGACGCGGCGGGGATGGCGGCGCTGCTCGCCGTGGTGCTGGTGGACCTCGCGGCGCCGGGCGGCATGGCAGCCGGTGCCGTCGCGGCGGTCGCATCGGTCCTGGCCCTGCTGCGCCTCTCCCGCTGGCAGGGGCTGCGGACGCTCGGGCGCCCGATCCTGGCGGTGCTGCACCTCGCCTACCTCCTGCTGCCCGTGGCGCTGGCGGTGAAGGCGGCGCACCTGCTGGGCGGTGCCGGCTGGGCGGCAAACTGGCTGCACCTGCAGGGCATCGGCGCGGTGGCGATGATGATCCTGGCGGTCATGCCGCGGGCGACGCTCGGCCATACCGGGCACCCGCTCGCCGCCTCGCCCGCCATGCTGGCGGCCTGGGCGCTGCTGCCCCTGGCGGCGCTGCTGCGCGCCTTCGGGCCGGTACTCCTGCCGAGCCCGCTGCCCTATGCCGCCGCCGGCGCGCTCTGGGCGCTGGCCTTCGGGCTGTTCCTGCTGGCGCATGGGCCGATGCTGCTGCGGCCGCGGGCGGACGGGAAGCCGGGCTGACCCTGCCGCGTTCCTCGCGGAGCAGGACCGGAGGGGGAGGCGCACCGATGCAACAGGACCAGGAACTGCCCGCCGCGGCCGGACAGGTGGCGCGGGCCTATCCGGAGCTCTACCGGGCCTATGCCGCCCTCGGCGAGGCCTGCGCCAAGGCGGGCCCGGTCGAGGGCGAGGCGCTGCGGCTGGTGAAGCTGGCGCTCGCCATCGGGGCCGGGTCGGAGGGCGGCGTGCACTCCCATAGCCGCCGCGCCCTGGAGGAGGGCGTCCCTAAGGAGGCGCTGAAGCAGGTGGCGCTGCTGGCCATCCCGACGCTCGGCTTCCCGCGGGCGGTCGCCGCCCTCACCTGGATCGAGGACGTCACCGAGGGCAGGCCCTCGCGGGCATCGCGCTGAGGTCCGGCGGCGCCGGGACGACGGCCCCTTGCCCCGTCGCCGGCCGGGGTTCCGGGCATCGGCAGCGAGGTGGCCACCGCCCCTTGCCGCCCTTATCCGACACATTGAGCGCAGCGTCGTGCGCGATGGCGGCACCCCGGGTTGCGCCGGCCGTTCCATCCGGCCATCCCGCGCCCCGGCACAGCACACCCTCGCCGCGGTGGATGGCCGCGAGGGGGCGCTGGTCTCGATCGACGCCACGGCCACCAAAGCCAGCATCGCCCAGGCCTTCGGCGGCGCCGACGACCTGCTGGCGGTCAAGGCCAACCAGTCGAGGCCGCCTTCGCCGCCGCGCCGGCGGCCAGGCCGCAGACCAGCACCGACATCGACAACAGGCATGGCCGCCTCGAGCGCCGTACCGTCAGCCTGCTCCACGAGGTCGACTGGCTGCGCGGCCAGCGGCGCTTTCCCGGCGAACTCCGCCTGCCCGGCCCGGCCTGCCTCGCCGACCTCCTCGGCCCAGCCATACCTTGATCTAGGATCCGGAGCCCGGGATGCCGCGGAATTCCTGGGCCTGCGGCCGAAAGGGCCGATCCGGCCTCAGCGGAATTGCGCCGGATCGGGCGCCCTTGAGGCGGTTTGGGCCGGATTTCTCCCCGCCGGGGCCGCGCTATCGCACCAACCGCAGCGTCCCGGTCGCCGGGATCTCGCCGGCGGATTTCTGCAGGTTCAGCAACTGCGCCGTCAGCGCCAGCACCGAGAGCGTCATGTCCTCCCGCCGGTCCTGCTCGGCCACCCACCAGCGCCCGCCGCGGTAGTCCACCGAGAGGCGCGGCCGCGGCGGCGGCGCGGGCCAGAGGCGGAAGAAGCGCGGCGTCGCCTCGCCGATGCGGATGCGCACCGGCTCGCCCGCCTCCTCCCGCCGCTGCACCGCGCCGAGAAAATGCAGCACCTCGTCGACCGAGCGCAGCCACCAGGAAAGGCCGGGCGAGGCCGCGCGGCCGGCGGCGATCGGATGGTCCGCCACCTCCTCGGCCGTGCAGGGGCTGCCTTCCTGGTTCATGGGCGAGATCTGCGGCGGTTCCGTATCCATCGCCAGCGCCCGGTAGCGCCCGCCGCCCTCGGCGACGCAGAGCGCAAGCTGGCCGACCGCGCGGTAGAGCCGCCAGCCGGGCCCGTCCTGCCGGATGGAGATCCCGGGCTCGCGCAGTTCCGCCAGCACCTCCGGGGCCGCGGCCTGCGGCCCGGTCAACCGCGGCCCGAGCGGGATCAGCCTCGTATAGCCGTTGAACTGCAGCCTGCCGTGTCGGGTCAGCGCCTCCACCGCCGCGGCGAAGTCGGGATTGCCGGGGGTGTTCGGGATGGCGCGGCCGCCCGGCCCCTCGTCGAAGCGCGAGACCAGCAGGTGCAGCAGCAGCGGGTCCGGCAGGCCCCGGTCCGAGAGCAGGCGGAACAGCGCCGGGTCGATCGGCCGCAGCAGGCCGCGGGCGAATTCCTGCCGGTCGAGCGGCCCGATGTCGAAGCTGGGATTGGAGGCGACGAGGCCGGCGGGCTGCACGCCGTTGTTCACCGCCGTCAGGTCGTAGCCGATCCCGGCCGAGAGGCTGAAGGCGCCGTGGATGGCGCCGATGGTGGAGAAGTGCAGCGGCGCGTTGTCCCGCGCGCGGAGGATGTTGAGGACGAGGAGGGTGTCGGTCGCCACCTCCAGGCTGTGGTTGTAGTCGATGCTGTGGGTGCCGATGACGGAGGAGAGCGAGCAGCCCGGCAGCAGCGGCAGGAGCGCGGCGAGGAGGAGGGGGCGGATCATGCTGCCGGCCTAACGCCAGCGCCCGCCGGAGGGTAGTGGCGGGGGCGGGAGGTGCCGCGCGGCCTCACCCGCCGAGCAGCGTCTCTGTCCGCCGCCGCAGCTCCGCCTCCAGCCGCGGCGCGCCGCCCTCGCGCAGCAGCGTGGTGAACTCGGCGCGGCGGCTCGCCAGCTCGCTCACCGTGCCCTCGAGATAGACATCCACCACCCGCCAGGCGCCGCCCGACTCGCGCATCAGGTAGTTCAATGCCACCGGCTGGTCGGCCGGCCGGACAAGCTGCGTGCGGACCAGCCGGTCGCCGCTCTGCAGCGTGTTCTCCCCCTCGATCCGGAAACTCTCGCCCGAGAAGCCGTCGAAGCGGTGGGCGAAGGTGGCGATGGACCAGTCCGAGAACGCCTGGACCAGGGACTGCTGCCCCGCGGGCGGGATCTGGGTCCAGGCCGGGCCGACGGAGATGCGCGTCATCGCCGGCAGGTTGAAGGCCTGCTCCATGGCCGGGCGCAGCCGCTGCGCCCGGCCGCGCAGGCCGAGGCGCTGCGCATCCTTCATCACCGCGAGCAGGGTGGCGTTGAAGCCCTCGATCACCGCGGCGGGTGAACCCTGGGCCAGCGCCGGCAGCGGCGCGAGCGCGGCGAGGAGGAGGAGGGTGCGGCGGGTCGGCATGGTCATGGCGCGCGCTTAACACGCGGCGCGGCCCGGCGGCGACGACAGGGCGCGATCAAGCCGGCTGGAAAAGCGCCGGCGGCCGGGCCACAACCCCGGCCGGAAGGGGCGGGGGTGCATGGCGGATCGCGTGATGCTGACGGGCGGGACCGGGTTCCTCGGTTCCGCCATTGCCCGTGCGCTGGTCGCGGCGGGGCACGAGGTGCGGGCGCTGGCCCGGCCCGGCACGCCGCGGGACGTGCTGGCGGGCGTGCCGGTGGCGTTCTGCCCGGGCGACCTGACGGATCCTGGCTCCCTCGCCGCGGCGGTGCGGGGCTGCGACGCCGTGATCCACTGCGCCGCCGACTACCGCATCTGGGTGCCCGACCCCGCCCGCATGACGGCGGTGAACGTGGCGGGGACGGAGGCGGTGATGCGCGCCGCGCTGGAGGCGCGCTGCCGGCGCGTGGTCCATGTCTCCTCCGTCGCCACGCTGAAGCCCCGCCGGGACGGGACGCCGGCGACCGAGGCCGATGCCGCGACGCCGGCGGAGGCGATCGGCCCCTACAAGCGCAGCAAGACCGAGGCCGAGCGGCTCGTGGAGCGGCTGGTCGCCGAGGCCGGCCTGCCGGCCGTCATCGTGAACCCCTCCACTCCCATCGGCCCGCGCGACCGCCGGCCGACGCCGACCGGCCGCATCATCCTCGAGGCCGCGCGGGGGAAAATGCCGGCCTATGTCGATACCGGCCTGAACCTCGTGCATGTGGAGGACGTCGCCGCGGGCTGCGTCGCGGCGCTCGCCCGCGGCGCGGTCGGGGAGCGGCACATCCTGGGCGGACAGGACGTGCCGCTCGGCGACCTGCTGGCGCGGATCGCGGCGCTCTTCGGCCACCGTCGTCCGGTGCGGCTGCCGATCGCGCCGCTCTGGCCGCTGGCGCTGGGGGCGGAGGCGGCGGCGCGGCTGACGGGGCGGGAGCCGATGCTGACCCTGGATGGCCTGCGGATGGCCGGGCAGCGGATGTACTTCTCCTCGGCCAAGGCGGAGCGGGTGCTGGGCTACCGCGCCCGCCCCTGGCAGGAGGGGGTGGCGGATGCCGTCACCTGGTTCCGCGAGCAGGGGATGATCCGGTGAGCGCGCCCCTGCCAGGAACCTCGCCGCGTCCCGGCAGGCCGGGACCCTCGCGCCGCCTGCCGCCCGACCGCCCGGCCCGCCCATGACCTTCTGGCTCGCCCTCGCCGCCGGACTCGCCTGGCTGGTGTTGCTGCTCGGCCGCGGCTTCTTCTGGCTGGCGCGCGACGACGACCGCGACGCAGCCCGCCTGCCCGACCCGCCGGCCTGGCCCTCGGTCGCCGCCATCGTCCCGGCGCGGGACGAGGCGGAGACGATCGGCGCCACCGTCGCCTCGCTGCTCGCCCAGGACTATCCCGGCGCCTTCCGGCTGGTGGTGGTGGACGACCGCTCCAGCGACGGCACCGGCGATCTCGCCCGCGCCGCGGCGGCCGGCGACCCCCGCCTCACGGTCGTCACCGGCGGGCCGCGCGCCCCGGGCTGGACCGGCAAGCTCTGGGCGCTGGAGCAGGGGCTGCGGGAGGCGCAGGCGGGCGCGCCCGACTACCTCCTGCTGACCGATGCCGATATCCGCCACGCGCCGGACAGCCTGCGCCTGCTGGTCCGCCGCGCGGTGGCGGAGAGGCGCGTGCTGGTCTCGCTCATGGCCCGGCTGCGCTGCGAGAGCGCGGCCGAGCGCTGGCTGATCCCGGCCTTCATCTTCTTCTTCCAGATGCTCTACCCCTTCCGCTGGTCGAACGACCCGCGGGCCCGCACCGCCGCTGCGGCCGGCGGCTGCGTGCTGCTCGACCGCGCGGCTTTCGCGCGCGCCGGCGGCCTCGCCCCGATCCGCGGCGCGCTGATCGACGACTGCGCCCTGGCGCGGCAGATGAAGCGCGTCGGGCCGATCTGGATCGGGTTGACCGGGCGGGTGGACAGCCTCCGCCTTTACGAGACGGTCGGGCCGATCCGGCGGATGGTGGCGCGCACGGCCTATGCCCAACTCGGCTACAGCCCGCTGCTGCTGGCCGGCATGATCCTGGCGCTCGGCCTGGTCTTCCTTGCCCCGCCGCTGCTGGCGCTGCTGGTGGCGGGACCGGCCGCCTGGCTCGGCGGCCTGGCCTGGGGCGGCATGGCTGTGGCTTTTGCGCCGACGCTCCGCCGATTCGGCCTCTCGCCGTTTCGTGGCCTCGCCCTGCCGGCCATCGCCGCCGCCTACATGGCGTTCACCCTGGACTCGGCGCTGGCCGAGTGGCGCGGGCGCGGCGGCATGTGGAAGGGGGAAGCCGGCCCGCGGGCGGAGTCAGGAGCCGGTCCGCGCGTGAACTGAGCCACACCGCTGCATTAAAGCGACACCAGCCGGCGGATCGGGCTTCGCAACCGCAAAAAACCGACGTATTCGATCTGAAATGGCGTCATGCCGGGCGGGTCACCGCGCCGGCAGGCAAGGAGATTGTCTGAGTTGTCGAGAATCCAGGACCTAGCCGCCGCGGCGGCGCGGCCGGACCTTGCCCTGGCCGAGGAGGACGCCCCGCAGGACCGGGACCCGCTGGACGCCGCCATCCGCCGCGCGACCACCCATCTGCTCGACCGCCAGCAGGCCGACGGCCACTGGGTGTTCGAGCTGGAGGCGGACGCAACCATCCCGGCCGAGTACCTCATGCTGAAGCGCTTCTTCGGCAAGCGCGACCCGGCGCAGGAGGCGCGAATCGGGCGCTACCTGCGGCGGATCCAGGCGCAGGAGGCCGCGACCTGTGCCGGCGGCTGGCCGCTCTTCCATGGCGGGCCGCTCGACATCTCCTGCTCGGTGAAGGCCTATTTCGCCCTGCGGCTGATTGGCGACGCGCCGGAGGCGCCGCACATGGCGCGCGCCCGCGACGCCATCCTGCGCGCCGGCGGGGCGGAGCGGTCGAACGTCTTCACCCGGGCGACCCTCGCGCTCTTCGGCCAGGTGCCCTGGCGGGCGGTGCCGGTGATGCCGCCCGAGATCTGCCTGCTGCCGCGCTGGTTCCCCTTCCACCTCTCCAAGGTCAGCTACTGGGCCCGCACGGTCCTGGTGCCGCTGACGGTGGTGATGGCGCGCCGGCCGCGGCCGCTGGCGGAGACCGGCGTCTCGCTGCGCGAACTCTTCGTCACGCCGCCCGAGATGGTGCGGCGCTGGCCGGGCGGCGCGCATGCGGCCGAGCCCTGGAAGACCCTGTTCGGTCTGCTCGACGGCGCGTTGCAGCGGACCCAGCACCTCTTCCCCGCCGCCGCACGGGCGCGGGCCGAGGCTGTCGCGGAAGCCTTCGTGACCGAGCGGCTGAACGGCGAGGACGGCTTGGGCGCCATCTACCCCGCCATGGCCAATGCCATCTGGATGTACCACTGCCTGGGCGTCCCGCCGGACGACCCGCGCGTGGTGACGGCCTGGGCGGCGGTGGAGAAGCTGGTCATGGATCGCCCTGGGGATCGCCCCGGGGACCACCCCGAGGCCGGGGAGACCTATGTCCAGCCCTGCCTCTCGCCGATCTGGGACACCGCCCTGGTCGCGCATGCGCTGCTTGAGACCGGCGAGCCGCGGGCCGAGGCGGCGGTCGTCCGCGGCCTCTCCTGGCTGCTGGATCGGCAGGTGACCGACGTGGCCGGCGACTGGGCCGACCAGCGCCCCGGCCTCGCACCCGGCGGCTGGGCCTTCCAGTACGCCAACCCGCACTACCCCGACGTGGACGACACCGCCGTGGTGGTGCTCGCCCTCGACCGCGCGCAGAAGCAGTTGGGCGGGGCCGGGCCGCGCCTCGGGCGCGCCGTCTCGCTCGCCACGGACTGGGTGGTGGGCATGCAGTCGAAGGGCGGCGGCTGGGGCGCCTTCGACGCCGACAATACCCACCACCACCTGAACAGCATCCCCTTCGCCGACCATGGCGCGCTGCTCGACCCGCCGACCGCCGATGTCTCCGGCCGCTGCCTAGCCATGCTCGCCCAGCTTGGCCACGGGCCGGAGCATCCGGCGGTGCGGCAGGGGATCGACTACCTGCTGGCGGAGCAGGAGCCCGACGGCTCCTGGTACGGCCGCTGGGGCGTCAATTATGTCTACGGCACCTGGTCGGCGGTCACGGCGCTGAACGCCGCCGGCCTGCCGCCGGAACACCCGGCGATGCGGAAGGCCGTCGCCTGGCTGACGGCCCGGCAGAACGAGGATGGCGGCTGGGGCGAGGACGGCTTCACCTATCCGCGCTGCGGCGGCACCCATGCCGATGCCGATGTGCGGATGGGGCCTAGCACCGCGAGCCAGACCGCCTGGGCGCTGCTGGCGCTGATGGCGGCGGGCGCGGTGGATGCGCCGGCGGTGGAGCGCGGCGCGCGCTGGCTGCTCGGCCAGCAGGAGGCGCATGGGGGCTGGCCGGAGGAGGACTATACCGGCACCGGCTTCCCGCGCGTTTTCTACCTTCGATACCATGGCTATGCGCAGCTCTTCCCGCTCTGGGCGCTGGCGCGATTGCGGATGCTACGAAAGGGCAATTCCCGGCGGGTGGTGCACGGGCTCTAGTCTGCGGCTGCCGGCGAATTGTGGCCGGAGTGTGGATTTTCGCCGCGCACGGCCCGCCGCTCCGGCTATACTGCATCGCAGCAGAATTCGGAGGATGCGCCCCGGTCATGCCCCTGTCCTCGATCCTGGCCGTGGTCGGCATGCGGTCCGAAGCCGCGCTTTTGCCGAAGGAGATGCCGGTGATCGTCAGCGGCGGCGATCCGGTCCGGCTGCGCCTGCTGCTGCGGCAGGCGCCGGAGGGGCTGACCGGCGTGCTCAGCTTCGGCATCGCCGGCGGGCTCGACCCCTCGCTCACCTGCGGCGACCTGGTGGTGGCGACGCGGGTGCGCGGCGCGGCCGGCGCCTGGTCCGCCGACCTCGCCTGGGCGGCGCAGCTTGCCGGGCGCTGCGGCGCGCGGCTCGGCATGGTCGCCGGCGCGCCGGCTGTCGTGGGCGAGCCGGCGCGCAAGCGCCTGCTGCGGGCCGCGACCGGCGCCATGGTCGTCGACCTCGAAACCGAGGCGGCGGCGGCCTTCGCGGCCTCCCGCCGGCTACCCTTCGCGGCGCTGCGGGCGGTGGCCGATACGGCGGAGGAGGTGCTGCCGCATGCCGCGGCGGTCGGGCTGACGCCGGATGGCCGCCCGGCCGCGGGACGGGTGGCGCTGGCGCTGCTGCGCCAGCCGCGGGAATTGCCGGCGCTGCTGACGGTAGCCAAGCGCAGCCGCGTGGCGCTGCAGGCGCTCGGCGGCGCCCGGGACGGGCTGCGGCAGGCCTGCGTGGCGTAGCGGACCAGCCTGACCCCCGCGCCTCGCGGACAGGCGGCCGGACACGAGGGTGATCCTTGCTGCGGGGCGGCCTGCCTGCCCCGCACCATGCCACTGGGCGCGATGCGGCAACGGGGAGGGTCACCCGAACGGGATGTGATCCGCTCCCGCGACGTGGGCCGATTTCTGCCGATCGGAAACGATCCGCCGGTGGCAGTATGCTGTCACCACGACCCCGCAACGGAATTGCGCATGCCGAGGAACGAGAAGTGGCCGCGGCTGTTCCACGGGGCGCTGATCTATGAGCCGGTCGGCTTGCATCTTTTCGGCGGGGCTTTCGTCGGGGTGGCCCTGCTGCTGCTCATCCTCGCGCTGCTGTCGGTGATCGACCCGCGGGGAGGCTGGGGGCCGACCGCGGGCTATCTGAAGGCAGCCCTGATCACGAGCGCCCTTGGAGGCCTGATCCTGCTCCTGTGTCGCCTCGGGCGCAGTCACGACGAGGACGGCCGCTGAGGCGGGGCCTCGGCCCTCTCGCGCGCTGGCCAGCCCGGCGTGGCGTCAATCCCGTGCGCAGGCTTCCAGCAGCCAGGCGCGGAAGGCCGCGACCTTCGGCAGGTTGCGCTGCCCCGTCCGGTAGCAGAGGTGGTGCAGCACCCGCTCTACCGCGCGGAAGCGGCTACCGTCCAGTTCGACCAGGTCGCCGCGCGCCAGGTCCTCCGCCGCCAGCCGCGTACTCTCGAGCGCCGCGCCGACACCCTGCGCCGCCGCCGCGATCGCCATCGCCCCCCGGTCGAAGGAGGGCCTTGCCCCGCCCGCGGGCGTCGTGAGCCCGTTCAGCGCCAGCCAGTCCTCCCAGCGCACCGGGCTGACGGCGGAGTCGATCAGCGTCAGGCCCCGCGGCAGGGCGGGCCCGGAGAAGTCGAGCCCGGCCGCGAGCGCCGGCGCGACCAGGGCGGTGACGCGCTCCGTCCCCAGCGGCTCCGCCGTCACCCCGGGCTGCGCCGGCGCCGCGCCATAGGCGATGGCGAGGTCGATCTCCGCTTGCCGCGCCAGGTCCACCGGCTCGGCGCTGGCGGTCACGCGGATGCCGAGGCCGGGATGCCGCGCCATGAAGCCGGGCAGCCGCGGGCCAAGCCAGTTCGCGGCGAAGGAGGGGACGCAATGCACCGCCAGCGCCTCGGCCGCCGGCTCCGGCCGCAACGCGGCGCAGGCGGCCTCGAGTTCGTCGAGGATCGGCGTCAGGCGGCCGAGCAGCGCCCGGCCCTCCGGCGTCGGCTCCACCCCCTGGCCGCTGCGGCGATGGAAGAGCTTCCGGCCCGCCCAGTCCTCCAGCGCCCGCACCTGATGGCTGACCGCCGAGGGGCTGAGATGCAGCTCGGCGCCCGCGAGCGCGAAGCTCTCGAGCCGGGCCGCCGCCTCGAAGGCGCGGAGGGCGGAGAAGCTGGGCAGGCGGCGCATCGGGGACCCGTGAATCCGATTCATGACGGGCTGAAGAGACCGCGTTTGTCAACCGCCCCGCCCCCGGGCACGACGGGTGCCTCCGCGGACCCGCCGCGTCACCAAGGGATGGGCCAAGGGAAGGGGAGGAACGACCCGATGCTGGACAACGTCCCGGGCAGGAACCGCGTCTCGATCTACCAGCCCGAGCAGGAGGGGCTGATCTTCCCGGAGATCCCGCAATTCGCCTCCGTCGCGGAGGAGCGGGAATACCGCAAGCAGCACCTCGTGGCGGCGACGCGCGCCTTCGGCATGCACGGCTTCGACTACGGTTTCGCCGGGCACCTCACGGTCCGCGACCCGGAGCATCCGGAGCTCTACTGGACCAACCCGATGTGCGTGCATTTCTCCCAGGTCAGGATGTCGAACCTGATCCTGGCCGACCATGAGGGCCGGGTGGTGGAGGGCCGCTACGCCATCAACCGCGCCGGTTTCGTGCTGCACGCCGCGGTGCATCAGGAATATCCTGATATCGTGGCGATGTGCCACGCGCACACGACCTATGGCACCGCCTGGTGCGCGACTGGCCGGCCGCTCGACATGATCAGCCAGGACGCGGCCGCCTTCTACAACAACCACGCGGTCATCGGCGCCTCGGCCGGCGCCGTCGCGGTGGAGCGCGAGAGCGGCTGGACGGTCGCCAAGGAGATGGGCCGCAACCGTGGCGTCCTGCACCAGAACCACGGCCTGCTGACCTGCAGCCGGCACAGCATCGACGATGCGGCCTTCTGGTTCATCGCGCTCGAGCGCGCCTGCCAGCAGCAGTTGCTGGTCGAGGCAACGGGGATCAAGCCGCAGCTTCTCTCGGCCAAGACGGCGCAGTACAGCCAGGACCATGTCGGCAACGACTTCATCGGCTGGCTGCACTTCCAGACGATCTACAGCCAGATCGCCGCGACGCAGCCCGACATGTTCGAGTAGGCGCGGCCGGGGCCGGACGGACGACCGTCCGTCCCCCTCTCCCGCCCGCGGCCGGGGCAGCCTAGAAGCCTGCCCATGCCCCCGACCCAAGCCGCGCCGGCCCAGGCGCTTCCGCGCATGCCCTGGGCGCTGCTCGCGGCCTGCTGCTTCGGCATGTTCGCGGCCTCCTCCTCCGGCACCACCCGCGCGCCCTTCCTGATCGACATGGCGCGCGACCTCTCGGCGAGCCTGCCGCTGGTCGCCAACCTGATGGCGCTCACTTCCGTTTCCTGGGGCATCGCCTCGCTCCTCGCCGGCGCCGGGTCGGACCGCTGGGGGCGGCGGCCCTTCCTGGTCGGCGGGCCGATCGGCCTCGCCGGCTGCATGGTCGGGCTCTCGACCTCGGCCGGCTTCCCGGAGGCCGCGGCCTGGTCGACCCTCGCGGGCGGCTGCGCCGGCGGCTTCACCGGCGTGCTGATGACCGAGGCCTCCGCCCGCACCGTCGACCGCCAGCGCGGCCGGGCGCTGGGCTGGGTCATGGCCGGGCAGTCCCTGACCCTGCTGGTCGGCGTGCCGATGGCCGCCTGGATCGGCACCTTCGTCGGCTGGCGCGGGGTCAATCTCTGCGCCGCCGGCCTCGCGGTCCTCGCCGCGGCCGGCCTGTTCCTGACCACGCTGCGGCCGGTGGACGGGCCGCGCGCCGCCGGCGCGGCGCGGCCGAGCCTCCGCGCCGCCATGTCCGGCCCCGTGCTGCGGCTGCTGGCCATGGGGACGGCGGAGCGCATCTGCTACGGCATGACGGCGGTCTATTTCGCCACCTTCCTGCAGACCACCTACGGCCTCACGCTCGGGGAGGTCGCGCTGCCGCTCGCCGTCTTCGCGCTCGGCAATATCCTCGGCACGGTGCTCGGCGGGCAGATGGCGGACCGGCTGCGCGACCGGCTGCTGACCTTCGCCGGCGCGATGTTCGGCTCGGCGCTCGCGGCGTTGGCGCTGTTTGGCTGGACGCCCGGCATGGTCACCAGCGTCGCGCTCGGCTTCGCCTATGTGCTGGTCATGGCGATCGCGCGGCCGAGCCTGATGGCGGCGATGGCGAATGTCCCGGACGAGGTGCGCGGCACCGTGCTCGGCCTCAACGTCACCGCGGCGAGCCTCGGCTGGCTCGGCGCCGCCGCACTCGGTGGCTGGATGATGGCGGAGTGGGGCTTTTCGGGATTCGGGCCGCTGGCCGCCGGCATCGCGGTGGCAGGCGGCGCGCTGGCCCTGGTCGGGCGGCGGTAGGGGAGATTCGCCCGGGCGCGTGCCGCTGCCCTGCAACCGCCCGGTCGGCGCGCTTCCACGCCGACCGGACGGCCTGGGAGCCCCGGCACTACATCTTCTTGCCCGTGGTCCAGCCGCCATCCACCACCAAGACGGCGCCGGTCATGAAGCCGTTCGCCTCCTCGGCGAGGAAGAGGATGGCGCGGGCGATGTCCTCCGGCTCGCCCCAGCTTCCCGTCGCGTGCAGGCCGCGGATGGTCGCCGCCATGTCGGGGTCCTGGAAGTAGCGCTCGGTCAGCGGGGTGCGGATGACGCCGGGCGCGACGGCATTCACCCGGATGCCCTTCTCGCCGAGTTCGAGCGCCATCTCCTTGGTCAGGCCGACGACGCCGTGCTTCGAGGCCGTATAAGCCGCGCGGTTCGGCGCCGCCGAGATGCCGAGCGTCGAGGCGAGGTTGACGATCTGCCCATGCTTGCCCTCTGCCACCAGCCGCCGCGCGAAGGCCTGGCTGGGCAGGAAGGTGCCGGTCATGTTGATGGTGAGCACCCGCGTCCATTCCTCGAGCGGCAGGTCGAGGACCGAGGCGATCTCCCGCACCCCGGCCGAGTTGACCAGCACGTCGAGCCGCCCGAGCGCCGTCTCCGCGCCCTCGACGAAGGCATTCACCGAGGCCGGGTCGGCGACGTCCAGGCGGAAAGCCTGCGCCTCCCCGCCCTGCTCGCGGATGGCGGCGGCGACCTGCTCCGCCCGCGCCGCGTCGAGGTCGCCGACCGCGACCCGCGCGCCTTCCTTCGCCGCCATCAGGCAGACCTGCCGGCCGATGCCGCTGGCCCCGCCGGTGACCAGCACCGCGCGATCCTGGAACCGCATCCCGTTCTCCTCCCATCCGGCCTTGTGCCGTGGGGAGGAGTGTGCCGGCTGGCGGCGGCGGGGCCAACCGGAAGCGCGGCTCAGCGGCCCGCGTCGCTCGCCGCCAGCAGGGCGTGGGAGACGAGGGCGGAGACCGCGCCGGTCGCGGGCGGCGGCTCGGGCGGCGCCGGCGGCAGCAGCGCAGCGAGGCGATCGAGGTCGCCCGCCATCTCCCGCACCGCATCGCCCGGCAGCCCCGCCAGCACGGCACGGGCGCGGCGGACCAGCGCCCCGGCCTCGGCATAGGCAGCGCGGTCGGCGAGGCGGCCGCAGTCCAGCGCGGCGGTGAAGGCCTCGAGCGCCGCGGCGGTCATCCCGGCGGCGCGCTCGATAATCGGCGTCGTGGTGGTGGCGAGCGCCTGCTCCACCGCCCGCAGCGCCGCGGTGCCGGCCGCGGCATCGCCGGGCGCGGCGGCCAGCGGGGCGAGCGCCGCCTCCAGCGCCGGATCCGGCCCGTCGCCCCGGCGGGCAAGGCGCGCCGGACCCTCGTCGGTCGCGGCGGCGACCAGGATCTCGGCGCTGTCGGCATCGCCCGCGGCGCGCGCGGTCGCGCCCGCGGCGATCTGCGCCGCCATCCGGTCCAGCACCAGGGCGCGGGCGGCCGGGGTCGCCGGGCCACCCTCGCCCTCGCCGCTCTCCCCCGCCTCCCCCAGCGGGACCTGGGCGGCGGGCTGGCAGGCCGGGTCGGCGGCCAGCGCCGGCATGCCGCCGGCGGCGAGGACCGAAAGCCCGAGGCCGAGCCAGAGGCGGGGACGATAGGGGGACATGCGGCCTCAGTTGTTGCGAGCAGTTCGCAATACTATGGGTAGAGCGGGCACGGGGGAACGGCGATGCTGTTGCCGATCGACGGAATTCTGGATGCGGCGGCGCTGCCACGGCTGCGCGGGCTGCTGGCGACGGCGCCCTGGCAGGACGGGCGGGCGACCGCGGGCAGCCGCGCCGCCGCGGTCAAGGCCAACCTGCAGGCCGACCCGGCGCATGCCGCGACCCGCGCCGCCGCGGCGGAGCTGGAGGCGGCGCTGCGCGCCCACCCGGTCTTCGCCGCCGCCGCCCTGCCGCTGCGCATGACCCGGCCGCTGTTCAGCCGGACACCGCCGGGCGGCGGCTACGGACGGCATGTCGACAATGCCCTGATGGGGCAGGTGCGGACCGACCTCGCCTGGACTCTCTTCCTCGACGGGCCGGAGGCGGGCGGCGCGCTGGTGGTGGAGGAGGCGGGCGGGGAGCGCGAGGTCGCGCCCGCGCCCGGCCTGCTCGTGCTCTACCCCGCGACCAGCCTGCACCGGGTCGAGCCCGTGACGCGGGGCGAGCGCCTGGTCGCCTTCGGCTGGGTGCAGAGCCGGGTGCGCGACGCGGCGCGGCGGGCGCTGCTCTTCGACCTGCACCTGGCCGAGCAAGGCGTGGCGGACGCGGCGCTGCGCGTCCAGCTCGCCCGCGCCAACCTGCTGCGGATGTGGGCGGAGGGCTGACCACGCGTCACCGCACCACCTGCACCGCGCGCGTGGTCGGGATGGCGGTCGAGCTCTTCTTCAGGTTCAGCAGCTCGGTCAGCAGGGCCAGGACGCGGACGGAGTAGTCGCCCGGCTCGGCGCCGTCCTCCGGGGGCTCGGCATAGGCCGGCACCAGCCAGGTCGCGCCGTCATGCTCCACCGTCCAGGCCACCCGTGCCGGCGGCGCATCCCGGCCGGCGCGCGGCAGGCGCAGCAGGCAGGCGCGCCGCGCCGGCGCCTCCGGCCGCGCGGCGCGGACCGTGAAGGTCAGGCAGGGCGCGCCGCTGTCCGGGCGCGGCGGCATGCCCGCCTGCACCCGCAGCAGCAGGCCGAGGAAGCGGATGATGTCGAGGACCGAGCGCACCTCGACCCGCTGGGCGCGCCGGCCCGGCGCCGCCGCGAGCTCCGCGGCCGGCATCTCGGCCCGGACGCAGACCGGCGCGTCGCGGTCGGGCGACGTCGCGCCCCCCGTGCCCTCGACCGGCAGCAGCACGGTGCGGCCGCCAAGCTCGACCCGCCGGCAGGCGGCGACGCGCGGCTCCTCCCGCTCGAGCTGCCAGCGGCCGTCGGGCAGGCGGGCCAGGCGCATGCGCGCCTCGCCGGCGAGCGCCAGCAGGGCCGGGTCGGCGGCCTGCGCCGCCGAGAGCGGCGGCCCGACCGGATGCAGGGCGAGGTAGGGGTGGAAGATGATCGGCCCGAGCGCGAGGGTGGAGCGCAGCGCCTCCTCGAGCCCTGCGCCGCTGCCGGCCACCGGGCAGTCCGGCCGGTCCAGCCAGCAGCGCGGGTCGTTGGGCTGGTTGCGGCCGGTCACCGGGTCCTGCACCGCGTTGAAGAGCAGGATGAGGAGCAGCTCTTCCGGATAGCCGCGCTCCCAGTAGTAGCGGACGACCTGCGGCTCCAGCGGCTCGAGCAGCCCGCGGGTGAACTCCTGCGTGTCGAGCGCCGAGACGTCGAAGCTGGGGGAGACGCCGCCGCCAAGGCCGAGGACGAGGCCGCTGGTGGAGCCGGCGCCGCCGAGCGGCAGGCCGAGCCCCGGCTGGCCGAGGCCGAGGTTCAGCGAGCCGCGGATCTGCGGCACGGTGGTGAAGTGCAGCGGCGTCTCGTCCCGCGCGCGGAGGATGTTGCGCACCAGCAGGGCATTGGCCGCCTGCTCCACCGTGCCGTTGTAGTCGATCGCCTGCCGCGCGATGGGGGCGCCGAGCGAGCAGCCGGCGAGCGCCAGCGCCCCAAGGATCCAGGCCCGGAAGAACGGCGGGCGCGGGAGCCTGCAGCGGGGAAGGCGGGGCATGGCGGGGCGCTCGGGCGGCGGGCGGGGCGGCGCGCGGCCGCCCCCGAAGGCGGGGCTACTCGGCGGCGACGGCCGGCGGCGCGGTGCCGCCATGCTTGGCGCCGCGGGTCGGCTTCTCGTGCGCCATCTCGGCCATCGCCTTCTCGACATGGCGGCTGAAGACGTAGTCCGCCGGCCGCTGGTTGGAGAGGTCGATCTCGGGGGCGAAATCGCCCTCCGTCCTCGGGCCGCGCATCTGCACCGCCAGCGCCTTCCAGGGGCGCTTCACGGCATCGACCACCGCGGTCGCCTCGAAGCCGCTATGGACCATGCAATCCGCGCATTTCTCGTAATTGCCGGTGCCGTACTTGTCCCAGTCGGTCTCGTCCATCAGCTCGGCATAGGTCTTGGCATAGCCCTCGCCCAGCAGGTAGCAGGGGCGCTGCCAGCCGAAGATGTTGCGCGTCGGGTTACCCCAGGGCGTGCAGTGGTAGGTCTGGTTGCCGGCGAGGAAGTCGAGGAAGAGGGGCGAATTCCCCATCTTCCAGCCCTTGCCCTTGCCGCGCGCGAAGATGCCGCGGAAGAGCTCCTTGGTCTTGCGGCGGTTCAGGAAGTGCTGCTGGTCCGGCGCCCGTTCGTAGGCATAGCCGGGCGAGACCATGATGGCGTCGACGCCCATCCCGGTGACGGCGTCGAAGAACCTCGCCATCCGCTCGGGCTCGGCATTGTTGAAGAGCGTCGCGTTGATGGCGACGCGGAAGCCGCGGGCCTTGGCATCCTTCAGCGCCGCGACGGCGCGGTCGTAGACGCCGGTCTGCGACACCGCCCAATCGTGCTGCTCCTTGTCGCCATCCAGATGGATGTCCCAGGTGAAGCGCGGATGCGGCTTGTACTGCTCGATCCGCTTCTCCAGCAGCAGGGCATTGGTGCAGAGGATGACGATCTTGCCGCGGGCCAGGATGCCCTCGACGATCTGCGGCATCTCCTTGTGCAGCAGCGGCTCGCCGCCGGCGATGGCGACCACCGGCGCGCCGCACTGGTCGACCGCGTCGAGGCACTCCTCGACCGAGAGGCGCTTGTTCAGGATGGGATCGGGATAGTCGATCTTGCCGCAGCCGGCGCAGGCCAGGTTGCAGCGGAACAGCGGCTCCAGCATCAGCACCAGCGGGTAGCGCTTCCGCCCCGCCAGATGCTGTTTCAGGATATAGGCGCCGACCTTGATCTGCTGCCGCAGCGGGATACCCATACGCCTTCCACTCCCCCTCGGGCGGCGCCGCCACCCGCGATGACCGTCACCGATGGCACGCGGCCCCCGGCATGGACCAGATCCTTTCCCGGCAGGGCAGGGTCGCGCCAGGCGACGGCCGCTGCCCCGGAACCCAAGCGGGCCCGGCCCTCCCCCTTTGCCTTCTTGCGCGCTCAGGACGCGGCGGCGGTCCGCGCCTCCTGCTCCAGCAGCGCGGCCGGCAGCTTGAACTGCACGTCCTCCACCAGGCCCGGCATGGTCGAGACCTCGACCGGCCCGAGCCGGCGGATCGCCTCAACCACCTCCTGCACCAGCTCCTCCGGCGCGGAGGCCCCGGCGGTGATGCCGATGGTATCGGCGCCGCGCAGCCAGTCCGGCCGCAGCGCCGTGGCATCCGGGATCAGGTAGCAGGGCACGCCCTGCTCCGTGCCGATCTCCCGCAGCCTGTTGGAATTGGAACTGTTGGCCGCGCCGACAACCAGCAATATGTCCACGCGCTTCGCCAGTTCGCGAACCGCGGTCTGGCGGTTCTGGGTGGCGTAGCAGATGTCGCGCGTGTCCGGCCCCTGGATGTCGCGGAAGCGCCGGTGCAGCGCCTCGATGGTCGCGCGGGTGTCATCGACCGACAGCGTGGTCTGGGTGATGTAGGCGACCGGCCGGTCCCGCGGGATCGGCAGCGCCTCCACCTCCGCCGCGCTGGCGACCAGGTGCACCTCCCCCGGGATCTGGCCGAGCGTGCCCACCACCTCGGGATGGCCGGCATGGCCGATCAGGATGACGGCGCGGCCCATGGCCTGGTAGCGCCGCCCCTCGTGGTGGACCTTGGCGACGAGCGGGCAGGTGGCGTCGAGCACCGGCAGCCGGCGCATCGAGGCCGCGGCCTCGACCGAGCGCGCGACCCCATGCGCGGAGAAGACGGTCACCGCGCCCTCCGGCACCTCCTCGAGCTCGCCCACGAAGCGTGCCCCCTTGGCCTCGAGCGACTCGACCACGCGCCGGTTGTGCACGATCTCGTGCCTGACATAGACGGGGCGACCATAGGATTCGAGCGCGCGCTCGACGATCTCCACCGCCCTGACGACCCCGGCGCAGAAGCCCCTGGGCTGCGCCAGTATGATCCGCATCCCCCTCCGCTCCCGTTTTTGGTGCAATTCCCGTGATGCCACAGGGAAACGCATTCCGCATGGCGGGATCTTGCGCCGTGGGAATTTTGCTGCACCTTGCGGCACGCTTGCAACCGGGGGGCCGCCGCGCCCGCCCCGAGGAGTTTGGCCCTGCCCTTGCCAGCCCCCCTTGCCTGCCCCCGCCGGCGCCTGCTGCCCGGCCTGGGCGCCCTCTCCCTGCTTGCCCTGTCCCTGCTGCCGCGGGCGGCCGCGGCCCATGCCGTGGTGGTGACCTCCGACCCCGCGGCCGGCGCCAGCCTGCCCGCCCCGCCCCGGCAGGTGACGCTGCGCTTCAACAGCCGCATCGACCATGTCCGCAGCCGCCTGCTGCTGGTCGGGCCGGAGGGCGCGCAGGTCCCGCTCGAGCCGGCGCCGGAGGGCGAGCCGACGGTGCTGGAGGCGCGACTCGATCCCGCCCCCGCGCTGGCGCCCGGCGCCTGGCGGCTGCGCTGGCAGGTGCTGGCGGTGGACGGCCACATCACCCGCGGCGACATCCCCTTCACCCTGCAGGCGCGCTGAGCCGGGCCGGTGGAACAGCTCCTCGACCTCTACGGCTTCGCCAGCGTCGTGCTGCATGCGGCGGAACTGGTGGCGCGGACGGCGCTGCTCGGCAGCGTGGTCTTCTGGGTCCTGCTGGCGCTGCCCCTCGCCGCCCACCTGCCGGCCGGCGATGCGATGCGCCTGCGCGCGATCGGCCAGCGCGCGACGCTCTGGTCGGCCCTGGCCGGCATCGTCACCGCCTCGGCCGCCGCCGGCCTCGCCCTGCTCGCCCTCGCCGCCACGCTCGATGCGCCGCTCCGCGAGCTGCTGGGGGCGGATTTCGTCCGCGCCGCGACGGCCGCCGTCGCCGCCATGGCGGTGCTGCTGGTCGTCGCGCTCGACGGGCCGGCGCCCGGGCGCTGGCGGCAGGCGGTGCTCCTGCTCGGCGGCCTCGCCCTGCTGGTCGGCGCCACCGCCGGCAGCCATGCCGTGGCGCGGACCGAGCAGCGGCCCATGCTGCTGGCGGCGACCGCGCTGCACCAGGCCGGCGCCGCCCTCTGGATCGGCGGCCTGCCCGCCCTGCTGGCGGGCTTCCGCCTCTCCCCCGGCTCCGCCCGCCGGGTCGGGCAGCGCTACTCGGCCTTCGCGGCCGGCGGCGTCGGGCTGATCCTGCTCGGCATCGCCGGCTACTGGGTCGGCTATATCGGCGGGATCGAGGCGGTCTACGGCACCGCCTATGGCGCCATGTCGGCGACCAAGCTGGTCATGCTCGGCCTCCTGCTCCTGCTCGGCGGGTCGAACTGGCTGCTGCTGCACCGCCTGGCCGATTCGCCGCTCCGCCTCGTCCGGATCCGCCGCTTCGTCGAGGCCGAGATCGCCATCGGCATCGCCGTCCTCGCGGTCGCCGGCTCGCTCACCTCCGTCCCGCCGGCGGCCGACCTGCCGGAGGACCGGGTGACCTGGGCCGAGATCACCGAGCGCTTCACCCCGGCCTGGCCGCGGCTGGCGAGCCCGGGCCATGCCGACCTGGCGATCCCCCGGCTGCAGGCGCAGCTCGACGCGGAGTGGCAGGCGAAGCAGGCGGCGCAGGCCAGCAAGCCGCAGGCCTTCACCCCGGGCGAGGGGCTGCTGCCGCCGCGCAACGCCAACGACATCGCCTGGAGCGAGTACAACCACCACTGGGCCGGCATCCTGGTGCTGCTGGTCGGCCTCGCAGCGCTGCTGGACGCGACCGGCGTGGTGCCTCTGGCCCGGCACTGGCCGCTGCTCTTCCTCGGCCTCGCCGGCTTCATCCTGGTCCGCTCGGACCCGGAGGCCTGGCCCCTCGGCGAGATCGGCCTGCTCGAGAGCCTGCGCGACCCGGAGGTGGTGCAGCACAAGCTCGCCGCGCTGCTGGTGGTGGGCTTCGCGGTCGCGGAGTGGTGGGTGCGGCTCGGCCGCATCACCGGCCGGGCGCGCTTCGTCTTCCCCAGCGCCATGGTCGCGGGCGGCGTGCTGCTGCTGGCGCATACCCATGCCATCTCCAATGTGAAGGAGGCGCTGCTGGTCGAGCTGTCGCACCTGCCGCTGGCGGTGCTGGCGGTGGTCGGCGGCTGCGCCCGCTTCGCCGAGCTGCGGGGACCGGGCGAGGTCTCCCGCCTCGCCCGCTGGATCTGGCCGGTCTGCCTGGTGCTGATCGGGGTGCTGCTGATCCTCTACCGCGAGGCCTGAAGCCGCGTTGGCCTTCCCGCCCTTTTCCGACAGGCCCTCGTGAACGCGCTGCCCGACTCCTCCCGCTCCGCCCCGCGCCGGGGCCTGCCCGGCCGCCTCGCGGCCGTCCTGGTCGCGGCCAGCATCCGCCGGCCGCGGCTGGTGCTGGCGCTCGCCCTGCTGGTCGCGCTGCTCGGCTGCTGGACCGTCGCCACCCGCTTCGCGCTCAATACCGACGTCGTCGAGCTCTTCCCGCAGGACCTGCCCTGGCGGCAGACCGAGGTCGCCATGGACCGCGCCTTCCCGCAGCGCGCGGACCTCATCGCCGTGGTGGTGGACGGCGCGACGCCGGACGTCGCCGAGCGCGCGGCGGCGGCGCTGGCCGCGGCGCTCGAGGCGCGGCCGGGGCTGTTCCGGGCGGTGGAGCGGCCCGGCGCCGAGCCCTTCTTCCACCGCAACGCCCTGCTCTTCCTGGAGGAGCCGGAGGTCGCCCGGGCGACCGAGCGGATCATCGCCGCCCAGCCCCTGCTCGGCACGCTCGCCGGCGATCCCAGCCTGCGCGGCGTCGCCCGCACGTTGGAGCTGGTGGCGGAGGGCCTGAAGCGGGGCGAGGGCGACCCGGCGGTGCTGCGGCCGGCCCTCGGCGCGCTCTCCGCCAGCGCCGAGGCCGCGGCGGCGGGGCGGCTCGCGCCGCTCGACTGGGCCGCGCTCTTCACCGGCCGGGCGCCGGACCCGGTCGCCTTCCGGCAATTCGTGCTGGTCAAGCCGGTGCCGGACTACGGCGCCCTCGCCCCCGTCGCCGCGGCGACCGACGCCGTGCGGGCGGAGGCGGCGCGGCTCGGCCTCTCGCCGGAGAACGGGGTGCGGGTGCGGCTGACCGGCGACCTCGTCATGTCGGACGAGGAGTTCTCCACCGTCTTCGGCAGCGCCATCGTCGAGAACCTCCTCTCGCTTGTCGCGGTCGCCTTCCTGCTCTGGCTCGGCCTGCGCTCGGGCCGGCTGATCTTCCCCATCCTCGGCACGCTGGTGCTCGGCCTGCCGATCACCGCCGCCTTCGGCCTGCTGGTGGTCGGGCCCTTCAACCCGCTTTCCATCGCCTTCGC
Organism: Paracraurococcus lichenis; assembly: GCF_030657435.1. Lineage (GTDB taxonomy): Bacteria > Pseudomonadota > Alphaproteobacteria > Acetobacterales > Acetobacteraceae > Paracraurococcus > Paracraurococcus lichenis. The sequence goes on along the minus strand of NZ_JAUTWS010000021.1, from coordinate 25,994 downwards.
GGTGCTCTTCATCGGCTTCGGGGTCGATTTCGGCATCCAGTATGCCGTGAGCCTGCGCGAATACCGCTACGAGCTGGCCGACCGGCCGCTGCCGGAGGCGCTGGTCGGCGCCGCGCATGGCGCGGGGGAGGCGATCGCGCTCGCCGCCATGGCGCTCTCCTGCGGCTTCCTCGCCTTCCTGCCGACGGACTACCGCGGCGTCTCGGAGCTCGGCCTGATCGCCGCCGCGGGGATGGCGGTCGCGGTCGTGCTGAGCCTGACGGCGCTGCCGGCCTGGCTGATGCTGACCCGGCCGAGGCCGGAGAAGGAGCCGGTCGGCTATGCCTTCCTCGCGCCGGTGGACCGCTTCCTCGCCCGGCATGCGGGGGTGGCCGCCTTGGTGGTGCTGCTGCTCGGCCTCGGCTGCGCCGCGACGCTGCACTGGCTGCGCTTCGACACCAACCCGCTCGACCTGCGCGACCCGCATACCGAGGCGGTGTCCACCTTCCGCGAGTTGATGCGCGACCCCGACACCACGCCCAATACCATCGAGGCGCTGGCGGCCGACCTGCCCGCCGCCGAGGCCCTGGCCCGGCGGCTGGCGGCGCTGCCGGAGGTCTCCGGGACGGTGACGCTGGCGAGCTTCGTGCCGGAGCGCCAGGAGGCGAAGCTCGCGCTGATCGAGGATGCCCGCGACCTGCTCGGCCCGACGCTCGAGCCGCCGGAGACCCGGCCGGCGCCGGGCGATGCCGAGGCCGCGGCGGCGCTCGGCAAGGCCGCCGCCGCGCTGCGCGGCACCACCGGCGCGCTGGCGACCGAAGCGGGGCGGCTGGCCGCGGCGCTGGCGCAGGTCGCCGGCAGCCCGGCCGAGGCGCGCGCGCGGCTGGCCACCGCGCTGCTGCCCGGCCTCGCCTCCACCCTCGACACCCTGCGGCTGGCGCTGGCCGCCCGGCCGGTGACGCTGGACGACCTGCCCGATACCCTGCGGCGCGACTGGATCGCCCCGGACGGCCGCGCCCGGGTCGAGGTGCGGCCGCGCGACCTCTCCGACGATTCCGACACCATGGCCCGCTTCGCCGCCGCGGTGCAGGCGGTGGCGCCGGCCGCGACCGGCCCGGCCATCTCGATCCAGGCCAGTTCCCGCACCATCCAGCACGCCTTCCTGCAGGCCGGCGTCATCGCCAGCGTGCTGACCGTGCTGCTGCTGGTTGTGGCGCTCGGCTCGGTCCGGCTGGCGCTGCTGGCCCTCGCGCCGCTCAGCCTCGCCGGGCTGCTGACCATGGCGGCCTGCGTATTCATCGGCCAGCCGCTCAACCTCGCCAATATCATCGCCCTGCCGCTGCTCTTCGCCCAGGGCGTCGCCTTCAAGATCTACTATGTCGTGCAGTGGCAGCACGGGGAGCGCTCGCTGCTCGCCTCCCCGCTGACGCGGGCGGTGCTCTACAGCGCGCTGACCAACGGCACGGCCTTCGGCTCGCTCGCCGTCTCGGCGCATCCGGGCACGGCCAGCATGGGGCTGCTGCTGATGCTGAGCCTGCTCTTCGCCCTCGCTTCCGTCATGCTCACCCTGCCGGCGCTGCTGCCGCTGTTTGCCCGGGACGCCACCCGATCGTAACGCGGCCGTCCCTTGCCCCGGCGGCGCGGCGGGGGGTAGGGGAGCGCGTGTTCCTCTCCCTCCTCGACCGGCTGGCGGCGCTGCCCTGGCGGCGGCAACTCCTCGCGGCCTTCCTCCTCGGCCTCCTCTCCGCTCTCGCCTTCCCGCCGGTGCATGCGGTGCCGGTGCTGCTGCTCTCGGTGCCCGGGCTGCTGGTGCTGGCCGGGGCGCAGGCGACCTGGCGGCGGGCCGCCTGGATCGCCTTCGCCTGGGGCTGGGGCCAGGGGCTGGCCGGCATCTACTGGGTGACCGAGGCCATCCTGACCGACACGGCGCAGTTCTGGTGGCTGGTGCCGCTGGCGGCGCCGGCGCTGGCCATCGCCTTCGGCGTCTTCGCCGTGCCGCCGGTGCTGGCGGCGCGGCCGCTGCCCCCCGGCTGGCCGCGGCTGCTCGGCTTCGCCGGCGCCTGGGTGCTGGCCGAGATGGCGCGGGGCGTGGTCCTCACCGGCTTTCCCTGGAACCTGATCGGCTCGGCCTGGGCCTTCGCCGCCCTGCCGGTGCAGGGCGCAGCCTTGGTCGGCGTGCATGGCCTGTCGCTCGCCACCATGCTGCTCGCCGGCCTGCCGCTGCTGCAGGGCTGGCGGCCATGGGCGCTCGGTGCCCTGGCGCTGGCGGGCTTCGCCGGCTTCGGCGCCTGGCGGCTGGCCCAGCCCGCGCCACCGGACCAGCCGGTGCAACTGGTGCTGGTGCAAGGCAATGTGGCGCAGGAGGTGAAGTGGCGGCAGGACCAGCGCCTGCCGATCTTCCGCCGCTACCTGTCCCTGACCGGGGAGGCCGCGCGCGCCGCCGTGGCCGCGGCGCCGGCCTCGCGCGTGGTCGTCGTCTGGCCCGAGACCGCGAGCCCCTTCCTGCTGACCCAGGACCCGGAGGCGCGGCGCTCCGCCGCCGAGGCGCTGCCCCCCGACGGCACGCTGCTCGCCGGCACGGTGCGGGCGGAATGGGGGCCGGAGGGGCGGGCGCGGAAGGTCTGGAACAGCCTCGCGGTGGTGACGCCGGAGGGCGAGGTGCCGGCGGTCTACGACAAGTCCCACCTCGTCCCCTTCGGGGAATACATGCCGCTCTCTGGCCTCATCCCGATCCGCATGGTGACGGGGGGGATGGACTTCTCCGCCGGCCCGGGCCCGGTGACCCTGGCGCCGCCCGGCCTGCCGCCCTTCGGCGCGCTGATCTGCTACGAGGTGATCTTCCCCGGCGCCGTGACGCCGCGGCCGCGGCCGGACTGGCTGGTGAACATCACCAACGATGCCTGGTTCGGCGTCTCCTCCGGCCCCTGGCAGCACCTGGCGGCAGCCCGGCTGCGGGCTGTCGAGGAGGGGCTGCCGCTGGCGCGCGCCGCGCAGACCGGCATCTCCGCCCTGTTCGATGCCCGGGGGCAGCGGCTGGGCCTGCTGCCGACCGGCGCCACCGGCACGCTGACGCTGCCACTGCCCGGCGCCGGGCCGCCCACCCTCTTCGCCCGCTTCGGCCTGCTGCTCCCCGGCCTCGCCGCGCTGTCCTGCATGCTGGTCGCCCTGATGGCCAGGCGAGGCGGGCGCGGCATGGGGCGGGGCGCGCGCTCGGCCTGACCGGGCGGGGGCAAGGGCGCCCTGTCCCCCGGCGCCCGCGGCGCGTATCCTGCCCGACCTCACTGGCGCGGCTCGTTTTTGAGACTTCGTTCGAGTATTGACCATCTCTTAACGCTCCCGTATAGCGGGTGCAGCGGGGGCGTTCGGCGCGGCAGCGTTGTGCGCGACGATCGAAACACCTCCGCCCGCGAGTAGGAAGGGCGGCCCATGCCGAGCGACGACAGCGGCGAGCGCGCCGAACGCGAACACCGACCCAGCCCGATCGATGTCCATGTCGGCGCCCGGGTGCGGCTGCGGCGCACCCTGCTCGGGATGAGCCAGGAGAAGCTCGGCGATGCGCTCGGCCTGACCTTCCAGCAGGTGCAGAAGTACGAGCGCGGGGTGAACCGGATCGGCGCCAGCCGGCTCTTCGACCTCTCGCGCGTGCTCGACGTGCCGATCGGCTTCTTCTTCGACGACATGCCCGATGCGCTCGGCGGCGGCCAGTCCGCCGCGCGCCGCAACAGCTTCGGCTTCGCCGACCAGCAGGATGGCTTCGACGACGAGACGCTGCATCGGCGCGAGACGCTCGAGCTTGTCCGCGCCTACTACCGGATCAACGATGCCTCCGTCCGCAAGCGTGTGTTCGAGCTGATCAAGAGCCTGACGCCGCCGGATTGAGCGCCTCCGAGGCGGTGCCGCAGACCGGCCCGCCCCGTTCAGCCATCCCGATCAGCTGTCGCGGAGCTGGGGGTTGTCGAAGACCGGCTCGCGGTAGCGGCGCAGCGCCGCCTCCAGCGCCGCGGCCAGGTCGCGCTTCTGCTCCTCCCCCAGCAGCCGGCCGATCTCCACGCTGCGCTGGCGCTGGCGCAGCAGCAGCAGGCTGACGCGGCCCGGCCGCTCCTCCAGCCGCAGCCGGGCCCAGTAGGGGTCGAGCTCCAGCGCCTCCCGCCGCCCATGCGCATCCGTGCGGCGGATGGTCAGGCTGCTCTCGGTCAGCAGCACCACCTCCATCGAGCGCGCCGCCCAGCGCCGGTGCAGCAGCATCAGCCCGAGCACCAGCCCCGATTCCAGCCCGGTGAAGCCCAGCACCGGCCAGGCGCCGAGCAGCGAGAAGGCGAAGCCGATGCCGAGCGAGAGCACGAGCAGCAGGCCGGCGACCGCAAGCATGCCGCGCCGGCCCAGGCTGCGCGCCGGGGTGCAGATCGCCTCGAACAGGATGCGGTCCGGATGGGCTGACATCGCGCTCCCGACATGGGATGGACAGGCCATTGCGCCAGGGCCGGCCCTGCAGCGCGCCAGCCTCGGAGCAGTTCGCATGCCGCGTCAACCCGTCCGGGAGGCCCCGCCGCTGCATGGCACCGCGCGCACGCCGCGCCGCGCCCGCCTGATGTCGCGCGACCAGGCCGCCGCCTTCATCCGCGCGCTCGCCGCGGCGCAGCCGACCCCGGAGACCGAGCTGCTCTACACCGATCCCTTCACGCTGCTGGTCGCGGTGGCGCTCTCCGCCCAGACGACGGATGCGGCGGTGAACAAGTGCACCCCGGGGCTGTTCGAGGCCGCGCCGACGCCCGCCGCCATGGCGGCGCTCGGGGCGGAGGGCATCGCGCCCTACATCCGCCGCATCGGCCTGTGGCAGGCCAAGGCGCGCAACGTCGCGGCGCTGGCGCGGCAGCTTGTCGAGACGCATGGCGGCGAGGTGCCGCGCGACCGCGCCGCGCTGGAGGCGCTGCCGGGCGTCGGCCGCAAGACCGCCAATGTCGTGCTGAACGTCGCCTTCGGCGAGAGCACCATGGCGGTGGACACGCATATCTTCCGCCTCGGCAACCGCACCGGGCTGGCGCCCGGGAAGACCCCGCGGGAGGTGGAGGACATGCTGGTGAAGCGCTGCCCGCCGGACCTGCTGCGGGATGCGCATCACTGGCTGATCCTGCACGGCCGCTATGTCTGCAAGGCGCGGGCGCCGGAATGCTGGCGCTGCGTGGCGGCGGCGCATTGCAACTACCGCGACAAGGTGCCGGCGCCGGGCGCCTGAGTGCGGGGCGGCGTGGCGCGGCCTCCGGCGCCGCTCCTGGCGCCGCTCCCGCCGACGCGGGCGTGATAGGAACCGCCGGTCGGACCTGCGCGTTATGGTTGCACGGCGATCTGCCGCCGCATGGCCGCCGCCGGCGGGCCCATCGCCGGCCCGCTGTGCCGCCGGCCCTCCCTGGCCGGCAGCCCCCGCCTGGCCCGCACCATGAAGGGATGCCGCATGACCGATGCCCTGCCGGGCAGCGTTGCCCACGCCTCGGCCCTGTCCCACGCCCCCCGGCAGCCGCTGTTGTTGTGCCTGTCCCACCTCAGATGGAATTTCGTCTTCCAGCGGCCGCAGCACCTGCTGACGCGGGCGGCGCGCGACCATGAGGTCGTGTTCCTGGAGGAACCCGTCTTCCGGCCCGGCACGGGGCCGCTGCTCGAGCTGCGCCGGGTGCCGGAAGGCGTGACGGTCGCCGTGCCGGTCCTGCCGGAGGGCCTGCCGGAGCAGGCCGTCATCGCCGCGCAGCGCCGGCTGCTGGACGGGCTGCTGGCGACCGAGGGCGGGCGGCCGCTGATCGCCTGGTTCTACACGCCGATGGCGCTCGACTTCGCCGGCCATCTCGCGCCGGACCTGACGGTCTATGACTGCATGGACGAGCTTTCCGCCTTTCGCGGCGCGCCGCCGCGCATGCTGGAGCTGGAGCGCGCGCTGCTCTCGCGCGCCGACCTGGTCTTCACCGGCGGGCGAAGCCTCTACGAGGCGAAGCGCGGCCGGCATCCGCGGGTGCACTGCTTCCCCTCCTCGATCGACGCGGCGCATTTCGCCGCCGCGCGCACGGGCCTGCCGGACCCGCAGGACCAGGCCGCGCTGCCGCGCCCGCGCATCGGCTTCTTCGGCGTGGTGGATGAGCGGATGGACCTCGGCCTGGTTGCCGCGCTGGCGGCGGCGCGGCCGGACTGGTGTTTCTCGATGATCGGCCCGGTCGTGAAGATCCACCCGGACACGCTGCCGCGGCTGCCGAACATCCACTGGCTCGGCGGAAAGGACTATGCGGCGCTGCCGGCCTATCTGGCGAACTGGGATGCCGGCTTCATGCCCTTCGCACGGAACGAGAGCACGCGCTTCATCAGCCCGACCAAGACGCCGGAATTCCTTGCCGCCGGCCTGCCGGTGGTGAGCACGCCGATCCTCGACGTGGTGCGCGACTGGGGCCCGCGGGAGGATGGCGGCCCGGGCCTGGTCGAGATCGCCGACGATCCCCCGCGCTTCGCCGCGGCGCTGCAGGCGGTGCTGGCCCGGCCGCGCGGGCAATGGCTGCGGCAGGTGGACCGGAAGCTCGCGCGCATCTCCTGGGACCGGACCTGGGCGGAGATGAAGGGGCTGATGGCGGCGCGGCTGACCCCGGCGCGCGCCCCGGCGCTGGGCGAGGCAGCGGCGGCGCGGATCGCTTAGGCGGCGCCCAGGGAGGGCTCTGCCCTCCCTCACCCTCCCGCCGGGGGCCGGGGTCGGCCCCCGGACCCCGACCTGGGTTTTCAGGGCATCACGCCCCGCCATTCCGGCAACTGCGTTTCCTGCCGCAGGCGGAGGCGGCGGAAGTCGAGGGCGGCGAAGAGCTCCTCGAGCGCCGGCTCACGGTCCGTCGGCAGGGGCAGGGTCGTGCGGGCCTCCTCCGCGAAGCGGGCGCGCGTCGCGGCATCGGCGCCCAGATAGGCCGCCTCCCACCAGGCCAGGATGCGCGGCCGCGCCTCGGCCAGCGCGCCGGCGGCGACGATCAGCCCGCTCTTGCGCGCATTCGCCTCGCGCGAGGCGGGCAGCAGGTTCCAGAGGTCGTTGCAGGCCCAGGCGGACCAGGGCAGGCAATGGTCCACCTGCAGCGCGCCGCCGCGCAGCGCCTGGCCGGTCCAGACGCAGTCCACCCGCTCTCCGGCGGCGATCCGCCGCGCCGCGAGGTCGCGGACGAAGAGCGTGTCGCGCTCCGGCTCCTGCCAGGCCAGCGCGCGCAGCACCGTGTCGGCGGCAAGGCGCCGTCCCGCGCGCTCGGCATAGAGCTGCGTCAGCCGCACCCACTCCGCGACCAGCATCGGCTCGATCCAGGCGGCCATGCGGCGCAGCGCCTGCCAGACCGGCAGCGGCACGCGCGTGGCACCGAAGCGCCAGAGCAGGTCCTGGTCCAGCGCGATGGTCTCGCCCGGCCGCGGCGGGCGGCCGTACTCGGTCGGGAAGACCGGGCGGTCGTCGGCGAAGGTAAGGTGCGTCGCCGGCATGCGCGCGATCACCTGCGCGGCCTCGGCCAGCGCCCGGTGCAGCGCCTGCGCCATGTCGCCCGTGAAGCGAGCACCCGGCCGCAGCTCCTGCGGCGAGACCGGGAGCAGCGTGCGGAAGGCATCCTTGACGAAGCCCATCCGCTCGCCGGGAAGCTGCGGCAGCCCCTGCTCCACCAGCGGCTTGAACATCCGGATCCAGGTGAGGGCGATGAGGCCGAGCGGCAGCTCGACATCGTCGCCTGCCTCCCGCGCCACGTTGGGCGAGGTGTCGGCGATGCGCGCGATGCAGCGCAGCAGCGCCAGCTTGTAGGTGGCCGACTTCTCCTGCCGCAGGATCACGCCGCGCAACAGCGGCAGCGCGGCGCCGCCGTCATCCGGCAGGTCGAGGATCACCGTCTGCCAGGTCACGCCCGGCGCGCCGAGGGTGCTCGGCCGATGCTCCGTCGCCAGCCGCAGCGCGAGCCCGTGGTCGAGGCCGAGGCGCTCGACCTCGTTGGCGCTCACCGGCCACATCGGCCGGTCGGCGGGCGGCGGCCCGTGCCGCAGCGTGACCACCATCCGCCCGCCCGGCTTCAGCAGCGTCGCCAGCTTGCGCATGGCGCGCGGCCGCTCCTCCGGCGGCATGTGCTGCCAGACGCCGCTGAGCCAGACCAGGTCGAAGCCGAGGCCGAGGCGGTGCAACTGCGCCAGCGCCGGCAGCTGGTCGTCCACCCAGCGGATCAGCGGGCTCCGGTGGCGCAGCGCGGCCTCCTGGCGCAGCGCCGCGGCGGGCTCGACTGCCACCACCTCCCACCCCTTCGCGGCGAACCAGGCGGCGTCGCGCCCGCTGCCCGCGCCGACATCCAGCATCAGGCCGGGCTTCGCCGGCAGGAAGGGCAGGGCCTGGGCGTGGATCTCCTCGAAGCCGAAGGCCTCGTAGGCCTCGGCGAATTCCCGGAAGCCGCGGTGGTAGGGGGTGACGGTGTCCCAGGTCACGGGTGCTGCCGGGTGCGATTCTCCACCGCAGGCTAGACCCGCCCGGCGCGGCGCCGGAAGGCCATCAGGCCGGCCGGACGGGTGGCCAGCCCAGCGAGCCCTCCGGCCCCGGACGGTTGCGCAGCCACCAGGACCAGTCCTCCGGCAACAGCGACAGCGGGTCGGAATGGCCGAGCTCGCGCGCCGCCCAGACCGGCCAGTGCGGGTTCGACAGGGCGGGCCGTCCCAGGAAGACCAGGTCGACCCGCTCCTCCCGGATCACCCGGTCGGCGACTTCGGGGATGCCGAGGTTCCAGCTCACGCCCACGGGGATGCCCACCTCGCGCCGCACCCGGTGCGCCCGCTCCACCATGAAGGCGACCTCGCCGAAGGGCAGATCCGTCACGTCGTCGGTGTTCATCCCGAGGCTGAGATCGGCGAGGTCGAGCCCGTGCTCCTTCAGCATACCGACCGCGAGCACGGCGTCGTCGAACAGCACGCCCTTCTCGTTGAAGTCGTCGGAGCCGAGCCGCATGGTCAGCGGCAGCCGCTCCGGCCAGACGGCGCGCACGGCGTCCAGAGCCTCGCGGTGGAAGCGCAGCCGGTTCTCAAGGCTGCCGCCGTATTCGTCCGTGCGCTGGTTGGCGAGGGGGGAGAAGAAGCTGGCGCCCAGATAGCCATGGGCGAAATGCATCTCCAGCCACTCGAAGCCGGCCGCGAGCGCCCGCCGCGCCGCCTCGGCATAGGCGCGGTGGAGATCGTGGATCTCCGCGACCGTCAGCGCATGCACCGGATAGGGGTAGCGCCCGCCATAGGGGATGGCGGAGGGCGCGCGGACCTGCCAGCCATCGGGATGATCGGGCGGCAGTTGGGTCTTGCCCTGCCAGGGCAGCTTCTCGCTGCCCTTGCGGCCGGTATGGCCGAGCTGGATCGCGGGCACCGCCCCCATCGCCTTGATCATGGCGGTGACGCGGGCGAGGCCCTCGACCTGGCCGTCGTCCCAGATCCCGGCGCAGCAGGTGCCGGTGCGGCCATCGGGCGTGATGGCGATCTGCTCGGGGAAGACCAGGCCGAAGCCGCCCGCGGCGCGCGAGCCCATGAGCATGACGTGGAAATCGCCCATCCGGCCGTCAACAGACCGGTACATGGTCATCGGCGACATGGCGATGCGGTTGCGCAGCGTCACGCCCTTGAGGGTGTAGGGGCTGAAGAGATCCGGCATCGGGGGCCTGCCTGTAGGACATGCGGAGCATAGGTGACGCCGGCAGCGCCGCAATCGGCGGCCCGACCCGGGCGCCGGCGTGGCGCGGGCCGCGGGGCGCCCCCTCCCGCCGCGCGGCCGGGCGCGGCAGAATGGCGCATGATCGATACGCCGGCCCGCGGGTGAGGCGCGACGCGCTCTGGCGCCTCGGGCTGGTCGGGCTCGGCACGCTCGCCGTGCCGCTCGACACCGCGCTGAACATCGCCTTCCCCGCCATCACCGAGGCCTTCGGGCTGGCGCTGCCCGACATCCAGTGGATGGTGATCGGCTATGTGCTGACCTATGGCAGCCTGATGCTCGGCATCGGGCGGCTGGGGGACATCTTCGGCCATGCCCGCGTGTTCCGCGCCGGCCTCGCGGCCAGCGCCCTGGCCTATCTGCTCTGCGCCGTGGCGCCCGGTTACGGCTGGCTGCTGGCGCTCCGCGTCGCGCAGGGGGTCGGCGCGGCGCTGGTCATCGGCTGCGGCCCGGCGCTCGCCACCAGCCTCTTCCCGGAGGCCGAGCGCGGCCGGGTCCTCGGGCTCTATGCGCTGATGTTCGCGGCGGGCAGCGTGATCGGGCCCTCGCTCGGCGGGGTCCTGCTGGCGGCCTGGGGCTGGCCGGCGGTCTTCTGGTTCCGCGCCCCGATCGCCCTCCTCGCCCTGCTGCTGCTGCTGCGCGGCCTGCCCACCCCGCCGCCGGCCGCGGCGCGGGAGCCCTTCGACCTGCCGGGCGCGGTGCTGGTGGCGCTGGCGACCGGCAGCCTGCTGCTGGCGGTGAACCAGGCGCGGCACCTGGGCGCGGGCGGCATGTCAGCGCTGCCGCTGGCGGCGCTGTTCCTGGCGGCGCTGGCCGGCTTCCTCCGGCGCAGCCGCACCGCGCCGCGGCCGGTCATCGCGCCCGGGCATTTCCGCCGGCCGGGCTTCGCGCGGCTGAACGCCGCCAATGCCCTGGCCAATTTCGCCGGCTTCGCCGTGCTGCTCTTCGTGCCCTATTGGCTGACCGGCATCGCCCGGCTGCCGACCGCGACGGCCGGGTTCGTGCTCGCCGTCGCGCCGCTCGGCACCGCGCTCGCCGCCGCCCCGGCGGGCTGGCTGCTGGCGCGCCTGCCGGCCTGGCGGATGGCCCGGGCCGGCGTCGCGCTCGGCGCCCTCGGCCTCGGGCTGGTGGCGGCCTGGCAGCCCGGCACGCCGCTGCCGGCCCTGCTGCCCGGCCTGCTGCTGCTCGGCATCGGCCAGGGGCTGGTGCAGGTCGGCTACGCGGAGATCGTCACCGCCACCCTGCCGCGGCAGGACCGCGGCGTGGCCGGCAGCCTGACCATGCTGACCCGCACGCTCGGCATCACCGGCGCCGCCTCGCTGCTGACCCTCTGGTTCGACCACTGGCAGGCGGCGGCGCTGGCGGGCGGGGCGGCACCGGCGGAGGCCTTCCTGCGGGCCTTCGCCGCCGCCTTCGCCCTCGCCGCCGGGCTCTCCGCCGCGGCCTGGCTGCTGCTGGCGCCGCCCGGCCCGGAATCGCCGCCGCGCGCCGGCACCGGAGGCCTAGCATGACCCTCGATCCAGCCCGGAGCCCTGCCATGCGCCGCCCCCCCGAGGCCGACCGCCTGCGCGCGGCCATCCGCGCCGCCTGCCGGAGGCCTGAGCCCGACTGCCTGCCGCCGCTTCTCGCGGCCGCGGCGCCCGGACCTGAGGAAGCGGCGGCCGCGGCGCGGACCGCGCGCGACCTCGTCACCCGGTTGCGGGCGCGGCCGCGCGCCGCCGGCGTCGAGGCGCTGGTGCACGAATACGCGCTCTCGAGCCCCGAGGGCGTGGCGCTGATGTGCCTGGCCGAGGCGCTGCTGCGCATCCCGGACAGCGCGACCCGCGACGCGCTGATCCGCGATAAGATCGCCCGCGGCGACTGGCGCGCGCATCTCGGCCATGAGGCGCCGCTCTTCGTCCATGCCGCGACCTGGGGGCTGATGCTGACCGGGCGGCTGGCGGCGGCCGAGAGCGAGGCCGGCCTCGGCGCCGCGCTGACCCGCCTGATCGCCCGCGGCGGGGAGCCCGTGATCCGCCGGGCCATGGACCTCGCCATGCGGATGATGGGCGAGCAATTCGTCACCGGCGAGACGATCGCCGAGGCGCTGCGCAATGCCCGGCCGCGCGAGGCGCAGGGCTTCCGCTTCTCCTACGACATGCTCGGCGAGGCGGCGGCGACCGCCGGGGACGCGGCCCGCTACCTCGCCAGCTACGAGGAGGCGGTCGAGGCCATCGGCGCCGCGGCCGGCGGGCGCGGGCCGGTCGAGGGGCCGGGCATCTCGGTCAAGCTCTCCGCCCTGCATCCGCGCTACGGCCGCAGCCAGCGCGGCCGGGTCATGGCGGAATTGCTGCCGCGCCTGGCCGGCCTCGCCCGCCTCGCCGCGCGGCACGACATCGGCTTCAACATCGATGCGGAGGAGAGCGAGCGGCTCGACCTCTCGCTCGACCTGCTGGAGGCGCTGGCCCTCGACCCGGCGCTCGCGGGCTGGGAGGGACTCGGCTTCGTCGTGCAGGCCTATGGCCGGCGCGCGCCCTTCGTCATCGACTGGGTCGTGGACCTCGCGCGGCGGAGCGGCCGGCGGATCATGCTGCGGCTGGTCAAGGGCGCCTATTGGGACAGCGAGATCAAGCGGGCGCAGGTGGAGGGCCAGGCGGACTTCCCGGTCTTCACCCGGAAGGTCCATACCGACGTCTCCTACCTCGCCTGCGCGCGCCGGCTGCTGGCGGCGCACGACGCGGTCTTCCCGCAATTCGCCACGCACAATGCGCAGACGCTGGCGGCGGTGCTGGCCATGGCGGGGCCGGAATTCCGCAGCGGCGACTACGAGTTCCAGTGCCTGCACGGCATGGGCGAGCCGCTCTACGAGGCGGTGGTCGGCCCGCTCGGCCGGCCCTGCCGCGTCTATGCCCCCGTCGGGACGCACGAGACGCTGCTCGCCTACCTGGTGCGCCGGCTGCTGGAGAACGGCGCCAATTCCTCCTTCGTCCACCGCATCCAGGATGCGGGGGTGAGCGTGGAGGCGCTGGCCGCCGATCCGGTCGCCGCGGCGCGGGCCATCGCGCCGTCCGGCGCGCCGCATCCGGCCATCGCCCTGCCGCGCGACCTCTACGGCGCGGCGCGGCGCAATTCGGCGGGGCTCGACCTGGCGGACGAGGACACGCTGGCGATGCTCGCCGCCGCGGTCCGGGACAACCGCGCGCGCGACTGGTCCACCCCCGGCGCCGGCGCGCCGCGCGAGATCCGCAACCCCGCCGACCGGCGCGACCTGGTCGGCACCGCACCGGACGCGACGCCGGCGGAGGTGGAGGCGGCGCTCGCCGCCGCCACGGCCGCCGCGCCCGCCTGGGCCGCGATGCCGGCCGCCGCCCGCGCCGACCTGCTGCGCCGCGCCGCGGATGCGCTGGAGGCGGCGCGCCTGCCGCTGGTCGCCCTGCTGGTGCGGGAGGCCGGCAAGACCCTGCCCAACGCCATCGGCGAGGTGCGCGAGGCCGCGGACTTTCTGCGCTACTACGCGGCGGGCGCCGAGGCGATGCCGGAGGTGCCGCCGCTCGGCCCCGTCGCCTGCATCTCGCCCTGGAATTTCCCGCTGGCCATCTTCCTCGGCCAGGTCGCCGCGGCGCTCGCCGCCGGCAACACGGTGTTGGCCAAGCCCGCCGAGGAGACGCCGCTGGTCGCCGCCGCCGCGGTCCGGCTGCTGCACGAGGCCGGCCTGCCGCGGGCGGCGCTGCACCTGCTGCCCGGCGCCGGCGAGGTCGGCGCCGCGCTGGTCGGCGATGCCCGCGTGCAGGGCGTGGTCTTCACCGGCTCCACCGCCGTCGCGCGGCTGATCAACGCGCAACTGGCCGGGCGCCTGACGGCGGACGGCCAGCCGGTGCCGCTGATCGCCGAGACCGGCGGCATCAATGCCATGGTGGTGGACAGCTCCGCCCTGGCGGAGCAGGTGGTGGCGGATGTCCTGGCCTCGGCCTTCGACAGCGCGGGGCAGCGCTGCTCGGCGCTGCGCATCCTCTGCGTGCAGGAGGAGGCGGCGGACCGGCTGCTGGCCATGCTGCGCGGCGCGATGCGCGAGCTTGCGGTCGGCGATCCCGCGCGGATCGAGACCGATGTCGGCCCGGTGATCACCGAGGCTGCGCGCGACGACATCCTCGGCCATGTCGCTGGCATGCGCGGGCTCGGCTTCGCGGTGGAGCAGGTCGCGGCACCCGATGGCTGCTTCGTCCCGCCGACCCTTATCGAGGTCGGCCGCATCGCCGATGTCGGGCGCGAGGTCTTCGGCCCGGTGCTGCATGTGCTGCGCTACCGGCGGGAGGGGTTGGACCGGCTGCTCGCCGAGATCGCCGCCGGCGGCCATGCGCTGACCTTCGGGCTGCACACGCGGCTCGACGCCACCGCGGCGCATGTGCTGGCGCGGGTTCCTGCCGGCAATTGCTACGTCAACCGCAACATCATCGGCGCGACGGTGGGCGTGCAGCCCTTCGGCGGCTCCGGCCTCTCCGGCACCGGGCCGAAGGCGGGCGGGCCGCTCTATCTCGCGCGGCTGAAGGCGCGGCCCGTGGCACTTTCCGTCGTGGCGGGCGACCTCGCCGGGCCGGTCGGCGAGAGCAACCGCTATGCGCTGCACCCGCGCGGGCGCATAGCCGCGCTCGCGGAGGAGGCGGCGGCGCTGCGCGGCCAGGTCGGCGCCATCCTCGCCGCGGGCAACCGGGCGCTGGTGGCGGCCGACAATCCGGCGCGCGGCGCGCTCGGGGACATCGCCGGCCTGGAATTCGTCGCGGATCCCTGCGCCGATCCGGCGCTGCGGGCGGTGGTCACCGATGCGGCGGGCGAGGCGCTGGTCGCGCTGCAGCGGCGCCTCGCCGCCCGGGACGGCCCGATCGTCGCCGTCATCCCCGGCGGCGCGGCGGGCTGCGACCCGCTGCGGCTGGTGGAGGAGCGCGTGGTCTCCACCAACACCGCCGCGGCCGGCGGCAATGCGAGCCTGATGGCCATCGGCTGACCTCGCACGGCGAGCACGCCCCTGCGGCCGAGGCTGCGCCGTTGCATCAGTGGTTTGGCCGGCACGGCGATCGGACCTAGGCTTCCCCCGCGCCGGGCCAACCGGACGCATGGGGAGGAACTGCGCGATGCAGCGAAGGTCATTGAACACGGCCCTGTCGGTGCTGCTCTGGTCGGCCGGCACCGCGGCCTGGCAGGGCGCCGCGGGCCAGGCTTCCGGCTGGACCGCCCTGCTCAGCGGCAGGGATCTCGAGGGCTGGGACCGCGTCGGCGATGCCAATTGGCGGGTCGAGGACGGCGCCGTCGTGGCCGACCGGGGCAACGGCTTCCTGGTGACGCGGGAGAGCTTCGGCGACTACCAATTGCGCATCGAATTCTGGGCGGATGCCGCCACCAACAGCGGCGTCTTCCTCCGCGCGACCGATCCGGTGAACATCACCTCGGCCAATGCCTATGAGGTGAATATCTGGGACGAGCGGCCCGAGCCGAAATTCGGCACCGGCGCCATCGTCGATGTCGCGGCGGTCGACCCGATGCCGAAGGCCGGCGGCCGCTGGAACCTGTTCGAGATCACGGCGAAGGGCGACAGCTTCACCGTGGTCCTGAACGGCCGGACGACGGTGGACGGGGCTCGGGACGCGAAGCATGCGGCGGGGCGGATCGCGTTGCAGCACGGCCTCGGCGTGAAAGACGACAAGGGCGTCGCCAATGACCGCGGCACCGTGCGGTTCCGCAAGGTGGAGATCCGGCGGTTGTAGCCCGGCGCCGCCCCTGGGCGGCACGCCTCGGCACGGCTTCGCCGCCGCGACGCCTTCAGCCGGGGCCGCCCTGCGGCAGCCCCGGGATGCGGCGGGGGTCGAGCGCGAAGGCGCGCAGCAGCCGGCCCGGGTCGATGTCCGGCGAGGCGCGGCCGAGCAGCCGCAGCAGCGTCCAGTCATCGCCCGCGAGCAGGCGGTGGCCGCCGCCGCGCACCTCGTAGAGCACGGTGCTGACCCCGCCGGCGCAGCCCGTCGCCGCATGCACCAGGACATCCGGCTGCGTGCCGGATCCGCGTCGCGGCAGGGGCCGCACCGGCGCGAGCCCGTTGCAGCGATTGGCGCGGCGCCAGACATCGAAGCTCGCGGGCACCGACAGGCGCTGCTGCAGGCTGGCGAGGCCGCCCACCATCACCTCGCCGTCTCAGCGCACCAGCGGGTCGGCGGTGCCGGCCACCATCAGGATGTTCAGCAGCCGCGCCGGGCGGTAGTCTGGACTTCCCCGGCTTGAGTGGACACCGGGTTGTGGGTGATCAGGCTGCGGTGAGCTCCATCTGCTCTGGGGTGACGAGACCGGCCTGCGCTCCGACGACGTGCGTGGCCGCGGCTATGCGCCCCCGGGCCGCACGCCGGAGGTGCGGGTCAACCATAAGCGGGCCAATCTCGGTCTGATCTCGGCGGTGACCAACAAGGGCGAGCTGCGCTGGATGGTCCTCGACGGCGCCATCAAGGCACCGGACCTGCTGCGCTTCCTCGCCCGCCTGGTCCGCGACGCCGGGCAGAAGGTCTTCCTCGTCCTCGACCGCCTGCCGGTCCATCGTTCGGCCAAGGTCCGCGACTGGCTCGTTGGGCGGGAGGCCGAGATCGAGGTGTTCTACCTCCCAGGCTACAGCCCAGAATTGAACCCCGATGAAGGGGTCAACGGTGACCTGAAGCAGGCGGTCACCGGCAAGGCGCCTGTGCGCAGCAAGGCACAGCTCAAGCGCGCCGCCATCGGCCACATGCGCCGATTGTCGAAGCTGCCCGACCGTGTCCGCAGCTTCTTCGGGCACAAGACCTTCCGCTACGCGGCATAGCTCAAGATCACCCAGGCCGGATCAATAACAGCGGTGTCCACCAGTTGCGGGGAGGTCCATCGGCCGCTTCGTCACGGCGGCGGAGCCGCAGGCCACGCAATCCATCTCTGCCCCCACTCCGCTGGTCCCGGATCTTACCCGCGGTACCCCGCCAAGCCAAACGGGACCCTTGGCGCGAGCTGTGACAGAACCATGAATGCGGCCATGCTCGTCCAGGGCCTCGCGAATGGCGGCCCCGCTGAGGCCAGACACCTGCTCGAGGCGCTCTGGCGCCGCGTCGCCGTCGCTGCCGGCTCGCCCGACCTCGACAGCGCAGCCTGGCTCCGCCCCTTCTTCGGGATGTTCTCCCCTGTAGCCGACGCACTGCGGCATGCTGCCAAGGATCTGCCGCCGTCGCGGCTCGCCCCAATGGGTCCCAACCCGCTGCGGAGCGTGCTCAAGGGACTGCTCGACCCTTCCGTCTTCGGGACGGAGGGCGCGCCGACGCTGGTCGTCTCGGCGACGCGGGTGCGCACCGGCGAGGTGCGGCTGTTCTGGAACGCAGAGGTCTCGGCCGATGTGCTGCTCGCCTCGGCCTGCCTGCCGCAGATCTTCCCGCCGGTGGAGCTTGAGGGCGAGGCTTACTGGGACGGTGGCTACGCCAGCAATCCGCCGTTGCGGCCGCTGATTGAGGCCGGGGCGCCAGCGGATGTCATCCTCGTCCCCACCGCGCCGATGGAGCGGCCTGAGTTGCCACATGGCGCCGCCGATATCCGGGAGAGGTCGGCCGAGATCGCCTTCGGAACAGCCCTGCGGCTGGAGTTACGCTCGCTCGCCATGGCGCAGCGGCTGATCACCGAGCTATCCGAGCCGCCGCCGCCGGGGACCGGGCTGGCGCGGCTGCGCGAGGCCAGGCTGCACGTGATCGGCGCTGAGGAGGCGCTCCGTGCCCTGCCGAGCGGCAGTGCGCTGGACACTCGCTGGGACTTCCTTCGGCGGCTGCGCGACCTCGGACGCAGCACCGCGGAGCGATGGCTCGACGACAACCTCGACGCCATCGGGACGCGCCCCACCCTCGATCTTGCACGGTTCGCCAGGCAAGCCGTCGAGATCCGGACCGAGGACAGCTGACCCGCTGTGGGATGAGTGGTTCCCCGACAACCAGGCCCGAGGACCAGGGCGAGATGATGCCGGTCCCGGCCGCGGTGGCCTGCCCCGCATGAGCGTGGTCGGCCACGACCAACTCGACACCCGCTAGGACCAGGTGAAAGGCGGTGCTGGCGCCGAGCACGCCGGTGCCGATGACTGCGATGCGCATGGATCTGGGCGAACGGTGTCACACGGGCTGCAATTCAGAGCTGCTATATCAGCTTGGTCTCTCTCCGGCCCAAATCCTGCATTCTGCACTGCGGAACCCTGCAGCGAAGACAACTGGTTGGGCGTGCGGCGTTCTGTGGTACGACGCAATGAAAGACGAGCGGATGCAGGCCTCAGAAGCACAGACCACGACATCGCAGGCGCCTGGCGAAACCCGATCGCCCTTCACTCACCAGCAAATTGTCAAGGTCCTGAGCGGCGTCCTCCTCTGCATCTTCCTTGCAGCGATCGACCAGACCGTAGTGATCCCAGCGGTGCCGGCTATGGCGGCTGACCTCAACGGCTTCAGCCACCTGGCCTGGATCGTATCGGCATATCTGCTCACCTCTACGGCGATGACTCCGATCTATGGCAAGCTGTCGGATATCTACGGCCGGCGGCCGCTGTTGCTGATCGCGCTCGCGGTTTTTGCGCTGGCATCGGTTTTTTGCGGCTGCGCCACCAGCCTCGGCCAGTTGATCACCGCCCGCGCATTGCAGGGGATGGGTGGAGCTGGGCTCATGGCCATGGCTCAAGCTGCCATCGCCGACGTGGTCAGCCCACGGGAGCGCGGCCGCTACCAAGGCTACATGGCTACGACCTGGGGGATTGCCTCTGTTGCCGGCCCCGTTATCGGCGGCTGGGCGACCGAGGCACTGTCCTGGCGCTGGATCTTCTGGGTGAACCTGCCAATCGCCCTTGTGGCAATGCTGCTCTGCGACCGCGCACTGCGGCTGCTGCAGCCACGAGCGCAACGTGCGCGAATTGATTGGGTTGGGGCCGGGCTGCTGACGGCGGCGATCAGCGCCTGGTTGTTGTTGCTGAGTTGGGGTGGGGTCGAGATGCCCTGGACCTCGCCGCCGATCCTCGGGCTGGGTGCGGCAGGCTCGGTGCTGATCCTGTTGTTGGCGAGGCAGGAGCGGCAGTTTCCCGATCCGCTTCTGCCGCCACGGCTGTTCGCCAATCCCGTGTTTGTGCGCGGCGTTGCCATCGCCTTCTGCGCGGCGCTGGCACTGTTCGGGGGTAGCTTCCTGCTGCCGCTGTTCTTCCAACTGGTGCGTGGCGTGGATCCCGCCGCCTCTGGCGCGTTGGTGGTGCCCTTCCTCGGCGCCAATTGCGTGGGCGCGTGGTGCGCCGGGGCGCTGGCCCGCCGGCGTGGCAAGATGAAGGCCATCCTCGTGGCTGGTCTGTCGGGCTGCGTGCTCGGCCTTGGACTGTTGGCCTTGGTGAATGCGGCGACCCCACGTTTTGTCCTGATAGCGTTCCAGATGGTGCTGGGCTTCAGCCTCGGCATGGTGATGCCGAGCAGCCTGGTCTGCGTTCAGAACGCGGCGGAACGGCGGGATATCGGCGCTGCCACCGGCTGCGTGTTGTTCCTGCGCTCGATGGGCGGCGCCTTCGGCAGCACACTCGTCGGCGCCCTGCTGGCCAGCGGCTTCGCGTCCCGCCTGACCGCGATCGGCATTACCGCGCACATCGACCTCGGTGAGGTGCGCCATGGGGGCGGAGCCTTGGCGGAGGTGCCAGCGGCGCTGCTGCCGCAGGTGCAGGTGGCGCTCGCCGGGGCATTTCACATCGCCTTCCTGGCTTGCGCGATCGCAATGGCCGCCGCTGTGGCAATAGCCCTCGGCATGCGCGACCTGCCGCTGCGTGCCGCGCCGGCCAGTGAGCCGTCGCCGCAGCCGGCGACCCTGGCCCACTGATGTGTCGGTGCTCTCCGGTTCGCCGCCAGAGCCGAGTGGCCGGGCAATCGGCTTTCCAACCATCGCGCGAGTTGCCACGAGAAAGCCGACCTTTTTCCTGGCTCCAAACCTTGGGACGAAATCGGCCAAGTCCCAAGGTTCGGAGACAATCCGCGGCACGGCGAGCGATTCCGGACCTCGTTGCGGACCCGCACGCCCAAGGTCCCTTCGCCAACCCTGGCGGAACCTGCGGTTCCGCGCGGTCGCCGGCGAACCGGAGAGCGATTCCGTAGGAAGGAACGGTGTGGCGAGAAGAACTGGGAACGAACACTCTCTGCCAAGAAGGACTGTACCCGCAATCGCTGGCCAGTATGGCCGGCGCTCTGGCCGCATCGTACTTGCCGAGTTCGGATTTTCCATCGCGGGACCACGTCACGCCCGACAACATCGGCCAGCTTACTGCCGCGACAACCCGTGCTGGCGCGCGAAGGACGCGAAGTCCAAGCGCCTCGTCAACCTTCGCGCCGTGGACTGTGTACAACCGTGCGGTTGACAGCCAATGACCATGGGACCGACGAATGTTCCACATCATGTGCAGGCACTTCTTTTCCGTAGCGCAATCTTCCCTGGCGTGACCAGCATTGTCCAAAGCGCTGTTCCGCTCACCCTTGCGCTACGTGCGCACCATGCCAGGAGACATCGGCCTCCGGCGTGCATCACGCTACGAGCACCGACCCGTGCATGCATCCCAACGCAGCCCAGAGCGGAGAGACCATGATGACGACCGGACATCTTCCCCATGGCGACCACATGCCATCCTACCGCCCCTTCGGCCGGCGGTCGGTCCTCCTCAGCGCGTCGCTGCTTGCCGCTCCCGCTATCTGGCGGCCGAAGCTCGCCGCTGCGGCCGAGCCCATCAGGATTGGCATGCCCATCGGGCTCAGCGGCGCCAACAGCGTTGTTGCACCCTCAGTCGTTCAGGCGGCGCAAGTCGCCATTGCCGAGATCAACGGCGCAGGTGGGGTGCTCGGCCGCCAGCTTGAGTTGATGGTCGCAGATGACGGCAGCGGTGCGGATGGTGCCGTCAAGGCCTTTAACTCGCTAATTCTCCAGCAGAAGGCCGACGTCATCATCACTATGGAAACCAGTGCCGCGCGCAATGCTGGGCTACCTGTCGTAGCGCGCGGGCGCACGCCTTTCATTTACACGTCAAGCTATGAGGGGCGTTCCTGCAGCCCATACCTGTTCTGCAACGGCTGGGTGCCCGACCAGCAGGTCCCGCCCATGATCGACTACTTTCGCACGGAAAAGAACGCCCGCAATTTCTTCCTCGTAGGTAGCGACTATGCATTCGGAAGGGGCATGCTGGGCTTCACCCGCCGCTACATCGAATCGAAGGGCGGCACGGTCGTAGGCGAGGAGTATCTGCCGATGGACGCGACCGACTGGACACCGGTGCTGAGCAAGCTGCGCACCGCGAATCCCGACGCCCTCATCAGTTCCACCGCCGGTGGTGCCCCAAACGTGACTCTGACAAAGCAGCTTCGTGCCTCGGGCATCAATGTGCTGTTCGGCAATCTGGGCGTCGATGAGGGCACCGCGCAGGCGATCGGCGCTGACTCGGTCGGCGTCTACATGTCGCAGTCCTACCTGACAGGGCTCGACAACCCGAAGAACAAGGCCTTCAAGGAGGGTCTGCAGCGGATGTTCGGCAAGGACATGCGCACCCCGAACGATCTGTCCGTGCCGCAATATGATGGCGTGTATCTCTACAAGGCAGCGGTCGAGAAAGCCGGGTCGCCGGACAAGCAGAAGGTGGTCAACGCGTTGCCTGAAGTGAGCTTCGACGGGCCGCGCGGCGTAATCCGCATGAACCGCCAGCATCACGCGCCGCTCACCATGTATCTCGGGCAGATGCAGCAGGACGGCAGCATCCGCGTGATCAAGACATTCGAGAACGTCGATCCTGGCGAGCAATGCCCGAAGCTGGGCTGAGGGAGACAGGTACGCGTGACTAGTCTGCTCCTGGACGTCATGACGACGGCAGGTATTCTCTTCGTCGTCGCCCTAGGGCTCCTGATCGTCTACGGCGTGTTGAAGATCATCAACTTCGCCCATGGCGGCTTTCTCACCATCGGTGGCTATGCCGCCCTGGTGGTGACGAGCCTGGGATGGAGCCCATGGCTCGCGCCGTTGCTGGCGTTGAGCACTGGTCTCGTGCTTGGCGCCGCGGTGGAGCGCGTCGTGGTGCGGCCGCTCTACAACCGGCCGCTGGACGCAATTCTCGCGACCTGGGGCCTTAGCATCGTATTGGTGCAACTGATCACCGTGGCCTTCGGCCGCGGTGTCCAGTTCGTCCAGAGCCCGGTCTCCGGCGCAGTCCCTCTGCTCGATACATCCTACTCACTTTACCGCCTGCTGATGCTCGGTGTCGCTGCGGTGCTCGGCGTGGCTGTTGCCGCGGTGCTTCAGGGCACGCGCCTTGGCTTGGCCGCGCGCGCGGTGATCATGAACGAGAACCTGGCACGTGGCCTCGGCATCAACAGCGATCTGGTGCGTTTCGTAACCTTCACGGCGGGTGCGGGGCTTGCCGCCCTTGCCGGATGCCTTCTCACTCCCCTGCTAAGCGTGGATCCCCTGATGGGCCTCCCCTGGCTGCTCAATGCCTTCATGCTGGTCATGGTCTCCGGCACCTCGCTCCTGGCTCTTGCCACAGCATCGCTCGTACTGGGCGGCGCTCAGGTGGTGGTCAGCACCTATACGAACCCGGTGCTCGGTGGCCTGACCATCGTCGTGCTGGCGGCCCTGCTTTTACGCATCCGCCCGGCGGGCTTCGCCCGTGGCTAGGCCGGCATCCGCGATGCGCCAGGCCGCGCCGCCCGCACCACACCGTCGTGCAGAAGCCGTGACTGCGGTACTCACGCTCGCGGCGCTGGCAGGCGTGATCGGCGGCCCCTACCTGCTCGATATTTATACGGTCAGCATCCTCATCCGCTCCTTCCTGTTCGGCTGCGTTGCGGTCTCGTTGGCCGTGCTCTGGGGCTATGCGGGCGTTCTCTCCTTCGGCCAATCGGCGTTCTTCGCCATCGGCGCCTATGCCTGCGGCCTCGCCTTTGACCGGCTGGGCCTCTCGCCGGCGGTCGCGCTCGGGGCGTTGGCCGGGGGCTGTCTCGTCGCGACAGCCGCAGCTTGGCTGACCGGATGGCTTGCCTTTGGCTATGGCGTTTCGCCCTTCTACGTCTCGGTCGTGACGTTGGTGCTGACCATCGTCTTCGTGCAGTTGATCTATGCTGGTGGCGATCTCACCGGCTCCAGCAGCGGCATCTCCGGCTTCCCGACCTTCGACTTCTCAATGGAGGCGTGGTTCCAGATTGCCGGCGGCGCCCTGGTGGCGGTGACCCTCCTCTGCTGGGTGCTGGTGCGCTCCGATACCGGCCGCCTGCTGGTTGCGATCAGAGAGAACGAGCAGCGCTGCAAATATCTCGGTATCGCGACCGGCGGAGTGAAGACGCTCCTCCTGGTCGGCTCCGCCGTGGTCGCCGCGGCAGCGGGCTATGCTTACGCCGCCTTCAACAATGTCGTCGCCCCCGACCTCGGCGGCTTCCAGTTCGGCACCGAGCTGGTGATCTGGGTGGCGCTGGGCGGTCGCGGCACCGTCCTGGGCCCGGCACTCGCCGCCGTGCTTATAGACTTCACCAGTGCCCTGCTCAGCGGCAGCCTGCCTTTCGTATGGCAGCTGCTGGTCGGCGCCGTCTTCGTTCTGGTCATCCTGCTCATGCCGGAGGGGCTGGGCCCGGGCCTGGTCGCGCTGGTGCGGCGGCTTCTCATCGGCCGTCGTGACCGGGCCACCGGCAGGGGCGCGCATCTCGTTACCGCTCCGGTGCACGAGGCGCGGGGCACAGGGCATGAGGCCGCCATCGAGATTGTCGGAGTCGCCCGCAGTTACGGCAGCCTGCACGTGCTGGAGGACATCACCCTCCGCGGCCAGCGCGGTGAGCTGATCAGCCTTGTCGGCCCGAACGGCGCGGGGAAGACGACGCTGATCCGCTGCATCAGCGATGGCCGGGAACGAACGGCGGGGCGCGTCGTCATCCGTGGCACGGAGATCGGCCGCATGCCGCCCGAGCGGTGTGTTCGCCTCGGCCTTGGACGCAAATTCCAGGCCCCCAACGTCTTCGACGCACTCACCGTGGCCGAGTCGCTACGCATCGCGCGGACACGGCACGAAAGGCTTTCGCGCTGGCGGCGCGATCATGAGATCCGGCTTCCGGAGGCGGCAATGCAGGTGGTCCGCGCGACCGGCCTCGAGCGCGAGCTGGGCACCGAGGTGCGCCACCTCTCGCACGGCTCGAAGCAGGCACTCGAGCTCGCCATGGTCCTTGCCATGGAACCCGACGTATTGCTGCTCGACGAGCCCACGGCCGGACTGACCAAGCCCGAGCGGACCCTGATCGGCCGCATCCTTGTCGACCTGGTCGGTAACCATGGGCTTTGCGTGCTGATCATCGAGCACGACCTCGAATTCGTGCGCGAGATCAGCTCGCGTATCGTGGTTCTGCACCAGGGCCGGATCATGCTCGACGGTGGAGTCGAGGAGGTCGTGTCCTCCGAGCTGGTGCGAACAATCTACACGGGGGAGCCGCAGGCACTCGGTGAGGTCGGACCGCCAGGTACGGAGGACCGCCGGCATAGGGCATTCCCGAACGGGAGCTCACCATCGTGAGCAGCGCGGCGCTCGAGGTCGTCGACCTCACCAGCGGCTATGGTGAGGCCATGGTGCTGCGGAACGTGGCGCTGGCAGTGCCGGCTAGCGAGATCCTCGCCGTGGTCGGCAAGAATGGCATGGGCAAGAGTACGCTGCTCAAGACTATCATGGGCTTCCTGCCGGCCCGGACCGGGCGCATCTGCATCCTAGGCGAGGACATGACCGGGGCGGCGCCACACCGGATGGCGGCGCATGCCGTCGCCTATTGCCCGCAGGACCAGGCGATCTTCCAAGATCTGACGGTCGAGGAAAACCTGCGACTTGGCCTGCGCAGCGATCGCCATTTCGAACGCGAGTTCGAGCGCGTCGCCGCCCCCTTTCCTTTTCTCCCGAAGCGGCGGCGCCAGCGCGCCGGCACGCTGAGTGGCGGCGAGCAGAAGATGCTGCTAATTGCGCGCGCGCTGCTGCCGCGCCCGCGGCTGATGCTGGTGGACGAGATCTCCGAGGGACTGCAGCCCTCGGTAGTCCTGCGCATGGCAGAGGCGCTGCGCCATGCGCGGCACGAACTCGGCGTGGCGGTGTTGCTCATCGAGCAGAATGTCCGTTTCGCCCTCTCAGTCGCTGACCGCTACGCGGTGCTCGCCCGCGGTGAGATCGCCGATGCCGGCTCAGCCACCGCGCCGGACACCGAGGAGCGGATCCATACCCATCTTGCGGTCTGACACCGGACACTGCCGGGTGGGGCGGCGCCGGAGAGAGGAGGAGACCGATCCGTGCAACTGAATACTTTCTCCATCGCCGCCCGTTGCCCACGGACAGGCATGCTCGGCGTGGCGGTCAGCACAGCCGTTCCCGCAGTGGGCGCGCTCTGCCCGCATGTGCGCCCTGGGGTCGGAGCTGTCACTACCCAGTCCTGGGTCAATCCCTATCTCGGTTTCGAGGCGATTGATCGTCTCGGTTCCGGCGCCGGGGCACAGGAGGTGCTGGAGGGCGTCCTCGCCGGCGACGACGCAAAGCATGCGCGCCAGCTCGGCATCGTCGATGCGCGCGGCGGCGCGGCGTCCTGGTCGGGTGAGGACTGCACCCCGTGGTTCGGCCACCGCACCGGCCCGGGCTACGCGATCCAAGGCAACATGCTGACGGGCCCCGAGGTCGTCGACCGGATGGAGGCGGCCCTCCTCGGCAGCGAGGCCTCAGAGCTGGCCGAGCGCCTGCTGCTCGCGCTCGAGGCGGGGCAGGCGGCGGGTGGCGACAAGCGCGGCAAGCAGTCCGCCGCGTTACTCGTCTATCACGAGGAGGACTATCCCTGGGTGGACCTGCGGGTGGATGAACACCGGCACCCGGTGCCGGAACTGCGGCGTATCTGGACCATCTTCCTGCAGCAGGTGCGTCCCTTCCTGACCGGGATGCCGAAGCGGGGCCAGCCCGCCGGCGCCGCGCCGGAGGCAGTGACCTCGCTCCTCCTCACCCCGCCACCCTACCGCCCGGGCGGCGGTGGAAGCGCGTGAGGCCGGCCATGCCGCAGGCAACGAACGAAGGTATGGACCCCTTCCGCGACATCCTCGGCCTTGAGCTTCCGCCGGAACAGTATGAGGCCGAGCTCGCGGTTTTCCGCACCATCGCTGAGGGCTTTGTCAGCGCTCGCGCCAAACATGACGGCATGAGGTAGGCGCCGTGCCTTGAGGTGGTCCCCGGATTTCGGACAGGCGGGTAAGCTCGGTTCGCCTGTGAGAAGGACGGCCCCGGATGACGGGCAAGCGGACGCGGTATTCG
>NZ_JAUTWS010000209.1 GCF_030657435.1 Paracraurococcus lichenis | reverse complement strand
TCCCGGTGCTGGGAAAAGTACAAGATGGTCAGCCGGCTGGAGATCGGGATCGCGCGGCGCCGACGCTCGAAGTCGTAAGGGCGGAAGGTCACTCTCCAGCGCTCCTCCCAGACCTTCGCCGTGAGGGACTTCATGGCCTCGTCGCCGAGCAGCCAGACCCGGCGGAAGGATTTGAGGTTCTCGGGCGAGGAGAAGCAGAAGAAGTCGAGGTCGTTGGACCCCGGATCGTCCCAGCCCTCGCGCTTCACCCAGACCTTTGTGTTCGGCTTCGCCAGCATGACGAGGAGCCCATAGTGCTGCCGGTCGTAGGCATCGACCCTTCGACGCTGCGCGAGGACGGCACCTTCCTGCGTCAGGCTCATCGGATAGCACTGACCGTCGAGATCACCGGCCCGCAGGTACCGACGCAGCAGATCGTGGTTGTCGCGGGCGTTCAGCGTGAAGGTTGCCGTCACTTCCGGCACCTCATCGATAATGACCTCGCAGTCCGACCAGTCGGACCAGTCCATCATCAGCATCGAGGCATGGGTGCAGAACACGATGGCAGCCGAGCCGGCCCAGAGCTTGTCGAGCGTCGCGCGGATGTCCCGCAACTGCTTGGCGACCGTGAACTCCTCGTGCTGAGAGTGAGCCTGCGCGATGTGGAACCGCATCACGTCCCGGCCGACGATCCGCAAGAGTTCGGCGCGACGCTTCTCGATGTTCTCGATTTTGTCACAGACATAGACGTACCGGCCGCGCTCCCGCGCGATCCGGGTCAGCATGTCGTGAGTCTTACCCTCGCCGCAGGCTGCCTCCACCGTGTCGACGACGATCCCGCTCTCCTCCCGCTCAAGGATGGGCTTCCATTCGGGAGCAGCCTCGGCGTCGACGATCCGAGGCGGAACCGGCCTCGACATGACGAACTCGATGATCTCGGATGTCTTCGAGGCGCCATGCCGGTGCGCGAAGCGAAAGCCCGAAGCCGCGTCGATCTCGCCGAAGATGGTCTCCATCTCGCCCCGGGTCAGGTCCCCGCCTGACTTCAGCCAGACCTTCCCCATGATGCTGCGCATGGTCTGCCATCGGGACCCACCCACGGCCTCGGTGAGATAGTCCTCGATCCACTCGGGCCGGACGAACTGCCGGTTCGAGGCCGAGACCTCGCCCCGGATGCTTTGGTCGAGACGCAGGACCGCCAGCTTCGCCCGATGCTCCTCAGCCTGCTCGGGGGTGATGTCGGCCCGAGCCGGACGAGCAGCCCGCTCGACCACCTGCCAAAGTTCGGGGCTCGCTTCCCGCAACGCGGCGGCCGAGGCCAGCAGGTCATCGACCGGCATCGGTCCACCATCATGGGTGATGACCAGAGGATCGGCCGGCGGCGCGAACAGGAAGTCGGCCGGGTCATAGATGGAGGCGTCAGCCTGCCCGCCCAACACTGCGTAGTTTGTCGCCACGAATAGGTCGAGAGCTTCGGCCCGGGAGATGCCGCGGTCGATCTCCACCACCACCCGGAACTTCGGGTGCTCGGCCTTGTGGCTGAACGAGGTGTAGATGAAGAAGCTGAGGCCGAGGTCCACGAGAGCATTCGCGACGTCATGCGGCGAGAGCATGGGCCCCGACGGGTCGGCATTGTCCACGTCGGCATAGAACACCGACAGGTGGTCAAGTTCGGCCTCGCCAACACGCCACGACCCATGCCGGGTGAAAGTCGTACCGTCCTTCCGCCGGAACTCTCGGTCGGTGAACTGGAACACGCTTGGGACCCAGCCGTAGGTCTCGAACTTCGACTGCTGGGTGGAGGGAAAGCGGAGCTTGTTGAGCACGAAGTCCCGCAGGTCGGCGAAAGTCTGGAACACCTCGCAGCCGGTGATCTCCGCCATGGACAGCCGGCGCTCATCTGTCTGGGCATGGGTGTAGATGCGCCGCAAATGTGACAAGTACAACTCAGTCACTGTAACCTCATATGGAATAATTTGGAATGAAAATATCATCTAGAATTGCCACGCGAGAGTGGCAATGCCGGATATGCCGAAGGCGTTGCTAGAGATTCAATATAAACTTCACTGCGGTTTACGGGGCCGGCGAAAATATTAGGCGTACATGCTGTACCCGTGTAAAAACATAATGTCACCTTTTCTTTATAAGGGCATATATTCTGGAAGGTGACATTAGTCTATGTCACCCATCTCACATCTTCCTCTCTAGAAGGGAAAGGTGACATGGTCTTTCACATTCGTAATATCTCCTGTGGCCACAGCACGTAACCGCGCCAATACAGCCGGCCGGATAGTAAACGAAGCTCCCCCTTGACCACGGTCTCCGGAACCTTGTGGACCACGGCATGCCAGCCTCCAAAGCCCGAAAGTTCCGTGAGCATCAGCCCCGATGCGCGAGACAATAAGTATCAGGTGCTCAGCCTCGGCGAATCGTAACGTAATTTAAGTAACGACCCGCGGCCCTGAACCATGCTTGAGAGGGTCTTGTTCGGATCATCTCACGTTCTCCCTGAATGCACCTCGACGATCATCGGAGCGATGCCGGCGGTGGAGCAGGGAATTGGTCTGTTCACCCGGGGAATGACGCCCGCTAAAACGCAAAATGTGCTGGCAATCGGCGGCGCGCCTTTACCGTGCGCTGGCGCGTTGCGCCGCGCGCTGGCCTAGGTTCAGACTGCTCCGAATTCTGCCGAGCGATGGATCATGGCGATGCCGTCGGACAAGGACCATCAAGGACCAGACGAGGGCAAGACCGACCCCGTAACAGGTGACAATGGAACGAAGGAGCGCGGAGCCGGACGCGAACCGGGAAATGTGCCGATGGGCCCGCAGGGTCCTCCGACGGTTAGCCAAGAGAGCCAGCCCCAAAGGCGGCCCGCTCGCGGCGTGTCGCAGTCGCCGCGAGGGGCAAGCGCCGGCCCCGTACCGCGCCCGCGCCCGCGCCAGAACAACAGCACGCCCAACTTACGGCCGAACGCTGCGCCGCTGTCGGACCTCGGTGCGACCGCCGAGGGACCTCGGAAAGTGGAGCGAAACGACGGGACGGATCGGGAGGCGGGGCGGGGAAGCGGGGCCGAGGCGGTGGGGGAAACTCCGAGACCGCGAGCGGGCGAGGAGGCAAGCGAAATGCCATTGTTAAATCGTAACGGAGCGGGCGATATAAGAGGAACGTCGAACGGCGACACCGTGGAGGAGACGCAGCGTCAAGTGCAGACGTTGCTCAGTGGAGAGGCCGTCAGGACGAGGCCAGACCTCCTGAATGCACTGCAAGCGGCGGTGCAGTTAACCTTCGGCAAGCTGACCTTCGGCGAACGCCTGAAGCTGATGGGTGGCGAAATACTGCTCACGGTCCTCTACTGTTCCCTCGTCGTCCCGGTCATGGTTCGCCACACCCCAGACGGGCTGCGTGCTATCGCAATGGCGGTCGTCCCGGCCGCCATAGCGCAGTCGGCACCGCCGACGGCTGCTCAGGCGGCGATGCTGGTGACCTTCGGGTACGCAGCCTTTTTTGTCTGCAACGTCCTCCTCATCGCCACTTTCGCGGTGTGCCTCTACGCCGCTCTATTCCGCGAACCGCCCCACGCCGGGGCGCTAACACTGCTCAGGTACGTTCTGACTTTCGCCTTCAGCACCATTCTTTCCCTGCTCGGGTTCACCGCGACGCGCGCCGGGATGGTTGGCCACTGACCTCCGTGCCCGGTCCGCCGCCGGCCAGCTAGATCAGAT
>NZ_JAUTWS010000208.1 GCF_030657435.1 Paracraurococcus lichenis | reverse complement strand
GAGTCGCGCAGCAAAGGCCGCCGGGACATCCTGGTGCGCAAACTGACCCTGACGCCCGCGATGGCGCGGTCGCTAGAACAGGCCGCCCCAGCCCCGGCTCGTGCCAGGCGCGATCGTCGGGGGTCCGAAGGC
The DNA here is from genome assembly GCF_030657435.1 of Paracraurococcus lichenis. Lineage (GTDB taxonomy): Bacteria > Pseudomonadota > Alphaproteobacteria > Acetobacterales > Acetobacteraceae > Paracraurococcus > Paracraurococcus lichenis. Next base: position 3,667 of record NZ_JAUTWS010000208.1, on the reverse strand, counting down.
CTCCGGCCTTGGCTGGAAGGCCCTGCGACGACCACCATAGGCGGGATCGGAGTAGTACTGCGCGGCGAGCGGGTCCCGCGCCAGTTCGTTGGTGCAGCCCCCGAGCAGCAGCGGCAGCAGCACGGCCCCGCCGATTGCGGCCCATCGCACCCCTGACCCGATCGCTGGCCCAGACGCGATGATCGGGCTGCACGCCCCGTACCCGGCACCTGGCTGCAGATCCCGCATCTCGCTCGCTCCGCTCGACAGGATCCTGTCCTGGCACCATCGCCAGGATGGCCGTTGTCCGGCGACGAGCATGCCGCGCCGCAGCCGCGACGGCCACCTTTCCGGTGCCTCCATCGATGCCGCGGCGTGCCGCAGGTCAGGCAGCCGCACGCTGACCGACGGGCAGGATCTCGAGCACATGCTCGGCGACCATCCGTGCCTTGTCTGACCGGCGGACCAGCACGCGCGCCGGCGCGCCGATGCGGCCGATCTCGGCGGTGCCGGCGGCGTTGCGCCTGGGATCGACCGTGATGCCGAGGCAGCCTAGGCTGCGGCCGATGGCCGCGCGCATCGCGGCCGACTGCTCCCCGACCTCGCCGGTGAAGACCAGTGCGTCGAGGCCACCGAGCACCGCGACCAGGGCGCCGATCTCGCGGCGGGTGCGCCAAACGAAAGCCGAGAGAGCCTCAGCCGTCTCGATCCGGCAATCTGCCTCCGGCCGCTGCGGCCCGTCCGGGACGGCGTCGGTGCAGGCGCACGCGGCGGGCGGCGTCTCCCAGGACTCGATGGCGACGCTGTCCAGGCTTCGGCCCGCACGCATGGCGCAGAGCGACGCCGCCTGATCGAGATGTGCGACGACGATGCGACCCCGTGCGAGGGCCGGATCCTCCGCCGCAAGGCGCCGCCAGACATATTCGTGGGACAGGCCGTGCGCCCCATGCCCCTTGGAAGGTCGGACGCGGCCTCGGGCCGGGCCAGCGCGGCCGTCCGGCTCCGGGTGCTGCCGCAGGTGGAAGTCCGTCTCGAAGCAGGCGATCTGCGGCACCTCAGGGAACAGCGCCGTCGCTGCCCGCAGTCCTGCCAGGCTGTGCGCCCGTCCCTCTCGCGCCTCCGGCAGCGCGCGCTCGAGATGTCGCAGGACGGCAGCATCGATGAGGATGGGGCCCGGGACCTCGGTGTCGGCATGGCCCAGGCGGTGGCCAATGGCCACCACCCGCCGGCTGCCGGCCACCCGCTGGAACCCGTCGAAGATGGCGAGCAAGGCAGCATGGTGATCCGCCAGCGCCTCGGCCTCCGGCCAGTCCTGCCCGGCGAGGGGCTGCCGCCACCCATCCTGCGCGATAAAGTGCGGCATGGCACCAATCCCCTGCACCATCAGTGCCCAGCGGAGGATCATGCCTTCGGTCTCGAAAACCTGCAGCTCCACGGAGGTGGGGCTGGTATCGAGAACCAGGACCAGCTCGCTCACGCAGCACTCCACGGTGGCTTGCGCAGGGGGGGGTTCCTGATGCTCCGGCAACACCGGGCCGAAGGTGATCGCGGCGGGCGGGCCCGATCGCAGGCAGGGAGCGGCTTCGGTGCCTTGGATCATAACTGGGCCTGGTTCCCCCCATTGCATCCGCCGGCAATGGCGGGGACGCGCAGCCGGCGATGCCATGTCGCTTATCGCCGTCACGGCGATCCTGCGAAAATCGCTTTGCCTGAATATGAACTGGCTCGGCACCTGATGCTTCGGTGGTCCAGGTCGGAGGGCCGATCCGGGCTGCCACGCGTCCGCTGCAGTCTGCCGGACTCCCTCGGCGGCGAAACCCAGGACCGCATGTCCTGGTCAGGCTGATGGGTGTGGAATCTGGCGAGGCGCTCCGTGGTGTGGAATCCAGCGAGGGCGGGCTGAACTGGTCTCGGGACTGGCCAGGTCAGCGCCGAAGCCGGCGGGTTAGTGTATGCGCTGACATGCCCCGACCGGTCAGCCCTGTGGCTGATCGGACGAGTGATCGTGCCTGAGTGCGTCGACTCAGGCACTGTTTGCTCCGGTGGATGGGGAAATTGCAGCTTGGTGCGGCCGGCGGGCGGTCCGGAGACCGCGCGTCACCCAAGCCCCGATGAATGGTCGCCGGCTGCCAGCCTCGTCTGCCGGCGCGGGGTGATGCGTCCCACCTCAGGTGGAGCGCAAGGCGTAGGTCTTCGGCGCGACCGGAGGACGGCTGGGCTTCAGGATGACGCCCTGTTCCGAGACCTCGATCCTCGCTGCGGGATAGACCGCCAGGGCGAGGGAGAGTGAGCCGTTGAACTTGGGCTTGAAGTGGTACATCTCGCGGAAGCCGGTTCCGAACTGCCCCTTCAGCGCCTTCCAGGTTACTAGGCGGTCGGCCGTCAGCACGTGCAGGCGGTAGGCCAGCCACATATAGACATCGAGGGCCGGCGCGTTGTTGTTCAGTGCCTTGATGGCCGCTTCCTCAAGCGGCACGGGGTGCTTCTGTAACTGTTCATAAAAGGTTTCGCTGAGCTTGGCCGTCTCCAGGCTGAGTCGGCCCTGCTTGCTCGCTCCGCTCTCGATGAACAGGGCCTTGTCCACGATGCTCTGGTTGACGAGGCCGGAGGCCTTGCCCGCCGTCGCCAGGTGGAAGGTCAGCCGGCAGCGCGAGATCCGCTCGGCCTGGTCTCGCACGCTGCGGCCGGTCATCCCGCCGACCGAGACGCCGATGCGGCCGAGCCAGTCGCGCAGCGACGTCCCGAGCTCGACTTCGCGCGAGCCGGTGCGGAGCGCCTCGGTCTGCAGGTAGAGGAGGATGAGCCTGGCATGGCTGCCATAGGGGACGCCCACCCATTCGAAGGCCTGCGGATCCTCGCCGACCGGGCGCCGGCCGGGCTCGACCATCAATCGCAGGCGTTCGGCCGAGATCGACCAGGCGGCGTCATCCGGCAGGCGCTTGTGCGGCAGGGCGCATTGCGCCCAGCCTGAATAGGCAAAGCCGAGCGCATTGTCCTCATCCGCGAGATATTGCGCTGCAGCCTCCACGATGGAACGGGCAAAGCCGGCTTCGATCGCACCCTGCTTGCCCTTCGCCTCGAGCAGATCGTGCACCGTCCCCATCGCCAACCCTCATCGCCTGAAATGAACCTGATGTGATCTCGCAAGCCATAGCCTGATCGACCCGGCGGCGTCGCCGTGGAAAGCAGCGAGGAAGCTACTAGAGAAGATATTTGTAATTCTACTATTAGCTTCCTCGCCAGACTCCACGGGATAACCGCGCTAAGCCTTGAATCTTCGTGGGTGCGGCTCGCTCCTTTCCACACCCACCTCGCTCGTCTCCACAACTGAGCCTGTGGGCAAGGGAAAGTCCGGCCTCGCCCGTTTCCACACTCGGGGACGGCGACTCGAAGTCTGCCGGCATGCCAACGACCGCAGCGAAAGCATCAGCCGGCCACCGGCGCCCGTGTCCCGGCCTGCGCGGCGATCGGCGGTATGGCGCAGGGCGGACCGGGCCGGTCACAAGGCCCGATCCGCCGAGGCCACGCACCCGCACTTCCGACATGCAGGCGAACCCGGCCGCGGCGTGTCGTCTGATACGCGCTGCTGCTGCCGTCCTTCCCATCCTGGCTTTGCCCGATATCCACATTCCGGGCGTGCGCCGGAGGGGAGCTCGCGGGACACTGACATCCTCCCGGCCTTGAAGGG
>NZ_JAUTWS010000207.1 GCF_030657435.1 Paracraurococcus lichenis | reverse complement strand
ATCCTGCGAACGAGCATCCTTCCCGATGGCAGCAGCCGCGAGGAGGTGTTTCGCATTTATCGAGTGGGCGAATGGCAGGGCCGTCACCGCTTCCTCGTGTTGGATGCTGAGCTTGAACGGCACGAGGACTACTGATGTTCAAACTCGACATTGAGGTCCCGGCCTACGCCATCGTCTATGGCAAGCGCGACCTACGCAAAGCTCTGAGAGCAATCGGCGCCATCGTAGCCCGCAAGGCACGGTCACTCATCCGCAGCAGCAAGGAAAGCAAGCCGGGTCTACCGCCTGTCAGCCGCACTGGCGCGCTTGCGTCATCCATCAAGGTACGTCCCAGCAAGACGGGTGACAGCGTCTCTGTGAAAGACACCAAGTTCTACGCGCTCTTCCTCGAAAAAGGCGCCGTCGGTGGTGGTGGCCGCAAGCGCACTGGCAGGAACAAGCGTGGCACGCCGACAACCAAGCGCGTGCTAGAGCCGCGGCCTTTTCTCAGTGTCGCACTTGAGCAGACGCAAGCCATGATCCGGGCAAAGCTGGAGCAGGCCGTTCAGAACAGCATCACCGGAGGCACGAAGTGAGATGGACATCGCACGGGTAATCGCACAACTCAAGACATACTGCCCCATGCTCAACAAACAAGTGGGTGGTGCTGCTGAGTACGAGAAGGCCATGAAAAATGGCTACCTGTCCACTCCCTGCGCCTACGTGATTCCTATGGCCGACGACGCCGAAGGGAACACCGATAGCAACGGGCTCACGCAGATTGTCACCGAGAGCGTGTCAGTGATGCTTATCCTCGACAATGTGGAAAGGCGTGGGCAGACAGCGACCATCAGTGTCGAGGCAACCAAGTACGCCGTTCACAAGGCACTGCTAAATTGGAAGATGGACCCTGAGCGACAAGCCAAGGGCTTCCAGTATGAGGGCGGCAGTCTCGTTGACATGGATGGCGCTCGCCTAAGCTGGCAGATGACCTACAGCCGAGACATCTGGCTCACCGACCAGGATGGTTTCAAGGAGCCTAGCGAACCGCTCCTGCACATCACTGGCCACAACGAAGCCAACACATGGTCCTTTGACGCGGCTCTCGACCAATAAACCGCGCATACGTCCAGATCGCGCTACCCCGATAAATAACCGGTATTCCAAACATCCAGGGGCAGCGCATGTTCGTAATTCCCAAGAGCGGACTCATCGTCCGTGATCCACAAACTTTCGCTTCGCTGCCCGTAGAGGGCCGCGAGGTGCCTGAATCTGAGTATTGGCTACGTCGCCTCGCTGATGGTGACGTGGTGGCCAAAGCGGATGACGCTGCGGCAGTGAGCGCGCCTGTTGGCGCCAAGACAAAGAAGACCCCGTAAAGGAGGCGTCGTCCATGACCATCACTTTCAAGACCATCCCGGCATCGCTGCGCGCACCCGGCGTGTACGGCGAGATTGATCCGAGCCGTGCAAACGCCAGCACAGTCAATCAGCCCACGCTGATAATCGGCCAGATGCTAGCAAGCGGCACTGCCACTGCCAACGTGCCCGTGCTCGTCACCTCATACGATCAGGCACGCACCACCTTTGGCGCCGGCTCCATGCTGTCGCTGATGTACAAGAAGTACCGCGAGGCTGACGCGTTCGGTACCGTGTACGTGCTGCCGCTGGCCGACAACGCCGCCGGTACCCAGGCATCCAACACGATCACCATCACCGGCACTGCTACGGCTGCTGGCACACTGAACGTCTACGTGGCTGGCACCAACATCCAGGTTGGCGTCGCAGCAGGCGATGCGAACACGGCCGTGGCTGCTGCACTCAATGCAGCGATCAACGCCGCCATCGACCTTCCGGCCACCTCCAGCGTTTCCACCAACGTTGTGAATGTGACTGCCCGCCACAAGGGCATCGCAGCCGGTGACATCGACCTGCGCGTCAACTACGGCGGCCCGGCTGCTGGCGAGTTTACCCCGACTGGTGTGACTGTCGCTATCGGTGCTGGCACCGCTGGAACTGGTGAGCCGGTCCTGAACTTCACCGCGCTGGCAGATACCGCCTATGCCTACATCTGCACGCCCTACACCGACAGCACCTCAGTTGGCGCAGTCTCCACACTGCTCAACGACACTGTCGGCCGTTGGAGCCCCTTCCTACAGCTATACGGTCATGCGTTCAGCGCGAAGGAAGCCACTGTCGGCAACCTGTCCACCTTCGGCAATGGCCTCAATGATCAGCACCTGACCGTGCTTGGCTTCAATGACGCACCTGAGCCCGTGTACCTCTGGGCTGCTGCCTACACTGGCGTTTGCGCTCAAAGCCTCTCCGCTGATCCGGCACTACCGCTTCAGAACATCGCTCTCCCGGTGAAGGCTCCTGCCAAGCAGTCTCGCTTCTCACTGACTGAGCGCAACACCCTGTATTTCGACGGCATCTCTACTACCCGCATAAACGATGCAGGCCAGGTAATCCTGGATCGCAGCGTCACCACCTACCAGACGAACACCACTGGTGCTCCTGACAGCAGCTACCTCGACACCGAGACCCTGGCCACGCTCCAGGTTCTGCTGCGCGACGTCAAGGACATGCTGTCCGTGAAGTTTGGTCGTGTGAAGCTGGTGCAGGATGGCACTTCCATCCCGGCAGGCAGCAACACTGTTACTGCTCAGATCATCAAGGGCGAGGTCATCGGCTGGTACCGCAATCAGGTTAACGCTGGACTTGCACAGGATGCGGCGGGTTTCGCTCGTGGCATCGTAGCTGAGAACCAGGGCAACGGCGTGGTGGCACTCTTGCTACCGATTGCAGTGGCCAACCAGCTGCGCATCACCAAGCTACTTGTACAATTTACCAAGCCCTGATCCACCAAGGACACCTGGCACGGCGCTGTGCGCCGTGCCCAATAACAAGGAACCAATAACATGGCAGCAAAGCGCGTAGCTGGTATTTCCAGCATCACCATCAACGGTTCGTCCTTCGCACTGGTGGACGGCCTAACCTACAGCCCGAGCAGCGTGCGTCGTGAGACGATGACTGGCCTCGACGGCGTGCATGGCTACAAGGAGCTTCCGGTTGCAGGCTTCATCGCTTGCACGATTCGCGACATCAACACCAGCGTCGCCGACTTCAACGGCATGACCGCTGCGACAGTTCAGCTGATCCAGGCGAACGGCAAGCAGGTTATCGGCTCGCTGATGTGGGTGGTTGATGTCCAGGAGGTCGATGCCTCCGAGGGCACCTTCTCTGTTCGCTTCGAAGGCGTGGATGTGGTGGAGATCTTCTGATGTCCAACACCAAGGAGCTTTTGCCAGAGCTGGAGATCGAGCTTGATGAGCCGATCGAGTGGAATGGCAAGAGCGTCAGCAGTGTCGTGCTTCGTGAGCCCAAGGCTCGCGAGGTACAGCAGGCGCTGGCGGAGATTGGAAACGGCAACACGCCGGATACGGTCTACAAGTACCAGATCTCCCTGATCTCCAAGGTCAGCGGCCACAGCCGCCAGATTATCGAGCAGCTACCCATTCGCAAGCTGGCTCAAGGTTTCAGGTACCTAGAAGCTTTTTTGGAACCTGGCCCCGAAACTGGCGAGAGCTGATCTTTCAGCTCTCCCTTCACTTCCACTGGCCGCCCTCAGGACCGAATGCAGCTTGGGAGTTGACGGGCACTGAACTTGCGATGTGGCGCGACCAAGCAAACAAGATGACGGAGGCGCAGCGCGCCCAGGTGACGAACGATGGCTAATGGATTTTCGATCCGCATCTCAGCGGTAGACAACGCGACGAAGCAAATCGACCTCATCAACAAGCGCCTCCAAGCCTTGCAGGCACCCATCGT
>NZ_JAUTWS010000206.1 GCF_030657435.1 Paracraurococcus lichenis | reverse complement strand
ATGGTGTGCATTCCGTGGACCCGCCTGGTCAGTTCAGGCCATGCCGACCGCGACCGGCTACGAGGCGCTCAGCATCATCACCCCCAGCCGAAAGATGAGAGGCAATGAGCTTGCGCCGACTTGGCTGATCAGGAAGATGCCGGCCGGCCTGCTCCTGATCGATGCCGCCACCGACAGGGCTGTCGGGCGCTACTCGTCAGTCGCTGATCTCCTCGCGGCGGTGACGCACGTTGAGGGTGCAGAGGCGGCGAACGACAATGAGCTAGAGCAGCGCGAGATGCCTACAGGAATGTCTCGCCCGCGTGGTCTTTCAAGAGTTCGGCGCGGCGGACGTACCCGCGCAGCGTGTCGAGCGACTTGTGTCGGGACACCTCCATCAGCTTGAACACCGACGCGCCAGCCTCGGCGCCGCTGGTGAGGAAGCCCGACCGCAGGCTGTGGCCCGCGAACTCCTCCGGTCGCAGGCCAGCACGTTCGGCGTAAGCCTTCACCACCAGCGCTACAGCCTCGGCAGTCAGCGCATCCTCGCCGAGCCGCCCGCCCTTGCTGATGCGGCGGAACACGGGCCCGGTGATGATGCCTGCGGCGTCCAGCCACGTGCGGAGTGCCTCGACCGGCCGTAGCTGTGTGCCGTGCGGGATGGCGATCTCCTGGCCCTGGCCTTCCTGGTCACCCTTGCTGCGCCGGATCCGCACGCGCAGGCCCTGCTGCACGAAGACCAGGTCCTCCACGGTGAGCGCGACGAGTTCGGACCGCCGGAACGCACCGGAAAAGCCGAGTAGCAGCATGGCCCGGTCGCGCAGGCCGCGCAGGGTGTCCATCGGCACCTGCTTGAGCAGATCGCTAATCGTGCCAGCGGTCGCCGGTGTCTTCTGCGCTGGTGCCGTTCCCTTGGTGCGCCGGATGCCCCGCAGCGTGGCACGGACAGCCTCCGCACTGGTCGGCGCCTCATGCCCATCGAGACGGTGGGCATAGCGGATCGCGGCGACGCGGCGCGCCAGCGTGGCGGGCTTGGCGCCGGTCTCGGCCTCCGACGCGAGGAACGCCGCGACGGTCTTCGGCTCGGCCGGCAGCGAGGCGACGCCGCGCGCGGTGCACCAGGCGTCGAAGCGCTCGAAGTCGGAGCGGTATGCCCGACGGGTCGCGGCCGCCTTGTCAGCCAGAGCAAAGGCGACGGCGGCCTCGGTCTCGCGCTGGATGGTCTCGACCGGGACGAGGGCCAAGTCGCCGGCTTCGGTGACGGTTGGGACCAGGGCGGCTTGCGGGTCGCTGGGGGGGTCGGCGGAAGCCATCAGCACGCCTCAGCATTGCTCGTGAGAAGAAGCGTTATCACGAATAATCCGAGCGGAGAAGAGAGTTCGCGAGCCGTTGCAATGACGAAGCATGCTGCAGCAGGTAAACAACCGCTGCCGCTTGCCCCCAAACCCAAGCGGCACCGCTCCGGCCCGCTTCCCAGCCCCCCATACCCTGGGAGGCGGGCCGTCCCCTCCGATGATGTACCGCGCGCGCTCACGCGCCATTGCGATTCTGAAGTGAAGTGGGTCGCGTTACGTGAACCTGCCGCTTTGCCCTAGACCCGGAGCGGCGGACTTGGTGCCCGCTTCCTGTTCCGTTCCGGGAAGCGGGCACCCCCCTCCGAATTTTCTCGGCGCTCGGAATATGGATACCGGAAGGCACCCAGGAGTTTGCAGCGACAGAGGAGACCCACGAGCGATCGAGCGCAGGCCAAAATAGCACCAATAGTTGAAAATTTGGTGCGGTAATATCTTGTTTCGGGCGAGTTAACAGGGCCGCAGATTGATGGGTTTCCTGTGATGTCGCGCAATCAGCGTCCTGCTTTCTTCGGCTACGTGAAGGTCGAGCTTCTCTCGCGCTCGTCACGCCGCTGGCGCTGGCGAGTGTGCAAGGAGGGAAGCGACTTCGTCGTGCTGGCGTCCGAGCCGATCTTCGCCAATGCGGAAGACGCATGGAGCGTTGGCAGAAAGGCACTGACAATGCTGGAGCGCGGTGAGCATGTAGAAGGGCTTCGCGCGGTTCCTGAGGACGCCTGATTTAGCCCTTCGCTGTCGCCGTCACGGAGCCCGCACACTGCAGCAGCAACTCAAATTTGCCAGTGTTCGTGATTCGGGAGAGCGCGTTCGGGCGATTACCGTGAGATCAGTGGAGACGTTATCGAGTCTCCACACCCTGGAGCTACATGTCAGAAGCAGATCGCGTCTTCTCCGGCCGGAGAAGGCAGGAAGCACACGCCTCAGACAGCGGTGAAAAGCGCCTCATCGTCAGCACACCGCGCAAAGGCACTCCCGGCAAGAGCCGAGTTGTTGAAGTCGTAGAGGTTCGGCGCAAGACACCGAACCAGGCCGCGGCGCCTCCGCGTTTTGCAGATCGGAGCCTGCGCGCCGAGACTTGGCCCGAGGGGTTCCGAGCAAAGCCGGCACCACCCGCTCTCCTGAAGGACGTGCTGCCAGCCGAACCCGAGCCGCCGCCCCCGCCGGCCACCCACGTCATGCCGATGTGGCAGCCGTCACCGCCACAGCCAGAGATACCTCCTCCAGAGGCCGCCGCTGCCGCACCCAAAGCAGAGGGTGTCAGGCAACGGCACACGCACCGCAGTGAGGCAGGCAAGGCGGCGAACGAGGAGGTGCGTTCCTTCGCTGATCCCTTTGCAGGGGAGGATGACGGCGCGAACTGCCTTCGCTGCGGCTACCTGGTGGAAGCGGCGCGGGAGAAGCGCGGGCTGCTGACCTGCGCGGCCTGCGGCTGAGCTGCCGAGGTCGTATTCGCCAGCAAGCACGGATCTGCGGACCACCTCATCGGTTTGGGCTTGCAAAGGACGGAACAAGCCGATGAGGGAAGCAGAAACACCGCTGGAAACCGCGCGACGCCATGTCGCGGAGGGAGAGGCGAGGTGCGCCCGTCAGGCCGAAATCCTGCGGGAGATGATCACCGACGATCATCCCCAGGCCGCCGAGATGGCGCGGCGGGTGCTGGCGAACCTGGAGAACACCTTGGAGACCTCGCGTGAGCACCTTCGTTTGGAAGAGACGGAGGCTGCCAGAGCCGCCGGCGCATAACCCGCTTCGTCGTCTACCTGCGCGGCAACGCTTTGGGGCTGCTTCCTGCTTGTCCCCTTACCCTGTGGGGAGTGCTCGTCTCTTCAGGCAACTCGATAATTGATCCCGTTTCGAGCTCCCCTTGCGGCGCCAGCGCAATACGCGCGCCGCCAGCTCGGCCGGGTGCAAACAATGCGGCAGTCCCAGCTCACCTCTGATAACACCCTTGGCACCCTGACCCGATGCCAGTGGCGCAACTCCGGGGAGCAGCGATGAGGCTGAGACTGTCGGGCTGACTCCAAAAGCGGCGGCGACCAAGTGGCGGTGCGGAGGGTAGGACGGCCGAAGCAGAAGCCTAGTGTCCTAGGATGCTAGTGTAAAAGTGTTATGGCTTACTATGACGCTAGGGGTTGCCTCCCACTACGATGAATCGCCCACTCCCTTCGGTGCATTCCTCGCTTGCGTCGCCGTCCAAGATTCCGGGAGGGTCGAGTTTCTTTCGGGGCGGCCTTCGCCCACCCCCACCTTCTCGACCTGCGCTTCGCAGCCCATTCCTTGGCTCTTCCAGTCGTTCCGCGCCTCGCGTGCGCCTCTATAGGAAAGAGTATAGGAGTCCTATAGGTAGTAGGTGGGCAATTCAGCGTGGATAACCGGTCTCCTGGCGGGCGATTCATCGTATTGGCTAGATTCGGTCGGTGGGCGATTCATCGTGCTACAGTGGGCGATTCATCGGGGATAGGTCGGCCGGTGGGCGATTCAGCGTGGA
>NZ_JAUTWS010000205.1 GCF_030657435.1 Paracraurococcus lichenis | reverse complement strand
TGGCGGACCCGATACGATTCGAACGTACGACCTTTGCCTTCGGAGCAATATTCGGACGACGGCAGGCGTGGCTGATGCTGGAGTTCCGGGAGGCTTGCGCGGAGGAAGGTGCCGCGCAGGCCCGACGATGGGTGCCTTTGCCGCTTGCTACCTGCTTGCTGGTCGCCGAGTCCGGAATTTCTAGCGGTATCATTTTGGGAGAGCCACCTGCCGCGCCATGGACGGCGTGGTGGTACAGAACAGGCGGCGGCGGATCGGCTTGCGCGAAGTGCGCGCCCTCCGCTCGGGCGAGATGATCTGGGATGCGGCGGTGATCGGTTTCGGCGCCCGCCGGCAGAAGAGCGAGACCGTCAGCTATATCTTGTTCTACAGGACGGCCGAGGGCCGGCAACGCTGGTACACCATCGGTCGGCACGGCTCACCGTGGATGCCGGAGACGGCCCGTGCCGAGGCGCTGCGCCTACTCGGCGAGGTCGCCCGAGGTGGCGACCCTTCCGTCGAGCGGCAGGCCCGGCGCCATGGTGCCACGCTCACCGTCACCGACCTTTGCGACCGATACCTCGACGACGCCGAGGCCGGGCGGCTGCTGACCCGGCGCAGGGTAGCCAAACGGCCTTCGACCCTCACCACGGACCGGAGCAGGATCACCGCCCACATCAAGCCGGTGCTGGGGCCGATCCCGGTCGGCGCGGTGACCTGCGATGACGTCGAGCGACTGATGCACCGCATCGCCGAGGGTGGCACCAGTAAGCGGACCAAACTCGACAAGCGGCACGCGTTGTCCAACGTCCGGGGTGGCAAGGGTGCCGCCAGCAGGACCATCGGCCTGCTCGGCGCCATCATGAGCTACGCGGTCAAGCTCGGTTTGCGGAGTGACAACCCGGTACAGGGCGTGGTGCGCCCAGCCGACGGTCGGCGTGATCGACGGCTCCAGCCCGATGAATACCGCAGGCTCGGCGAGGCGCTGATCGCCGGCGAGGACGATGAGGTCTGGGGCCCGGGCCTTGCGGCGCTCCGGTTCATGCTGTTGACGGGTTGGCGGTCGGGTGAGGTGCTGGGGCTGCGCTGGTCGGAGGTCGACCTCGTCCGCCGAACAGCCCGGCTCACCGATACCAAGACTGGAGCGTCCATGCGTCCGCTCGCCGAGGCGGCCTGCTCGATTCTGCGGGAAATGTTCCCGGGCGAGGTGGTGTTCCGCGCCCCGGGCGGCGACGTAGAGATGAAGGGTTTCCGCCGAGTTTGGTCGAGGACCGTCCACCGGATCGCCGGCCTGACCGAGGACGTGACGCCGCACGTCCTGCGGCACAGCTACGCCTCGCTCGCCGCCGACCTTGGCTTGGCGGACGCGACCATCGCGGCGTTGCTGGGGCACCGGGGGCACAGCGTCACCAGAAGGTACATCCACTCCGCCGACACCGCTCTGCTCGCCGCCGCCGACAAGGTGGCGGCGGAGACCATCAGGTTGATGGGTGAGGTCTGATGAGCCGAGGGGCCGACGTAGACGAGATGCTAATTGCGTTCCTGTTGGCGCACAGCATCGAGGCCAAGATCGGCATCACGTGGCGCTATGACCGGAGCCGCAGAGTCAGGCCGATGCTCGACGCACTGACGCGGTGGGAGACGCTGCTACTGGAGGCAGTAAAGCAGAACGGCCGCCCAGAGGGCGGCCGGTTCGTGGTTCAGAGCGTGTTGTAGACCCATTCGTCGAAGTCGTCGCGGACGCGCTCGGAGGCACATCCAACGTGGACGCCCCACTGGTCAGGTAGGTTGTCCTCGATGCCGAGCAGCCGCAGTTCGGGACGGTCCTCGATAAAGCGTTTGAGCCGGCGGTGATCGGCCGGGTCGATCCGGGCGACCGTCTTGTAGCGGTGCGAATGTGGAGCCCGGAAGGGATATTCGCTGTCATCAGTGTAAGGCATGTTGTTGAGTCCCGCGCGAGTGGCTCCGGCATGAGCGCCTCGGCCGTCGGTATTTATCTCCGCCCCGAACTGCTCCCGGGGTCACCCACGCTCCGCCGGCGGCCACCACCACCACCATCCACGCCGACGCAGCCACGCCCGCCCGGGGCGTCCAGAAATGGCGTCCATAAATAGAGTGTCCCTCGACGTTGGCCTCGCCCGGGCCGGTATCCACCATTCCCATGCGGCGGTCACAGGTCGGGGTCATCATGAGGAGGATACGCCCATGCGGCTGCACGAGATCATCGCAGACGACGAGATCGTCGAGGAGACTGGGACCACCAAACCTAAAGGACCGCTGGACGCCGAGGCTTGGCGCAGGGAAAGCGAGCGACGCCGGAAACTGGCGCAGCGCATCAGTGATACGCAGGCTGACTGCACCAAGAAGCTGAACAAGCTGCGTTCTCAGGTGTGACCAGCGCCCGACGCCGGCGAGTGGCGGGGCGGGTAGTCGAGTAGGTGTAATAGTAGGCGATTAATAGTGACTCGTCTCCCGCGATCTCGATATCCGGTCCTGTATGACAAACCGACCCATCGAGCAGCGCATCCGCAGCAAGCTCATCCGCATGGCCCACGACGACGCGCGCGACGCCGCCGCCAGCACGCTGGACGCCATCGTCCGGGACCTCCGGGAAAAACTGAATGCCCAATTCCCCGGCGCCTCGGTCAAGCAGATCGAGGCCGAGATCACGCGACGGCTCGCGGCCGGCGCCAAGCCGACGACCGCGGTCGTGCCTGTCTCACCCGGCATTCCGAAGGAGGTTTTGGCCGCACGGCGCGCAGAGCGTCGGAAGGTCGTCAACGCCAACCACCACCGGCGCCGCGGCTAGCCGCTGTCCGCGACGTGCAGCCCGGCCATCGGGCGAGCGCGTGAATATTGAATCTCACCCCGCGAATTGAATACGACCAACCCATTGCAGCACGCCATGAAGGCGCAAATCGAAGGGCACATCATCATGACCAAGCGGATCAACACCAAGGCCCAGACCAGCATCACCGGCCGCGATGACTACCTCATCGTCAAGGCGCTGGCCTACACTATCACCACCATTCCCCACCTGCCGGAGGTCCGACAGGAGGCCAGCGACTGCGAGGATATGATCGACTTGTTTGCAGCGCTCGTGCCCGACGACGCTGCCCGCGAGCGGATCATGCATTCTGTTCGCGCCCACTTGGGCTTTGAAAAGTTCTTCTTGGAGCCCGAGGACGACGTTGAGGGCGACGTCGAGGACGGCATCGAGCACCTGCACTGAGGTTGGCAGCGAGGGATGTGGGCGCTCGTGCTCCATCCCTCAGGCCACACGAGCGCGACGTCCCGCCCGCCTCTACCATTCCGGCGAGTGCAGTCGACTGCATCGCCGGCTACGCTGCCGCGTCGAGCGCGCTCCGGCCGCCGGGCAGGTGCCGGTACAAGGTGGACGGAGCGACCCCAAGCTGCCGCGCCACCTCCGCCGCGGTCATCGTGCCGCTCGCCAGCATCGCCCGGGCCGCCCTGATCTTGCTCTCATTCAGTGCCGGCGGACGACCACCGCGCCGGCCACGGGCGGCAGCCGCCCGCAGCCCGGCCTTGGTGCGTTCAATGATGATCTCGCGCTCCATCTGGCCGAGCGCCCCGAGGATGTTGAACAGGAACCGGCCGGAAGGTGTCGAGGTGTCGATGCTCTCCGTCAGGGACCGGAGCGCGATGCCGCGGCGCTCAAGCTGCTCAGCGATGTCGATCAGGTGCCGGAGGCTGCGGCCCAGTCGGTCGAGGCGCCAACAGACCACCGTGTCCCCGGCGCGCGCCATTTCCAGCACCTTGGCGAGTTCGGCCCGGTCGGTCTTGGTGCCAGAGGCCGTCTCGGTGAACACTCTCTCGCACCCGGCACCCCGGAGCGCATCCAGTTGCAGCGCGTGGTCCTGCCCGTCCGTGGACACCCGCGCATAGCCCAGCAGCATCCCGCTCTCCTGATACCCGTCAG
>NZ_JAUTWS010000204.1 GCF_030657435.1 Paracraurococcus lichenis | reverse complement strand
CGCCGAACGGGTCGGCGCCGCTATCGGGGTCGCGGTGAAACCCGCGGGCGAACTGCGCCTGCAACCGGTCACGGACCGCTTCTTCTTCTGGCTGCGCGCGACTGCCCTCGAGACCCGCCGTCTCGCCAACTGGTGGGCCGAGCGGATGTTGCTGACGCCGCGCCCGCTGCAGGAAAAGATGGCCTTGTTCTGGCACGGGCACTTCGCCACAGGCGCGGAGAAGGTGCGGGACTACCGCAAGATGCTGGCGCAGTTGGCGCTGTTCCGCCGCTGCGCCACGGCCAATTTCCGCGACCTGCTCGTCGGGGTTGCCCAGGATCCAGCGATGCTGGTGTTCCTCGATGCCGGTCGCAATGTGAAGGGCGCCCCCAACGAGAATTTCGGCCGCGAGGTGATGGAACTCTTCACCATGGGCGTCGGCCATTATACCGAGGCTGACATCCGCGAAGCTGCCCGTGCCTTCACCGGCTGGACGACCGACGATCTGAGCTTCCGGGTGGACGTCACCCGCCACGACGATGGCATCAAGACCGTGCTCGGACACACCGGGCGGCTCGATGGCGTGGCCGTGCTCGACATCATCATGCAGCAGCCGGCAACGGCGCAGCACATCGCCGACCGTTTGTACCGCTTCCTCGTCCGCGACGAGCTGTCACCTGCCTTCCGGCAGCGTCTTGGCGGCTTGCTCGCGGACTGCAACTTCGAAATCGCGGCGTTCCTGCGCACCTTGTTCCTCTCGCGCGACTTCTACAGCCCGGCTTCGGTCGGAGCACACATCAAGAGTCCGGTCGAGATGATCGTCTCCACCTATCGGCGGCTCGGGCTTCGGGAGCTTCCAGGCGTGCCGGACTTCAACGCCGTGTGCGGCGAGTTGGGTCAGGTCCTGCTCAATCCACCCACCGTCGCAGGCTGGGCGCAGGGCCGGGCCTGGATTACGCCAGGCACCCTGCTTGCCCGCGGCAACTTCGCGCGGGAGGTCATGTTCCCCGACATGATTGGCTTCACCGATCCGATGCTCGATCCGGGATCTGTGGTGCGCGCGGTGAACACCCGCATCCAGCGGGGGATGGACGTGGCCTCGGCCACCGCCGAGGGGCCTGCGGTCGAGACCGGCGCTGCGGAGAGCGGCCCGCGGCCGGCGGGGCGGGAGGATTTCAACACACGCTACGCCAGCCTCCAGGGCTGGCAGCAGGCAATGCGAAGGATACGACCGATCCCGCGTGCCGCAGCCCGGTTCAGTCTGAGCGACAATGTCACGCAGGCCGGTTGCGTCGACGCAGCGGAAACCGTGGACCTCCTGCTCGATCGCTTCCTCGGTATGCCCGTCGACGATGAGGTCCGCGCGAGGCTGATCGGCTTCCTCGAGACACAACTCGGCACATCAAGTATCGCCCGGGCTCGCTCCTACATGGAGGAGCCGTTGCGCCTGCTTACCCACCTCATCATGAGCACGCCCGAGTACCAGTTGGCCTGAACCATGCGCGCGAACGGCCGCGCTGCCGCGAAGAGGGAGCCCCGCCCATGTCCGACCCGCGTGATCCCCTCCCGCACCGCCATCAGCCGGGGCTGGCGCGCCGGGATCTGCTGCGTCTCGGCGTCGGCGGCGTCGGGCTGAGCGTTCTGGGCGCCAGAGGCGGTTCGGCAGTCTTCGCGCCGTCGGCCGAGGCAGCGACGCGCAGGACCTCCGACCGCATCCTGGTCGTGGTGGAACTGTCGGGCGCGAATGATGGGTTGAATACCGTCGTCCCCTATGCCGACGACGCCTACTACCGGGCGCGCCCGAAGCTCGGCCTGCGGCCCGAGCGGCTGATCAGGCTGGACGACCATGTCGGGCTGCAATCGACGATGACCGGACTTGCCCGCCTGTACAAGGACGGCGAGTTGGCGATCGTGCAGGGCGTGGGCTACGATCAGCCCTCCTTTTCGCATTTCACCTCCATGGCCTACTGGCACACGGCGGCGCCGAACAGCGGCGAAACCTATGGCTGGCTCGGTCGGCTCGCCGACGCGCTCGACCCGAAGGCCGACCCGTACTGCCTGGTGAACGTGCAGGCCAGGCAGTCGCTCGCGGTTCGTGCCCGTGAACACGTTCCGCTGGTCTTCGACGACCCGGAGAAATTCAGCCGGACGGGCCTGCATGCGGAGCGCGAGGTCCTGCAGCACCTGGTTGGTGCGACCTCGCGCGGCCCGGTGCAGCGCTTCATGGCCGATGTCGCCCGCGCTGCCCGCTCTGCTGAGCTGCGGGTGCGCGAAGCCTGCGCGAGCTACCGCACACCGGTCGAGTACGGCCTGTATCGCTTCGGCCTGGAACGAGTCGCAGCGATGATTGCCGGTGGTTTTCCGACCCGCGTTTTCTATGTGAGTTACCCCAACAACGCCTTCGACACGCATGTCTATCAGGCCGATACTCACGCGAGGCTATGGAAGTATACCTCGGACCATATCGCAGCCTTCCTCGCTGACATGCGCCGCATCGGCCGCGGCGACGACGTCGCGCTTCTGATGTTCAGTGAGTTCGGGCGCCGCGTGGCGGAGAACGCCAACGGCGGCACGGACCACGGCACCGCCGGACCGGTCTTCGTCGTGGGTGGCGGAGTGCGGGGTGGAGTGTACGGGCAGCCGCCCGACCTGCTTGCGCTCGAGGATGGCAATTTGCGGCATACGCTCGATTTCCGCCACGTCTATGCGACGATGGTGCGGGAATGGATGGGCCTCGGCGACACCCGTACCGTGCTGAGCGATGATTTCGCTGGACTCGGCCTTTACGAGGCGGCCTGAACTGCGATTGGCGAGGGATTGGGGCTCCGTCATCGAGGACAGGTGTTCCTCGCAGGTACTGGTCCGAGTTGACGATGATCGTGCCGTCCAGTCGCCAGGCCTTCGTCGCCCGCCATTCCGTGTCGAAGCGAATCCGATGCCGAGGGATGCCGGGGAGCCGCTGCGCCGTGCGGAAGGTGGCGTCGATGAGCGCATGGTCGAGCGCAACAGCGAGGCGCTCGGTTCGCCAGGCGAGCCCGGTCTCCATCTCCCCGCCGGCGCCTATCGCCTGCATTCTGGAAAAAGCCGCGGCCCTGGATCTCGCTCTGCACCAGCAGGATGCCATCCGAGAGATCGATTCGGAACATGCCGAGATCCCAGGTGGTCCGGCCGCCGCCAGGGGCGCGGCAGGGTGCCGCGCAGCCCTCCTTCCCGGGTCCGGCTCACCACCTGCTTCAAGGCTTCCGTACTGTGGATCTGTCACATGCCAGGAGGAGATTGCTCCGTCACGGCGCGCCCGTGTAGCCATCCTCCGGGTTGAACACGGCACCAGGCGCCAGTACGCCAGCTCCTGGTACGTGGTTCACCTCGAGCCGAATCCCGTCAGGATCCTCGAAGAGAACCGAATAGTAGCCGGGTGCCCACGATCCTTGCGCAGGAGCGTGAATGATGGTGGCGCCCATCTCGCGTAAGAGATCGGCACATCGGTCGACATCCTCGCGTGATCTGGCGCGCAAGCAGAGGTGATGCAGACCAACTCGCTGCTGCACGAAGCGTTCTCCCTGATAGGCAGGGTCACATGGCGCAATGCCGATAGCCGTCCTGGCGCCGACGAAGTAGGTGAACTTTGGGCCGTCGAACACTGGCTTCATGCCGAAGGCAGGCAGCAGCCTCGCGTAGAAGGCCCGAGCCCTCGGGTAGTCGCTCACGGTCAACACGACATGTGCCATGCCGTTGATCTCGATTGTCACGATATCCCCCCTCTCGCCTGACAAACTCGGCATCGCTGCCCCGCGGCTTATCGTAGAAGGCAGAACGTTCCAGCTCGCTGCAAACGCCTGCGGTGTGAGCTGCTTTGAGCGCAGCCTCCTCCCATCAGGGAGGGGTCAAGCGTTCCTGTTGCTTCGCCTCTTTCGGTCGGGTGCCCGTTGTTGCTCGACATAACGCTTGATGATGTCGAGCGGGGCGCCACCACAGCTTATGACGCAGTAGCTTG
>NZ_JAUTWS010000203.1 GCF_030657435.1 Paracraurococcus lichenis | reverse complement strand
GCCGATTACGTACTGGTGCAGATGTTCGCTTCCGTCGCTTCGGGCCAGTCTTCGCCACGCGATGCGGCTCGAGAGGCGGAACGGCGGGCCCGGCGCCATTACCGGAGCTGACGTCGTCGGGTTCCCAATGCCCATGCTCCGGCATCATTATTGTTGTTGGCCGGTCCGCCAAAGCCCTAGCCTCGGCCATAGCGGGGCAATTCTCCGCCTATTGGGAATGCGGGAGGGGGTAAAACACCGTGCGACAATCGCTGATCGCCCTGGGTCTGGCCGTGGGCGCCGCCAGCTGCACCCCACCACCGAGGCCGGTGCCGCTCGAGGCCGGCACGCTCGACCAGGGACCAGCCTGGACCGAGGCGGCCCGCGCCGATTTCTACACCCGCGACCAGGGCTCGCAACTCATGCCCGCCGCCTGGCTCATGGCCCTGCAGGACGCCGACGGCCAACCCTTCATGCGCGACCGCCTCGCCCGCTATGGCTACCTGCCCAACCGCGACGCGCCGACCTCCGTCCTGCCGGTCGGCTTCAGCCTGGCCGGGCCGCCCGGCGGGCAGATGGTCGGCATGAGCTGCGCCGCCTGCCACACGCGCGAAATCGAGGCGGAGGGCAGGGCGTGGCGGGTCGATGGTGGCCCCGCATTCGCCGATTTCCAGTCCTTCCTCGCCGATCTCGACCGCGCGGTCGGTGCGCTGCTGGCGAACCCAGCGGCCTTCGACACCTTCGCCGTCGCCGTGCTCGGCAACCCGCCCGCGCCGGCGGACAAGGCGGCGTTGCAGCAGCAGGTCGAGCGCTGGTACCGACGCTACCACACCATCATTGCGCGCTCCCTACCGACGCCCCCGTGGGGCCCGGGACGGCTGGACGCGGTGGCGATGATCTTCAACCGCCTCACCGGCCTCGATCTTGGCCCACCGCCCGATTACCTGATTCCCGCCAACATCAGGGTCGCCGACGCGCCGGTGCGCTACCCCTTCCTGTGGAATGCCGCGAAGCAGGACAAAACGCAGTGGCCAGGCTTCGCGGACAACGGCAACGACGTGCTTGCCCTGGCGCGCAACCTGGGCGAGGTGCTCGGGGTCTTCGCCACCTTCCACCCGGTTCCCGATCCGCGCATCCCACTGCTCGGCGTGAACTACGTGGCGCAGAACTCGGCCAATTTCGATGGGTTACTGAAGCTAGAGGACCTGCTGAAGCGGATCGGCCCACCGCGCTATCCTTTTGCGGTGGACCAGACGCTCGTGGCCCAGGGTAGGGCGATATTCGCCCGCGACCCGGCGCAGGGCGGCTGCGCTGGCTGCCACGACATCAAGCCGGGCGCCTTCCGTGGCTTCGAGGAAACCTGGGCGACGCCGATCCAGGATGTGGGCACCGACAGCCGCGAGGTGAACCTGCTGGCGCGCACGGCGCAATCCGGCGTGCTCGAGGGGCACATGGCGCCACTTGGCGGCACGTTGAAGGCAGAGGAACCGGCGGTGCAGTTGCTCGGCGCCGCCGTCTTCGGCTCGATCCTGCAGGCGCCCTTCGCGACCGACTTGCAGCGCCAGGGCAAGCTCGCCCTGGCGGCGCCGCGCGATCCACGCCGCATGACGGCGGCGGTCGCGGCGGCGAAGGCACCAAGCCTTGAGGGCGCCTATCCCGCGCCGCAGCGCGCCGAGGCCGCCGCGGCTACGCCCGGCGCTGCCTATGAGGCCCGCGTGATGCAGGGCATCTGGGCGACCGCGCCCTATCTGCACAACGGCTCCGTGCCGACCCTCGCGGACCTCCTGAAGCCAGCGGCGGCGCGCCCGGCAGAGTTCTCGATCGGTCCCGCTTACGACACCACAGCGGTTGGTCTTGCCCGGGTGCAGCCCGGCACGATGGCGGTGCTGCGCACCACCGGCTGCGAGGACCGCGATTCCGGCAACAGCCGCTGCGGCCACGAATTCGGCACCACCCTGACGGACGACGAGAAACGAGCGCTGCTGGAGTATCTGAAGACGCTCTGATGCCTGCCGCCCGCACGGCCGAAGCCCCGTTGCCCTTGCCGTCGGCAGAGGCGATGGGGCCAGGGGGCAAGCGCCGCACCAGTTGACACGTGATCCCGACGGCATGCTGTCAGTATCACGCTGCGCCTTGCAGAGCAGGCCGCAACGCGAGAAGTTCCATCGTACGGTGGCTCGTCTGGGCTGGCGGGGATCCACGACGGCCAGACCTGACGGCAATGCGGGATCAGCCCCGCTCGACGATGAGGTAGATCAGCGCCTCAGCCGACCGGTCAGGGTTCTCGACGGCATGCGGGACGTCGGTGCGACAACTGCAACTGTCGCCCGCGTCTCGCGCCGTCCAGGACGCTACGCGGCCTTCTGGACGGCGCTTGCGCGCGGCGCTCTGCCGAACGGCAGGTCGGGACATGGCGTCATCGCGGGCGGGAGGTCGGCTGAGGGCCGGTGCTACGCTCCGCGAGGGGGAGGAACTCTCCAGGAGGGCGCGCCATGAACCAGCTGCAGCCCGCCATCCGGCACTACGCCGGCCTCGACGTCTCGCTCGACAGCACCGCCATTCGCGTCGTGGACGACACCGGCGCCATCGTCTGGCGCGGCAACTGCCCGACCGAGCCGAAGGCGATCGCCGAGACCCTGGCCCGGAGGGCGCCCGGCCTGGTCTGGGCCGGGCTCGAGACCGGCCAGCTCTCCAACTGGCTCACCCTCGCGCTGCGGCGGCTGCGCGTCCCGGTCACCTGCCTCGACGCGCGCCACGCCAAGGCGGCGCTCGCCCTGAAAGTGAACAAGACCGACGCCAACGACGCGCTCGGCCTTGCCCAGGTGGTCCGCACAGGCTGGTACCGCGAGGTGGCGGTGAAAGGCATGGACGCGCAGGCACTTCGCATGCTCCTCGTCGCCCGCGCTCAGCTCATCTCGCAGCGCCAGGACCTGGCCAACGCCGTCCGCGGTTTGCTCAAGCCGTTTGGCTTGGCGGTGGCCCCTGGGTCCAAGGGGCCGTTCGAGGCGCGCGTACTTGCCGCGGTTGAGGGAAATGGCGCGCTGCTGGCCATCGTCGAACCGTTGCTCGCCGCCTGGCATGCGCTGCGCGAGCAGACGGCGGTGCTCGACGGCTGCATCAACGCGCGCCAAGGCGGACGATGTCGCCCGGCGGCTGATGACAATTCCCGGGGCCGGCGTCGTGGTGGCGCTCGCCTACGTGGCGGTGATCGACGATCCGGGGCGGTTCGGGAGATTAAGCGCCGTCGGCGCCTACCTCGGCCTTGCGCCGAAGCGCCACCAATCCGGCAAGATGGACCGCACGGGCGGCATCTCGAAGTGCGGCGACCGGCTGCTGAGGTCCTACCTCTACGAAGCCGCGAACGTGCTACTGACGCGGCATCCGCGCCCGAACCCGATCACGGACTGGGGTCAGAAGTTGGCGGCGCGCATCGGCCCGCGGCGGGCGAAGGTGGCCGTCAATCCTCGGTGCCGGCGACTTCACCTTACGCTTCGGCGGCTTTGCGCTCGGCAGCATTGGCACCGCGACCTTCGGGGCCGTTCTGCTGCATGCCCTGCTGAGTGGCGGCAGGCGGGACTGATATCCGGCACAGGAACTCCCGAGACCCGGGCGTGGGCGCGTAAGAGTGTTGTGGCGCCGGCGGCGATTGCCGCTCGTCTCCGGGCCGGGTAAGGACGTTCCTATGCACCGCCGTTCGTTGCTGGGCTTCGCCGCCACCGCGCTCGCCGCTCAGGCCCTCGCCGACGAGGCTAAGCCGTTGCGGCTGGTGCTCCCCTTCCCGGCGGGCGGGGCGACGGACGCCATCGCCCGCGTCATCGCGCCCGGCCTGTCCGAGCGCCTGGGCCAGTCCGTCATCATCGACAATCGCCCAGGCGCCGGCGGCATTCCGGCAGCCGAGGCGGTGGTGCGTTCCGCTCCCGACGGCCTGACGCTGCTCTTCACTACCAGTTCCACGCACTCGACCGGGCCGGCCGTCACGCCGCGATTGCCCTACGACGTCGTTTCGGATTTCACCCCGGTCGCGC
>NZ_JAUTWS010000202.1 GCF_030657435.1 Paracraurococcus lichenis | reverse complement strand
AGTTCGCGCGCAACAGCGGCTCGGTTGTTCTGCAGGTTGGACAGGGCATTGACGCGGTTGGCCTGCAGCGCTCCGGCAGTCGCTCCGCCATAGGGCAGGTATGGCGGCGGCACGGCATACGGACCGGGGATGCCGTGCCCCCAGCCATCATCGTCATGTACCAACTCGGAGATTAGAAGACCGGCGCCTAGACCAACGACGCCGCCGGCAAGGGCCGCACCGGCCGTGCTCGGCCCCTGCTCGGCCTGGGACTGCACCACGACCGTCTGCTGGGCCGGTGGCGGGGCTTCTGGACGTCCTACAGCGGTGGTTGGTGGCGGGGCCGGCGGGGCCGCTGGCGACGAGGGCGCGGCAGGTGCCGAAGGCTGTGCAGCTTGCGGCCGAGGTTGCGGAGCGGGCCGTGAACCGCCGGACGATGCCTTTGCCTCGCCTGCCGGCTCATCGCTTGCCTCCAGCTGCCGCTCGGTCACCCGCCCGTAGGCGAGCCAGACATCATTCGGTTGGTTCTGATAGGCGGAGCCGAGGGCCGAGGTAGCCGCCAGATCGCGGGTCAGGTACTCGAGCGTGCGTGGTGCGCGTTCCGCCAACAGACGCACCGTCGGAGGCCAGGTTTGCTTTGCTGGGCCGCGTGTCGCCTCAGCCTGCTGCGACCAGCCGGACGCTTCGACGAGATCGGCCGGGTAACGACAGGCATCGAGCACCACGCCCAGGCTGTCCTGTGGTGCGCCGGCATAAGGAGCGAGCAGTCTGTCCAGCTCATCGGCCCTGAGCGGGGGCGATTTTACTGTGGACACCGTGGCTGCCGCGGCGGCGGCAGCCGAGGTCGCCGGTGCTGGAGGCGAACCGGCCGCGATCACCAGGAGGGAGAGCGCCGCGGTCCAGAGCGGAAGGTGCGGCCGGCTCATCGCGCTGCTCCTCTTTGCGGGACGCGTTGTTGATTGGCCTCGGCGGCGGGTTAGGGCCGCATCGTGCGATCCGGCAGGACATGCCTGTTCCTCAGATCCCGCGCTGTGCGGCGCGCCCCTGCATATAACCTTGCCGGTAGGCGCGCTCCTGATTGTCCTTGCTGGCCCCGTAGAGATACCCGCCGCCAGCACCGACACCGGCCCCGATGAGCGCGCCCAGCCCGGCATCGCCGGCCATCGCGCCAATGAGGGCACCACCGGCCGTGCCGGCCGCCGTCCCGGTCAGGGTACGTTGCTGCGTTGGGGTCAGATCGGCGCACCCACCGAGGGAAACTGCAGCAACCAGGCTGGCTGAGAGGACATAGCGCAAGCGCATCGGTCTCTTCTCCTCGATCAGCGGCGCGGCCAGGACGCGGGCGCGCCCGGGCAGGGGTATGTCGCGGCGGCGAAGCGCATGAGGCCGTCAATCGCCGGCTCGGCGCCAAATTGCGGGTTGGCTCGGGCCCACGAGACGAAAGCCAAGCGCGCCTGGTCGAAGGTCGGCGACGGGTTTGGCAGGCAGAAATTCGGCCGCTGAGCGCCGCCCTCGATGCTCAGGGCGCGGTGGTACTGGCCGGCTGCAATTACAAAGCCCTGACAGTAGCCCAACGCCGCTTGTCCGAGCCCGTCCTGTTCCGTGGCGCCGCAGAGGGCAGCGAGGTCGCTGGTGCGTCCGCCGCGGAAGGTCTGTTCCGCGATCTGCGCCTTGCTGGGCGGGGCAGTCAGCACAAGCAATGCCGCTCCGGCGAGGGTCAAAGCGTACCGCATAATGCGTGCTCTCCTAATCGAGGTCTCGCGCACAAACTCCACTTGTTTGCCGCTGAACGTGCATCGCCGGACGGGCGATCACCGCTGCATTGGCTCGACGGAAACAGCGACCGCCTCGCTGTAGGTCACGTTGACCCGGTCACCGGGCTTCAGCCCACTGGCGAAGTCCCGCATGGCGGGATCCTGGACTACAACGCGGCGCGGCACGCCGGCGGGACCGATGAAGGTCACCGCACTCCGCACAGGGTCGACTTCCTGGATCGTGACGATCGCGCTTGTCTGGCCGCCGACTACGGCACCTGGCGGCCGGTCGGCCCCCGCGGTGGCGGAACCCGCCTGGACGGACGGAGGCATGCTCGCCTCCTCCGGTCGTGCCATCCGGACCGCAACTGCGTCGGCGTAGCGGGCCACGATCTGGTCCCCAGGCTTCAACTCGTTCAGACGCCTCACATCCGGCCGCACCCGCACGGTCATCAGGCCGCCCTCGGGACCGCGCAGCAAAACCTCGCGGGTGGTCAGATCCACGGACTCGACGGTCGCCCGAACCTCGGTGACCTCATCGATCACCGCGCCCTCGGGTCGTTGGCCCGTCTGGGCGAGGCCCTGGCCGAGGGGTGTTGCGGCAAGCAGGAGAATGGTGAATGCGGCGGCAGGCGCCAGGTTAGACCTCATCCTTCGTCCTCCCCATGACGGTGACCGTGCGTCGGCAGTGGTCAGCCATGGCGTGAAGGCTAGAAGCAGCGCGGCTCGCCAGCCTATTAGGGAAAACCCTGAGATCGGGCGGGGAAACTACCTAGGCGGCGTTTAGCCCGAAATGATATGGTTCCGAACCGCATAGCGCACCAGATCGGCGAGTGTCTCGGCGCCGATCTTCTCCAGGATGACCGCCCGGTGCGCCTCGATCGTCTTTACGGAGAGGCTGAGCCGCCGCGCGATCTCCTTGTTACGATGGCCCTCCGCGAGCAACTGCAGCACCTCGCGCTCGCGCGGTGTGAGGCTGGCGTCGCCCGCATCGGCCTGCTTGGCCTCCCCCTCTCGCAAGAAAGCTCCCAGGACAGCACCGGTAACCTGCGAGCTGATGAAGGGCTGGTGTCGGGTGAGAGCATCCACCGCCGCGACGATGTAGCGAGCGGCATCGGACTTGATGAGGTACCCCCGTGCTCCGGCAGCAAAGACCTCGCGCATGAGCTCTTCAGACTCATGCATGGTGAAGACCAGCACCTCAGTCTCCGGACAGGTCGCGCGAATTCTGCGGGTCACCTCGAGACCATTCAACACCGGCATCGTAATGTCCAACACAGCGATGTCGGGTTTGAGCTGCTCGGCCAAGGCGACGGCCTCCCGACCGTCATGCGCCTCGCCGCAGACCTCCCACCCGCTCTCACTCTCGAGCAGGTGCTTGAGGCCATGCCGCACGACGTCGTGGTCGTCGGCGAGGAGGATTCGGACCATGCCCGGCTCCGTTGTCCGCTGGGTTTCGCCCGCATGCCCGAGGGCACATCCGGATCGGCTGCAACACTACCGCTGAGAGCGATGCGGGGGGTACTAGGGAAAACCCTGCTTTTGGCCGGTGAAAACCCTTAGGCGCTGGCCTGGATGCGGCGCCACGGTCAGGGTTTTCCCTGAGGACTGCCAGGCCAGCGGCTCGAGCCTGCGACGCTGCCGTCGAGCTGGCATCCGGTTGGGAGAGCCTAGGTAGTTTTCCTGCCCCTTCTCAGGGTCTTCCCCGCCGAATCCCAGGGTTTTCCCTAATGGGCGGTGGCGCGACACGCAGGATAACGTCTTGCCCGACGGCGGATGCCCTGAGTTGCCGGATAACATCGGTGCCAGAGCCGCCTGCAGCGGGAGATGGCGGTGCCTCGCAGGGCGAACCCACTCACTTGGGAAAAGATCCGCCCGCTTCTTAGCCGGTGGCCGAGATCGGTCAGTCTGGCGTTGGCACGGTCTTATGGCAGCCGTGTCAGACACAGCGTGCAGCGTCATGCCTTCACCGCGATCTCGCTTTGCTCCTGCATGTCCTGCCCCGGAGTTGCGCTCCTGGCGGTAGCCCAGACGACGCATCCGGCGGGCAGCGATGCGGAGCTCGCGCAACAGCTTCAGAACCCGATTGCCAACCTGATCAGCGTCCCTTTCCAGAGCAACTTCGACTTTGGAGCCGGGTCGCGCGACAACGGCTTCGGTTACACGCTTAATTTTCAACCGGTGGTGCCCTTTCGCCTGACGGACGACTGGACACTGATCACCCGCACCATCGTCCCCTTCATCTACCGCGAGCGGTATTCACCGGATCACGAGG
>NZ_JAUTWS010000201.1 GCF_030657435.1 Paracraurococcus lichenis | reverse complement strand
TTGCGTCAGGAAAGTCCTGGGAAGGAGGATGGATGTAGCCGGAAACCTTTCGAAGTGGTCCAGAGGGTTCAACTCCCTCCCGGCAAAGGTGCAGCCCACCAGCCGGAAGCGAGCCTTGCATGGGCGTCGGCAACGCCGCTCGTGAAGCGTAGGCAGCGGACACCGAAGCCCTGGGGTAGCCCCGAAAACATGTCCCGCTGGAGCCTTCGGAGTGTTGGGACCGGGGGCAGCATCGGCGAGACCGCGATGGCGAGGTCGCGTCGATCCGGCCGGGGTCTTGGAACAGGGCAAAGGTGTGGAATGGACTGCCAGGAAACCTGAGAGATCCCGTGCGGGTCCTCATGCGGCATGCCGGACAGGGGAGCCCGGCTGGACAATGACCCCAGGCCCGAGGGTGGTTCTCCGCCACCGCGGGAGCGCTGCGGCGAGCACGAAGCACGGAGAGGCATGAGGGGCCCCGGACCGAAGCCATAAGGGACGGGGAATGCGCGCGCGGGAAGTCGTAGCGCCTTCGTAGTACCGCTGAAGGCGGGGAACCGGGCTCGCCGGGACCCGCCGGAGGAAAGGGAGGCGCCGTGAGGAGAGACCCATCGGCGGGAAACACGGGAGGGAACCCTGAGTCCCACAAACCTGTCCACGAAACGGCGATGGATAGCCGACATGGCGAGGACGCACCGCGATCGGGCGTTCGCCTCGCTGCACCATGTCCTCGATCTGGAATGGATGCTTGAGGCCTACCGAACCACCCGCAAGGATGGCGCGGCGGGCATCGACGGGATTGCTGCGGCCGACTATGCGGAAAACCTGGAGGCGAACCTTCTCGACCTCCTCGCCCGCATCAAGTCGGGTCGCTACCAGGCCCCGCCGGTGCGCCGCAGCTACATCCCGAAGCCGGATGGATCGCAACGGCCGCTCGGCATTCCGACCTTCGAGGACAAGGTCGCGCAGCGGGCGACCGTCATGCTGCTGGAAGCCATATACGAGCAGGACTTCCTGCCCTGCTCGTACGGCTTTCGCCCCGGCCGGTCCGCGCATGACGCCCTGCACGACTTGCGCGCGGCGTTCATGACGCAGGGCCTGCGGTGGGTGTTGGATATCGACATCAAGCGGTACTTCGACACCATCCCGCACGAGCAGCTGCGGAGCTTCCTTGACCGACGAGTCGTCGACGGTGTCGTCAGGCGCATGATCGACAAATGGTTGAAGGCCGGGGTGCTGGAGAACGGCGCCCTGACCCGCACGACCGAAGGAACGCCGCAGGGCGGGGTGATCTCCCCTCCTACAATCTTGCAAAATACCACTCGGCGCGTTGGGTGGGTTTGGTCCGGGTATGCAGTGAGTTGGCTCGACCCGAAATACGACGTTCACGTCCTGTCGGTCGATCTCGGCCCGCTTCACCAGCAAACGGATCAGCTCGCGGCGCTGCTGCCAATCCGCTGCAGTAAGACTATTCTGAACTCGAGCGGAAAACTCTTCGAGCCGCCCGATGATGAGCGACAGGGTACGTCTCTGTGCGGCTTCGTCGCGCATGGCATTGGCCTGCGTCTCCCACCCCTGGATCCGCTGTCGAAAGCCTGCAAGCCGTGGTTCAAACTCCGATTTTTCAATCAGCCCTTCGGTGTAGCTGTCGATCAATCGGTCCATGCCGCGCCGTAGCTTGGCAAGCTGCAGTTCGACGGCAGTCAGGTCAGAGCTTGCTTCACTGCGTTGCGCTGCGACAAGCCGTCTTTCGTACTCGGTTGCAATGCTGCGTGGATTCCGCAATACGTCCTCGACCTCTTGCCAGACAGCTTCATCCAGTCGGTCGGTGCGGACCTGCTGGTTCGTGCAAACACGTTGACCGCCGAACCGATAAGCGTCGCTACCGCAGCATCGGTAATACGCATAATCTCGTCGTTTGCCCTTTCCCGAGCACAGGCTGACAGGCTTGCCGTAATAAGCATAGCCGCACTGATGGCAGACCAAGAGGCCTTGCAGCAGATAGCGTGCCCCGCGTGCACTCTGCCGGTTTCGTCGGCGGTTCTCTGCCAGCTGCTCCTGCACCGCCTCGAATAGAGCGGGATCTACCACGGCCGGTACCGGCACAGAGATCCACTCCGCAGCAGGTGCATCGACCGGCCGGTGAGCGCGTCGCGGCTGCTCGCTTCCGCCGCGAACTGGGCGCGGCCGGGGTGCTCGTGGTTGGGCGCGGGTTTTACCGAAGCAGGCGTCGCCCCGGTATGCCGGGTTCCGCAGAACGCCCCAGACCGTGCTCCGATCCCATACTGCCTTGCCGCTGCGTGTGGGACGGTCCTGCTGCAGCAAGCGACGGCAGACCTCGCCGATGCTGAGGCGGTCGCGGCCAACCCACTCGAAGATCTGGCGAACCACTTGCGCTTGCTCTTCGACGATCTCATAGCGCGCAACTCCGTCACCGTCGTGCTTGCCAATATAACGATAACCGTACGGCGCTCCGCTGAGAACGATCACCGATCCCCTGCGAGCAGCATGAAGTTTGCCTCGGCGACTTCGCTCCTGGATCTTGGCGCGTTCGTACTCCGCCACCATACCCTGAACCTGCAGGAGCAAGTCGTCTTCGGCCGACACACCGATCGCCCGGTTCAGGAACACGATCTCCACTCCGGCGCGGTGTAGTTCATCCACCAGCAGTACCTGATACGCATAATGGCGGGCCAGGCGGTCGGGTGAATGGACGTAAACTCGGTCGAGGCCGCCAGCAGCGGCCAGATCACGCAGCCGCTCCAAGGCTGGTCGAATGAGCGTGGCACCGCTGAAGCCGTCGTCGACGAAGCACTGATCAGCTGGAAGTCTCTGTCCATCACTCGAGGCCCGGGCCTGCAAGGCATCAAGCTGGCTGGCGATCGTCTGGCCGCCGCTGGGTGGTTCAGACGAGACCCGAGCATAGATAGCGACGCGTTGGAGCTGCTGCATGTTAGCCTCTCCCTATGCGCTGGACCGCTTGCGATGTCGTCGTAGCCGCTGACACTGGGTCCCTGTTGACCTCGAGTGGTGGGCGAACCCGTCGCTCGAGTACAGGAACCAAACACTCGAAGGCTGCGGCATACTGCGCCGTGCTTCTCCGAGTTACCTCATGGCTTGTCCGGATCAATAACGGCCTTCGATCCTTGTCGCGCCGGGGCATCGGCGCCTCCCTTTTCCGGCAGCCTGGCGCCGGATGTCGGCCAGACTACCAGTGGTGCGCCGCGAAAACCGTCACCATAGCTTGCCTTGAGGCGCTCCCGCTGCACCCTGATCCCAAGCTCGAAGCCAAGTTTGGCAATATTGTAGGAGGGGAGATCTCGCCGCTGCTTGCCAACATCTACCTGCATCATGTGCTGGACGAGTGGGTAGCAGCGGTGGTCGCGCCACGCCTGAAGGGCAGGTACATCCTGGTCCGGTACGCGGACGACCTCGTCCTGGCATTCGAGGGCCACCTCGATGCCCGGCGGGTGTTTCGCGCCCTGGGGCAGCGGCTGAACCGGTTTGGACTCACCCTCCATCCGGAGAAGTCGCGGTTCATCGACTTCCGTTTCCGTCGTCCGGGCGGTCAACGCCACCCGGAGACGAGCGGCACCAACTTCGACTTCCTGGGCTTCACCCATGTCTGGGGACGGTCCAGGCAGGCCAAGAACGTGGTGCGGCAGGTAACGGCAAAGGGCCGGTTCGCCCGTGCCCTGTCGGCGGTGAATGAGTGGTGCCAGCGTAACAGGCACCA
Organism: Paracraurococcus lichenis; assembly: GCF_030657435.1. Classification (GTDB taxonomy): domain Bacteria; phylum Pseudomonadota; class Alphaproteobacteria; order Acetobacterales; family Acetobacteraceae; genus Paracraurococcus; species Paracraurococcus lichenis. The sequence goes on along the minus strand of NZ_JAUTWS010000201.1, from coordinate 329 downwards.
GGCCATTCGCCACCAACACGCCCACCTGTCTGCGATGCTGCGCGGCCACTACGGCTACTACGGCATCACCGGCAACGGACGTCGGCTCCGATGGTACCTCCATCAGGTCGAGCGGATCTGGAAGAAGTGGCTATCGCGCAGAGGGCGACACGGAAACTTCCGCTGGGACCGCCTGCGCGAACTGCTGTGCCGCCATCCCCTGCCTCCAACCAGGATCATGCGGCAGTACGCCGTCCCGAGCGAAGCTCTCCCATGAGGAACCGGATGCGGGAAACCTGCACGTCCGGGTCTGTGAGGGGTGGGGGCGGCAACGTCCCCACCTACTCGGC
>NZ_JAUTWS010000200.1 GCF_030657435.1 Paracraurococcus lichenis | reverse complement strand
AACTCAGCCTTCGCGATGTGCAGACTGGCCCTTCTGCACAGGCGCCGTCGCAACAGAGCCAGTTTCGCGCATTGCGGCGGTGCGGTTTTTAACCATGGCGATCGGAGGACCACAGCTAACAAAGACGTTATAACGCATGCCGGAGAATGGAATTCTCCGCAAGAAACTGGATTGCAGCCGAACATTTCTCCGGCTGAGGGTCTGCATGCACTTTGATGGTGTGGGCGCCCTCGACGGCATCGATGTGCCAAGGTGGAGGCGTTGAGCAACCACCAGGGGAGGCGTCCACACCATCAAAATGACTTCGGGCCGTTTCACTTGGCACTTCGTGTTCGTCGCGGGCGAGGCCCGCGTGGCCTTTGGAGGCGTGCTCGCCGCCTCGCTCGCCGCCCACGCCTCCGGCACGCCGCCCGAGCGGCTCGCGGCCGAGCGCACCAAGCCCTTGCACACGCTGCTGCTGGTCGCCGCCAGCGCGGCGCTCCGCCACGACCACCCCGGCGTGCCGGCCTGGGAGCAGTAGGCCGCCGCCGCCGCGGGCACCACGAACTTTCTCAACGCCCTCTACACGCTCGGCTTCGGGTGCGCTTTGGCTGTCCTCCGGCGCGCCTTAATTATCCGCTGATTGGGATGAATTTCTAGTCTGGATCGTATACGTTTGGTTAAACATCCATTGCTGGTTTTATAGGTATAGCTGAGCCCCCTCGGGGCACGGTGCTGCCGGAAGGACCAGACACTTGCCAGTCGCCGCCACTCGCCGCGCGAACCGCTCCGCCATGATGGCTGTAGGGCTACTGCTGGCCGTTGTCGGCTTCCTCCTCTGGACCCAGTTCGTCACTGCCCGCCAGGCACGCGAGTGGGTGAGCCACACCTACGAGGTGCTGGCTGTTGCCAAGGACCTGAAGATTGCGGTGCGTGATGCGGAAACCGGGCAACGCGGCTTCTTGCTCACCGGCCGTGAGAACTATCTCCAACCCTATCGGGACGCCCTCGACCGGATCACCCTTGTGCAGGGTGACCTGCGGCGCTTGACGCTCGGCAGCCCGGCGCAGCAGGACCGACTGCGCTCTCTGGCCTCTACGATCCAGCACAAGTTGGAAGAGCTGGCCCAAACCATTCAGATCCGCCGCGATGTCGGTCCAGAAGCGGCATTGCGCATCGTCGACACCGATGTCGGGCGCAACCTCACGGTGGGTATTGAGGCAGCTCTCGATGACGTCGTGGCGGAGGAGGACCGACTACTCGAGGCTCGCACCACCGCGGCGAACCGTGCCGGCACCCGGACCCGCTGGATGACGTTTGGTGCGTTCAGCCTTGCTCTCTGTCTCCTCGCCTTCTCCGCCCGCCTCCTCGCGGCAGCGCGCGACAAGCTCAGCCGCTCCGAGGTCGAGCAGCGCATGCTGGCCGTCCAGCTACGCGCATCGCTCGACTGCATCAGCCAGGGGATGGGCGTATTCGGCACTGATCATCGCCTGCTGCGCTGGAATGAGTGCTTTCCAACCCTGCTCGCCCTGCCCGAGGCCATGATGCGGCAGGGGGTGACGTATAGAGAGATTGCCACATGGACCGCTGAGGTCGGCGGTGGTGGCCTGGTATTGGAGACGGAAGATCAGATACGCCACGGCCGTGGCGGGCGCGCGACGGGCGAGCCAGTGGTTTACGAGCGCACCCGGGATTCGGACGGGCGCAGCTTGGAGTTCCGCCGTACGGTGATGCCCGGCGGCTACGTCGTGATGGTGACCGACATCACTGAGCGCGTCCGCGCGGAGACATCTGCCCGGGAGGCACAGCGGATGCAGGCCATGGGCCAGCTGACAGGCGGCATCGCGCATGACTTCAATAACTTACTTGCTGTGGTGCTGGGGAGCCTTGAACTCGCCAAGCGATGCATCGAGGCAGACAGCCCCATCCTCCCGCGCATTGAGCGGGCGATCTGGGGCGCCAAACGAGGCGCCTCACTGACCCAGCAACTCCTCGCCTTCGCACGGCGCCAGCCACTCGCCCCGGCACCGATCGACCTCTCGGCGACCCTGCTGGGCATGTCAGACCTGCTGCAACGGACGCTCGGTAAACATATCGAGGTGCAAGTGGTGGACGCGGCCGGGCTGTGGCCTGCCATGGTGGACGCGACGCAAGTCGAGAGCGCGCTGCTCAACCTCACTCTGAATGCCCGCGACGCCATGCCGGACGGTGGGCGGCTCACGATCGAGGTGGCGAATAAGGTGTTGGACACGGATTACGCTCGCCAGCACACCGAGGTCAGCCCAGGTGACTATGTCATGCTCGCCGTCTCCGATACCGGCATCGGCATGTCACCGGAGGTTCTGGCGCGGGTATTCGAGCCGTTTTTCACGACCAAGGACGTGGGCAAGGGGACCGGCCTTGGCTTGCCCATGGTGTTCGGCTTCGCCAAGCAATCGGGCGGACATGTGAAGATCTATTCGGAGCCTGGAGAGGGCACGACAGTGCGGCTCTACCTGCCGCGGGCGTTCGGCGTCACCTCGTCCGCGCTACCGCGGCCGGGTACACCCGTGGAGCTACCGCGGGGCTCGGCCACCGTGCTCGTCGTGGAGGATGAACCCAGCGTTCGCGACATCACCGCGGCCATCCTGCGCGACCTCGGCTATTGCGTGCTGGAGGCAGGGAGTGGCCCGGAGGCGCTGCGGGTGTTCGGGGAGAGCGGGGCCAAGCTGGACCTGCTGCTGGCTGACGTTGTACTGCCGGGTGGAATGAAGGGCCACGAGGTGGCCCGGCGTGTCACTGAGGTCCGGCCGACGGTACGTACTCTGTTCATGTCGGGCTATACCGAGAACGCTATCGTGCATCACGGCCGGCTCGACGATGGAGTTCACCTGATCGGCAAGCCATTCTCGCGCGAGGCACTGGCGTGCAAGGTGGCCGAGGTGCTCCAGCTATCCGTCCCCGCTGCCGCAGATGGCAAGGTGGTGGACTTCACACCGCGGCAGCGTCTTCCGCTGCACTAATGTCGCTTCTCCCGAGCGCGACATGGCCGTGCCGGCATCTCAAACTACGCACTGACCAGTCCGACCATAAATCTTGAGTATTGGAAAAGTGCGATGACGTTGCTGATCCGGCCCTAGATCTACCATTGCGATATACAACTGAAATCTGTGGGCCGCTCAGCGGCTTTGCGGAGAGGCGGCTCATGACCTTGCAGATCCTGCTGGCCGAGGACGAAGCCCTAGTTGCCATGGCTTTGGCAGACTGCCTGGAAGCGGATGGCCATACCGTCACGATGGCAAGTGACGGTAGAAAAGCACTCGCGGCTGCCCAATATATTAGCGTTTTGGATCTTTTGATCACCGATTTGCGAATGCCCGATCTCGGTGGTGAGGAGCTGATCCGCGCACTCTGGGCCGAACGGCCTGGGCTACCGGTTCTCGTGGTGACGGGCTCGGCCCCTCCTGGTGGCTTGGCGGCTCTGCGCCGAGAGGTTGGAAGTGCTGGGCCGCTTCTGCTGCGACACAAGCCTCTCAACTACACTTCACTCGCGCAAGCCGTGCAGGCAGCTGTTACACAGATCGAAGTGTTAAGGTGACCAATACGGCTCTGTCAGAGCTCGCGCCAGGTTCGACGAGGTGAGGTGAAGGCCAGGGCTGCATCGTGTTGCATCGGTCGGCGGTATGGACGCATTGACCCCTGCCCCGTGTGGGGTCATGCGATCCGGATGTACTTCGGCCTTCCGAGATCCAGCATCCGGTTCAGGACGTTCGCCGCGATAGCCACTTCGGTTGCTTGCCGACCGTCGGTTTGCGACCGAAGCCCGTCACCGATGACGTGTTTCCAGCGCGAGACATCAGCCTCCACCAGAGCACGCGAGTTGTATCCCGATGCTCGCTGCCAGCCCATGCGACCGCGCTCGGCAATGCATCGCAGATGCACGTCCCGCCGCGTCGGTGTGGCCTCAGCAGCGTCGCTCGGCACCGCGTTCGCGCGTGGCGGCACGATGACGTCAGCATCCGGATGACGCTCCTCGACCTCAGCATAGACATCGTCCCGGTCGTCTCAAGGATCCCCTCATTTTAATCCTGGCAAATCAGCACGTTAGCCATCATGCGTTCAGAGGTCGAAGAAGGGCCGTCGCCACCAAATCGATTATCTCACGGTGAAGCCGCGCTGCTGAAAGAACAGAATCAGCTTGAGCAAGTTGAAGCAGGTGGCCGGTAAGCAAAAAGCAGTATAGAATGAGGGGATCCCTGAGCCCGGTCGTAGGCACCATCACCGATGAAGGACACCACGGAAC
>NZ_JAUTWS010000020.1 GCF_030657435.1 Paracraurococcus lichenis | reverse complement strand
TGCGTAGTCACCTGCCAGTTGCTGTTGAATTTGATGCCGTAGGGCGGATCGAAATAGATGCATTGCACCCCACCCCGCAGTCCCTCGCGCTCAGCCAAACTCGCCATAACCTGAAGGCTGTCGCCAAGTACCATGCGGTTCGACCAGTGGTGATTGTGCTTGTAAAACTCCAGCCGTGCTTCTGGATCGTCCAGACCCTCGAAGGCCGCAAAAAGATCGGGTGGGGCTGTCTTCGCCTGAGTGCGGGCGCTTGCCTCCTTTTTCAGGCCCTCGATGATCGCCTTCGGGTGTACCTTTTCCTGGATGTAGATCGGCGGCGGGTTCACCACGAGGTCGGACCAGTCCTGGGTATCCTTGCCGCGCCAGACCAGTTGGGCGTCGCCCAGTTCTACCTCGCCGGTCTCCTGCAGCTTTGACCGCTGCGCCTCTGTCAAAGTGATGCACACACCACGCCAGATGATTTGTGGGTCGCGGTCCGGGTCGCGTGGCCGCGTTTCTCCTTCAGCAAGAGGGGAAGCGCGCTTGTAGCGGGCCGGCCCGATCGGCGCCGTCTCCTCCATCTGCTGCGCGAGCGATTGAAGTTCTGCAGTTGGGATATTACGACGAGTGTCGGTGTGGATCAGCGTTTCAATCGGGCGAGGACCCGCGGGCGGCTTCGGCGGACGAGACATTTAGGATCCTCAGTCAGACTGCTTCGGGGGCGCCGGTGTAGGCGGCGATCAGCTTTCTGAACGCCGACTCAATCTCAAAAACGTCGATGAACTCGGCGAACGCCCAACGGCCAGCGCCGCCAAGGTTGTTCACCCCGGGAACCCAGAGCTTCCGCATCGTCTCCGCTTTCAGCTGGGCGTCGGTGTTCCTATAACCCTTGATCTCGACCACCAAGTTCAACGGGTCCTCGCCGCCGTCATCAATACGGACGATGTAATCCGGCCAATAGCGCCGCTGCTGGGTGGCGTTACGGTAGGGCACCTCGAACTGCATGCCCTGGTTCTTCACATAGGACAGCACCTGCGGATGCGCCTCGGCAGCGCGGGCGAACTCCGCCTCCCAGTCGCTGTCGAGGACCGCGTAGTTGACGTGGCACTTTGCCGGATCAGTCGTGTAGAGCGGCTTCGAGGTGTTGAAATTGATGAAGCGGGTACTGCCCCGCGGCGTGTAGGGGTCCAGGATCGCCTTCACTGCGGCAGTGCCGGGCACCTGGGTCTGGCAGGCCAGGAAGATTAGCTCCGAGGCCTGGTCCGCAAGCTCGCGGTAAGTGACCATCGCCGGCGTCGTGCCGCCGAGGCAGACCAGATAGCCCTCGTCGATCCAGCGCTTCGCGGCCCGCTTGATCTGGCCAAACAGGTGCATCTTCGGCGGTTCGCCGGGATCGCGGAACTGGTTATACAGAAGGTGTTTGGCGAGGTGATAGCTGATCTCGCTGGGCCGCACCGCTTCCAGCACGGCGGTCGTCAACTCCACGCCTTCGCCGACAATGCCTTCCAGCAGCACGCGGCACGGGCCAACCTTCTCTGGCGTCAGGACCAGACGCGAATCGTCGCTGAAGACCGCTTCGACCCGCTCGTCGGGTAGCGCGACGCGATATCCCTCCACCCGGGGGAAGGTGATCTCGAGCGCTGCCCGCTCCTTCATCGCCTTCACCTGGGTGGTCGGCTTGGGCGGCTTTGGCTTCGCCACCACCGGCTGGGCGGCGAAATCGAACGGGATACCCATGATGTCGGCGTATTCGACATCGAACATCTCCTGGTCGTTCAAGGCATAGGATTGCCGCCGCAGGCCACGTCCCACCACCTGTTCGCACAGCAGCTGAGTCCCGAAGGCGCGGACGCCTAGGATGTGGGTCACCGTGTTGGTGTCCCAGCCCTCGGTCAGCATTGAGACGGAGACAACGCAGCGGACCGTTTCGCCTAGGCGTCCCTTGCGGCCGACGGTGTTCATGACTTCTCGAAGTAGGTCTTCGTCGGAAATCGGCTGCGCTCCGGCGCCGGCACCATCGCGCTGCATCTTCTCGCGGCGGAACTGCTCGATCTCGGGGCCGACGGTTGCCCGGAAAGCCGCGTCGAGGGCTTCGCCGGAGTCGACCTGCTCGCTGTCGATCAGCAGAGTGTTGGGGCGGGCCAGGCGAGCACCGTGCTCGTCGTAGTTGCGGAACAGCTTCAGGTGACCGTCCATAAAGCGGTTTTGTTCATCGGCGCCGTCGCGCTCGAATCCTGAGATCCATTCGTAGACCAGCTCGGAGGTCGAGGTGTTGTTGCAGACGACGATGAAGACCGGCGGCACCTCGATGCCCGCCCTAGACCATTCATCGTAGGTCTTCTCGTAGTGGCCGTAGAGTGCGTAGAGCGCGGTGTAGAGCTCATTCGGCAGGCCGAGGGGGTCGCCCTTGCCGCCCTTGGCCCGTCCTGCCTTCGGCATCTTCTTGCCGATGTGGTCCCAGAGGTTCCGGTAAATGGGCGTCTCGGCGTTCGGCGCGTTGTCCGCAACTGGGATGCGCGGGAGTTTCACGATGCCGCATTCGATGGCGTCCATCAGGCTGAAATCGCTGACGGTCCAGGGGAAGAGCGTCCCTTCGCGGTAGCCAGATCCGCGGAGGAAGAAAGGGGTGGCGGACAGATCGTAGAGGGCGGTGATCCCGAGCTTCCGCTTCAGCGCTTCCAGACCTGCGATCCACAGGCGGGCCGCCTCGGAGTTCTTCTTCGCCTCCTCGCGCTCGTCGGTGCCGATCTCCTCGTCGCTGACCGGTTTCTCTCGGTAGCAGTGATGGGCCTCATCGTTCAGGACCACGACACCCTTGAACCCCATCAGGTCATTGCAGACCCTGGCGAGCATTTGGCCATCATTCTCGATCGTCTGCGGCGGAGCCTCGCGGCCCTGCAGGAGGGAGCGGCCGGTCTTGCTGATCTCAAGCGTCTCCCGGTGCTTGAAAGCGTGGTAGTTGGTAATGACAATCTTGGCGCGACCGAGGTCGGACAGCATGTCCGTCGGGACCAGTTCCCGGCTGGCGTAGTAGCTGTCCGGATCATTTGGCATCAGGACACGCAAACGGTCCTTGATGGTGATGCCAGGCGTGACGATCAGGAAGCCGCGGCTGTAGAGGTCGCTGCCGGGCATGCGGACCGCGTTGATCGTCTGCCAAGCGATGAGCATGGCCATCACCGTGGTTTTGCCGCTGCCCGTGGCCATTTTCATTGCCACGCGGAACAGCTCCGGGTTGGCCTGTTCGTTGGCACCTCGAAGGTGCTCTTGAAATTTGCTGTACCGCCGCTGTTTCCGCGCCACCTCGGTCAACCAGATCACCGTCTCCACCGCCTCGATCTGGCAAAAGAAGGGCCTGATCGAGTCGAACTGGTGAGTCCGCCAGTGGGTCAGCAGCCTCTGGGTAGCCGCCGTGACACCCCAATCGTTCGGATTCGGTATGGCGCGCCAGATGGCGACGTAGCTCCGGATCTCGTTGATGATTGGGGTTGGATTGTACTCCTGGTCCTCGGTCGAGAGGCCCAAAGGATCTGAGAGGACGAAGCTGGCCTGCTCGGATTTCTTCTGTTTTTTGCGTGCCTTAGGAACAGGTGTGATCAGCTTCGACTGCCGCCGGCCGTCAACCGGCGGTACGTTGAGCGGTTGGCCATCGTCATCGAGAGCGTGGTGCCGTGTCGGCACCGTGTATGGCGAGTTCAGAATGGGTTGTTCGAAGAAGTTGGGTGGCATAATGGCCTGGGGCCCCTGCTAGCCGGGATCACCTGATAATGCCGGCCTTCATCATCGCCGTCACCCGTAAGGCGCAACCGGTACAGCCACCGCAACCATAAAACTCATTGCAGAACGAGGATAGCCTGTAAGGTGTGTAGAGATTGGCCGCGACCACCCACCAACGCATGTCGCGAACAATTATTCCAGAATACACCCAAAAAGGTCGGAATTTTTCTCGCAGAACTCGGTTTGTGCTGATTTATATACGGCACGATAGAACGCGGACGGAGTGCCCAACTGAGGCCGAGCTAAGGGGCTCCGCCCCTCGCGCGGGCAAGGCTACGGCCACCCACCCTCGGTCGCTGCGCTCCCTGCGGGCGGGTCCCTGTGCCTCGCCTTGCCCTTGCTACCCCCGCCCTCGCCGGGAGGCAGGTGGTCAGGCTTTCGCCTGACCACCTGTCCAACTACACGGGCATGCCCTGCGCCGCGGCGTCGATGTTGAGTGCCTGCATCCGGCGCCATGCGAGGGGCGGCGCGGTGAGCGCTCGGCCGATTCGGCCCGGGTCGCCGACCAGCACGGCAGTGAGGCGCGCTCGGGTAACCGCCGTGTAAAGCATGGCGCGGTCGAGAAGGCGGCACCGGACAACGGGAATCAAAACGGTACGGAACGCGCTGCCCTGTGCTTTGTGCACAGTGATCGCCCATCCCCGCAGCATGTCACTCAGGTCGGCCCGCTTCAGCTCCGACAGGACGCCATCGTCGAACCTCGCTTCGGCACCCAAACTCGTCGCGCGCACGATCACGCCAAGCGCGCCGTTCATGAGGTCCACTGTATCCTCCTCTCCGTCGGAGCCCACACGCCCGGTAGGGCGGTCGTAAGAGTTCCTCGTCCACAGCAGCTTGGAGCCGATCCGGAATCCCCAATCGTGGACGGACTCCTGCGCGGACATCCAACGGCGCTCGATGGCGTCACCAAGCTCGCCCGCGCCCGCCGGGCCGTGACGCGTCATTGCCAGTACCTGAATGTCGGCACGGTGCATGCGCTCGACCGCCCTGCGGTCAGGCGCCCGCGCCGGAGCCCCGACAATCGTCTCAAACGCCTGTAGTACGCAGCCGGGTACGTCGTCCTCCCCGCACCCCCAGAGGAACACACCTTGCCGATCGGGCGCGGCCAAATCGAACGGCGGCAGTTCGGGCAGCACGCCCGCCCGCATCCGGTCTGCGACCTGCGGGATGCCGGTTGACTCAGCCTGGCGCTGGGGCACCCGCAGGGTGGCCCGGGGAACGCTGTGGCTCGCGGCGAGGACCGCTGCGGGGTTGCCCGCCTTGATCGGGGGCAGCTGCGCGGGATCTCCAACAAGCAGGACATCGACCTCGAGAGGCGTCACCGTGAGCAGCAACCAGAGGTCCGGCGTGCCGACCATCGAGAACTCGTCGACTACCAGCAGACCGCGCCGCATTGCCAGCCTGCCGAGCTCAGCATCCTTCAGGTAGCGGTAGACGGTGAGCGCCTCGCCCCCGGCCGCCTCGCGCAGGCGCTTCGCGGCGCGACCGCTCAGCGCGACCTGCGCGTAATCACCGCGCCCGGCTCGCAGGTGCGCCAGGCGGATGGCCTTCACCACGGTGCTCTTACCGGTGCCCGCGCCACCGGTGATAACGGCGACGCCAGAGGACAGGGCCAAGGACACCGCCTCCCGCTGCTCAGTGGCGAGCCGGATGCCGTCCTCGCGCTCGACCTCGGCGACGACGGCAGCGATCATCGCCCGGTCGACTGGCAGCCGCGGCCGGGCGAGGCGCTCGGCGACCGCCCGCTCGATCTCGCGCTCCATGTGCGCCGGGGCCCGGGCCTGGTACCGCTCCGGCCCGACCTCCACGAGCAGACCCTTCGCCAGCGCCATATCGATAGCTGCGTCCGCCTGCCCGCCCGCTATCCGGCCGAGCATTTCCCGCACGCGCCCCCGCAGCGGGCCGCGCAGGACCACGGTGTGGCCCCCAAGGTTGCTCTCGGTCGTTCGAAACGTCCTAGCGGCCGCCACATCAACGGCGGCCAACAGACGTCTAGTGTCGCTCGGCAGCAACCCGCTGGCCAGCGCCGCGGTGTCCACCTTGGGCCAAGGCTCCAGGAGGGTCAGCAGATACGGGTCTTCGCGGAACCGACGACCGGCGTCGGCGCCGAACAGCCTGAGGGCAGCGTTCGCCGTCCTACCGTCCATGCCGAGACCGTCGAGGTCCTCCAGAGCGCCGACTTCGTCCACCAGGAGGCCGAATGCTTGCACGATGGCGGACGCTTTGGAGATGTCGAGTACAGCTGCGAGAGCGAGGACGTCGCGCTTGCGAAGAAGGTCGTACAGCCCGCAGCCGTAGGCGTCCCAGAGCCGCTCCGCGTACCCGTCTCCAACTCCCTTGATGCCTGGGTGCCGGGAGATCCAACGCCGAATAGCAGCGCCCTGGGGCGCGACCGGCGCTGCCCACTCCGCGACCAAATGATCCGCCAGCTCCGTCTCACCTGTTCTCGGGTTGCGGATCGGGTGCCGTTCCACGATGCCGGTCACACGCCAGACTTCACCTTCGACGGGTGCTCTTGGAAGGACGGCTACGGGGATACGTGACCGCAGCAGCGTAGTTCCGGCCTGCTCCGCGTCGCGGCCGATCAGAATACCGCCTCCGAACGTACCCGCGTGAAAGGATGTGACCTGTACTAGGGCGGTCGCCCGGGTCATGGCATGCGACCTGTCTCGGACATCAAGGTGCGAATGGCGCGCAGGCTCTCGTTCTCTGCTTTCAAACGGGCATTTTCTGCCCGCAGCCGCAGCACCTCCTCCTCAAGCGCTTTCGTGTAGCCGTCTAACCGAGCTTTCGCCTCCTCGCGGAGGCGAGCTTCTTCGAATCCAGTGGCCGGCCTCGCCCGCCCGTCATCTAGCCCAAGTTGGCCCGTGGCCTCGTCCAACAGCATCTTGGCCATTTGGTTTGCATAGAACACACCGCGGTCGAACTCGCAGGCTTCTGCAATGACCGAGAGGTTCGGCTTGCCGTCTCGGCCAGGCAAGCCTCGGCCTTCAGCTCTCAAGGCATCGAGGTAGCTACGCAAGCGCCGGACATTCTGCTCACCCTTAACTGCCCCTCTCACTTCGGGGCTCCCCGAGAGGAAAATCGATTGCCGATTGCAAGGATCGGCTCATCCAACCTTTCAGGCGACAAACCCGCGACAGTGGCATTGTGGGACCACCGCAGGAAACGCTCAAGCAGATCGCGATTCTCTTGAATTAGCCTGGCGTTCTCGGCTCGGAGGACAGCTATTTTCCGGTGAGATTGGGCGACCGCAGCGTCTCCGTGCTCCTTAGCTCCAATCTTGCTGATGTCCTCCTTCAGCCGCCGCTGGGCCATGTTCCAGGCATTGAGAATGCGAGCATGCTTTCTGAGGCCGGGTTTGGTGTATAAGTGCCCCAGCTCGGTCGATAGTATGGCGAGATAGCGGTCCCATGTGAGCTTCCCTGTCCAACCGTCTAGCAAGCGGACGGCTGTCTCGATATCCACGTCTCGCAGCCTCGGTACGCTCATCAGATGCCTCCACCAAGCGATAGAGCATCGCCTACTTCATCGGTGTTGGTGACGTAATCAGTAGCGTCTTTTATTTCGACAGACCGAATCGCAGCTGAGAGGCCGGTCCTAGTCTGTGTGACCTGCGGCGGCGGAAGTGTGATCAGGGTGCCATCCGGAATCGTAGGGTCGATCAATTGTTTGATGGCTAGCGCCCACCTTCCCGCTGCCTCCTCATGTTTGCGCAGCCATTTCTCGACATCAATTTCACCGTCGGTGGACATTCGGCGACAATTTTCAGCGGCACGCAAACTAATGGCATGTTGCTTGTGGGCTTCGGCAAGTTGCTTTGGATCACCTTTGACGAACGTATTCTCGCCGCAGCTAATGCAGTCTTTGTCCTTGGGACACGGGGTCAGGGCATAGTTATGGCGACAAAGACCGTAACGCGTTGCTATTATGGAGCCAAGTTCGAGCCGAAGAGCGTCATCGTGGGATACCATCTCACGATGAGCGCGCTCCACAACTTTGTCCTCCAATGGCCCGATTACCCGGATCTGCTTGGGCGCATGTTCACCAAGTGCTACAAAAGCCTCAATAAAGGCCTCTTGCGGAATGTGGTCATACCAAGCGTTTTGGCTCACACGCTTACGCCCTGACCAGAAAGCGATGAGGGCTTCTGAAAGATGCTTGGATTGCGCTAGCGTGTTCAGCAGATGACGGGGTTGGTGAGTGGTCAGCTGCCAAGGCCTACCGGTCTCTGGGTCCAGAAGACCGTGTCGACGGAAAATCGTAGAACCGGTCGGCTTGCCTCCCAAATCATGATAGATCTGGCTATAGCTAATGAGATCAGGCACGTTCAATTGTATGCCACTTTCGGCGTGCATGACATGCCGCGGCAAACAAAACAGGGCGTCAGACGCTAACAGATTGTGCCGCTTATCTGCGATTGGAAACCCGGCGGGCAGCACCGTAGAGACGTAACGCTCCACTGACTCGAATGTGTATAGTCGTGTCGGGGATCCCCGGTCCCTCTCCTCACCGCTAGCAAAATTACCGGTGCGCGAGCGGTCGTTGGTTATGAGACCGGACCATCGTAGGGATTGGTCCAGCTTGCTATGTAAAGTAATTGGTCCGCGCAAGCCGAGGATTCGACGTATTTCCCAGCGTGTTAGTGGTTCACCGCGGAGATGATCAAACTCCTGAGGAAGATAAAGTTGGTTGGGGCGCTGGGCGTACCAAGCCGCCGCTTTCCTCGCCGGCGCGCCGAGCTCGCGGAGACGAGCAATGGCACTTTGGGCGACAATGGCCCACTCTTCGGTTGTCGCGTACTTCGTCATCGCATCGCCACCCTTAAGTGGCCGCCACGAAAGACCATAGACACCGCCCATCTCTGTTTCGCAGTCCAGAGGCAGTGTCAGAATTTCGTTTACCCGGGTAGGAGAAAACATGGCCAGAGCGAACCACGCAGTGACGACAATATCCGGGTTTGAGCGATGGTTGTGAAAAATTCCAGCTAGATCGAGTATGCATTTAAGTTGTGGCAACCGCTCTGAGCCTTCTGGAAACCCTGCTTGAGTATTTACCCGATCGGCTCGTCGCGCTCCTTGGTATGTGATTGGGTTCTTCCAAACCAGGTGAGCTGCAGATAGACGCGCCGGATTTATAAGCCCCAAAGCCAACCTCTCAAGGTATCTTCCAAATGTCCATGCGTCCTTATAATTTTCTGAGACAATCTCCGCCGCTCTATCGAGAATTTTTGGCTGCAGGGCGCAGATATCCGGCGTTATGCCTAGACTCCGAAATGCTTTCTCAATAATGCGGATTGTTATGAGGAACCTGGATGGGTTTGGCATTCCGTTAGTCAGGAAAAACTCCACCAAGATCGCCTTGGCCGCATCGAGGAATGGTGGCGAGAAGTCATCACCACGCCCCGCCATCACTCCCACTCCGGCGGTTTCGTATGTTGTGAAGTGAATCATGTAACCGGGTGGGTTCTGCCCCCTTGTGAAGGCGAAGGGCCGTAGATCCCAAGAATTATCTGCCCATTTAATCGCGTTGGGCTCGGTGAACAGGCGTTGGCGTTGCGCGTGCCGAATCAGCGCGGCGAGGTTTTGCTTCGCACTAGCCTGCGCAGTGCCGACGAACGGGAGGATGGCAGCGGTCATGTGGCGGTCTCCAGAGCCTTCCCGTCACGTTCTGCCATGATTTCACGCACTGCCTCTATTTGCTCCTGTGTGATGAGGCGGATACGGTCCTCGGTTTCTTCGGCAAGATCCTCCAATAAAGAGTCCAAGAATTGCTCCCACGGAGCGTCACGGAGCGGTTCGAATTTTCTGCACACCAGGCAAGCCCTAGGAGCGTTTAAGTGACACTCAGCACGGGTGCCGCAGGCGCCCAAAGACTGCCCCATCAAGTGGGCAAAGTCGCGGATAACGGCTCCAGGCTCGCCGCGCCGGGTTGCCTGTTCAAGAGAGGGAATCAAGTGCCCTTGAAAAGCATTTGCAAGAAACGTCATCTCTTGACCCAAGGCTTGCTTAATCGGCGCTTGGAGAGTTGGCATTGCGGCACGATAATATCGAATACAGTGAGTGGTGCGATGCGTTAAAAGCCGTGCCACCTCATGGTCTGAAGCGCCTAAAGCAATGGCACGAGTACCTAAGGTGTAGCGGAACCTGTATGGAAAGATAGGGATTGGCCCGTTGAGGCGCTCCGAGTGACATTGTACCTTCCGGAATATGTCCGCGATACGTCTTTGGATTTTCTGCGATTGGTCTTCGAAGAGCGGAGAACTAGTGGGAAGGTCCCGGACATCAGGGGATTCGAGATACCGGAGCAGTACCTCAGTTAGGACAGATGGCGATTTACGCTTCCACCGCGCATGGACGACGACGTTCTCGCCTTTGGCCAGTGGGATACCTAATGTAATTTCATTGCCTTCAGGTCCAGCAGTTATTTCGACGTCTGAAATTTTCGTCCGGGCGATCTGGACGGCGCGCACGCCGGTGCCGATGAGGAACCAAACCAGAGTCCAGTCGGACAGCGAGATCCGCCCCACCTCGAAGGCCTGGTTCACCCCGTCACGAATGCTGCGTAATTCTTGTTCGGTAAGAGCGCCTCGTTCGGGATCATTGGCAACGAGAGCAAAATACCAACCTTTACCTTGCTCCTCAAACTGCTCTGGTTGATCCAGGAATCTTCGAATGCTTTCTCCGATTCCTTGATGGCTAGAATCGATCCAGCGGTTCAAAACAGCTCGGAAGAATCCCCAGTAGATCATAGGCACCTTTTCTGGCCAAATCGCCAAGTCTTCGGCCTCAAGCTCCTGCTTCAGATTTCTATCCTGTTGCAATGCTCGAACAAACTGGCTGGTAACGTACGTGCAGCTGCTCGCATAGCTAAGCGAATGTGTTTTTATTAAAGAGACCAAAACCAAAGCAAGAGAATTCTGCCAAGCTACCTTTTCATCTCGCCACGTAAAATCGAAATAATGCCGGCGCTGATCATTCGAAATGGACGTGTTTCCCGATAAATCGATTCTCACGGTGCGTCCATCCGCCAGAACCACATTTGCGTGACGGTTTGACACAACGCTCAGGGCGGATTGTGTCATCAGTCTTTCTTTCCAGCGTCGAGCATGAGATTAGCCGCCAGAGTTTCAGCAATATTGTCTGCCTTGCGCCGCGTGTGACGCTTAGCGTAACGGCCGCCCATCGTTGAGTCGCCGGCCCACCCCTGGAGTCGGTTTCGCATTCTCACCTCTTCCGCCACTGACGGGCGTTTGTCGGGAGGCAGGCTATCGATCGTCGCGCTGAATTGGTCGTTCCAAGAGCGCCGCACAGTGTGAGGCGCCAGAAAGTTTGGAACGCCAGGAATTTTCACCCGAACGCGCTCGAAAACCCGGTTGATCGCGCGAAGGGAAAGGTGCCGTCCCTTCTCGTCAGTAAACAGAAAGCCTCGACGCCGTGCTTCACGTGATAGATGGGCCCAATACTCTTCGATGAATGTGTCGAAGGCGTCGGCGGTTTTGAGATTAATCGGAACCGTACGCGAAAAGGTTTTTGACGTGTGTATCTCAAATCGCCGAATGCTATATTTTATGTGGTCGGCTTTCGCCTCTCTGACTTCTGCGCGTCGAGCACCTGTGTCCAGCAGCAAGCGCCAGAGCAGATAATTGCGGAGTTGCACGAAACCCGGTGTGAAAGGATTTTGCTCGGCTCCAGGCAGCATTGCTTGCTCAATGCGTTGCAGAATTTCACGATCGACCCCTTCGAGCGTGGGTTCATCCTCACCCTCACGGCTGACCCTTGGAGCTCGTTGCCGCAATCGGGTCACGACAGCCTTGCCTAACTCTTGCAGGTTTTCAGACTCGCGCTGACGGCGCTCAAGCGAGCCCAAGCGCAAACCCAGATGCCACTCAATGTATGATGCCACCCAACGAATACGCGTTGCGGTCTCAGCCGGGTCTGCGGCCTGGTATTCAGACACTTCCAATCGACGGAGATCCGGCCTTGCATCCTCGAGTCGAACTACCGTTGGCCGCTTTCGTGGGCTCATGGACGCTGGTTCTGCGCGCGCAGCCCATTCGACTTGGCTCGCCGCCGTGAGGCAGAGAAAGTCTGCAAGGCTCTCTACGTCTACGAGAGAAAGAAAACCGCCTCGGCGCAGGTCGTCGTCCAGACTCCGTCCGAGCGCCGCTGCCCACATCCTAGCCATCCCAAGCGTACGTAGGACCTTCACGACGGTATTCGGTGAGCGGGATGTTTTTCGATACTCGATTGTGGCGTACACGTTTGGCCAAAATGCCGGAACGCCATGTCCCCTTTCACGGTCAAGCAACACCGCTAGTTCCAGGCCCGATCGGGAGGGGAATCTACGAACCTCAAACGGCAGCATGTTTCCGCTTTTCAGACCGTCTCAATAAGCACGATCATGCTTGTCGGTGCGGTATCCGACAAGGAAAATTAAAAAAGACAAGCCGAGCAGGGGCTTAAGCCCCTGCTCGGCTTGTTGTGTTTCCGATTTGCGCTAGGGTCAGATCACTGGCAGGCCAGGCATTCCTCGTAGTCCCGGCTCTCGGTCTTTGCCGGCAGCGGCACCTGAACCGCCGCCACGTCGTTGACGGCCGCGACGCTCAGCAGGTTCGGCACCACCTTCTCGCTGATCGTGTCCGCCCGCTGGATCGACAGGCTGCGGCAGTAGTAGAGCGACTTCACGCCCCGCTTCCACGCCATCCAGTGGATCTGGTGCAGGTCCTTCTTGTGGACATTCGCCGGCAGGAAGAGGTTCACCGACTGGCTCTGGCAGATATGGGGCGTGCGGTCGGCCGCATGCTCCACCACCCAGCGCTGGTCGAGTTCGAAGGCGGTCTTGAAGGTCGCCTTCTCGTGCTCCGTTAGGAAGTCGAGGTGCTGCACGCTGCCCTTGGAGACCGTGATGCTGGTCCAGGTCTCCTCGTCGTCGCGGCCGTGCTTCGCCAGCACCTTCTTCAGGTAGGGGTTGCGGACGATGTAGCTGCCGGACAGCGTCTTGTGGTTGTAGACATTGGCCGCGATCGGCTCGATGCCTGGGGAGGCGCCGCCGCAGATGATGGAGATCGAAGCCGTCGGCGCGATCGCCATCTTGTTCGAGAAGCGCTCCATGAAGCCGTATTCGGCGGCATCCGGGCAGGGCCCGCGCTCCTCCGCCAGGATGCGGCTGGCGACATCGGCCTGCTCGCGGATGTGCCTGAACATCCGCTTGTTCCAGACCTTGGCGACGGCGCTCTCGAAGGGCACGTTCAGCGACTGCAGGAAGCTGTGGAAGCCCATGACGCCGAGGCCGACCGAGCGCTCCCGCATCGCGGCGTACTTGGCCTTGGCCATCGAGTCGGGGGCGGTGTCGATGAACTCCTGCAGGACGTTGTCGAGGAAGCGCATCACGTCCGGGATGAAATCCGGGGAATCCTTCCACTCGAGCCAGGTCTCGAGGTTGAGGGAGGAGAGGCAGCAGACCGCGGTGCGGTCGCGCCCGTGCTGGTCGCGGCCGGTCGGCAGGGTGATCTCGGAGCAGAGGTTGGAGGTCTTGACCTCGAGCCCCGCGAGCTTGTGGTGCTCCGGCCGCGCCCGGTTCACCTGGTCGGAGAAGACGAGGTAGGGCTCGCCGGTCTCGATCCGCGCCGTCAGGATGCGGATCCAGAGCGCGCGGGCCGAGATCGTCTTGACGATGGCGCCGTCCTTCGGGCTGGTCAGCGCCCAGGGCTCGTCATTCTCGACGGCGCGCATGAAGGCGTCCGGCACCAGGATGCCGTGGTGCAGGTTCAGCGCCTTGCGGTTCGGGTCGCCGCCGGTCGGGCGGCGGATCTCGATGAACTCCTCGACCTCGGGATGGCTGATCGGCAGGTAGCAGGCGGCCGAGCCGCGCCGGAGCGAGCCCTGGCTGATCGCCAGCGTCAGCGAATCCATGACCCGGATGAAGGGCACGACGCCCGAGGTCTTGCCGTTGCGCCCGACCTTCTCGCCGATGCCACGGAGATTCCCCCAGTAGGAGCCGATGCCGCCGCCCTTGGCCGCGAGCCAGACATTCTCGTTCCACAGGCCGACGATGCCCTCGAGGCTGTCGGAGGCCTCGTTCAGGAAGCAGGAGATCGGCAGGCCGCGGGTGGTGCCGCCATTGGACAGCACCGGCGTCGCCGGCATGAACCAGAGCTTCGAGATGTAGTCGTAGATGCGCTGCGCATGCGCGGCATCGTCGCCGAAGGCGCTGGCGACGCGCGCGAAGAGGTCCTGGTAGCTCTCGCCCGGCAGCAGGTAGCGGTCATCCAGCGTCGCCTTGCCGAAATCGGTCAGCAGCGCATCGCGCGACCGATCCACCTGCACCTGGTGGTGACCCTCCAACTGCACCGCATCGAACACGGTCACATCCCCCTCAATCCCGCGGACCGGAGCATGCATATCGGAGTGTTCCCACACAAGATGTTGGAGCGAGAGAGCCAGCTTAACACCACATCAAGTGTCCGGTTGCAGAAAATCGCCCGCGGGCGGAAAGGCCGGCAATCCGTCGATGTTCGTGTTGTGTTCTTGCATTAGGCGATGCGGGGGCGCCATGCGTCAAGATGGTTCCGGACGCGGCCAGGGACCGGCACGGCGCGGCGGCCGGACCGTCCCCGAGGGCTGTCACAGATCGGTCTTGCGGACTCGTTGATGTCGCGCGAGTCCGCGCAATGCGGTGCGGCCGGCCGCGGCCGAATCGCGCGGCGGCGACCGGATCCGGGCCGGACAGGCCGGCCCTGCGGGCCGCCGCGGCCCCGTCCTATCCCGGCGTCTGACCCGAGGGCCGCCGGCGGGCCGGGCGCGGCGCGCAGGCAGGGTCGTCCGCCGGGGTGCCGGCCGGGCAGGCTTCCGCCCGGCGCGCCTTCGGGGCCGGCGCGGACGGGGCCGCCGCGGCCGGCCGGCCGCGCTTCTCCGTCCAGCTCCGCACCTCCGCCCAGACATCGCCGGGTTCGGTCTGCAGCGGCGCCAGGCCCGGCCCGGCGAGCCCGGCATTCGGCCGGGCGGTGGCGCCGGCCCGCGGCGCGGGCTGGCCCTGCGGCTGCGACGGCTGCGCCGCCGCCATGCCGGGGGCGGTCAGCAGCAGGGCGGCCAGCGCGGCGGCCGCTGCGCGGGACGCGGTCATGCGGTCACTCCTCATCGGGGCCGCCTCCTTGTCATCCCGGCCGGGGTCGGGGCAAGGCCCTCAGCCGATCGGTCGCGTGCCGCACCAGTCCGCGATGAAGGCGGCGATGGCCAGCGTCGTCTTCTTCAAATGCGCCAGTTCGGTCCGCTCGTCGAAGGCATGCGCCCCCTCCCCCTTCGGGCCGTAGCAGAGGCCGGGGATGCCGAAATAGAGGCCGTAGAAGCGCGTGTCGTTCACCGCCGTGGTGATGCGCGCCGGCATGTCCTCGCCGTAGACCTGGGCATGCGCCGCGGCCAGCACCGCCTCGGCCTCCGTCCCCGGCTCCAGCACGTAGCCATCGGCCAGGAAGCCGTGCCAGGTGACGGAGGGCGGGTTGTTGGCGAGGAAATTGTCGCCCTTCGCCGCTTCGGCGATGCAGCGCTCGACGGCCGCCTGCGCCTCCGCCACGTCGGTGCCGGGCAGCAGGCCGATGCGGCAATCCACCTCGCACCAGGCGGGCGTGCTGCTCGCCCAGTCGCCGCCGCGGATGATGCCCGGGTTGAACTTCAGCGGCGATTCGATGTCCTTGTACCAGGGATGCTTCCGCGCCTCCTCGTTGATCCGCTGCGTGTGCCCCTGCAGCGCCTGGATCAGGTGGTAGGCGGAGAGGATCGCGTTGGTGCCGGTCTGGGCATAGGCGACATGCACCGGCACGCCGCGGACGGCGATGCGGAACCAGAGCGTGCCGGTATGCGCGCGGGTGATGGTGCCGCCCGTCGGCTCCGGCACCAGCGCGGCATCGGCACGGTAGCCGCGCACGAGAGTCGAGAGCGCGCCGTTGCCGGTGCTCTCCTCCTCCGTCACGGTCTGGATATGCACGTCGGCCGCGGGCGCGAGGCCGGCTTTCCGCAGCGCGTCCATGGCGAAGACCATGGCGGCGACGCCCGACTTCATGTCATGCGCGCCGCGGCCATACATCCAGCCGTCGCGGATGACAGCGCCATAGGGCGGATGGGTCCACATCTCCACCGGCCCTTCCGGCACCACGTCGATATGGCCCTGCAGGATCAGGCTGCGGCCCGTGGGATTCGCGGCGCGGTGGGTCGCTACCACCTGCACCGACTTCGCCGGGTCGGCCTCGACCATCGGGCTCGCCTTCGGGTGCTGGGCGAGCGGCACATCGGCCAGCGTATAGCGGTCGACGCCATAGCCCCGCGCCGCGAGCTGGCGCGCCATCCAGTCCTGCAGCGGCGCCTCGTTGCCGCGGGTGGAGGGGAAGCGGACGAGGTCGGCGAGGAAGGCGACCTCGGTCTCGAAATTGGCCTCCACCGCCTCGGACAGGCGGGCGAGCAGCGCGGCATCGGGCATCACGGGGAACTCCGCAGAAGGCGCCAAGGCTGCCCGCCCTGCCGCCGGCGTCAAGCCACCGGCCGCGTGCCCCAGGGATTGCGGCGGCCGCCCTCGGGCCAGGCCTCGGCGCCCGCGGGCTGGGCGGCGCGGACCAGCATCATCTCGCCGATGTTCTCGGGCGTCAGCAGCCCGACCAGCCGGCCCAGCTCGTCCGCCACGCCCAGCACCGGCAGGCCGCGCGCCTGCATCTCGCGCATCGCCTCCTCCAGCGGCTGGCGCTGCGGCACCACGGGGATGTCGGTGCGCATGGCCTCCGTCACCGGCCAATCGCCGCCATGGTCGTGCAGGGCGCGCAGCAGGCAGTCGCGCGTCAGCACGCCGAGCAGCCTGCCGTCCTCCGCCACCACCGGGAACTCGTGCTGCGTGGTGCGGATCAGGCCGCGCACCGCGTCCTGCACGACACTCCCCGGCGGGAGCCGGTCGAAGCGCGTCACCATGGCCTCGGCGACCGAGAGGCCGCGCATGCCCTCCCGCTGCTGCACCGCCTGGCTCTCGCCGGCGGCGCCGAGCCAGACGAAGACGGCGATGAAGAGCAGCATCGGGCTGCCGAAGAGGCCGAGGATGCCGAGCCCGAAGGCGACCGCCTGTCCCACCGCCGCCGCGGTCGCCGTCGCCCGGGCATAGCCCATGCGCCAGGCCAGCAGCGCCCGCAGCACCCGCCCGCCATCCATCGGGAAGGCGGGGATCAGGTTGAACAGCACCAGGAAGACATTGACCGTCGCCAGCCGCTCCAGGATGCCGGTGCGAGGGTCCTGCAGCTCCGTCGCCGCCTCCGAAGGCAGGCCGCCGATCGCCAGGAAGAGCAGCGCCGCGATCACCACGTTCACCGCCGGCCCGGCGAGCGCCACGACCAGCTCCTCCGAGGGTTTCTCCGGGATGCGTTCCAGCCGCGCCACGCCGCCGATCGGCAGCAGGGTGATGTCGGGCGTCTGCACGCCGTAGCGCCGGGCGGCGAAGACATGGCCGAACTCGTGCAGCAGCACGCAGAGGAAGAGCAGCAGCAGGAAGACCACGCTCTCCGTCGCGGCCTGCGGCCCGCCCTGGCGGTAATTCGCCCAGCCGATCCAGAGGAGGAAGAGCAGGAAGGTCAGGTGGATGCGGACGACCGTGCCGCGCACCACGAGGATGGGAAAGGACCAGTGCATGATGCGCCCCTCGCGCCGGAACGGCGGCCCGGTTGCGTGCCTGCGGCAAGGCCGGGCAGGCGGCCCGGCCTTGCCGGCAGGTCGGGGCACAGCATGCACCCTCAAGCCCGGCGATGGCGACCGCCGCCTGCCGCGCGCCGGCCCGATGGGCGCCGGCAGGCGCTCAGCGGATCGGCGGGGCGTATTGCAGGCCGCCCCTGGTCCAGAGCTCGTTGATGCCGCGCGGCACGCCCATGGGCGTGATGTTCCGCTCCCAGATCTCGCCGAAATTGCCGACCTGGCGGATGATCTTCACCGCCCAGTCGTTCTCGAGCCCCATCGCCTTGCCGAAATCGCCGGATTTGCCGAGCAGGCGCTGGATGTCCGGATTGGTGCTGGCCATGAAGCCGTCGATGTTGCGGCTGGTGATGCCGTGCTCCTCCGCCGTCACCATGGCGAAGTGGCTCCAGCGCACCACGTCGAAGAAGCGCCAGTCGCCCTTGCGCACCACCGCGCCGAGCGGTTCCTTCGAGATGATCTCGGGCAGCAGGAGATACTGCTCGCCCTCCCGGCCCTCGGCCGCGCGGAAGGAGGCGAGCGAGGAGGCATCGTTGGTATAGGCGTCGCAGCGGCCGCTGCGGAAGGCCTGGCGGATCTCCTCGGGCTGCTCGATCACGACAGGCGTCAGGCGCATCCGGTTGGCGCGGAAGAAATCCGCGAGGTTCAGCTCCGTCGTCGTGCCGGGCTGCACGCAGACCGTGGCGCCGTCCAGCTCCTTCGCGCTCTTCACGCCGAGCGACTGCTTCACCATGAAGCCCTGGCCGTCGTAGAAATTGACCGAGGCGAAGGCGAGGCCGAGCTGCGCCTCCCGTCCCAGGGTCCAGGTCGTGTTGCGGGCCAGCATGTCTACCTCGCCCGATTGCAGCGCGGTGAAGCGCACCTGGGAGGTGGTGGGGACGAATTTCACCTTGCCCGCATCGCCGAGGATCGCGGCGGCGACCGCGCGGCAGGTATCGACGTCGAGCCCGGTATAGTTGCCGCGCGCGTCCGGCAGCGCGAAGCCGACCGCATTGATCGAGACGCCGCAGACGAGCTGCCCGCGGGCGCGGATGGCGCCGATGGTATCGGGTGCGGGCTGCGCCAGCGCCGCCATGGCGGAGGCCGCCAGTCCGAGGAGCGCCAGGGCGGCGCGTCCGGCCAGATGCTGCATCACGTTCTTCTCCCTCTTCCCTGCAGGTGCCGTCGCGGCTGCGGCCGGTACGACACGGGCGGAAGCCCTGCACCGGCCGTGCCACGGAATTCCGGCACGCGGCTCCCATGTCGTACCATCCTCACATTTTTGGAACAGAAATGTATATTTTATTCAATCCTTGCGCGGTTCGACACCGAATTGGTAACGGGGATGGCCGCTGGCGCTTTCGCTGGCGCGCCTGGGCAGGATCGGGGGACCGGGGCCGCATGGCCCCCGGGACGTGGGCGCTTGCGTGCAAGGGCACGGGATCGGTCGCGACGCCCTCGTTCCGGGCTGCCCACAACAGGAGACCGTTCCATGAGCAGCGATTTCTTCGAAAGCTTCGATTCCGGCATAGGCGCGCTGACCAACCGTTGGGGCAGCGGCATCGATACCAGCATCCCGGGGCAGGTCACGGTCAGCGGCGTCAGCGGCATCATGGAGAGGCCCTGGGGCGCCGCGGCCGGGCATGGCTATGGCACCTACACGATCGTCGCCAAGCTCGACGGCAATGTGCAGGGATCCGCGGGCCTGCTCTGGCCGGGCGACGATGTCTGGCCGGGCCCGGAGATGGACCTCATCGAGATCGTCGGTGGCATTCCCTACGGCACCCTGCACTGGCAGGGCGGGAACGGCCGCGATGCCTATGCATCCCAATACTACGACGGCATCGACGAATCCCGGGTGCATACCTATTCGCTCGATTGGGAGCCGGGCAGCGTCACCTTCTATGTCGATGGCCGGAGCTGGGGCAGCTTCACCGACCACGTCGCCCGCGACTACGACCATGGCGGCGTGAACATGACCATCAGCATCATGAACACCAACCCGAACACCGCGATCACGGTCTACGAGGTTTCCTACCACGCCTCAGGCGGCGCCGGCGTGGCAGCCGAGACGGTCGAGCAGGGCAGCGCCGGGACCGAGGCCGCCAGCCTGGACCGTTCCGAGCCGCCAACCGGCACGGAGGATGCGACGCGCTTCAGCCTCGACGCGGAGACTCCGGCCGCGGCGGACCAGACGAGTGCGGATGGCGCGGAGACCGCGACCGTCGCACCCGCGTCCGGCGAGGACACGGCTGCCCCGCAGGACACGATCAACGACAGCATCGATGCCGACGCAAGCAATTGGTCCGCGCCGTCCTGGTCGTGGCAGGGCAGGCACGGCGCCTGGTCGTGGCACGGTACGGATGCCGTCTGGGCGTGATGCCTCGGCCGGGTCCGGGGTGCGGCGGCTCCTGCCGCACCCCGGCCGGCGGTCCTGGACAGCCGGCCGCAGCACGCGCTAATTGTTGCGCCCGCTTCACCATCGGGAGGCCTGGCGCATGCGCGGCGCGGCAGCGGAGATGGTCCCTCCCCCACCCCCCTTCGCAGGATTCGCGCCGGCCGCCTTTGCCTTCCTGCGCGACCTGGCGCGGGAGCAGACGCGCGAGTGGTTCCAGGCGAACCGGGACATCCACGAGGCGGAGGTGCGCGAGCCCATGGCCTCGCTGGTGGCCGCGGTGGCGGAGGCGCTGGCGCGCCGGCGCATCCCGCTGCGCGGCGACCCGCAACGGGCCATCTTCCGCATCCACCGCGACGTCCGCTTCTCGAGGGACAAGCAGCCCTACAAGACGCATTGCGGCGCGACGCTGACGCGCGACGGCGGCCGGCTGAGCCCCGGCCTGCTCTACATCCATATCGACCCGCTGGGCTGCTTCACCGCGGCCGGCTTCTGGCGGCCGGAGCCCAGGGCGCTGGACGCCATCCGCCACGCGATCGCGGACAGGCCCGCGGCATTCAGGCGCATGCTGGCGGCATTGGCGGCGAAGGGCCTGGCGCTCTCGCCGGACGAGGAGGCGCTGAAGCGCCCGCCACGCGGCTACGAGGCGGTGGAGGAGCCGGTGCTGCGGGAGGCCCTGCGCTGCCGATCGCTCACGGTGCGGCGCGCGCTGCCGGAGGCTGCGGTGGTACGCGCCGACCTGCCCGAGGTCATCGCCGAGTTCGCCGTCGATGCGCTGCCGCTGCTGAAATTCGGCTGGGGCGCGATCGACGCCTGATCAGCGGCCGAAGCGCTCAGCGTAGATCTCCGGCCGGAAGCCGACCAGCAAGGCGCCGTCCACCTCCAGCACCGGCCGCTTGATCATGGAGGGCTGCGCCAGCATCAGGGCGATCGCCCTCGCCTCGTCCAGCCCCTCGCACGCCGATTCGGGCAGCTTGCGGAAGGTGGTGCCGGCGCGGTTCAGCAGCGCCTCCCAGCCGACCTGCGCGGCCCAGCGGCGGAGCACCGCCTCCTCGATGCCCTGCGCCTTGTAGTCGTGGAAGGCGTAGTCGATGCCGGCGACGTCCAGCCAGGCGCGCGCCTTCTTCATGGTGTCGCAGGCCTTGATGCCGTGGATGGTGACGGCCACGCGCCCTCACTCCCACTCGATGGTGCCAGGCGGCTTGCTGGTAATGTCGTAAGTGACGCGGTTGATGCCGCGCACCTCGTTGACGATGCGGCCGGCGACGCGGGTGAGGAAGCCCATGTCGAAGGGATAGACATCGGCAGTCATGCCATCGGTGCTCGTCACCGCGCGCAGCGCGCAGGCCTGGTCATAGGTCCGGCCATCGCCCATGACGCCCACGGTGCGCACCGGCAGCAGCACGGCGAAGGCCTGCCAGATCGCGTCGTAGAGCCCGGCGGCGCGGATCTCCTCGAGGAAGATGGTATCGACCTTGCGCAGCAGGTCGGCCTTCTCCCGCGTCACCTCGCCGGGGATGCGGATGGCGAGGCCCGGCCCCGGGAAGGGATGCCGGCCGACGATCGCCTCGGGGATGCCGAGCTCGCGGCCGAGTTCGCGCACCTCGTCCTTGAAGAGGTCGCGCAGCGGCTCGACCAGCTTCATGCGCATGTGGCTCGGCAGGCCGCCGACATTGTGGTGGCTCTTGATCGTGACGGAGGGACCGCCGGTCGCCGAGACGCTCTCGATCACGTCCGGGTAGAGCGTGCCCTGCGCCAGGAAGTCGGCGCCGCCGAGCCTGACCTGCTCCTCCTCGAAGACCTCGATGAAGAGCCGGCCGATGGTCTTGCGCTTCACCTCCGGGTCGGAGACGCCCGAGAGCTGGCCGAGGAAGAGGTCGGAGGCGTCGCGATGGATCAGCCGGATGTTGAAGCGGTCGCGGAAGGTGCCGACCACCTGCTCCGACTCGTTCGCCCGCATCAGCCCGTGGTCGACATAGATGCAGGTGAGCTGGTCGCCGATCGCCTCATGGATCAGGACTGCCGCCACGCTGGAATCGACGCCGCCCGAGAGGCCGCAGACCACGCGGCCCGTGCCGACCTGGGCGCGGATGCGGGCGATGGCCTCGGCGCGGAAGGCGCCCATGGTCCAGTCGCCGCGGCAGCCGCAGACGAGGTGGGTGAAGTTCTTCAGCAGCGCGCCGCCATGCGGGGTGTGCACCACCTCGGGATGGAACATGGTGCCGTAGTAGTGCCGCGCATCGTCGGCGATGAGCGCGAAGGGCGCGCCCTCGCTGCTCGCCACCACCCGGAAGCCGGCCGGCAGCCGGGTGATGCGGTCGCCATGCGACATCCAGACCTGCTCGCGCGCGCCCTTGGCCCAGATGCCCTGGGTGATGGCGCATTCGCCGGTCACCTCCACATGGGCGCGGCCGAACTCGGCGGGATGGCCACCCTCCACCGTGCCGCCAAGCTGCGTCGCCAGGGTCTGCTGGCCGTAGCAGATGCCAAGCACGGGCAGGCCGGAGGCGAAGACATAGTCCGGCGCGCGGGGCGAGGCGCCCTCGGTCACGCTGGCCGGGCCGCCCGAGAGGATGATGCCCCTGGGCGCGAAGGCGCGGATGCGGTCCTCGGTCGCGGTGAAGGGCCAGACCTCGCAATAGACCCCGCTCTCCCGCAGCCGGCGCGCAATGAGCTGCGTGACCTGGCTGCCGAAGTCGAGGATCAGGATGCGGTCATGGCCGGCCGGGGTCGGGGCGGCCGCGGGCGTGTCGGTGGCGGGCGCGTTCATGGCGCCTTGCAGCATAGCCGGTGGCGGGCCGCAAGCGTCGCGCCCGCGGGCCCGCCATGCGGGATCAGGCCAGGCGATCCACCACCACCAGCCGGTCGATCCCGCTGGCGGCGATCCGCTCGCGCGCCGCGCGGTCCAGGATGATGCAGCCATGCGAGGCGGTGCCCGGCCGGGCGATCGAATCGCCATGGATCAGGAAGGCGCTGCGGCCGCACATGTCGTTGGCCGGGTCCGGCGTCAGCGGCAGGCTGAAGGGGCTCGGTCCCGGGCGGGGCGCGCCGATGGTGTAGCTGCCGCGCGGCAGCGGCCCGACATCCTGCAGGCATTGCGCCTTCGGGTTGTTCTTGCCGCCATGCTCCTCCGAGCCGGAATAGCCCGTGGCGATCAGGTCGTTCTGCCCGCCTTCGGTCAGGAGGAG
Organism: Paracraurococcus lichenis; assembly: GCF_030657435.1. GTDB lineage: Bacteria > Pseudomonadota > Alphaproteobacteria > Acetobacterales > Acetobacteraceae > Paracraurococcus > Paracraurococcus lichenis. The sequence continues at coordinate 92,261 of NZ_JAUTWS010000020.1, read as the reverse complement.
GCGGCCGGTCGCCTGCTCATAGGTGTAGCAGGCGCCCGCCGCCGCCGCGGCGGCGAAGGGGGCCACGACCGCCGCCGCGGGCGCCAGCGAGTCGCCGCCGAGCAGCGCGGTGCCGGCCGCCACGCTCTCCTCCATATGGGCGAAGTTCTTCGGATTCTCGCTGAAGTAGTTGGTCGCCTTGAGATAGGCGCGGATGGCGTCGCGATCGACGACCGTCCCCGGCTGCGGCACCGGCGTCATCAGGCCGGGATCCTGCCCCGCCAGCCAGGCCAGGAGCTTGGTCGGCGTGCCTGTCATGTTGATCCAGAGGGCGATGTAGACCTGCGCCTCCGGGTCGATGCTGCGGCCGGCCGCCCGGGCCTTGGAGAGGCAGGTGTCCAGCCGGTCGTAGACCTCCTGCAGGATGTCCTCGTCCATGGCATCGACGAGGTCGCGGCCGGCGAGCAGGGCCGCGTTCACCATCTCGGTCTCCGCCTTGTCGAGCGGATTGGTGATCAGCGGGACCGAAAGCCGCCGGACGAGGCTGTCGATGACCGCCGAGGGGAGGCCGGCCCTGGCCATCGCCTGCCGGAAGGTCGCCTGCGCGCGCGCCTGGCCGGCCGCGAGGTCGCCCTGCATGAAGCCGAAGCTCGCGCCGCTCTTCCCCTTGGCGGCGAAGAACAGGCGATAGGGGCTCTGCTTCCCGATCTCATGCGCGCGCAGGGCGGCACGCAGGGCCGGTTTCAGGCTTTCGGCGGGCACCACCGTCCTCCCCGGGTTGTTCCGGGAGGGAGTCTAGTCCCGAGCGGTGGAGTCGGTTATGCCGGAACGCACAGCAGGCGCGCCGCGGTCGCCCGCTAGCCTTCCGGCGCCGGCGCCGTCGCGGCCAGCAGCGTCTCGATCGGGTCCCAGACGAAGGCCATCTGCTCCATCATCTGGCCGGCGAAGCGGATCACCTCCCGCGCCGCGGGCCTGCCGCCGAGGCGCTGGTAGAACCAGCGGGTCGGGTTGTCGCTGAGCACCCAGAGCATGGCCGAGCGGCAGCCGACCGCGGCCAGATGCGCCGCCATCGCCCGCATGAGCCGCCGGCCGACGCCGCGGTCGCGGTAGTCGTCCAGCAGGTAGAGCGTCTCCACCTCCCCCTGGGCCAGCCAATCCCGCCGGGCGCGGCCGCCCGAGACGAAGCCGACCACCACCCCGCCTTCCTGCGGCGGGCGGTCCGGCGGCGCATCGGGGCCGGAGGCGACGGCGACGAAGACGGCATGGCCGTGGCGGCGGTCGACGATCGCCTGCTCATAGCCGATGGCGTGCCGGATCGGGGACAGGTCGCTGAGGTAGCGCTCGGGCAGCACGCCGGCATAGGCCGAGCGCCAGGTCGCCACATGCACGGCGCCGATCGCGGCGGCATCGGCCGGGCGGGCACGGCGGATGCAGATCATGCTGCACGCTTCCCTTCCCTTTTCGGCCCGCTATCCCCCGGACCGTCGTTGCAGAATGGCGGCGAAGAAGCCGTCCGTGCCGTGCCGCGCGGGGCTGGTGACCAGGTACGGCCCCTCGGCCGGCGGTTCCCCGGGCAGTCCCGCCGCGCTCCACGCCTCGGCCAGCGGGAGCGGGGCGAAATCCGGGTGGCGGCCGAGGAAGGCCGAGACCTGGTCCTCATCCTCCTCGGGCAGCAAGGAGCAGGTAGCGTAGACCAGACCTCCGCCGGAGCGCACCAGTTCCGCGGCGATATCCAGAATTTCACGTTGCTTGGCAGCCAATTCGCGCAGGTCGGCGCAACCGGTGCGCAGCCGTGCGTCCGGGTTGCGCCGCCAGGTGCCGGTGCCCGTGCAGGGGGCATCCACCAGCACCCGGTCGAACTGCCCGGCGCGCCGCTTGGCCCAGCGGTCGCCGGGGATGAGGAGGTGCCGCTCGGCATTGTCCACCCCGGCGCGGCGCAGGCGCCGCACCGCGCCCTCCAGCCGCGGCGCGGAGACGTCGCAGGCGGTGAGCCGCCCCTTGTTCCGCATGGCGGCCGCGAGAGCCAGCGTCTTGCCGCCGGCGCCGGCGCAGAGATCGGCGACGCGCAGGCCCGGCCGGGCATCGGTCAGCAGGGCGATGAGCTGGCTGCCCTCGTCCTGCACCTCGATCAGCCCCTCGGTGAAGGCGGCGGTGGCGGTCACCGGCTTGCGGCCGGGCAGGCGGAGCCCCCAGGGCGACCAGCGGGTCGGCTCGGTCTCGAAGCCCTCGGCGGCCAGCGCCGCAGCGGCGGCCTCGCGCGAGGTCTTGAGCAGGTTGGCGCGGAGGTCGAGCGGCGCGGGCTGCTCCATGGCCGCGGCTTCCTCGGCCAGGCGGTCGCCGAAGCGGGCGCGGAAGCCGGGGATAACCCAGTCCGGCAGGTTCAGCCGCACCCCCTCCGGCATGGCCGGATGGACCAGGCCCTCCACCCCCTGCGCCTGGCCGCGTGCCTTGGCCAGGGCGCGGAGCAGCTTCTCCTCCGGCACGCTCAGCGGCTCCGGCGCGTATTGCCCGCCGGGGAAGGCCTGCAGCACGGCGGGGAGGTCCATCCCTTCGGCCAGCAGCAGCTCGGCCACGACCAGCATGCGCGGGGTCGGGCGGCACTGCACCTGGGCCAGCCACCAGTCCAGCCGCTGCCGCTGCCGCACCACGCCCCAGGCGCGGTCGGAGATGGCACGGCGGTCGCCGCCGCCGATGTAGCGGCGGGCGCGGAAGAAGTCGTTGGCGATGGCATCCGCCGGCCGCCGGGGCTGCGCCTCCAGCGCCGCCAGCAGGTCGATCGCGGCGGCGAGGCGGGCGGCAGGCGTCACGCCAGGCGCTCCGGCAGGCCGGCAAGGTCCGGCAGGATCGTCGCGGTCTGGTCGAGCCAGTATTCCGCCGGCCCGCCCGAGCGGTTCACCCAGAAGACCCGGAAGCCGAAGCGCTGCGCGCCATAGGCGTCCCAGGGATTGGAGGAGACGAAGGCCACCTCGTGCGGCTGGCAGGCGAAGCGCGCCGGCACCAGGGCATAGACCCGCGGGTCAGGCTTGAAGCAGCGCAGCGGATGGACCGAGAGCACGTCGTCGAGCAACGGCCCGAGCCCGCCAGCCGCGACGGAGCTCGCCAGCATCTCCGGCGAGCCGTTGGAGAGGATCGCGGTCCGGATCCCCCGGGCCCCGAGCGCCGAGAGCATCGGCGCGGCCTCCGGGTAGGCGTCCAGCTCGCGGTAGGCCGCGAGCAGGTCCGCCCGCAACGCCGGCTCGGCCGCGCCATGCACCGCCAGCGCATGGTCGAGCGCCTTCTCCGTCAGCGCCCAGAAGGGCTCGTAGGCGCCGGTCGCGGAGAGGATCCAGCTCCACTCGATCTGCTTGGCGCGCCACAGGGCGGAGACGGGCTGCGCCTTCTCCCCGAGACGCGCGGCATGGCGGCCGACCGCGGCATGCACGTCCAGCAGCGTGCCATAGGCATCGAAGACGGCGGCTTTCGGGGCGGGCATCGGGGTCTCCACGGGACGAGTGTCGGCGCGGTTTCGGGCGGAACGGGGGCAGCGGCAAGGCGCCGCCGCGTCTGGCCCTGCCGCCGCGAGGCGGGCAGACTGGCGCCCTTCGACCCAACGAGGCGGGAGGAAACAGGATGCAGAACCCGATGGCCCTGACGGGCCGCACCATCATCGTCACCGGCGCCGGCCAGGGCATCGGCAAGGCCATCAGCGAGCTGGTGCTGGGCCTCGACGGCAATGTGGTGCTGGTGGAGCGCAACCCGGAGACGCTGGCCGCGGCCGCCGGCGGCATGGACCCGGCGCGGACGCTGGCCGTGCAGGGCAATGTCGCCGAGGAGGGCTTCGGCGAGTCCTGCGTCGCCCAGGCGGTGGCGAAGTTCGGCGCGGTGCATGGCCTGGTCAACAATGCCGGCATCACCCGCCCGGCCATGTTCGCCAAGATGACCATGCAGCAGTGGCAGGCGGTGATCGACGTGAACCTGACCGGCTGCTACCTGATGATGCAGGCGGTCGGGCGGCACATGATCGACCGCGCCAAGGCCGACATGCCGCAGCCCGCCGGCACCACGGGCGCCATCGTCAACATCAGCTCGACCGCCGGCAAGCGCGGCTCCATCGGGCAGGTGAACTACTCCGCGGCCAAGGCGGGCCTCTTCGGGATGACCATGACCGGCGCGCGGGAATGGGCGCGCTACGGCATCCGCTGCAACTCGGTGGGCTTCGGCACTGTCGTGACGCCGATGACGGAGGTGATCCGCAGCGAGAAATTCGCCGAGCAGACCATGGCCCGCATCCCGCTGGCCCGCTACGCCGAGCCGCAGGAGGTGGCGCCGCTGATCTGCTTCCTGCTCTCGAACGGCGCCGTCTACATCACCGGCGAGAACATGACGGTCAGCGGCGGGAGCCATATGCAGCCGTAGCGGCGGGGGCGCTGCCCTATGGCAGAGGGGCTCCGCCCCTCTGCACTCCCCGCCAGGGGCTTAAGGCCCCTGGACCCCGGGAGTTTTGGGATTTTACGGGGTGCGGCGTGCGGGATTCGGACAAAGCCCCCGGGTGAATTGTGGCGCCGGCAAGGCAGGGGCATGCCGCTGCGCGCAGAGGCCAGCGAGAAGCCGGGACGGATGCGGCTGTCAAAGATCATAGGAATATCTTCTTAAACTGCCGGCCGGCCGGACGTCAAGGACATGGCTGTCCGGTCCCGGAGAGGGACCGCTCAGCGCGACGCGGGCCGCAGCAGGCTGGAATGGATCCATCCCCAGGGCGCGTCGTCCCCGACCTGCACCCAACCGCCCTGCCGGCCATGGACCCGCAATTCCACGCCCGGCTGGGCGGTCCGCAGGATCGTCCCGGTGTCGCTCGGGCCGCTGCGGATATTGGCCGCGATGCGTGGAACGACGCGGTCCTCGGCGGCGGCCGGCCGGGGCGCCTGCCTCGGGGTGGGCTGCTCCCTCGGGATCGGGGGCTGGCCGAACATGGCGCGGACCTCGTCCGTGTACCTGTCGAGAAGCCGGGTCTCCGGCCCCCGTCCGGCCGCTTCCGCCGGGGGCGGCGGGGCGGAATTGGTGCCGGCGGCGGGCGCCGGCGACGCAGGTTCCGCGGCCTGGGCAGCCGGAGCCACCAGCGCGGCCAAGCGGAGGATCGCCCACCCGACAGCGCCCTGCCCCGCTGCCTCGCGCCCGCCGCCCGGGCCGGCGCCGATGACGGCGAGAAAACCGCAGAGCGCCAGGCAATGCCCGGGGCGCAGCCAGGCCCGATCCGGAACCCTCGGCCCCGGGACCGACGGCGTCCTGCCGTCCCTCCGGCAGCATTCCCAGGGCGCGTGGCCCCCGTCCGCTCGCCGCCCGCAGGCCGGCAGCAGGACGGTCCAAGGGGACGGCGCCTGGATGAGGGCCCGGACCACGCCGAAGACGACGATGAAGCCGATCCGCATGATTGGCGCTTCCCCGCCCGCGCCTCGAGACCCGGGCCACCCGACCTATCGGACAAGGCGGAGGGGGCACAAGGATGTGGGGCCGGGCCGCTGATCGCGATTGCTTGGTCCGCGACGGGCCTGGACAGGCCGCTGCCGTCGCGCCGCTGGCGCCCGGCGGCGAGGCGCACGTCAAGCCGGCCAGCAGGAAGCCTGCCCGCAGCCGCCGCGCCAGGCCTGCGCGCCCGGCGCCGGGCCGCGGCGGCCGGGCATGCCGCAGCCGGTCGTCACCATGCGCACGCGCGCCCGCCGCGCCGGAGGCAGACCCCAGCGCGGCCTTCCGGCGGCTATTCCGCCGCCGGACGCGGCGCCGCGTAGATCGCGCCGCCCTCGTTGCGGAAGCGCTCGCTCATCTCCTCCATGCCCTTCTCCGCCGCCGCACGGATGTCCTGGCTGATCTTCATCGAGCAGAACTTGGGCCCGCACATGGAGCAGAAATGCGCCAGCTTCGCGCCCTCCGCCGGCAGGGTCTGGTCGTGGAATTTCTCCGCCGTCTCGGGGTCGAGGGAGAGGTTGAACTGGTCCCGCCAGCGGAACTCGAAGCGCGCCCGGGACAGCGCATCGTCCCTGAGCTTCGCCGCCGGGTGCCCCTTCGCCAGATCCGCCGCATGCGCCGCGATCTTGTAGGTGATCACGCCCGTCTTCACGTCGTCCCGGTCGGGCAGGCCCAGATGCTCCTTCGGCGTGACGTAGCAGAGCATCGCCGTGCCGAACCAGCCGATCATCGCCGCGCCGATGCCGGAGGTGATGTGGTCGTAGCCCGGTGCGATGTCGGTCGTGAGCGGCCCGAGCGTGTAGAAGGGCGCCTCCCCGCATTCGCGGAGCTGCTTGTCCATGTTCTCCTTGATCTTGTGCATCGGCACATGGCCGGGGCCCTCGATCATCACCTGCACGTCACGCTTCCAGGCGATCTGCGTCAGCTCGCCCAGCGTCTCGAGCTCGGCGAACTGCGCCGCGTCGTTGGCATCGGCGATGGAGCCCGGCCTGAGGCCGTCGCCCAGCGAGAAGGCGACGTCATAGGCCCGCATGATCTCGCAGATCTCGTCGAAGCGCTCGTAGAGGAAGCTCTCGCGGTGATGCGCCAGGCACCACTTCGCCATGATCGAGCCGCCGCGGGAGACGATGCCGGTGACGCGCTTGGCGGTCAGCGGGATATAGGGCAGCCGGACACCGGCATGGATCGTGAAGTAGTCGACCCCCTGCTCCGCCTGCTCGATCAGCGTGTCCCGGAAGATCTCCCAGGTCAGCTCCTCGGCCTTGCCGCCGACCTTCTCCAGCGCCTGGTAGATCGGCACGGTGCCGATGGGCACGGGGCTGTTGCGGATGATCCATTCCCGCGTGGTGTGGATGTTCCGGCCCGTAGAGAGGTCCATCACCGTGTCGGCGCCCCAGCGGATCGCCCAGACCAGCTTGTCCACCTCCTCGCCGACCGAGGACCAGACCGCCGAATTGCCGATATTGGCGTTGATCTTGACCAGGAAGTTCCGGCCGATCGCCATCGGCTCGGATTCCGGGTGGTTGATGTTGTTCGGGATGATGGCGCGGCCGCGGGCGATCTCGTCGCGGACGAACTCGGGCGTAACGTAGTCGGGGATGGCGGCGCCGAAGCTCTCGCCGTCGCGGGCCGCGGCCTCGCACAGCCTCTCGCGGCCGAGATTCTCGCGGATCGCCACGTATTCCATCTCGGGCGTGACGATGCCCGCCCGGGCATAGGCCATCTGCGTCGGCGCGGCGCCCGGCTTCGCCCGCAGCGGGCGGCGGCCGGCGCGGTCGAAGACCGGCACGCGCCGCGCCTCGCCCGCCTTCAGCCCGTCGTCCTCCGGCTGCGGCTCGCGGCCGTCATAGGCCTCGACATCGCCGCGCGCTTCGATCCAGGCGCGGCGCAGGTCGGGCAGGCCGGCGCGGATATCGGTGCGCGTCTCGGGATCGGTATAGGGGCCGGAGGGGTCGTAGACGCGCAGCGGCGGCTCGCCGCCGCCGACCGCGATCTCGCGCATCGCCACGCGCAGGTCGGGGTGCAGCGTGCCGGGGACATGCACCTTGCGGGAGGCCGGGAGCGGCCCGGTCGTCACCTGCGGGATGTCGGGGGTGATGGTGTCTGGCATCGGGATCTCCTCCACAGGCGGGAGATCCGGGAACCCATTGCTGCGCGGGGGGACGATTCCCCCCATGGGGTCATCGCCCGGGCCGTTCCTCTCCCTACGCCGGCATGACCCGGATCAGGTTCAAAGGGTCACGGCGCCTTAGCCGTATCTCAGCCCCATGCGGGGCCCCCCTTGGAACATGCGCGGGAGCCTGCGGCGCGCCGGCCGGGCTGTCAACGTGGCGTCACGCTGCGCAATGGCGGGCGGAGGGCGCCGTGGCGGCCGGGCGACGGCGCGGTCATCCACGGGGCGCGGGCGTCCCGCCGGCGGGAGCGGTGCGGCCCCTGCGTCGGACGGCACCGCGGCCGTCCAGGGCGAGGCCCGACGCGGCTCAGACCGGCTCGCGCGTCTCCGGCTGCGGGCCGTCATACTCCGGCTCGCCGTCCAAGGCATGGCCATTGACCTGGCCGTTGATCTCGGGGGCCTCGGCGCCATTCGCCTCGCCGCCGGCGTCCTGGTCGGCATTCGACTGGAAGCGGCGCTGGTGGCCCTGCTGGCCGGCCTCGCGCTGCTGCTGCGCCTGGTTCATGGCGTTGAGGATGCGGAAATAGTGCTCGGCGTGCTGGAAGTAGCTCTCGGCCATCACCCGGTCGCCGGAGCCGGTCGCGTCGCGGCCGAGCTGAAGGTACTTCTCGAAGAGCTGCTGGGCGGTGCCCCGCAGCCGCATGTCCGGACCGTTCGAGTCGAAGACATGGTTGCGGTTCATCGGCTGGTGGCCGGACTGGCGGAACTGCCCGCCGCCCCCGCCGCCGCCACCCCCACCGCCCCCACCATGCCGGTGGTTGCGGCCGCGCATGCGTTTCATGTTCATCGGTATTGCGTCTGCCGTCTCGCAGGTGGGCCGTCCCCGTCCGCCCCGGACTCCCGGGCGCGCAAGGCGGTGGCGGCAAATGTCGTCCATTGGCGTCGCGGCCGGCGCGAGGTCCCCAACCTGGGGTCCACCGCCCATCCGCTGCACGAACCCGCGCGCCTCGGCGGCGGGCCGCGCCCGTCCGCCCGCGAGGGCCTGTTGCAAGCTAGCCTTACCGGGCCGGGGCGCCAAACGCTTTTTTTCAGGATGCTGCCCTCACGCTACGGGGAGGATGCGGGCGGCCCTCAGGCCGCCGCCAGCACCAGGGCGCGGGGGACCCCGCCGAGGTCGGCGCGGCAGAGCAGCGGCCGGAGCCTACCCGCCGCGGCGATCGCCGCGACCGCCGGCTGCTGCCCCTGGCCGAGTTCCAGCACGGCCCGCCCGCCCGGGGCGAGTAGGCGCGGCAGGTCGGCGATGATGGCCCGGTAGGCCTCGAGCCCGTCCTTGCCCCCGTCGAGCGCCGAGGCGGGCTCGTGCCGCGCCACCTCCGGCATCAGGCCGGGGATGGCGGCGCGCTCGATATAGGGTGGGTTGGAGAGGACGAGGTCGAATCGGCCGGCGACGGGCGCCGCCCAGTCGGCAACGGCGAAGGCGGCGCGGCCCGCGAGACCGAGGCGCCGGGCATTGTCCCGCGCCAGCGCCGCGGCATCAGGCACGCGGTCGAGGCCGAGGCCGGTCGCGGCCGGGAACTCGGTCAGCGCCGCCAGCAGCAGGCAGCCCGTGCCGGTGCCGAGGTCGAGGATGCGGCGGACCGCGGCACGGTCCGGGAGGGCGTCCAGCGCCGCCTCGACCAGCGTCTCGGTATCCGCGCGGGGGATCAGGGTCGCCGGCGAGACGGCGAAGGGGAGCGACCAGAACTCCTGCACCCCCAGCAATTGCGCGACCGGGACGTGGTCGAGGCGGCGGCGCAGCAGGTCGGCAAAGCCCGCGGCGGCCGCGGGCGGGACGGGCGCGCGCGGGTCGCGCAGCAGGTCCTCCTGCCGGCAGCCCATGGCATGGGCGAGCAGCAGGCGGGCTTCGAGGCGGGGCGACTCGATGGCGGCGGCGCGGAGATGCTGCCCGGCGCGGCAGAGGAAGAAGCCGACCGTGCCGGCGGGGTCGGCGCATGCGCTGCCGCGATCGGGCCCGCCGCTCACTCCCCTTCCGCGGCCAGCCGCGCCGCCTCGTCCTCGGCCGTCAGCGCGTCGACGATGTCGTCGAACTCGCCTAGCATGACGCGGTCGATCTTGTGCAGGGTCAGGCCGATGCGGTGGTCGGTCACGCGCCCCTGCGGGAAGTTGTAGGTGCGGATGCGCTCGCTGCGGTCGCCGGTGCCGACCTGGCCCTTGCGGTCGGCGGCGCGCGTCGCGGCGAGGCGGCTCCGCTCGGCCTCGTAGAGCCGGGCGCGCAGGATCTTCATCGCCTTGGCGCGGTTCTTGTGCTGCGACTTCTCCTCCTGCATCGCCACCACGACGCCGGTGGGCAGGTGGGTGATGCGGACGGCGCTGTCCGTCTTGTTCACGTGCTGCCCGCCGGCGCCGGAGGCGCGGTAGGTGTCGATCCTGAGGTCGCCCTCGTTGATCTGCACATCCACCTCCTCGGCCTCCGGCAGCACGGCCACCGTGACAGTCGAGGTGTGGATGCGCCCCTGGGTTTCCGTCGCGGGCACGCGCTGCACGCGGTGCACGCCGCTCTCGTATTTCAGCCGGGCGAAGACGCCCCTGCCCTGGATCTCGGCCACCGCGCCCTTCACGCCGCCGAGGTCGCTCTCGTCGTAGTCCATGACCTCGAAGCGCCAGCGCCGCGCCTCGGCATAGCGCTGGTAGGCCCGGAAGAGCTCGGCGGCGAAGAGCGCCGCCTCGTCGCCGCCGGCGGCGGGGCGGATCTCGAGGATGGCGCTGCGCTCGTCCGCCGCATCCTTCGGCAGCAGCATCAGCCGCACCTCGCGCTCGAGCCGCGGCACGGCCTCCTTCTGCGCGAGGTACTCGTCCTCAGCGAGTTCCCGCAGCTCGGGATCGGCCAGCATGGCCTCCGCCTCGTCGCGGGCGCGCTCCGCGGCGCGCAGCGCCTGCACCTTGTCGACCAGCGGCTCGAGCTCCGACAGTTCCTTCGACAGGGTGCCGAACTGCGCGCCGTCGGCGGTCGAGAGCAGGTGCTTCAGCTCGTCGGCCCGCGTCAGGACACGGTCGAGTTTCTCGGAAAGCCTCACCGTCCGTCCGTCTCGTCCAGGTCGTCGTCGATATCGAGGTCCTCGTCCTCGAGCGCGCCGCCCAGCTCCTCCTCGAGGATGGTGTTCAGCATGGCATGCGCCGCGCTCTCGACCACGCCGGTCTCGGCGAGCGCGCGCAGCAGGTCGGGCAGTTCCACGCGCTCCTGGCTGCCGGCATCGAGGTTCTTCACCACGGCCATGCCCTCGGCCAGCTCCTCCTCGCCGAGGATGACGGCGGCGCCGGCATTGACCTTGTTGGCGCGCTCCATGCGGCGCTTGGTATTGCCCTTGTAGGCGATCTCGGCGACCACGCCCGCCTCGCGCAGGGATTGCAGCACGCCGATCGCCGCCGCCTCCGCCTTGTCGCCGACCGGGATGACGGCGACCGGGCGCGGCGCAGGCGGGGTGAGGTCGGCCGCCTCCAGCAGCAGGGAGAGGCGCTCGACGCCCGCGGCCCAGCCGACCGAGGGGGTGGGCGGGCCGCCCATCTCCTCGACCAGGCCGTTGTAGCGGCCGCCGCCCATGACGGTGCCCTGGGCGCCGAGGCGGTCGGTGACGAACTCGAAGGCGGTGTGGCTGTAGTAGTCGAGGCCGCGCACGATCCGCGGGTTCTCCCGGAAGGGCACCCCGAAGGCCTCCAGATGGCGCTTCACCGCGGCGTAGAACCCGGCGGCCTCCTTCGTGAGGTGGTCGTGGATGGTCGGTGCCGCGGCGACCAGCGCCTTGTCCTTCGGATCCTTGCTGTCGACGATGCGCAAGGGGTTCTTCTCGAGGCGCGCCCGGCTGTCCTCGGAGAGGGCGTCCTTGTGCTCGGTGAAATAGGCGATCAGCGCGGCGCGGTAGGCGTCGCGGCTGGCGGCGTCGCCGAGGGTGTTGATCTCCAGCACCGTGCCCTCGTCGATGCCGAGTTCCTGCTGGATGTGCCAGCCGCAGCCGATGACTTCCGCATCGGCCAGCGGCTCGGCCGCACCCAGCACCTCGATCCCGATCTGGTGGAATTGCCGGTAGCGGCCCTTCTGCGGCCGCTCGTAGCGGAACATCGGCCCGGCATAGAAGACCTTGCGGGGCAGGCTCGACTGGGTGAGGCCGTTGGTGACCAGGGCCCGGCACACCCCCGCCGTATTCTCGGGGCGCAGGGTGATGCTCTCGCCGCCGCGGTCCTCGAAGGAATACATCTCCTTCGAGACGACGTCGGAGGTGTCGCCCAACCCGCGGGAGAAGACGCGGGTGTCCTCGAAGATCGGGGTGGCCCATTCCTCGAAGCCGTAGAGGGTGGCGATCCGGCGCGCCGTCTCGATGACATGGTGATGGCGGCGGAACTCGGCGCCGATCAGGTCATGGGTGCCACGGGCGGGCTGGAGCGGGGCTTGGGCCATGGTCGCGGTTTGCCCCGGTCCGGGGCGGGCGGCAAGGGTTCAGGGGGCGATGAGGCGGAGGGTCGGGAAATAGGCGCGGTAGCGGCGCGGGTCGCGGGTGATCAGCGGCAGGCCGGCCACGGCGGCATGGGCGCCGATGAAGAAGTCGGGCAGGACGCCGCTGCGGGTGCCGCCCTGGCGGCGATAGGCCAGATGGTCTCGGGAGGCGAGGAACAGCGCCTCCGGCGGGGTGCGCTGCACCTGGATGCGGGCGGCGTCCAGGAAGGCCTGCACCGCCGCCGCATCCTCGAAGCCCACGGCGATCTCGGCGAAGACGACGTCATTGACGAGGAGCGGGCCGCGCGCCCTGGCCGAGGCGACCTGTCCCCTGGACCAGCCCACCCAGGCGGGATCGGCCTGGATGACGTCGAGGAGGACATTGGAATCGACGCAGGTCACAGGTCGGAATCGTCGTCCCCGCGCAGGAGCTGCATGATCTCGTCGGTAGTCATGCCCTTCAGGGCGGTGCCGCAGCCGATCAGGCGGTCGAGGGGGTCGTCGGCCGGGACAGCAGGCTCTTCGGCCTTACGGAGGACAACCTGGCCATCGGGATCGATGTCGAACGCGACACGGCTGCCGGGCGTGAGGCCCAGCCGATCGCGAATCGCCTTCGGGATGGTGACCTGGCCCTTCACCGTGACGGGCATGCCCATGGCGGTAATACCTCCGGACGAACAGGTATTACCTAAGGAGCCCGGCCAGCCAGGGCAAGCCGGATCAGCGCGCCAGCAGCGTCAGCCCGAGGAACAGCACCAGGTTCACCCCGGCCAGCACGCCGAGCCGCAGCAGCGCCGCATCGCGGCGCGCCAAGTCCTCGTCCAGCCCCGGCACGGGATGCCGGCCCAGCCTGCCGACCAGCAACGCCGAGAAGCCGAAGCCGTTCACGCCGCCGGCCTATTCCGCGGCCTGGGCGGTCGCCGCTGCGGCCTTCCTCGCGGCTTCCTCGGCCTCGATGGCGGCGGCCTTCTTCTCCACCAACTCGACCAGGTGGTCGACCATCGCCGCCTCGTCGATGGTGTGGTCGGTCTTCCCCGCGGCATAGACCATGTGCCGGCCGGCGCCGCCGCCGGTCAGGCCGATATCGGTCATCAGCGCCTCGCCCGGGCCGTTCACCACGCAGCCGATGATGGAGAGCGTCAGCGGCGTCTCGATATGCGCGAGGCGGTCCTCCAGCGTGGCGACGGTCCTGATCACGTCGAAGCCCTGCCGGGCGCAGGAGGGGCAGGAGATGATCTTCACGCCGCGGTGCCGGAGCCCCAGCGACTTCAGCATCTCCCAGCCGACATGCACCTCCTCCTCCGGCTCCGCGGAGAGCGAGACGCGCAGCGTGTCGCCGATGCCGGACCAGAGCAGGTTGCCGAGGCCGATGGCGCTCTTGACCGTGCCGGTGCGCTTCCCGCCCGCCTCGGTGATGCCGATATGCAGCGGGTGGTCGCAGGCCTCGGCAAGCTGCTGATAGGCGGCGACGGCGAGGAAGACGTCGGACGCCTTCACGCTGATCTTGAACTCGTGGAAATCCTCGTCCTGCAGGTGGGCGGCGTGCCAGAGCGCGCTCTCGACCAGCGCCTCCGGGTTCGGCTCGCCGTACTTCTCCAGCAGGTGCTTCTCCAGGCTGCCGGCATTCACGCCGATGCGGATGGAGCAGCCATGGTCGCGGGCGGCCTTCACGACCTCCTTCACCCGCTCCTTGGAGCCGATATTGCCCGGATTGATGCGCAGGCAGGCCGCACCCGCCTGCGCCGCCTCGATGGCGCGGCGGTAGTGGAAATGGATGTCGGCCACGATCGGGACATTCACCTCGCGCACGATCTCGTGCAGCGCGGCGGTGCTCTCCGGCGTCGGGACGGACACCCGCACGATGTCGGCGCCGGCGAGTTCGGCGCGGCGGATCTGGGCGATCGTCGCCTGCGCGTCCTCGGTCGGCGTATTGGTCATGGTCTGGACGGTGATCGGCGCGTCGCCACCGACGAGCACCTTCCCCACCCGGATCTGTCGGGACTTTCTCCGGGTGATCTGCTGGTAGGGGCGATAGCTCATGCGGTGCAGGGTCCCAGGCTCGGGCGGGGGCGGATGGGGCGTGGCGCGGCCGGGCCGGCCACGCGGCTCGAGGGGCAATATGGCAGCGCCGGCGGAAAGCCCCAAGGACCGGCGGGCAACACCCCGGGCGCCTCCGGCCCGCCCCGCCCTATTGCGGCGGGGCCGGCCGGGGCGGCGGCGCGGGGGCGGCCGCCGGCAGAATGGGCTGGCCGGCCTTCAGCCTCTCGGCATCGATCACCAGGTCGCGCCGCACGGACTGGCCGGGGCCGAGGCCGGACGTCGGCTGGCCATCCACCAGCACCTCCAGCCCGCCGGCATTGCCGGTCGAGAGCAGGAGGCCCTCCTTCGCCGGCACCTGCCAGGCCTCGCCGGGGCGGAGGACGCGGTTGACCAGGACCGGCCCGCTGCGCTCGCGCACCTGAATCCAGGCCTCGGCCCTGGCGCGCAGCAGCACGCGACCCTCGGCCGGGTTCGGCGCCGGCGGGGAGGCGGGCGGGGCCACGGCCGGCGGCGCGAGGACCAGGGCCGGCGCCACCGCGGGCCCCGCGCCCTGCGGCCGCGCCGGCACGGGCTGGGCGGCACTGGCGGAGGTCGGGCTCGGCGGCGGCGGGGCGAAGGCGGGGGGCGGCGGTTCGGGCGGGGCCTCGGGTGGGCTGCCCTCGCGCAGCGCCTGCTCGATGGCGGGCGGCGGCGGCGGGACGGCATCCACCGTGCGGGGGCCGCTGGCCGACCACTGGTACCAGCCGACATAGGCGCCGATCGCCAGCACCGCGCCGACCAGGATCACCGCGCCGGCGGGCACCCCGCGATCCGGCACCGGCTCGGGGAAGATGAGGTCGGTCTTGCGCGCCGTGATCTGGCCGCTCGCCTCGCGGAAGCGGCGCACCACCTCGTTCTCGTCGAGGCCGAGGGCGCGCGCATAGCTCCGGACGAAGCCCACGGCATAGGCCGGGGCGGGCAGGTCGCGCGCCCGCCCATCCTCCAGCGCCGCCAGGTAGACCCGCCGGATGCGCAGCGACTGCGCCAGGTCCTCGATCGAGAGCCCAAGGGCCAGGCGCGCATCCCGCAATTCCGCGCCGAGCCGCACCGGCTCGCCACCGGCGGTCTCGGAAGGGGACAGGCGCTTCATGTCGTCAGGCACGCCCGAAGGTGTAACGTCCTCGCGGCATTGCGGCAAATCGAATTCACGAAGCCGCGACGAACTGTCACGCCCCGGACCCCGAGCCGCAATGCCGCCGGCCTCATCCGGCGGCGTCCGGCCGCCGGGCCGCCAGCGCCGCCTCCGCCTGGCCGATCAGCTCGGCGATGATCGCCGCCGCGGGCTGCACCGCGGTCACCATGCCGACGCTCTGGCCGGCCATCAGGCTGCCCTGCTCGACATCGCCGTCGATGACGGCGCGGCGCAGCGCGCCGGCCCAGAAATGCTCGATCTCGAGCTGCGCCTCCTCCTTGCCGACCTCGCCGGCCTGGAAGCGCGCCAGGACCTTGGCCTGGTGCTCCATGAAGCGCTTGGTGCCCTCGTTCTGCAGGGCGCGGACCGGGATGACCGGGAAGCGCTCGTCGAGCTGCAGCGTCGGCATGGCATCGCGCGCCGCGCCGCGGAGAAAGGCCTGCTTGAACTTCGGATGCGCGATGCTCTCCTCGGCGCAGACGAAGCGGGTGCCGAGCTGGGCGCCGGCCGCTCCCATCTCGAGATAGGAGAGGATCGCCTCGCCGCGGCCGATGCCGCCGGCGACGAAGACCGGGACCTCCTTCGCCATGACGGGCAGGATCTCCTGTGCCAGCACGTTGAGCGAGACGGGGCCGATATGGCCGCCGGCCTCGGAGCCCTCGATCACCAGGGCATCGGCGCCGGAGCGGACCAGCTTCTTCGCCAGCGCCAGCGCCGGGGCGAAGCAGACCACCTTGGCGCCGCCCTCCTTGGCCTTCCTGATGGCGGCGGTGGGCGGAATGCCGCCGGCGAAGACGATATGCCCGACCCGGGCCGCGAGGCAGGCATCGACGAGCTGATCGAGCCGCGGATGCATGGTGATGAGGTTCACGCCGAAGGGCCGGTCGGTCAGCGCCTGGGTGGCGACGATCTCCTCGGCCAGCCGCGGCGGCTCCATGGCGCCGCAGGCGATGACGCCGAAGGCGCCGGCATTGGAGAGGGCCGCGACCAGGTTGCGCTCGCTCACCCAGCTCATCGCCCCGCCCATGATGGCATAGCGGGAGCCGAAGAAGGCGGCGCCGCGCGCCATCAGCCGGTCGAGCGCCAGCGCGGCGGGGGCGCGGGGGGCGAGCGCGTCCATCGCGGTCAGGCCGCCGGCCCGTCGAGGCCATAGGCGGTGTGCAGGGCGCGCACCGCGAGCTCGGTATACTCGGCGCCGATCAGGACGCTCACCTTGATCTCGCTGGTCGAGATGACCTGGATGTTGATGCCCTTCTCCGACAACGCCCGGAACATGGTGTTCGCCACACCCGCATGGCTGCGCATGCCGACGCCGACCACGCTGATCTTGGCGACGTCGGGATCGGCCACCAGCGCCTCGAAGCCGAGCTCGCCGCGGGCCTTCTCCAGCACGTCCTGCGCGCGGGCCAGGTCCGCCTTCCCCACCGTGAAGGTCATGTCCGTGGTGCCGTCGGCGCCGATGTTCTGGACGATCATGTCCACGTTGCAATTGGCTGCGGCCAGCGCGCCGAAGACGCCGGCGGCGATGCCGGGCCGGTCCGGGACGCGGCGCAGCGTCACCTTGGCGTCGTCCCGCGAATAGGCAATGCCGCTGACGATGGGCTGTTCCACGATCTCGTCCTCATCAACCACCAGGGAACCTGGCTTGTCCTCGAAGCTGGAGAGCACCTGCACCCGCACCCGCTGCTTCATGGCGAGCTCGACCGAGCGGGTCTGCAGCACCTTGGCACCCACCGAGGCGAGTTCCAGCATCTCCTCGTAGGAGATCTTCTCGAGCTTGCGGGCCCGCGGCACGATGCGCGGGTCGGTGGTATAGATGCCGTCCACATCGGTGTAGATGTCGCAGCGGTCGGCCTTCACCGCCGCCGCCAGCGCCACCGCCGAGAGGTCGGAGCCGCCGCGGCCGAGCGTGGTGACGCGGTTGCGGACCGGCTCGACGCCCTGGAAGCCGGCGACGACCGGCACCTGGCCCTGCCGCATGCGCTCGATCAGGGTCGCGCCCTCGATCCGCTCGACCCGGGCCTTGCCATGCGCGCCGTCGGTGACGATCGGCACCTGCCAGCCCTGCCAGGACCGGGCATCGACGCCGATGGTCTGCAGCGCGATGGCGAGCAGCCCAATCGTCACCTGCTCGCCGGTCGCGACCACGGTGTCGTATTCCCGCGCATCGTGCAGGGGCGAGAGCTCCTGGCACCATCTGACGAGCTGGTTGGTGACGCCGGACATGGCGGAGACGACGACGGCGACCTCGTTGCCCGCATCGACCTCCCGCTTCACACGGTTCGCCACGTTGCGGATACGGTCGAGATCGGCGACGGAGGTGCCGCCGAACTTCATCACGATGCGGGCCATACGGGGCGCTTCTCGGGGAGTGGTGGATCATACGCAGGCGGATCACGCGGTTGCGCCCGCGCGAAGGCCGGCACAGATACCCACCCGGCCCCCGCGCTGCAACATTCGCGAGGGATTCGATAGCGGCCCGCAGACGTCCAGACGTCTGCGGGCCGCTATCGCGCGCAGGGTTGCCGGGTCCCCATCGCAGCTTGGCTGCGATGGGAGCCCGATGTGGCGGTTGCGCGCCGGCCGTAAGGCCATACCGGTCAGCATCCATGCTGGCCGGCAGGAAAGGGAAGGCAGGCATGGCGGCGGCCGGACAGGGCACGGCACTCGGCGCGGAGATCGCCAAATTCGACCGGCTGGCCGCCGATTGGTGGGACCCGAAGGGCCCGATGCGGCCGCTGCACGCCATGAACCCGGCGCGGATGGGCTGGATCGTCCCGCGCATCGCCCGGGCCCAGGGGCGGGCGCAAGGGCGGGACCCGGCGGCGGCGCGGCCGCTGGAAGGGCTCCGGGTGCTCGATGTCGGCTGCGGCGCGGGCCTGGCCAGCGAGGCGCTGGCCCGGGCGGGGGCGGCGGTGACCGGGCTGGATGCGGCCGGGGCGGCGCTCTCGGCGGCGCGGGCGCATGCCGCGGCCGGAGGGCTACCGATCGACTACCGCGAGGGGCGGCCGGAGGAGCTGCTGGCCGCCGGCGAGGCGGGCTTCGACGCCGTCATCGCCCTCGAGGTCATCGAGCACGTGGCGGACCGGGAGGCCTTCTGCCGCTGCCTCGCTGGCCTGGTCCGGCCGGACGGGCCGGTCTTCGTCTCCACCCTGAACCGGACGGCGCGCAGCTTCGCCTTCGCCAAGCTCGGCGCGGAATACCTGTTGCGGCTGCTGCCGGTCGGCACGCATGACTGGCGGATGTTCGTCCGCCCGGCGGAACTGGGGGCGGAGCTGCGGCGGGCGGGGCTGCGCGTCACCGACATCGCCGGGCTGACGATGGACCCGCTGACCGGGCGCTGGGGGACCAGCCGCGATGTCGGGATCAACTACCTCGTCATGGCGGCGGCCTGAGGGGCGCGCGTCAGCGCCGCGCCTCGCCGGTGCGGCGGCCGGCCCGGTCATAGAAGCGGGTCACGTCGCCGCTGGTCTCGGCCCGCCCCGTCGCGCGGCCGGCGCTGTCGTAGAAGCGCGTGGTCCCGTCCCGCGTCTCCGCCCGGCCGGTGGCGCGGCCCGCGTTGTCATAGAGGCGCGTCGTGCCGTCCCGGGTCTCGGCCCGGCCCAGGGCCCGCCCGGCGCTGTCGTAGAAGCGCGTCGTCCCGTCCCGCGTCTCCGCCCGGCCGGTCGCGCGGCCGGCGCTGTCATAGAAGCGGGTGGTGCCGTCCCGGGTCTCCTCCCGGCCGAGCGCCCGGCCCGCGGGGTCGTAGTCCCGCAGGGTCTGCGCTGCCGCGGGCCCCGCGGCCAGCGTCAGCAGCAGGAGCGCCGCCCTCACCCGTCGGCGCGCGGCACCCAGGGGAGGCGCGCGACCTCGATCCCCTCCTCCTGCAGCGCGGCGGCGTCCGAATCCGAGGCCTCGCCATAGATGCCGCGCTTGTCGCTCTCGCCGCGGTGCATCTTCCGCGCCTCCTCGGCGAAGTCGCGGCCGACATAGTCGCAGTTCTTCTCGATCTCGGAGCGCATGCGCTGCAGCAGCGCGATGACCTGGGCCGGCACCGGCCCGGCCGCGGCCTGGGTCGCACCCGGCGGCGGCACGGGAGCGGGTGCGGGCGGCGCCGGCGGCGGCGCCTCCTTCACCCGGCTGCGGCCCTTCTTCGGGATGGCCGGCGCCATCAGCCGCTTCGAGACCTCGGTCCCGCCGCAGACCGGGCATTCCACGAAGCCGGCCTTGGCCTGCTTCTCGTAGGCCGCGCTGTCCTTGAACCAGCCGTCGAATTCATGTCCTGCGCCGCAGCGCAGATCGTAGTGGATCATCCCTGCTTTCCCCGGGCGCGCGGCCGTGCCGCGCCCACTCGTCCCCTATAGCGTGGCACTCCTCGATTGCGAGTGCCAAGCCCTTTCCTGGACGAAAGGACGAGAAGGGTCTTAGGCAGCGAGGAGCGCGTCGAGCTTGCCGGCGCGCTCCAACGCCATCAGGTCGTCCGAGCCGCCGATCGCCTGCCCGTCGATGAAGATCTGCGGCACGGTGGTCCGCCCGCCGGAGCGGGCGATGGCATCCTTGCGGGCCTGGGAGCCGTGCGGCGCGTCCAGCTCCTCGAAGGCGATCCCCTTCCGGGCGAGCAGCGCCTTGGCGCGGTCGCAATAGGGGCAGAAGGGCGTGGTGTAGATCTCGACCTTGGTCATGCACCGCAGTTTGGCCCGGCACCCCGCCGGGTCAAGGATCCGTCAGGGAAAGGACAGCACGAGCGTGATGACGGGGCTGGCGAGGAGGAAGGCGACCGCCAGCATGACCAGGAGCCGGCTGGGCGATTCCTCCGCACCATGGCTGGTGCCGATGCGCCGGCGCGGCGCCGGCAGGGTGAAGGACGGAGCGGCGCCGCCGGGGGAAACGGCACCATGCGCACTGGGGGACATGCGGCCTCCTGCTGCCTGTCGAAGGAAAGACAGGGTGGACCGGGCCCGGTGAAGTGGGGGTTAGCAGCCCCGGACCCGACCGAAAGCTCGCACGCATCAATGACCCGAAAGTTGCCAAGCCATGAGCGCGGTCGCGACACGGCGATTGTCGCCTCCTGCGCGAGAGATCGGCAATGGGGTCCGGACGGCCAGGCCGGCCCGGTTTGCCGCGGCGCGGCAATCGCACGGATGGCCGATGCCGCCCCGGCGATCAGGGGCGCGGCGCGCCCTCCAGCCGCGGGTCCGGCACCCGCGCCGCGGCCAGCACGTCGACCGCCGCCGCCCCGGCCTCGAGCAGCACACGGGCGCAGGCATCGGCCGTGGCGCCGGAGGTCATGACGTCGTCCACCAGCAGGACCCGCCGCCCGAGGAGCCGCGGCCGGGCGCGGGGTGCGACGGCGAAGGCGCCGGCCAGCAGCGCCGCCCGCTCCGCCGCGCCGCGGTCGCCGAGCGCCGGGGTCGGGCGGGTCCGGCGCAGCAGGTCCGGGAGGTAAGGCCGCCCGGCCTGGCGCGCCAGGCGCGCGGCGAGCAGCGCCGCCTGGTTGTAGCGGCGGGCGAGCAGCCGCCGCCAATGCAGCGGCACCGGCGCGACCAGGTCGGCCCGTGCCAGCAGCGCCGCGCCGGCCCGCGCCATGTGCCGCGCCAGCGGGCCGGCAAGCTCCGTCCGGTCGGCATGCTTGAAGGGCAGCACCAGCCGCTGCGCCCCGGCATCGTAGCGCAGCGCGGCGCGGGCGGCCTCGAAGGCCGGCGGCCGCGCCTCGCAGCCCGGGCAGAGCGGCCCGACGCCGGCATGCGGGAAGGGCACGCCGCAGCGGGCGCAATGCGGCGCGGTGACGAAGGAGAGGCTAGCGAAGCAGCCGGCGCAGAGGCTGCCCTGGGCCTCCACCGCGGCCTCGCAGGTCAGGCAATGCGGCGGCAGCAGGGCATCGAGGGCGAGCAGCCCGAGCCGGCGCAGCATCAGCCCCGCCCTGCCCCGCCAAGCCGGCGCCCCGCGGCGTGCGGGGGCGACGGCGCCCGCACCCGGCGCGCTTCCCCGGCGGCAGGCGGCAGGCGGCGCCGCCTAGACCTGCCCGAACCGCGCATCGCCGTCGCGGGCGACCTCGTGCACCAGGTCGATCTCCCAGGAGAGGTATTCGCGCATCGCCGCCTCGACCCCGTCGTTGCGGTCATAGGGACGGAGATAGACGTCGATGCAGTCGGCATCCTCCGGGTTGCGGCGGTCTGCCGAGAGCGGCAGACCCGCCGCCTTCCAGGCCGCGACGCCGCCGGCGAGCACCGCGACCGGCGCGATGCCGAGGCCCTCCAGCTCCGGCACGGCGAGCCTCGCCACCGCCGCCTCCGCCGCCGCGACCACGATGCGCTTACCCGGCGCCAGCCGCCCCCGCAGCGCCGCCAGCCGCGTCCGCACGCCCCAGAGCGCGCCGGGCAGCGCGCCTTCGCGGAAGTCGAGCGAGCGGGAGAGCTGCACCACCTGCGCCGCCCCGGCCTCGAGCGCCG
The DNA here is from genome assembly GCF_030657435.1 of Paracraurococcus lichenis. Classification (GTDB taxonomy): domain Bacteria; phylum Pseudomonadota; class Alphaproteobacteria; order Acetobacterales; family Acetobacteraceae; genus Paracraurococcus; species Paracraurococcus lichenis. Next base: position 70,605 of record NZ_JAUTWS010000020.1, on the reverse strand, counting down.
CGGCCAGTTCGGCGGGGGCGAGGCTGGTGGGGGAGAGGGCGGCGGCCTCCGGGCAATCCTGCCGCCAGGGGCCGGTCTCGAGCGGCCCATCCAGCCCGCCCTCCAGGACATGGACCTCCCAGCCTCCGAGCTGGCGCAGCCAGCCGCCGGTCATGCGGGCCCGCACCCCGGTATCATCCACCAGGACGATGCGCGCGCCGCGCACCGCGACCCAATTGTCGGTCCCCTGCACGAGCTGCCCGCCCGGCGCCATGCGGCTGCCCGGCAGGTGGCCGGCCAGGTATTCCTCCGGGTCGCGCACGTCGAGCAGGTAGGTGGTCCGCGACCCGTCCGCCTGCAGCGCGGCGAGGCCGGCGCGGTCGATGCTCCGGACGCCCCAGCGCTCCGCGAAGGCCCTGGCGCGCTCGAGCGCCGTCGGCAGGCTCGCCGGCGTGCCGCGCGGGAAGCTCGCGGCCTTGCCGCGGTCGCAGGAGAAGCCGGCCAGCTCCCAGCCCATGGTGCCGTTGCGCAGCGCGACGACCTTGTTCGGCACGCCGGCACTGCGCAGGCTCTCGGCGCCCATGATGCTGCGGGTGCGGCCGGCGCAGTTCACCACGATGGTCGTCTCCGGCCGCGGCGCGATCTCGCCGATGCGGTAGACCAGCTCGCCGCCCGGCACGTCGATGGCGCCGGGGATGGACATGCGGCGGAACTCGTCCATGGGGCGGCTGTCCAGCACCACCATGTCCTGGCCGGCCTCCATCATCGCGCGCAGCTCCCCCGGATCCACCGAGGGCGTGTGGTAGTGGTGCTCCACCCATTCGCCGAAGGCCTTGGAGGGGACGTTCATGCCGGAGAAGAGCACGTAGCCGGCCGTCTCCCAGGCCGGGGTGCCGCCGGCCAGGACCGCGACATCGGTGCAGCCGATGCCCTCGAGATAGGCGGCCAGCCGCGCCGCCAGCTCCCCTTCCCCGCCATCCACGCAGCAGATCCGCACGCCGCGGCGGGGCAGGATCGCGCGGGCCCGCAGCTCGGCGCGCGACAGGGCACAAGGGTTGGCCCAGAACAGGTGGGACTTGCCGAACTCCCCGTCCTCCCGCGCATCGAGGATGGCGAGTTCCTGCCCGTCGTTGATCCAGGCCTTCAGCGTCGGCGCGTCGATGCTCCGCATGGCGGCTCCCCCGTGTCGCGCCGAGCCTACTACCGGAGGCAGCGGAGCAACACGGTGGAGGGCTCCGCCAGCTCCCCCACATCGGCCGGGGTCAGGCCCGCCCGGAGGCCGGCGGCGGTCGCCGGGCGGATGCCGTTGCGCAGCAGGAAGTCCACCGCCTCGGACCCCTTGACCGCGAAGTTGACGTTCTGCGGCAGGTCGCCGGTGACCTGGGCGATGCGCTGGGCATTGAGCTTGGAGACGACGACGCCGATCACCCGCCCGCCCATGTCGAGCAGCGGGCCGCCGGAATTCCCCGCCTGCACCGGTGCGCTGATCTGGAAATGCCGCGGGTTGTCGCGCAGCCCCGAGAGCGCGGAGATGTCGCCCGTGGTCAGCGTGGCGCCGGAGCTCAGCATGCCGGCGAAGGGGAAGCCGTAGGTCACCACCCCCTCCCCGCGCCGCACCTCCGGCCCCGCGCGGAAGGCGAGCGGCGGGCCGAGTTCCGCGGGCAGGGCGAGCAGCGCCAGGTCGCGCTCGGCATCGCGCGCCGCGAGGCTCGCCGGCAGCTCCGCGCCGCGCGGGCCGCGGGCGCGGAGCTCGGTGCAGCCCTCCGCCACATGCCAGTTGGTCAGCAGCCGCCCGGGCGCGACGACGAAGCCGGTGCCCGTGGAGGCCGCGCGCCGCGCGCCCGGCGCGGGGGTGCCGGTCCCCGGCGGCAGCGGCGGCGGCTTGGTGGTGGGCAGGATCGGGGCGGCGCGCGTGCCGGGCAGCGGCGTCGGGCGCTGCACGGTCGGCCAGGGCGCCTCCTGCGCCTGGGCGGAGGCCGCGCCGGCGAGGCCGAGGCCGGCCGCCAGCAACAGGTTCGGGAGCAGGCGCATGTGGGACAGCCTGTCGGGGTGGCGCCGGTCAGATGCCGGGGGTCACAGCAGCCCTTCCCGCCGCAGCGAGACGTGCATGCCGTTGCCGATGATGATGTGGTCGTGCAGCACGATGCCGAAGACCTGGGCGGCGGCCTTCACCTCCCCGGTCATCTCGATATCGGCGCGGGACGGGGTCGGGTCGCCGCTCGGGTGGTTGTGGACCAGGATCATGGCGGTCGCCTGCAGCTCGAGCGCGCGCTTGACCACCTCCCGCGGGTAGAGCGGCGTGTGGTTCACCGTGCCGCGGCCCTGCAGCTCGTCGGCGATCAGGCGGTTGCGGGTGTCGAGGTAGAGGACGCGGACATGCTCCACCCGCTCCCGCGCGAGCTGGACGGTGAGGTAGTCGATCAGCCGGTCCCAGTTGTTGAGCAGCTCGAGCTGCTTCGCCTCCTGCCGCGCCAGACGCAGGGCGGCGGCGTGGACGGTCTTGAGCGCGGCGGCGCCGGCCTCGCCCAGGCCCTCCACCGCCAGCAGCTCGGTGATCGGGGCCGCGATGGCATTGGCATAGCTGCCGAAGCGGTCGAGCAGGGCGCGGGCAATCGGCTTGGTGTCCCGCCGCGGCAGGGCGAGGAAGAGGACCATCTCCAGCATCTCATGGTCCAGCAGCCCCTCCCCGCCCGCGGTCAGCAGGCGGCGGCGCATGCGGGCGCGATGGCCGAGATGGCCGGGCTCCGGCTCCGCCCCGGCTTCGGGCAGCAGGCCGGGCAGGCGCGGGTCGGCGGGCGCCCGGCGCCGCGGCCGGGCGGCAGGCGGTGGAACCCGCAGGGGATCCCGCAGCGTGAAGGGCTGCAGCAGCCCCGCATCCGACAGGCCCTTCCCGACATCCAGCTTTCGCATGCCCACCCCCAACCTTGGGTAGGCATATCCCGCGGAGGCTCTGCCGTTCAACAGAATCGTCTACGACCAGACGATCCGGCCCATGAGCCGCTGGGGCAGCAGGGTGAAGGCGCCGGTGATCACCAGCGCCCCGAGGAAGAGGCCCGGCATGGCCCAGCGATGGGCGGCGACGCGCCCCTGCCTGGCATGCAGCACCGCGACTGGCAGCATGGCCAGCGTGAACAGCGAAATCCCGTGGATTCAGGAGAAGCAGCCGGGACCGCGAAGGCCGGTGATGCCGAAGGAGGTCAGCAGGACGGCGAGCATGAGCCCGACCCAGATCTCCCAGGCGGCGATGCGGCCGCGCGCCCTTCGGCGCGGCGAGCTGTCAGGCACCGAGCGCGAAGGCGGCGAGCGCCGCGCTCGCGTGGATTTGCACGAGCGGCGGGGCGGCCAGGAAGGGTGCGACCTGCATCGGCGGGGCTGCATGTGAGCAGCGTTCACTTCACATGCGCCGTCACGATGGCGGAGGCAAGCTGCAGGGCCGGTCTGGCGGCCACGGCGGCTCAGGCCGCGTAGGGCGGCCGGTGCAGCCCGGCGGGCGAGTAGGTGAAGACCTCGCAGCCCGTCTCGGTCACGCCGACCATATGCTCGAACTGGGCGGAGAGGCTGCGGTCGCGCGTGACGGCGGTCCAGCCATCGTCGAGGATCTTCACCTCGGGCCGGCCGGCATTCACCATCGGCTCGATGGTGAAGAACATGCCGGGCTTGAGCACCGGGCCCTCCCCCGGTCGGCCGAAATGCAGCACGTTCGGCGGCTCGTGGAAGCGGCGGCCGATGCCGTGGCCGCAGAAGTCGCGCACCACGGAGAAGCGGTGGCGCTCGACGAAGCGCTGGATGGCGTGCCCGATATCGCCGAGGGTCGCGCCCGGCTTCACCGCCGCGACGCCGAGCATCAGCGATTCATAGGTGACGTCGAGCAGCAGCCGCGCCTTGGTCGAGGGCTGGCCCGCCACGTACATGCGGCTGGTATCGCCGTGCCAGCCTTCGAGGATGACGGTGACGTCGATGTTGAGGACGTCGCCCTCGGCCAGCACACGCTCGCCGGGGATGCCGTGGCAGACGACGTGGTTGATCGAGGTGCAGATCGACTTGGGGTAGCCGCGATAGCCGAGCGGCGCCGGCGTCGCGCCATGCGCGAGGATGTAATCATGGCAGAGCCGGTCGAGCTCGCCGGTGGTGACGCCGGGCCGCACATGCGGGGCGATCATGTCGAGCGTCGCGGCCGCGAGCTGGCCGGCGCGGCGCATGCCGGCGAAATCCTCGGGGGCGTGGAGGGTGATGCGGCGGGAATCGCCGCCCTGTTGATCCATGGTGCTGGCTGTCTCTGGGCGGGGCGCTTGATAGGCTAAGATGCGCGCGGGGTGCGCGGGAAGCAAGCGCCGGGCCCGTGGTCCGGGTTGCGACGCGGCCCTGCGCCCCACGCGGGGCTGTGCGCAGGCGCACGGGGCGGGAAGGTCGGCGCCGCGGCCGGCGGGGCATGGGCGGTGTCGAGGGGCGTCGGTCCAACCGGGACAGGGCATGCCCGGCCGTGCCGATCGAGGTGCCAGGTGCCGCATCCGTCCGGCGCTGACCGTCCCGCCGGCCTCGCAGTGGCAGGCACGTCCCGCCTGGGATTGCGGTGGACAATCCAGGGCGGCGCCGATTTAGATGATCGCGATTTCGTGAGTTCTTTGCACCTCGATCGGACACCCCAGCATGGCGGACGCCTCATCGGCCCTTGCCGCAGCCACGTCGCAGCCGCTCGCCGAGAGCAAAGGGCTCAGCATCCGCGCCAAGGTGGTGGCCGCCTTCGGCGTGCTCTTCCTCGTCCTGGCCGGCATGGGCGGCGTCGCCATCCAGCAGCTTTCCCATCTCGCGGGCGCCGTGCAGGAACTGGGCGAACACAGGCTCTCGGCAGCGAACGCCCTCGCCGAGACCGTGCAGGTCGCCATCGAATACAGGCAGGTCCAGGCTGCGGAAATCCTGGCCCATTCGCCGGAACGGAAGGCCAATCTCGCGCAACGCAAGCTTGCCGATGCGTCGCTGATCACCAACCGCCTCGAAACATACCAGGCGTTGACGACGAACCGGGTGGAGCTTGCCCTGGCGAAGTCGCTGCGCGACGCCTGGCAGGCCTACCAGGCGCAGGACGAGCGTTTCAGTGCCCTGATCCGCGCCGGCGACCTCGATGCGGCCACGATCCTGTATGACGGCGAGTTCTCGCGTCTGAGCGCCCAGTTGCGCAAGGTCTCGCAGGAGGTCCTGGCCTTCTCCATCACGGCCGGCAAGGATGCGGTCCTGTCCGCGAAGCGGACCTTCGAGACCGCGGTCTGGATCATCGGCCTGGTCACGCTCTTCGCGGCCGCCCTGTCCATGGCTTCGGCCACCTGGCTCAACCGCAACGTCGTGGCGCGGATCATCGCCGTCTCGGCCGCCATGCGGCGGCTGGTCCAGCGCGATTACGGCTTCGACCTGCCGGCGGCGAGCGCCGACGAGGTGGGCGAGATGACCCGGGCGGTCGAGGCCTGCCGCGATGGCCTGCGCGAGGCAGACCGGCTGGCCTCGGCACAGGCGACCGAGCAGGCGGCACGCGCCGTGCGAGCCGACCGGCTGGCCGTACTGCTGCGCGGCTTCGAGGCCAAGGTGCGCCGCACCGTGGAGGTACTCTCGACGGCGGTGTCGCAGTTGCAGGGCACCGCGCGCGCCATGGCCGGCAGCGCCGAGGGCACCCTCGAGCGCGCCGGCGCGGTCGCCGCCGCCGCCGAGCAGACCAGCGCCAATGTCCAGACCGTGGCCGCCGCCGCCGAGGAACTCTCCGCCTCCATCGCCGAGATCACCCGCCAAGTCTCCCAGAGTTCCAAGGTCGCCGGCCAGGCCGTCGCCGAGGCGCGGCGCACCGACGAGGTCGTCCGCGGCCTCGCCGAGGGCGCCCAGCGCATCGGCGAGGTCATGCGCCTGATCACCACCATCGCCGGCCAGACCAACCTGCTCGCGCTCAACGCCACCATCGAGGCCGCCCGCGCCGGCGAGGCCGGCAAGGGCTTCGCGGTGGTCGCCTCCGAGGTCAAGAACCTCGCGGCACAGACCGCCAAGGCCACCGAGGAGATCGCGGCGCAGGTCGGCGCCATGCAGTCGGCGACCGGCGACGCGGTCGGCGCGATCCAGGCGATCGGGGCACGCATCGGCGAGGTGAGCGAGATCGCCGCCACCATCGCCGCTGCCGTCGAGGAGCAGGGCTCGGCGACCTCGGAGATCGCCCGCAGCGTGCAGCAGGCGGCCGCCGGCACGCAGAGCGTCTCGGGCGCGATCGGTGCGGTCAGCCGCGCCGCCGGCGAGGCCCGCACCACCGCCGGCCAGGTCGCCACCGCCTCCGAGGAACTCGGGCGGCAGGCCAAGACCCTCGACCAGGAGGTCGGCGATTTCCTCTCGAGCGTCGCCAAGGTCGAGGGGCCGCGGGCAGCCTGAGTCCTGACGCGGCGCGCGCCCGGTGGCGGGCGCCGCATGGTCCGGCTCCGCCGATGCAGGCTTCGGCAGGAATCGGCGGCATCGCACCGGCGCCGCCTCCGGTCAGCCTGTCGGCAATCGGATCCCCCGCGGCCGACAGGCGACACCCCCTGTCCCGCCCTGGAGCATTCCCACGCTGGCCGCCGGGCGTTTCCGCCCCGCGGCGATCTACATCAATGCAGCGGCCCGCGCCCGGCCGTCTCGCCCGCGCCCTGCTCCTCCACCCCAAGCGCCTCCGCCAAGCGCACCGTCGCGCTGCCCGGCCGCGCCGGCTGGGACTGGCTCTCATGCGGCGACCAGCCGGTCATGACCAGCAGCCGGAGGCTCGCCGGGATGCCCTCCGCCCCCTCCGGCAGCCGGCTCGCCGCCAGCGGCAGCAGCGCCCGCGGCGGGATGCGCGGGTCGCGCGCGAGCACGGCATTGGTCTCGCCGGCCGCCCGCAGGTCGCGGAACAGCGCCATCGGGTTGCGATAGGCGACCGGCAGCCGCGCGGCATCGGCGACCGGCAGGGCGAAGCCGGCGCGCTGCAGCAGCCCGGCCAGGTCGCGCAGCTCCGGGAAGGGCGAAACCCGCGGCGAGAGGCCGCCGCGCAGCTCGCTCTCCGCCCCGGCCAGCGCCTCCCGCAGCTCCTGCAGCGTGCCGAGGCCGGGCAGCGAGGCAAGGAACAGCCCGTCCGGCGTCAGGACGCGGCGGATCTGCACCAGCGCCCCGGGCAGGTCGTTCACCCAGTGCAGCGAGAGGCTCGCCACCACCAGGTCGAAGCTCTCCGGCGCGAAGGGCAGCCATTCCTCGTCGCCCGCCACCGCCAGGCCGCCGGCAGGCTCCCGCTCCCGCGCGGCCATCCGGGCCGAGAGGTCCATGGAGACGACGAAGGGGATGCCGCGCGCCCGCAGGAGGGGTGCCACCACGCCGCGCCCGCCGATATCGAGCGCCCGGGTGAAGCGCCGCGTGGTGTCGTCCAGCCGGTCGAGCAGGAGGTCCGCCGCCGCCTCCAGCACCGGGGCCACCTGCCCGACGGTGGCGGCGGCGCGGTCGCGGCGGAGCCGCACCAGGCGGCGGTCGAAGACCCGCATCGGGTCGGTCGGGGACTGGGTCATGCGCGCCTTGTCTGTTGGGCGGGGCGAAGCGGACCACCGGGCCCCTCGGCCCTTCGGTCATCGGCGCGCCTGACGTGGTATGGCGCCGGGCGGATGTCAGGACCCGCGCAGCGCGGCCAGGATCGCCGCGGCGAAGGCCCGCGGGTCGGCCGGCGGCGGCGCCGTCCGCGGCATGGTCACGCGCAGCCGCAGCAGACCCCCGCCGACCCCGCCGGCGCAGAGCAGCCCCTGCACCCGCTCCCGCCCGTAGAGGCCGGTGGTCTCGGCGCAGGCGAGGCCGGGGGCGCCGCCCTCGGGCAGGGTGAGCCGCCCGCTCTCGCGTTGCTGGCGATGGCCCGGGGCCTGCAGCGCCTCGGCCAGCATCGCCTCGAGCGCCGCCGCCACGGCCGACGCGGCGGCACCGGTCGGCACCGGCCCGCCCTCCGCCCGGTCCAGCGCGACGAGCGCCCCGGCGGCGTGCCGGCCACGGGTGGCATAGGCCGCCTCCCGTCCCTCGGGCCGCTGCGGCAGCGGCAGGACGGCGCCGCGGCGGAAGCCGGCGGCGTCCTCCGGCAGGCGGGCGGCGAGGTCGGCGGGCGGGACCGGCGCGGGCTCCGGCGCCGGGCCGGGCGCCGCGCAGGCGGCCAGCGCGAGGGCGGCGGCCAGGAGGCCGGCCGCCGCCGCCCGGGACGGCATCAGCCGGGCAGGCCGGCCGGGGCGGTGGCGCCGACGACCAGGGCCGGGCGCTGCTGCAGCGCGGCATGCCCGCCGCCATAGAGGCCCCAGAGGCGGTGCACGTCCTCGTAGATCATCTTCACGCCGATCCAGACGATCAGCGCGACGCCGAGATAGGCGATCCAGCGGTAGCGCTCGAGCAGCTTGGAGATCAACGTCGCCGCCACGCCCATCAGCAGGATGGAGATGACGAGGCCGAGGACCAGCATCGGCATGTTGCCGCCGGCCGCGCCCGCGACGGCGAGAACGTTGTCGAGGCTCATCGAGACGTCGGCGATGACGATCTGGCGCAGCGCCGTCGCCATGGTCTTGGTCTCGTGGTGGTGCTCGCCGGCCGCCTCGTCCTTGTCCTCCGACCGGAGTTCCTTGAAGAAGCCCCAGGCGATCCAGAGCAGCAGCGCGCCGCCGACCAGCAGCAGGCCGGGGATGGCGAGGAGCTGCACCGCCGCGACGCTGAGGACGACGCGCAGCACCACCGCCAGCACCATGCCGTACATGATGGCGCGGGAACGCTGCTCCGCCGGCAGGCCGGCGGCGGCGAGGGCGATGAGGACGGCGTTGTCGCCGGACAGAACGATATTGACCCCGAGGATCTGGGTGAGGATCACCCAGTCCCAGCTCGCTGTCAGCGAGGACATGTCCATTGCGGCGACGTCTCCGGCCGGTCGAAAGGTGGAGGGATTGGCCGGGACTCCGGCGGCCGGCAACCTAGGGGAGCCGCGCGGGGCTGTGAAGGCGCCCACCCCCGCAGGGCGGCGCCGGGCCGCCCCTGAGCAAGCCCTGAGGGGTTCGTGCTGCAACACGGCCCGGGCAGGCCGCGCGACCCGTGGCCCGGACCGCGAAAGCCTGCCTGCTATTCGGCCGCGCTCAGCCCCGGGCGGAGCGGGCCGGACGGCCCGGGCCGCGGCACGGCGGCATGGCCCTGCGGGGCGGGCGCCGCCTCCCCGGCCGCCAGGCGGCGGACCAGGCCGACCGTCCCGGCGGCGAGCGCGGCGATCACCACCACCTGCGCCGCCGTCGCCGCCGCCCAGAGCCAGGCGGGGAAGACGCCGGGCAGGGCGAGGTAGCCGAGCGGCAGCATCAGGTAGGCATAGGCGCCCGGCACCTGGTCGGCGACCTGGTGCGTGCCCTCCCGGATCATGTCGGCCGCGACGTAGAGGATGACCAGTAGGCCGAGCCAGGCGATCCAGCGGTGCCGGTTCAACAGGTTGGCGATCAGCGTCGCCGCCACGCCCATGAGAACCACGGAAATGGCGAGGCCAGCGACCAGCACCCAGCCATGGTCCTTGGCGGCGCCGGCGACGGCGAGGACGTTGTCGAGGCTCATCGACAGGTCGGCGACGAGGATCTGCGCGACGGCCTGGGGCAGGGTCTTGCGCGGCGCCGCAGCCTCGGCGGCGGCGTCCGCCTGCGGCGCGTCATGCCCGCCCGCCCGCAGTTCGCGGAACATCTTCCAGCAGACCCAGAGCAGCAGCACCCCGCCCGCGAGGGTGATGCCGACGACGGCCAGCAACTGGGCGGTCACGGCGGCGAAGCCGATGCGCATCAGCGTCGCAGCGCCGATGCCCCAGAGGATGGCCTGGCGGCGCTGCCCGGGCGGCAGGCCGGCGGCGGCCATGCCGACGACGATGGCGTTGTCGCCCGCGAGGACGATATCGATGAAGAGCACCTGGGCGAGCGGGACAAGCCAGTCCATGGCGGGGTTCCTCGGTCGGGCGGGGGCTAGATAAATATCCTGCAATGTTTCCGCAACCCCGACTGAGGCGCACCGGGCCTTGCCAGCGCCGGGCCGCAGGGTCTAACCGCGCAGGTGACGAAGCCTTGCCGCCGCGCCACCCGCGCGGCCGCCGAACGCCAGAGGCCCGGATGGTCCCCCGCTATACCCGCCCGCAGATGGCCGCGATCTGGTCGCCGGAGGAGCGCTTCCGGATCTGGTTCGAGATCGAGGCGCTGGCCGCCGAGGCGATGGCGCGGCTCGGCACCATCCCGGCCGAGGCGGCGCGGGTGATCCGGGAGAAGGGCGCGCCGCGCGCCGCCTCCATCGGCCCGGCCGAGGTCGAGGCGATCGACGCCATCGAGCGGGTGACGCGGCACGACGTCATCGCCTTCCTCACCTGGATGGGGGAGGGCATCGGGCCCGAGGCGCGCTTCATGCACCAGGGCATGACCTCCTCGGACGTGCTCGACACCGCGCTCGCGGTGCAGATGACGCGGGCCTGCGACCTGCTGACCCAGGACGTGGACGCGCTGCTGGCGGCGCTGCAGGCGCGGGCGGAGGAGCACAAGTACACGCCGACCATCGGCCGCAGCCACGGCATCCATGCCGAGCCGACGACCTTCGGCCTGAAGCTGGCGGGACATTACGCGGAGTTCAGGCGGAACCGCGCCCGGCTGGTCGCGGCGCGGGCCGAGGTCGCCACCTGCGCCATCAGCGGCCCGGTCGGCACCTTCGCGAGCGTCGATCCGCGGGTGGAGGCCTATGTGGCGGAGAGGCTCGGCCTGGCGGTGGAGCCGGTCTCGACCCAGGTGATCCCGCGCGACCGGCATGCCGCCTTTTTCTCGGCGCTCGCCATCGTGGCGTCCTCGATCGAGCGCTTGGCGACCGAGGTCCGGCACCTCCAGCGCAGCGAGGTGCGCGAGGCCGAGGAGTTCTTCCACGCGGGACAGAAGGGCTCCTCCGCCATGCCGCACAAGCGGAACCCGGTGCTGAGCGAGAACCTGACCGGCCTCGCCCGCCTGGTGCGGAGCCATATCGTCCCGGCGCTCGAGAACGTCGCCCTCTGGCACGAGCGGGACATCAGCCATTCCAGCGTCGAGCGGGTGATCGCGCCGGATGCGACCATCGCGCTCGACTTCGCCCTCGCCCGCACCACGGGGATGATGGAGAAGCTGACGGTCTATCCGGAACGCATGGCCGAGAACCTGGAGAGCCTCGGCGGCGTGGTGCACTCGCAGAAAGTGCTGCTGGCGCTGACCCAGGCCGGCCTCTCACGCGAGGAGGCCTATGCCGCCGTGCAGCAGGCGGCGATGGCGACCTGGACGCGGCTGGGCAAGGCGGACGCGAAGGGCTTCGCCGCGAATCTGTTGGAGAACCCGGCCGTCGCCGGCCGGCTGGATGCGGCGGCGCTGGCAGCGGCGATGGACCCGCAGCGGGACTTCCGGCACGTGGACACCATCTTCGCCCGGGTCTTCGCCGCGGCGTGATGGCCCTGCCCCCGGCCGGCCGCCGCGCCGCCGCCTTTCCGCCCCAGGGCGAGACTATATCCGATATTCATGTGGAGGTTGGGTGCGATGCGCCGCCTGCGAATGCTGCTTCTGGCCGCCGCGGCCGGCCTGGCCGGGCTGGCGACGGCACCGGCCGCCGAGGCCCATGGCTACTGGTACGGGCCGGGGCCGGGCTACTACCGGCCGCCGCCGCCCCGCTACTACTACCGGCCGCTGCCGCCGCCGGTGTACTACCGGCCACCGCCGCCGGCCTATTACGGCCCGCCGCCGGCCTATTTCCCGCCGCCGCCACGCTACTACGCGCCGCCGCCCCCGCCGCCACCGGGTTTCGGCTTCTACCCGCGCTAGGAGGGGTGCGACCGCGGGGCGGGTCATCCTGGCCGGTTGCGGCAATGACGCGGTGCCTGCCCTTCCGCCGGGAATCCCGCGCATGTGCACCGTGATCCTGCTGCATCGGCCGGGCCATGCCTGGCCGGTGCTGATCGCCGCCAACCGCGACGAGATGCTGGACCGCCCCTGGGACCCGCCCTGGACCTGGTGGCCGGACCGGCCGGACGTGGTGGGCGGCCGGGACCGGACCGGCGGCGGCACCTGGATGGCGGCCAACCGCGCGGGCGTGGTCGCCACCGTGCTGAACCGCCCGGGCAGCCTGGGCCCCGCCGCCGGCAAGCGCAGCCGCGGCGAGTTGCCGCTGCTGGCGCTCGCGGCCGACAGCGCCGAGGAGGCCGCTGGCCTCGTCGCGGCACTGCCGGCGGAGGAATGGCGGCCCTTCAACATGGTCCTCGCCGACCGCCATGGCGGCATCTTCCTGCGCGGCGAGGGCCGCGGCCGGCCGGAGGCGATGCCCCTGCCCGCGGGCCTCTCCATGGTCACGGCGCATGACCCGAACGACCTGGCGAGCCCCCGCACCGCCCGCCACCTGCCGCGCTTCCGCGCCGCCCCGGCGCCCGACCCGGACCGCGGGGACTGGGCGGCCTGGGAGGCGCTGCTCGCCGATGACAGCGAGGGCGAGAGCCGCGCCGACACGCTGTGCGTGCCGCCGACCGGCGGATTCGGCACGGTCTGCGCCAGCCTGCTCGGCATCTCCGCGGATGGCACGGTCGAATGGAATTTCGCGCCCCGGCCGGCCGGGAGCGCCCCCTTCCGCCGCGTGCCCATCGACCGGGCGACGGGTGGCGGGGCGTGAGGTCCCTCCGGCATCCCTGGCGCCGGCCGCCATGCCGCCGGGATCGCGGTCCGCCCTGAGGTGGCGCCGCCGTTCCGGATGCCTCGGTGCGCGCCGAAGCATCCGGCCCCCGTTCGATCGGGCGGATGATGACGCCCGCATGGGTCCACCCGGGCGGCCTCCGCCCGGTCCGGGGCATGGCGGCGCCGCGGGGCCAGCGCCGGGTTGCCCTGTCGGAGAAGCGCGATGACGGTGCGTCGGCGTGTGCTGCTGGGGCTGCTGCTCGTCCCCGGCGCTGCCCTCGCCCAGGGCAGGGACCAGGGCAAGGGTCGAGGCAAGGAGAAGGACCGCGGCGCCGGGGGCGCCAGGCCGAAGGCCGCGACGGCGGGCAAGCCGGACCGGGCCGCCGCGCGCCGCCACCCGCCGGCCGGAGGGCACCCGGGCGAGGATCTTCCGGCGCTGCATCCCGTCGATCGGGAGCAGGTGAGCGCCTGGCTCGCGGCGAATCCGGACTGGGCGCCGCCTGGCCTGCCACCGGGCGAGCGGCGGCGCCCGGCGCCGGGCCGGCCGCTGCCCTCGGGGATCGCGGCGCAGCCGCTGCCGCCCGGGCTGGCCGCCACCCTCCCCTATTTCCCCGGCTACCGCTATGTCGCGGTCGGCCCGGACATCGTGCTGGTGGCGACGGCCGACAGGACGGTGACCAGCCTGCTCGCCGGGGCCCTCGCGCGTTGAGCGCAGGAGGGCCGGGCCATGCCCGCGTCCGGCGCAGGCCGCCCATCGCCCCCCGCCCGTGGCGGCGGGGCCGCCCCCTTGCTATAGGAACCGCGCCGGCGCGCCCGGCCCGCCGGGGCGCCAGGCGCCGGGCAGTGCGCGCGCGGCCAGAGGAAGGATTGACGAGACCATGGCGCGACGCCGTCAGCTCTATGAGGGCAAGGCCAAGATCCTGTTCGAGGGGCCGGAGCCCGGCACCCTGGTGCAGTACTTCAAGGACGACGCCACGGCGTTCAACAGCCAGAAGAAGGGCACCATCACCGGCAAGGGCGTGCTGAACAACCGCATCAGCGAATACCTGATGATGCGGCTGATGGATATCGGCGTCCCCACGCATTTCATCCGCCGGCTGAACATGCGCGAGCAATTGATCCGCGAGGTGGAGATCATCCCGCTCGAGGTCGTGGTGCGCAACGTCGCGGCCGGCAGCCTCTCGACACGTCTCGGCATCCAGGAAGGCACCCGGCTGCCGCGCTCGATCATCGAATACTATTACAAGAACGCCTCGCTCAACAACCCGATGGTGTGCGAGGAGCATATCACCGCCTTCGGCTGGGCGAGCACGCAGGACCTCGACGACATCGTCGCGCTGACGCTGCGCATCAACGACTTCCTGACCGGCCTCTTCCTCGGCGTCGGCATCACGCTGGTGGACTTCAAGATCGAGTTCGGGCGGCTGTACGAGAACGAGGAGATGCGCATCGTCCTCGCCGACGAGATCAGCCCGGACAATTGCCGGCTCTGGGACAGCAAGACCGGCGAGAAGATGGACAAGGACCGCTTCCGCCGCGACCTCGGCAAGGTCGAGGAAGGCTATCAGGAAGTGGCACGGCGCCTCGGCATCCTGCCGGAGGCGGGCGTGCGGGACCTCAAGGGTCCCGAGATCATGCAGTAGCGGGGGCCGCGGCATGCTGGGTCGGATCCTCGAGGCCGTGGTGGTGCTCTGCGCCGTCGTCGGCTTCTTCGCCCTGCTCTCGGTCATCGGCCTCTTCGCGGCCGAGACCTGGACGCTGCTCTTCGCGGTGATCGGCAGCTATGGCTGCTACCTCTATGGCCGCTACGGGCGGCGTCTGCTGGGCGGTGACGTGCGATGAAGGTGCTGGTGACGGTGATGCCGAAGGCTGGCGTGCTGGACCCGCAGGGCAAGGCGATCGGCCATGCGCTCGCCGGCCTCGGCTTCGGCGGCCTGGGCGAGGTGCGCGCGGGCAAGGTGATCGAGCTCGAGCTCGCCGAGACGGACCCGGCCAGGGCGCGGCAGGCGGCCGAGGAGATGGCGCGGCGGCTGCTGGCCAATACGGTCATCGAGAGCTTCCGGGTCGAGGTCCTCTGACCGGATGGTCAAGCTCTCCCTCCTCATCCTCGCGGGGCTGACGGTGCTCTTCGCCATCGGCCTGCGCTGGCGGGAGGAGCGGATCACGGCCACGCAGCCGGCGCCGCTGCTGCGCGGCGGCTGGGTGGCGGCGCAGAAGCGCAAACTGAACCGCTGGCTGACGGCGGCGACGCTGGCGACGGTGGTGACGATGCTGGTGCTCGGCGGCCTGCACTGGCTGCGGGTGCTGCAGGGGTGACAGGGCGGGGGTGATGGTGTGATGCGAGCTGGTATCGTCCTCTTTCCCGGCACCAACCGCGAGCGGGACATGGCGCTGGCCCTGCAGCGGGTGAGCGGCCGCCGGCCCGCCATGCTGTGGCACCGCGACACGGAGCTGCCCGCGGGCATGGACCTCGTGGTGCTGCCGGGCGGCTTCTCCTATGGCGACTACCTCCGCTGCGGCGCCATGGCGGCGCAGAGCCCGATCATGCGGGCGATCAAGGAATTCGCTGCCAAGGGCGGGCATGTGCTCGGCGTCTGCAACGGCTTCCAGATGCTGACCGAGGCGGGGCTGCTGCCCGGCGCCCTGCTGCGCAACGCGACGCTGCGCTTCCTGTCCATGGACTGCCACATGCGGGTGGAGCGGGCGGACACGCCCTATACCCACCGCTTCCAGCGCGGCCAGGTCTTCCGCGCCACCATGGCGCATGGCGACGGCAACTACTTCGCCGACGACGCCACGCTCGACCAACTCGAAGGCGAGGGGCTGGTGGCGCTGCGCTACGCGACGCCGGCGGGCGAGGTGACCGAGGCCGCCAACCGCAACGGCAGCGCGCGGAACATCGCCGGCATCCTCTCCCCCAACCTGCGCGTCCTCGGCCTGATGCCGCATCCGGAGAACCAGGTGGATCCGGAGATCGACGGCACCGACGGCCTGCCGCTCTTCGAGAGCCTGGCGGAGTCGCTCGGCCAGTCGGCGCCGGCGTGACCGCGCGGCAGGACCGCCGCTTCCTCAGTTCGTCCTGCCTGCCCGGTGCCAGGGCAGGCATCCGGGGCCCCCTCGCATGACCCAGACCCCTGCCCTCCTTGCTCCCGACCGCGCCCGGCAGCTTGCCGCCGAGTTCGGCCTGAAGCCGGACGAGTACGACCGCGTCCTCGCCATCCTCGGCCGCGCACCCTCGCTGACCGAGCTCGGCATCTTCAGCGTGATGTGGTCGGAGCACTGCTCCTACAAGTCGAGCCGCGTCTGGCTGCGCGAGTTGCCGACCAAGGCCCCCTGGGTGATCCAGGGCCCGGGCGAGAATGCCGGCGTGATCGATATCGGCGACGGGCTGGCCGCCATCTTCAAGATGGAGAGCCACAACCACCCGAGCTTCATCGAGCCCTACCAGGGCGCGGCGACCGGCGTCGGCGGCATCCTGCGGGACGTCTTCACCATGGGGGCGCGGCCCATCGCCAACCTGAACGCCCTGCGGTTCGGCATGCCCGATGCGCCGCGCATGCAGCGCGTGATCGACGGCGTGGTGCGCGGCATCGGCGGCTACGGCAATTGCGTGGGCGTCCCGACCGTGGGCGGGGAGGTCAACTTCCACCCGCGCTACAACGGCAACCCGCTGGTCAATGCCATGACCGTCGGCATCGCCGATGCCTCCCGCATCTTCTATGCCCGCGCCGCCGGCGTCGGGAACCCGGTGGTCTATGTGGGATCGAAGACCGGCCGCGACGGCATCCATGGCGCGACCATGGCCTCGGCCGAGTTCAGCGCGGATTCGGAGGAGAAGCGCCCCACCGTCCAGATCGGCGACCCCTTCGCCGAGAAGCTGCTGATCGAGGCCTGCCTGGAGCTGATGGCGACGGACGCCATCGTCGCCATCCAGGACATGGGCGCGGCCGGCCTCACCTCCTCCTCCGTCGAGATGGCGGGCAAGGGGGGCCTCGGGATCGAGCTGGTGCTGGATGACGTCCCGCAGCGCGAGACAGGCATGACCGCCTACGAGATGATGCTCTCCGAGAGCCAGGAGCGCATGCTGATGGTCCTCAAGCCCGGCCGGGAGGCCGAGGCGCAGGCCATCTTCCACAAGTGGGAGCTGGACTTCGCGGTCATCGGCCACCTCACCGATACCGGCCGCATCACCGTCCGCCACAGGGGCGTGCTCGAGGCCGACATCCCGCTCGCGCCGCTCGAGTCCGAGGCGCCGCTCTATCGCCGCCCGACCGCGGAGACGCCGAAGCAGCCGGTGCTCGACCCCGGCTCGGTCGCCGATCCCGTGGGGCCGGAGGCGGCGCTGCTGAGGCTGGTCGGCAGCCTCGACCTCTGCTCCCGCCGCTGGATCTGGGACCAGTATGACAGCATGGTCGGCGGCCAGACCGCGAAGCGGCCGGGCGCGGCGGATGCCGCCATCGTCCGGGTCGAGGAGAGCCTGGAGCGGGGCGGCCGCCGGGCACTGGCCATGACCACCGACTGCACCCCGCGCTACTGCCTCGCCGACCCCGAGGAAGGCGGCAAGCAGGCGGTGGCCGAGGCCTGGCGGAACATCACCGCGACCGGTGGCACGCCGCTTGCCATCACCGACAACATGAACTTCGGCAATCCCGAGAAGCCCGAGATCATGGGGCAATTCGCCGCCGCCGTGCGCGGCATGGCGGCGGCCTGCACGGCGCTCGACTTCCCCGTCGTCTCCGGGAATGTCTCGCTCTACAACGAGACCAAGGGCCGCGGCATCCTGCCGACGCCGGCCATCGGCGGCGTCGGCGTGCTCGAGGACGTGGCGCAGGCCGTGGGCCTTGCCCTCGCGCCCGGCCTCGACCTGATCCTGGTCGGCGAGACCCGCGGCTGGCTCGGCCAGAGCCTCTGGCTGCGCGAGATCGCGGGCCGGGAGGAAGGCGCGCCGCCGCCGGTCGATCTCGCCGCCGAGCGTCGGAATGGCGACGCGGTGCGGTCGTGGATCCGACAAGGCCGTGTCGTCGCCTGTCACGACCTCGCCGATGGCGGGCTGCTGGTGGCGGTGGCCGAGATGGCGATGGGGGGCGGCACCGGCGCCACCCTGCTGGCCGGCCCGGAAGGCCTGCCGGCGCATGCCTGGTGGTTCGGCGAGGATCAGGCGCGCTATCTTCTGGCGGTGGCGGACGGGGCCGGGCTGCTGGCCGCCGCCGCGGCGGCGGGGGTTCCGGCGGCGCGGATCGGCCGCAGCGGCGGGGAGGCCTTGGTTCTCCCCGGTGGCCTGGCCATATCCGTGACGAGCCTGGTGGAGACCCATGAGCGGACCCTGCCGGCGCTGATGGCGCAGACGGCATAGCAGGACGGGAAGGAGCGCGGACGCATGGCGATGCAGGCGGCGGAGATCGAGGCCCTGATCAAGGCGGCCCTGCCGGACGCCCAGGTGACGATCGAGGACCTGGCCGGTGACGGCGACCACTACGCCGCCACCATCGTCTCCGAGGCCTTCCGCGGGAAGAACCGGGTGCAGCAGCACCAGATCGTCTATGCCGCGCTGCGCGGGCGCATGGGCGGGGAGTTGCACGCCCTAGCGCTGCAGACCTCCGCGCCGGGCTGAGTCGAGGACCAGGTGAGTGAGGATGACGGCGCCCGCAGTGCGCCGCCGCAGTCGGAAAGGAAGAGAGCGATGACCAACCCGGTGTTCGAGCGCATCGAGGCCGACATCAAGGCGAATCCCGTGGTGCTCTTCATGAAGGGCACGCCGGTCTTCCCGCAATGCGGCTTCTCCGCCCGCGTGGTGCAGATCCTGTCGCACCTGGGCGTGCCCTTCAAGGGCGTGAATGTCCTGGAGGACATGGAGATCCGCGAGGGGATCAAGGCCTATGCCAACTGGCCGACCATCCCGCAGCTCTACGTCAAGGGCGAGTTCCTCGGCGGCTGCGACATCGTCATGGAGATGTTCCAGTCCGGCGAGCTGCAGAGCGCGCTCGAGGAGAAGGGTGTTCCCGTCGCTGCCAAGGGCTGAGGCGCGGGCGGTCCAACATGCGTGGGTAGGGGCGCCGCGCGCCCCTACCCCTCCACCCGCAGGATCTCGACCGCCGGCGGGCAGGTCAGCACCTCGCTGAAGGCATGCATCCAGTCCTGCGCCGCGGTGTCGCCGCCGCGCTGGCGCAGGCCCTCGAGCTGGTCGAGGCTTGTCAGCTCCACCTCGAATTGCAGCGCCGGGCCGCCCTGGCCGCGGGTCAGCGGCACCAGCAGCCGGGCCTTCAGGCCCCTCCCCTCGGCCGCCTCCACCTCCCGCCGGATGAAGTCCATGGCGCGTTGCCGGTTCACCGGCAGCACGTCGTAGGAGAAGCGCGCGAGGTACATGCCTAGTCCTCCTCCAGGGTGAAGCCCGCCTTCAGCGTGACCTGGACATGGTCCACCGCGCCGCCCTCCGCGACCGCGCCGCGGATCTGCGTCACCTCGAACCAGCGGAGGTGGCGCAGCGAAGCGCCGGCGCGGCGGATCGCCGTGCGGATGGCATCGTCCACCCCCTCCTTCGAGGAGCCGACCAGCTCGACCACCTTGTAGACATGCTCCGTCATGGCGGTGTCCTCCGCGGTTTCCGGCCGCAGGGGTGAATCGCCGCCGCCACCCGCGCGGTTCCCCGGCGGCGCGCCGCTGCACCGCGGAAACGAAGGCGCCGCTTCCTTGTTGTCACGGGCAGCAGCAGCAAGGGCCGGGACCATGGATATGCGCGCCGAGATCGCCAAGCCGCGCGTGACAAGACGCTCACGCGTCCGCGAAGGCTCGCCCTTCCCGCTCGGCGCCACCTGGGACGGGCTCGGCGTCAACTTCGCCCTCTTCTCCGCCCATGCCACCAAGGTCGAGCTCTGCCTCTTCGATGATGCGGGCGAGACGGAGCTGGAGCGGCTGGAGCTGCCGGAATACACGGACGAGGTCTGGCACGGCTACCTGCCCGATGCGCGGCCGGGCACGATCTACGCCTATCGCGTGCATGGCCCCTACGAGCCCGAGGCCGGCCACCGCTTCAATCCGAACAAGCTGCTGCTCGACCCCTATGCGCGCGCCATCGTCGGCGACCTGACCTGGGGACCGGAGGTCTTCGGCTACAAGCTCGAGACCGAGGACGACCTCACCTTCGACGAGCGCGACAGCGCGAAGCTGATGCCGAAATGCCGGGTCATCGACCCGGCCTTCACCTGGGGCCGGGAGCGCAGCCCCTCCGTGCCCTGGGACCGCACCATCTTCTACGAAGCGCATGTGAAGGGCTTCACCAAGTGCCGCCCCGACCTGCCGGAGGAGATGCGCGGGACCTACCAGGGCCTCGCCTCGCCGGAGGTCGTCGGCTATCTGCGCGGCCTCGGCGTCACCTCGGTCGAGCTGCTGCCGATCCACACCTTCGTCAACGACAGCATGCTGCTGGACAAGGGCCTCACCAACTACTGGGGCTACAACACCATCAGCTTCTTCGCCCCCGCCCGGCGCTATGCCCGCAACCAGGCCTTCGCCTTCTCCGAGTTCAAGGAAATGGTGGCGCGGCTGCACGATGCCGGGCTCGAGGTCATCCTCGACGTCGTCTACAACCATACCGCCGAGGGCAACGAGCGCGGGCCGACGCTGTCCTTCAAGGGCATCGACAATGCCAGCTACTACCGGCTGCTGCCCGACACGCCGCGCTACTACATCAACGACACCGGCACGGGGAATACCTTCAACCTCTCGCATCCGCGCGTGCTGCAGCTTGTCACCGACAGCCTGCGCTACTGGGCGACGGAGATGCGCGTCGACGGCTTCCGCTTCGACCTGGCGACGATCCTGGGGCGGGAGCCCTACGGCTTCGACGAGGGCGGCGGCTTCCTCGATTCCTGCCGGCAGGACCCGGTGCTGAGCCGCGCCAAGCTGATCGCCGAGCCCTGGGACATCGGCCCGGGCGGCTACCAGGTCGGCGGCTTCCCGCCGGGCTGGGCGGAATGGAACGACCGCTTCCGCGACACCGTCCGCGCCTTCTGGAAGGGCGACGAGGGCCAGGCGGCCGAACTCGCCGCGCGGCTGACCGCCTCGGGCGACAAGTTCGACAAGCGCGGCCGCAAGCCCTGGGCCAGCGTGAACTTCATCGCCGCCCATGACGGCTTCACGCTGAACGACCTCGTCTCCTACAACGAGAAGCACAACGAGGCGAATGGCGAGAACAACAACGACGGCCACTCGCACAACCTGTCCTGGAACCACGGCGTCGAGGGGCCGACCGACGATCCCGAGATCCGCGCGCTGCGCGAGCGGCAGAAGCGCAACATGCTGGCGACGCTGCTGCTGGGCCAGGGCACGCCGATGATCCTGGCCGGCGACGAATTCGGTCGCACGCAGCAGGGCAACAACAACACCTATTGCCAGGACAATGCGCTGAACTGGCTGGACTGGAGCGGCATCGACGCGGATGGCCAGGCGCTCGCCGCCTTCACCCGCAAGCTGGTCGCGCTGCGGCAGAACTTCCCGGTGCTGCGCCGCAACCGCTTCCTGACCGGCCATTACGACGAGGTGGCGGGCGCGAAGGACGCCACCTGGCTGACGCCCGACGGCACGGAGATGCAGGCCGAGCACTGGGGCGACGCCAATACCCGCTGCTTCGGCCTGCTGCTCGACGGCCGCGCGCAGGCGACCGGCATCCGTCGCCCCGCTTCCGACGCCACGCTGCTGCTGGTGCTGAACTCCTACCACGATGTGGTGGAATTCGCGCTGCCCGAACCGCCGAAGGGCCAGCGCTGGCTGCTGCTGATCGACACCAACCGGCCGGATATCGAGGAGCCGGAGCCCTTCGAGTTCGGCCATCCCTTCATGGTCACGGGCCGCTCGCTGCTGCTCTTCGTGCTGCGGCCGGAGCGGGGCGGCGGCGCGATCCTGGCCGCCGCGCGCGCCGCGCTGCTGGCCGGCACCTCGCCGCCGCCGCTGCCGAGCGGCGAGGCCTGATGCCCCTCGCGTCGGGTGCGCCGGAGGCGCGCCCGACTGCGCTGAGCCTCCGGCAGGAGTCGCCGTCGCACCAAGGAACTTCGTCCCAGGTCCGGCGGTTGCCGCGGTCCATGCAGGAGACCGCCGCAGCGTGACCCTCGACCAGGGATTCGCCTTCGCCATCCTCGCCGCGACGCTCGGCCTCTTCGCCTGGGGCCGCTTACCCTACGACGTCGTCGCCATGCTGGCGCTGCTCGCCGGCCTGCTCACCGGCATCGTCCCGGCCAAGGAGGCCTTCGCCGGCTTCGGCGACGACATCGTCGTCATCGTCGCCGGCGCGCTCGTCGTCAGCAGCGCGGTCGCCCGCTCCGGCGCGGTCGAGAGCGCAATGCGCCCGCTGCTGCCACGCCTGACCACCGTCGCGCGGCAGGTGCCGGTGCTGGCCGGCGCCGTCATGTTCGCCTCGGTCTTCACCAAGAACATCGGCGCCCTCGCGCTCTTCATGCCGGTCGCGTTGCAGCTCGCGCGGCGGACCGGGACGCCGCCCTCGGCGCTGCTGATGCCGATGTCCTTCGCCTCGCTGCTCGGCGGCCTCGTCACCCTCATCGGCACCTCGCCCAACATCATCGTCGCGCGGGTGCGGGCGGAGCTGCTGGGCACGCCTTTCGGCATGTTCGACTATGCCCCCGTCGGCATCGCGGTCTCCCTCGCCGGCCTCGTCTTCCTCGCCTTCGGCTGGCGGCTGCTGCCGCGCGGGCGCCAGGCCCAGGCCTCGCTGGAGGAAGCGATCGCCATCCCCGACTACGCGACCGAGGCGACGCTGCCGGCCGACAGCCCGCTCGCCGGCCAGGACATCGCCTCGCTGCGCGGCCTCGGCGACAATGCCGTCACCGTCGCCGCCGTCATCCGCGACAGCCTGCGGCGGGAGGCGCCGCCGGAGGATACGGTGCTGCAGCCCGGCGACCGGCTGATCCTGGCCGGGGAGCCGGCGCCGCTCGAGGCGCTGGTCGCCCGCGCCCGGCTCACCCTCGATGCCGAGACGCACGCGCCGGAGCCCGCGCCCGAGGCCGAGATGGCGGTGGTGGAGGGCGTCATCACCGGCGAATCGCCGCTGGTCCGCGCCACCGCCGCCGGCGCGCGCCTCGCCGAGCGCTTCGGCGTCAGCCTGCTCGCCATCAGCCGGCGCGGCGAGCGGATCGCGGAGCGGCTGAACCGCCTCAGGCTCCGCGCCGGCGACGTCGCCATCCTCAAGGGCGAGGCCGGGCGCCTGCCCGACACCCTGGCCAGCCTGCGCATCCTGCCGCTGACGGAACGGGAGGTCGCGCTCGGCCGCAGCCGCCGCAGCCTGGTGCCCATCCTCGTCCTCGGCGACGCCATGCTGGTGGTCGCGCTGAACCTGGTGCCGGTCGCGGTCGCCTTCTTCGGCGCCTCCGTCATCCTGATGCTGCTGCGCTCGGTGAAGCCGCAGGAGGCCTACCAGGCCGTGGACTGGCCGGTGATCGTGCTGCTCGGCGCGCTGATCCCGGTGAGCGAGGCGGTGCGGACCACCGGCGGCACGGACCTCATCGCGGGCTGGCTCGCCCATGCCGTGGAGCCGCTGCCGCCCTATGGCGCGCTCGGGCTCATCATGCTGGTGGCCATGGCGGTCACGCCCTTCCTCAACAATGCCGCGACCGTGCTGATGATGGGCCCGATCGCGGCCGGCCTCGCGCAGCGGCTCGGCCTCAGCCCCGATCCGTTCCTGATGGCGGTCGCGGTCGGCGCGGCCTGCGACTTCCTCACGCCCATCGGCCACCAGTGCAACACGCTGGTGATGGGGCCGGGTGGCTACCGCTTCGGCGACTACTGGAGGCTCGGGCTGCCGCTCTCCATCACCGTGCTGGTGGTCGGCGTGCCGATGATCGCGCTGTGCTGGCCGCTGCGGCCGGGTTGATCCGCGGGCTCCGCCTCGGCCAGGACCTTCGCCGCCGGCAGCGCCATCTCGCAGGTCAGCCCCTCCGGATCCCAGCGCTGCTCGAGCCTGCCGCCGAGCTGCCGCGCGATGGTCGCCTGCAGCACGCGCGTGCCGAAGCCGCGCCCGGCGGGCGGCTGCGCGATGGGCGGGCCGCCGCGCTCCTGCCAGGTCAGCCGCACCACCTCGCCCTCCTCCGCCCAGCGCAGCGTCACCCTTCCCTCGCAGGCCGAGAGCGCGCCGTACTTGATGGCATTGGTCGCCAGCTCGTGCAGCGCCATGGCCAGCGGCTGGGTGGCGACCGAGCGGATGACCAGCGGCGGGCCGTCGAGCGTGACCGAAGGGCCCTCGGTGCCCCCGCCGAGGAAGGGCGCGAGCTCCGCCCGGGCCAGCATGCCGAGCTCGGCGCCATGCCAGCCAGTATCGGCCAGCAGCGCGATGGCCTGGGCGAGCGAGCCGATGCGGCCGTCGAGCTCGCGCACGAAGGCCTCCATCGTCGGCGCCCGCGTCAGCCGCAGGGCGGAGCGGGCCATGGCCAGCGCGTTCTTCGCGCGGTGGTCCATCTCCCGCATCATCAAATCGCGCCGCAGTTCGGCCTCGCGCTGCTGGGTGATGTCCTGCACGAAGACGACGACCCGGCCCGGCTCGCCCGGCAGGGGGGCGGAGGAGAGGCGCACCGGCAGGCGCGACCCGTCCGGTTGCAGGTATTCCTTCTCGAAGGGTTCCCACCAGCCGCGCGCCCGCGCCTGCTCCACCGCGCGGTCGTCGAGCGGCAGGTGCTCCGTCGGCGTCACGCGCCGCCAGTCCCAGCGCCCGGCGGCGAAGGCCTCGCGCGTCCCGCCGGTCATCTCCAGCAGCCGGTCGTTGGCGAGGATCGTCTTCCCGCTGGCGAGGTCGAAGACCGACATGCCGATGGCCCGGCTCTCGAAGACGCCGCGGAAGCGCGCCTCGGCGGCGCGCGCCGCCTCTGCCGCCGCGCGCTCGGCCGCCTCGCGCCGCAGCGCTTCCTCGGCCATGGCGGCCGCCTCCGTCCGGCGCAGCGCCAGCCAGGCAAGGCCGAAGAGCATGAGCGTGATCGGCAGCGCGATGGCGAGCTGCTGCAGCACGCTCCTCCGCCAGCGCGCGGCGATCACCGGTGTCGGCCGCGCGACGGTAACATAGAGCGGCAGCGTGCCGACGCGGCGGAAGGCGATCAGCCGTCCCTCGCCCGGCCGGTCCGGATGGAAGCCGAGCGTGAGGCCGAGATAGCTGCCGCGCTCCTGCCCCGCGGCGATCGCGCGGCGCAGCGGGCTGCCCTCCGGCACGGCCGGCAGCGGGTCGGGGAAGCCGGGCGTGCGCACCAGCACCTCGCCATCGGCGCGGACCAGGGCGGTGACGTCCGCCGGCTCGCCGCCGAGCGCGAGGAAGCCGGCGGCGACGCTGTTCGGATTGACCGAGACATTGATCGCGCCGTCATAGGCTCGCTCCGGCAGGCCATTGCCGGAGCCGCTGCGGCGCCGGGTGATGCCGTAGAACAGGTTGCCGTCGATGCGGCCGACATGCACGCCGCTCACATGCAGCGCCGGCGCGTCCGGTGCCCGCAGCGCCTGCACCCATTCGCGGTCCTGGATCGAGACGTCGCGCGGCACCGGGTAGATGTTCGCCGTCACCAGCATATGCGCGTCGCGGTCCGACATCGCGATGGTCTGCACCAGCGGCAGGCGGGGCAGGAGGGCGCGCAGGCTCTCGTGCAGCTCCGCCTCGCGGGCACGGATCTCGGCATCGCTGAGGCCGCGCAGCAGGTCGTTGGCGAGATCGCCGGCCAGCCGCTGGCCTTCCGTCACGCGCAGCGCGTATTCCGCCCCGGCATCCGCGCCGCGCTGCAATTCGCGCCCCGCCGACTCCCAGACCTCGTGCCAGCCCTGCCACGCGGTTGCAACCATGGCGGCACCGGGCAGCACCAGCGTTGCCACCAGCACCGCACGCAGCCAGCCCAAGCGGCGGCGCGCCGGCCGCGCCGGCTTCGATGCCTCGCCGCGCGGCAGGCGACGGCGCGCACTGCCCGCGAGTCGCGGCAGGGCCAGCGGCAGTCCCAGGGCAGCCTCCAATTCCTTCGGTGACGGAAGGAACATAGGCACGAATCCGCGGGCCGCGCCGCACGCTTCCGTGCGCCGCTCCGGTCAGCCGCCGGCGGCGACGCGCCGCGGGGCCGGCAACTCGCGCGGCGCGGCGGCCGGCAGGCGTTCCGCGACGCGCGTGCCGAGCGCCGCCGCCTGCCGCTCGCCCGGCATCGGCGTGGCATTGCCGCCCGCCGGCTCGCGCCCCGTGATCAGCCGGGCGCCGCGCTGGAAGGTCAGGTAGCTCCAGAGCCATTCGAAGGAGACGACGACGCGGCTGCGGAAGCCGATGAGGTACCAGACATGCGCGACGCCCCAGAACAGCCAGCCGATCAGGCCGGTCAGCCGCATGCCGTCCAGCGAGACCACGGCCGAGCGCCGGCCGATCGTCGCCAGGTCGCCATGGTGGCGATAGGCGAAGGGCGGCGGCGGCGCCTGCCCCACGGCGCGCGCCGCCAGCAGCCGGCCGACATAACGGCCCATCTGCTTCGCCGCAGGCGCATTGCCCGGCACCGGCCTTCCCTTCGCATCGGTGACGGCGGCGAGGTCGCCGACGGCGAAGACCTCGGCATGGCCGGGCACCGCGAGATCCGGACCCACCCGCACGCGTCCCGCGCGGTCGCGCTCCGTGCCGAGCCAGCCGCCGACAGGCGAGGCAACGACGCCCGCCGCCCAGACGATGGTGCTGGCCGCGATCCGCTCCTCGCCGCATTGCACGCCGGTCGGGGTGCAGTCGGTCACCCGCGTGCCGGTCAGCACCTGCACGCCCATGCGCTCGAGCGAGCGGCGGGCGACCTCGCCGAGTTCCTCGGGGAAGGTCGGCAGGATGCGCGGCCCGGCCTCGATCAGCACGACGCGCGCCTGGGCGGGATCGATGCGGCGGAACTCCCGCGGCATGGCATGGCGCGCCAGCTCGACCATCGCCCCCGCCAGTTCCACGCCGGTCGGCCCGCCGCCGACCACGACGAAGGTCAGGAGGCGCCGCCGCTCCTCGGCATCGGCGGTGATCTCCGCGCGCTCGAAGGCCAGCAGCAGGCGGCGGCGGATATCGGTCGCGTCCTCGATCGCCTTCAGGCCCGGCGCGACCGGCGCCCAGTCGTCGCGGCCGAAATAGGAATGCGTCGCGCCGGTCGCGACGACCAGCGCGTCATAGGGCAGGTCCAGCTCCCCGGCCCGCACGCAGCGCGCGGCGAGGTCGAGGCCGGTCACCTCCGCCATCACCACGCGCAGGTTGCGCTGGCGGCGGAAGATGCTGCGCACCGGCCAGGCGATGTCGCCGGGCGAGAGCGCCGCCGTCGCCACCTGGTAGAGCAGCGGCTGGAAGAGATGGTGGTTGTGCCGGTCCACCAGCGTGACCTCGACCGGCGCATGGGCCAGCGCCCGCGCCGCCTCCAGCCCGCCGAAGCCGGCGCCGAGGATGACGATGCGGAGCGGCGGCGCGGCCTCGGTCATCCCGGGTCCTTGCCGGCGACCTCCGGCCCGGCATCGCCTGCCGCGGCGCGGCCCGTGCGGTGCTGTGCCAGCAATTCCTCCGCCCTGGCCTCCGGATCGGCGGCCGGGCTGCCGCCGCGCGGATCGAAGGGCGCCTCGTCGGTGCCCCAGGGCTGCGGCGCGTCCTGCGGCGCCGCGCCATGCGCGTTGCCGGGGCCGGCCGCCTCCGGGCCCTGCGGCGTCGGCGCGCCCTTGCGCGTCCCGCCCATCATCGGCCGCCTCGCTTCACATTGCCGCTGGCTGCGCCGCCCGAGGCGCCGCCGCCGGTCCCGATGCTGCCGAGGCCCGCGCCCGGCCCGCCGCCGGGCGCCGTGCCGCCGGGCTGCACGCCGGAGCCGATGCCCTCCGCGCCGGTCGGCGCGCCGGGCTCGTCGGGCAGGGGCGTGTTCGGCATGGCCTCCGTGCCCGCGGGCCGGCCTTGCGTCTGCTTGTCGTCGTCGGGTCCGGCCATGACAGCGCTCCAGGTCCGCCGGGCGAACGCCCGCGGCGCGGCACGGATGCGGCGGTCAGGCGGAACGTCGCCCGGGTCGCGCCGACGTCATGCCTCCGGCGGGCGCCGTCGGGTCGCGGCGTCGCGCGCCGCGACCAGGGCGCGGCGCAGTTCCTCGAGCGAATAGGGCTTGCGCAGCAGCGGCAGGCCGGCCGCGGCGACGCGCGCGGGCGCGCCGCCATAGCCGCTGTAGAGCAGCACCGGCAGCCCCGGCCGCGCCGCCCGCAGCCGCTGCGCGAGCTCCAGCCCGTCCTGCCCGCCGGCCATGACGACATCGGTCAGCACCATGTCCACCGCCAGCCCCTCCTCCAGCGCCTTCAGCGCGGCCGGCGCGCTGATGACGCGCGAGACGTCGTGGCCGAGATGGCGCAGCGTCTCCGCCGTCAGCTCCGCCACTGCGTCATCGTCCTCCACCAGCAGCAGCTGCAGCGGCGCGACATCCGCGATGGCAGGCGGCGGCGGCGCGGGCCGCGCCTCCGGCCCCACGGTCGGCGCCGCGCGCGGCAGCAGCAGCGTCACCGTGGTGCCCTCGCCGAGGCGGCTCCGCACCCGCGCCGTGCCGCCGCTCTGCCGCGCAAAGCCATAGACCTGCGCCAGGCCGAGGCCGGTGCCCTGGCCGATATCCTTGGTGGAGAAGAAGGGTTCGAAGACCCGCGCCAGCACCTCCGGCGGCATGCCGGTGCCGGTATCGGTGACGCTGAGGCGGACGAAAGGCCCGCCCAGGCGGTCGGGGTCGGTGAGCGCGTCCAGCTCGACATTCTCGGCGCAGATGCGCAGCGTGCCGCCCTGCGGCATGGCGTCGCGCGCATTGACGCCGAGGTTCAGGACCGCGAGCTCGAGCTCGCCCGGATCGACCCGCGCCCACCAGAGGTCCTCCGGCACCTCGATCTCGATGGCGATGTCGCCGCGCAGCGCCCGCGCCAGCAGCTCGCGCATGTCCTGGAGCCAGGCCTGGACATCGAGCGGCTCCGGCCGCAGCGCCTGGCGGCGGGCGAAGCTCAGCAACCGGCGCGTCAGCTCGGCGCCGCGGCGCGCCGCCTGCTCCATGGCGTCCAGCAGCCGCGCCTGCCGCGCCTCGTCGGCGCCGCGCCTGAGCAGGCCGACGCCATTGGTGATGACGGAGAGCAGGTTGTTGAAGTCGTGCGCCACGCCGCCGGTGAGCTGGCCGAGCGCCTCCAGCTTCAGGGTCTGGAAGAGGCGGGCCTGCGCCGCCTCGCGCGCCTTCGCCTCCTCCTCCACCTCGCGCTTCAGGCCCTCGTTCACCTCGGCGATCGCCAGCTCGGCGCGCTTGCGGTCGGTGATGTCGATGTTGAGGCCGATGAGGCGGACGGGGTCGCCCTTGTCGTCGCAGATCAGCCGGCCGCGCCCGGTCAGCCAGCGCTCGCCGCGCTGGGAATGGTTGATGCGGTACTCCACGCGGAAATCGGGATCGCGGCGGCGCAGGCAGTCCTGCAGCGCGGCCTCGGTCGCGGCGCGGTCCTGCAGCGCGACCGAGGCGATCCAGGCTTCGTAGCTCGGTTCGACCGTCTCGGGATCGAGACCGCAAAGATCGAAATACTCCCGCGACCAGGACAGGCGCCCGCCGGGAATGTCCCAGTCCCAGGTGCCGGCCCCGGCATAGCGCTGGGCGAGGCGCAGCCGCTCCTCGCTGTCGCGCAATTGCCGGTTCAGCGCGGCGAGCTCCGCCGTGCGCTCGGCGACCCGTTCCTCCAGCGCGGCATTGGTGTGGGTGAGCGCGTTGTTGCTCTCCTCGAGCTCCTCGGCAAGGACCTGCAGCTCCTCGACCGCGACGCGCAATTCCTCGGCGGTCGCATCCCGTTCCGACATGTGACGGGCGATCACCTGGTCATTGCCGATCACGGCCATGCGCGCAGCCTCGCCCGCCTGCTCGCGCTGGCGCAGCCTTGCCTCGACCTCCCGCAACTGCACGCTGCGGGTCGCGAGCTCGGTCCGCAGCGCGTCGCGCTCGGCCGCGAGCGCGGCCGCCTCCTCGCGCGCGTCCTCGACGCTGACGCGCAATTGTTCCAGCTCGTCCTCGATGCGGGCGTGATTCGTGATCAGCGCCTTGTCCGGCCCGGCACGGCGCATCAGCTCGTCGCCCTCACTCTCGATCCCGCTGCCGATGTGGCAAGGTTGTTGCCCTCTCAACGGAGCATATCGCATCGCGTTCGGCGCGGGTGCGTGACATCGCGACACTTCAGGCGTTTCCTGCGTGGGGCGACGGCGTGTCGCCCCGGAAAGGACGGTGACGTGGGCCACGATCTCATCCTGCTCGGGTCCTCGGCCGGCGGCGTGGACGCGCTGTGCGGGCTCTGCCGCGACCTGAAAGCCGACCTGCCGGCGGCCATCCTGGTCGTGCAGCACGTCGCGCCGACGGCGCGCAGCCTGTTGCCGGAGATCCTCTCGCGCTGCGGCGCGCTGCCGGCCCTGCGCGCCCACGAAGGGGACGAGATCCTGCCGGGCCGGATCTATGTGGCGCCGCCGGATCATCATTTGCTCGTGAACCGCGACGACCACCGCCTGATGCTGCGGCGCGGCCCGCAGGAGAACCGGACGCGGCCGGCGATCGACCCGCTCTTCCGCTCGGCCGCCGTCGCCTTCGGGCCGCGCGTCATCGGCGTCGTGCTGAGCGGGCTGCTCGACGACGGCACGGCGGGCCTCGTCGCGGTGAAGGCCTGCGGCGGGCTCAGCGTGGTGCAGGACCCCGACGACGCCGCCTGGCCGGACATGCCGCGCAACGCGCTGCGCGGCGACAGCCCGGATCATTGCGTGCCGCTCGCCGACATGGCGGCGCTGCTCGACCGGTTGGCCCGCAGCCCGGCCGGCCCCGCGCGGCCGGTGCCGCCGAGGATCGCGATGGAAGCCCGGATCGCCGAGAAGGAGATCGCCGACATGGCCGGGGAGACGGAGCAGCTTGGCCCGCCCAGCCGCATGAGCTGCCCGCAATGCGGCGGCGTGCTGAACGAGATCGAGGACCCGAAGACGACGCGCTTCCGCTGCCAGATCGGCCATGCCTATGGGCCGGAATCGCTCGCGGCCAGCCAGGCGGACGCGCTGGAGGAGGCGCTGGCCACCGCGGTGCGGACGCATCACGAGCGGCAGGTGCTGTTCCGCCGCATGGAGGATGCCGCGCGGGGCCGCGGCATGATGCTGGCGGCGGCGCGCTGGGACCGCGCGGCGCGGGAGGCCGGGCAGGCGGCGACGCTGATCCAGACCGCCGCCGAGATCCTGCGCAAGTCGGCGGCGGAGGAGGAAGAGGCCGAGGCCGCGGCAGGTCCGGCCGAACCGGCCTGAGCTACTCTGCCGCGTCGAGCCGGCGCCGCTCCGTGGTGTCGTGCACGATGGCGAGGAGCAAGGGCGGGTGTTCCCGCGCGAAATGCTGCATGCAGATCTCGGCGGGGTACTCGCGACCGTCGCGGCCGCGCATCACGGTCTCGAACACCACCTCCTGCTTCTCGCCCTCCAGCACCGGGGCCAGCAGGGCGCGCAGGGCCTCCGGCGGGACGCCGCGCATCAGGTCGGTGATCGCCATCTGCCGCAGTTGAGCGATGGAATAGCCGAGCTTCTCTTCCGCACCCCGGTTGATGAGCCGGAAGTGCAGGCTGGAGGGGTCGAGGAAATACACCTCGTTCAGCGACTGGCCGATGATGCGGCCGAGATAGCGGGTGTATTCCTGCTCCCGCGCCTCCTCGGTGATATCCTCGGCGATCACCACGATGCCACGGGGCGCGCGCGCGTCGTAGAGCAGCGGCGAGAGGCGGACCCGGCAGTTCAGCCTGCGGCCGCGGCGGTCCAGGGCGTCCAGCATCAGCTCGGCCTGGGGGGCCTCGCCGGCCAGCAGCCGCATCAGGTCGCTGCGCAGCCGGTGCACCGGCAGGCCGATATCGAGGTCGAGGAATTCCTGGCCCTCCACCTCCTCGGCGCGCAGGCCCCAGGCATTCTCGCTCCAGCGGTTCCAGGAGCGGATGCGCAGATCGTGGTTCAGGACGATGATGCCGGCATCGATGCTGCGCAGGATGCTCTCGGCATAGCGGCGGTACTCGGCGCTCTCCTCGTGCTGGGTGCGCAGCTCCTCGTTGGCGGTCTCCAGCTCCTCGTTGGCCGAGCGCAGCTCCTCGTTGGTGGTCTCCAGCTCCTCGTTGGTGGATTGCAGCTCCTCGTTGGTGGTCTCCAGCTCCTCGTTGGTGGACTGCAGCTCCTCGTTCGTGGTCTCCAGCTCCTCGTTGGCGCTCTGCAGCTCCTCGATCGTCGTCTCCAGGCTCTCCTGCGCCGCCTCCAGCTCCTGCTGCATGGCGAAGACGCGGGTGGTGTCGCTGAAGGCGAGGACGGTGGCGAATTGCCGTCCGTCCCGGCCGAAGAGCGGCGTGACGTCGATGGTCAGCCGCACCGGGTCGGCCGGTGGGCGGTGGTAGTCCTGGTGCTCCAGCCGGACGGTGCGGCCGAGCCGCGCCGCCTCCTCGATCCGGCCGCGCAGCTCGGCCGGGCGGTAGGAGACGCTGAGGTCGTGGAAGGGGCGGCCGAGATCGCCCTCCCCCACCTCCAGCATCCGCCGCGCCGCGGCATTGGCGAAGACCAGCGCGCCGTCCTGGTCCACGGCGAGATAGGCGACCAGCGTGGTGTCGGCGATCGCCTCCAGCAGCCGGAACTGCAGCGGCGGCAGGCGCGGCACGGGCGGCCCCCCGGCGGACCCGTTGAAGACCAGGCTGCCGCCGGTGCTGCGGCGCCATTCCTGCGGCACCTTGCGGAAGATCCGGTGCCTGAGGTCGAGCGACTGGAAAAGGCGGGAACGGGCGAGCTGCGTCTCCGCCTTGCCGAGGAACATCAGCCCGTCATCCACCAGGGCATAGTGCAGCCGCGGCAGGACCTGGTTCTGCGTCTCGCTCTCCAGGTAGATCAGCAGGTTGCGGCAGACCAGCAGGTCGATGCGGCTGATCGGCGCGTCATGTACGATGTTGTGGCGGCCGAAGATCACGTTCTTGCGCAGGTCGCGATGCACGCAGTAGTGGTTGTTGGTGCGCTCGAAATATTTCTCCAGCAACTCGCCCGGCACGCTCTCCACATCCCGCGGCAGGTAGGCGGCATGGCGGGCGGCGCGCAGCGCGCCTTCGTCGAGATCGGTGGCGTAGATCTTCACCCGGCGGCCGAACTCCTCGATGCCCAGCGCCTCGGCGAAGATCATGGCCAGGCTGTAGGGCTCCTCGCCGCTCGCGCAGCCGGCGCTCCAGATCCGCAGCGGCCGCTCGCCAATCGGCCGGTCGGCCGCGAGCAGCCGCGGCACCGCCTCGCGCCGCACCGCCTCCCAGGCCTCCGGGTCGCGGAAGAAGGAGGTGACGTTGATCAGCACCGTGTTGAGGAGTTCGACGAATTCCTGCGGATGTGCCTCGAGGAAGGCGTGATAGGCGCCGAAGCCGTCCGAGCCCACCTCCTCCATCCGCTTCAGCACGCGGCGGCGCAGGCTGGTCTTCTTGTAGCCGCGGAAGTCGAGCCCCCGGCTCTCCTGGATGTAACGGATCAGCGCCTCGAAATCGGGGTCGAGGGGCTCGGTGCCTGGCGCCATGACCGGTCCTGGTTGATAGGCAGGCAAGCCTAGCAGAGGCGCGGCCGGCATGGCACCACCGGGGGATGCGTGCCACCCTGCTCCCGCGGCTGCTGAACGGGCGGACCGGCGATCCCGGCGTCTTCCTCGAGGCGCTGCACCGGCCGGGGGCGATCCTGCTGGATTGCGGCGACCTCTCGGCGCTCGGCCCGCGGCACCTGCTGCGGGTCGCGGTGGTCGCCGTCTCCCACGCCCATATGGACCACTGGGCGGGGTTCGACGCGCTGCTGCGGCCGCTGATCGGGCGGGAGAAGGTCGTGCCGGTGGTCGGGCCGGCGGGGTTTGCCGAGCGGCTGCACCACCGGCTGCAGGCCTATACCTGGAACCTGGTGGACCGCATCGCGGCGGAGCTCTGCTTCGAGGCGACGGAGGTCGTGGCGGAGCCGCTCTGGCCGCGCCGCCGCTTCCGCCTCCGCACGGGCTTCGCGCCGGAGCCGCTGCCGCCGGCGCCCGCCGCGCCGGACGGGACGGTGCTCGCGCTCGGGCCGCTCAGGCTGCGGGCGGCGGTGCTGGAGCACGGCATCCCCTGCCTCGGCTTCGCGGTGGAGGAGGCGCTGCACGTCAATGTCTGGCGCACGCGGCTGGAGGCGCGCGGCCTGCCGACCGGGCCCTGGCTGGCGGCGCTGAAGGCGGCGGTGGCCGCGGGTGCCGGGGATGCAGCGCCCGTCATGTTGCCGGGCGGCGGCAGCGCGCCGCTGGGCACGCTGCGCGACCTGGTGGAGGTGACGCCGGGGCAGAAGCTCGCCTACCTGACGGACCTCGCCGACACGCCGGCGAACCGGGCGGCGGCCGTTTCCCTGGCGCGCGGGGCCGATATCCTGTTCATCGAGGCGCCCTTCGCCGCCGAGGACGCGGCGCATGCGCTCGACCGGCGGCACCTGACGACGCGGGCGGCCGGGGAGATCGCGCGCGCTGCCGGCGCGAAGCGGATCGAGCCCTTCCACTTTTCTCCGCGCTACGAGGATGGCGAGGCGCGGCTGCTGGCCGAGGTCTTCGCCGCCGCCGCCGGCCTGCCGCCGCCGTGACGGCTATACGTTGACAGGCGCGGGCGCGGTTCCGCAGCCTGCCCCCATCCAGGAAAGCCTCGCCACGAAGGCTTCGGGGGGAACGCCATGCATCCGTCACGCCGAGACCTGCTGCGCGCCACCGGCGCGGGCGCCGCGACGCTGGCCCTGCCGGGGGCAGCGCGCGCCGCCCTGCCGCAGGGCCTGGTCCGAATCCTGGTCGGCTTCCCGCCGGGCGGCGGGACCGACGTCATGGGCCGCGTCATCGCCGAGACGCTGAGGAAGCGCGGCAACCTGAAGAACGTGGTGATCGAGAACCGCGCCGGCGCCAGCGGCACCCTGGCCTGCGAGGCGCTGAAGCACGCGGCGCCGGACGGCACGACGCTGCTCTTCGCGCCCAGCGCCTCCACCGTGCAGCCGGTGCTGACCTTCCGCCGGCTGCCCTGGGACCCGCGCACCGACTTCGCGCCGGTCACCATGACCGGGACGGTGCAGACCTGCTGGGTGCTGGCGCCGCACCTGCCGGCCAGGACCTTCGAGGACTACATCGCCTGGGTGAAGGCGGATGGTCGTCGCGGCAGCTTCGGCAGCACGGCGCTGGGGTCGTCCACGCATTTCTTCGGCCTGCAGATCGCCGCGGCCTTCGGAGTGGAGCTGGAGCCGGTGGGGTACCGGGGCGCGGCGCCGCTGATCTCCGACCTCGCGGCGGGGCACATCGTGGCGGGCTGCGGCGGCGTCTCGGACTTCCTGACGCACCACAAGGACGGCAAGCTACGCATCGTCCTGACCAGCGGGCCGAAGCGTGGCGTGACGACGCCCGAGGTGCCGACCATCGCCGATCTCGGCCATCCCGACCAGGCGAGCTTCGGCTTCTACGCCTTCTTCGCCCCGGCGGGCACGCCGGCGCCGATGGTCGCCGCGCTGAACGCCGAACTCGCGGCGGCGACCCTGGAGCCGGAGGTGAAGGCGCAACTGCTGACGATCGGGCTGGAGCCGGAGGTGTCGACGCCCGAGGCGCTCGGGCGGATCCTTGCCGAGGATATCGAGCGCTGGCGGCCGGTGGTGGAGCGGAGCGGCTTCAAGGTGGACTGAGCGGTCCGCCTGGCATCCAGGGGCGCGCGCCCGCTCAGCGCCAGGGCTCGACCAGGACCTTCGCGTGCCGCTCCGGGCTGGCCAGGTCCTCGAAGGCCTGGCCGACGCCCTCCAGCCCGACGCGGCCGGTGATGAGCGGCGAGACGTCGATCCGGCCGCTGCCGATATGCTCGAGCGTCGCGGCGAACTCCTCCTTCGTGTAGGCCAGCACGAATTGCAGGTTGAGCTGCTTGACGATGCCGAAGAAGGGCTCGGAGCGGTCGGGCTGCATGCAGACGCCGACCACGACGATGCGCGCGCCGGCGGGGGCGCCCGCCATCATCTCCTGGATCATGCCCGGCATGCCGACGCATTCGAAGAGCACCGCGCCGCGCCGCCGCGGCGAGAGGCCAAAGAGCTGGGCATGGCGGCCGGGATCGAAGCCCGCGGGCGTGATCGCCTGCTCGAGCGCCGCATAGGGCGAGGCCTGGCGCGGGTCGAGGACGATGTCGGCGCCCATGCGGCGCGCGAGGTCGCGCCGCGCCGGCGAGAAATCCGCGGCGATGATGGGCGCGATGCCCTGCAGCCTGAGCGCGGCGATGACGGCGATGCCGATCGGGCCGCAGCCGATGACGAGGGCGACGTCGTCCGGCGCCATGCGGCCGTACTCGACGGCGTGGATGCCGACCGCGATGGGCTCGACCAGCGCGGCATGGTCGGGGTCCATCCCGGCCGGGAGCGGCAGCAGCATGCGCTCGGCAAGCGGCAGGTATTCCGCGAAGCCGCCGGCGACGTCCGGGTTGTAGCCGATGCCGAGCACCTGGTTGCCGGCGATGGTCAGCGGCATGGAGGTGACGAGGGTGCCGGGGCGGAAGCGACCCTCCGTGCCGGGGCCGTTCTCCACCACCTCGCCGACGAATTCATGGCCGAAGACGACGGGCCGGTCGACCGACATCTGGAACCGGCCGCCGGAGCGGCGCGCGAGGTCGACGAAATCCTCGGTGTACTTCGCCGCATGGAGGTCGGAGCCGCAGATGCCGCAGGCGCGGGTGCGGACCAGCACCTGCCCTTCCGCGAGGCGCGGGTCGGGGATCTCGCCGGTGCTGAAACGGCCCTGGTGGAAGATGGCGGCGCGCATGCTCGTTCCCTCCGTTTTCCGAAACCCTAGGACGGCCCGGCCGGTGCCGCCAGCCGCGCCGGCTTGCGCGGCCTGCCGGCCGGTCCCAGCTTGCGGCGACCTGATGGGGAGCGGGCGATGCCGGGCGACGAGGCCGAGAGACTGCGCGGCGAGATCATCGCGCTGGAAACCGCGCTCGCGGCGGCCTGCGGCGAGATCGCCGTGCTGCGCGCCGCCATCGAGGGCAGCGGGACCGCGGGCGCGCTGCAGGCGATGGAGGGGATGGCGAAGGCGCTGGAGGGTTCGGTGCTGCGGGGGGTGGTCGGCGCCGAGCAGGCCGGGCGCGAGGCCGCCGCGGCAGGCTTCGAGCAGCGGATGGAACTGATCATCCATGCGCTGCGCAACGCCATCGCCTTCCGCGGCACCTGAGTCGGACGGCCGCGGAACGGAATCGTCCGGGGGCGCGAGCCCTCGCTACGAGGTCTGCGGCTCCGGCCCCTCCGGCATCCGGCGCCGCGGCGTCTCCCGCCGCCGGCCATGCTCGGCATGGTGCGCCTCTGCCTCCGCCGGCCGCGCCAGCGCGTGCAGGTGGTCCTCGGCCTCGGCGCGGCTCTCGTAGATATGCGGCGAGACGCGGCGGCGGCGCAGCGCCTCCCCGAACTTGCGGTGCAGGAAGGCGCTGGTGGTGTAGCGGGTGACGCCGGCGTAGAAGCGCCGCACCAGGTCGCGCACCATGTCGGTATAGTCGTCCAGCAGCTCGGGCGAGATCTGGAAGCGGTCGTAGTTGACGATGGCCGGCACCTTGCGGCCGAGCGGCGCCAGCCGTTCCTCCACCGCGCGGTGGATGCGGGCGATGTCCTCCTTCCGGCGGATCGTCATGCCCTCGAAATTGATGAAGAAGATGTCCTCGGCGCGGTCGTAGGTCAGCCGCGCCTCCAGCGGCAGGCTCAGCCAGTCCTCGCGGAAGCCCATGGGGGCGTCCTGGAAGATGCGCGGGTCCATCGGCGCGGGGTCGCGCGGCAGCAGCGGGCGGAAGGCCATCAGGGCCAGGATGTCGCGCTCGAGGTCGAGGCCGGGGGCGATCTCGGCCAGTTCCAGGCCGTCCGGCGCAAGGCGGAAGACGCAGCGGTCCGTCACGTAGAGCACGGGCTGGCCGCGCTTCGCGGCGAGGCGGCCGCTGAAGGTGCGGTGCTCCACCCGATCGATGAATTTCGACTCGCCGCGGGCTGCGAAGGTGCCGAGGAAGACGACCTTCTTGGCGTTCTGGCTGATGTTGATGAAGCCACCGGCGCCGGCGAGGCGGCTGCCGAACTTGCTGACGTTGACATTGCCCTCCCGGTCCACCTGCGCCATGCCGAGGAAGGCCGCGTCCAGCCCGCCGCCGTCGTAGAAGTCGAATTGCGCGGGCTGGTCCACCAGGGCCTCGATGTTGCTGGCCGCGCCGAAATCGAGCCCGCCGGCCGGGAGGCCGCCGATCGTGCCGGGCTCGGTCGTCAGCGTCAGGAATTCCAGCATCCGCTCCTCGTTGGCGACGCTGGCGACGCCCTCGGGCATGCCGATGCCGAGATTGACCACGCTGTTCGGCCGCAACTCGAAGGCGGCGCGGCGGGCGATGACCTTGCGCGGACCCATGGGCATGGGCGGCAGGGACCGCATGGGCACGCGCACCTCGCCGCTGAAGGCGGGGTTGTAGGGCGTGGCGAAGGTCTGCCAATGCGCCTCGGGCGGCGCGACGACGACGCAGTCCACCATGGCACCGGGGATGCGCACCAGGCGGGCGTTCAGGCTGCCCGCCTCCGCCAGGCGCTCCACCTGCACGATGACGACGCCGCCGGAATTGCGGGCGGCGGTGGCGATCGCCAGCGCCTCCAGCACCAGCGCCTCGCGCTCCATGGTGATGTTGCCGAGCGGGTCGGCGGTGGTGCCGCGCAGGATCGCCACGTCGATCGGCAGCGCGTGGTAGAACAGGTACTCCTCGCCGCGCAGCGTCACCGCCTCGACCAGGGGCTCGGTGGTGCGGGCATTGATGCGGCCGCCGCCATGGCGCGGATCGACGAAGGTATCGAGGCCGACGCGGGTGACGGTGCCCGGCTTGCCCGCCGCGATGTCGCGGAAGAGGTGCGAGATGACGCCCTGCGGCAGGTTGTAGGCCTCGATCCGGTTGTCGAGGGCGAGGCGCTGCAGCCGCGGGCAGAGGCCCCAATGGCCGCCGATGACCCGGCGCAGCAGCCCCTCATGGCCGAGATGGTTGAGGCCCCGCTCCTTCCCGTCGCCCTGGCCGGCGGCGTAGACCAGGGTCAGGTCGCGCGGCCGGGCGGCCTCGAGGAAGCGCTGCTCGAGCGCCACCGCGATCGCCTCGGCGAAGCCGATGCCGACGAAGCCGCCGGTGGCGACCGTCGCGCCGTCGCGGATGAGGCGCACGGCCTCGGCCGCGGTGACGATCTTGCTGGGGCCGGTGATCTGCCCGCCCGTGAGCAGGGGATGCCCGCTTTGGCCCGCCATGCGCCCGTTTCCCCCTGGTTGAGGCGGGCATGATCGACCGCCGCGGGCGAAGGCCGCAACGGCGAGGTCAGGGGCGTTCGGGGTCGTGATGGGGTGGCTGGGGGACCTGGATTCGAACCAAGACTGCCCGAGTCAGAGTCGGGAGTTCTACCGTTAAACTATCCCCCAAGCGGGTCCCGCAGGCGCTTCGCACCGGCAGGGGCGCTCCTATACATCCCCGCCCCGGGCTCTGCAACCTCCCACCCGTCGAAAGCGCTTGCCCGGCACCCCACATTACAGGACGATGGCTCAGCATCGCCGCCGCCGGCGGCACCGGGAAGGAGAGGTGGGCCGGAGCGCCCTGCATCATGCCAGACGATAGCGCCACCCTCGGGCTGCAGGAGTCGCCGGGACCCGTCCTGGAACGGCATGGCGGCTATGCGGGCCGGTGTGGCACCGTCGCCTCCACCTATGCGGCCCTCGACCTCGGCACCAACAATTGCCGGCTGCTGGTCGGCGCCCCCGCCCATGGCGGCTTCCGGGTAGTGGACAGCTTCAGCCGGATCGTCCGGCTCGGTGAAGGCCTGGCCGCCACCGGCCGCCTCTCGGAAGCCGCGATGGACCGCGCCATCGCCGCGCTCGCCGCCTGCGCCGAGAAGCTCTCCCGCCGCCCCGTCCGGCATTTCCAGGCCGTGGCGACCGAGGCCTGCCGGCGCGCCCAGAACGGCCCCGCCTTCCTCGCCCGCGTCGAGGCCGAGACCGGCCTCCGCCCGCGCATCATCTCGGCGCGGGAGGAGGCGGAGCTTGCGATGGAGTCCTGCTCCCCCCTGCTGGAGGAACAGGACCGGCGTGCCCTGCTCTTCGACATCGGCGGCGGCAGCACCGAGATCGCCTGGATCCGGGTGCCGCAGCGTGGCGCGCGCCAAGGTCAGGGCCAGTGCCAGTCGGCGGCCGAGCTCATCGGCTACGTCTCCATGCCGCTCGGCGTGGTGACCCTGGCGGAGCGGGCCGGCGCCTCCTGCTTCACGCAGGAAGGCTTCGCCGCGGTGGTCGACGAGGTCGCGGAGCATCTCCGCCGCTTCGACCGCGTCCATTGCATCGGGCAGGAAATCCGCGCCGGCGGCGTGCGCCTGATCGGCACAAGCGGCACCGTCACCACCATCGCCGGCGTGGCGCTCGCCCTGCCGCGCTACCGCCGCCCGCTGGTGGATGGCCGGATCCTCGACATCGAGGTCGCGGACCAGGCGCTCGGCGACCTCTTCGCCCTGGGCCGGGCGGGCCTCGCCGCGCATCCCTGCGTGGGGCCGGAGCGGGTGGACTTCGTCCTGCCCGGCTGCGCCGTCTATGCCGCCATCCGCCGGGTCTGGCCGGTGCCGACCCTGACCGTCGCCGACCGCGGGTTGCGGGAAGGCATGCTGCTCCGCATGATGCGCGGGGACCGCCATGCCGGGCGGGACAGGGGCGGCATGCTCGCCCGTCGCCAGGGCCCGTAAGGTCATTGCCATCATGAAGGGACCGCCGCCGGGTGGGCGGGGCGTCACCACGCGCCTGCGCACCGCCAAGGGCCGCACCACCGCCAGCCAGAAATGGCTCGAGCGCCAGCTCAACGACCCCTATGTGCGCGCCGCCCAGGCGCGCGGCTTCCGCTCCCGCGCCGCCTTCAAGCTGCTGGAGATGGATGAGAAGGCGAAGCTCCTGAAGCCCGGCGCCCGGGTGGTCGATCTCGGCGCCGCGCCGGGCGGCTGGACGCAGGTGGCGCTGGAGCGGATCGGGCCCGCGGGCAAGGTCGTCGCGCTCGACCTGCTGGCGATGGACCCGGTGCCGGGCGCGACCGTGCTGCAGGGCGATTTCCAGGACCCGGCGGCGGAGCAGGCGGTGCTGGCGGCGCTGGCCGGCCCGGCCGACCTGGTGCTCTCCGACATGGCGCCCAATACCACCGGTCACAACGCCACCGACCATCTGCGCATCATCGCCCTGGCGGAGCTGGCGCTGGATTTCGCGCTGAAGGTATTGGCGCCGGGCGGCGGCTTCGTCGCCAAGGTCTTCCAGGGCGGCACGGAGAAGGACCTCCTCGACCAGCTCAAGCAGCGCTTCGCCACGGTCCGGCACGTCAAGCCACCGGCCAGCCGCAAGGACAGCGCGGAGCTCTACGTCGTCGCCACCGGCTTCCGGCCGGCTTGAGCGGCAGCGGCAGCCGCTTTCGCCGGACGTCGCGCGGGCGGGTCCATGCGGTTTCGTCACCGCCCGCGATCCAGCGCCGCGCAACCGTCATGGCTTCCCGGCTTGCCGCGGCGCGGCGGAAGGGGCTAAGGGGACGCGCCAAGGCAGCGGACCGTGCCGCCCTGGCGCGACCGCCGCACAAGACCGGGCGCCCAGACTGCGCCCAGTGCGAAAGGTCTCCCGCATGGCACCCGACTCCCCTCCGGACGTTGCCCCTACCGGCCGCCGCAGCCTCGTCATCGAGGAGGCCTTCGCCTTCGACGACGTGCTGCTGGTCCCGGCCTATTCCGCCGTCCTGCCCAACCAGACCGATACCCGCACGCGCCTGACGCGCGAGATCCCGCTGAACATCCCCCTCGTCGCCGCCGCCATGGACACGGTGACGGAGGCGCCCATGGCCATCGCCATGGCGCAGGCCGGCGGCATCGGCGTGATCCACAAGAACATGACGCCGGAGGAGCAGGCGGCGCAGGTCCGCCGCGTGAAGAAGTTCGAGTCCGGCATGGTGGTGAACCCGGTCACCATCCATCCCGACCAGACGCTCGCCGATGTCCGCGCCCTGCAGGACCAGCACCGCATCAGCGGCATCCCGGTGGTCGAGCGCGGGTCGGGACGCCTCGTCGGCATCATCACCAACCGCGACGTCCGCTTCGCCACCGATCCGGGCACCCGGGTCTACGAGCTGATGACGCGCGACAACCTCATCACCGCCACGGCGGAGATCACGCCGGACCAGGCCCGGGCCCTGCTGCACCGCCACCGGATCGAGAAGCTGCTGGTCACCGACGAGGCCGGGCGCTGCGTCGGCCTGATCACCGTCAAGGACATGGACAAGGCGCAGGCCAATCCGAACGCGGTGAAGGACGCGCTCGGCCGGCTGCGCGTCGCCGCCGCGACCGGCGTCGGCGAGGACGGGCTCCGCCGCGTCGAGGCGCTGGTCGCGGCCGAGGTGGATGTCGTCGTGGTGGATACCGCGCATGGCCATTCCGGCGGCGTGCTCTCGGCCATCGAGCGCATCAAGCGCATGTCGAACGCCGTGCAGGTGGTCGCCGGCAACGTGGCGACGCCGGAGGGCGTGCGGGCGCTGATCGAGGCCGGGGCGGATGCGGTGAAGATCGGCATCGGCCCCGGTTCCATCTGCACCACCCGCATCGTCGCCGGCGTCGGCGTGCCGCAGCTCACCGCGGTGCTGGAGAGCGCGGCGGCGGCGCGGGAGAAGGGCGTGCCGGCGATCGCCGATGGCGGCATCCGCACCTCCGGCGACATCGCCAAGGCGATCGCCGCCGGCGCCGACTGCGTGATGATGGGCAGCCTCTTCGCCGGCACCGACGAGGCGCCGGGCGAGGTCTTCCTCTACCAGGGCCGCTCCTACAAGTCCTATCGCGGCATGGGCAGCCTCGGCGCCATGGCCCGCGGCAGCGCCGACCGCTACTTCCAGCAGGAGGTGCAGGACAGCCTGAAGCTCGTGCCCGAGGGCATCGAGGGCCGGGTCGGCTACAAGGGCCCGGTCGGCGCGGTGGTCCACCAGCTCGTCGGCGGGGTGCGGGCGGCGATGGGCTATACCGGCAACGCCACCATCGCCGAGATGCAGCAGAACTGCCGCTTCCGCCGCATCACCGGGGCCGGGCTGCGCGAGAGCCATGTGCACGACGTGGCCATCACGCGGGAGGCGCCGAACTACCGGCTGGAGGGTTAGGCCGGGCACGGCCCGGACCTGGACCTCGTCCGAGCCGCTTGTTTGATCCCCGCATCCGTGCGGAGCGGAGGGCCTATGAGGATGACGATCCCGGACCTGCAGCGGCGACGGCTGGAACGCCTCGCCGCCACCCCGGAGGAGACGATCGACACCGACGATATCCTAGAGGTGACGGATTGGAGCGGCGCGGTGCGCGGCGGGCTGTTCGGGCCGCGGAAGGAGGCGGTGACCATCCGCGTGGATGCCGATGTGCTCGCCTGGTTCCGCAACCAGGCCGCCGGAGGCAGTGGCTATCGGACGGAGATCAACCGCGTGTTGCGGCAGCATGTGGAGCGGTCGGCGACGGGCAAGACGTCGGGCTGATGACCGCCGGGCGAGAGCCGCTCAGTGCAGCGACTCGCCCTCCATCGGTTCCAGCGCGTCCCCCACCGCGATCCGCCCGCCCTCCAGCACCTCGGCATAGACGCCGAGATCGGCATGGCCGAAATGCTCGCGCAGCCAGCGCGGCGGGATCGCGTCGCGCTCGGCGGTCTCCGGGTTCACCTCGGTCGCAGGGCAGCGGACGATGCGCTTGAACACCCGCAGGCGGGCGCCGCCCAGCAGCACCTCCTGCCCCAGCAGGTCGAACTCGGCCCAAGGGGTCGCCCCCGAGACATAGATATTCGCCCGGAAGCGCAGCGGGTCGAGCCGCCGCCCGATCTTCTCCTCCAGCGCATGCAGGGAGGCGAGGCCGATGATGGAGACGCATTTCTGCGCCACGTCGGTGAAGTTGTGCCCCGGCGCCTCGACGAAGCGCGGGGCGCCGCGGGCCTCCTCCCCCAGCCAGGCCGCGAGGAAACCGGCGATCTCCGCCCTCCCCGCCTCGGTCCGGGTGCTCGCCAGCAGGGGCGGCCCCTCGGGCGGGCGGATCGCCAGCGTGCCGGTCTTCGGGTCGAAGGCCGAATGCAACAGGGCGAGGCGCGCATTATAGGCGAGGCAGCCGAAATTCCGCTTGGGCAGCCAAGCCGGCGCCGCCGGATCCATCGGGGCGTCCCCCTGGGCGAGGGCGAAGCGGCGGTCATACGGCAGGCACTGGCCGGGGGTCAGCAGCACCTCCTCCAGCGCCTCGGCGGTCAGGCCCTTTACGGGATAGCGGTAGATCTGCTCGACGCGCATCGGAACATTTTCCTTCCAGGGACCCTTGACCCGCCGCAAGGCGGAATACCACATCCCGGGTGAACTTGGTGCCGGCCATCGCCTCTAGAGGGATGGCTGGGGCCAGTCGCCTCACGATGAGGGACATACGAGCATGGACATCGAGAAATTCACCGACCGCGCCAAGGGCTTCCTGCAGGCGGCGCAGACCATCGCCATCCGGGAATACCACCAGCGCGTCACGCCGGAGCACCTGCTCAAGGCCCTGCTGGATGACGAGCAGGGCGCGGCCGCGGGCCTGATCCGCGCCGCCGGCGGCGATCCCGCCCGGGCCAAGCAGGCCGTGGATGCCGAGGTGGGCCGCCAGCCCAAGGTGACCGGCGGCGGCGCCGGCCAGCCCGGCTTCACCCCCGACATCGTCCGCGTGCTGGATGCCGCGC
The DNA here is from genome assembly GCF_030657435.1 of Paracraurococcus lichenis. GTDB lineage: Bacteria > Pseudomonadota > Alphaproteobacteria > Acetobacterales > Acetobacteraceae > Paracraurococcus > Paracraurococcus lichenis. Next base: position 26,237 of record NZ_JAUTWS010000020.1, on the reverse strand, counting down.
AGCAGCAGGCGCAGAAGGCCGGCGACAGCTTCGTCGCCCAGGACCGGCTGCTGGTGGCGCTCGCCGCCTCCGACGCGCCTGCCGGCCGCATCCTCAAGCAGGCCGGCGCCGATGCGCAGCGGCTTGAGGCCGCCGTCGCCGACCTGCGCAAGGGCCGCAAGGTGGACAGCCAGAACGCCGAGCAGAGCTTCGACGCGCTGAAGAAATACGCGCGCGACCTGACCGACCTCGCCCGCACCGGCAAGCTCGACCCCGTCATCGGCCGCGACGAGGAGATCCGCCGCGCCATCCAGGTCCTGGCACGCCGCACCAAGAACAACCCGGTGCTGATCGGCGAGCCGGGCGTCGGCAAGACCGCCATCGTCGAGGGGCTGGCGCTGCGCATCGTCAAGGGCGACGTGCCGGAGGCGCTGAAGGACAAGCGCGTCATGGCGCTCGACCTCGGCGCCATGGTGGCCGGCGCCAAGTACCGCGGCGAGTTCGAGGAGCGCCTGAAGGGCGTGCTGCAGGAGGTCGAGCAGGCCGCCGGCGACATCATCCTCTTCATCGACGAGATGCATACCCTGGTCGGCGCGGGCAAGGCGGACGGCGCGATGGATGCGTCGAACCTGATCAAGCCGGCGCTCGCCCGCGGCGAGTTGCACTGCGTGGGTGCCACGACGCTCGACGAGTACCGCAAGCACGTGGAGAAGGACGCGGCGCTGGCCCGGCGCTTCCAGCCGGTCTTCGTCGGCGAGCCGAGCGTCGAGGACACGATCAGCATCCTGCGCGGCATCAAGGACAAGTACGAGACGCATCACGGCGTCCGCATCACCGATAGCGCGCTGGTCGCGGCGGCCACCCTCTCCAACCGCTACATCACCGACCGCTTCCTGCCGGACAAGGCGATCGACCTGGTGGACGAGGCGTCCAGCCGCCTGCGGATGCAGGTGGACAGCAAGCCGGAGGAGCTCGACGAGCTCGACCGCCGGCTGATGATGCTGAAGATCGAGCGCGAAGCCCTGAAGAAGGAGGACGATCCCGCCTCCCGCGACCGGCTGGAGAGGCTGGAGAAGGAGGTCGCTGACCTCGAGGAGCGCTCGCACGAGATGACGCAGCGCTGGGCGGCGGAGAAGGGCAAGGTCGCCGAGGTCCAGAAGGCCAAGGAGGCGCTGGAGCAGGCCAAGACCGAGCTCGAGCTGGCCGAGCGCAAGGGCGACTTCGCCGAGGCCGGACGGCTGAAATACGGCGTCATCCCGGGCCTCGAGAAGCAGATCGCCTCCGCCGGCGACGGCGATGCGCGGCTGGTGAACGAGGCGGTGACCGAGGAAGGCATCGCCGCGGTCGTCTCCCGCTGGACCGGCATCCCGGTCGAGAAGATGCTGGAGGGCGAGCGTGCCAAGCTGCTGAAGATGGAGGACCAGCTCCGCCGCCGCGTGGTCGGGCAGGAGGAGGCGCTGGAGGCGGTCAGCAAGGCCGTCCGCCGGGCGCGCGCCGGCCTGCAGGACCCGAACCGGCCGATCGGCAGCTTCCTCTTCCTCGGCCCGACCGGCGTCGGCAAGACCGAGCTGGTGAAGGCGCTGGCCAACTTCCTCTTCGACGACGAGCGGGCGATGACCCGCATCGACATGTCGGAATACATGGAGAAGCACGCGGTCTCACGGCTGGTCGGCGCCCCTCCGGGCTATGTCGGCTATGACGAGGGCGGCGCGCTGACCGAGGCGGTGCGGCGCCGGCCCTACCAGGTCATCCTCTTCGACGAGGTGGAGAAGGCGCATGAGGATGTCTTCAACATCCTGTTGCAGGTGCTCGACGACGGGCGGCTGACGGACGGCCAGGGCCGCACCGTGGACTTCCGCAACACGATCATCGTGCTGACCAGCAACCTCGGGTCCCAGGCGATCGCGGAGCTGCCGGAGACCGCCGATATCGAGGCGGCGCGGCCGGCGGTCATGCGGGCGGTCCGGGACCGGTTCCGGCCGGAATTCCTGAACCGCCTGGACGAGGTCGTGCTGTTCCGTCGCCTCGCCCGCGGCGACATGGCGGCGATCGTGGACATCCAGCTCGAGCGGCTGCGCAAGCTCCTCGAGGACCGCAAGATCCGGCTGGAGCTGGACGAGGGCGCCCGGGAATGGCTGGCCGAGGCCGGCTACGACCCGACCTATGGCGCGCGGCCGCTCAAGCGCGTCATCCAGCGGAACCTGCAGGACAAGCTGGCCAACCTGCTGCTGGAGGGCCGCATCCAGGACGGCGAGGCGCTGCGGGTGACCGCCGGCCTCGACGGGCTGGAGATCGCGCCCGAACCGCTGGCCAAGGCGGCCTGAGAGGCGGGGAGGAGGTATCCTCCCCGCACCCCACCTCTATTTCTCTGAGTCTGGACCCGCCGCGCGGCGGGTCCCGACTCACAGAAGGCAGGCATGGGGTTGGAACCCCTTGGCGTCCGACGGGGAGGAAATGCCTTTTCCTCCCCGATCTTCTCGGCTCGACGCGCCACGCGGCCCTGCTAGGCTTTCGCCGAAGGATCCATTCGGGGGAACGGCGCATGGCGACACTGCCGCATCGCAGCCTGGGCAGCACGGGGCTCTCGGTCTCGGCCGTCGGCCTCGGCTGCATGTCGCTCTCGGGCGTCTACGGGGAGGCCGACGACAACGCCTCGGTCGACCTGATCCGCGCCGCCATCGACCGCGGCATCGACCATCTCGACAGTTCCGACATGTACGGCTGGGGCCATAACGAGGAGGTGCTGGGCCGCGCCCTGAAGGGCCTGCGCGACCGGGTCATCCTGGCGACGAAGTTCGGCCAGACCCAGAACCCGGGCGGACCGAACGGCGTGAACGGCAGCCCCGACTACGTCCAGCAGGCCTGCGAGGCCTCGCTGAAGCGCCTCGGCGTCGAGGTCATCGACCTTTACTACCAGCACCGCGTCGATCCGAACGTCCCCATCGAGGAGACGGTCGGCGCCATGAAGCGCCTGGTGGAGCAGGGCAAGGTCCGCTTCCTCGGCCTGTCGGAGGCGAAGCCGGAGACCATCCGCCGCGCCCATGCGGTGCACCCGATCGCCGCCGTGCAGACCGAATACTCCCTGCTCTACCGGGTCGAGGCGGAGGAGACGCGGGCGGTCACCCGCCCCCTGGGCATCGGCTTCGTCGCCTATTCGCCGCTCGGCCGCGGCTTCCTGACCGGGGCGATCCAGGACTTCTCCCAGGTCGATGGCCGCCGCGCCGCGCATCCGCGCTTCCAAGAGGCGAATTTCGCCGCCAACCGCGCGCTGGTCGAGAAGGTGGAGGCGATCGCCCGGGAGAAGGGCTGCACCCCGGCGCAGCTCACCCTCGCCTGGCTGCTGGCGCAGGGCGAGGACGTGGTCGCCATCCCCGGCACCCGCTACCTGCCGCGAATCGAGGAGAACCTCGGCGCGCTGAAGGTCACGCTGACGGCGGAGGAGGTGGCGCGGATCTCGGACGCCGTCCCGGCCGGCGCCGCCTCCGGCACCCGTTACCCGCCGGGGGCGATGAAGGCGGTGCAGTTGTAGGCCGCCACCGGTCGCATTCCGGTGACTGTGCGGCTTGTGACGCCGGCAGGGGCGCGGTCCGTGCCACCCCTGCCGCCATGCCGCGCGAGCTTGCCACCCCCGCCCCCGCCATCTCCGTCCTGACCCCGGCCTATGACGTCGCCCGCTTCGTCGGCGCGGCGGTGGACAGCGTGCTGGCCCAGGATTTCCCGGGCTGGGAGATGATCGTGGTGGATGACGGCTCCGCCGACGGCACGGCGGAGGTGGTCGCCGCCCGCCGCGACCCGCGCATCCGGCTGCTCCGCCAGGCCAATGCCGGCGTCTCCGCCGCCCGCAGCCGGGCGATGGCGGAGGCGCGCGGCGAGGCCATCCTCTTCCTCGACGCCGATGACTGGCTGGCGCCCGATGCCCTCTCCCGCCTCGCCACGGCGCTGGCCGCGGCGCCGCAGGCCGTCGGCGCCTTTGGCGGCTTCGCCTTCGTCGCCGAGGGTGCGAAGCCCGGCGACCGGCCGCTGCGCCGCAAGACCGGCCCCTTCCCCGCCGGCGACCTGCTGGAGACGCTGCTGATCGAGAACCTCTTCGCCAATGGCGGCCACCTGCTGCTGCGGCGGGAGGCGCTGGCGCAGGCCGGGCCCTTCCTGCCGCATCTCCGCTACGGAGAGGACTGGGAATACTGGATCCGCCTCTCGCTGCTCGGCCCCTGGGCGGTGGCGGCAGGGCGGGAGCCGATCCTATTCGTCCGCCAGCGCGCCGGCAGCGCCTTCAACCGCATGGCGCGCGATCCTGCGGCCTTCGCGCCCACCATGCTGGCGATCTGGGGCAACCCGGCGCTGGAGGCACGCCTCGGCCCCGCCCGCTTCGCCGCCATGCGCCGGCGGGCGGAGGCGGAGAACGACTGGGTCGTCGGGCGGGAACTGATCCGCCACGGCCAGCGGGCGGCGGGGCTCGAGAAGCTGCGGGCCTCCGTCGCCCAGGCGCCGACGCCCAAGCGCGCGCTGCTGCTGGCCGCGGCGCATGCGCTGCCGATCCTGCCCCGGCGGTTGCACGGGCCATTCCTCGCCTATCCGGGCTAGCGAGGACACCGCCCGCCGATGTGGCCGGAGGTCGGCTCGGTCCGCGGGCGCGCTGCACGAGTTGCCCGGGGGGAAGGGAGGGAACTCCCTTCCCCCCGTACCCCCGCAACCCTCCTTTTTCTCCGAGTCCGCTGTTCCAGCCTGCGGACTCACAGAAAAAGGTGGGGTGGGCGTGGGAGGGGAGTTCCCTCCCCTCCCACATCCCGTCCCGCGAGCGCCCGGACTCCCCGATGACGACGATCCTGCAGATCTCCGACGCCCATCTCTCGCCGCGGACGAGGCTGTTCCGGCGGAACCTCGACCTCCTCACGGGCTGGGCGGAGCGGCACCGGCCCGACCTCATCGTCGCCAGCGGCGACCTCTCGCTCGACGGCGCGGACCGGGACGAGGACCTGGCATTCGCCATCGGCCTGCTGCGGCGGCTGCCCGCGCCGGTGCTGGCCGTGCCGGGCAACCACGATGTCGGCAGCCATCCGCGCACCATGCCGACGCAGCCGGTCGATGCCGCGCGGGTCGCGCGCTTCCGGCGCCTGGTCGGACATGACTGGTGGGTGCGGGACCTGCCAGGCTGGCGGCTGGTGGGACTGGACACCGAGATCATGGGCACCGGCCTGCCCGAGGAAGCCGCGCAGGCCGCCTTCATCGCCGAGGCCGCGGCCGGCGCCGCGGGTCGCCGCATCGCGCTGTTCCAGCACAAGCCGGCCTTCGTCACCAGGCGGGACGACCCGACCTTCGACTACTGGTCGGTGCCGCCCGAGGCCCGTGATGCCCTGGCGCCGCTGCTGGACCATCCGGGCCTGCGCCTGGTCGCCTCCGGCCACCTGCACCTGCAGCACGGCGCCATGTCGGGGGCGGTGCGGTTCGCCTGGGCGCCGGCCATGTCCTTCCTGGTGGAGCCGGAGGCGCAGCCGGACCTGCCGGGCACGCGCCTCCTCGGCGCGCTGGTCCACCGGCTGGGGGAGGATGCGGCGGAGACCGCCGTGCTGTCGCCGGAGGGGACGGAGACCTGCTGGCTGGAGCGCATCCGGGCGGAGACCAACCCGCGCTGAGCCCCGGAACGACGAAGGGCGGGCCGTCGCCGGCCCGCCCCCCTCAAAACAGCCTTGCCAAGCTTACCGCGAGTAGAACTCGACGACCAGGTTCGGCTCCATCTGCACGGGGTAGGGGACGTCCGAGAACTTGGGCGCCCGCAGGAAGCGGCCGCGCATGGCCCGGTGGTCGATCTCGACGTATTCGGGGATGTCGCGCTCGCCGTTCTGCGCCGCATCCAGCACGGAGGTGAGCTGCTTCGACTTCTCCTTCACCTCGATCAGGTCGTTGTCGCGGACCTGGTAGGAGGGGATGTTCACCCGCTTGCCGTTGACCAGGATATGGCCGTGGTTGACGAACTGCCGGGCGGCGAAGGGCGTGATCGCCAGCTTCATCCGGTAGATCACGGCGTCGAGGCGGCGCTCCAGCAGCTCGATCAGGTTCTCCGAGGTGTCGCCCTTGCGGCGCACCGCCTCATCGTAATACTTGCGGAACCGCTTCTCGCCGATGTTGCCGTAGTAGCCCTTCAGCTTCTGCTTCGCCATGAGCTGCACGCCGAAGTCGGTCGGCTTCTGCTTGCGGCGGGCACCGTGCTGGCCGGGGATCGTCTCGCGCTTGTTGATCGGAGACTTGGCCCGGCCCCAGAGGTTGACGCCGAGGCGGCGATTGATCTTGTACTTGGATTCGGCGCGCTTGGTCATGCGTACCTGTTGTCCGCCCCCGATTGGGGTGCGGCCCTTCTTCGATGGTTGTCCCGGTAGGCCCGGGCCCCGAATGGGCCAGGGCGGGCGCACGCCGAACCAAGTCGCCTTGGGGCGCGTCCACGTTCCCAGGAAGAGGGCGGCCGTATAGGGACCCGGGCCCCCTCTTGTCAAAGGGTGCCTTGTCAAACCCGCGAGGCGCCTTCTATTCCGCGCGCATGGGCGTGACGCGCGAAGAGATCCTGGTCCTCGGCCTGACGGCCGGCGTGGTGGGCAGCCTGGTCGGCGGGCTGATGCTCGGGGTCGGGCTCGGGCTTGCGGTGAACGGGGCGCATATCGGCTGGCTACTGGTGATGCCGGCGGCACCGGTGGCGGGCCTGCTGGGCTATGTGCTGGCGCGGAAGCTGGCGAAGAAGCTGCCCGCCGCTCAGCGCTGATCCTCGTCCGGCCTTCCCCGCCGCATCCGGCCGCGGGAAAGCTCCGTGACGACGCCGTGCAGGGTGCGAAGCTCCTGCTCCGTCACCTCCCCCCGCTCGAACCAGTGGCGGAGGTTGCGGACCATGCCGGGGCGCTTCGGCAGGTTGTCCAGAAACCCGGCGGCGTCGAGCTCCGCCACCAGCCGGTCGAGGAAGCCCTCGAGCTGGCCCTTGGTGGCAACGTGGGTCTCGTTGGTCTGGAGCTGCCGCGGCGGGGTCGGCTCCGTCACCGTCCACCATTCATAGGCCAGGATCATCACCGCCTGGGCCAGGTTGAGCGACATGTGCTCCGGGTTCAGGGGGTAGCGGACCAGGGTATCGGCGCAGGCGACGTCGTCGTTCTCGAGGCCGGCGCGCTCCGGCCCGAAGAGCACGGCGGTGCGGAGCCCCCGCCCGTTGATCTGCCTGAGGTCCTCGGCCGCGGCGCGGGCGGTCCGCAGCGGGACGACGATGTGGCGCGGCCGCGGGCAGGTGGCGAAGACGCGGTGGCAGTCGGCGACGGCGGAGGGCGTATCGGGGAAGACCGTCGCCGCCTCCAGGATCGCGTCGGCGCCGGAGGCGGTGCGCCAGGCGCGGTCCTGCGGCCAGCCGTCGCGCGGCGCGACCAGGCGCAGGTGGAACAGCCCGCCATTGGCCATGGCGCGGGCGACGGCGCCGATATTCTCGGCGAGCTGCGGGCGGACCAGGACGACGATGGGGCTCTCGCCGGGTAGCGGCTTGAGGTCGGCGGCGGGCTTGCCGCCGCGGGTCCAGGCTTCCGGCACCAGGCGGTGCATGCCGAGGCCGAAGGCGAAGGCCGGCCGCAGGCGCCAGGTCTGCGGCGCCGTCCGCTCGGCCAGCAGGTCCAGCGGCTCCGCCGGCGGGTCCGTCTCCAACGCCACGGCCAGTTCGACGGCGAGCGCCCGGTAGGCCTCGATCGGCTGTCCCGTGCGGGCGGCGAGGTCGGCTTCGGTCGCGGTGCAGTCGGGCGCGTCCAGATGCGCCCGGAACCAGGCCCGCTTGGGGTCGGTCAGGGCGATCCGCTTGATCGCGTCCATCCATTCTTCGGGCGATGCGGTCAAACCGTCGGGTCCAAAACTCGGAGAAAGCGGTGAGTGGGGGTCCGGGGGGAGAGAGGTGTCCTCTCTCCCCCCGGGATGGTCACGCCTTGCGCCAGGTGGTCCCCTGCGGCCCGTCCTCCAGCACGATCCCCCTGGCCTTGAGGTCATCGCGGATCCGGTCCGCCTCGGCGAAGTTGCGCGCCTTCCGCGCCGCCAGCCGGTCGGCGATGGCCTGCTCGACCCAGTCGGTATCCTCGCCGCCCTTCAGCCAAGCCCGCGGCTCGTCCTGGCAGATCCCCAGCACACCCGCCGCCTCGCGGAAGGCCGCCGCCGCGAGCCCCGCGACCACCGGCCAGGGCTTGCCGATCCGGTGCAGCACGGCGGTGGCGCTGCCGCCGACGCTCGCCACGTTCTCGATGGTGCGGAGGTCGCGCAGCCGGGCCAGGGCCAGCGGCGTGTTCAGGTCGTCCAGCAGCGGGGCGATCGCCCAGTCCGCCATGTCCTTGAGTGTCGCCTCATGGCCGTCGGCCGGCTCCACCGCGCGGGCAAGCATGGCGTAGTGGTCGTCCAGCTCCGCCTTGGCCTCGTCCAGGCCGGCGAAGGTGAAGTCCAGGTCGGCGCGGTAATGGGTGCGCAGCAGCAGCAGGCGGAAGGCCTCGCCGGCCCAGGCGCCGCGCTCCAGGATGTCCCGAACGGTGAAGAAGTTGCCGAGCGACTTCGACATCTTCTCCCCGTCCACCCGCAGCATGCCGTTGTGCAGCCAGGTGCGGGCCATGGCCGGGGTGCCGAAGGCGCAGCGGGTCTGCGCCAGCTCGTTCTCATGGTGGGGGAAGAGCAGGTCCTGCCCGCCGCCATGGATGTCGAACATCTCCCCGAGGGACTTCCAGGACATGGCCGAGCACTCGATGTGCCAGCCCGGCCGCCCCCTGCCCCAGGGGGAGTCCCAGCCCGGCTGCTCCGGCGTGCTCGGCTTCCACAGCACGAAGTCGCCCGGGTCGCGCTTGTAGGGCGCGACCTCGATGCGGGCGCCGGCCAGCATCTCCTCCCGGTCGCGGCCCGAGAGCCTGCCGTAATCGGGGAAGGAGGGGACGCTGAACAGCACGTGCCCTTCCGCCGCATAGGCATGGCCGTTGGCAATAAGGCGCTGAATCAGCTCGATCATCGGCCCGATGGACTGGGTCGCGCGCGGCTCCTCGTCCGGCGGCAGGGCACCGATCGCGGCCATGTCGCGGTGGAAATCGGCCGTGGTGCGGGCGGTGATGGAGGCGATCGGCTCGCCCGTCTCCAGGCTGCGCGCGGTGATCTTGTCCTCCACATCCGTGATGTTCCGGACATAGGTCACGCGCGGGTAAAGGCGCCGCAGCAGCCGGGCCAGCACGTCGAAGACCACGACCGGCCGGGCATTGCCGAGATGCGCCAGGTCATAGACCGTCGGGCCGCAGACATAGAGCCGGACATGCGAGGGGTCGATCGGCGCGAAGGGCTCGCGCGTGCGGGTCAGGCTGTTGTGCAGCGAGAGGTCGGAGGTCATCACGGCGCATCCATAGTCCGGTCGCAGGCCAAACGCATCACTCCCCCGCCAGGGTGGCGGCGGGTTTCAGCGGCGGCGACAGGCGGGCGCGGCGTGCATGGCGCAACGATGCCATTGCGCGCCCCGGGAGGCCAGCAAATCCGGAGGGAACCGGCGGCGCGCAGGGCGTTTGGGGTGCCTCACCACAGGGGAGAGACACCATGATCCGCCAATTCGTGATCGGCCTCGCCGCCGTGACCCTCGCCGCCGCGCCGGCCCTGGCCCAGCGTGACGGCACCCCGGGCAACCCGCCGAGCACCGCGACGCAGCGCGCCCTCGACCATGCCACCGGCAGCACGCCGACCCCGCCGGACGGCACCCCGGGCAATCCACGTGGCACCGCCGCCGGCCGCGCCCTCGACCATGCGACGGGCTCCAACACGACGGGCACGAACCCGAGCCATAGCTCCGGCGTGAGCCGCCACTCGACGACCAACACGCACCGGAACACGACCGGGACGACCACCACCACCCGGTAAAGGCCGGCCCGCCGCCCGCGCGAGCGCCGGGCGGCTCCCGGCGCCGGTCAGTAGCGCAGGCGCGGCGTCAGCACGCCGGTCGGAGCGTCGCGGGTGACCAGACCGCCGCCCTCGAAGGCGCGGAGCGAGGGATCGGCCTCGAGCGTCCCGGCATAGTCGCTGCCGCGCAGGCCGCCACCGGCATAGGCGCGGTCGGCCTCGGCGAGTTCGGCCCCGCGCCAGGCCGGCGAGATCTCCCTGGCGCGCCAGGCCGGCGCGGCACTGGCGACATAGGTCCCGCCCGTACCGAGCATCGGCCCGACGCTGGCCAGGTAGTTCACCGTCTCGTCCGGCAGCACGGAGCGCCCGGAGAGATAGGACTGCACCCGCTCCGGCCCCGCATTGTAGGCGGCGAGGAACATCGGCGCGCCGAAGCGGTCGTGCATCGCCCGGATATAGGCGGCCCCGGCCAGGATGTTGTCGCGGGGATCATAGGGGTCGGGACCCAGCCCGTGCTGCGCCGCCAGCGTGTCATAGGTTCGCGGCATCACCTGCATCAGCCCCATCGCCCCGGCATGGGAGGTGATGGGCTGGCCATTCGCGTCGTAGAGCCGCCCGCCGCTCTCCTGGCGCATGACGGCGCGGATCCAGCGCTCCGGCAGGTTGAAGCGGGATGCGGCCTCCCGGACATGCGGGCCCCAGGGGTCCTCGGGCCCGCCGGGCACGGCATAGGCGGCGGAGGCGCGGGCGCGGTAGCTGCGCGCCTCGGCGCGCGAGGCCTCGAGGTCGTAGCCGTAATCGCCATTGCCGTCATAGCCGCGGCGGCCATCCCAGACGAAGTCCTGGCGCGGCGCGCAGGCGGCGAGAAGGCCGAGGAGCAGCAGGGCGGAGAGGCGGATCGAGGGGGTCATGCGGCACCGGTCCCGACGAGGCCAGCGATCCTAGGAGCCGCAGCATGACCAGTTCGTGGCCGGAGCGCGACCCGCGGCGGGCGGCGCTCGGCATTGCGCCGCCTCGCCGCCCGTCAGGCGCCGGCGGCGATCCGCAGGCGCTGGCCCGCACGCTCCGGCCCGATCAGCGGCAGCAGGCCCTTGAGGTCCGGCCCGGTCTCCTCCCCCGTCAGGGCGAGGCGGAGCGGGTGGAACAGCGCCTTGCCCTTGCGCCCCGTCCGCTCGCGCAGCGCCGCGGTCCAGGCGCCCCATGTCGCCTCGTCCCAGGGCGCGGGCGGCAGTGCCTCCAGCGCCGCGCGGAGATACGCCTCCTCTCCCGGCTGCGGCGGCGGGACGACGGTGCCGCGCACCACCTCGAGCCAGGGCTTCGCCTCGGACAGCAGGTCGAGGTTGCCGCGCACCGCCAGCCAGAAGGTCTCGTCGGCGCCCTCCGGCAGGTGCGACCGCACGCTCTCGAAGCTCGCGGCATGCAGCAGCTTGCGGTTCTGCGCGAGGAGTTGCTGGATGTCGAAGCGCGCGGCGGATTTCGAGATGGCGGAGAGCCGGAAGCCCGCGACCAGGTCGCGCGGCAGGCCGGGATGCGGGTCCTGCGAGGTACCGAGCGCGGCGAGGTAGCCGGCCAGCGCCGCGGGCTCCACGCCGTCCCGGCGGAGCTGCCGCAGCGCCAGCGAGCCGAGCCGCTTGGAGAGCGGCCCGCCATCCGTGTCGGTCAGCAGCGGCAGATGCGCGAAGGAGAGTTTGGCCGGGTTCCCGCCCAGGGCCTGCCAGAGGTCGAGCTGCACGCCGGTATTGGTGACGTGGTCCTCGCCGCGCACGATGTGGGTGACGCCGCTCTCCAGATCGTCCACGACACTGGTGAATGTGTAGAGCGGCGTGCCGTCGGCGCGGATCAGCACCGGGTCCGACAGGCTCGGCAGCTTCACCGCGCGGCGCCCGAGCACGCCGTCCTGCCACTCGACCGTGCGGCTCTCCAGCAGGAAGCGCCAATAGGGCGTCTTGCCGTTGCCGAGCGCGCGCTCGTACTGCTCCGGCGTCATGCGCAGCGCACCGCGGTCGTAGATGGGCGGGCGCTTCTGGCGGATCTGCTGCTCCCGCTTGTAGCGAAGTTCCTCCTCGGACTCGAAGCAGGGATAGAGTCGCCCGGCCTTCTTCAGCCGCTCCGCCGCCGTCTGGTAGCGGTCCATGCGGTCGGACTGGCGGAAGGTCTCGTCCCAGTCGAGGCCGAGCCAGCGCAGGTCCTCCTCCAGCGCCTCGGCATATTCGGGTTTGCTGCGCTCGGCATCGGTGTCGTCCAGGCGCAACAGGACCGTGCCGCCCTGCTGGCGCGCGAGCAGCCAGTTGACCAGCGCGACGCGGGCATTGCCGACATGGAGGTAGCCCGTCGGCGACGGGGCGAAGCGGAGTTTCACTTATCGGGGCTCCAGCGCGGCGTAGTCGGTGTCCTGCTTGCGGGTCGCCGGGTTGGCGATGCAATGCGCCACCCAGGCCTCGGCGTCGAAGCCCTTGGTGACGGCATATTCGCCCCAGCGGCGGTACATGTCGGCGAGTTCTGCGGGCGAGCCGGCCTCGCGGCGCAGGTCCTCGATCTGGGCGCGGACGAAGCGGCGGGCATAGTCCTGCGCCGCCTCGGCGGAGGCGAAGCCCTCCACCAGCCACTCCTCCTCGGGGTCGCCTTCGTCGGCATGGTCGCCGCAGCGGACGGAATGGCGGCTCACTCCTCCTCCTCCTCGGCATCCTCGTCGCGCCGAGGGTCGAGGGCGCGCCAGTTCCGCTCCTCGGACTCCGCGGGCGGGCGGCTGGCGAAGTCGTTGAGTTCCGCGGCGCTGCGCCAGGCATGCTCGGCGCCGCCCAGCACCTCGGCATCCTCGCCGAAGGCAAACCAGGCCTGCACCACGTCTGCGGGCGTCATGCCGCGGGTCCGGCAGCGTTCCAGGCTGTCCCGCACATAGCGGCGGGCGAAGGCATTGGCGTGCTCGACCGTCTGGAAGCCGCGAATGGTCTCCACCGGGTCGGCACCGTTGCCGCCCGAGAGATCCATGATGCGGACGGCATAGCCGCCCTGCTGGCCGAAGAGGCCGCTGTCGAATGCACTCATCGCTGGGTCCGTCCTTCGGGAGAGGCATAGCGCCGGGCGGCCGGGAAGGCACGCCTCCCGGCGCGACGCGGCGGGCCGCGGCGGGTTTCAGCCCCGGACTCCGGAGGATCCCGCCCCGTGCGATGCCCTGCCTTGCCGCTCCTGCTGGCGCTCGCGGCCTGCGGCCCCTCGGCGCTGGCGGTGGTCGGGATCTCGCTCGTCACCGTACCGCTGCAGGTGGGGAGGCGGACCTATGCCGGCGGCAATTTCGTCGCCGCCGAGCCCGGCCGGCGCGCGCCGCCCTTCATCGCGGAGAGCACGAACCTGGAATTCGGCGACTACGGCCGGGTGCCGCTGGCGCTCGGCTGGGTGGCGGACACGCCGGCCCGGCGCGCAGCGCTGGAGGCGTTGACGCGACGGCTGGAGGCGCATGGCTGGCGGCGCGACGGCAGCACCGGACCCTGGTACGGCACGCGCTTCACCCGCTGACGCGGTCCGGCCGCAGGACCGAGAGCGCGAGGCCGGCGCAGACCAGGCCGACCGCGGCGAAGCTTGCGGGCGTCATCGCCTCCCCCAGCAGCGGCCAGGCGAGCAGCGCGGCGAGCGCCGGTACGGCGGCGCCGATCATGGTGGTCGGCCCGGGCCCGATGGAGGCGACCGCCTGGGTATAGAGCAGCCCCGCGAGCACCGCCGCCGCCGCGCCATGGAAGAGGCCCTGGGTGAGCACCACCGGCCAGGGCACCTGGCCGATGGCGGAGGGCAGCGCCAGCCACCAGACCGGCAGGTAGGCCGGCGCGGCCGAGAGGGCGATGACGAGCGTGGCATCCAGCGCCGGCAGCCGCCAGGACTGCACCATCAGGGTATAGACCGCCCAGGCGCAGACAGCGGCGAGGAAGAGCAGGTCGCCGCGCCAGGCATCCGGATGCGGGCCGCTGGTCGCCACCCCGAGCAGCAGCGATCCGGCGACGACCAGCAGCAGGCTCGCCGCCTTCCAGGGCCCGATCCGGCCGAGCCCGAGGGCGAGCGCCAGCAGCGCGGTCGCGACCGGCAGCCCGGCCGCGGTCACCACGGCGCCATGCGCCGCCGGGGCCATCCGGTAGCCGGCATAGGCGAGCAGCGGGAAGCCGAAGCCGGCGAAGAGGGTGATGGCCGGCCAGCGGCGCGGCGCGATGCGCGGCAGCCCGCGCCAGGCGACCAGCGGCAGCGCGACGAGGAAGGCGCCGCCGAAGCGGAGCGCCGCGACGTCCCAGGGCGTCAGCGCCTGGCGGGTGGTCAGGCGCGACATGAGATGGAAGCTGACCCAGACCAGGAGCAGCAGGCCGGCGCAGAGCCAGCCGAGCAGACGCTGCCGCCGCAGCGCCTCCGGCGCCGGGGCGATGCCTGCGGCCGTGCGGGAGGCGGTCCGGTCCAGCCCGCCGCGGCCGTCCGAGGCCTCTGCCGAACCGCTCCGGCCCCCCGACGGCCTCAGCCGCCGTGGCTCCCGCTGCCGTTGCGCTTGCGCGCCCCGTTGCGCTGCAGCAGGAACTCGCGCCCGACCTTGACCCTCGGCTCGCCGTCATAGGCGATGATATCGGCGGTCGCGTAGGTCTCCGACCAGAGATCGGGAATGAAGCTGCCGGTCCCGACCACGTCGATCGGCGCCTTGGCCTCCGCCATCACCCGGCATTTCTGCACGTTGAAGCCGGAGGAAGCGACGATCCGCACCTTGGGGAAGCCGGCCTCGTCCAGCGCCTCCCGCATCTTCCACACCGCGGAGGCCGAGACGCCGGTGCCAACGAGGTGGCGAAGCTCGGTTTCCGAGCGGTAGCGTCGGATGGCGCCGGGTGCGTGGCGTTCCAGCACCGCATAGCTCTCGGCCGGGTCGAGGCCTTCGAGGAAGCGGCCGCCATGGGTGTCGAGCCGCACCGCGAGCCGGCCGGCCGAAGCCAGCTCCGGGAAGCGGCGGCAGACGGCCAGGCCATCCGTCACCTCCCGGCCGAAATAGTCGGTCAGGACCGTCAGCGGCTCGTCCGGGAAGGTCTCGTGGAACATCTCGGCGGCGCGCAGCGTGCTGCCGGCATAGCCGATCAGCGCATGCGGCATGGTGCCGTAGCCGCGCGAGGCGCCGAACCAATGGGCGGTGGCATCAGTGGCATTGCCGATGAAGCCCTTCGCCCCCTCCTGCCGCGCGGCCGCGCTGCCGACGCTGGCGGCATAGGCCATCATCTCCTGCATCTCGGCGCCGGCGCAGTGCCGGGCATCCATGGCGAGGAAGGAGACCTGCGGCAGCTCGAGGCACATCTGGTAGGCGTTGTGCGCCGCGACGCAGGGCGGGCCCATCTTCTGCAGGTAGAGCGTCTCGAGGTCCGAGAGCTGCACGAAGGAGCCGGTGATGGTGAGGATCGGATCGCCGGCGCCGACCCAGGTGCCCTCGGGGTGGATGACGTCGATGTCGAAGTCGGTGCCGCGCTCCCGCGCCACGGACCGCAGCCAGTCCACCGCGAGCCGCGGCGCGCTGACCACGGGGCGGCGGAGGAAGACCGCATAGGTGACGCGGCAGTCGCCGAAGCGCTGCACGATCGCCCGGGTGCGATTGAAATAGGCGTCGGTGCGGGCGGAGATCGCCGCCTCCCCTGGTTCGACCGGCGGCGATCCGTCCATGGCGTTTCCTCGTTGTGTCGTTATTCCGCGGCGCGCGCCGGCTGCGCGGCGCCCGGGGCGCGGCGGGCCTTCAGCTCCTCCGCGATCAGGAAGGCGAGCTCCAGCGACTGCTCCGCGTTCAGCCGGGGGTCGCAGAAGGTCTGGTAGCGCAGCGCGAGGTCGGATTCCGACAGGCGGTGCGCACCGCCGAGGCATTCCGTGACCTCCTGCCCCGTCATCTCGACATGCACGCCGCCGGGCTGGGTGCCCTCCGCGGCATGGGCGTCGAAGAAGCGGCGGACCTCGGTCAGGATCGCGTCGAAGGGCCGGGTCTTGTAGGCGCCGACGCTGGTGGTGTTGCCGTGCATCGGGTCGGACAGCCAGACCACGTTGCGGCCGGCGCGCTTCACCGCGCGCAGCAGCGGCGGCAGCTTGGCCTCGACCTTCTCGGCCCCCATGCGGGAGATGAGGGTGAGCCGCCCCATCTCGTTCCCGGGGTTCAGGATCTCGGTCAGGCGGACCAGCTCGTCCGGGTCGGAGGTCGGGCCCACCTTCAGCCCGATCGGGTTCTTCACCCCGCGCATGAACTCGACATGCGCGCCCTCGGGCTGGCGGGTGCGGTCGCCGATCCAGAGGAAATGCGCCGAGCAGGCGTAAGAGTCGCCGGTGGTGGAATCGACGCGGGTCAGCGCCTGCTCGTAGGGCAGCAGCAGCGCCTCGTGCGAGGTGTAGAAGTCGGTCTCGCGCACCTGGGGCAGGTCGGACATGCCGCAGGCCTGCATGAAGGAGAGCGTCTCGTCGATCCGGTGCGCCAGGTCCTGGTAGCGCTCGGCGAGCGGGCTGCGGGCGACGAAGCCGAGATTCCAGCGATGCACCTGGTGCAGGTCGGCATAGCCGCCCGTGGCGAAGGCGCGCAGCAGGTTCAGCGTGCCGGCGGACTGCATATAGGCGAAGTCCATCCGGGCCGGGTCGGGGATGCGGGCCTCGGGCGTGAACTCGGGACCGTTGATGATGTCGCCGCGGTAGGAGGGCAGCGTCACGCCGTCCTTCGTCTCGCTGTCGGAGGAGCGCGGCTTGGCGAATTGCCCGGCCATGCGGCCGAGCTTCACGACCGGCGTGCCGCCGCCGAAGGTCAGCACGACGGCCATCTGCAGCAGCACCCGGAAGGTGTCGCGGATGATGTTGGCGGTGAAGTCGGAAAAGCTCTCGGCGCAGTCGCCGCCCTGCAGGACGAAGGCCTGGCCGTGGCCGGCCTTGGCGAGCGCCGCCTTCAGCCGCCGCGCCTCCCCCGCGAAGACCAGCGGCGGCCACTTGGCCAGGCGCGCCTCCGCCTCGGCCAGCTTCGCCTGATCGGGGTAGTCGGGCACCTGCCGGATCGGCATGTCCCGCCAGCTTCCGGGGTGCCACCCGCGCACGGTCATTGTGAGCGTTTCCTGATTAAAAGGGGGAGAAGCATAGCCGAGCCCGGCGCCGGGGTGAACCCGAGGATGTCATGCTGGGACAGCCGGCCTCGGCGGCGCCTCCGCGGTGCTGCCAGACCGCTGCCGCTCAGGCCGCGCGGCGGCGCACCAGGCCGAGGCCGAGCAACCCGGCGCCGAGCAGGGCGGCGCTCAACGGCTCCGGCACCGGGGTGCTGTCGACCTGCAAGGTGGCGTGCCAGAGGCTGGGATCGAAGGGCTGGTTCAGGTCGCCGAAGCTGCCCGCGGCGTGGGCGACGGAGGAGGCGACCACGGACTCGACGAGGCTGCCTGCCCCGATGAAGAATCCATCGTTCCCATTGTCCGCGAGGACGGCCAGGTCGATCGCAGAGCCATCCAGGGTGACGAGGCCGGCCGTGCCGCCGGCAAGGCCGGTGGCGCCCACGACAAGGGCCAGATAGGAGCCGAAGAAGACCGGCGGGCTGTCATAGATCACCGCGCCGCCGCGGGTGAAGTTGCTGCCGCCGCCGATGATGAAGCTGTTGCCGTCGGGCGCCAGGGCGCCGGTCAGCCGCGCACCGAGGGCGGCGAGGCCGGAGCCATAGGTGATTTCGAGCGTCGCCGCCTTGGCGCCGGTGGCGGCGATGAAGGCGCAGAGAACTAATCCGATCCAACGCATGGGCTCGCCGTCCTGTCGATGCCGCGGCACCGGCAGGGCAAGGGGTGGGATCGCCGCTTGCGCTGTCGCCGGCGCCATCCGGCCTGCCATGGAAATGAGCGGAACCTCCGCCCATGCCTCGGCGAGCAAATACCCTGCCGATGAGGTCGGGCCCGCCGAATCAAGAGATTGGCGAAAGCGCCATCACGCGCCGCGGCAGCCTGTAAAGATCTCCGACACCGGCGCGGCCTCCCCGCATCGGCGCCCAGAGATGGCGCTACTCCGCCGCCTTGGCCACCACCCCGGCCTCCCGCGTCCGGGTCCGCAGCGTCACGAACTCCTCCGCCGCCGTCGGGTGGATGCCGATCGTGCGGTCGAAATCCTCCTTGGTCAGGCCGGCCGCGACCGCGATGCCGATGCCCTGCATGATCTCCGCCGAATCCTCGCCCAGCATATGGGCGCCGAGGACCTTCCGGCTCTCCTGGCAGACCACGAGCTTCATCAGCGACTTCCGCCCCGGGCGCTTGCTGATGGTATGCCGCATCGGGGTGAACTGGGTGAGGTAGATGTCGACCGGCCCATGCGCCGCCGCATCGGCTTCCGTCATGCCGACCGTCCCGATGGGGGGCGAGGTGAAGACGGCGGTCGGCACGTTCAGGTAGCTCGCCTTGCGCGGCCGGTTGCCGAAGAGCGTATCGGCCAGCGCATGGCCCACCGCCGTCGCCATGGGCGTCAGGTTCAGCTTATCTGTCACGTCGCCGATGGCGTAGATGTTGGGCGCCGTGGTGCGGTGCTCCTCGTCCACCTCCACCGCGCCCTTCGCCGTGCACATCACCCCCGCGCGGTCCAGGTGCAGGCCCTGGACATGCGGCACCCGGCCGGTGGCGAAGAGGACCGCATCGGCCTCGATCCCCTCCCCGCCCAGCAGCGAGAGGCGGAGATGGTCGCCCTGCCGGTCCAGCCGCGCCAGGTTGTGGCCGACATGCTGGCGGATGCCCTGGGCCTCCAGCGCGTCCTTCAGCGCCACGCGGATATCCTGGTCGAAGCCGCGCAGCGGCAGGTCGGCACGGTAGACCAGGTCCACCTCGGCGCCGAGGCCGCGGAAAACGCAGGCGAATTCGAGCGCGATGTAGCCGCTGCCGACGACGCAGAGCCGGCGCGGGACCTCGGTCAGGTCGAAGACGTCGTCCGATAGCATGCCGAGCTCGGCGCCCGGGATCTCCGGCCGCACCGCCCGGCCGCCGACCGCGATGACGATCCGCTCCGCCGTGACACGCCTGCCGCCGACGTCCAGCGTATGGGCATCGATGAAGGTGGCGCGGGCATCGAAGATGGTGCAGCCGGCGCCGGTCAGCAGCCGGCCATAGATGCCGTTCAGCCGCGCCACCTCGGCATCCCGCGCCGCCTTCAGGACGGAGAGGTCGAAGCCGGTCCTCTCGATGCTCCAGCCGAAGGCGGCGGCGTCCTCCGCCCAATGGCCGTATTCGGCGGCGTTGACCATGATCTTCTTCGGCACGCAGCCGACATTGACGCAGGTGCCGCCCCAGAACCGCTCCTCGGCGATGCCGACCCGGGCGCCATGCGTCGCGGCGATGCGGCCGCAGCGCACGCCGGCCGAGCCGCCGCCGATGACGAAGAGGTCGAAGTCATAGGCCATGGATGCTGCCCTTCCTGCGCCGGCCGGGGTCGGTCCGTTGCGCAGTATATGCGTCCGGACCGCCGGGATGGTAACCCGGCAGCCCTGCAACCCGGGCAGACCGGGTCAGACCCTCGCGCCCTTGCCGCGAACCGCTGCGGTCATCGGACCGCGGCACAAGCGGGGCGGGCCGATTCAGACCTTCGCCATTCGCGGCCTTGCCGCGAATCGCTGCGGTCATCGGACCGCGTCAGCACCCCGCCTGCCGCGGCGTCCGCTCCACCTCCAGCCCGAAGAGCGGGCGGAGCCGCGTGCCGATGACGCTGCCGGCGAAGGCCGCCGCCATCCAGACCCAGCCATGCAGGCTGCCGGAGGCGATGCCGGAGAAGTAGGCGCCGATGTTGCAGCCATAGGCCAGCCGCGCGCCATAGCCAAGCATTAGCCCGCCGATGACCGCCGCCAGCGCCGAGCGCAGCGGCACCTTCAGGCTCGGCGAGAAGCGTCCCGCCAGCGCCGAGGCCAGCAGTGCGCCCAGCACGATGCCGAAATCCATCACCGAGGTGACGTCGTCCAGCACGCTGCCCGCGAGCGCCGCCTGCCCATGCGGCGTCGACCAGTAGGGCCAGCCTGCCGCGTCCACGCCCAGCGCCATCGCCGCCTTGGAGCCCCAGAGGGCGAAGGCCGAGGTGATGCCCCAGGGCTTCCCGGCCAGCGCCAGGGTGGCGAAGTTCAGCAGCGCCAGCGCGACCGCGCCGGCGAGCACGGGCCAGGGCCCGCGCAGGAAGCGGGCGAGGCCCTGCCGCGGCGCCGGCCGCGCCGCGACCAGCGCGCCGTGCCGCCGCCGCTCGAGCCAGGCGGTGCCGGCGGCGATGGCGCCGAACAGGACCAGGTTCAACGCCAGGGCCGGGCCGACGCCCCAGTCCTTCACCAGGGAGATGGGCGCCAGGTGCCACTGCGCCTGCCACCAATGGAAATGCGCCGCGCCGAGCGCCGAACCGGCGACGAAGGCCGCGAGGGTGAGCAGCATCCGCACCGAGCCGCCGCCCACCGTGTAGAGCGTGCCGGAGGCGCAGCCGCCGCCGATCTGCATGCCGATGCCGAACATGAAGGCACCGGCCAGCAGCGAGACCCCGATGGGCGAGACATTGCCGGTGACCGGCTGGCCCCAGAGCGAGCCGGCGGAGAGCGCGGGGAAGAAGAGCAGCACGGCGATGGCGAGCATCGCCATCTGCGCCCTGAGCCCCTCCCCCCGCCGGTCCGCGATGAAGACGCGCCAAGCGGAGGTGAAGCCGAAGGCCGCGTGGTAGAGGACGAGGCCGAGGGCGCCGCCGAGCAGGTAGAGCGCGGCCTGCCGCGGGCTGGCGGCCTGCCCGATGGCGAGGGCGCCGAGCGCCAGCAGCGCGCCGGCGCCGAGGGCAGCAGGCGTATTGATGCCGGCCAGCCGCGCCGGGGACGGCGCGGCGGCGAGGGTGGTGGCTGACATGCCGGAGGGGCCTCCCGATCCGATCGGGGCGCCGGCCATGCCGCGCCCTGCAGACCGGTGAAATAGGACCGCGTAGATCCTGTTTCAGCCTGTCACTGCGTGCATCGGCGGTAACCCCGACCCCGGCCAGGGGCATGGCTGCAAACCACGCCCTGGCCAGGGCACTACGCCGGACGCCTTGTATGTTGGGCGAGCCGATTCAGACCTCCGGGCCATGCGGCCCTTCGGTCATCGGCGCGCCTCAGGTGCCGATGCCGCCGAGGGTGAGGTACTTCACCTCCAGGTACTCCTCGATGCCGTAATGGCTGCCCTCGCGGCCGAGGCCGCTTTCCTTCACGCCGCCGAAGGGCGCGACCTCGGTCGAGATCAGGCCTTCGTTGATCCCGACCATCCCAGCCTCGAGCGCCTCCGCCACCCGGAAGATCCGGCCGACGTCGCGGGCATAGAAATAGGCGGCAAGGCCGAAGGGCGTGTCATTGGCCAGCGCGATCGCCTCCTCCTCCGTCCTGAAGCGGAAGAGCGGCGCGACCGGGCCGAAGGTCTCCTCGTTGAAGACCAGGCTCTCCTTGGCAACCTGGGTCAGGATGGTCGGCATATAGAAATTGCCGGGGCGGTCTGCGCGCTTGCCGCCGGTCACCACCTTCGCGCCCTTCTGCAGCGCGTCGGCAACGTGTTCCTCGACCTTCTTCACCGCATCGGCGTTGATCAGTGGGCCCTGGGTCACTCCCGGCTCGAAGCCGTCGCCGACCTTCAGCGCCTCGACGGCGGCCTTCAGCTTCTCGGCGAAGGCGTCGTAGACCCCGTCCTGCACCAGGATGCGGTTGGCGCAGACGCAGGTCTGGCCGGTGTTGCGGTACTTGGACGCCATGGCGCCCTGCACCGCCGCGTCGAGGTCGGCATCGTCGAAGACGATGAAGGGCGCATTGCCGCCCAGCTCCATGCTGGTCTTCTTGATGGTGGGCGCGCATTGCGCCAGCAGCAGGCGGCCGACATCCGTGCTGCCCGTGAAGGTCAGCTTGCGCACCAGCGGGTTGCCGGTGAGCTCCTTGCCGGTCTCGCCGGAGAGGCCGGTGATGACGTTGCAGACGCCGGGCGGCATGCCCGCGCGCTCGGCCAGCACCGCCAGCGCCAGCGCCGAGAAGGGCGTCTGGCTGGCCGGGCGGATCACGCCGGTGCAGCCCGCCGCCCAGCCCGGCCCGGTCTTGCGGGTGATCATGGCGGCGGGGAAGTTCCAGGGCGTGATCGCGGCGAAGACGCCGATCGGCTCCTTCGTCACGATGATCCGGCGGCCCTTGGCGTTCTGCGGGATGGTGTCGCCGTAGACCCGCTTGCCTTCCTCGGCGAACCACTCGATGAAGCTGGCGGCATAGGCGATCTCGCCCTTGCTCTCGGCCAGCGGCTTGCCCTGCTCGGCGGTCATGATCGCCGCGAGGTCGTCGGTATTGGCGATCATCAGGTCGAAGAGCTTGCGCAGGATCGCCGCGCGCTCCTTGGCCAGCATGGCGCGCCAGCCCTTCTGCGCCTGGTGCGCGGCCTCGATGGCGCGGCGGGTCTCGGCGGCGCCCATGGCCGGGACGCGGCCCACCACCTCGCCGGTCGAGGGGTTGCGGACCTCGATCGTCTTCCCGCTATCGGCCTGGACCCACTGGCCCCCGATGTAATTGGCCTGGCGGAAGAGCTCGGGATCCTTCAGCGGCAGGCTTGCGACGGCATCGAGCATGGCCGGTCTCCTTCCCTTGGATGGGCGGAAGATAGGCCCGCACCGCCGCCCCTGACAGGGGCGGTTGGTTTGGGGTCGGTTGGCTGGGGGCGGCTTCCATCGCCGGCGCAGGCTGCCTACCCTGGCCGCAACGACACAGGAGGGACGCCATGGCGCGCCGCATCATCGACATCTCGGTTCCGCTCAGGGCCGGCATCAAGTCCGACCCGCCCTGGGCGCTGCCGCAGATCGAGTATCACGACCACCAGATGACGGCGCCGCCCATCGCCGACTACTTCGGCATCCGACAGGACCAGTTGCCGGAGGGGAACTACGCGGCGCGCGAGCAGGCGCGGCTCTCGACCCATGCCGGCACGCATCTGGATGCGCCCTACCACTTCTTCCCCCGCCAGGACGAACGCCTGACGCCCGGCGGCCGCCCCTCGCTCCGCATCGACGAGGTCCCGCTCGACTGGTGCTTCCAGCCCGGGGTGAAGCTCGACTTCCGCCACCTGCCGACCGGCCATACCGTGCAGCCGGAGGAGGTGCAGCGGGAACTGGACCGCATTGGCCATGTGCTGAAGCCGCTCGAGATCGTGGTGGTGAACACCGCCGCCGGCGCGCGCTATGGCGAGGACGACTATGTCGATACCGGCTGCGGCATGGGCCGGGCGGCGACGCTCTGGCTGCTGGAGCAGGGAATCCGCGTCACCGGCACCGATGCCTGGTCCTGGGACGTGCCCTTCAGCGTGACGAAGCGGCGCATCGCCGAGGGCGCCTCGCCCGACATCATCTGGGAGGGCCACCGTGCCGGCCGGGAGATCGGCTACTGCCACCTCGAGAAGCTGCACAACCTGGAAGCCCTGCCGGCGGACGGCTTCATGGTCGCCTGCTTCCCGGTGAAGGTGCATCGCGGCTCGGCCGGCTGGACGCGGGCGGTGGCGATCTTCGAGGAATAGCACCCGCCCTGCCCCGCGGGCCTCGGCAGGCGTTCGCGGCCCGGGCCATAGGTCGTGCGGCCCAGGCCCCTGGGATGAATGCCTGCTGAGGATCTTCTTGCGTCGCAAACCCCGAGGGGTTTGCTCATGGCGTGATCGCCACCTTCAGCACGCCGTCGCGCTGGTGGCTGAACAGGTCATAGGCCTCCTCGATCCGTTCCAGCCGGAAGCGGTGCGTCACCAGCGGCTTCAGGTCCACGCGGCCGGAGCTGATCGCCGACATCAGCCGGCGCATCCGCTCCTTGCCGCCGGGGCAGAGCGTGGTGACGATCCGATGATCGCCGAGCCCGGCCATGAAGGCGTCGAGCGGGATGCGCAGGTCGGTGGAATAGACGCCGAGCGAGGAGAGCGTCCCGCCCGGCCGCAGCACGCGCAGCGCCGCCTCGAAGGTGGATTGCAGGCCTAGCGCCTCGATCGAGACATCGACGCCGCGGCCATCGGTCAGTTGCCGGATCGCCTCGACGGGATCCGCCTTGGAGAAATCCACCACCGCATCGGCGCCGAGGCGCTTCGCCATCTCCAGCCGCTCCGGCACCCGGTCCACCGCGATGATGCGCGTCGCGCCCATCAGCTTCGCGCCTGCCGTGGCGCAGAGGCCGATCGGCCCCTGGGCGAAGACCGCGACCGTGTCGCCGATGCGGATGGCGCCGCTCTCGGCGCCGCCGAAGCCCGTCGACATGATGTCGGGGCACATCAGCACCTGCTCGTCCGTCAGCCCATCCGGCACCGGGGCGAGGTTCGCCATGGCATCCGGCACCAGGACGTATTCCGCTTGGCAGCCATCGATGGTGTTGCCGAAGCGCCAGCCGCCGAGCGGCTTCCAGCCATGCGCTGTGCCCGCGCCGTCCTGGCTGCAGAACCCGCAGAGGCAGGCATTGGAATGGCCCGAGGGCGTGATGGCGCCGGCGATGACGCGCTGGCCCTCCCGGTAGCCCCGCACGGCGGAGCCGAGCCGCTCGATCACGCCGACCGGCTCATGCCCGATGGTCAGCCCGCGCTCGACCGGGTACTCGCCCTTCAGGATATGCACATCCGTGCCGCAGATCGTCGTGGTGGTGATCCGCAGCAGCGCGTCCAGCGGCCCCACCTCGGGCACCGGCTTCTCCCGCAGCCTGATCGTGCCGGGCTCGACGAAGACGGCGGCCATCATGGTCTTCGGCATGGCGCTTCCCTCCTGGAAGGGAGCAATCCAGCCCGGCCGGCATGCCGCGGCCTTGCGGCGGCGCAAGTAGGCCCGGGCGCGGCGCTCACGATCCCGCGCGGGGATGTAGTGAAAAAATGAACCGGTCCCAACTGCCCTTGCAAGATGGCCATTGATGTCGGCTAACCCGTTCCAAATCGGCTTACAAACGGCCTTCCCGACCAAAAATTAACTTTTTCAAATTCGGCTGCTTCATCAGCTGCTGCGGGATTGCGCCTTCCACGCTGCGATACCCTGCGCCACATCGGCATGCCGATTGCGATGACCCAGTCGTTTGAGAACAAGGTGAACCCGTGGTTCCCTGCCCTCTGCCGTGAGTTTCTCGATTTCGTATTTGAGCCGCCGCTGAAAAAACACTTCGAAGGTTTCCACTTCACCCAAGATCGCTTGGGAGGTAAGAGGCCAAACCCTTTCTGCTCGGGAATGCGAGGAAAAGGTCAAGATCCCCAGTTCACCCGCCAGCTTCATTCGGGTCACTCGCGTCAGCGGGACCTTCGACCTTATCCGATGCGCTGCTTTTGCAACCTGGCTGGCTGAGATGGCGTCGCGAATTTCCGGCTGACATCCAGCGACACTTCCGCGCCCCGGGTTCTTAGCCCTGGTGACCCGCAAGATATCACGTCGGCCGTCGTCGTCCCGCACCGAGCTAGCACGGGTAAGCCATTGCTCGACAAGCAGGTGCAGGAGCGGCTGTTTGATAACTCGACTTCCACCAGCCAAGAAAACCTGCAGCCACCAAGAGGGATATCCGTCAGAGGCGAGCAGAAAAGGGAAAAACTTCAGGACAGGAATCATCACTTCCTTAAAGGAGATCGCCACTGCAGCGAGATCGAGTCGGCCCGCCTTTGTGAGACCTATACGTCGGATCTCCGCTCTGTAGCTTTCAATGGTGACGGCTGGCGACTCAACTTCGAACTGGCAGTTCAGCAGAAGCTCCGATTTCACGGCGAGTTCGTGGAGCATCGACATCGCGGTATCATCAATCGGCGCCGCGCTCACGATGCGAGCGTCGATTAGTCCTATAGATGGGTGCGCGAAGTTAGTACGACTGCCGGTAACAGCCCATCCAATCTCCAGCAGCGGGATGCGATGCCTCGTACACACGATTACGGTCGGGAGATGGTGCGACCTTCTCCAAAATAGTTCTCCTATCGGACGACTCTTCTGGTCTTCGCGAAAGCATGATGCGCAATACCGTAACCCGCTGACACGAGGGACTACGATGCCCCGACGGACTTGGAGAGGCTTGCCCCTCACGCGTCTTGACACCATTCTGTCGAACAGCGCCTTGCGCTCCGCTCCCGCTGTGTAGGCAACCATGTAATTAAACGGCGTCAGGTTCTGGATCACAAAGTTTGTGTCGGAAAGCGCGCCAGCGCCGATCGCGGAGCAGAAGTCGCCGATCGAGTCCGGCACATCCAATGACATGAAGTATCTCTTCGAGCCGAAAAGCTCCTCTCGCACCCACTTTGGAGAGCTTTGAGAATATCGGACGTATCGGGCGATCAAGCTGTAGAGATGCTCATCCTCGTAGTGCCATGGGAAAAATGGAAGACCGCCCCGCCCATTGCCCCTAGCTGCGGCTTCGGGTCTAGCATCCTCGTCCTGCAATGGGCGCGATAGCATGCGTCAGGTATAATACAATCGAGTTGGCGACTCCCGCTCCT
>NZ_JAUTWS010000002.1 GCF_030657435.1 Paracraurococcus lichenis | reverse complement strand
CCCATCCGACCACAGTCAGATGGCAAACCGCCTCGCAACGACATATCCTTCGGTCCTTCTGGACCGTCTGGATTGCCGCGCTCGGCGATAGGACCGCCTCGTCAGCGGGGCGCGGATAGTGGCGGAACCGCCCGTCTCCGTCAACCCCAGCGTCGCTGCGGTGAGCCGTCTCTACGCCCGCCGCCTTGCCCGGTCAACACCCAAACCCTGCCGACTTACGAATCGGCCGCCGGCCTCCAGCAGATCAGCTATCCGCCCGGATATTGTTCTCGCGGATCACCCGCCCCCAGCGCTCGATCTCCCGCGCCAGGAAGGCTCGGCACGCCTCCGGTCCGGTCGCCTGCACGTCGGCGCCCTGTTCCTCGATCTTCCCGCGCACCTCCGGATCGGCCAGCGCCTGCCCCAGCGCTTCCTGCATGCGCGCGAGGATCGGCGCCGGCGTCCCCGCCCGGCCGAGGAAAGCCCACCAGGTCGGCGCCTCGAAGCCCGGGAATCCCTGCGCCGCGAAGGGCGCAATGCCCGGCACGTGCCGCGTCTCCGCCGCCGTCGTCACGCCGAGCGGCCGCAGCGTTCCCGCCTTGATGTGCTGGCTGATGATGACGACGTTCGACATGAACAGCGGCACCTGCCCCGCGACCGCGTCCTGCAGGGCCGGCCCGCCGCCGCGATAGGGCACATGCACCAGGTTGAAGCCGCCCTGCTGCTGCAGCAGCGTGGTCGAGACATGCGCGAGACCCCCGACACCCGAACTCGCATAGGAGATCGTGTCCGGCGCCGCCTTGGCCGCCGCCACGACATCCCGGAAGCTCTTCCAGGGCGTGCTCTGGTGCGTCACCAGCGCCAGCGGCCCGCTTGCCACCAGGCTTACCGGCGCGAAGGCCTCGAGCGCCTTGTAGGGCAGCCGCATGAGGGTCTGGTTGGTCGCCTCGTTGTCATAGGCGAGCATCCAGGTGCTGCCATCCGCCGGCGCCCGCGCCGCCTCGATCCCGCCAATCGAGCCGGAGGCGCCGCCGCGATTGTCGATCACCACGGACTGCCCCAGCACTGCCGAGAGCTTCGGCTGGAAGATCCGCGCGATGGTGTCCGTGGACCCGCCCGGCGGGAAGGGCACGATGATCCGCACCGGCCGGTCCGGCCAGGCCGATTGCGCGCGCAGGATCGACGGGACGGACAGGCCCGCGGCCAGCCCGGCCAGCAGGGTACGACGATGCATGGGCGGGTCCCCGGTGACGGCCTTGTTGCGGCCGGTTGAAGATCGCCCGCAAATGCCGTGAAACCGGTTAAGGCTCAAGCCCGTCAGGCCGCCTCCAGCGCCTCGCCGGTGCGGAAACTCTCCTCGATATGCCGCGCCAGGGCCTCCGCCACCGGGGTGCCCGGCCCGCGCAGCAGGCCGATGGCGAAGTCGGGCAGGTCCGGCAGCCCCTCCTCCCGCCCGAGCCGGCGCACCCCGTCCGGCAGCGGCGAGGGCATGGCGACCGTCACCGCGAGCCCGGCCAGCACCACCGCCAGGCAGCCCGAGAGCGAGGCCGAGGTATAGGCCATCCGCCAAGGCATCCCCGCCTCTTCCAGCGCCTCGATCGCCGCGCGGCGCCAGGCGCAGTCGCTGCGGGCGAGCGCCAGCGGCAGTGGCCGGCGCCGCGCCACCTCCTCCATCCCCGCCCAGAGCAGCGGCCCGCGCCAGAGCCAGCGCACGCGGCCACCCCGCGGCTCGTTGCCCTCAGACAGCAGGGTCAGGTCCAGCTCCCCCGCCGCCATCCGCTCCACCAGCTCATGCGAGGGGGCGCAGATCACGTCCACCTGCACCGCCGGATGGCTGGCGGCATAGCGCGCCAGGATCCCGGGCAGCCAACGGATCGCATAATCATCCGGCGAGCCGAGCCGGACATGCCCGGCCACCTCCGGCTGGCGGAAGCTCGCCACGATCTCGTCGTTCAGCGCCAGGATCCGCCGCGCCCGCTCCAGCAGCCACTGGCCGTGCGCGGTCGGCTCCACCCCGCGCGCGGCGCGATGCAGCAGCGGCTGGCCCAGCATCTCCTCGAGCCGCCGGATCTGCATGGAAACGGCCGACTGCGTCCGCCCCACCGCCTGGGCGGCACGGGTGAAGCTGCCGCCTTCGGCGATCAGGACGAAGCTGCGCAGCAGGTCGGGGTCGAGGCCGGGCGGCAGGGCGAGCATGGCGGAACCTCCAACCACATCATCAAGGCCGCTGATGGAGGGCGTCAATGCAATTCGTTTTCCTTATTTCGCTCCCCCGCACATCCTCCAGGTCCTGAGGAGCCCATCCTCGGGTCGAGAGAGGAGAACCCACATGGCGATCCGCAGCAGCCTCACCTTCGGCCTCTGGCATGTCGCACCGGCGAAGGCGCCGCGCCCGGGCCTCCGCGCCATGTGGCGCGCCATCCGCACCCGCCGCGACTTGGCGCGCATGGATGACCGCATGCTGCGGGATATCGGCATCAGCCGGGCGGACGCGCTGCGGGAGGCCGACCGGCTGCCCTGGGATCTGGCGTCGCGCTGACACGGAGAAAATGCGGGGGAAGGTATTCCCCCGCACCCCCATCTATTTCTGTGAGTTTGGCATCCGACTATTCCAGCGCGGCGTCCAGCGAGATGTCGGCGTTCAGGACCCTGCTGACGGGGCAGGTTGCCTTGGCATCCGCCGCCAGCTCCTGGAACTTCTCCGGCGTCACGCCCGGCACCTTGGCCTTCAGCGACAGGGCGATCGCCTTGATCGACCAGCCGCCGCCCTCCTGCTCCATGGTCAGCCGCGCCTCGGTCGAGAGGCTCTCCGGCGTCAGCCCCGCCCCTTGCAGCTTGAAGGCCAGCGCCATGGTGAAGCAGCCGGCATGCGCCGCGGCGATCAACTCCTCCGGGTTGGTCCCCTGCCCGTCGCCGAAGCGCGCGGTGAAGCTGTAGGGCGTCTCCTTCAGCGTGCCGCTCTGGGTGGTCAGCGCCCCCTTCCCGTCCTTGCCCGTCCCCTGCCACTGCGCGCTCGCGCTGCGCCTGATGCTCGCCATGCTGCCTCCTCCTCTGCCCGCCTCGCGGCGCCCCGGGCATACCCGCATGCCCGCACGCAACGAACCCGTGCGCGATCAAAGGCCGGCATTCCCGATCGGTTGCACCGATGCCGAGCCGCACCGCATCAGACCAGGTCGAAATCCGCCGCGCTCAGGTGATGGATGCCGCGCAACTCGATTTCAGCCGGGAAGATCTCCGGAGACAGAATGTAGGTGCCTCGGAACTGCACAATGGTGCTGCCGTGCCGGATCTCGTATCGCACCTGGCCGACCCCGTCGCCCGAGAATTCCGACATGCCGATGAACGTCGAGATCCCGTAGCCCGCCAGGGACAACACATCCGCTCCCGGTTCGAAGTCGCCGATAACGTCGCGTCGGCCAAGCCCCTGCCCGGTATCGGCGAGGTAGACAGGCTCGGAACCGGGCGAGCCGAAGATCGGGTAGATCGTGAACTCGAACCGGTCGTGTCCCGCGCCGCCGAACATCAGGTCCGGGTCGAGGCCGCCCACGATCCGGTCGTTGTCCGGCCCACCGAGGATGGTATCCCGCCCGGCCTCGCCGAAGAGCTGGTCGTCGAGCACGCCGCCGATGAGCAGATCGTCACCGGGGCCGGCGATGATCTGGCTGCCCACCACCTGCTGAGGTGTCGGCGCAGTGGCGATCAGCACATCATCGCCGGCATCCCCCACCAACTGGCCATTGCCGATGATGACATCGTCGCCTGCCTGCCCGTAGATGCCGTCGAAGCCGCCGCGGCCGAGGATCAGGTCGCGGCCCGGGGTGCCGATGAGGGATTCGTTGTCGGGTGTCCCCAGAATCAGGTTGAACCGGCCAAGGTCCCACAGGACCGCCCCGAGGGCGGGATGACCGGAGCCGTCGGCAAGATCCGATGCCGCAATGCGGATGGACATGGCTGCCTCCTGCCCGTTGCCGCGGCATGAAGCCCCGGCTGGCTAAAGAGACTAGTTCGGTTCCTGTCCGGCGGGACGTCACGTCCGCTGGACAAGGCCCTGCGGCGGCGCCCCTGCCGGTGCAGTCGGGCTACTCCGCCGCCGGCACGCCCGCCTGCTGGCGCTTCAGCGTGGCAAGCTCGGCCCTGAGCGCCGCCATCTCGGCGCGCAAGGTGGCGATCTCCTCGCCCACGGGGTCGCAGGGCTGGTCGAGCAGCCCATAGCCCGGGCTCGGCGCCGGTGCGGCGCGCCCGACGGAGGGGCCCGTCAGGATGCGGTGCTCGTGCGGCGGCCGCGCCGGGATGCCGATGACGGTCTCGCCCGCCGGCACCTCCGTCGCCACCACCGCATTGGCGCCGATGCGCGCGCCGTCGCCGATGCGGATCGGGCCCAGCACCTGCGCGCCGGCGCCGATCGCCACGCCGTCGCCGATCGTCGGGTGGCGCTTGCCGCCCGGCCCGGCGCGGTTGGCGAGGCTGAGGCCGCCCAGCGTGACGCCGTGATAGATCAGCACGTCGTCACCGATCTCCGCCGTCTCGCCGATCACCACGCCCATGCCGTGGTCGATGAAGAGCCGCCGGCCGATCCTCGCACCCGGATGGATCTCGATGCCGGTGATGAAGCGGTTGGTGTGCGAGACGGCGCGCGCCAGCGCCTTGAAGCCGCGGCGGTAGAGCGCATGGGCCAGGCGGTGCATCAGCACGGCCTGCAGGCCCGCATAGCAGGTGACCGCCTCGATCCAGGTCGGCCTTGCCGGGTCGCGTTCCCGGACGGTGCGGGCGAGCTCGATGATTTCCATCGGGGGTGTTCCCTACGTCAGGATCCGCGGCCGGTTCAGGCCTCTGCGCCGTTCGGACACGGTCAGGCCAGCCAGGGCGGGATGGGCAGACCCTTCTCCCGCAGGAAATCGGGGTTGAAGATCTTGCTCTGGTAGCGGGCGCCGCCGTCGCAGAGGATGGTCACGATGGTATGGCCGGGCCCCATCTGCCGCGCCAGCTTGATCGCCGCCGCGACATTGATGCCGGCCGAGCCGCCGACCGAAATGCCCTCGTGCTGCTGCAGGTCGAAGATCTGCTCCAGCGCCTCCGAGTCGGTCACCTGCAGCGCGTCGTCGATGGACTCGCGCCCATGCTCGAGATTGCCCGGCGCGGCGCTGGCCTGGCCGATGCCCTCGGTGATCGAGTTGCCCTCGGCCTTCACCTCGCCGGTCTTCACCCAGCTATAGAGGCCGCTGCCCATCGGGTCGGCCAGCACGATGCGCACCCGCGGGTTGCGCGCCTTCAGCGCGCGGGCGACGCCGGTCAGCGTGCCGCCGGTGCCGCAGGCGCAGGTGAAGGCGTCCACGCGGCCTTCGGTCTGCTCCCAGATCTCCGGGCCCGTCGTCGCCTCGTGCATCGCGGCATTGGCGAGGTTGCCGAACTGGTTCGCCCAGATCACCCGCTCGCCCTTGGCGGCCAGTTCCTCGGCGATCCGGCGGGAGGTGTTGACGTAGTGCCCGGGGTCGCGGAGCGGCTTCGGATCGACCAGCCGCAGGTCGGCGCCGATCATGCGGAGGAAGTCGAGCTTCTCGCGGCTCTGCGTATGCGGCACGACGATGATGGACTTGTAGCCGCGGGCATTCGCCACCAGCGTCAGGCCGATGCCGGTATTGCCGGCGGTGCCCTCCACCACGATGCCCGGCTCGCCGGGGATGAGCTGCCCGCGCGCCTCGGCGTCCTGGATGATGCCGAGGCCGGCGCGATCCTTCACCGACCCGCCCGGTTCCATGAACTCCGCCTTGCCGAGGATCTCGCAGCCCGTCGCGGCGCTGGCGCGGCGCAGGCGGATGAGAGGCGTATTGCCGACGGCGCCGGCAAAGCCGTCCACCACATGCGTCGGAGTCGGGGCGGTCGGCTGGGCGCTCATGGAACCTCCACTCTGGATGTGATCTGCGGATGTCCCGGGCCGGGATTCAAGGGGCGTCCTCGCATTCCTGCCCTGCGACCATGCCCCTGCATGCGTGTTTCATGCAGGTAACGCTTGACCCCGCCCGGTCCGCCACAAGAACATACAGCGAACACGCCATGACCGATTCTCCCGACCCTTCGCCTGCCCCCGCCCTGGGCCACGCCATGGACCGCCCGGCGCTGCTGGCGGCGCTGCGCACGCGCATCGCCCGGCTGGACCGCAGCGGCGGCGCGCAGGCGGAGGGCGACAGCCTGCCGCTCTGCGGGGCGATCGACCAGCATCTGCCGGGCGGCGGCCTGGCGCGCGCGGCGGTGCACGAGGTGCTGGCCGCGGAGCCCGGCGCCGCGGCGGGGTTCTGCGCCCTGGTGCTGGCGCGGTCCAGGTGGGCGCGGGAGGGCGCGGTGCTGTGGATCGCGCCGGAGCCGGATGCCTGGCCGCCGGGCCTCGCGCGCTTCGGCCTCTCGCCCGCCGACTTGGTGCTGGTGCAGGCGCCGCGGCGGCAGGACGCGCTCTGGGCCATGGAGGAAAGCCTGCGCTGTCCCGGCGTCGCCGGCGCGCTGCTGGCAGTGGACGGGCTGGACATGACGGCGGCGCGCCGGCTGCAACTGGCGGCCGAGGCCGGCGGCGCCATCGGCCTGCTGCTCCGCCCGGATGCCGAGGAGGAGTCGGGCGGCGCCACCGCCGCGCTGACCCGCTGGCGCGTCGGCGCCCTGGCGGGCACCGGCGGCGCGCACGACCTGGGCGACCCGCGCTGGAGCCTGGAACTGCTGCGCTGCCGCGGCGGCCGGCCGCAGCACTGGGACGTGACCTGGCGGCCCGCCGCGGAGCGGCTTGATATCGATGTCGCGGAGCAGCTCGATATCGACACCGCGGAGCAGCCGGATCTGGATGACGCGGCCGCCGGGGCGCAGGGGGCGGTGCCGCTGCGCGCGCGGCGGCGGGCACGGTGAGGCGACGCGCCTGCGGGCCGGGGCTGACCCGGGGAGCTCTGCCGCCTTCGACGCCTCGCTGGGGACCGGACCGAGCCAATGAGTGCGGCGCGAACCTTATCGATGGGGAGAGGGACCCCGCTGGGGTCCCTCTCCCCATCGATGACCCAGGGGGGATAGGCGGCAATGCCGCCGATGGGCCGAGCTTCGGCCCCGAAAAGGGGCGGAGCCCCCTTGCTGCCACCCCCCGCCGCATCGCCGCGCTGCACCTGCCGCTGCTGCCGATCGAGCGCCGGCGCCTCTCAGGCGCGGCCGCAATCTGGGCCGCGCAGGGCAACCGGCGCGTACTGGTCGCCGTGAGCCCCGAAGCCATGGCCGCCGGGCTGCGCGCCGGCCAGGCGCTGGCGGATGCGCAGGCCATCCTGCCGGAGGTCGCGCTGCACCCGCATGCGCCCGAGGCCGATGCCGCCTGGCTGCGGCGCCTCGCGCATTGGGCGCTCTGCGTCACGCCGCTGCCGGCGCTCGACCCGCCGGACGGGCTGCTGCTGGACGTGACCGGCGTCGCGCATCTGCACCAGGGCGAGGAGACGCTGCGCCGCGCCCTGGCCGCGCGCTTCGCCCGCGCCGGCGTCACCGCGCGCATCGCCATCGCCGGCACGGCGGACTGCGCCGCGGGCCTCGCGCGCGCGGGCGTCGAGATCGTCGTGCCGCCCGGCGAGGAGGCGGTGGCGATTGCCCCCCTGCCGCTGCAGGCGCTCCGCCTACCGGAGGCCAGCATCGCCGCGCTGCACCGTCTGGGCCTGCGCCGCATCGGCGACCTGCTGGCGCAGCCGCGCGCGCCGCTGGCGCGGCGCTTCGGCACGGTACTGCTCGACCTGCTGGATGCCGCGACCGGCCTGCGCCCGCGGCCGCTGCGGCCCCTGCGGCCGCCGCCCGCCTTCCTGGCCGCGCGGGACTTCCTCGAACCGCTGGTGACGCGCGAGGCGATCGACGCGACCATGGCGGTGCTGCTGCCGAAGCTCTGCCGGCAACTCGCCGAGGCCGGCCAGGGCGCGCGCCGCTTCGTGCTGCACGCCTTTCGCGTGGATGGCCAGGTGCAGGCGGTGGCAATCGGCACCGGCCTTCCCACGCGCGCGCCGCGCCATATCGCACGGCTGTTCCGCGAGAGGCTGGAGCGTCTCGAGCCGGGCTTCGGCTTCGAGCGCCTGGCGCTGGAGGCGCGCGCCACCGCGCCGCTCGCCGCAGTGCAGGGGGCGCTTCCCGGCGAGGGCGGCGCCTCCGTGCAGGCGCGCCGGCAGGCGCTGGCGGAGTTGCTGGACCGCCTGGCGCAGCGCGTCGAGGTCTGGCGCCTGGCGCCGCGCGCGAGCCATTGGCCGGAGCGCGCTGTCTTCCGCGCCGGCCCCTTCGAGAGCGTGCTGCCCCCGCCCGGCTGGCCCGGCCCTGCGCCGCGCCCGGTGCGGCTGCTGCGGCGGCCGGTGCGGCTCTCGGCCGTCGCGCTACTGCCGGATGCGCCGCCCTCCCTGCTGCGGCTGGGGCGCGCCTCCTGGCGCGTCCTGCGGGCGGAGGGGCCGGAGCGCATCGCGCCGGAATGGTGGTGGGAGAGGCCGGACCGGCCCTTCCGCGACTACTACCGGGTGGAGCTGGCCTCGGGCGCCAGGTTGTGGGTGTGCCGCCCGGGTGTCGCGGTGCCGGGCGAGGCGACAGCGTGGTGGCTGCATGGACGGTTCGAGTGAGCGCGGGTTGCCCGGGGGGAAGGAGGAACTCGTTCGGCGCAGTGCGCCGAACCCCCCGTACCCCCACAACCTCCTCTTTTCTGAGTCCGTAGGCTGCGACAGCGGCCTCAGAGAAAAAGAAGGGGTGAGCGCGGGAGGGGAGTTCCCTCCCCTCCCGCATGCTCCGTATCAGCCGTCAGAGCGCCGCAATGAGGTCTGCACCATCCTCCCCGGCCGCAAGCCGCGGTGCGAGCGCGCCATGGAAATCCGCCACACGCCTGGCGATGGCGGCGATGTCGAGGCCGTTGCGCGCGTAGTCGTGCAGGCCGAGCAGCGCCCGGGTATAGCCCTGCTCGTTGCCCTCGAAGGCATCGGCATAGAGCCAGGCCAGGAAGTCCCGTTCGGGGATTGGGCGGCCATTCGGCTTCAAACGCATCGCCGCCAGCAGCGCGAAATGCTTGCGGACCAGCTCGCGCTTCCAGGACTCGCGCAGCTCGGGTGGGACGTCGAAGGCAAGCAGCTTCACCAAGTGCTCGTTGATCGTCTCCTCGCGGCCCCGGATCTTCTGCTCCGCAACCGCCCGGGTGAATGCCATCTCCGGCAGGACCTCATGCGCCAGCATCGCCAACCTCCGGGGCCCCATATACGGCTGGCCGGTGGCCGGCCCAAGCCCTTCCGCGGCGCCATCATGCCAGGACCGGATTACGGAGGGTGACCGAATTCGCCGAACTCGCCGCGTTATCGAACTTCACCTTCCTCGACGGCGCCTCGCATCCGCAGGAGCTCGCGGCGCAGGCTAGGGCGCTCGGCCATGCCGCGATCGGCATCGCCGACCGCAACAGCTTCGCCGGCCTCGTGCGCGGCTGGGTCGCCGCCAGGAAGGAGGGCATCCCCTTCGTCCCCGGGGCGCGTGTCACGCTGACGGATGGCCACGAATACCTCGCCTGGCCGACCGACCGCGCCGCCTATGGCAGGCTGTCGCACCTGCTCTCGGAAGGCCGCATGCACGCGCCGAAGGGCGAGTGCCATGTCACGCGGGAGGCGCTGATCGAGGCGGCCGAGGGCATGGTGCTGGCGCTCGTCCCATCCGACGCGCCGGATGAGGATCTCGCCCGGCGCCTACGCCGCGACGCCGCCGCGCTGCGCCGGCGCCTCGCCCTGCCGCTGTTCTGCGCCGCGCGGCACCGCTTCCGCGGCGACGACCGCAAGCGGCTGGACCGGCTCGCCGCGCTCGGCGCGCCGCTGCTGGCGGCCGGCGGCACGCGCTACCACGTGCCGGAACGGCGGCGGCTCGCCGATGTGCTGGCGGCAATCCGCCTCGGCACCACGGTGGACGCGCTGGGCTATGCCGCGGAGGCGAATGCCGAGGCGCATCTCAAGCCCGCCAGGGAGATGCTTCGCCTCTTTGCCGGGCACGAGGAGGCGGTGGCGGCGACGCTGCGGGTCGTCGCGGCCTGCCGCTTCTCGCTGGACGAGCTCGCCTACGAGTATCCGGACGAGATCCTCGATCCCGGCCTGACGCCGCAGCAGACGCTGGAGGGGCGGGTATGGGCGGCGGCCGAGGCACGCTGGCCGGAGGGCGTGCCGGAGAAGGTCTCGGCGCAGCTCCGCTACGAGCTCCGCCTGATCGGCGAGATGGACTACGCCCCCTATTTCCTGACGGTGCACGAGATCGTCCGCTATGCCGAGGATGAAGGGATCCTCTGCCAGGGCCGCGGCTCCGCCGCGAATTCCGCCGTCTGCTACGTGCTGCGCATCACCTCCGTCGATCCCGACAAGAACGACCTGCTGTTCGAACGCTTCATCTCGGCCTCCCGCAACGAGCCGCCCGATATCGACGTGGATTTCGAGCATGAGCGGCGGGAGGAGGTGATCCAGCACATCTACCGCCGCTACGGCCGCGACCGCGCCGCCATCGCCGCCACGGTGATCCGCTACCGCGACCGCAGCGCGATCCGGGAGGTCGGCAAGGCCATGGGCCTGTCGGAGGACGTGACGGGGCGCCTGGCGAAATCCGTCTGGGGCGCCGGCAAGGCCTCGATCGCCGAGATCGCGCAGGACCAGGGCCTGGACCCCGAGGGCGACCCGCGCCTGCGCATGGTCTGCGAACTGACCGAGGAGCTGCTGGACTTCCCCCGCCACCTCGCCACGCATGTCGGCGGCTTCGTCATCACCCGCGGCCGGCTGACGGAACTGGCCATCGTGACGAAGGCCGCGATGGCGGACCGCCATACCATCGAATGGGACAAGGACGACATCGAGGCGCTGCGGATCCTGAAGGTGGATGTGCTCGGCCTCGGCATGCTCTCCTGCATCCGCCGCGCCTTCGCGCTGATCGCGCAGCATGGCGAGCCGCCGCTGACGCTGCAGGCGGTGCCGCAGGATTGCCCGGAGACCTATGCCATGCTCCGCCGCGCCGACAGCCTCGGCGTCTTCCAGGTGGAGAGCCGGGCGCAGATGAACATGCTGCCGCGGCTGCGGCCGCAGGAATTCTACGACCTGGTCATCGAGGTGGCGATCGTCCGCCCCGGCCCGATCCAGGGCGACATGGTGCATCCCTATCTCCGCCGGAAGAACAAGGAGGAACCGGTCTCCTACCCCTCCCCGCTGCTCGAGCCCGTGCTGCGCAAGACGCTCGGCGTGCCGCTCTTCCAGGAGCAGGCGATGCAGATCGCCATCACCGGCGCCGGCTTCACCCCGGCCCGCGCCGACGAGCTGCGGCGCGCCATGGCGACCTTCCGCCATGTCGGCACCATCTGGCAATTCCAGCAGGAGTTCATCGATGGCATGGTCAGGAACGGTGTCCGGCGGGAATTCGCCGAACGCTGCTTCCGCCAGATCGAGGGCTTCGGCACCTACGGATTCCCGGAGAGCCATGCCGCGGCCTTCGCGCAGCTCGTCTATGTCTCGGCCTGGATCAAGCGCTGGCATCCCGCGGCCTTCGCCTGTGCCCTGCTGAACAGCCAGCCCATGGGCTTCTACGCGCCGGCGCAGATCGTCCGCGATGCGCGGGAGCATGGGGTCGCGATCCGCGCCGTGGACGTGCTGCACAGCGACTGGGACTGCACGCTGGAGCCGGAAGCGGGGAGCACCGGCGGCCTCGCGCTGCGGCTCGGCCTGCGGCTGGTGCAGGGCATGGGGGAGGAGGCGGCGAAGCGCATCGCCGCGGCCCGGCCGGCGCGCTCGCTGGCCGACCTGGTGCGCCGCGCCGCGCTCGACCGCGGCACGGTGGAGCGGCTGGCGGAGGCGGATGCCTTCCGCGCCCTCGGCCTCGACCGCCGCGCCGCGCTATGGGAGGCCGCCGCAGTGGAGAAGCCCGCGCCCCTGCAGGGCGACCTGTTCGAGGCACAGCCGCGCCTGCCCGAGGCGACCACGGGAGAGCAGACGGTGCTCGACTATACCAGCACGGGTTTGTCGCTCCGCCGGCACCCGCTGGCCCTGCTGCGGCCGATCCTGGAGGCCGAGAGGCTGGCCGACACGCGCGCGCTGAACGCGGCACGCCGCGGTGCCTGGATCCGCCTGCCCGGCCTGGTGCTGGTGCGGCAGCGCCCGGGCAGCGCCAAGGGCGTGGTGTTCTTCACCGTCGAGGACGAATGGGGCGTGGCGAACCTGGTCGTCTATCCCGACCTCGCCCGCGAATTCCGCGCCGCCGTGGTCGCCGCCCGCTTGGTGGTCGCGGAAGGCCGGGTGGAGCGGCACGAGGCGGCGGTGCCCATCATCCACCTGATCGTGCGGCGGCTGATCGATCGTTCCGAACTGCTCGCCGGCCTCGCCGCGCTGGACGATCCCGGCAAGGCGCCCTGGCGCCGCGCGCTGGCCCGCGCGGACGAGGTGGAGAAGCCCGACCTGCGCGGGGACCCGCGCATGAAGCTGCCGCCCAGCCGTGATTTTCACTGATCCGGCACCGCCGGTAGGCTGCCGCCATTGAGAGAGGAACGCTTGCCGATGCCATTCCAGGACGCGGTCGCCACTTGCTTCCGGAAATACGCGGACTTCGAAGGGCGCGCCCGCCGTTCCGAGTATTGGTGGTTCTTCCTGTTCAACCTGCTGATGCATGCCGCGACCGGGCTGGTGGATGCCGTGGTGTCCGGGCCGGAGGGGATCGGGCTGGCCAATGGCCTCTTCACCCTTGCCGTCTTCCTTCCCAACCTCGCGGTCGCGGTGCGGCGGCTGCACGACCTGGACCGCAGCGGCTGGTGGCTGCTGTTCTTCCTGGTGCCGGTGGTGGGCGTCATCGTCATGATCGTCTGGTTCGTCACGCCCGGCCGGGATGGCGCCAACCGCTATGGGCCGGACCCCGTGCGCGCGCCGCGCTTCGCCACAGCGTAACGCCCCGGCTGCGAAGTCATTTGCGAATAAGTCGCAATTGCGATAAGCCTCCGGGCAGGAGGACCCCGATGGCGACGCATGGACTCCCCGCCTGGCCCTGGGCCGGCACCCCGGTAGACGACCTACCCCCGGCCGAGCGGCTGCTGCTGGAGGGCATGCGCCTCTGGACTGCGGCGGCCCGGCAGGGCCATGCGCCCCTGCCCGCGCTGCGTCCACCCTTCGTCGCGGAGGGCGCGGCGGCAGCGATCGGCCCGCTCGATGCGCTGATGCGGGCGCTGGGCGGCACGCTGCCGACGGACTGCCCGCTCTGCCCCCGCGTCCTGCCTGCCGAGGCAGTCCTGCTGCTCGG
The DNA here is from genome assembly GCF_030657435.1 of Paracraurococcus lichenis. Lineage (GTDB taxonomy): Bacteria > Pseudomonadota > Alphaproteobacteria > Acetobacterales > Acetobacteraceae > Paracraurococcus > Paracraurococcus lichenis. Next base: position 334,354 of record NZ_JAUTWS010000002.1, on the reverse strand, counting down.
CTGCGGCCTCGTGCAGCGCGGGGCGCGGCGGGAGGCGCAGGCGGTGCTGCTGCGGCTTCTTCCGCCGGCAGCGGCCCAGGCCATGCTGGCGGCGGCCTGCCCGCTCGGCATCGCCCTCGCCCAGGCCGGCCATTGGCTGCGCAATCCGCTGCGCTGCCGCGCCGCCTTCCCGCGGCCGGGGCCGGGCTGACGGCGCGGCGGTTCCGCGCCAGGATGCCCGCATGCGTCACCGCCTCTGGCCGCTGCTCGGCCTGCTGCTGATCCTGGCTGCCGCCGTGGCCGAGCTCGCCATGGGGCGGGAGCCCTGGTGCCGCTGCGGCACCGTCCGCCTCTGGATCGGCACGGTGAACAGCCCGGAGAACTCGCAGCAGCTCGCCGACTGGTACACGCCCTCGCACATCGTGCATGGGCTGGTCTTCTATGCCGCACTCGCCTTCGCGGCGCCGCGCCTCTCCCTCGGCGCCCGCGCCGTCGTCGCGCTGGCGGTGGAGGCGGCCTGGGAGATCACGGAGAACACGCCCTGGATCATCGACCGCTACCGCGCCGCGACCATCGCGCTGGACTACTACGGCGACAGCGTCCTGAACTCGGTCTCCGACATGCTGGCCATGCTGCTGGGCTTCTGGCTGGCGGCACGCTTGCCCGTTTGGGCCTCGGTGCTGCTGGCGCTCGGGCTGGAGGCGCTGGCCCTCGCGGTGATCCGCGACAATCTCACGCTGAACGTGCTGATGCTGCTCTGGCCGCTGCAGGCGGTGCGTGACTGGCAGGCAGGAGCGTAGAAGTGTCGGGCGCTCCTGGGCAGGCGCTACCCGCCCCGCCGCAGCACCAGCGTGGTCCAGGGGCCGACATCGATGCGGCGCTCCAACCGCAGCCCCTGCCGGCGATGCGCGGCCAGCACCATGCGCGCCTGCGTCCCCAGCAGCCCGGCGAGGATCGCCGTGCCCTGCGGCGCCAAATGGTCCGCCAGGTCGCGCGCCATGGCGCAGAGCGGCCGCGCGAGGATATTGGCGAAGACCAGGTCGTAGCGCCCATTGCGCACCACCGGGTGCCGCCAGCCATCCGCCAGCCGCGCCGAAACCAGCCTCTGCACGCCGTTCAGCACCGCATTCTCGTGCGCGACGCGCACCGACCAGGGCTCGATATCGGTCGCCAGCACCGGCCGGTGCAGCAGCTTCGCCGCGGCGATCGCCAGGATGGCGGAGCCGGTGCCGAGATCGAGGATGCGCCGCGGCCGGCGATGGGCGATCGCCTCGAAGGCCTGCAGGCAGCCCTGGGTCGAGGCATGCTCGCCGCTGCCGAAGGCGAGCCCGGCATCGAGCCGCAGCACGACGCGGCCATAGGCGACCGGGTCGGACACATGCGTCGGCCGCACCAGGAAGCGGCGGCCGATCGGCGCCTCCGGGAAGCTCTGCACGGTGCGGGCCAGCCAGCCCTCGGCCTCGATCGGCTCGGCCGAAAGCGCGGGCGGTTCGATGCCCGCGACCGCGGCGGCGAGGGCGAGCGCGCCGGTCAGTTCGTCATCGCCCGCGCCGGCCTCGCGCAGCCCCTCGATCCGCCAGGTATCGGTCGGCTCGTCGCGGAAATAGGCGACGGCGACGCAGACGGTTTGCAGCGCGGCCTCGAAGGCCGGCACGGCCTCCTCCGGCAGGTGCTCGATGGAGAGGAGTTCCAGCGGCTCGGCGCGGCGGCGCGACAACGGGGTCGGCCAGTCGCTCACGACACCCGCTCCAGGAAGCTGTCCAGCACGCGCTTGGGATCGGATTTCTCGAAGTCCACGTCCACCCTGTTGTCCTCGACCGCGGTGACGCGGCCATAGCCGAATTTCTTGTGGAAGACCCGCTCGCCCACCTTCAGCGGCGTGGCATGGGCGGGGCGCGCCTGCACCTCCCAGGCGCCGGCCTCGATGGTGCGGGGCTTGCGGGCCATGAGTCCGGAGGCGCCGGTGAAGACGGAGGGCATGTCCACCACGCGGTTGCGCGCCATCCCCGCGCTGCCCTCGCGCTGGATGTGCTCCAGCGGCAGTTCGTCGAGGAAGCGGGACGGAATGCTGCTGGACCAGTTGCCGTAGACGCGGCGGTTGGCGGCGCAGGAGATGATGGCGAGCTTGCGCGCGCGCGTGATGCCGACATAGGCGAGGCGCCGCTCCTCCTCGAGGCCCCTCTCCCCACCCTCCTCCAGCGCCCGGTTGTGGGGGAAGAGCCCTTCCTCCCAGCCCGGCAGGAAGACCATGTCGAACTCGAGGCCCTTGGCGGCGTGCAGGGTCATGAGCGAGAGTCGGTCGCCCTGGGCGTTCTCGTCGTTCTCCATCACCAGCGCGACATGCTCGAGGAAGCCGTTGAGGTTCTCGAACTCGCCGAGCGCGCGGACGAACTCCTTCAGGTTCTCGAGCCGGCCCGGCGCCTCGGCCGACTTGTCCTGCTTCCACATCTCGGTATAGCCGCTCTCGTCCAGCAGCGTCGCGGCGGTGACGACATGGCCCTCGCGGCCCAGTTGTTCCCGCCAGCGGGCGAAGCCGTGCAGCAGTTCGGAGAGAGCGGCGCGTGCCTTGCCCGTCAGGCCGCCGCCCTGCACCAGCTTGCCGGCCGCGATGCTGAGCGGGATGCGCTCGGCGCGGGCGATCTCGTGCATCTTGCGCAGCGCCGTGTCGCCGAGGCCGCGCTTCGGGACGTTCACGATGCGCTCGAAGGCCAGGTCGTCTGACGGCTGCGCCAAGATGCGCAGATAGGCCATGGCGTCGCGGATCTCGGCCCGCTCGTAGAATTTCAGGCCGCCGACGACGCGGTAGGGCACGCCGAGGGTGATCAGCCGTTCCTCGAAGGCGCGGGTCTGGAAGCCGGCGCGGACCAGGATGGCGATCTCGGCCAGCTTGTGGCCGCTGCGCTGCGCCGCCTCGATCCGCTCGCCGACCATGCGGGCCTCCTCCTCGGAGTCCCAGAGCGAGACGACGCGCACCTTCTCGCCATCCGCGTCGTTGCGGCCGGCGCGCAGCGTCTTGCCGAGGCGACCGCTGTTGTGCGCGATCAGCCCGCTGGCAGCCGCCAGGATCGGCCGGGTGGAGCGGTAGTTGCTCTCCAGCCGCACGACCTTGGCGTTCGGGAAATCCTTCTCGAAGCGCAGGATGTTCTCGATCTCGGCGCCGCGCCAGGAATAGATGGACTGGTCGTCGTCGCCGACGCAGCAGATGTTGCGGTGGCCCTGCGCCAGCAGGCGGAGCCAGAGGTACTGCACCAGGTTGGTGTCCTGGTACTCGTCCACCAGGATGTAGCGGAAGCGCCGGTGCCAGTCGGCCAGCACCTCCGGGTGGGTCCGCAGGATCTCCACCATGTGCAGCATCAGGTCGCCGAAATCGGCGCAGTTCAGGTCCTTCAGCCGCTCCTGGTAGGCATCGTAGAGCGCCCTGGCGCGGCCGCCTGCATAATCGGTGTCCTCGGCCGGCGTGACGCGGCCGGGCGGGATGCCGCGGTCTTTCCAGCGCTGGATCACCGCCATCAGTCCCGGGGCCGGCCAGCGCTTGGCGTCGATCCCGGCCGCGTCCATCACCTGCTTCAGCAGGCGCATCTGGTCGTCGGTGTCGAGGATCGTGAAGGCGCTGGTCAGCCCTACCAGTTCGGCATGCCGGCGCAGCATCCGGGCGCAGAGGGCGTGGAAGGTGCCGAGCCAGAGCCCCTCCACCGGACGCTCGATGATGGCGGAGACGCGCTCGCGCATCTCCCGCGCCGCCTTGTTGGTGAAGGTGACGGCCAGCACCTGCCCGGGGAAGGCGCGCTGCGACATGATGAGATGCGCGAAGCGCGTGGTCAGCACCCGCGTCTTGCCGGTGCCCGCGCCGGCGAGCACCAGCAGCGGGCCGTCGAGGGTTTCGACCGCCTCCCGCTGCTCCGGGTTCAGGCGGGAGAGGTAGTCGGGAATCGGGGCATGGGAGACGGACACGCTGGCCCGTATAGAACGTCGCGCGAACCGCTCCAACCATGGAGGCGCTTCCGGCCGCGACCGTTCCGGGTCATGCTGCGCTGCAACCGCGGGAGAGCGCCATGACCACGCCACCGGCGATCACCTGGTACTTCGATACCGTCTCGCCCTTCTCCTGGATCGCCCTGCCGGCAGTCGAGGCGTTGGCGGCGAAGCATGCCGTGACCATGCAACCCGTGGTGCTGGGCGCCGTGCTGGCGCATTGGGGCACGGTCGGGCCGGCGGAGCTGCCGCCGAAGCGTCTGCACACCTATCGGCTGAGCCAGTTCCTGGCGGCGCGCGCCGGCATCCCGATGCGCTTCCCGCCGCGGCACCCCTTCCGCTCGCTGGAGGTGCTGCGGCTGCTGACGGCGCTGGGGGCGACGCCGGCCGCGGTGCGGACGGCCTTCGAGTTCACCTGGGCCGCGGGGCGGGACGCGAGCGACCCGCGGGAACTCGCCGCCCTCTGCGGCAGGCTGGGCGTGGCGGATTACGAGGCGCTGGTCGCCGCGCGCGGCGCCAGGGAGGCGCTGCGCGCCGCGACCGAGGCGGCGATCGCGGCCGGCGTCTTCGGCGTGCCGACGCTGCGGATCGGCACGGAGTTGTTCTGGGGCGTGGACGCGCTGCCGATGGCCGAGGCCTACCTGGCCGATCCGGGGCTGTTCTCCGTGGGCGAGATGGCGCGGCTGGCGACGCTGCCGGTCGGGGCGGAGCGGAAGGCCTAGCATGCGTCAGGCGGGAGGGGAGAGAACTCCCCTCCCGTTGGTACCCGTTCGGCGCAGTGCGCCGAACCCTTCTTCTCCGAGTCCGCTGTCTCAACCTGCGGACTCAGAGAAAAAGGAGGGTTGTGGGGGTACGGGGGGAAGGGAGTTCTCTCCCTTCCCCCCGGGCCACGCGACGCGCTACTCCGCCGCCTGCCGATACCGCCGCGCATACTGCATCAGCGCATCGTCAGCGACGGGCTCGATCGGCGTGAAGTCGGTATGCGCGATCCACTCCGGCCGCGTCGGCTTGCGGATATGGTTCGAGACGGCGTTCAGCGTGAGGTAGACGATCTTCCGCGGATAGGGCGTGATGTTCGGCGCCGAGCCATGCACCAGGTTGCCGTGGAACATCAGCAGCCCGCCCGGCTTGCCGGTCGGCGCGACGATGCCGCCCTCCTGCACCAGCTTCGTCACCACCTCGTCGTTGATGGTCCAGAGCGGGTAGGAGGTGGTGCTGAGGTCGTGGCCGGCATCGAGGTTGCCGTGCCTCTGGCTGCGCGGGATCAGCATCAGCGGGCCGTTGATCGGCATGACCTCATCGAGGAAGACCGCGATGTTCATGGCGCGCGGCTCCGGCATGCCGTCGTCGCGCAGCCAGGTGCCGTAGTCCTGGTGCCACTGCCAGACATCGCCGGTGAAGGCGGCCTTCGCGTTGATCTTGAACTGGTGCATGTAGAGCTTCTCGCCGAAGATCTGCTCGATCGGCTCGATCATGCGGGGATGCGCGCCCAGCAGGCGGAAGGCCTCGTTATAGGTATGCGCGGCGAAGGCGGTGCGCGGCGCGCCGGACTTCTCGCGCCAGATCTCCGGGCGGTGCTCGCGGTAGATCGCCTCCGCCTCCTCCCGCAGGACGGCGATCTCCTCGGCCGTGAAGGTTTCGGGCAGGAAAAGCCAGCCTTCCTCATGGAACTGGCGGACCTGGTCGTCGGACAGACGCATGGTCGTTTCCCCTTTGGTCGTCATTGCCCGGCATCCTAGACCCGTGCCGGGCGGGGCCAAAGCCTTTCCCACGGCCGCTGCCACGGGCAGGATGGTGGAAAACCAGGGGAGGCTTTCATGACCGCCAGGTTGGGCCGACGTCCGCTCATTGCCGCCGCGCTTGCCGCGCCGTTTGCTGCCCGCGCCCAGGGGGACTGGCCGAACCGCCCGATCCGCGTCGTCATCTCCTGGCCGCCGGGCGGCGGGGCGGACATTCCAATGCGGCTGGCGGCGCCCGCCATGCAGCAGGTGCTCGGCCAGGCGCTGGTGCTCGAGAACCGCGCCGGCGCCAGCGGCTCGGTGGGCGCCGGGGTAGTCGCGCAGGCGACGCCCGATGGCTACACCGCGCTGGCCGATACCGCCGGTGGCGCGGTCAACCACCTGCTGATCCCAGGCCTGCCCTACGACTTCGCCAAGGCGCTGACGCCGGTCAGCCAGATGGTGGTCTCGCCGCTGCTCTGCGTGGTGCGGGCCGACCATCCTGCGCGCACCCTGCCGGAGTTGCTGGAGCGGCTGCGCAAGGCGCCGGGGCGGATCCCATTCGCCTCCTCCGGCGTCGGCACCGCGACGCATCTCGCGCCGGCGCTGCTGCTGCGCCGCGCCGGCGTCACGGCGAACCACGTGCCCTATCGCGGCGGCGCCGCCTCGGTCGCCGGCATCCTTGCGGGCGATGCGGAGTTCGTCTTCTCGACCCTGCCGCAGGCGGCGCCGCTGGCGCAGGAGGGGCGGCTGCGCGGGCTCGCGGTCAGCATCGCCCACCGGCTGCCCAACCTGCCGGAGGTCCCGACCGTGCAGGAGCAGGGCTTCCCGGATTTCGACGTCGCGGACTGGCTCGGCTTCTACGTCCCCGCCGGCACGCCGGCGCCGATCATCGACCGGCTGGCGGAGGCGGCGCAGGCCGGCATGCGGGACCCGAATGCGGTGAAGCGCCTCGGCGAGCTCGGCATGATCCCGGTCGGCAGTTCGCCCGCGGCGTTCAGCACCTTCTGGCAGGACCAGCGATCGCGCCTCGGCGCGATCATCCAGGCCGAGGGGATCAAGGTGGAGTAGCGCCCGCCCGGCCGCGGGCGCCTTGCACCCTCAGCCCGCGGATTTCGGCCGCGCGCCCAGGATATGCGCGATGGAGTAGACCAGGTCGGAGCGGTTCAGCGTGTAGAAGTGGAACTCGTCCACGCCGTTCGCCTGCAGCAGCCGCACCTGCTCCGCCGCGACCACCGCGGCCACCATGCGCCGGGTCTCGACATCGTCCTCCAACCCCTCGAAAAGCCGGCCCATCCAATCCGGCACGCCGGCGCCGCACATGGCGGAGAATTTCCTCATCTGGGTGAAGTTGGAGACCGGCATGATCCCCGGCACGATCGGCACGGTGATCCCGGCCGCGAGGCAGCGGTCGAGGAAGCGCAGGAAGATGTCGCTGTCGAAGAAGTACTGGGTGATCGCCCGCGTCGCGCCGGCATCGATCTTCCGCTTGAGGTTGTCGAGATCATGGTCGGAGGAGAGCGCGGTCGGATGCACCTCGGGATAGGCCGCGACGCTGATCTCGAAGGGCGCCACCTTCTTCAGGCCGGCCACGAGGTCGGCGGCGAAGGCATAGCCCTCGGCATGCGGCTCGTAGCGCTCGGCACCCGCCGGCGGATCGCCGCGCAGCGCGACGATATGCCGCACGCCGGCCTCCCAATAGGCCCGGGCGACGTCGTCCACCTCGCCGCGGGAGGCGCCGACGCAGGTCAGGTGCGCCGCGGGCGTGAGCGAGGTCTCCTTCACGATCCGCGCCACGGTGGCGTGGGTGCGCGCCTGGGTGGTGCCGCCCGCGCCATAGGTGACGGAGACGAAGCGCGGGGCCAGCGGCTCCAGCCGCCGGATGCAGGACCAGAGCTGGTTCTCCAGCGCCTCGGTCTTCGGCGGGAAGAATTCGAAGGACAGCGCCGGCGCGGGAAGGCCGGCGAGCGGGGGAAGACCACCCACGCGCGGGCCGGTGAGCCAGCGCTGCAGGGTGCCGGCGGCCGAACGCGGATGGGCGAACTCGGCGGCGTCAGGCATGGTCTGATCCATCATTCACCTTTGCGCGGGTCAACGTCGTCGCAATCCCGGGCACCGGATACAGTTTGTGGCGTTGCAGCGCTACCCCAACGGTCTACATGACCTTCACAGTACCGAGGCGCGCCGGGCGCCCGTCTGTGTGGCGCGGTGCATCGTGAGGTATTATTGCGCTCAACCAACGCAAGAGGGCCCCGCCGCCGATGCACCTGACCATGCCGATCCCATCCCGCCTGGCCCGGACCGCCCTGGCCACGGCGCTGCTGCTGCCGCTGCTGGACGGCTGCGCCCAGAGGCCCGACCCGTCCGACCCGGATGCGGTCGCCGAGTTCAGGCAGACCAACGACCCGATCGAGCCCTTCAACCGCACCATGTACTCCGTCCATCAGGGCATCGACCGCGTCGTCCTGCGGCCGGTCGCCGTGGGGTATCGGGAGGTGGTGCCGCAGCCGGTCCGCACCGGCGTCCGCAACCTGCTCGGCAATCTCCGCACGCCGGTGATCCTGGCCAACGACATGCTGCAGGGCGAGCCGCGCCGGGCCGGCGACACGCTGGGGCGATTCTTGATCAATTCCACGTTAGGGATCGGCGGCATCTTCGACGTGGCCAATGACTGGTTCAAGGTGCCGGGCCATTCCGAGGATTACGGCCAGACCCTGGCGGTCTGGGGCGTCGGCGAGGGCGCCTATCTCTTCATCCCCGTCCTCGGCCCGTCCAACCCCCGTGACCTCACCGGCTTCGGCCTCGGCATTGCCGGCGACCCACTGACCTGGGTGGGCCAGGGCGTCGTGGTCGATGCCCTGACCGGCACCCGTGCCGGCGCGACCGTGGTGGACACCCGTGAATCGCTGATCGATACCCTCGATGCCGTCGAGCGCGAGTCGCTCGACCCCTATGCCGTGCTGCGCAGCGCCTATCGCCAGCGCCGCAATGCCGAAATCAGGAACAGCAACGACCGGGTCGCGCCGTCCGCTGCCGGCGGCACCGGCTTCGGCGTGGGCACCGGCGTGGCGCCGCAGGCGCCGCGCTGATCCGACCGGGAGAAAGACTGAGATGACCGTTTTCCATCGCCGCCTGCTGCTCGGCGCGGGCCTCGCATTGCCGCTGGCCGGGCCGGCACGGGCGCAGCAGGATATCGGCCGCGCCGCATCCTTCATCGAGACGACGGGACGGGACCTGGTCGCCGCCATCAACGACACCCGCTCGGATATCGCCACCCGCCGCCAGCGGGTGGCGGCGGTGCTGCGCAAGGCCGTCGACATCGACGGCGTCGGCCGCTTCATCCTCGGCCGCTGGTGGCGGCAGGCAAGCCCGGCGGAGCAGCAGGAATACCTGAAGCTCTTCGAGGAGACGCTGATCCGCAACCTCTCCGCCCGCTTCGGGGAGTACCAGGGCGTGCGCTTCTCCCTCGGCCGCAGCCAGCAGCGCACTGAGGACGACGTGCTGGTCAATACCATCATCGAGCGGCCGAACAGCGCGCCCTTCGCGCTGGACTGGCGGGTCGGCGATGTCGGCGGCCAGCCCAAGGTGGTGGACGTCATCGCGGAGGGGACCTCGCTGCGGCTGACCCAGCGCAGTGAGTACTCGGCGGTGATCCAGCAGAACAACGGCTCGGTCGCCGCGCTGCTGACCGCGATGAAGCGGCAGATCCAGCAGCTTGCGGCGCGGGAGCAGACGACGCGGTAGAGCGGATCGCCGCAGGGTGGAAAGGCACGGCGGCGAGACTCCGCCCAGCAAAGCGAGAGCCTGGAGCATTCTCGCGCTGCGCGGTCGGCGCGAGAATGTCCGGCGCCTCTACAGCCTGGCTCCCAGCCCGGCCAGCAGCCGCGAGCACCGCGCGACGAAGGCCCGCAGCGGCGCCGGCACGCGCGGTGGCGGCGGGGGGGCCGTCCGTCCCTCCGCCAGGCGCTCGACCAGCAGTTCCGGCGGGCAGGGCAGGCCCGTCACCGGGTCGCGGCAGCGCAGGTGTAGGATGAGGGCGCCGGCGACGAGTTCATCAATGCTCAGCCGCCGGCCACGGCGGGGCGGCGGGTCGCGGTCCGCCGTCAGCCCCCACCCGGCATAGAAGGGCTGGCCCCAGGTCACCACGGGCAGTCCGCGCAGCAGGGCCTCGAAGCCGGTGAGGCTGGAGATGCAGTGCACCTCCGGTGCCAGGGCATAGAGCGGGCCGATGGGGACCCGATCCAGGACATGGTCGGCGAGCGCACGGGCCTCCCGCGCCGGCACCGCGCCGCGGCGCATGCCGGCCTCGACATCCGGGTGCGGCTTCCACAGGATGACGGCCTCGGGGTTCTCCGCCCGCACCGCCCGCAGCAGGGCGAGGTTGGTGCGGATGCGGCCGCCGCCGCGGCGGATGGCCGCGTCGTCCTCCACCTGCCCCGGCACCAGGATCACCCGCCGCCCCGGCGGCAGCGCCGGTAGCGCGGCGGGCCCGGCCAGGTTGTACTTGGTCACGCCCGTCGCGGTGATCATGCCGCGCAGCCGTGCCGCCCGCGCCAGCAGCGCCGGGTCGAAGACGGTGGTCGCCAGCAGGCGCTCGAGCTCGCTCTCGGTCGAGGGGTCGTAATGGATCCCGGCCCCGTCCATGACCAGGGAGGCCGCCCGCGCCCTGTGCACGCCGAGGCCGGCGGAGCGGATGAAGCCGTCCTCGATCCGCACCAGCCCGACGCCGGCGGCGGCGGCGCGCGCCGGCAGGCCGGGCGGCATGGCGGCGGCCCAGACCGCGACATCCCCGCCCTGCGCCCGCGCCAGCCGCAGCGCGGCCGAGGCGCGGAAGCGGAGGCGGGGTGCCGTCCCCTGCCCGGCCAGCCAGTCCCGCATGGCGGTACGCTTGAACAGGTCCATGCCGGTGGCGGCGACGATGCGGCGGTTCGCGGCTTCGGCCCGGCGCCAGTCGGCGAGCTGGGCGATGCCCTCCGCCGCCGTCCAGGGCCGGCCGCGGAAGGGATCGATCCAGCGGGTGCGGGCGAGCAGCGCGGCCATCGCCGCCTCCGCCGGCACGCCGCCCCAGGGCACGTCCCCGCCGAGGATCACGGTCAGCCCCGCCGCACCGGCCAGCAGCGCCATCTCCGCCGAGACCGTATGCAGCGAGGCGGCGAGGTCGAGCAGCGTCCAGGGCGCGAGGCGTCCCGGCAACCGCCGCGCGCCCGCGGCCTCCAGCACCGGCTTTGCGCCTGGGGGCGCATCCGGGTCGAGGGCGACCAGCACCGGTCGCTCCGTGGCCAGGGCCGCGGCGACCATCGCCCGTGCCGCCGGCAAGTCCCTCCCCGGGTCCAACACCACCGCCGCCGCCTGCGCCGGCAGACCGAGGCCGATCGGGCCCGGATCGGGCAGGCCCGGCGCCCCGCCGACCCGGGCGGCGCGCAGCCGCGCCATGACGTCGCGGGCGGCCGCGCGCGCCGCCCCGTCCGGCCTAGCCCCCGCAAGACCGGCCGCGACCGCGGCCGCCACCGGGTCGGGTCCCTTGGCCTCCAGCGTAGCAACAGGCGCCCAAGCCGTGCCGAAGCCCGGCGCGCGGAACAGCCCCTCTCCCGGCGGGGCCGCCGAGCCCTGCCGCATCGGAGCCGAAAAGGGAACGTTAACGGTTCGACTCATATTTTGCCGCCGCATCCCCTGGAGGCGGCCCGGCCGAGCGCACCGGCGGCGCAGCGTGCCGCCGCTGCCCGAGGGTGACCTGCATCGCAGCGTTCGAAAACCGTCACTAACGCCTCAAGGAAATATGTTGCCCCTGGCTCGCACTTTGGTAGAGGAAGTGCTGGAGGCTGCGAACACATGATTTTCAACTCGGGCGCTTCGAGGTGCCCTGCCGTATCAATTCCGGCCTCGGCCCTGTTGGTGGGGGTTATGCTGCTGGTCGCGGGTTGCGGGGGTGGCGAGCGCCCGGCCACCCTGTCGTCCGCGCCGCCCGCCCCTGCTGCCGCGCCACAGGATGCGCTCGGTCGCTTCGTGGCTTCCGCGGCGCCGGGCCGGGACGGCCTCGTGACCTTCGAGGATGGCCGCTCGGCGCCGGTCCGTGTGCTGCGCGCCTATGCCGCCGCGAGCGGGCGGGAATGCCGCGAGGTGCTGGTCGGCTCCGGCACCGGCGGCCGTGCGAACCTGCTCTGCCAGACGGATGGGCAATGGGTACCGGCACGCCCGCTGCTGCTCGGCAACGTTGGGGCCAGACCTTGAGCGACGCGGTCGCGCCGCAGCCGCGCCTTTGGACCTGCCTGCGAATCCAGGTACGGGTCGTGGGCGCCTTGATCCTGCGCGAGATGGGCACTCGCTTCGGCCGCGACAACCTCGGTTATGTCTGGCTCTTTCTCGAACCGCTGATGCTCGGCAGCGCGATCGGCGGCCTGCACCTGGTGACCGGCCACGACATGCCCGGCGGCCTCAATCCCTTCGTCTTCTGGACGGTCGGCTACGTCCCCTTCTACCTGTTCCGCGGCGTCGTGAACCGTGCAGCGACCGGCATCGAAGGCAACCAGTCGCTGCTCTATCACCGCCACATCACGGTGCTCGACATCATGTTGTCGCGTCACCTGCTGGAATTCTGCGCCGTCGGAATCGCGCTCTGCATCCTCCTGCTGCTGTTCGGATCCATCTTCGGCGAATGGCCGAAGGAGCCGGGGCTGATGGTGCTCGGCATGGTGTTGATGCTCGGCATCGCCCAGGGCATCGCGTTCCTGATCGCCGCCGGCTCTGTCTATACGGAGCTCTTCGAGCGCATAACCCACCTTTTCACCTATCTCACCATGGGCTTCACCGGCGCGTTCTTCATGGTGTTCTGGCTGCCGACCGAACTGCAGGCGGCCGCCCTCGTCGTGCCGACGGTGCACTGCTTCGAACTCGTCCGCCGCGGCCTCTACGGGACCATCGTGCCCACCCATTTCGACATCCCTTACGTCATTGCCTGGATCGCGGTCCTGCACCTGCTTGGCCTGGCGGCGCTGCGCAAGGCGCGGCTCCACCTGGTCGTCTGAGCGCCATGATCCGGCTCACCGATGTCCACAAGACCTACAAGACGCACCATGGTGCGAAGGTGGTCCTGCGCGGTGTCGATGCCGAGTTCCGGCGCGGGGAAAAGGTCGGCATCCTCGGCCGCAACGGCGCCGGCAAGACGACGCTGCTGCGCCTGATCGCCGGCGTCGAGCACCCGAATGCCGGACGCATCGAGCGGCGCATGAGCGTCTCCTGGCCGCTCGGCTTCGCCGGTGCCATGCACTACAGCATCTCCGGCGCCGACAATGCCCGCTTCATCGCGCGGATCTACGACAAGCCGATCCGGGAGACGGTCGAACTCGTCGAGGACTTCGCCGATCTCGGCAGCTATTTCCGCATGCCGGTGAAGACCTATTCCTCCGGCATGGTCGTGCGGCTGGGCTTCGCCCTCTCGCTCGCCGTGCAGTTCGACTGCTATCTCGTGGATGAGGCGATCGCGGTCGGCGACAGCCGCTTCGCCGCGCGGGCGCGCGCCGCCCTCGCCGATCTCCAATCCCGCAGCACCCTGCTGCTTGTCTCTCACCAGGCTGAAACCGTGCGGGCCTTCTGCAAGACCGCAGCGATCCTCCAGGATGGTAGGTTGACCCGCTATGACGATCTGGACGAAGCAATCGCCGCCTACCACGCTGCCTGAGGCAGGCCTCGACGCCGCGGGCTGGTCCGGGCCGGTCCCCGCGCCCGGACTGCTGACGCGGCTGCGACGCCTCGTCCGGCGCAACGCTTTCACGGTCACCGTGCTGCTGCCGACGCTGCTCGCGGCCGTCTACCTCTACGGCATCGCCGCGCCGCAATACGAATCGGAAGCCCGCTTCCTCGTCCGCGGCCGCTCCAGCGGCGGCGGGGGCGGCGGCGGAGGCGGCCTCGGCGAGATGATGGCCAGCGCCGGGTTCCGCCCGGCCTCCGAGGACGCGATGGGCGTGCGGGACTACCTGCAGTCGCACGACGTGGTCGCGGCGCTGCGCGGGCGCCTGCCGGTGGTCGAGATCTTCCGCCGGCCGGAAGCCGACCCGCTCGCCCGGCTCTGGTGGTCGAACCCGACCGCCGAGCGCCTGCTCGACTACTTCCGCCGCATGGCCGGTGCCGAGTACGACACCACCAGCGGCATCACCACGCTGCGCGTCCGCAGCTTCCGCGCGGAGGACTCCAAGCTCATCGCGGAGAACCTCCTCGGCCTGTCCGAGGAGTTGGTGAACCGGCTCAACAAGCGGCTGCAGGAGGATGGCCTGCGCGTCGCGCGGGAGGAGGTCCAGCGCGCCGAGGCGCGGCTGACCCAGGCCCAGCTCGCCATCAGCGAGTTCCGCGAGCGCGAGCGCGCAGTGGACCCGACCCGCTCGGCCGGCATCGCCGTCGACAATATCGGCCGGCTGGAGGGCGCGCTGGCCCAGGCGCGGGCCGAGCTGGCGGAAGCGCAGCGCTTCGCCCGCACCGACAACCCACGCCTGCTTCCGCTCCGCAACCGCGTGGAGGCGCTGACCGCCCAGATTGCCGAGGAGCGCCGCCGGCTCGGCGGCGACGACCGCGTCTCGCAGCAGGTCGGCGAGTATGAGCGGCTCTCGGTCGAGCGCGAGCTGGCGCATGCGCAGCTCGCCTCCGCCACCGCCTCGCTCGAGAAGGCGCGCGGCGACGCGCAGCGCCAGCAGATCTTCCTCCTTCGCGTGGTGGAGCCGAACCTCGCCGAATATGCGCGCTACCCCAAGTCCGCGCTGACCATCGTCTACATCTTCGCCTGCCTGTCCGTCGGCTACGGACTGGCCTGGCTGCTCATCGCGGGAATGCGCGAACATGCGTCCTAGGTTCAGTACGGTCCTCGTTGCTGTCGCACTCGCCGGGGGCGGCGCCTCGGCCCAGACGCCGATGCAGGTGCTGCAGCAGCGCGCCGCGCAATCGGTCATCCCCTCCGCGCCCAACCAGGGCGTGGTGCAGGCGCTGCAGAGCCTGGTCGGCCAGGACCGCGTGGTGAGCCGCGCCGGGACGGAGACCGCATCGGAGGGCGGGCCGGTCGCGATCGGCCCGCTCGGCGACGGCAGCCGCGCGGCCGGCGCCACCGCCGTCTTCGGCGCGAGCCTCTTCACCCGGGAGGCGACGGCCGTCTCTGACGCGCCCAACCCGAACTACCAGCTCGTGCCCGGCGACCGCGTCTCGGTCCGGGTCTGGGGCGCGGTGGAGGCGGAGGTGGTCGGCCAGGTCGACCCTTCCGGCATGCTCTTCCTGCCGAATATCGGCCCCATCCGCGTCGCCGGCACGCGCGCGGGCGACCTGCAGAAGGTGGTCGAGAGCGAGGTCAAGAAGGTCTATACCGACCAGGTGCAGGTCTATGCCGTCCTGCTCTCGACCAACCGCATCGGCGTCTTCGTCACCGGTTTCGTCCGCACCCCCGGCCGCTTCGCCGGCTCGGCCGCCGACAGCGTGGTGGACTTCCTGGTGCGCGCCGGTGGCGTCGACCCCGGCCGCGGCTCCTACCGCGAGATCGCCCTGCAGCGAGGCGGCCATACCGTTACGACTATCGACCTCTACCGTTTCCTGCTGGAAGGCCAGCTTCCGCGCCTCCGGCTGCAGGAAGGCGATACGCTGGTGGTGGCGAAGCAGCGCGCGGTGGTCGGCGCCGACGGCGCGGTGCGCAACAACTACCTCTTCGAGGTGCCGGGCCGCGCCATGACCGGGCGCGAGCTGCTCGACTATGCGCGCCCCCTGCCCTCGGCCACCAATGCCGTGGTGAAGGGCACCCGCAACGGCCAGCCCTATTCGCGCTACGCCACGCTGGCCGAGCTGCCGACGCTGTCCTTGCAGGACCAGGACACCGTCACCTTCATCACAGACAGCCCCGCGCGCACCGTGCGGGTGACGGTGGAGGGCAGCCGCATCGGCCCCTCGGTGCTCGTCGCCGACCGCGACGCCCAGCTCTGCCAGGTGCTGGACCATGTGGCGGTCGACCCGCTGCTCGCCGACACGCGCTCGGTCTTCCTGCTGCGTCCCTCGGTCGCGCAGCAGCAGCGCCGCGCCATCGACGAGGCGCTGGACCGGCTGGAGCGGCAGCTCTTCCTCGCGGTCTCGCCCACCACCGGCGTCGCCGCCATCCGGTCGAGCGAGGCGAATCTCGTCTCCTCCTACATCCAGCGCGCCCGCCGCACCCAGCCGGAGGGCCGGCTGGTGGTGGTGGACGGCAATGGCCATTGCTCGCCGCTGCGGCTCGAGGACGGCGACGTCATCGTCATCCCGGAGAAGTCGCAGACCGTCCTCGTCGCCGGCGAGGTGACGGCGCCGCGCGCCGTGGTCTGGAAGCCGGAGATGCGGCTGGCGGACTACGTGAAGGCGGCGGGCGGCTACGCGCCGCGCGGCTCCGACAGCTCGCTCATGATCCGCCGGGCCAGCGGCGAATTGCTGCTCGACCCGCAGGAGGTGCCGAAGCCGGGCGACGAGCTGATCGTGCTGCCGCGGCTCGATCCCAAGCTCTTCCAGATCGGCAGCGACCTGCTCGGGCTGATCTACCAGATCGCGGTGGCGACCCGGGTCTTCCTCTAGCGGGGCGCGGCGGCGTCCCCTCCGCGGGTCGCCGCCGCCTGCCGCTCCCTTCGCGCACGGCGGCTGCCGAGGCGGCAGCGACGGGCCAACGCCTGTCCGCTCGACGCCCGCCGTGGCTCGCATCGGCCGGTCGGCCTTTTGCGCGATGGAGCAAACCGCGCCTGAGCGAGTCCGCACATGCCGGCCAGCATGACTGCTGACCGACATGGCTCCATGTCTGGCGCGCAGCCGACATGCCGTCGGCGTCCTGCATCGACCTCCGCGCGGTACCGGCCTGCAGACGTCAGGATATTCGCAGGCCGGTACCAGGCGTCATCAGCTCCCGCCCATCAGCGCGGGCCTGCCCGGTCGCGCCGTGGATGGGGCGCGCAGCCGCCCGCCCCCGGCGCGCGACGCCGCGGCCGGGGGCGGGCCGCCCTCCGGCGGGATCAGCCGCCGGGCAGCCGCGCCAGGGCATGCGCCTCGAGATAGTCGAGCCGCGCCGCGAGGTCGTCGGCGCGGCAGGCCATGAGGCTGCAGATCCCGACCGGCTCCTGGCTCGGCGCCGGCTCGATCGAGAGCAGCAGGTCGCCGGCGCCGCCCACCGGCAGCGGGAGCATGACGAAGAGCCGCTCCTCCGCCGTCGTCTCCAGGCGCCGCGTCACCGGCTCGGCCAGGCCCTCCCGCGCAACGCGCAGGGCGAAGCGGCTGGGCGAGGCCGGCGCGCGGATCTCGAGGTAGAGGCGCAGCGGCGCGCCATGGGCCTCGGCCGGCAGCGGCAGGCGGAGCCGGCTCGCGCCCGGCCGGGCCCAGCTTCCCCAGCGCTCCAGCGGTCCCCAGCCCGGGCCCTCCCGCAGGGCATCGGCCAGGGCCATCGCCGGCACCGGCTCGGGCCCCGGCAGCAGCCGCAGCGGATGCGCCTGGCCGAGCGGCAGCGCGATCCGCTCGAGCGGCGCCGGCAGCGCGAGCCCCGCGCCGGCGACGGCGTCGCGCATCACCTGCGCCGCGATCTCCGACCAGGTCCGCAGCCGCAGCCCGGCATGGATCCGCGCCTCCAGCGCCCGCCGGTGGCCGGCATCGGTCGCCAGCCACCAGGCATGCTCGGCCAGTTCCGGCTCGCTGTTCGGGGCGAAGAAGACGGCGCCCTCAGCGCCCGATTCGCGGAAGCCCGAATGGTTCGGCACCAGCGGCACCTTGCCATGCGCCAGGCTCTCGGTGACCGGCAGGCCCCAGCCCTCGTAGAAGCTGTTGCAGAGGGTGAAGAGGCAGCCGCGATAGAGCGCCTCCAGCACCGTGTCCGGCACGGCGTGCAGCAGGTGCACCTTCTCCTGCAGCAGCGGGGAGCGGGCATGCAGCCGCAGCGCCTCCTCCGCCAGCCAGCCCTGCTTGCCGACGCAGACCAGGTCCGGCACCGCCTCCGGCCCGTGCCGGCGCAGCAGGGTCAGCCAGGCCTGGAAGACCAGCAGGTGGTTCTTGCGCGATTCGATGGTGCCAACGGTGAGCACGAAGTGCCGGCCATCGGCCACCGCCGGCGGCAGGGGGCCCGGCTCCGGCGCCTCCGGCGCCGCATCCAGCGGCACCACGAAGCAGGGGATCGACTGCGCCGGCAGCAGCCGGGCACGCAGCCGCTCGAAATCGGCGCGGGTGCAGTCGCTGTTCGCCAGCACCGCATCCGCATGCAGGCAGAGCCCGGCGAACCAGCGGGCGAACTCGTCGACCAGCTTCGCCTCGCAATGCTCCGGCACGACCAGCGGGATGCAGTCGTGCAGGAAGGGGACGTAGCGGAGGCCGTGGCGCGCCTTCGCCTCCCGCACCCGGCGGAGATAGTCCGGCAGCCACCAGGAGGTGCCGAGGTTCACCAGCGTGCTGCCCGGGGCGGGCTCGATCGCCGGGCCGTCCCGCAGCAGCGTCCGGGCCTCCTCCACCGCCTCCCGCCAGGCCGGCTCGGCCGTGTCGGTGCCGGTGCCGGAGAGGGCGGCGAGGCGGCCGAAGAGCGCCGCCGGCACCTGCTTCCAGGCACCCGAGCCTGGGTCGAAGGCGGTGACCAGGACGGCCGCCGCGCCCGGCGCGGCCAGCGCCTCGCGGATGATGTTGAGCTGGACCCGCTGGATGCCGGTGGGGGCGCGGTTGGCACGGAAATAGTCGAGCAGGTCGGAGGCGTCGAAGAGCAGGACGGTGCCGGCCGGCACGGCGGCGGCAGGGGCGGCGGCCGGCCGGGCGGCGGGGCGGGCCGCCGGGGCGGCGGGCGCGGGCGCACGGGTCGCCGGCGGCGCGGCCTCGACGCCGAGCAATTCCCGCTGGGCGTCCAGATTGCCTGGGTCAAAGGAGAGCGCCATGGCATAGGCGCCGAGCGCCTCCTCCGCCCGGCCGAGCAGCTTCAGGGCATGGCCGATCTGGAGCTGGAGGTCGCTGTCCTGCGGATGGAGCTTCTCCGCCTCCCGGTAGCAGAGCAGCGCCCCCTTGGGGTCTCCGGTCTCCTTCAGGCAATGGCCGTACTGGACCCAGATGCCCCAATCCTCGCCCTTCAGGCGGAGATACTGGCCATAGGCCTCGGCCGCATCGGCCCAGGCCCTCCGGTCGCGCAGCCGGTCCCCCTCCTCCAGCAGCCGCTCGGCCTCGGCCGCAGTGTCCGCGATCATCTCCAGAGGTGCCATCCGTTCCCCGGCTCTAAAATCAAAAGGCGAAATGAACTATGACGCATTTCGCCTCTCTTGTGACCCGGCCATGCGCGGTGCCGGGCCGGCCCGGGAGGCGCGGCGATGCCGGTTAACCGCTTGCTGAATGTCAGCCGAGCAGGATGGCGAGGCCCAGAAGGGGCGACAGGAGCACCAGGATGGCCGTCACCCGCAGCATAAGGATCGCCGCATCCACAAGCCGCAGCGCCACCCAGCCACGCATCGGCACCGGGTCCGCCACGGCGACCTCGGCGACCAGCCCTTCCATCGGTTCCGGGGATCGTGCCACGACAGGGTTCCACATCAGTAACGCGATAAAGCTCTGGTCTTCATCGCCTGACAAGAGATATCCGCGTGCAAAGGATTGCCGAGATGTGAATGACCGGGCCTTCGGCCATCACGTCCCGACGACCCGCCGCAGCCAGAGCCGGGAGACCCGGGCATGAGCCAGCCCTCGCGACTGTTCCTTGATGGTTACAACTTGGCGCTCGACCAGGGGACGGGTGTCGCCACCTATGCCCGCAACCTCAGCTATGCGATGGGCCGGCTCGGCCACCGCGTCGGGGTGCTCTACGGCACGCGTGCGGCGCCCTCGATCAACCCGCTGATCCGCGAGATCGCCTTCTTCGACGACCAGGCCGGCGACCCGCCGACCTGGCTGGTCGCGCTGCGCCGCGCCCGCCGCATGCTGCATTCCATGATGGGCGAGGTGGCGACGCCGGTGCCGATGACCGGCCAGGTCGTCGCCGCCCCCTTCCGCGACCGCCTGCCGCATTACGACGAGATCTGGAACGCCCAGGACCTCTTCCAGCAGGCGCACGTGCACTATTCCTTTGCCCAGCGCCCGCTCAGCGTGCGGCTGCGCGACCGCCCGCACCTGATGCACTGGACCTACCCGCTGCCGCTGCGCATCCCGGGCGCGGCGAACCTCTACACCATGCACGACCTGGTGCCGCTGCGGCTGCCCTACACCACGCTCGACAACAAGCGGCGCTACCTCCGGCTCGCCCGCATGCTGGGCCGCGACGCCGACCACATCGTCACGGTGTCGGAGGCCTCGAAGCGCGACATCGTCTCGCTGCTCGGCATCCCGGAGGAGCGGGTCACCAACACTTACCAGGCCGTCGACATCCCGCGGAAGCTGATCGACATCCCGCCCGAGCAGATGCGGGCCGAGATCGACGGCAGCTTCGGCCTGGCTGCCGGCAAGTACTGGCTGTTCTTCGGCGCCATCGAGCCGAAGAAGAATGTCGGCCGGCTGATCCAGGCCTACCTCGCCAGCGGGGTGGAGGGGCCGCTGGTCATCGTCGGCAAGAAGGCCTGGAAGTCCGAGCAGGAACTCCGCCTGCTGCACGACGACCATGTCCGCTACCTCGCGCAGGAGGGCTCGGTCCTGCGCACCCGGCACCGGGTGATGATGCTGGACTACGTCCCCTTCCGGCTGCTGGTGAACCTGATCCGCGGCGCGCGCGCCGTGCTCTTCCCCTCGCTCTACGAGGGCTTCGGCCTGCCGGCGCTGGAAGCCATGCTGCTCGGGACGCCCGTCATCACCTCCGACACCGCCTCCATGCCGGAGGTCGTGGGCGATGCCGCGCTGAAGGTCGATCCCTACGACATCGCGGCGCTGGTGCAGGCGATCCAGGCCATGGACCGGGACCCGGCGCTGCGGGCGCGGCTGGCGGAGGCCGGGCCGCGCCAGGCCGCGCAGTTCAGCCCGGAGCGCTATGCCGCGCGGCTCGAGGCGCTCTATGCCCGCTTCGGCATCGCGCCGGTCGCGGCCGGAGAGGCCGTGCCCGAGCCCGTCGAGCCGGTGCGGCTGGCCGCCGAATAGCGCCGGCCCTACTGGCGTTCCGCCGCCCGCCAGGCCATGCCTCACGCGACAGTGAGGAACGGGCGCATGGCGCAGGAGAATGCGGTTGGCCGGGTCTGGGAGGCAGCCGACCTGATCGGCGGGGAGGACGAGGATTTCATCGTCAACCTCTACCTGGCGGTGCTCGGCCGCCTGCCGGACCCGGCCGGCTACCGGCACTACCGCGAGAGCATCGCCGGCCGGCCCGAGCGGCGGATCGAGGCGCTGCGCGAGGCCGCGGGCTCGGCGGAGGCGCGCCGCGCCGGCACGCAGGTGCGCTTCGCCCCGGGCCCGTCCGTGCCGCCGAGCCCCGCGCGCGCGGTGCAGGTGAGCCTCGCCGTGTTCCGCGACTGGGTGCTGCGCAAGCTCGCCGGGCATGACGAGGCGATCGGCCTGCTCGGCGGCGCGGGCTTCGGCGCCGACCTGATCGAATCGCGCGACGCCGCCCTGCATTACGAGATGGCCGCGCTGCGCCGCGAGGTGACGGAGCGGCTGGACGCGGCGCTCGGCGGGCCGGTCGCGCCCGAGGCCGCGGTGCGCCGCGACGCCGTGGCCGCAAGCCTCGCCCGGCTGGTGGCGGAGCGGGTGGAGGAGCGGGTCGCGGCGGCACGGGCGGAGATGGACCACCGGCTCCAGGCGCTGGAGACACGCCTGCTCGCCCTTGAGGCCGGGCGGGAGGCGTGAGGCCCGCCCTTCCGGGCCTGGTCGTCTTCACCCCGCTGCCGCCGGCCCGCTCCGGCATCGCCAGCTATGCGGCGGAGCTCCTGCCGGCGCTGGCACGCCACCTGCCCGTCGCCGCCGTCGTCGCCCGCCGTGCCGAGGTGGTGCCGCTGCCGGGCGTCGAGGTCCTGGCGGTGCTCGACTACCGGGCGCGGCGCGACCTGCAGGCCTGGCCGCACCTGCACCAGGTCGGCAACAGCCTCGACCATGCGCATGCCCTGCTCGGCGCCCTGCGCCGGCCCGGGATCGTGACCCTGCACGACCCGGTGCTGCATCACCTGGTGGAGGCGCTGACCCTCGGCCGCGGCAATCCGGCGGGCTACGAGGCGGCGCTCGTCGCCGAGCATGGCGTTGCCGGGCGCCGGGTGGCCCGGCTGCGCCGGCGGGGGCTGTTCGACCCGTCGCTGCGCTGGCTGCTGCCGCTGAACCGCATGCTGCTGGACCGGCAGCGGGGCGTGATCCTGCACAGCCGCTTCGCCGCCGGGCGCGTGCACCGGCCGGGCGGCCCGCCGCTGCGCGTCATCCCGCACCACCTCTCGCCCGAGGTCCCGGCGCTGGACGGGCTGACGCGGCAGGCGGTGCGGCAGCGGCTCGGCCTGCCGGAGCGGGCGCCCATCCTCCTCTCGCTCGGCCATGCGACGCCGGCCAAGCGGATCGACCTGGTGCTGGAGGCGGTGGCGCGGCTGGCCGGCGAATTTCCGGACCTGCTGCATCTCGTCGCCGGCGCGCCCGATCCGGGGCTGGACCTGGACGGGCTCATCGCCCGGTACGGCCTCGGCGGCCGGGTGCGGGTGACGGGCTGGCTGCCGGAGGAAGCCTTCCTGCCCTATGCCCGTGCCGCCGACCTGCTCGTGAACCTCCGGCAGCCGCAGGCGGGCGAGACATCCGGGGCGCTGGTGCGGGCGCTCGGCATGGGCCTGCCGGCGGTGGTGGATGCGACGGGTCCTTCGGCAGAATACCCGGACAGCGTGGTGGCGAAACTCGCCCCGGGACCGGAGCCGGCGGCACGACTCGCCGCCCTCATCGGCGGGATGCTGCGCGACCCGGCGGGACTCGCCGCGCGCGGGGAGGCGGCGCGGGCGCATCTGCGCCGGCATCACGCGCTCGATGCATCGGCCCGGCTCTATCTCGAGGCCATCGACGTCTGGGCCGGATGACGCCGGTGCGGTCCTGAGCCTGGTCCCGGCAGCACCCCGCACCATGCCCGATGACGGAACACCGGGCGGCCCCACCGCGGACGCCATGCTGCCCCGGATTGCCCAGTGAAAAACGGCAGCAGCGGCGTCGCTCCATCAACTATCGCGCACTAGTGAGGCCGCAATTTACACGGACCGGTTTAGTTACCGATCCGTGATCCATGATGCGCACTGCCAGACGGGATCGCGGGCCGGTGGAGGAGAGACGGGATGGGCGTGGACGGCCTGAGGGTCCTTCTGGCGGAGGATGAAGCCCTCGCAGCGGCGGTGATCGGCGAAGCGCTCACCGATATGGGGCATGCCGTCGTGCATGCGGCGGATGGCGAGACAGCACTCGGGCTCGCCGCCGCCCTGCCCTTCGACGTGCTGGTCACCGACCTGGCCATGCCGCGCATGACGGGGCTGGAGCTGATCCCCCGCCTCCGCGCCGACCATCCCGATCTGCCGGTGGTGGTGATGACCGGCTACCTGACGGAGGACGGGGCGCGGATGCTTGCCGCCCCCGCCACCGGCCCGACCGCGCTGCTGCTGAAGCCCTTCGCCGTCACGCAGCTCGTCGATGCGCTCGCCCGGATCGCGCCGCGGGCCGCGGCGGCCGGCACCGCCTGACACGGGCGGTCCCGGCCGCCGCGCTCAGGCGCCGAGGAAGGCGCGGATCCGGTCGGCCAGCGGCGCCATGCCGACCACGCCATTGAGGTGGCCGAGCGGGCCGGTGACCTCGGCCGTGTCCACCTGCTTGCCGGCCTTGCGCAGCACCTCGATGAACTCCCGCGCGCCGTCGAGGACGAAGACCCGGTCGGTCGGCGAGGGAATGACCAGCCAGCGCTTCGCCGCCCCCTCCATGGCCGCGGCGAGACTCGGATAGTCGTTCAGGAAAAGCTGGTTGGCGCGGACCATGTAGAGGAAGGAATTGGCGTCCGAGGTCCGTGCCCGCGCCGCGGCGGCATCGTCCAGCCATTTCTCGATGGCGAAGCGGTCGCCGATCTTCCGCGCGGGGTCCTGGCCCTCCGGCAGCTTGCGGTCGTACTGCTTCGCCCAGAGCCGGTCGCGGGCATGCAGCGTGACGATCTTCCAGGCCTCCGCTAGGCCCTTCAGCGGCGGCTCCCGCCCCTGGCCGTAGTAGTCGCCCTCGCGCCAATTCGGGTCGAGCCTGATCGGGGCTTCCCAGATGTCGAGCCAGCCCTGCATCCAGGCATCGATCTCGGCGGCGATGACCGGCATGGCGCGCTCGACGAAGTCCGGATAGGCCGCCGCCCATTCGATGGTCTGCAGCCCGCCATTGGAAGGGCCGGCGACCAGGGCGAGGCGCTTCACGCCGAGGCTGTCGAGCAGCTTCTTCTGCACCTCGACGAAGTCGCGCATGGCGATGACGGGGAAGGTCATGCCATAGGGCCGGCCGGTATCGGGGTTGATGCTGGCCGGGCCGGTGGTGACGGTGCTGGCATCCGGGACGTTCACGTTGACCAGCGTGTCGGCCGAGACGACGAAGTACTTCTCCGTGTCGATCGCCTTGCCCGGGCCGATGATGGCGTCCCAGTAGCCCGCCGGGCCGCCCGCCGAGAGCCGGCCGAAGGCGTGGCTGTTGCCGCTGAAGAAATGGCAGATCAGGACGGCATTGTCCCCGGCCGCGTTCAGCTTGCCCATGGTCTGGTAGCCGATGCGGGTGTTCGGGATGGTGGCGCCGCCGCGGGTGCGGAATTCCCCGGCCTCGAAGACCTTCTTCTCCACCACCTCCTGCGCCGCGGCCGGCAGGAGGGGCAGGCTCGCCAGGATGGCCACCGCGGCCAGCAGGCCTCGCCGTTGAATCATGCGCCGGATTCTCCCGTCTAGGTGAGCGCGGGGTAGTCCCGGATGATGGCGGCAAGACGGCGTGGCGGACCAGGGGCGGCGAGCCCCGCGCCGGGCGCGTACCGTCGCCGGGCACCGTTGCGCGCGCCTCGAAGCCCCCGTTTACTGTGGGCTGCCTGCGCCGTGCCGAGGCGCGCCGTCCGACCCCTCCCCCGGGTCCGGCCGACCGCCAAGCCTGGCGTGCGGCCTGACCGGGGGTGCGTTCCGGGTCGGCCTCGCATGCGGGCGGGCGACAGACAGAAGAACGGGGGGTTGCTGCCTTGATGACGTTTTCGTTGCTCCTGGTGATCGTGCTGGGGGCGCTGTCCATCGCCTACGGCGTGGTGACCGCCAGGCAGGTGATGGCGCTGGATGCGGGCAGCACCCGCATGCAGGAGATTTCCCAGGCGGTGCAGGAAGGCGCCTCCGCCTATCTGCGGCGGCAATACACGACGATCGGCATCGTCGGCGTGGTGCTCTTCGTGCTGATCGTCCTCACGCTCGGCTTCCCCGTCGCGATCGGCTTCCTGATCGGCGCGGTGCTGTCGGGCGCGGCCGGCTTCATCGGCATGAACGTCTCGGTGCGGGCCAATGTGCGGACGGCGCAGGCCAGCACCCAGTCGCTCGCCGCCGGCCTCGATGTCGCCTTCAAGTCGGGCGCCATCACCGGCCTGCTGGTCGCCGGCCTCGCCCTGCTCGGCGTCGCCGTCTACTTCTTCATCCTGGTCGGGATCGCCGGCCTCGCGCCCAACAGCCGCACCGTGATCGACGCGCTGGTCGCGCTCGGCTTCGGCGCCTCGCTGATCTCCATCTTCGCCCGCCTCGGCGGCGGCATCTTCACCAAGGGCGCCGATGTGGGCGGGGACATGGTCGGCAAGGTCGAGGCCGGCATCCCCGAGGATGACCCCCGCAACCCCGCCACCATCGCCGACAACGTGGGCGACAACGTCGGCGACTGCGCCGGCATGGCGGCCGACCTCTTCGAGACCTATGCGGTGACCATGGTCGCCACCATGGTGCTGGCGGCCATCGCCTTCCCGGCGGACATGCTGCATCTCGGCATGCTCTATCCGCTGGCGATCGGCGCGGTCTGCGTCGTCACCTCCATCGCCGGCACCTATTTCGTGAAGCTGCCGGCCAACAACTCCATCATGGGGGCGATGTACCGCGGCTTCATCGTCACCGGCGTGCTCAGCCTGATCGTCCTGCTGCCGCTGACCTACCTGGTCTTCGGCAGCGGCACGATCACCGCGGGTGGCGCGAGCTTCTCGGCCTTCAGCCTCTTCCTCTGCGGCGTCGTCGGCCTCGCGGTGACCGGCCTGATCATCGTGGTGACGGAGTACTACACCGGCACCGACTACCGGCCGGTCCAGGCCATCGCCGAAAGCTCGGTCACCGGCCACGGCACCAACGTCATCCGCGGCCTCGCCGTCTCGATGGAGAGCACCGCGGTCCCGGCGCTGATCATCATCGCCGGCGTGCTCTGCAGCTACAACCTGGCGGGCCTCTACGGCATCGCCATCGCCGTCACGACCATGCTGGCGCTGGCCGGCGTCGTCGTGGCGCTCGATGCCTTCGGCCCGGTCACCGACAATGCCGGCGGCATCGCCGAGATGGCCGGCCTGCCAAAGGAGATCCGGGTGACCACCGACGCGCTGGACGCGGTGGGCAACACGACGAAGGCGGTCACCAAGGGCTATGCGATCGGCTCGGCGGGCCTCGGCGCGCTGGTGCTCTTCGCCGCCTATACCCAGGACCTGACCTATTTCGCGGCGAATGCGACGACCTTCCCCTACTTCCAGGGCGTCGGCACGCTGACCTTCAGCCTCTCCTCGCCCTATGTCGTCATGGGCCTGCTCTTCGGCGGCGCCCTGCCCTTCCTCTTCGGCGGCATGGCGATGACTGCGGTGGGCCGCGCAGCGATGAGCGTGGTTGAGGAGGTGCGCAAGCAGTTCCGCGAGAAGCCCGGCATCATGGAGGGCCGCGACCGCCCCGACTACGGGCGCGCGGTGGACATCCTGACCAAGGCGGCGATCCGGGAGATGATCATCCCCTCGCTGCTGCCGGTGCTCTCGCCGCTGGTGGTCTATTTCGGCGTCGCCGCCATCGCCGGGAAGGCCGCGGGCTTCGAGGCGCTGGGCGCCATGCTGATCGGCGTCATCGTCACCGGCTTCTTCGTCGCGGTCAGCATGACCACCGGCGGCGGCGCCTGGGACAATGCCAAGAAGTACATCGAGGAAGGCCACCATGGCGGCAAGGGATCGGAGGCCCACAAGGCGGCGGTCACCGGCGACACGGTGGGCGACCCCTACAAGGACACCGCCGGCCCGGCGGTGAACCCGATGATCAAGATCACCAACATCGTCGCGTTGCTGCTGCTGGCCATGCTGGCGCATGGCGGCTGAGCCGCACGGCATGGGCTGAACCGGGGCCGGCGGAGCGATCCGCCGGCCCTTTTTCGTGGCTGCGCCGGTGTCAGCGGGCCGGCAGCAGTAGCCGCGCCAGCAGCCCACCCTCCGGCGCCTCGCCGAGCGCGAGGCTGCCACCATGGAGTCCCGCGAGGTCGCGGACGATGGCGAGGCCGAGGCCGCTGCCCGGCGCCGCCTCGTCGAGCCGCGCGCCGCGTGCCAGCACCCGCTCCCGCTCCTCCGGCGTCAGGCCGGGACCGTCATCGGCGATGGAGACCGCCACGCCCTCTGGCCCGCGCCGCACCTCCAGCCGCACCCGCTCCTGCGCCCAGTTGCA
The DNA here is from genome assembly GCF_030657435.1 of Paracraurococcus lichenis. Classification (GTDB taxonomy): domain Bacteria; phylum Pseudomonadota; class Alphaproteobacteria; order Acetobacterales; family Acetobacteraceae; genus Paracraurococcus; species Paracraurococcus lichenis. The sequence goes on along the minus strand of NZ_JAUTWS010000002.1, from coordinate 307,134 downwards.
GGCATTCTCCAGCAGGTTGCCGAGCATCTCCGCGAGGTCCTGGTGGTCCACCCGCACCCGCGCCGCGGCATCCCCGGCAACCGTGATCTCCAGCCCCCGCGCGGCGAAGAGCCGCCGCAGGGCGCGCGCCAGTTCCTCCCCGACCGCGAGCGGCGCCGACTCGGCCGCCGCCGCGCCGGCCAGCGCCGAGGCCCGGGCGCGCGCGAGATGGTGCTGCACCAGCCGCTCCATGGCGGCGCCCTGCGCCCGCGCCGTGGCCAGGTCCGGCTGCGGCGTCTCCAGCGCGGTCCGCTGCACCGCGATCGGCGTCTTCAGCGCATGCGCGAGGTTGCCGACATGCGCCCGCGCCCGCTCCACCGTCGCCCGGTTCTGCGCCACCAGCGCGTCGATCTCCTCGAGCAGCGGCGCGAGTTCCGAGGGGGCGGAGCCGGCCACGAGCCTCTCCCGCGTCCCGGCGCGCACCTCGGCCAGCGCCTGCCGCGCCTGGCGCAGCGGCGCCAGCCCCCAGACCACCTGCCCCGCGACGCCGCCCACCAGCCCGAGGCCGAGCAGGGCGAAGGTGCCGCCGACCAGCAGCCGCAGCCGCCGGATGTCGCGGTCGAGCGCGTCCCGCGCCACGCCCACCTGCACCAGCAGCGGCTGCGCGCCGTCCTCCGGCACGACCGCGCGCTGGGCGAGGCGCAGCGTCGCCTCGCGCGGGCCGGGGATGTCGGTGATGACCGGTCCCGATCCGGCCGCGACATCGAAGGGCGGCAGCCGCGCATCCCAGAGCGAGCGCGAGGTGGCGCTGCCCGCCCCGGGCACGGCGATCTGCCAGTAGTAGCCGGAGAGCGGCTGGGCGAAATTGGGCGCCGACAAGGCCCGCACCGTGCCGACGCCCGGCTTGCCCTCCGGCGTCAGCGTCGCGGCGCCGGCCACCGCATCCAGCAGGTTGAGCAGCCTGCCGTCGAAGGTCCGCAGCAATTGCTCCGAAGTCAGGCTGAGGACGAGCCAGCCCGCCAGCGTCAGGCCGAGCGCCACCCAGGCCGCAGTCAGCAGCGCGAGGCGGAGCGTGAGGGAGCGCGGCAGCGCCAAGCCGACTCACCCCCCGTCCGCGGCGGCCAGCCGGTAGCCCTGGCCGCGCAGCGTCTCGATCAGCGCGGGGTCGAGCTTGCGGCGGAGACGGCCGATCACGACCTCCAGCGTATTGCTGTCGCGGTCGAAATCCTGGGCATAGAGATGCTCGGTGAGCTCGGTCTTGGAGACGACCTGCCCGGCGCGGTGGGCGAGATAGGCGAGCAGACGGAATTCGAGGCCCGTGAGCCGCACCGGCGCCCCGTGCAGGGAGACGGTGCCCGCCGCCGGGTCGATCCGCAGCCCGCCCAGCGCGATCTCCGCCTGCGCCCTTCCGTGCGCGCGCCGGACCAGGGCGCGCAGCCGGGCCAGCAGCTCCTCCATGGCGAAGGGCTTGCCGAGATAATCGTCTGCCCCGGCATCCAGCCCGGCCACCTTCTCCGTCCAGGAATCGCGCGCGGTCAGCACCAGCACCGGCATGGCCCGCCCGGCCGCCCGCCAGCGGCGCAGCACCGTCAGCCCGTCCAGCCGCGGCAGGCCGAGATCGAGGATGACGGCGTCATAGGGCTCGGTCTCCCCGAGGAAGAGCGCCTCCTCCCCGTCCGGCGCGACATCCACCGCGAAATGCGCCGCGGCCAGCGCGGCGCGAAGCTGCGCGGCCAGCGCCTCGCTGTCCTCGACCACCAGGACGCGCATCAGCGCCGCTCCTGCACCGGGCCCTTGGTGCGCAGGACGGCGCCGGTCGCAGCATCCAGGTCCACCCGGTACATGTGCCCCGAGGGCGGCAGCAGCTTGAAGCTGTAGGTCCAGCGGCCGTCGTTGTCATCGTCGTCGTCGAGGTCGGTCTCGACCACCTGGCCGATGAAGCGCCTCTCCACCTCGGCGAGGAGCTGGGCGAGCGGGCGGATGCGCCCGGCCTCGACCGCGCGCCGGGCGCGCTCATGGTCGTCATCGGCCACGGCAGGGCCGGCGGGCAGCAGGGCCAGGGCGGCCAGGGCAGCGAGAAGGCGGCGTCGCATGGATTGCCCGTAACGGGTGGCGGCTGAACCGCGGCTGAACGGCCGGCTCAGCGCCGGTTCAGGCAGGGGCTGCGATGGTCCGGCATCGGCGCGGGGCGGAAGGGCCCCGGCGCACAGGAGGTTCCGATGACTGAGATCGATGCGAGCCTGTCCCTCCTCGGCCTGGTGCTGCTGGCCTGCGGCAGCCTGCCCGCCATCATCGCCCTGCGGGCGGAGAAGCGGCGGGCGGAGGTGGTCGGCGGATGGTCGGGACCGTTCCATGAGGCTCGACGGGAGATGGACGAGGCGGTGTTCGAACGCGTCCGGACCCTTCGGGTGCCGCCAGCGCGCCTGCCGGCGGCCACGCCATGACATCGATGCCGCTGGCGGGCGGCGGCGAGAGGTGAGCCCGGCGAAGAGGACCCGGCCGGCCGCCTGGCGGTCCTGGATGGCCTGCCCTCCCCCGGATGCGCCGCGGCCGCCCGCTGCCCGCCCGGCTCCCGGCAGGCCGGTGCCCACGTCCCGGCCCGGTCAGCCGAAGATGCGACCCAGCCGCTCGATGCTGCCCAGCACCCGCTCCTGCGGCAGGCCCGGCCATTGCAGGCGCATGATGAAGTGGTCCACGCCCAGCGCCTCGCGGTAGCGCGCGATCTCCTCCTTCACCGAGACCTCGTCGCCGATGATGAAGCGGTCGCGCACGAACTGCTCGAAGGGCATGCCGAACATCTCGGCGTCGGTGCTGCCGCGGCCGAGACCCCAGGAGGCATAGGCCGCGTATTTGTAGTGCAGCGCCGCCCGGCATTCCTCGAAGGCCGTGGCGTGGGAGGTGCCGACATAGCATTCCCGCGCGATCGGGAATTCCCGCGGCGTCCGGCCGGCCTCGGCCAGCGCGGCGCGATAGACCTGCATCTGCGGCACCACCACATCGAGCGCCGAGGAATTGACGATCAGCCAGGCATCACCCAGGCGCGCGGCGCGCCGGATCGCGGCCTCGACCTGCGCCGCGACATAGATCGGCGGCCCGCCCGGCGTGACCGGACGGCAGGAGAGGGAGGCCTCCTCCACAGTGTAGAAGCGGCCCCTGTGGGTGACCTTCTCCTCGGTCCAGAGGCGGCGCAGCAGCCCGATCTGCTCGGCGAAGCGCGGCGCGCGCTCCTGGACCGGGACGCCGAAGGCGGTGAACTCGGTCTCCCGGTAGCCGAGGCCGGCGCCGAGCACGTAGCGGCCGCCGGAGAGCAGGTCCATGGTCGCCGCCTCCTCGGCCACCAGCACCGGGTTCAGCAGCGGCAGGATGCGGATATTGGGGCCGATGGTCATCCCCTCCGCCTCTCGCAGCAACCAGGCCATCAGCAGCATGGGCTGCGGCATCTGCACCGGCCCGATGAGGTAGTGGTCGGGGAACCAGAGCGAGGCGAAGCCTGATTGCCGCGCCAGCCGCACCTGCTCGACAAGCTCCGGCATGCGGGCGCGGAGGTCGTCGCCCTCGGGGAACTGGGTGTTCAGGAACAGGCCGACCTTCATGGCGCGCTTCCCCCGTCTCGGCTGGCGTCAGCCTAGCGTCCGACCGGCCGGGTTGTCTGCCCGGCACCCGTCCGACGGCGTCCGGCGCGGGCGTCAGCGGTAGCGCAGCCGCTCCGGGATCGGCAAGCCGAGCCGCGCCGGCACCTGCCAGATCTCCCGCACCGTCCGCAGCCGGCCGAAGCCGACCGCGTGGTAGTTGGGCAGCGCCCGCCTATGGTCGGCGGTGCAGGTATTCACCGTCAGGGCGCGCGGCTGCTCGGCCCAGGCGGTATCCACCGCATGGCGCAGGAAGGCGCGGCCCATCCCCTGCCCGATGGCATGCGGCATGAGCCCGAAATAGGCCAGGTTGATGGAGGGCCGGTTGCGCCGGTCGAGCTCGTAGAAGCCGGCCGGCTCGCCGTCGCGGTAGAGGACATGGATGGTGACGCCCCGGTCCGCGAGGATCGCCGCCAGTTCCGCATCCGGCAGGGTGCGCCGCAGCCACCAGACATAGTCGTGGCCGACGGTGTGGTAGAGGTAGCGGTAGAAGCCGGTGGTGCAGCGCACCGCCCGGACCACGCCGGCATCCGGCGGCAGCGCGGGCGCCGCCGCCTCCGGCGGGCGGTCCATGCGGAGGAAGGTCACGTCCACCGCGACCGGGATGATCGTCTCCGACGCCATGCTCACCGCCACGCGCGGACCCCTTGGACTTTCCCGCCATGTTCCTCGCATGGCGGGCGTCATGTGGCCAGACGCCGGGCCTAGTTGTCCAGGAAGCTGCGGAGCTTCCGGCTGCGGCTCGGGTGCTTCAGCTTGCGCAGCGCCTTGGCCTCGATCTGGCGGATGCGCTCGCGCGTCACGTTGAACTGCTGCCCGACCTCCTCCAACGTGTGGTCGGTGTTCATGCCGATGCCGAAGCGCATGCGCAGCACCCGCTCCTCGCGCGGCGTGAGCGAGGAGAGCACCCGCGTCGTCGCCTCCCGCAGGTTGGACTGGATGGCGGCGTCGAGCGGGATGATCGCCGCCTTGTCCTCGATGAAGTCGCCGAGATGGCTGTCCTCCTCGTCGCCGATCGGCGTCTCGAGGCTGATCGGCTCCTTGGCGATCTTCAGGACCTTGCGGACCTTCTCGAGCGGCATGCCGAGCTTCTCCGCCAGTTCCTCCGGCGTCGGCTCGCGGCCGATCTCGTGCAGCATCTGGCGCGAGGTCCGGACCAGCTTGTTGATCGTCTCGATCATATGGACCGGGATGCGGATGGTCCGCGCCTGGTCGGCGATGGACCGCGTGATCGCCTGCCGGATCCACCAGGTCGCATAGGTGCTGAACTTGTAGCCGCGGCGGTACTCGAACTTGTCCACCGCCTTCATCAGGCCGATATTGCCTTCCTGGATCAGGTCCAGGAATTGCAGGCCGCGGTTGGTGTATTTCTTGGCGATGGAGATGACGAGGCGGAGGTTGGCCTCGATCATCTCCTTCTTCGCCTGGGTCATGTCGCGCTCGCCGCGGCTGACCGTGGCATAGACCCGGCGGAACTCGCCGATCGGCAGGTTGGTGTCGTTGGCGACGATGGCCATCTGGCCCCGCACCGACTCCACGTCATCCTTCGAGCGGAGAATGAAGGTCTGCCAAGCCTTGCCCTTCAGCTTCGACAGCCGCTCGAACCAGGCGGGATCGAGCTCGGCGCCGCGCCAGTGCTGCAGGAACTCCTCGCGCTTGACCTTGCTGGCCTCGGCCATGCGCAGGACCTGGCCTTCCAGCGCGGTCAGCTTGCGGTTCAGGCCCTTGAGCTGCTCGACCAGCTCCTCGATCCGGTTGTTGTGGAGCTGGACCTTCTCCACCAGCGCCACCAGCTCGGCGCGGGCCTTCTCGTAGGTCTTCTCCGACTTGCCCTGCAGGTCCTCGCCGGCGGTATAGGCCTCCATGCGCTTGTGCTGCAGCTTCTGCAACTTGGCATAGGCTGCCTCGATCGCCTCGAAGGCGGCCAGCGCCTCGGGCTTCAGCTTCTCCTCGAGGGCGGAGAGGGAGAGGCCGAGGCCCTCGCCCTCCTCGCCTTCCTCGAACTCCTCGGGCTGCTCGGTCGGGCCGCCATCGGGCGTGTCGGCGGCATTGGTCGCCTCGAGGTCGATGATGTCGCGAAGCAGCATGCGGCCTTCCTTGACGGCCTCATGCCAGGCGACGATCGCCTTGAAGGTGAGCGGGCTCTCGCAGAGCCCGCCGATCATCATGTCCCGCCCCGCCTCGATCCGCTTGGCGATGGCGATCTCGCCCTCGCGGGAGAGCAGTTCGACGCTGCCCATCTCCCGCAGGTACATCCGGACGGGGTCGTCGGTGCGGCCGAGGCTTTCCTCGTCGACGTTGCCGCTGCCCTCCTCGTCCTCCTCCTTCTCCTTCTCCTCGCCATTGGCCTTGGCGACGGGCTGGGCCTCGCCCTCCTCGCTCTCCTCGGCCTCGACGACGCTGATGCCGATCTCGGAGAAATTGGCGAGGGTATCCTCGATCAGTTCGGACGAGACCTGATCCTGCGGCAGCGCGGCATTGACCTCGTCATAGGTGACATAGCCCCGCTCCTTGCCGCGGGTGATGAGCTTCTTGACCGCGGCCGTCATAGTGTCGAGCAACACGCCCTCCACCACCTCATCGCGGGTCTCGACAGTCTCGGTACCGCCCGTGACCTTGCTCGCCATACCGTCCGCTCCATCGACGCGCCGCGCGCCCCGCCCCACAGGGCGCGCGATCGAGGTCCCTCTACCCTATGGTATCTGCACGCGATGCCTTGGGACCCGGGACGGGCCCCTCGTCCAGCGCGGGGTCGAACTCGCCGCTCCGGAAAGCATCGAGCACGCCCTTCAGCCGGATCACCTGCCGCTGCGCATCCGGGTCGAATGTCTCGGCAAGACGCCGTTCAGCCCTGGCCAGATCGTCCAGCAGTTCCGCCTCGCCTCGCAGCAGGCCGAAGAAATACCACCAGCCGTCCAGTGCCTCCTTCGGCTGGGCCGCGGGATGCGCCGCGGCGCAGAGCCCAGTGGCCCGGGTGGCCCAGTTGACAGCATTCCCCATCCCGCATTGGGCGAGGTGGCCTGTCAAGGCTGCCGAGTCAAGCGTTTCCGCCGCCGCCAGCCAGTCCAGCATGGCAGTCCGGAGTGCCCGGCAATCGCCCTCCGGCAGGTCGAGCGTCATCAGGGACTCCTCCACCTCCGGCAGCAGCAGCGGATGGCGGAGCAGGATCGCGAGAAGGTTACGGGCGCGCTCAAGCTGGATGCCCGGCAGGTCGATGGGAGCCCTTGGCGGATTGGGGATGCCCATGGGCCGCTCCCCCCGGCCGGGCCAGGGGCGGCGACGGGGGCCGGCGGGGGCGAAGGGCCGCCGGGTTTCCGCGAAGAGGCGGTCCAGCAGGGTGCGGCGATAGTCGCCCGACAGCACCTTGTCGGGGATCCGCCGCGCCGCCTCCTCCAGCAGGTTGCGCAGCACCGTCCGCTGCTCCGGCGTCTGCCGGGGCCGGCCGGCCGTCAGCAGGTCGTAGAGCGCCGCCGAGAGGGGCTTCGCCGCGTCCAGCACCGGCTGGAAGGCGCGCGGCCCGCCCTTGCGGAGGAGCGTGTCGGGGTCCTCGCCGCCCGTCAGCGTCGCCAGCTTCAGGCTGCGCTCAGGGCTCAGCAGCGGCAGGGCGAGGTCCGCCGCGCGGGCCGCGGCGCGGGCGCCGGCGGCATCGCCATCGAAGCACAGCACCGGCTCCGGGCTGAGTTGCCAGATCAGCTCGAGCTGCTCCGCCGTCAGCGCCGTCCCGAGCGGCGCCACCGCCCCGCTGAAGCCGGCCTGGTGCAGGGCGATGACGTCCATATAGCCCTCGACAACCAGCAGCGCGGCCCCGCGGAAGGCCCCTTCCCGCGCCAGGTCGAGCCCGTAGAGCCCCTGCCGCTTGTGGAAGAGCTCGGTTTCCGGACCGTTGACGTATTTCGGCTGCCCGTCACCCAGGATGCGACCGCCGAAGGAGATGGTCCGGCCGCGGCGGTCGCGGATCGGGAACATGACGCGGCCGAAGAACATGTCGGAGAGCCCGGCCTCCGGCCGGTCCGGGTCGCGCGGCTTCATCAGGCCGGCGGCGACGAGTTGCGGCGGCTCGATCCCCTCGGCTTTCAGCTCGGCCGCCAGCGCCCCGCGCCCCTCGCCGGACCAGCCGAGGCCGAAGCGGGCGATGGTCTCGTCGGAGAGGCCGCGCTTGCGGAGATAGTCGAGCGCCGCCCGCCCCTCCGGCAGGAAGAGGCGGCGACGATAGGCCGCCTCGGCCGCGGCCAGCACGCCATGCAGGTCGCGCGCCCGCTTCTCCCGCGCCGCAACCTGGGGGGTGGGCTTCGGCACCTCCATCCCGGCCTCGGCGGCGAGTCGCTCCACCGCCTCGGGGAAGGAGGCGCCCTCCGCCCGCATGAGGAAGGTGAGGGCGTCGCCATGGGCGCCGCAGCCGAAGCAGTGGAAATGGTCGTCGTAGACGTAGAAGCTCGGCGTCTTCTCGTTGTGGAAGGGGCAGCAGCCTTTCCATTGCCGGCCGTTGCGGGCCAGGCGCGTCTTGCGGCCGATCAGCCCATGCAGCGGGGTGCGGGCGCGGAGTTCGTCGAGGAAGGCGGGCGGGAGGGCCATGGGCCTCTATTATGCGGGTTGCCCGGGGGGAAGGGAGGGAACTCCCTTCCCCCCGTACCCCCACATCCCTCCTTTTTCTCCGAGTCCGCTGTTTCAGCGTCCAGACTCACAGAAAAAGGTGGGGTGGGTGCGGGAGGGGAGTTCCCTCCCCTCCCGCCCTTACCCGCCGAGCGCCGCCTTCACCAGCGGCCCCGCCTTGCCGAGATCCATGCTCGCGGCGTGCTTCGCCCGCAGCACGGCCATGACCTTGCCCATCTCCTTGATGCCGGTGGCACCGGATTCGGCGATCGCGGCCTGGATGGCGGCCCGGGTCGCGGCCTCGTCCATCTGCTGCGGCAGGAAGGCTTCGATGACGGCGATCTCCGCCTCCTCCTTCGCGGCCAGTTCCTCCCGCCCGCCCTGGCGGTAGAGGTCCACCGATTCGCGGCGGGACTTCGCCATGCCGCGCAGCATGGCGACGATCTGCTCGTCGGGCACCTTGTCCACGCCGGAGGGGCGGGCGGCGATGTCGGTGTCCTTCAGCTTGGCCAGGATCATCCGCATCGTGGAGGTCTTCGCGGTGTCCCTGCCGAGCATCGCGGCCTTCAGCGCCTCGGTGAAGCGGGTGCGGAGGTCCTCGGCCATGGCGGCAGTCCTTCTGTATTCCGATGGGCCGCGGCCTTTAGCATGCCGGGCCACGGGATGGGGAAGCGCTGCGCCGGACGCCTGGGAAGAGATTTCCCAGTCGCCGGATTGAGCATTGAACTGGGAACTGGTTTCCCATAGATCTCCGGGCATGCGGACGGTCGAAGATATCATCGCCCTGCTCGGTGGCCCGGATGCCGCGGCGCAGCGTTGCGGCATCGGGACCGAGGCGGTGCGCAAATGGCGCCAGGCGCGCGCCATCCCGCCCCGGCACTGGCCCTCCATCCTGGCCGCCACCGGCCTGTCCCTGTCCGACCTTCCCGGCGCGCCCCATACCACCCCCTTTGGCGCCCCCGAGTCCCGCGCGGAGACCCCCATGCCCCAGACCGAGACCGCCCCCGACGCCGTCCCCTCGGGCATGCAGGAGACCCGCGTGCCCGAGGGCGCGACCGCCTGCCTCGTCCTCGGCGACGGCAGCGTCTTCTGGGGCCGCGGCTTCGGCGCCCATACCCCGGCCGGCAAGGCCCCGGTGGCGGAGGTCTGCTTCAACACCGGCATGACGGGCTACCAGGAGACCCTGACCGACCCCTCCTATGCCGGGCAGATCATCACCTTCACCTTCCCGCATATCGGCAATGTCGGCACCAATGCCGAGGACCTGGAGGCGGCGACGCCGGTCGCCCGCGGCCTCGTCGTCAAGCAGGACGTGACGGAGCCGGCCAACTGGCGCTCCACCCGCCACCTCGACCTCTGGCTGAAGAGCCATGACGTGCCGGGCATCGCCGGCCTCGACACCCGCGCGCTGACCGTGCGCATCCGCGACGGCGGGCCGCCGAACGGCGTGATCTGCTTTCCCGCCGATGGCCGCTTCGACCTGGCCGCGCTGCGCGCCCAGGCGGCGGCCTGGCCGGGGCTGGAGGGGATGGACCTCGCCAAGGAAGTCTCGTGCCGCCAGCCCTATCACTGGGACGAGACGGAATGGGCCTGGACTCCTGAGCTTTACCGCTCCCCGGCGGGGGGCTTCGGCCGGCAGGCGGCGCCGAAGCACAAAGTGGTCGCGGTGGATTACGGCGCCAAGCGCAACATCCTGCGCTGCCTCGCCGCCGCCGGCCTCGACGTCACGGTGGTGCCGGCGACCGCGACCGCCGAGGAGATCCTGCGACACGATCCCGACGGCGTCTTCCTCTCGAACGGCCCCGGCGACCCGGCGGCGACCGGCGAATATGCCGTGCCGGCGATCCGCGAGGTGCTGGAGAAGCGCGTGCCGGTCTTCGGCATCTGCCTCGGCCACCAGTTGCTCGGCCTCGCCCTCGGCGGGAAGACCTACAAGCTCGACCGCGGCCACCGCGGCGCCAACCAACCCGTCAAGGACCTGACCACGGGGAAGGTCGAGATCACCAGCCAGAATCACGGCTTCGCGGTGGACGAGCGCAGCCTGCCCTCCAACGTGCGCGTGACGCATGTCTCACTCTTCGACGGCTCGAACGAAGGGCTGGCCGCGACCGACCGTCCGGCCTTCTCGGTGCAGTACCATCCGGAAGCCTCGCCGGGCCCGACGGACAGCCACTACCTGTTCCACCGCTTCGTGGACCTGATCGAGAAGACCAAGGGGGGATGACCGGGATGTTCGACCTGAAGGGCCGCGTCGGCCTCGTCACCGGCGGCAATGGCGGCATCGGCCTCGGCCTCGCCCGCGGGCTGGCGAAGGCCGGCGCCGCCGTCATGGTGGCCGGCCGCAAGCAGGACAAGAACGAGGCCGCGGTTGCCGAACTCCGCGCGCTCGGCGCCGAGGCCGACAGCGTGGTGGCGGACGTGACCGAGGAGGCCAGCGTCAACGCCATAGTGGCGGCAACCGTGGCGCGCTTCGGGCGGCTCGACATCCTGGTCAACAATGCCGGGATCAACATCCGCAACCGGCCGGAGGTCTATGACCTCGCCGACTGGCACCAGGTGATCGCGACCAACCTGACCAGCGCCATGCTGGCCAGCAAGGCGGCGCATCCGCACCTGAAGGCGGGCGGCGCCGGGCGTGTCATCAACAACGGCTCCATGCTCTCCATCTTCGGCCTGCCCTTCCACGCCGCCTATGGCGCGTCGAAGGGCGGCGTGGTGCAGATGACGAAGTCCATGGCGGTCGCCTGGGGCCCCGACGGCATCACGGTGAACTGCCTGCTGCCCGGCTGGATCGACACGGACCTGACGCGCAAGGCGCGGGCCGACATGCCGACGCTGAACGCCAATGTCCTGGCGCGCACGCCGAAGGGCCGCTGGGGCGACCCGAAGGATTTCGAGGGCATCGCCGCCTTCCTCGCCAGCGACGCGGCCGCCTTCGTCACCGGCGTCGCCATCCCGGTGGATGGCGGGTTCTCGGTCAACGGCTGAGCCGTGCCCTCCCCCGAGACCCTCCTCGTCTTCGCCGCCCTCTCGCTCGGCCTCGCCCTGACCCCGGGGCCGAACATGCTCTATCTCGTCTCGCGCTCCCTCGCGCAGGGGACCGGGGCGGGGATGGTCTCGCTCCTCGGCTGCCAGGCGGGCTCGCTCGCCATCATGCTCTGCGCCGCCGCCGGCATCACCGCGGCGCTGCTCGCCATCCCCTATGCCTGGGACGTGCTGCGCCTCGGCGGCGCGGCCTATCTGCTGTTCCTGGCCTGGCAGAGCGTGCGGCCGGGCGGCCAGCCGCTCTTCGCCCCGCGGCCGATGCCGAAGGAGCCCGCATCGCGCCTCTTCGTCGTCGGCGCCGCCACGGCGGCGCTGAACCCGAAGGTCGCGCTCTTCTACATGGCCGTGCTGCCGCCCTTCATCGACCCCGCGCGCGGCGACGTCTTCCTGCAGGGCGCGGTGCTCGGCGCCGTGCAGATCGCCGTCTGCACCCTGTTCGACGCGCTGCTGGTCTGGGGCTCCGCCGCGACGGCCCGCTTCCTCGGCGAGCGGCCGGAATGGCTCGCCGTGCAGCGCTGGGTGCTCGGCGCGGCGCTCGGCCTGCTCGCGCTCAAGCTGGCGACGCAGGGGCGCGCGGCATGACGATCGCCCTCGTCGCCCTGCTGGCGCTCTCCTGGACCGGGCTGTCGCTCGCCGTGCTCGCCATGGCCTTCAAGCGCATCTCCCCGCCGCGCCAGGCCGCCTGGCGCGCCTGGGGCATCAGCATCGTCTTCAACGGCATCAGCGCCTGGTACGCCGCGCCGGGCGAACCGCTGCCGACGACGATCCTCGTGCTGCTCTGCCACGTCCTGCTGCTGCCGCCCCTGCTGCTGGCGGCACGCTGGGAGGAGCGGCGGCCGTGACCCGCGCCCTCCTCCTCGCAGTGCTGGCCCTGCTCGCGGCCTGCGCCACCGACCCGACGCCGGAGCAGATCCGCGCGCAATGCGAGGCGGAGCGCACCCGCCGCGGCATCTCCCGCCTGCTGCCGCCCGAGGGCCGCACGCGGCCCGAATGCCTGGCCCCCGGCCAATCCCCATCACGCCAGTTCTAGCCGGAACGCCCCCCATGCCGAAGCGCACCGACATCCAGTCCATCCTCATCATCGGCGCCGGCCCGATCGTCATCGGCCAGGCCTGCGAGTTCGACTATTCCGGCGCCCAGGCCTGCAAGGCGCTGCGCGCCGAGGGCTACCGCGTCATCCTGGTGAACTCCAACCCGGCCACGATCATGACCGATCCCGGCCTGGCGGACGCGACCTATATCGAGCCGATCACGGTCGAGATGGTCGAGAAGATCATCGCCAGGGAGCGGCCGGACGCGCTGCTGCCGACCATGGGCGGCCAGACCGCGCTAAACACCGCCCTCAAGCTGGCCGAGGCCGGCATCCTGGCGAAATACGGCTGCGAGCTGATCGGCGCCAAGGCCGAGGTCATCGACAAGGCCGAGGACCGGCTGAAATTCCGCGATGCCATGGCGAAGATCGGCATCGAGAGCCCGCGCAGCGGCATCGCCCACAGCATGGCCGAGGCGCGGGAGGCGCTGGAGCAGGTCAAGCTGCCCTGCGTCATCCGCCCCTCCTTCACCCTCGGCGGCACGGGCGGCGGCATCGCCTACAACAAGGAGGAGTTCGAGCAGATCGTCACCGCCGGCCTCGCGGCCTCCATGACGTCGGAGGTGCTGATCGAGGAGAGCGTGCTGGGCTGGAAGGAGTTCGAGATGGAGGTGGTCCGCGACCAGGCGGACAACTGCATCATCGTCTGCTCCATCGAGAACCTCGACGCCATGGGCGTCCATACCGGCGATTCCGTGACCATCGCCCCCGCGCTGACGCTGACCGACAAGGAATACCAGCGCATGCGCGATGCCAGCATCGCGTGTCTCCGCGAGATCGGCGTCGATACCGGCGGCTCCAACGTCCAGTTCGGCATCAACCCGGCCGATGGGCGCATGGTGGTCATCGAGATGAACCCGCGGGTGTCGCGCTCCTCGGCGCTCGCCTCCAAGGCGACCGGCTTCCCCATCGCCAAGGTCGCGGCCAAGCTCGCGGTCGGCTACACGCTCGACGAGCTGGCAAACGACATCACCAAGGTCACGCCCGCCTCCTTCGAGCCGACCATCGACTATGTCGTGGTGAAGATCCCCCGCTTCACCTTCGAGAAATTCCCCGGCACACCGCCGACGCTGACCACCAGCATGAAGTCGGTAGGCGAGACCATGGCCATCGGCCGCAGCTTCGCCGAGGCGCTGCAGAAGGGCCTGCGCGGCCTTGAGACCGGCCTCTCCGGCCTCGACGAGGTCGCGGTGCCGGGCGATGGCAGCGCACAGGCCTTCCATGCGGCGCTGGCCACGCCGAAGCCCGACCGCATCCTGATGGCCGCCCAGGCCATGCGCGCCGGCGTCTCGCTCGAGGAAATCCACGAGGCGTCGAAATTCGATCCCTGGTTCCTGCGCGAGGTCGAGCGGATCGTCGCGGCCGAGACGCAGGTGAAGGCCGAGGGCCTGCCGAGCACGGCGACCGCGCTGCGCCGGCTGAAGGCGCTCGGCTTCTCCGACCGGCGGCTCGGCCAGCTCACCGGCCGGACCGAGCCGCAGGTCGAGGCGCATCGCCTCGCGCTCGGCGTCACCCCGGTCTACAAGCGCATCGACACCTGCGCGGCGGAGTTCGCCTCCGAGACGCCCTACATGTACTCGACCTATGAGGGCGGCTTCGGCACCCCGGTCTGCGAGAGCCGGCCGACCGAGGCGCGGAAGGTGGTCATCCTCGGCGGCGGGCCGAACCGCATCGGCCAGGGGATCGAGTTCGACTATTGCTGCGTCCATGCCTGCTACGCGCTGCGCGATGCGGGCTTCGAGACCATCATGGTCAACTGCAACCCGGAGACGGTCTCGACCGACTACGACACCTCCGATCGCCTCTATTTCGAGCCGCTGACGGGCGAGGACGTGATCTCCCTGATCCGCAAGGAGCAGGAGAAGGGCACGCTGCTCGGCTGCATCGTGCAGTATGGCGGCCAGACGCCGCTGAAGCTGAGCCAGGCGCTGCACAAGGCGGGCATCCCGATCCTCGGCACCTCGGCGGAAGCGATCGACATCGCCGAGGACCGCGAGCGTTTCCAGCAGCTCCTCAAGGGCCTCGGCCTCAAGCAGCCGCAGAACGGCACGGCACGTGGCCTGGATGAGGCGGTGCGGGAGGCCGAGCGCATCGGCTATCCCGTCGTCGTGCGTCCCAGCTACGTCCTCGGCGGCCGTGCCATGGAGATCGCCCACAATGCCGAGCAGCTCCGCCGCTTCGGGCAGGAGGCGGTGAAGGTCTCGGGCGAGAACCCGATCCTGATCGACCAGTACCTGCAGGACGCGATCGAGGTGGATGTGGACTGCATCGCCGACGCCGCGGGCCAGGTCTATGTCGCAGGGGTCATGGAGCATATCGAGGAAGCCGGCATCCATTCCGGCGACAGCGCCTGCTCCCTGCCGCCCTATTCGCTGCCGCCCGCCATCGTGACGGAGCTGAAGGCGGAGACCGAGGCGATGGCTCGCGCGCTCAAGGTCGTCGGCCTGATGAACGTGCAGTACGCGGTGAAGGACGGCGAGATCTACGTGCTCGAGGTCAATCCCCGGGCCTCCCGCACCGCGCCCTTCGTCGCCAAGGCGACCGGCGTGCCCGTCGCCAAGATCGGCGCCGAGGTCATGGCCGGCGCCAGGCTCGCGCAATTCGGCCTCGATGACGACGCGATCTACCGCCATGTCGCGGTCAAGGAGGCGGTCTTCCCCTTCAACCGCTTCCCCAATGTCGACGTCATCCTCGGGCCGGAGATGAAGTCCACCGGCGAGGTCATGGGGCTGGACGCCAGCTTCGAGCGCGCCTTCGCCAAGTCGCAGCTCGGCGCCGGGGTGAAGCTGCCGCTCGCCGGCACCGCCTTCGTCTCGGTCAAGGACAGCGACAAGGCGGCGGCGGTGGTCCTCGCCCGGCGGCTGATCGACATGGGCTTCACCGTGGTGGCGACGCGCGGCACGGCGGCGCGCATCCGCGACGCCGGCCTCGCCTGCGAGATCATCAACAAGGTGCTGGAAGGCCGGCCGCACTGCGTCGACGCCATCAAGTCGGGCGACATCCAGCTCGTGATCAACACCACCGGCGGCGGGCAGAGCGTGGCGGACAGCTTCGACATCCGCCGCTCCGCCCTGACCCATGGGGTGCCGCACTACACAACCGCCGCGGGTGCCCGCGCGGCGGTACACGCGATAGCGGCGTTGCGGGCCGGCACCCTTGATGTTGCGCCGCTGCAGTCCTATTTTAGTCGTTCATTCTGAGCGGACGGTGTCGGGTTTCGGCGCGGCCCGCCGGGGTGCAATTGTCCTGCGCCCTCAGGCGGCCCGCGCCCCCATGCCCGGCTGCTCGGTCTTCCTTCGCCGTCCTGGCCCGGTGACGCATGCGCTCGTCCGAAGGGCGGGACGGCCGGAGGACGAATTTCGTCGCGTCCCGGCGGGCGAACCGCGCAGACTTCACCTGAGTTGCTCGTAAGGAAGGGCTTGCCGTGCAGAAGTTCCCCATGACCGCGGAAGGTCTGGCGAAGCTGGAAGAGGAACTGAAGCAGCTGAAGGCCGAGGAGCGGCCGGCGGTGATCCGCGCGATCGCCGAGGCCCGCGCCCATGGCGACCTCTCGGAGAACGCCGAATACCACGCGGCGCGCGAGAAGCAGTCCTTCATCGAGGGCCGGATCATGGAGCTCGAGACCATCATCCCGGCCGCCGAGGTCATCGACGTCTCCAAGCTCTCCGGCAACCAGGTGAAGTTCGGCGCCCGGGTGACGATCGTTGACGAGGAGACCGAGGAGGAGAAGACCTACCGCATCGTCGGCGCCCATGAGGCCGACATGAAGCACAACTCCATCTCCATCTCCTCCCCGCTGGCGAAGGCGCTGATCGGCAAGAAGGTCGGCGACAGCGTCGAGGTCCCGGCCCCGGGCGGGGCGCGGGCCTATGAGATCACCGCGGTCGCCTTCCGGTGAGGCGATGGGCGGAGCACGGGCCGTTCGGCGGGACCGGAGCCTAAGCAGGCTTTCGCGGGTTGGGCCACACTTCGTGCGACCCAACCCTTTGAAGCGAAAGCCTGCTTAGGGCCTTGTTGCAGCGCAAACCCCGAGGGGTTTGCTTAGCGAGGCCCCGCCGGCCTTTCGTCATGGACCAAAGTCGCCTGCTGCGGTGCAGCAGCATGCGTCGCCTTCCTCGCGGATCGGGCGTATAGGGCGCCACCCTGCTACCGGGCGGTCGCGAGCCTGCCCGGAGACCCGCCGCGAAGGATCCTCGCCTTGCCCCTGCGCGCCCTCGCCTCCGAAGGGGTTGCCGCCCCGTCCGTCACCCTGGCCGATGTGCGCGCCGCCGCGGCCCGGATCGAGGGCGCCGTTCTCCGCACCCCGACCATTCCCTCCCACGCCGTCTCCCGCGCGGTGGGCGCGAAGGTCTTCCTCAAGCTCGACAACCTGCAGCCGACCGGCGCCTTCAAGGAGCGCGGGGCGGCCAACCGCATCGCCCTGATGACGGCGCGGGAGCGGGCGGCAGGCGTCATCGCCATGTCGGCCGGCAACCACGCCCAGGCCGTGGCACGGCATGCCTCGCTGGCCGGGATCGCGGCCACGATCGTGATGCCGCGATTCACCCCCGCCACCAAGGTCGTCCGGACCGAGGGCTGGGGCGCCCGCGTGGTCCTGCATGGCGAGACGCTCGCGGAATCCGCCGCCCATGCCCATGAGCTGGCGCTGAAGGAGGGCCTGACCTTCGTCCACCCCTATGACGACCTCGGGGTGATCGCCGGCCAGGGCACCATGGTGCTCGAGATGCTGGAGGACGCGCCGGCCCTCGACGCCCTGGTCTTCCCGGTGGGCGGCGGCGGCCTGCTGACCGGCTGCGCCGCCGCGGCGCGGGAGCTGCGGCCCGGCCTGCCGGTCTATGGCGTGGAGGTGGAGGGCTACCCCGCCATGGCGCAGCGCCTGGCCGGCCAGCCCGTCTCGGTCGGCGGCCCGACCGTCGCGGAGGGCATCGCCGTGCGCGACGTCGGCGAGGTGCCCTTCGCCCTGCTGCGCCAGATGGGGGTCGAGGTGTTGGTGGTGCCGGAGCGCGCGGTGGAGGAGGCGATCGCGCTGCTCGCCGAGGGCGCGAAGGTGGTGGCGGAAGGGGCCGGCGCGGTCGGCCTCGCCGCCATCCTGACCTACCCCGAGCGCTTCCAGGGCAAGGCCGTGGGCACGACGGTCTGCGGCGGCAACATCGATGCCCGGGCCCTCTCCAACGTGCTGCTGCGCCAGCTCCTGCGTGACGGCCGCATCCTGCGCCTGCACCTCGACATCCCGGACCGGCCGGGCATGCTGGCCGACATCTCCGCCCGCATCGCGGCGCTCGGCGGGAACGTCATCGAGGTCCAGCACCAGCAGCTCTTCGGCGCCCCGACGGTGCAGAGCACCGAACTGCACCTGATGGTGGAGGTGCGCGACACTGCCCAGGGCAATGCGATCATCGCGGCGCTCGAGGCAGGGAAGTACGTCGTGCGGCGCGGCTAGCGCTGCCTTCGCGCCGCATCGGGGCGGCGCGCGTCCAAGGGTCCTCTCCCCCATCCCTTGCCACGGCCCTGGTGCCGGCCGAAGCCGTTACCTGACCCGGCCGGGATCGCTGCCGCCATGCCGGTCCATGTTGGGGTCGTCCGGGAAACCGGACCCGGCGGTGCCCTGGCCGGTGCCCCAGCCCGGCAGGCTTCCGGGGCCGGCAATGCCGCCGCCATGGATATTGCCCGTCCCGGTGCCGGCCTGGTCGCCCATGGGCGAGACCCCGGCGCCATCGTCGCGCTCGCCCGGCTCGTCGTCGGTGACGGCGCCTTCCAAAGCCTCCGGCAGGGTCATGCCGCCTACCGCCATGGCGCGGGCCTGCTGCGCCGGCAGGGTCAGGCGCACCCGTCCGGCCTCGACCTCCGCCACGACCGAGAGCGGCAGGCTGTGGTGGTGCCGGCCGCTGCCGTCGGGATCGTCCCGCCGGGTCAGGCGGAGATGCCCGAGTTCCAGCCGGTCCACCGTGCCGACATGGGCGCCGTCGGAGCCGATGATCTCCATGTGCGGGCGAATCTCGCCGGTGGTGGTCATGCGCTGGTCTCCTTGCCCTCTGCAGGGAGAACGGCGCGGCCGGGCGATGGATGCGCCGCGCTTGCGGCCGGCATTCCGGTCAGACTAGTCTGATCGCGATGGATGGTCACAACCCCGCGCCCGGAACCTGGAAGCTGCAGGACGCCAAGGCCCGCTTCAGCGCGCTGGTGCGCGAGGCGCAGCGGCACGGGCCGCAGCGGGTGACGGTGCATGGCCGCGATGCGGTTGTCGTGCTCTCGGCGGAAGACTACGCGCGGCTGACCACCCCGCGCCGGAGCCTCTTCGAACTCATGCAGACCTCGCCCCTACGGGACCTCGACATCGAGTTCGGCGAGCCCGGGCCGCGGTTGCCGGTCCGCGACGCGGAGCTGTGAAGGGCTGGATCCTCGACACCAACGTCCTGTCGGAGCTGCGCAAGCCGCGCTGCAGCCCGCAGGTCCGCGCCTGGGTCTCGGCCCAGCCCGACGACAGCCTGTTCGTGAGTTGCGTCACCTTCGCCGAGATCCGCTTCGGCATCGAGCGGCTCGCACCGGATGAGGCGTTCCGCCGTGCGCTGACGGAGTGGCTCGACCGGGAGTTGCGGGGCTGGTTCGCCGGCCGCGTGCTCGACATCGACGAGGCGGTCGTGCTCGCCTGGCGGCGGATGGTGGAGGACGGCAGGGCGCGCCGGCACACCTTCCCGCAGCCCGACCTCTTCATCGCGGCGACGGCGCAGGTCCATGGCCTCGGCATCGCCACCCGCAATACCGGGGATTTCCTGGCCGCCGGCATCGAGGTGCTGAACCCCTGGGATCCCCGCTGATCAGTCCCGCTGCAGCAGGCTGATGCAGTCGAGGCGCGGGATTCCGCCCCACTCCATCACCTCCTGCCGCAGCACCCGCAGCCCCTCCTTGCGGGCATAGTGCGCGAAGAGCGGGCGCGACATGAAGTTGCGGCAGTGCGGCGCGCGCAGCCAGTCCTCGCCGCCGACATAGTTGGAATGGTGCAGGACGGCCCGCGCGCCCGGCGCCATGATCCGCCGCGCCTCGCCCAGATAGGCGCGCACCACGTCGCTGTCGAAATGCACCATGGCGTCGAAGCTGTAGAGCAGCGTCACGCTGCCGTCCGGCACCTCGCGCAGGTCGTAGCCGTTGTTGGCGATGTAGGTGATCTTCGGGTCGTCGCCGAAGCGGTCGCGGCAGAAGGCGATGTTCTCCGGCCGGATATCGACCAGGATCAGCCGCCGCGCGAGCGGCAGGAGGCGCCGCGCGTTCCGCCCGCGGCCGGTCGCAAGGTCCAGCACGCAGGTGAAGTCGGCGCCGGCGAGATGCGGCTCGATGGTCCGCCAGAGGATGTCGAAGCCGGCCTCGGCCGCGTCGAAATAGGGATGCTGCGGCAGCCAGGGATCGCCCACATGGCGCGCCGCCGCGTCGAGTCGCGCCTCCTTGGCGAGGGCGGGCATCAGGTCGGGCATCAGATCTCTCGTCTCCGGCGCGGCGCGGGAGGATGGCCGCCGAGGATGACCCGTTTCCTGCCGCCGCGCCGGGGCCCGTCAGGCCCCGATCGGCACCCCCGCCTCGTCCTTCGAGGTGCGGATGGTCTGCAGCGTCTGCACCCGCGCCACCTCGTCGGCGGCGGTCAGCTTCGCCGTCAGCGCGTTCTCATGCGCCGTGTCGCGCGCGACCAGGCGCAGCAGGAAGTCGCCGCCGCCACGGATCATGTGGCACTCCCGCACCTCGGGCCAGTCGCGCATGCGCGCCTCGAAGGCGGTCAGCACCGCCTCCTTCTGGCTCTCCAGCCCGACGAGGGCGAAGAAGGTGATCTCGTAGCCCAGCGCGACCGGATCGAGGTCGGCATGGTAGCCGCGGATGACCCTCTCCTCCTCCAGCCGCCGGACGCGGCGCAGGCAGGGCGGCGCCGAGAGGCCGACGCGCCGCGCCAGTTCCACATTGGTCATCCGGCCATCGGCCTGCAGTTCGGCCAGGATCTGGCGGTCCACCTCGTCCAGGGAAGAGTCGGGATCGGCGCTCATGCTCTCATGATTCGTTGCCGTGCGAAGGCTCGGGGCGCAATATCATTGCTCGCCGCCTGCGCCGCAAGGCTTGTGCTTGTGACGCCCCCTCGCCTGACAAATATGCTTGTTGCGCCCTGACTGCCGGGAATCGAGCCTTGCCCCAGACCCTCCGTACGCGACTCCTCATCCTCGGCGCCGGCCCGGCCGGCTACACCGCGGCCATCTATGCCGCGCGCGCCGGCCTGAAACCCCTGGTGGTCGCGGGCATGCAGCCCGGCGGGCAGCTCACCATCACCACCGATGTGGAGAACTACCCCGGCTTCGCCGAGCCGATCCAGGGCCCCTGGCTGATGGATCAGTTCAGGGCGCAGGCCGAGCATTGCGGCGCGGCGATCCTGCAGGACGTGGTGACGCGGATCGACCTCGCCGCGCGGCCGATCCGGGCGATCGGCGATTCGGGCGATACCTACCTCGCCGACAGCCTGGTCATCGCAACGGGCGCGCAGGCCCGCTGGCTCGGCGTGCCGGGCGAATCGGCGCTCGGCGGCTTCGGCGTCTCCGCCTGCGCCACCTGCGACGGCTTCTTCTTCCGCGGCAAGAGCGTGGCGGTCATCGGCGGCGGCAATACGGCGATGGAGGAGGCGCTCTACCTCTCGAACCTGGCCAGGGAGGTCACGGTGATCCATCGCCGCGACGCCTTCCGCGGCGAGCGGATCCTGCAGGAACGGGTGGCGGCCAAGGCCAATATCGCCGTGCTCTGGGACACGGTGGTCGAGGAGATGCTGGGCACGGAAGGCAAGTTCCGCGCGCTCCGCGCCGTGCGCACCCGCAACCTCCGGACCGGCGAGGTCGCCGAGCGCCCCTTCGACGGCGTCTTCGTCGCCATCGGCCATGACCCGGCGACGGCGCTGTTCCGCAGCCAGATCGGCATGGATGCGGAAGGCTACATCGTCACCGAGCCGGGCAGCACCCGCACCACCATCCCCGGCGTCTTCGCCGCCGGCGACGTGCAGGACCGCATCTACCGCCAGGCCGTCACCGCCGCCGGCACCGGCTGCATGGCCGCGCTCGAGGCCGAGAAATGGCTGGCGCACATGCCCGAATCGGCCCCGGCGGTCGAGGCCTGGACCTGACCATGCCGCTCGACTGGGACAAGCTGCGGGTCTTCCACGCGGTGGCCGAGGCCGGCTCCTTCACCCATGCGGGGGAGACGCTGAACCTCAGCCAATCCGCCGTCTCCCGCCAGATCCAGGCGCTGGAGGAGGCGCTGCAGGTGCCGCTCTTCCACCGCCATGCCCGCGGCCTGATCCTGACCGAGCCGGGCGAGACCCTGAACCGCACGGTGCGCGAGGTCTTCGCCAAGCTCGCCATGACCGAGGCGCTGCTGACCGAGAGCCGCGAGCGGCCGGCGGGGCGGCTGAAGGTGACGAGCACCACAGGTTTCGGCAGCAGTTGGCTGGCGCCGAGGCTCTCCCACTTCCTCGCGCTCTATCCGGATGTCAGCGTCACGCTGCTGATGGACGACAGCGACCTCGACCTCGCCATGCGGGAGGCCGACGTCGCCATCCGCATGCATCCGCCGCGGCAGCCCGACCTGATCCAGCGTCACCTCGCGAGCTTCGGCTGGCGGATTGTCGGCGCCCCCGCCTATCTCAAGCAGGCCGGCGTCCCGCAGCGGGCCGAGGATCTCGACGCCCATCGCCTCATCATCTGGGGCGACCACCGGCCGCCGATCGACGAGGTGAACTGGCTGAGCGAAGCCGGCCGCCGGCCCGGCGCGCCGCGGCGCGCGGCGGTCGAGGTGAACAGCCTCTCGGGCATGCTGAAGGCGGTGCAGAGCGGCCTCGGCCTCGCCGCCATGCCGGACTACATGGGGCAGGAGCTGGAAGGGCTGCTGCAGGTGCTGCCGGAGCTGAAGGCGCCGCGCCTCGATGCCTATTTCGTCTATCCCGAGGAGATGCGGCACTCCAAGCGCGTCTCGGTCTTCCGCGACTTCCTAGTCGCGGAACTGACGGGCACGCATTGATATGCACTTTGCGCATGGGTGGTGGCAGGTTTGACCAGACCAGCATGGGCCCTGCGGGCGTAGGCTTTGGTCGTCCGACCTGATCGGTCGGTCAGGGTAACTCGGGGCCCTGCCCCGAACCCCTTCGTCTCCCAGACGTGAAGCCTCCCTGTTGACTTTCGCCCGCCATCCCCATGGGGCTGGCGGGCTTCTTTTTGCCGCGGCGGCGGGGCTTGAGCGGCCGGCCGCCTCGCTTCACCCTGGCGTTATCGGGGCCGCGGAGACGGCCAAGCCAGGAGACGTCCATGCATCGCCGCCACCTGCCCGGCCTCGCGGCCGCGCTGCTTGCCGCGCCGGCCCTCGCCCGGGCCCAGTCGCAGCCTTCCTGGCCGAATCGCCCGATCCGCATGGTCGTGCCGCTGCCCCCGGGCGGCGCGACCGACATCTGGGCGCGCCTCGTCGCCGAGCCCATGGGGGCCATCCTCGGCCAGCCCCTGGTCATCGAGAACCGCGCCGGCGCCGGCGGCATGATCGGGACGGAGGCGGTGAAGAATGCCGCGCCGGACGGCTACACCATCCTCTTCCACATCGCCTCCTTCGTGCAGACGCCGGTGGTGCTGCGCCGCTGGCCCTATCGCCCCGAGGATTTCGCGCCCATCGGCAAGTTCGGCACGACGCCCCTGCCCTTCTGCGTCCGCGCGGACCTCCCGGTCACGACGCTCCGCGAGTTCGTCGCCTATGCCAGGGGGAAGCAACTGCCCTATGGCACCTATGCCCCCGGCAGTTCCGGCCATGCCTTCGCCCAGGCGCTCTCCGACCTTGAGGGCCTCGACATGGTCCCTGTCCACTACCGGGGCGAGGCGCCGATGCTGCAGGACGTGCTCGGCGGCCGCGTCGCTTGCGCCTTCCATTCCATGACCGCCTCGGGCGAGCAGATCCGCTCCGGCCGCATCCGGCCGCTGGCGACGCTCGGCCGCGCCGGCATCCCGAGCATGCCCGCCGTGCCGAGCTTCGTCTCCCTCGGCTATCCCGACTATTTCGGCAATGCCGGGTTCATCGGCCTCTGGGCGCCGCTGAAGGTGCCGGAGCCGGTGCTGGCCGCGCTCGTGGACGCCTTCCGCCAGACCATGCAGCGGCCGGAGGTGCTGCGGCGCATGGCGGAGACGGACACCATCGCCCAGTACCTGGGCCCCGAGGAGTTCCGCGCCGACATCGCGGCCTACCAGGCCTTCTGGCAGGGGCTGGTGGACCGGCTCGGCCTGACCGTGGAGGGCTGATCCCGGCCGCGACGAGCGGCCTGGGCATCCCTGCCCCCGCGCGGGGGCGGACCCGGCGACGCCACGGCGGCGGAGCGTCGGCGCCGTCATCACCAACATTAGGTTTCGCAACTGTCCCGCCGTCTCGTCTAGCCTGCCCGCGCCGGCGCCGGAGAGCGCCGCCTCACGGGAGGACAGACGCATGCGACGCCGCCCCCTCCTGGGCCTCGCTGCCCAGGCGCTCGCCATTCCCAAACTCGCCGCCGCGCAGGAGGCCGCGCCGCGCTACCCCGACCGCCCCATCCGCTTCATCGTGCCCTTCCCGCCCGGCGGCGGCACCGATGTCTGGGCGCGGATGGTGGCGGAGGGCATGCAGGCCGAGCTCGGCCAGGCGATCCTGATCGAGAACCGGGCCGGCGCCGGCGGCCTGGTCGGCGCCGAGGCGGCGGCCAAGGCCACGCCGGACGGCTATACCCTGCTCTACAACATCACCACCCATGTGCAGGCGCCGGTGACCTTCCGGCGCTTCCCCTATGACCCGGTGAAGGACTTCTTCCCCCTCGGGCGCCTCGGCACGACAGCCATCACCTTCTGCGTCGGGCCCAGCGTCCCGGCCTCCGTTACCACCCTCGCCCGGTTCGTCGAATGGGGCCGCGGGCGGGAGCTGGCCTTCGGCAATTATGGCCAGGGCTCCACCGGCCATGCCTATGCCCTGCTGCTGGCGCAGGAGGCCGGTTTGACGGTGACGCAGGTCGCCTATCGCGGCGAGGCGCCGATGCTGCAGGACCTGCTGGCCGGCAGCTTCCATGGCGGCTTCCACGGCATGCCGGCTTCGGGCGAGATGATCCGCGCGCGGCGCATCCGGCCGTTGGCGACCGGCGGGCCGGAGCGCGTGCCCTCCCTGGCCGCCGAGGTGCCGACGCTGCTCGAGCTCGGCTATTCCCGCCGCTTCGACTTCACCGGCTTCACCGGCCTCTTCGCCCCGGCACGCGTGCCGCAACCGATCCTGGACCGGCTGACCCAGGCCTTCCGCGCGGTCGCCACGCATCCCGAGACGCTGCGCCGGCTGCGCGCCATCGACACGGTGCCGGGCTACGAGGATCCGGCGACCTTCCGCCGCTCGGTGGAGCGCACCCTGCGGCAATGGGAGGAGCTGGCGCAGAGCCTCGACCTCTACGCGACCGGGTGAGCCTGGCTTGAGCCGCGCGCGGCCGCGGGCCACCCTGCACGGCAAGGGGCCGCGCAGACGGCCCGCCACGCCATCGGGAGACGCCCATGCACCGCCGCCACCTCCTCGGCCTCGCCGCCGCCGGCCTCGCCGCGCCGGCCCTCGCCCAGGGGACTGCCCAGGGGACCGCCCAGACCGGCTACCCCGACCGCCCCGTCCGCTTCATCGTGCCCTTCCCGCCGGGCGGCGGCACGGACACCTGGGCGCGCATCGCGGCGGAGGGGATGCAGCCGGAACTCGGCCAGCCCGTCGTCATCGAGAATCGCGGCGGCGCCGGCGGTCTCGTCGGCACCGAGGCCGCGGCCAAGGCCGCGCCGGACGGCTATACCCTGCTCTTCACCATCACCACGCATGTGCAGACGCCGGTGGTGATGCGCCGCTTCCCCTATGACCCCGTGCATGACTTCGCGCCCATCGGGCGGCTCGGCACAACCTCGATCAGCTTCTGCGTCGGGCCGAAGGTGCCGGAGGCGATCCGGACCTGGCCGGACTTCGCCGCCTGGGCCAGGGGGCGCGACCTCTCGCTCGGCTCCTATGCCCAGGGCTCGACCGGCCATGCCTTCGCGCTGCTGGTCGCCGAGGAAGCGGGGCTGAAGATGGAGCACGTCTCCTACCGCGGCGAGACGCCGATGCTGCAGGACATGCTGGCCGGGCAGATCCATGGCGGCTTCCACTCCATGGCCGCGGCCGGGGAGATGATCAGGGCGGGCCGCATCCGGACGCTGATGACGGCGGGCGACCGGCGCGTCCCGGCGCTGGGCGAGACGCCGCTGATGAAGGAGGTCGGCTTTTCCGAACGCTTCTCCTTCGGCGGCTTCAGCGGCCTGCTGGCGCCGGCGCGGACGCCGCAGCCGGTGCTCGACCGGCTGGCGGAGGTCTTCCGCATCGCTGCGGCGAAGCCCGAGACGCATCGCCGCCTGCTCGCGGTGGATACCGTGCCGAGCTACCAGGACCCGCCGACCTTCAAGGCGCAGGTCGCGCGCAACCTGCGTGAATGGACCGAGATCACGGAACGGCTGAACCTGACGGTCGAGGGCTGACGCGGCGCGGCGGCGGGCGCAGGCTGCGGCATGCTCTCCCTGCTCCTCGTCTTCGGCGCCGGGCTGCTGGCCGGCGCGATGAACGCCGCGGCCGGCGGCGGCTCCTTCGTCACCATCCCGGCGCTGGTCTTCGCCGGCATGCCCTCGGTCGCGGCCAATGCCTCCTCGACAGTCGCGCTGCTGCCGGGGACGCTGGCCAGCGCCTGGGCCTGGCGGCAGGAATTCCGTTCCTTCGAGGGCATCCCGCTTCCCTGGCTGATCGGCATCAGCTTCGCCGGCGGCCTGGCCGGGGCGGTGCTGCTGCTGGCGACGCCGCAGCGCGCCTTCGACGACCTGCTGCCCTGGCTGCTGCTGACGGGAACGCTGGCCTTCGCCTTCGGCCGGCAGCTCGGCGAGGCGCTGCGGCGGCATGTGCGGATCGGCCGCGGCACCGTGCTGGCGGCGCAGATCGTGCTGGCGATCTATGCCGGCTATTTCGGCGGCGGCGTCGGCATCATGATGATGGCGGTCTGGAGCCTGCTCGGCCATGCCGACATCCGGGCGATGAGCGCGGCGCGCACGCTGCTGGTCAGCGCCGCGAATGCCGTCGCCGTGCTCTGCTTCGCGCTCTGGGGGCCGGTGCGCTGGCCGGAGACGCTGGTGATGCTGGTCGCCGCGGTGATCGGCGGCTATGGCGGCGCGGTGCTGGCGCGGCGGCTGCCGGCGCCGGTGCTGCGGGCCTTCGTCATCGTCTTCGGCCTGGCGATGACGGCGGTGTTCTTCCTGCGGCGCTGAGCCGCCGCCGGTCAGACGGTGGGCGGCCTGCGCAGCTCGGGCTCGAGCAGCCGGGTGAAGACCGTCTCGCCCGCCGCGGCGATCCGCGCCTCGCCGACCGCGGCGCGCGGGTCCTCGGCATTGCGCCAGGCCTTGTATTCGTCCTCCGCCGGGATGCCGAGGCTCTCGGCCAGCAGGTGGATCCAGTTGCGCACGCGGATGCCGTGGCGCTCCAGCGCCGCGCTCTCCCGGTGGCAGGAATGGAAGATGGTGACGAGGGTATCGGCGCCCACCTCCGCCATGGCGGCCAGCGTCGCGCGCTGCGCATCCGCCAGCGCGCCCGGCACGGCGGCGATCGAACTGCACATGTGGCCGGGCGCGCGATACGGATGCTCCAGCACCGTGACGCCCGGGATCAGGCGCAGCAGCCCGGGCACCATCTCGTTCACCGCGACACGGCCGTTGAAGCCGTGATGCACGTGGACCAGGACGCGCGCCTCGAGCGGCCGCGCCAGCAGCGGCGCCAGGCGGTCGCGTCGCGCCCAGAGCGCCTCCGTCACATGCACCGTCTCGAAATTCGTCGGCGTCACCGGCGCCATGCCGTCCTGCATGTTCATGTGGCAGGAGGGGCACCAGGTGACGACGGTGTCGCGGCCGCTGGCATTGAAGGCCTCGACGGTGCGGCGGGCCATGCCCTCGGCGATGCGCGCGCTCGCCTCCTTCGGGCTGCCGCAGCAATGCGCCGGGCCGCCGGCGGGCGCGGCCTCGATCCCGACCAGATCCAGGATGCGGGTGGTGGCGCGGATGACCTCGCCATGCCGCGTCATGTTGCAGCCGTACCAGAAGACGGCCCTGTCGGCCGTCCGATGGCCGGAAGGCTCCGCCGGGAGGTCCGGATCGGACGGCGACGACGTGCTCACAGCCATTCCCGCTGCTCCTCCTCGTTCAGGGTCAGGCGCGCGAAGCCCTTCACCTTCGGGGAAAACTGCGTGTCTTCCTTCACCGGGATGCGCGGCGGCTCGCCGAGCGCGCCCTTGGCCCGCCACTGCGCGAGCCGCAGCATGAAGGCGGCGTCCAGCCCCTCCGGGCAGGCCGGCGTGCATTGCCCGCTACGGGTGCAGGCGCCGATCCAGGCGAGCGCCGCCGGCGTGCCCGCCCCGTCGCGCAGAACGTCGCGCATGCCGAAGGCGACCGCTGGCGGGCCGGCTTCCACCACCCCTTCGGCATAGGGCGTCATCGGGCAGGCCTGCACGCAGGCTCCGCAGGCGGTGCAGAGGGCGGCGAGGCGGGCGGACTCGGCCCGGATATGGCCCGCGAGGCTCATGCCGCCCCCGGCAGCACCGCGATCGCCTCGATCTCGATGCAGACATCGGTGGTGGTGAACTGCGCGCCGCCGACGCAGGTGCTGGCGGGCGGCGTCTCCAGCCGCTCGAAGGCGGCGCGGCGGACCTCGTTGAAGCCCTCGTAGTGCCGCATGTCGGAGAGCCAGGTGGTGATCTTCAGCAGGTGCTCGAGCCCCACCCCCTCGGCGGACAGCGCCCGCTCCAGGCGGCCCAGGCATTCCCGCGCCTGGTCCTGCACCGGCCGGCCCGCCGCCGCGCTGCCCCGGGCGGTGACGCCGGAGCAGAAGATGAGCTTCGCCCCGCCGCCGAGCGGCACGACACGGGCGGGCGGGAAGAGCGGGCGCTGGCTCATCGGGCGGGTCTCCTCGGCCCGGCAGCCTCCCCCGGAGCGGCCCCGCCACGCAAGCGCTACTCGGCGGGACGGCCGACCGGCACCACGTCCTCGAGGTCGTGGGTGCGCGGGCCGCGCGCCAGTTCCTCCCGCAGGCGGGTACGGTCCAGCTCCCCTTCCCAGGCGCTGACCGCGACGCAGGCGACGCCGTTGCCGACCAGGTTGGTCAGCGCGCGGCACTCGCTCATGAACTTGTCGATGCCGACGAGCACCGCCAGGGCCTGGATCGGGATGTCCGGGATGACGGAGAGCGTCGCCGCCAGCGTCACGAAGCCCGCCCCGGTCACGCCCGAGGCGCCCTTCGAGGTCAGCATGGCGACCAGCAGGATGGTCAGCTCTTGTCCCAGCGTCAGGTGCGTGTTCGTGGCATAGGCCAGGAACATCGTCGCCAGGGTCATGTAGATGTTGGTGCCGTCCAGGTTGAAGCTGTAGCCGAGCGGCACGGTCAGCCCGACCACCTGCGGCGCGCAGCCGAGCCGCTGCAGCTTCTGCATGATCTGCGGCAGCACGCTCTCGGAGGAGGAAGTGCCGAGGACGATCAGCAGTTCCTCGCGGATATAGGCGATGAAGCGCAGGATGGAGAAGCCGCAGAAGCGCGCGATCAGCCCCAGCACGATCAGCACGAAGCCGATCGAGGTGAGGTAGAAGGTCGCCACCAGCTCGCCGAGGCGGAGCAGCGAGCCGACGCCATAGGCGCCGATGGTGAAGGCCATGGCGCCGAAGGCCCCGATCGGCGCCGCCTTCACCACGATCTTCACCACGCCGAAGAAGATGGCCGCGAGGCTGTCCACGGCATGCGACGCCGCATGCTGCAGCTTCTCCGGGAGGGCATTGATGGCGAAGCCGGTCAGCACGGCCAGCAGCAGCACCTGCAGCAGGTCGCCGCCGGCGAAGGCGCCGAGGAAGGTGTCGGGGATGATCGCCATCAGGTGGTCGACCACGCTGTCCGCCTTGGCCCGCGCGGTGTAGGAGGCGACGGATTTCGCGTCGAGCTGGCTCGGGTCGATGTTGAAGCCGCTGCCGGTCTGGAACAGCTTCGCCACGATCAGGCCCATGGCGAGGGCGAAGGTCGAGACCACCTCGAAATAGAGGATCGCCTTCAGCCCCACCCTTCCGACCCGGCTGGCGTCGCGCACGCTGGCGATGCCGTGCACCACGGTACAGAAGACCACCGGCGCGATGACCATCTTGATCAGCTTGATGAAGGCGTCGCCGAGCGGCTTCATCGCGGCGCCGAGCTGCGGCCAGAGGGCACCGAGGGTGACGCCGATCGCGATCGCGATCAGCACCTGGACATAGAGCAGCGACAGCCAGCGCCTGGCCATGGACGTAACCTTCCCGGAAGCGGCCCAGGTTCAGGCCGCCGCGCCCTTTGGAACGCGGGACCTAAACCCTATGTTGCCGCCCGGTTACGGCTATGTTCGATTCACCAACCGTTCATACGATCCCAGACGGCAATCACCTCCCGCGTGCCGTCGACGACATGGTAGCGGTCATGCGCCGCGGCGGTCAGGCAGGCATGGTTCGGTACCACCCGCAGCCGCGCGCCGATGGGCAGGTGCGCGAAGGGCAGCGGGGCGTCGGAATGGACCTCGCCATGCTCCTGATAGGCGCGGGCGACCATCGGCTCGCCGCGGAGCGGGCGGCCGTCGAGGTCCACCACGCGGCCGAAGCCCCAGTCGCGCGGCGCCGCCTGGGTGCTGCGGTCCTTGGACAAGGCCAGCGCCCCGGCATCCAGCAGCAGCGTGTTCCGCGCCGGCCGCCGACCGATGACGGAGGCGAGGACGGTAACGGCGATGTCCTCCGCCGGATGGGTGTGGAGTTGCGCCTGGAAGAGGTCGCCTAACATGTAGACCCCGGCGCGGACCTCGGTGACGCCGTCCATCCGTTCCGCATGCATGGCGGTCGGGGAGGAGCCGAGCGAGACGATCGGCACCGCATGGCCCGCCGCGCGCAGGCGCTCGGCCGCGGTCACGATCCCCTGCCGCTCGGCCTCGGCGATGGCCGCCATGTCGGCGGGGCTGCGGCCGTTGTAGCTGTGGCCGGAATGGCTGAGCAGGCCGGCCAGCCGCGGGCCTAGCGCCGCCGCGATCTCCGGCAGCACGCCGCTGTCCGGCGCCACGCCGCCGCGCGCCTCGCCGACATCCACCTCCACCAGCGCCTGGATCGCGCCGGGATGGGCGGCGATGGCGCGCGCGGCCTCCAGGTCGTCGGTGATGACCTTCACCGCGGTGCCTGCGGCGTTCAGCGCCGCGACCGCGTCCAGCTTCTGCGGCGTGATACCGACGGCGTAGATCTGGTCGCGCCAGCCGCCCTCGGCGAAGTAGCGCGCCTCCGCCAGGGTGCTGACGGTGATGGGGCCGAAGTCCGGTGCGGCCAGCCGCGCGACCTCGCGGCTCTTCGCGGTCTTCAGGTGCGGCCGCAGCCGTAGGCCCGGGAAGCGCGCGACGGCCGCCTCCATCATCGCCAGGTTGCGCTTGAGCACGCCGAGGTCGAGGACCAGGCAGGGCGTGGGCAGGTCGTCCAGGATCATCGGGGGCTCCAGCGCGCATCCGGATCCAGCGGCAGGACCGGGCGCGGCAGCTTCGTCCAGGCGAAGCGCGAGAGGATGGGGGAGGTCAGGCCGGGCGCGTCCACCTCGACGATCCGATCGGAGGTGAAGAACTCGTCGAAGCCGCCGCGGAAATGCCCGCGGGACTTCACCACCACGCAACGCGCATTGCCGATGTCGAGGCCAAGATGCTCGAGGAAGGCGGGGTCGGCGCATTGCGTGCGGATGGAGATGACGACCACGGTGATGCCGCCGAGTCGCAGCGCCGCGGTCGGGCCCAGTGTCATGGCGGTACCCGCAAAAATGCCGCGGCGGCCGGTGACGCGGCCGTCGGAGAGGGCGACGACCTCCGCCTCGGCCTCGAAGGGGCGGCTGAAGGGGTCGTCGGCGGTCAGCGTGCCCTGCGGGCGGTTGAAGCGCGCGGCGAAGCGGGCGCCGACCCCTTTCTCATGCGCCTCGGCGGCCAGCAGCGGGTCGTGGACGACGCCCATCAGGCACCCCTCCACGCCGGCGGCGTGGAAGGCGGCCAGGATGTGCATGGTATTGCCGCGGCCGCCGCCGCCCGGATTGTCCGCGACATCGGCGAAGGCGAGCGGCACCGCCGTGGTCTTCGCCATCTGCGTGGCCTGGCGCAGCGGCGTCAGGTCGGCCGTGAAGCGCTCCCGCCGTGCCCAGGCGGCGCGCGCCAGGCGCTCCGCCATGCTGTCTGCCGAGTCCTGGTCGGCGGCCGTGACCACGACCGCCATGCCGTTGAAGGGGGTGTCGCCATAGGCGAAGCCGCCCATGACCGAGACGTTCCAGATGGCGGGGTCGAGCGCTGCCAGTTCCTGGCCGAGGTCGATCACTTCGGCATAGGGCCCGGCGGCGGTCAGCATGGAGACGGTGGGCGCCACGATCGGCAGGCGGATCAGCGCGCGGGATGCCTTCTCCCCGGCCAGCAGGCGGCGCAGCAATTGCGCGCTCTCCGCCCCGCGCTCCCGCATGTCGAGATGCGGGTTGGTGCGGTAGCCGACGAAGGCGTCGCAGTCCCGCACCATGCCGTCCGAGACATTGGCGTGCAGGTCGTAGCTGCAGACGAAGGGCACCGGCCCCAGCACCTCGCGCACCAGGGCCTGCAGCGCGCCCTCCGGATCGTCGAGCCCGGTGGTCAGCCCGGCGCCGTGCAGCACGGCATAGGCGCCCTCCACCTGCCCCCGCAGCGCCTCCAGCCCCGCGCGCCAGGTGGCCATCATGGCGTCGAAGGCCGGCTGCTCCACCGGCCCGTTCGGCTCGGCCATGGCCAGCAGGATGGGCCGCGGCTGCCAGGGGCCGGCAGCGTCCATGTCGGCGACGAAGCCCGGCATCTCGCCCAGCGCCTTCGGCGCGGCGCTGCGGGCGTCCGTCACGATGGCCTCGCCCTCCAGCCAGCAGCGCGTCTCGAAGTCGCGCTGCGTCGCCGGCGGGGCGAAGCGGTTGCATTCGATGGAGAAGCCCAGCAGGGCGATGCGCGGGCCTGCCTTCCCCTCGGCGCTCACAGCGAAAGCCCCAGCAGCTCGGCGATCCGCGGCGTGGCCTTCAGTCCGCTGCCGGTCAGCACCACCACCGTCGTCTCCTCCGGGCTGATCGTGCCCGCCGCCAGCAGCTTGCCGAAGGCCGCCGCCGCCTGCGCGCAGGTGGGCTCGACATAGATCCCGCTGCGGGCGAGGTCGAGGCATGCCTGGCCAATCTCGGCCTCCGACAGCATCACCGCCCCGCCCTGGGTCAGGCGCAGCACGCCGATGCATTCGCGCAGGCGGATCGGCTGGGCGATCGCCGTGCCCTCGGCGATGGTCGGCTGTGGCGCCGCGGGTTCCAGCTCCAGGAATTCCCGCGCGATCGGCGCGCAATGGGCCGGCTGCGCCGCGAAGATGCGCGGCAGCCGGTCGATCTGCCCGGCCCGCAGCAGTTCGGAGAAGCCGATGCCGCAGCCCAGGACATTCGACCCCGCGCCGCAGGGGACGATGACATTGTCAGGGGCGCGGAAGCCGAGATCCTCCCACAGCTCATAGGCCAGGGTCTTGGTGCCCTGCAGGAAGAAGGGATGCCAGTTGTGGCTGGCGTAGAAGATATTGGCCGACTCGCGCAGCGCGGCATCGGCGCAGTCCTGCCGCGTGCCGGGCACCAGTTCGATCTCGGCGCCGCTCGCCCGGCTCTGCACCGTCTTGGCCGGGGAGGTCGAGGCCGGGACCATGATCTTCGCCCGCATCCCGCCGGCCGCGGCATAGGCGGCGATGGCCGCGCCGCCATTGCCGCTGCTGTCCTCCAGCACCGCCTCCACCCCCTGCGCCCGCAGCAGGGAGAGCATGACGGAGGCGCCGCGGTCCTTGAAGCTGCCGGTCGGCATGAACCACTCGCATTTCAGCAGCGCTTTCGCGCCGGCGAGGAGGCGCGGCACCAGCGGCGTGCAGCCCTCCCCCATGGTGATGGGATCGCCGGCCAGCGGCGGCAGGGCGGCGCGGTAGCGCCAGAGGCTGCGCAGGCCAGGGTCGATATCGCCCGGCGCAAGGCCGGGCAGCTCGGTCAGCAGCAGGGGCTCCTGTGCGTCCCCGCACCAGCGCGGGGTCTCGAGCGGCCAGGTCCGGCCGGTGCGGGGATCCAGATATGCGAGCGCGTCCATGCCGCGGAGACTTGCCCTTTCGCCCCGGCCGGACAAGCTTCCGTTTCATGGAACATCTGGATGCGGTCGCGCGCCTCGCCGCCGACCTGGTCGCGCTGGACAGCCGGTCCTCCCGCTCCAACCTCGCCGTCGCCGAGCGGATCGAGGCCGAGCTCGCGGGCTTCGAGGTCGAGCGGCTGGACTACACCGATGCCGCCGGCGTGGCGAAGCGCGCGCTGGTCGCGCATCGCGGCCCACCGGGCGGCTATGCCCTCTCGGGCCATATGGACACCGTACCCGACACGGGCTGGCAGGAGGATCCCTGGACCCCGCGGGTGGATGCCGGGGGCGTGCTGCATGGCCTCGGCAGCGTCGACATGAAGGGCGCGGTCGCCGCCTGCATCCTCGCGGCCAGGGCGGTCCCGGCGGACATCCCCGCCACCCTGCTGATCACGACGGACGAGGAGACGACCAAGGCGGGCGCCCGGGCCGTGGCAGCCAGCCCCCTCGCCCGCTCGCTCGGCCTCAGGGGCATCGTCGTGGCGGAGCCGACCGGCCTCGTCCCGGTGCGCGGCCATCGCTCCTCGGCCAACATCATCGCGGAGGCGCGCGGGGTGCAGGCGCATTCCTCGACCGGCCAGGGCGTGAACGCCAATTGGGCGCTGATCCCCTTCCTCGCCGAGATGCGGGCCATCCAGGAGCGGCTGCGGCAGGATCCGGCGCTGCGGGATCCCGGCTACGACCCGCCCTTCTGCGACTTCAACCTCGTGCTGGACAACCACGGCACGGCGGTGAACGTCACGCCGGCCCGCGCCACGGCGCGGATCAAGTTCCGCTCCAGCCAGCGGCTCGACCGCGCGCCGATCCTCGATGCCATCCGCGCGGCGGGCGAGCGCGCGGGGATCGCGGTGACGATCGCCGAGGAAGGCCCGCCGCCCGAACTGCCTCCGGACCACCCGCTGATCCGCCTCGCCGCGGACCTCACCGGCCAGGCGCCGCGCACCGCCCCCTACGGCACCGATGCCTCGGAGCTGCAGGCCCTCGCCCCCTGCGTCATCCTCGGCCCCGGCAGCATCGAGACGGCGCATACGCCGCACGAATGCGTGGCCCTGCGCGACCTGGCTGCCGCCGTGCCGATTTTCGCCCGGATCCTCGTTGCAAAGTCCACCTGACGGCCAGCGGGCCGCAACATGCGGACATGTAACGAGACGGGAAGGATGCCCCGGCCAACCCAATATCCCCAGGTGGAAGGCGCCCGGCCTCGCGCCGGGCAGGAAGACAGGACCATGACCACGTCACGCACTGCACTCGCCCTGCTCGTCCCCCTCTCCCTCGGGGCCTGCGCCGTCGCGCCGCCGGCCGGGCCATCCGTCCTCGCCGTGCCGGCCAAGGGAAAGGACCTCGCGACCTTCCAGGCCGAGGACGCACAGTGCCGGAACTATGCCCAGGCGCAGATCGGCGGCACGCCGGCCCAAGGCGCCAACCAGGCGGCGGTCGGCAGCGCCGCGCTCGGCACTGCGCTCGGCGCCGGCGCCGGCGCGCTGCTCGGCTCGGCGGGCGGCGCGATGGGCGCGGGCGCGGCGATCGGCGCGGGCGTCGGACTGCTGACCGGCTCGGCGATCGGCGCGAACACCGCCCAGGCCTCCGCCGGGTCGCTGCAGCAGCGCTACGACAACGCCTATGTCCAGTGCATCGCCAGCACCGGCAACGGCGTGCAGGCGCCGCCCCCGTCGGTGGTCACGGCCTATCCGGTGGCCCCGGCCTATGCCTATCCCTATCCATACCCGGCCTATGGCTACCCCTATCCGTATCCCTATTACGGGCCGAGCGTCTCTCTCGGCTTCGGCTTCTACCGGGGCTATGGCTGGCACGGCCGGCACTGGTAGCCGGCTGGAGGCCTGCCGCGGGGGTGCCGGACGCGGCGGGCCGCACCCCCTGCGGCCCGGCCCTATTCGAGCTTGAGGTCGAGTTCCTTCACCTTGCGGGCCCAAATGGCGCTCTCCTGCGCGACCGCCGCGGCGAAGGCGGCGCGGGGGCGCTCCGGCGCGGGCTCCAGCCCGTCATGCGCCAGCCGCTCGAGGTAGCGCGGCTGGGCCGCCGCCTTGCGCGCCGCCGCCTCCAGCGCGTCCATCTGCTCCGCCGGCACGCCGGCCGGGGCGAAGACGCCATGCCAGCCGGTGATGGTGGTGCCGGGCAGCCCGGCCTCCGCCAGCGTCGGCACCTCGGGGATGGCGGCGATGCGCCGCTCCCCGGTCACGGCGATGGCGCGCAGCTTCCCCTCCCGCACCAGGGCCAGCGCCGGCGGCGGGGAGGAGAAGTTCATCGTCACCCGCCCCGCCACCACGTCGAGCAGCGCCGGCGCCGTGCCGCGATAGGGCACATGCTCCATCTCGACGCCCGCGGCCTCGGAGAAGAGCACGCCGGCCAGATGGTTGGCATTGCCGACGCCGCCCGAGGAATAGGTGAGCTCGCCCTTGGGCTTCGCCTTGATCCAGGCGATCAGCTCCGGCAGCGTCCGCGCCGGCACGTCGGGGTGCACCACCAGCACGTACTGGTAGGTCGAGACCTGCGCCACCGGCTGCAGCGCCGTCGCCAGGTCCAGCCGCTCGCCCTTCTGCAAGTGCGGGTTGACCACGATGTTGGTCGAGACCGCGAAGAGCAGCGTGGTGCCGTCCGGCCGCGACCGCGCCACGCCGACCGAGCCGACATTCCCCGCCGCGCCGCCGCGGTTGTCCACGACGACGGTCTGCGACAGCGCATCGGCGAAGCCGATGGCGAATTCACGGCCGATGATGTCGGTGCCGCCGCCGGCGGCATAGGGCACGACCAGGGTGATCGGGCGGGGCGGCTGGGCGCCGGCGCGGCCGGCCAGGGCGGCGGCGCCGAGGCCGGCGAGCGCGGCACGGCGCGGGATGAGGGACAGGGTCATGGCCGCCGCCTAAGCAGACTTTCGCGGGTTGGGCCACACTTCGTGCGGCCCAATCCTTTGAAGTGAAAGCCTGCTTAGGGTTTTGTAGCAGCGCAAACCCCGAGGGGTTTGCTTAGAGCAAACGGCGCCCGAGCGGAACCGCAGGGCCACCATAATTCGGTTGGCCGAGCGAACGGCCGCCCGCCCCATTCGCCGCAGGCCCCGCGCCGTGGGCTACAGCGACGCGCCGCCGTCGACCGAGAGCTCGGCCCCGGTCATGTAGGCGCTCTCCTCCGACAGCAGGAACAGCACCACCCGCGCCACGTCCTCCGCCTCGCCGATCCGCCCGATGGGGATCTGGGACAGCCGCACCGCCCGCTGCTCGTTGGTCCAGACCTTCACCATGTCGGTGTCAATCGGCCCGGGATGCACGCTGTTCACCCGGATGCCACGCGGCGCCAGGTCCACCGCCGCCGCCTTGGTCATGCCCCGCAGCGCCCATTTCGTCGCGCAATAGGCGAGCGCGCCGGGCGAGCCGCGCAGCCCCGCGGTCGAGGAGATGTTGACGATGGAGCCGCCGCCGGCCCGCTCCATGGCCGGCACGACAGCCTGCATGCCGAGGAAGCAGCCGAGCTGGTTGACCCGCATGTGGCGCTCGAAGAGCTCGGCATCGGTCTGCATCAGCGGCTTCGGGACATAGATGCCGGCATTATTCACCATGCCGTGCAGGCCGCCCATCGACTCGGCCGCCTCGACCGCCGCCGCCCAGTCCTCGAGGCGCGTGACGTCCTGCCGGACGAAGCGGGCCGCCGCGCCCAGTTCCGCCGCCAGGGCGCGGCCCTGCGCCTCCAGCACGTCGCCGATGACGACCCGGCCGCCCTCGGCCACCAGCAGGCGCGCCTCGGCCGCGCCCTGGCCACGCGCGCCGCCCGAGATGAGCACCACCTTGCCCGCAAATCGCGCCATTGTTCCCTCCCCATATCCGGTGCCGGCGAATCCTAGCGCCGGCCACGAAGGAGGAGCACCCCATGCGCATCCTGCTTGTCCCGGCCGCCCTGCTCGCCCTGCTCGCCGATGCCCCGGCCGCCTCCGCCCAGGGTGCCGCGCAGCAGGAGCGGCTGGACCAGGGCCGCCGCGTCGCCGAGACCTGGTGCGCGAACTGCCACGTCATCGCCCCGGGCCACCGCGGCCCGGCCGGCGACGCCGCCCCGCCCTTCCAGGCCATCGCCCGCATGCCCTCGACCACCGAGATGTCGCTGCGGGCCTTCCTGCAGACGCCGCACAGCCGCATGCCGGACTATCGGCTGAGCCAGCAGGAACTCGATGGGGTGGTGACCTGGATCCTGGCCCTAAAGGACCGCTGAGCCGGCAAAGAAGAGCCCGGCGGAAGTCCGCCGGGCCCGAGTCGAGGGAGGATCGTCAGTCGAAAGCCCGGCGCGCCACTGCGCGCCGGTGGCCGGACATTATGCAAGCGGCAGCGGCACGTCCTTGATCCCGCGCAATGACACGGCCGGGCATTGGCGCTTGATCGGGCGGGATATCCGGGTTGACCTAGCATGGCCGGCCCCGCGCGACGCTTCGCCCGGGACGGGACCGGCCAGGGCCGAACGCTACAAGCACGAGGAGACGGGGAGCATGGCAAGGGTCGCATTGGTCACGGGCGGGCAGCGCGGCATCGGCGCGGCGATCAGCGAGACGCTGCAGAAGGCAGGCCGCAAGGTGGTGGCCAACTATGCCGGCAACGACGCCGCGGCACAGGCCTTCACCGAAAGCACGGGCATCCCGTGCTACAAGTTCAACGTCGCCGATTACGAACAATGCGCCGCGGCGGTGAAGAAGATCGAGGCCGAGGTCGGC
Organism: Paracraurococcus lichenis; assembly: GCF_030657435.1. Classification (GTDB taxonomy): domain Bacteria; phylum Pseudomonadota; class Alphaproteobacteria; order Acetobacterales; family Acetobacteraceae; genus Paracraurococcus; species Paracraurococcus lichenis. The sequence goes on along the minus strand of NZ_JAUTWS010000002.1, from coordinate 268,849 downwards.
CCCATCGAGATCCTGGTGAACAATGCCGGCATCACCCGCGATGCCACGATGAAGCGCCTCAATCGCCAGATGTGGGACGACGTCATCGATACCAATCTCGGTTCCTGCTACAATCTGTGCAAGCTGGTCTGGGACGGCATGAACGAGCGGAAATTCGGCCGCATCGTCAATATCGGCTCGATCAACGGCCAGGCCGGGCAGTACGGCCAGGTCAACTACGCCGCCGCCAAGTCCGGCATCCACGGCTTCACCAAGGCGCTGGCGCAGGAGGGCGCGCGCATCGGGATCACCGTCAACGCGGTGGCGCCGGGCTATGTGGATACGGAGATGGTGCGCGCCGTGCCGCCGGACGTGCTGGAGAAGATCGTCGCCAGGATCCCGCGCGGCCGGCTCGGCAAGGCCGAGGACATCGCCCGCGGCGTCGCCTTCCTGACCGCCGACGAGAACGACTTCATCACCGGCTCGACGCTGTCCATCAACGGCGGCCAGCACATGTACTGAGCGGCGCGGCCGGGGCCACGTGTCCCGGCCCTGGCGCAGCTCGCGCTGCGCGGGAACGCCCGGCCCCGCGCCCCGTTGGGCCTCCCTCACCTGACCCGGAGGGAGGCCAGCATGACCAGCAGCAAGCATCCGCGCGGACCGCAGGACCGGAAGGACGGCCTCGGCGCCGACACCCCGCGGCCGCCGGACGACCTCGAGCGCGATCCGGGCATCGGCGCGAGCAAGGGCACGCAGAGCCGCAGCGACGGCGACCCGGAGGATATCGAGGGCGCGAATACCAGCGAGGGCGACGTGATGAACGACGTCACCAGCACCGGCGGCGTCGACCCGAACCAGCGCGGCCGCACCAACCGGTAGCCGCCACCGCCCGATCGGGGCATCTTCCGCGCGGGAACAGCGGGAGGATCACGGCATGGGCTTCGCGGTGCTCGCCTTCGACGGCGAGGATGACGGGGCGCCCGCGCGCCGGCTCGCGGCGCGACCGCGCCACCTGGAGGTGCTGACGGACTGGGCCGGCAGCGGGCGCCTCGCCTTCGGCACGCCGCTGCTGGCCGATGACGGCCGCGCGCTCGGCTCCTTCATGGTGCTGAACGGCGACGACCCCGCGATCCTCGAGCGCTACCTGGCGGAGGAGCCGTTCAACAACCAGGATGTCTGGCGCAAGCGCACGACCTGGCCCTTCCGCATCGCGCCCCTGCCCTATCGGCCGCTGCCGCAGCCGGGCACGCCGCTCTCGCCGGTGCGGACGCATACGGTCGTCATCGCCTGGGACGGGACGGATGCCGGCGCGCAGGACCGCCGCATGGCGGTGCGCGGGACGCATCTGGACCGCGTGCGCCCCATGGCCGGGAGCGGCATGCTCGCGCTCGGCGGCGCCTTCCTCGACCCGGGCGGCGAGCGGATGATCGGCTCCGCCGTCGTCATCGCCGCCGAGACCGACGCCGCGGCGCGCGCCTGGCTGGCGGAGGATCCCTATACCACCGGCGGCGTCTGGCAGGAGACGACGCTCTACGGCACGCGCTTCGCGCCGCTGCCCTACCAGCCGCTGCCGGGCGCCGCCTGATGCCGCGCCTCATCGACCATGCCGAGGCAGGGCCCGAGGTCCGCGCCGTCTTCGATGCCATCAAGGCCGCGCGCGGCGTGCCGGACGTGAACAATTTCTGGAAGGCGCTGGCGGTCGATCCGCCGACGCTGCGGCGCACCTGGGAGAGCCTCTCGCAGGTCATGGCCCCCGGCGCGCTGGATGTGCGGACGAAGGAGATGCTCTACCTCGCCGTCTCCATGGCCGCCGGCTGCGCCTATTGCACGGCGAGCCACGGCGCGGCGGCGCGGCGCGCCGGCATGGATGACGCGATGTTCGGCGAGTTGCTCGCGGTCGTCGGCATGGCGGCCGAGACCAACCGCCTCGCCGAGGCGTTGCGGGTGCCGGTCGACGAGGCCTTCGACCGGTGAGCCGCGACCTCCGCATCTGCTTCGTCGGCGACAGCTTCGTCGCCGGCGCGGGCGACGAGACGGCGCTCGGCTGGGTCGGGCGCGTCACCGCTTCGGCCTGGCATCGCGGCGTGGGCCTGACCGCCTACAACCTCGGTGTCCGGCGCGACACCAGCGCCGACCTGCGGCGGCGGGCGGAGGCCGAGGTCCTGGCCCGGCTGCTCGGCGCCGGCGATGCGCAGGCGGTGGTGTTCAGCTTCGGCGCCAATGACTGCACGCTGGAGGACGAGATGCCCCGGGTGCCGCCCGAGGTGACGGAGGAGAATGCCGCGGCGCTGCTCGGCTGGGCGGCGGCGCGGTGGCCGGTGCTGATGGTCGGCCCGCCGCCGCTCGCGCATGACGCGGGGCATGATGCGCGGGTCGCGGCGCTGTCGGACCGGCTGGGCGGGCTCTGCGCGGCACTGGACGTGCCCTTCCTCGCCACCCATGCCCCGCTCTCGGCCGGCAATGCCTGGCGGAGCGCGGCGGCGCGCGGCGACGGCGTGCATCCCGATGCCGCCGGCTATGCCGCGCTCGCCGCGCTGGTGGAGGCCTGGCAGCCCTGGCGGGACCTGACCGGCGGCTGATCAGCGGCGCGCCTCGGCCTCCGGCCCGGCGAAGAGCCGCGTCGCCGCCCAGCTCATCACCGAGACCACGATGGCGCCGAAGAGCGCCGGCCCGAAGCCGTCCACCCGGAAGCCCGGCAGCAGCCAGGCGGTCAGTCCCAGCATCGCGGCATTCACCACGAAGAGGAATAGGCCGAGCGTCACCAGGGTGAAGGGCAGCGAGAGCAGGACCAGCACCGGCCGGACCACCGCATTCACCAGGCCGAAGACCAGCGCCGCCAGCAGCAGGGAGAAGACCCCGCGCACCTCGATGCCGGGGACGAGTTGCGTCGCCGCCCACAGCGCGAAGGCGGTGATGAAAGTGCGTGCCCAGAAGCCCATGCGCCCGTCTCCGCGAATGCCGCAGGCTGGCATATGGTGCGCGCCCCTCGCACCCCGAATGGATCTGCCGTGACAACTTCGTTCCAGGGCGGCGCGGCCGGCGCGACCCTCGCCGGCTGCGCCGCGCTGCTGCTCTGGGCCTTCCTCGCCCTGCTGGCGCGGCTGGCGCAGCCGCTGCCGCCGCTGCTGCTCACCGGCCTCGCCTTCGCGGTCGGCGGCCTGCTCGGGCTCGGCGTCGTCGCGGCACGCGGGCGGCTGGGCCGGCTGCGGCAGCCCTGGCCGGTCTGGCTGCACGGGGTCGGCGGGCTGGCGGGCTATCACGCGCTCTATTTCGCCGCCCTCGCACTTGCGCCGCCGGTGGAGGCCAACCTGCTGAACTACATGTGGCCGCTGCTGATCGTGCTGCTCTCCGGCCCGATCCGCGGGCTGCACCTCGGACCGCGGCGGCTGGCGGGGGTCGGGCTGGGGGCGGTGAGCGCGGTCCTGCTGCTGGCCGGCGGCGGGCAGGGGTTCGGCGGCGGCAGCCTCGCGGGCTATGCCGCGGCGGCCGGGGCGGCCGTCACCTGGGCGCTCTACTCCGTGCTGGCCGGCACGCCCCGCCTCGCCGGGGTGCCGACCGAGGCGGTGGCGGGCTTCTGCCTCGCCTCGGCCGCGGTCGCGCTGGGCCTGCATGCCCTGGTCGAGCCCGCGGCCTGGCCGGCGGCGGCGCAATGGCCGGCGATCCTGCTGCTGGGGGCGGGGCCGGTCGGCGCGGCCTTCTTCCTCTGGGATGTCGGGATGAAGCGGGGCGATCCGCGGCTGCTGGGGACGCTCGCCTATGCGACGCCCGTCGCCTCCACCCTGCTGCTGGTCGTGGCCGGCGAGGGGCGGCTCAGCGGCACCGTCCTGCTCGCTGCGCTGCTGGTCGTCGGCGGCGGGGCGCTGGCGGCGACGGCCCCGGCGGAGGCGGGCCGGTAGCCGCTCACGCCGTCAGGATCGCACCGCCAGGCCGCCGCCGGCGGATGCGAAGCCCTGCAGCGCTATCGAGCCTCGCCGATATCCGGCTTCCCGCCTGCCGCCGCGCCGCACCGCTCAGCGGAAGCTGTCCTTGGCGCTGCGGATCGCCGCCAGCCGAGCCACGTCGCCCGCGCGGAGGAAGGGGTTCGCCGCCCGCTCCTGCGCCATGGTGGTGGGCACCGTGGGCTGCCCGGCCGCCCGCTGGGCCTTCGCCTCGGCCGCGCGGGCGACCAGGGCGGCATTCTCCGGCTCCACCGTCAGGGCGAAGCGGGCATTGCTCTCGGTATACTCGTGCCCGCAGCAGACCAGCGTCGGGTCCGGCAGGGCCGATAGCTTGCGCAGGCTGTCGAACATCATGGCCGCGTCGCCCTCGAGCAGCCGGCCGCAGCCCAGCGAGAACAGGGTATCGCCGCAGAGCAGCACCGCGCCCTCGGGGAAGTGGAAGGCGATGTGGCCGACCGTATGACCGGGCGTCTCGATGACCGTCGCCCGGCTCTCGCCCAGCGCCACGCTGTCCCCGGCCTTCACCGCCTGGTCGAGCTTCGGGAGCCGGTGGGTATCCGCCGCCGCACCCACCACCTTGCCGCCGCAGCGCGCCTGCAACTCCGCCACCCCCGCGACATGGTCGCCATGGTGGTGGGTCAGCAGGATCAGGTCGAGCCGGCCGCCCAGCCGCTCCACCGCCGCGATGGCCGGGCCGGCCTCCCCCGGGTCGCAGATCGCGACCGCCCCGGTCGCCTTGTCCTGCAGCAGCCAGACATAGTTGTCCGAAAGACACGGCACGGGGGTGACCGAGAGCGTCATGGGGGCTCCTCCTCCGGCCCCGCTGCATCGGGGACCTCGGCGCTCTATATCCACGGCATGAGCCACGAGGTCCACGGCCTGGGGAATTTCTACGCCACCCCGGCGGGGCTGGTGACGGCGCGCCTGCTGCGCGACCGTCTGCGGTTGCTCTGGCCCTCGCTTCCCGGGCAATCCGTGCTCGGGCTCGGCTATGCCAGCCCCTTCCTGCGGCTCTGGCGGGCGGAGGCGGCGCGCTGCGTCGCCGTCGTGCCCACGCCGCTGCCGCGCTGGCGCTGGCCGCGCAGCGCGGCCTCCTGCACCGCGGTTGCGGAGGAGGATGCGCTGCCCTTTCCCGACCTGATGTTCGACCGCATCCTGCTGGTCCATGGGCTGGAAACCGCGGAGAACACCCGGCGGATGCTGCGGGAGGCCTGGCGCGTCCTGAAGGATGACGGGCGGCTGATCGTGGTGGCGCCGAACCGCCTCGGCCTCTGGGCGCATCTGGACCGCACGCCCTTCGGCCATGGCCAGCCCTATTCGCCGAACCAGCTCGAGGGACTGCTGCGGCGGCAGATGTTCCTGGCGGAGCGGCGCGACCTGGCCCTTTTCGTGCCGCCCTTCCGGACCCGGCTGCTGCTGCGCGGTGCGGGGGCTTGGGAGCGGCTGGGACGGCAGGTCTGCCCGCGCCTCGCCGGGGTGATCCTGATCGAGGCGGTCAAGGATTTCTGCGAGGCGATCCCGGCCGGCGCGGCGAAGGCCCCGGCACGGCGGGTGGTGGTGGCCGAAGGGGTATAGCCCGGCACGGCCCTTGCCATGCCCGGGCAACGTCATTGTCCGGGAACCCTGCATGTCCTTCTCGCGTCGCGCCCTGCTGGGCGCCTCCGGCCTTGCGACCCTGCCGGCCCTGCCCGCGCCCTGGGCAATCCGCCCGGCCGCCGCGCAGGCGGAGCGCGTGCTGCGCTATGGCATCTCCATGGCCGATATCCCGCAGACCACGGGCCAGCCGGACCGCGGCGCCGGTGCCTACCAGTTCACCGGCACCACGCTGTACGACCCGCTGGTCGCCTGGGAGATGGACGTCGCCGATCGGCCCGGGAAGCTCGTCCCCGGGCTGGCGACGGCCTGGGAGGCCGACCCGGCGGACCGGAAGAAGTGGGTGTTCAAGCTACGACCGGACGTGAAATTCCACGACGGCTCCGCCTTCGACGCCGACGCCGTGATCTGGAACTTCGAGAAGGTCCTGAACCCGCAGGCGCCGCATTTCGACAACCGCCAGGCGGCGCAGGTGCGGCCGCGGCTACCCTCCGTGGCGTCCTGGCGGAAGATCGACGCCATGACGGTCGAGGTCACCACCAGGACGGTGGACAGCATCTTTCCCTACCAGATGCTGTGGTTCCTCATCTCCTCCCCGGCGCAGTACGAGAAGCTGGGGCGGAGCTGGGAACGCTTCGCCGCCGAGCCCTCCGGCACCGGGCCCTTCCGCCTGGCGCGGCTGGTCCCGCGGGAGCGGGCGGAACTGGTGCGCAACCCCGACTACTGGAACAAGGCGCGGCTGCCGAAGGTCGACCGGCTGGTGCTGGTCGTGGCGCCGGAGGCGGTGACCCGCACCAATGCGCTGCTGACCGGCCAGGTGGACCTGATCGAGACGCCGGCGCCCGACCTGGTGCCGCGCCTCAAGCAGGCCGGCATGCGGATCGTGGAGAACGTGACGCCGCATGTCTGGAACTACCACCTGAGCCTGCTGGAGGGCTCGCCCTGGCGCGACCTGCGGCTGCGCCGCGCCGCCAACCTGGCGATCAACCGCGACGAGGTCGTCGCCCTGATGAACGGCCTGGCGAAGCCCGCGGTCGGGGTGGTGGACCCCTCCTCCCCCTGGTTCGGCCGGCCGGAATTCCAGGTGAAGTACGACCCCGACGCGGCGCGCCGGCTGATCGCCGAGGCCGGTTACTCCAAGTCGTCGCCGTTGCGCACGAAATTCCTGATCGCCACCGGCGGCAGCGGGCAGATGCTGTCCATGCCGATGAACGAGTACATCCAGTCCGCCTGGCGCGAGGTCGGGATCGAGGTCGAATTCCAGGCCGTGGAGCTCGAGGTGCTCTACACCTGCTGGCGGCAGGGCGCGGCGGGCGAGATCGCGCGCCAGGGCAACATCACGGCGAACAACGTTGCCTATGTCACCTCCGACCCGCTCTATGCGCTGATCCGCTTCTTCCACTCCAACCAGGTCGCGCCCACGGGCGTGAACTGGTCGCACTACAAGGACGCCGAGACCGACCGGCTGATCGACACCGCGCTGAACACCTTCGACCCCGCCGAGGTGGACCGGCTGATGGCGAAGGTGCATGAGCGGGTGGTGGACCAGGCGCTGCTGGTCTTCGTGGTGCACGATACCAACCCGCACGCGCTCGGCCGCGCCGTGCGCGGCTATACCCAGGCGCAGCACTGGTTCCAGGACCTGACGACGCTGGCCTGAGGAAGGCGCCGGTCCCGGACTTGGCCCGGGGCCGGCGGCCTTCCGGGCGGGCCGATGGAGGCCCGCCGGACGCGGGATGCGTCAGCCCAGCACTTCGCTGATCTGCACCGTCGGCTTGCCGTCGGTGAAGTTCGGGACGTCGCCGAAGAGCTCCGGCCCATGCGCCTGCGCGGCCTTCTGGAAGGCCTCGGCGGAGTCGAAGGTCAGCAGCGCGATGATACGGTTCGGCGCGGCACCATCCGGGCCCGGCATGCCCTTCAGCACCTTGGCGTCCTTCAGGCCCATGCCCGACCAGCGCTCCTTCACCAGCGGGATGTGCTTCTGCATGTAATAGGCCTCGTCGAACTTGGTCGCCGGGTCGTTCGGATAGAAGACGCTGACGGTGATCATGGACGCAGCTCCCTTCTTGGATGGGCAGGCGCGGCACGCCCGCCGGGACAGCACCCGTGCACGGGCCTGTGATGTCCGCGACGATCAGCTTGCCTACCCCGGACCGAACCATGGCACGCTCCCCCAGGCCGCGCCAATCGCGCAGCCCAAGGGGGAGTGAAACGAGATGCTCATCGCCTCATCCGCTGCCAGCCGCCGCCGCGTGCTCGGCGGCCTCGCCGGCGCGCTCGCCGCCGGCGCCGCCATCCCGGCCAATGCCCAGCGCGTCTACGGGCAGGATGCGCCGCCCGCCCGCTACCCGGATGCCGACATCGTCGCGCTGGACAAGAAGCGCTTCACCGCGCCGCTCGGCAACAGCACCATCAAGCGGCTCTACACCGGCCTCGGCTGGGCGGAGGGGCCTGCCTGGCACGCGACCGGCCGCTTCTGGGTCTGGTCCGACATCCCGAACGACGAATGCCTGCGGATGAACGAGGAGGACCATTCCGTCCACCGTCGGTTCCGCAGCCCGTCCGGCTTCTCCAACGGCAATACCTTCGACCGGGAGGGGCGGCAGATCGCCTTCCGCCACTTCTACCGCGACGTCGTGCGCTACGAGCCGGACGGCCGCATGACGGTGCTGGCCGCGCGCGGGCCGGACGGCGCCTTCAACGCGCCGAATGACGGCGTGGTGCATCCGGCGGATGGCAGCATCTGGTTCACCGACCCCGGCTATGGCGCGCTGATGAACTACGAGGGCCAGCGCGCGCCGGAGGCCGCCAACAGCCCCCGCCCCTTCATCAAGGAGGCGATCTACCGCATCGACGGGCAGACCGGCCAGGTGACGAAGATCGCCGACCAGCCCTTCAAGCCGAACGGCCTCTGCTTCTCTCCCGACTACAAGCGGCTCTATGTCGCGGACAGCGGCAGCAGCCACTATCCCGAGGCCAAGAACATCATCTGGGCCTTCGACGTGGACGGCCAGAAGGTCAGCAATCCCCGGACCTTCTGCAGCATGGAGTTCGAGGGCAAGTCGGGCTTCGGCGACGGCGTCCGCTGCGACGAGAGCGGCAATCTCTGGGTCGGCGCCGGCTGGGTGGGCGACGGCTATGACGGCGTGCATGTCTTCGCGCCGGACGGGGGCAGGATCGGGCTGATCAAGCTGCCGGAGATCTGCGCCAACCTGTGCTTCGGCGGCGCGCGGCGGAACCAGCTTCTGATGACCGCCAGCCAGAGCATCTACCTGCTGCCGGTCGAGACCCGCGGCGCGCATTTCTGCTGAGTCAGGCGGCAGGGAAGAGAAAGATCGGGGAGAAGGTATTCTCCCCGAACCCCTCATCTATTTCTGTGGGCTTGCATCCGCCGCGCGGCGGCACCCGACTCACAAAAAGGAAGGGTGGGGTTGGACGCCAAGGGCGTCCAACGGGAGGGAATAGTTTTCCCTCCCCGAGCTTTCCTACGCCTTCGCGGCCTGGGCGCGGAGCTGCGCGATGGTGGCGCGGTTCGTCACCTGCTCCGGGTTCGTCCGCACCTCGATCACCGCCGGCTTGCCGCTGGCCATGGCGCGCTGGACGGCGGGCACGAGCTGGTCGGTCGCCTCCACCACCTCGCCATGGCCGCCGAAGCTCTCGATGAAGCGGGCGAAATCCGGGTTGGTGAGCTGCGTCGCGGAGACGCGGCCGGGATAGGTTCGCTCCTGGTGCATGCGGATCGTGCCGTACATCGCGTTGTTGAAGACGAGCACGATCGGGTTGACCTTGTGATGGAAGGCGGTGGCGATCTCCTGCCCCGTCATCAGCATGCCGCCATCGCCGACGAAGGAGACGACGGTGCGCTCGGGATGCACGATCTTCGCGCCGATCGCCGCCGGCACCGAATAGCCCATGGCGCCATTGGTCGGGCCGAGGAAGTCCTGCCCGGCGCCGACATGCATGAAGCGTTGCGGCCAGGTGGCGAAATTGCCGGCATCGGTGGTGAAGATGGTGTCGGGCGGCAGCACCTTCTCGAGCTGCTGCAGCGCGACGGCGAGGTTCAGCGGCCCCTCGTAGTCCGGCGCCCTGGCCTGCGCCTCGCGCGCCACGCGCAGTTCCGCCCGCCAGCCGGACCAGACGGGCTTCTCCACCGGCGGCAGCGCCCTGACGGCGGCGGCGAAGGCATTGAGGTCGGCGGTGATGCCGAGCGCCGGGCGGTAGACGCGGCCGATCTCCGCCTGCTCCGGATAGACATGGACCACCGGCTTCGAGCCGGCCATGTCCATCAGCGTATAGCCCTGGCTCACCGTCTCCCCAATACGGGTGCCGATGGCGAGGAAGAGGTCGCTCTGCTTCGCCGCCTTCACCAGCGCCGGATCGGCGCCGACACCGAGGTCCCCGACATAGTTCGGGCTGGTCCCGTCGAAGAGGCCCATGCGGCGGAAGGAGACGGCGACGGGCAGGTCGTTGGCCAGCAGGAAGTCGCGGATGTCCGCCTTGCCCTGCGCGGTCCAGCCGGCGCCGCCGCCCAGCACCACCAGGGGGCGCTGCGCCCGGCGCAGCATGTCCATCATGCGCGGCAGCGCCTCGGGCGCCGGATGCGGCGGGAAGACCGGCGCCGGCGGCAGGTCCGGCACGACGGCCAGCTCCTTCTGCATCTCCTCCGAGATCGCCACCACGACCGGGCCTGGCCGGCCGGAGGTCGCGACATCGAAGGCATGCGCCATCAGTTCCGGGATGCGCGCCGCGTCGTCGATCTGCGTCACCCACTTGGCCAGCGGGGCGAACATCTTGCGGTAGTCCACCTCCTGGAAGGACTCGCGGTCCGTCTCCTCGAAGGGGATCTGGCCGACGATCAGCACCAGCGGCGTGCTGTCCTGGAAGGCGACATGGACGCCGATCGCGGCATGGCAGGCGCCCGGGCCGCGGGTGACGAGGGCGACACCGGGCTTGCCCGTCAGCTTGCCATAGGCCTCGGCCATATGGACCGCGCCCGCCTCGAACCGGCAGGTGACGAGCTGGATGCGGTTGCGCTGGGCATAGAGCCCGTCCAGCAGGTCGAGGTAGCTCTCGCCCGGGACGCAGAAGGCATGGGTCACGCCCTGCGCCACCAGCGCATCCGCGAGGATATGCCCGCCGAGCCGCGCCTCGCCTGCCTTGGTCATCTGGTCCGCTCCCGTCCCGCCACAGAAAATGGTGGCGGACCATAACCGGGGGTGGCTGGGTCGTCACCCCATCGGGCCGGAGGCGGGGCGGCCTCGATTCACGCCCCGGATCGCTCCGGTCCGGGGCGATCGAGGCCGAGGGCGCCGCTAGCGGTGCCGGCATAGTGCTGCCGCAACTCCCGTTTCAGCAGCTTGCCCGCGGTGTTCTTGGGCAGGCTGTCCGCCAGGATGATGCGCTTGGGGACCTTGTAGGGGGCGAGGTGCTCGCGGGCATGCGCCAGCAGCGCCGCCTCGACGTCCATCGGCGCCTCCGGCCGCAGCACCACCACCGCGGCCACGGCCTCGATCCACTTCGGGTCGGGCACCGCGATGACCGCGACCTCGGCGACCGCGGGGTGGGTGAAGAGCGCCTCCTCCACCTCCCGGCTCGCCACCAGCACCCCGCCGGTATTGATCAGGTCCTTGGTGCGGTCGACAATCGCAAGGTAGCCCTCCGCATCGATGGTCGCCACGTCGCCGCTGTGGAACCAGCCGCCCTCGAAGGCCCTGGCCGTCTCCTCCGGCATGTTCCAGTAGCCGAGGCAGAGCTGCGGCGAACGATGGATGACCTCGCCCCGCTCGCCGGGCGCGACGTCGCGCATCTCCGCATCCACCACCCGCGTCTCGACATTCAGCACGGGGCGGCCGACCGAGCCGGGGCGGGCATCATGCTCCTCCGGCCGCAGCACGGTGGCGAGCGGCGCGATCTCGCTCTGGCCGTAGCAGTTGAAGGGCCGCGCGCCGGGCAGCCGCTGACGGAGCTCCTGCAGCACCGGGACGGGCATGATCGACGCGCCGTAGTAGATGTTGCGCAGGCTCGACAGGTCGCGCCGGCCGAAATCCGGATGCTGCAGCAGCGTGATCCAGACCGTGGGTGGGGCGAAGAAGGAGGTGATGCGCTCGCGCTCGATCAGCTCCAGGACGAGCGCGGGCTGCGGCGCCTCGATCAGGAGGGTGAAGGCGCCGGTCAGCATCTGCGGCATGGTGAAGCAGTGCATCTGCGCGGTGTGGTAGAGCGGCAGCGCCGCCAGCGCCCGGTCGTCGCGGCGCATCTCGAGCTCGATGGTCACGCTGCTGTACTCGGCCAGGATGGCGCGGTGCGTCATCATCGCGCCCTTGGGCTGGCCGGTGGTGCCCGAGGTGTACTGGAGCTGGACGAGGTCGGTGTCCTGCACGCCCTCCCCCGCCTCGGCATCGCCCGGCTGGCCCCAGCGCGGATCCCCGGCCGCGGCCAGGATGTCGTGTTCGCCGGCGCCGGCATCGATCGTGCCGCGCAGCACCTCGCCGCCGGCCTGGTCGGCGGTCACGCGCAGCGCCGGCTGGGCGAAGACGGCCGCGGCGCCGCATTGCCGCAGGATGTAGTCCAGTTCCGCCGCGGTCAGGGCGAAATTGGCGGGGACATGCACCAGCCCGGCCCGGGCGCAGCCGAGCCAGAGGAACAGGTAGGCATCGGAGTTCTTGCCATAGGCGACGACACGGTCGCCCTGCCTGAGGCCGCGCGCCAGCAGGAAGCGCGCGACCCGGTCGGCCGCCAGGTCGATCTCCGCGAAGCACCAGGCGCGCTCGCCGAAGCGCAGCGCGGGGCGGTCGCGGAACCGCGCCCCGGCCCGGCGCACCGCATCGCCGATGGTGTTGCGCCGCGCCCGCGCGCCGATCTCGTTCATGAATGCCTCCCCGGTCTCTGACCTGACTTGGGAGGCATCCTATCCGGCGGCGATGCGACCGGAAATCACCCCGAAGCGGGCACCCGGACGCAGCGCGCCATGCGGCCGGGCACGGGGCGCCGCGGCGCGGGGCCCATCTCCTCCTGGCAGGCCGGCTCGGCCTCGGGGCAGCGGGGCGCGAAGGGGCAGGTGGTCGGCGCCGTCTCCAGGCTCGGCGGCGCGCCGGCGATGGTGGTCAGCCGCTGGCCGCGCATGCCGGGATGCACCGTCGCGCCCAGCAGCCCGCGGGGATAGGGGTGCAGCGGCTGCTGCATCAGCGCGCCGACCGGCCCTTCCTCCACCACCCGGCCGGCATACATGACGGCGACGCGGTCGGCGATCTCGCCGGCGACGCCGAGGTCATGGGTGACGAAGATGACGCCCATGCCGAGCTGTTCCTGGAGCCGGCGCAGCAGCAGCAGCACCTGGATCTGCACGGTGGCGTCCAGCGCCGTCGTCGGCTCGTCCGCCAGCAGCAGCTTCGGCTTGCAGGCCAGCGCCACCGCGATCATGGCGCGCTGCCGGAGGCCGCCCGAGAGCTCATGCGGATAGGCGGCGAGCCGGCGCTTGGCCGAGGGGATCTGCACCAGTTCCAGCAGTTCCAGCGCCCGGGCATCGGCGGCACGGCGGGACAGGCCCTCATGCCGTTGCACCGTCTCGGCGATCTGCCGGCCGATGGTGAAGACCGGGTCCAGCGCCGTCATCGGCTCCTGGAAGATCATCGCCACGTCGCCGCCGCGGAAGTCGGAGAGCGCGCCCTCGTCCATCGCCACGACGTCGCGGCCGGCGACCTCGATGCTGCCGCTGACCCGGGCGAATTTCGGCAGCAGGCGCATCAGCGCCCGCATGGTGACCGACTTGCCCGAGCCGGATTCGCCCAGGATGCACAGCACCTCGCCGGCGGCGAGGTCGAGATCGACCCCGTTCACCGCATGCACGGTGCGGTCGCGCGTGACGAATTTCACGCCGACGTCGCGCATCTTCACCAGCGGCTTGGCCACAGTCTCGCTCACCGTGGGGCGCTCCATGACCTCGCTCATGCCGCCAGCCTCCCCGCCCTGCTGTGGCCGCTGCCCGGCATCGCCATGTGGCAAGCCGCGACATGGCCGCCGCCCATCTCCGCCATCGCCGGCTTGCGGTCGGCGCAGACGGCCTCGGCGAAGGGGCAGCGCGTGCGGAAGCGGCAGCCGCTCGGCGGGTTGATCGGGTTGGGCGGGTCGCCGGTCAGCGGCGGCTCCGTCCGGCGCCTCGCCGGATCCATCGAGGGCCGGCTGGCCAGCAGCGCCTGGGTATAGGGATGCGCCGGGCGCTCGTAGATCGCGTCCACCGGTCCCATCTCCGCCACCTCGCCCAGGTACATCACCAGCACGCGGTCGGAGATGTACTGCACCACGTTGAGGTCGTGGCTGATGAAGACGTAGGTGAGGCCGAACTTCTCCTTCAGGTCCACCAGCAGGTTCAGCACCTGCGCCTCGACCGACTTGTCGAGGGCGGAGACCGGCTCGTCCAGCAGCACCAGCCGCGGCTGCAGGGCGAGCGCGCGGGCGATGTTCACCCGCTGCCGCTGGCCGCCCGAGAGTTCATGCGGGTAGCGGCGGGCGAAGGTCTGCGGCGCCAGGCCGACGGCGGCCAGCAACTCCCGCGCGCGGGACCGCGCCTCGGCATCCGAGACGCCGTGCACCTTGGGGGCGAAGGCGATGCTGTCCTCGATCGGCAGGCGGGGGTTGAGCGAGGCGTAGCTGTCCTGGAAGACCATCTGCACCTGGCGGCGGTAGTCCTTGAGGGACATGCCGCCGGTCTGGGCATTCTGCCCGACACCCTCGCCATCGAAGACCAGGGTACCCGAATCCGGGTCCATCAGCCGCATCAGCAGCCGCGCGGTGGTGGACTTGCCGCAGCCGCTCTCGCCGACGATGCCCAGCGTCTCGCCCTTGCGCACGGCGAAGGAGACGCCGTCCACGGCCCGCACCGTGGCGACGGTCGCGCCGAACATGCCGCCGCGGATCGGGAAGTGCTTCTGCAGGTCCTGGACGAGCAGCAGGGGCTGGCCCGGGCCGCCGCGGTCCTCATGGATGCTCTGGGCGATGCTCATGGCGCCGGGACAGCAAGCCTCGTGCCAGCAGGCCCGCGCCCCGGCGCGGCGTCCCGGCCCAGGCGCTGCCCGGTTGCTGGGCAGGCCCCCTCGCCCGCCGCCCGCCCGCGCGCCATCGTCCAGGCAGCCGGTCCGACGCCATCCTCGAGGCACTCCGCATCGCATGCCTCGCGCTCACCGGGGACCGGCTGCAGTCCCTGACCGGCCACCTCTCGCTCGAACAGGTCAGGATCCAGGCGGGGCGGTCCGAATCGGCCCGCTCGACGAGCCGGCCCGATGGCCGGAGCGCCGAAAGGCAGGCAGGTCCGGACCGGCCCGCCCTCAGCAAACCCCTTGGGGTTTGCGCCGCAATAAAATCCCAGGCAGGCTTTCGTCTCGAGGCGTTGGGCCGCACGAAGTGTGGCCCAACCCGCGAAAGTCTGCTCAGGCGGCGTCGCCCCGCGCCTCAGCTCCGCCCCGCCGCCGCGGCGCGGAAGCCGGCCTTCTCCGCCGCCGGGCGGCACATGTAGCCGCCCTGCTGCGTCTTGCCGTAGAACTGCGTGCCGGCGGCGTGGAAGACCTTGCTGTCCGGATTGGCCCAGACCACCGCGTCGCCGCCGCAGGTGCGCTTCGCCTCCGCCTCGGACGCGAAGCGGCCGCCATTGCCGGCCGGGGCGGGCGCGGCATTCGCCCCGGTCGCGGCATTGCCGGACAGGCAGCCATTGACGTAGCGCTGCCGCGCCTCGCCCGAGAGGTTGCGCGTCGTCGCCTCCGCCTGGCAGGTCTTCATCCGCTCCTGCTGCGCGGTCAGCGCCGGCTGCGCCTCCGTCGTGTTGCCGCTGAGGCAGTCGCTCATGAATTTCTGCCGCGCCTCGCCGGCGAGGCTCTTCCGCCCCGCCTCGGCATTGCAGCCCTGCATGCGCTGCTGCGGCGCAGTCAGCGCGCGCTGCGCCTCGGCCGGCGGCGCGGTCTGCGCCAGCGCCGGCCCGGCGGCCAGGAACAGCCCGGCCGCGAGCGCGGCCAGCGCGGCGCCGCGCATCAGCGCGGCTCCCGCGCCGGCATGGGCGCCAGCGCCTCCGGCGTTGCGCTGCGCGCGCTGGCCGCGGCGGCGGCGCGGTCGCGCGCATCCGCCTCCTCCTCCGTGCTCAGCCAGCGATGCAGGAGGCCGCCGAGGACACCGCCCAGGATCGGCGCCACCCAGAACATCCAGAGCTGCGCCAGCGCCGTGCCGCCGAGGACGAAGGCCGGGCCGGTGCTGCGCGCCGGGTTCACGCTGGTATTGGTCACGGGGATGCTGATCAGGTGGATCAGCGTCAGGCAGAGCCCGATGGCGATCGGCGCGAAGCCGGCCGGCGCGCGGGCGGAGGTGGCGCCGAGGATGACGACGAGAAAGAAGAAGGTCATCACCACCTCGGTGATGAAGCCGGCGCCGAAGCCAAACTTGCCCGGCGAGGCCTCGCCATAGCCGTTCGCCGCCAGGCCCTTCACCGCGATGTCCCAGCCCGGCTGTCCCGAGGCGATGGCGTAGAGGAGGAAGGCGCCGACGCTGGCGCCGATGACCTGCGCGGCGATGTAGGGGAGCGCCTCCCCGGCCTTGAAGCGGCCGGCCGCGACCAGGCCGCAGGTGACCGCCGGGTTGAGGTGGCAGCCGGAGATATGGCCGATGGCGAAGGCCATGGTGAGCACAGTGAGGCCGAAGGCGAAGGCGACGCCGAGCAGGCCGATGCCGACCTGCGGGAAGGCGGCGGCGAGCACGGCGCTGCCGCAGCCGCCGAGGACGAGCCAGAGAGTCCCGAAGAACTCCGCCGCGAGCTTGCGTGACACGAGACGAACCCTCCCAGCGGGGCGGCCATCCCCGGCGCCCCATGCTCCGCCTATTGTATGCGCAGTTACAGCCTGTCACCCGCCGTCGCGGAAACGTGTCGCCTTTGGGCCGTGAACCTTTTTCGGACCGCACGTCATGTCTAATCTGCCTGTCGAACTGAGTGTCCAGTTATCTTGACAATCCCCGCGCCCGGTCTTGAATGGGCCCGGCGGAGCGTGGAGGGGACGGCATGAGCCGGCGCGTGGTCGTCATCGGCGCGGGCGTCGGCGGCTTGGCCGCGGCGCTGGACCTCGCCGCGCGGGGCCGCGAGGTGCTGGTGCTGGAACGCGCCGCGGCGCCGGGCGGCAAGATGCGGCAGATCGCCATCGGCGATGCCCGCATCGATGGCGGCCCCACCGTCTTCACCATGCGCTGGGTTTTCGAAAGCCTCTTCGCCGCCGCCGGCACGCGGCTGGAGGACCACCTTGCGCTGCAGCCCGTGCGGGTGCTGGCGCGGCATGCCTGGGACGGCGCTTCCGGCCAGGACGCGCGGGGGCGGCTCGATCTCTTCGCCGATATCCGCGAATCGGCCGATGCCATCGGCGCCTTCGCCGGCGCGGCCGAGGCGCGCGGCTATCTCGACTTCGTCGAGCGGGCGCGGCGGACCTATGCGGCGCTCGAGGAGCCCTTCATCAAGTCCGGCCGCCCGACGCCGGTCTCGCTCGTCTCCCGCGCCGGCATCGGCGGCGTCGGGCGGCTGCTGGCGACCGCGCCCTTCGCCACGCTCTGGGACGCGCTGGGCACGCATTTCCGGGACCAGCGGCTGCGCCAACTCTTCGCGCGCTACGCGACCTATGTCGGCTCCTCGCCCTTCCTCGCGCCGGCGACGCTGATGCTGATCGCGCATGTCGAGCAGTCCGGCGTCTGGCTGGTCGAGGGCGGCATGCACCGCATCGCCCGCGCCATCGCGGCGCTGGCCGAGGCGAAGGGCGCGCGCTTCCGCACCGGCGCGGAGGTCGCCGAGGTACTGGCGGCCGGCGGGCGCGCGACCGGCGTGAAGCTCGGGGATGGCGAGGTGATCGAGGCCGCGGCGGTCGTCGCCAATACCGATGTCTCGGCCATCGGCACCGGCCGGCTCGGGCCCGCGGTCGCCAAGGCGGCGGATGCCGTGCCCTGGTCGCGCCGCTCGCTCTCCGCCGTCACCTGGGCGATGCATGCGGAGACCAGGGGCTTCCCGCTGGTGCGGCACAACGTCTTCTTCAGCCGCGACTACGCGGCCGAGTTCGGCGACCTGACGGCGCGGGCGCGCCTGCCCGCGGCGCCCACCGTCTATGTCTGCGCGCAGGACCGCGGCGACGCGGACGCGCCGCACGGCGGGCCGGAGCGGCTGCTGGTGCTGGTGAATGCCCCGGCGCGCGGCGATTCCAGGCCGCCCGATGCGGCTGACATGGCATCGGTGGAGGCCGCCTGCTTCGGCCTGCTGGAGCGCTGCGGCCTGCAGGTCGCGCGCGACCCGGCGCGGGAGGTGGTGACGACGCCGGCCGGCTTCGAGGCGCTCTTCCCGGCGACCGGCGGCGCGCTCTACGGCATGGCGGTGCATGGCTGGCAGGCGAGCTTCAGCCGGCCCGGCGCGCGCACGCGGCTGCCCGGCCTGTACCTGGCGGGCGGCAGCGCGCATCCCGGCGCCGGCGTGCCGATGGCCACGCTCTCCGGCCGCCTCGCCGCGGCCGCCGTCATGGAGGACCGGCGATGAACGCGATCGCGCCGCCGCCCGGCACGGGGCTCCGGGGGTGGGAGTTCGACCGGCCGGTACCGAAGCACGGCTATGCCTGGTGGTACCTCGATGCCCTCAGCGAGGACGGGGCGCATGGCATCACCATCATCGCCTTCATCGGCACGGTCTTCTCGCCCTGGTATGCCTGGAGCCGCCGCTGGGGCGCGGGCGATCCCGAGAACCACTGCTGCATGAACGTCGCGCTCTATGGCCGGCCGCGCCGCTGGGCAATGACCGACCGGCCGCGATCCGCGCTGCGGCGGGGCGCGGACTTCCTCCGCATCGGGCCGAGTTCCATGGACTGGGACGGCACCGCGCTGACGGTGCGGATCGAGGAGGTGACGGCCCCCCTGCCCTCGCGCATCAGCGGCACCGTGCGGCTGCTGCCGGAGGCGGTCTCGACCCGCGCCTTCCTGCTGGATGCGGCGGGGCGGCACCGCTGGCAGCCGATCGCGGCGCGCGCCCGCGCCGAGGTCGCCTTCGACAGCCCGGCGCTGCGCTGGTCCGGCCCGGCCTATTTCGACACCAATGCCGGCGCCGCGCCGCTGGAGGCGGATTTCCTGGAGTGGGACTGGTGCCGCGCGCCGATGCCGCGGGAGACCGCCGTGCTCTACAACGCGATCCGGCGCGACGGCAGCGGGCAGTCGCTGGCGCTGCGCGTGCGCGCCGATGGCGTGGTGGAGGACATCGCGCCGCCGCCGCCCGCGCGGCTGCCGCGCGGCTTCTGGGGCGTCGCGCGGCCGGCGCGGTCGGAGGACGGCACCGCGCGCCTCGTCCGCAGCCTGGAGGACGCGCCCTTCTACACCCGCTCCGAGATCCACACCCGCCTGCTGGGGCAGGAGGCGACGGCGGTGCATGAGAGCCTGGCGCTCGACCGCTTCGCCGCCCTGCCGGTGCAGGTCATGCTGCCCGTGAGGGTGCCGCGGGCCCGGCGGTGACGGCGGGCGGCTCGCTCCAGCCGACATCGAGCGTCGCCACCTCGCCGAAGGGGACGCCGCGGCGGTTCGCCTCGGCGATGATCGGCCAGGCGGTCCAGGGCATGGTCAGCAGCGGCAGCGGGTCCCTGCCCTGCCAGGTCACGTCGCGCGTGCCCAGCAGGTGCCGGAGGTTGGCGCGGAAGCGCGGCCAGTCGCCGAAGCTGTGCTGCGTCTCCGTCAGGCAGGACCAGAACTGCTGCAGCCGCCGCTCCGGCCGGAAGCGCAGGGAATGCGCGGAGTCGAGCACGGCGCGGGCGAGGTCGTCCTCGGCGAAGAAATGCAGGCCGCTCGTCGTGCGCGGATTGCACTCGAGGCCCCAGGGCGTGCCGGCGGCGTCGAGCATCAGGTCGAAGGCGATGAAGCCGGTCCAGCGCGTGGCGGCGACGAAGGGCGCGACCCAGGCCTCGATCGCCGGGTTCTCCACCCGCTCGAAGCCGACCGCGACGCTGCCCGACATCAGCGTGCCACGATAGATGGCGGTGCCCTGCACCCGGCCCTGGTGCGCGAGCGTGCAGGTGCTGTGCTCCGTGCCGCGGATCAGGCGCTGGACGATCGCCGGCTCGGGCGGCGGCAGCGGCGCGCCGGCGGGCAGCCGCCGGACGCCGCGGCCGGAGCAGGCATGGATGGGCTTGACGACGACATCCGCCGCCTCGGCCAGCGCCCGCGCCCGCGGATCGTCCAGCGCCCAGGTCTCCGGCACCGTCAGCCCCGCCGCCTCGGCCTGCCGCACGAAGCCGTGCTTGTCGTGCAGCCGCAGCATGGTCTCGGGCGGCATGGCGAGCAGCCGCACGCCGGCCGGCAGCAGCGGGCGGAGGAAGGCGACATGCAGCGCCTCCTCCGAGACCGGCACGACCAGCGAGACGCCTTCCTCGCGGACGATGCGCGCGAGGTCGCCAAGGTAGCGGTCGGGGTCCTCGGCCGGCGCCGTGACCTGCAGGCTGCGCGCGACGCTGCCGGAAATGCCGGTCAGCGTCCGCCGGTGCGGCTCCGCGACGACCACGCGCCAGCCAGCGCGGGAAAAACTGCGGGCGAGGTCGAGCGCCTTGGGCAGCCGCCCGAGCGTGAGGAGGACCGTGTCCGTCACCGCGCCCGCCTCACCCGGCAGGTCACCTGCTCCACCGGCCGCGTGGTCAGCCGCGCCGCGGGCTGCACCCGCTCCGGCGCCTCGACCTGGAAGTCGAATTCGCGGAAGAGCCGGGCGACCAGCAGCACCGCCTCGATGGTGGCGAAGGCGGCACCGGCGCAGATGCGGGGGCCGATGCCGAAGGGAATATAGGCGCCCGGCACCTGCGCCGTCTCGCGCTCGGGCAGGAAGCGGTCGGGGTCGAAGACGTCCGGGTCCTGCCAGTAGCGGCGGTGGCGATGCAGCACCCAGGGCGCGACCATGATCAGCGCGCCGCGGCGCACCTTCGTGCCGCCCAGTTCCGTGGCTTCGTTGGCGATGCGCGGCAGGAAGGTGATGGGCGGGTAGAGCCTGAGCGTCTCGCGGAAGATGTTGCGGACGAAGACCAGGCGCTTGGTGTGCTCGAACTCCACTGGGCCGCCGCCGGTCACCGCCTCCACCTCGGCGCGCAGGCGGGCGACGATGGCGGGCTGCGTCGCCAGGATATAGAAGACCCAGGTGAGCGCGCTGGCGCTGGTCTCGTGGCCCGCGAGGAAGAGCACGCCGAGCTGGTCGATCAGCTCTTCCCGCGTGAAGGCATGGCCCTCGCCGTCGCGTGCCTCGATGACCTTGGAGGCGATGTCGTCGAAGCGCGCGCCGGCGGCGAGGTGACCGTCGAGCAGCGCGCCGAGATGGCCGCGGATCAGCCGGCAGGCCTCCAGCACGTCCGCCTTCTGCGGGATGCGGGTCCAGGCCTTGTCCATGATCAGCCGGCGGATTTCCACCTGTGCCACGCTGCGCTCGAAGACGGTGAAGGCGTCGAAGACGTCGTGCGCCGCCTTGTGTTCGAGCCCGGTCGAGAACACCGTCCGGCAGATGATGTCGGCGGTCAGGGCCGACATCGTGAGGTCCAGCGAGAAGGACTCGCCGCTCCCGGCACGTTCGCCGAGCGTCGCCTCGGCCGCGGCGCAGCCCGCCTCCATGTCGGGGAAGGCACGGTTGACCCGCATCAAGGTCAGCGACGGGTCGATCATCGCCCGCTGCCGCCGCCAGGTCTCGCCCGAGCTCACAAAAATGCTGTCGCCGATCAGCGGCTCCAGCGCGTTCACCATCAGGTCCGACTTCGGGAAGATCCCCTCCGGGTCCAGCAGCACCTGCTTCACAAGGTCGGGCCGGTTGACGATCAGCGTCTGCCGCCGCGACCAGCCGAGCGGCCCGATCTCCATCCGGTAGGCGGCCGCCGGCAGCAGGGCCAGCAGGTTGCCGTCGCCGCGCAGCGCCACGCGCAGCAGGGCGATCAGGGCGGAGCGGGAATGGGGGCGCGGAGGGATATACACCGGGGCCGGGCGCTCCTGGGATGCGTTCCGTTTTCTTTACACCAGCCTATGTCAGGTGGCATTGTCAGGCAACGCCGGGACGGGCCGCCATGGAGTACCTCCTCTTCGAAATCCTGATCGCCGCCCATATCGCCACGGGCACGGCCGGCGCGATCACGGTCTGGGTGCCGATCCTGGGACGGAAGGGCGGCGAGACGCACCGGCGATGGGGCCGGGTCTTCACGGTCGCCATGCTCGTCACCGGCTCGCTCGCGGTGTGCATGAGCGTCTTCACGCTGATCGACCCGATGGCGACGCACCCGCATCTGGTCGGCCGGTTCGATGCCGGTTTCATCCGCGGCATCTTCGGCTGGATGATGCTGCATACCGGCATCCTCACCATCAACCTCGCCTGGCATGGCTGGCTGGTGGTGCGGAACGGCAGGCGGCGGGAGAAGTCGCGGGAGTGGCGCAACCTGCTGCTGCAGCCGCTGGTGATGCTGGCGGCGCTGAACTGCGCCCTGCAGGGCCTGCTGATCGACCAGCCCCTGATGATCGGCATCGCCTTCGTCGGCATTGCGACGGGCGCGACCAATCTCTGGTTCCTCTACAAGCCGAATCCCGGGCCGATGGACTGGCTGAAGGAGCACCTGAAGGCGCTCGTCGGCGCCGGCATCTCGGTCTACACCGCCTTCATGGCCTTCGGCTCCGTCCGCGTCATCCCGGAACTGGCGCTGAATCCGCTGATGTGGGCGATCCCGCTGGCGACGGGCGTCTCGATCATCCTCTATCACTGGCGGAGGATCGACGCGCAGGTCAGGGCGCGGCAGTCCGCCCTGCCGCGGCATGCGCCCGCGACGGTCCGCTGACCGGCCGCCCCCGGAGGGATCAGGCGGTTCGGTGCCCCGTCCTCACGCCGCCAGCGCCGCGAGGTCGGGCCAGTCGCCGAGGCAGCGCTGCCGGTCCGCCGGCCGCAGCCCGATCCTGACGCAGTCCCGCCCGGCGGCCTTCGCCGCATAGAGGGCCCGGTCCGCCCGCTGCAGGACCGAGGCGCCGTCCTCGCCCGGGGCGGCCTCGGCGAGGCCGACGCTGAAGGTGTAGCGCAGGGGAGTCTCGCCGGCGGCGAGTTCGACGGCGGGGAAGCCCTCCCGGAAGCGCGTGACCGCGCCGAAGGCATCGCGCAGGCCCGCATGCGGGATGAGCGCCAGGAACTCCTCCCCGCCGAGGCGGCCGAGATGGTCGCCGCGCCGCAGCCTCTCCCGGCAGGTCCTGCCGAAATGCCGGAGGACGGCGTCGCCTCCCTCATGGCCATGCGCGTCGTTGATGCCCTTGAACCGGTCCAGGTCCAGCAGCGCGAGGCAGAGCGGCGCGGCGTCGCGGCCGGCCTCGGCCAGGGCCTCGTCCAGCAGCGCCAGGATGTGGCGGCGGTTCGGCAGGCCGGTCAGCGCATCGGTCAGCGCAGCGGCGAGCGCCTCGTCATGCGCCCGCCGCAGCGTCCGCTCGCTCAGCTTGAGCGAGGTGATGTCCGAGCCCACGGTCAGCACCCAGCCATTCGGCAGGCTGACCTCCTCCATCCAGAGCCAGCGTCCGTCGATGAGGTCGGTCTCGAAGGCCTTGCGCGGCGATGTCCGGCGTCGCTCATAGGTCCTGGCGATCAGCGCCTCGACATCGCCCCGGATCTGCGTCCCGAGGCCATGCGCCGCGCCGTGGCGGAGCAGTTCCGCGAAGGTGACCTCGCCGGTCCTGCCGCCCAGGAAGATCTGCCGGTAGGCGTCGTTGGCATAGCGCAGGCGATCGGCCTCGTCATAGAGCGCCACGGCCTGGCCGCTCGCCGACAGCGCGGCCAGCAGGCTCTCCGTGACGCAGGCATCCACGGAAAGGCCCGGAACGCTCATTGCCACCGTCATGGGACCACCGAAGCTGGGGGGCAGCCCGGCGCGGGCGGCTCGCGGGAAGACTGGCCCCATCTACCCCGTCCGGTCGCTGGAAGGCCCCGGCGCGGTGCCTCAGGCGGGGCTCCCCGGATCGCCTCTGCGGGGAGCCCGCCGTCCCCGCTCAGCCGGTGACGCGCACCGGCGTCAGGTCCTGGAACCAGGACCGCGCCTGCACGAAGCCCTGCACCTTGCGGCTCATCGCCCGCGGGTTCAGGTCATGCGCGACGAAAAGGAAGAGCGCGTCCTCCACGATCTTCGCGTGCAGCTCGGCGCAGAGCCGGTCCTGCGCCGCCGGATCGAATTCCGACAGGATCTTCCCGATCAGCGCGTCGTAGTCCGGATTGGCGAAGCCGCCCCAGTTGTTCCCCGCCGGCGGCATCAGGTCGGACCGCAGGAAGCGGATCATCGCCGTGAAGGGGTCGATGGCGGTGAAGCTGATGTTGATCGCGCTGATGCCGCGGTTGGACGGCGCCTTCCAGCCGTCGCGCCAGATCGACAGCAGGGTGTTCCACTCGAAGACCTCGAACTCGATCTCGATGCCGACCTCCTTCAGCATCTGCTGCACGGCCTCGTTCATCGCCATCGGCTGCATCTGGCCGGAGCCGCTGGTGGAGATGCCGATCTTCGTCTTCAGCGGCGTGCGCGGCGTGACGCCCGCTTCGGCGAGGACCTTCTTCGCCGCCGCCGGGTCGTAGGCCCATTTGAACTTCGGCACGTCGTTCCAGGGATGGCCCTTGGGCAGCAGGCCGGCGCCCTCGTCCATCAGCCCGCCCAGCATGTCCTTCATGGCCGCGCGGTCGATGGCGAGGTTGGCGCCGCGCCGTACCCGCGGGTCGCGCCAGGGCGAGCCCTCGGCGGTGGCGAATTGCCAGGTCCAGTTGTGCGGGTACTGGTTGGTCACGATGGTGAAGCCGGCCTGCTTCAGGCTCGGCACCGCATCGGGCGGCGGCGCCTCGATCCAGTCCACCTGGTTGCTGCGCAGCGCGGCGACGCGGGTATTGGGCTCGGCGAGCGGCAGCAGCACCACGCGCTCGCATTTCGGCACCCGCGCCGCCTCCCAGTACTCGGCATTGCGGGCCAGCACGGCGCGCTCGCGGATCGACCAGGCCTCGAGCTTCCAGGGGCCGGTGCCGATGGCCTTGGTGTTGTAGGCCTCCCAGCTCTTCCCCGCGGCCTCCCAGGCGCCCTGGTGGACGATGCCGATCCAGCTCGCGCCATAGGGCACGGTGCTGTCCACCGTGCGGGTCTCGACCGCGAAGGTCTTCTCGTCCACCGCCTCGTAGCCGGCGATGGTCGGGATGCGGACGCGGCCGAAGGCGGCCGCGTTGCGGTCGAAATGCGGCGCATCCGTCTTCAACACGCGGTCGAAGGAGAAGACGACGTCCTGCACCGTCAGCGGCTTGCCGTCATGGAACTTCACGCCGTCCCGCAGGGTGAAGAGCCAGCGCTTCGGATTGGCCGGATCGACCTTCCAGGCGGTGGCGAGGCCGGGGCGCAGCACCGCGGCGGTATCCGCCTTCGACAGGTCCCAGTGGACGAGCTGGTCATAGACGGTGACCCCCATGAAGCGGTGGCCCTCCGCCCCCTGGTCCGGCACGCCATTGGCCAGCGGCACGGCAGCCGCCGTCATGCCGACGCGCAGCGTGCCCGCGCCTTGGGCATGGGCGAGGTCCCAGGGCAGCGCCGCGGCCGCCAGGATGCCGCCCGCGCCGCCCAGCAGGCCGCGCCGTCCGAAGCCGGTATGCACCACGATATTCCCCTATCCCGGTCGAAGATGCCGGGCGGGGAAGCAAGGCGCGGGCCGCGCCGCTCCCCCGGCGCCCCGCCCGGCCCGGCTCAGCCGATGCGGACCGGCGTCAGGTCCTGCAGCCAGGACTGCGCCTGGACGAAGCCCTTCACCTTCGGGCCCATGGCCCGCGGGTTCAGGTCGTGCGCGATGAAGATGCAGGCATCCTGCTCGACCAGCCGGGCATGCAGGCGGCGCATCAGCGCGTCCTGCTTGTCAGTGTCGAATTCCAGCAGCATCGCATCCATCAGCGCATCCGCCTGCGGGTCCGAATGCTTGCCCCAGTTGAAGGCGACCGGCGGCGCGAAGGCGCTGTGCAGCGGCCGGATGAAGCCGACATAGGGGTCCTGCGCGTTCCAGGAGGCATTGATGGCATGGCAGCCGCGCGCGCCGGGCATCCAGGCGCCCTCCCGCAACTGGGTCAGCAGGGTATTCCAGTCCATCACCTCGAAGGCGATGTCGATCCCGACCTCCTTCAGGTTCTGCTGGACGTATTCGTTCATCGGCAGGGGCTGCATCTGCCCGGAGCCGCTGGGCGAGATCGCCACCTTGGTCCTGAGCGGGCTGCGCGGGGTGAAGCCGGCCTCGGCCAGCAGCTTCCGCGCCGCGTCGGGATCGAAGCGCGGCCGGTGCTTCGGCTCGCCATACCAGGGATGGCCCTCGTAGAGCAGGCCGGCCCCCTCGCTCATCATCCCGCCCAGCATCGCCTTCATGCCGGTGCGGTCGATGCCGAGATTGGCGGCGCGGCGGATGCGCGGGTCGCGCCAGGGCGAGCCCTCGACATAGCTCAGGAAATACATCCAGTTGTGCGGATAGACGTTGCTGGTGATGCGGTAGCCCGCCTGCTGCAGGGTCGGGATGGCATCGGGCGGCGGCGCCTCGATGAAATCGACCTGCCCGGCGCGCAGCGCGGCGACGCGGGTATTGGGCTCGGCGAGAGGGAGCAGGACCAGGCGCTCGGCGCGCGGGATGCGGTCGGCATCCCAGTAGTCGGGGTTGCGGAGCATGACGCACCGCTCCCGGATCGAGAAGCTCTCCATCTTCCAGGGACCGCTGCCGACCGCCCGGGTCATGAAGGTGTCCCAGTTGCGCCCCGCCGCCTCCCAGGCGCCCTGGTGGGTGATGCCGACCCAGACCAGCAGGTAGGGCAGCATGCTGTCGACGCGGTTGCAGTCGATGACGAGGGTATGCGGCCCCGCCGCGCGGTAGGAGGCGACGGTGACGAAGCGCGACCGGCTGATCGCCGAGCCGCGCGCATCGAAGGCCGGGTGGTCGTTCTTCAGCAGCCGGTCGAAGGAGAAGACCACGTCCTCCGCGGTGAAGGGCTTGCCGTCGTGGAAGCGGACGCCCTCGCGCAGGGTGAAGATCCACCGCTTCGGCTCGGCCGGGTCGGGCTTCCAGTCGGTCGCCAGGCCGGGCTTCAGCACCGCGGGCTTCTCGGCGCTCGAGAGGTCCCAGTGGACGAGCTGGTCGAAGAGCGTGATGCCCATGAAGCGGTGCCCCTCCGCTCCCTGGTCCGGGACGCCATTGGCGAGCGGGATGGCGGAGGCGGTCATGCCGACCCGCAGCGTGCCGCCGGCGGCCTCGGCCCGGGCGAGGTCCCAGGGAAGCGCGGCGGCGCCGAGGCCCCCGAGCAGGGCGCGACGGGAGAATGACAGTGACATGGGCGGCCTCACTCCGGGACAGGGCGAGGTCCGAGGCTAGAATTTGCCGAAGAGCTGAGCAATACGGCCATGCAGCCGACTATTTGTGCATTATTGCGGCGTAGAGGCACAGTATCGAGGCATCTCCTGCCGCCGCCGGGCGAGGCTTCCAGCCGCTTCCGTTAGCCTGCTAGGCTTTCCGGAGAGCGGCCGGTCGTGCCGCCACCAGGGAGCCCGTCCATGCCGTCCACCCGCCGCGCCCTCCTCGGCGCGACCGCCGCCGCACCCGTCCTCGCCTCCGCCCATGCCCGCGCCCAGGCGGCCGAGACCATCCGCATCGGCGTGCTGACGGACCTCTCCGGCCCCTATCGCGACGTCACCGGCCCGACCTCCGTCACCTGCGTCCGCCAGGCGGTCGAGGAGTTCACCGCGCAGAACCCGGCCATCCGCGTCGAGATCATCACCGCCGACCACCAGAACAAGCCGGATGTCGGCGTCAACACCGTCCGCCAGTGGTTCGACCAGCGCGGCGTGGACATCGTGACCGATGTCGGCAACAGCGCCATCGCGCTCGGCATCAATCCCGTCTGCGTGGAGAAGGACCGCATCCACCTCAACGCCTCGGCCGGGACCTCGGAGCTCACGGCGAAGTCCTGCACGCCGAACACCATCCACTGGGCCTACGACACCTGGTGCCTCTCCAACACCTCCGGCACCGCACTCACCAGGATGGGCGGCGACACCTGGTACTTCATCACCGCCGACTATGCCTTCGGCCATGCGATCGAGCGCGACACCACGCGCTTCATCGAGGCCGCGGGCGGCAAGTTGCTCGGCGCCTCCCGCTATCCCTTCCCGCAGACCACGGATTTCTCCGCCTTCCTGCTGCAGGCCAGGGCGTCGCGCGCCAAGGTGCTCGGCCTCGCCATGGCCGGCGACGACCTGGTGAATTGCGTGAAGCAGGCGCAGGAATTCGGGCTGGGCAAGTCGGGGATGAAGTTCGCCGCCATCATAGGCTCCATCACCGGCGTGCTGGCGGCGGGGCTCGAGACCATGCAGGGCATGTACATCGCCGAGACCTTCTGGTGGGACCTCGACGACCGCACCCGCGGCTTCACGAAGCGCGTGCAGCAGAAGCTGCCGGCGGGCGTCTTCCCCAACTACGTCCACGCCGCGAACTACTCCGGCATCCTGCACTACCTGAAGGCGGCGAAGGAACTCGGCCCGGCGCGGGCCAAGCAGAGCGGGCGGGAGGTGGTGTCGCTGATGAAGCGCATGCCCACCGATGACGACGCCTTCGGCCAGGGCCTCATCCGCGAGGACGGGCGAAAGATCCACCCGAGCTACCTGTTGCAGGTGAAGAAGCCCGGCGAGAGCCGCTATGCCGGCGATGTCTATACGCTCGCCGGGACGGTGCCGGCCGACCAGGCCTTCCGCCCGCTGTCGGAGGGCGGCTGCCCGCTGGTCAAGGCATAGGAGCGCTGCATCCCACGCCCGGCCCGGCCGTTGGAACCGCCACCGAACCCTGCCGGGAAGGACCGCCGCCATGGAAGCCTCGCGCCGTCGCCTGATCCTGCCCCTCTCGCTCGGCCTCCTGGTCGTGGTGGGGGCGCCCATCCTCGCCTGGCGCGCGGGCGCGGAGCGCGGCGGCACGGTCGAGGACCGCGCGCGGGTGGAGGCGGCGCTCCGCCGCCTCGGCTATGTCCGCTGGGACGAGATCGAGATGGAGGACGGCGCCTGGGAGGTGGACGATGCCCGCGACGCCGAGGGCCGGGAGTGGGACCTGAAGCTCCGCGCCGACACGCTCGAGGTCATCTCGCGCGAGCGGGATGATGATTGAGAGCAATCCGGATTACGAAGAATGACGTGTCCTGGAGCCAGACGGAAGAACACTCCCCTGCCCTCATGAATCCGGCCCTTCGCAATGATTTGGCCCGCCGATGCACCTATGCTCCCAGCGGACATTTTCGAAGCGGCTTTTCCGTCGAACCAACTACAGTTCGGCTCGAAACGAAATCCTCAGTCAGCCTGTCCGATGCCACAGCGCTCCGCGAGAGCATAGGAGCCGGTACTGGTGCTCAGAACCAATCAGAAGTTACATCCCTTCTGGATGCTTGCCGCCGCGATCAGAGGCTGCCCAGGCCCGGGCGTTGCTCCGTCAAGGCTGCACCATCTGTCTGGGTCTGAGCACTAGCGCATCGGCGGCGCGACCATCAGCCCGCCGCGGGTCCAGAGGTCGTTCAGCCCGCGCGGCAGTTGCACCGGGCTGTCCTTGCCGAGGTGCCGGTCGTAGATCTCCCCGTAATTCCCGACCGCCCGGATCGCGTTCAGCATCCAGCCCTTGTCGAGGCCAATCGCCGGCCCGAGTTCGCCGGTCCTGCCGAGCAGCCGCTGCACCGCCGGGCTCTGGCTCTCCGCCAGCATGCGCTCGGCATTGGCACGGGTGATGCCGAGTTCCTCCGCCTCCACCAAGCCGAACATCACATAGCGCACGATGTCGAACCACTGGTCGTCGCCCTGCCGCACCGACGGCGCATAGGGCTCCTTGCTGATACGGTCGGGCAGCAGCACATGTGCCTTCGGGTCCGGGAAGGCGGCGCGGATGGCGGCGAGCTGGCTGGCATCGCCGGTATAGCTGTCGCAGCGCCCGGCCTCGTAGGCGCGGCGCGCCTCGTCCTTGTCGGCGAAGATCACCGGCGTGAAGCGGATGCCCTGCGTGCGGCTCCAGTCCGTCAGGTTCAGCTCATGCGTGCTGGCGGAGACGAAGCAGATGGCCGCGCCGTCGAGCTGCTTCGCACTGGCGATCCCGGCATCCGCGCGCACCAGGAAGCCCTGGCCGTCGTAGAAATTGGGCGCGGTGAAATTCAGGCCGAGCTGCGCGTCGCGGAGGAAGGTCCAGGTGGTGGTGCGGGTCAGCACCTCGACCTGGCCGCTGGCGAGCGCGGGGAAGCGGTTCTGCCCGGTCAGGTGCTGCCAAACGAGCTTGTCCGGACTGCCGAGCACCGCCGCCGCGACGGCGCGGCAGAGATCGGCATCCATCCCCTGCCAGATGCCGCGGCTGTCCGGCTGGCTCCAGGCCGGGTCGCCGGTGGAGATGCCGCAGGAGAGCGCGCCGCGCGCCCGCACCGCCGAGAGGGTCGGCCCGGGCGTCGCCGCCTGCTGGGCGGCGGCCGCCCCCGACAGCAGCAGCCCGAATGCCAGGATCGCCCGTCGCAGCATCTGCCCTCTCCTTATCCGCGTCGTGCCGCGAGCATCGGCAGCCCGGCGAAGGCCAGCAAGGACCCGGCCGCGACGGCGAACCTCAGCAGGTCCGGCACGCCGTGCCAGAAGGCGGCGAGGAGCCCCGCCGCGGCCAGCGCCAGGCGCGCGGCCGGGCCCATCGGCCGCAGCAGGAAGCCGGCATAGGCAGCGCAGATCGCGGTCAGCGCCACGACCTGGATGCCGGTCGCCAGCAGGATGCCGCCGAGGCCGCCGCGCAGCATGATCCCGGGGTCGTAGAGGAAGGCGAAGCCCACGGTGAAGCCGGCGATGCCGAGCCGCGTCGCGTGGATGCTGGTGACGAGCGGGCTGGCCCGGGCGATCGCCGCCGCTGCGAAGGCCGCGGCCGCGACGGGGGGCGAGGCATCGGCCAGCACCGCGAAGTAGAAGATGAAGAGATGCGCCGGCAGCAGCAGCTCGGCCGGCGTCATCCCGAGCGCGCGGCCGCCGAGCTCGAGGATCTGCGGCACGCCGATGGCGGCGGCGATGATGTAGCTCGGCGTGGTCGGCAGCCCCATGCCCAGCACCAGCACCGTGACGGCCAGCAGGATCAGCAGCAGCGGGAAGCTGCCGGCCGCGATGTCCTTGATGATGCCGCCGAGTGCGACGACCATGCCGGTCGCGGTCAGCGCCGAGACCACGATGCCGGCGCCTGCGATGGAGACGGCGAGCGGCGCCATGGTCAGCCCGGCATTGGCCAGGCTGTCGAGCACCGCGCGCCAGGACATGCGGGTGCGCGCCCGCAGGAAGGCGATGCCGATCATGGTGAGCGTGGCGCAGAAGGCGGCGAAATTGCCGCTCCAGCGCGCCATCATCAGCCAGACCAGGACGCCGATCGGGATGACCAGGTGGGCGTCCTGCAGCACCTCCCGCCAGGGCGGGATGTCCGCGGCCGCCATGGGGGCCATGCCGGCCTTCTTCGCCTCCACATGCACCGCGACCAGGATGGCGAAGTAGTAGAGGACGGCGCCGATCGCTGCGGCGACGACGATCTGGCCATAGGGGATGCCGGTGATCTCCGCCATGACGAAGGCGGCGGCGCCCATGACAGGCGGCATCAGCGCGCCGCCCACGCTCGCCGCGCTCTCGATCCCGCCGGCGACCGCGGGGCGGTAGCCGATGCGCTGCATCAGCGGGATGGTCATGGCCCCTGTCGTGATGACGTTGGAGACGGAGGATCCGCTCATCGTCCCGAAGAGGCCTGACGTGATGACGGCGACCTTGGCCGGCCCGCCGGTATAGCGGCCCGCGACGGCGGCGCCGAGATTGCTGAACAGCCGCCCCGTGCCGCTGCCCTGCATGAAGGAGCCGAAGATGATGAAGACCGCGATGGTAGTGGCGACGATGCCGGTCAGCGGGCCGTAGACGCCGCCCGCGGTCGGCACCAGCCAGGAGGCCTCCAGGATCTCGGCCGGGGTGAAGGCGCGGGTGTTCAGCACGCCGGGCAACCAATGGCCCCACTGCATGTAGGCCAATGACGCGATGATCATCCAGGCGAGGCCCACCTCGACCGCGCGCCGCGTCGCCTCGAGCAGGGTCACGATCGCCAGCACCGCGAGCACGACCATGGTCGGGGTGAAGGGATCGACATATTCCATGCGGTCGGAGACGGCGGCCCAGTTCGCCATCACCCAGGCATGCGGCGCGGCGGCGGCCACGGCCCAGAGCCAGTCGAGGAGGCTCGGCCGCGCCCGCGGCGAGGATGCGCGGGCGGGGTAGAGCAGGAAGAGCGGCGGCACGAAGACCAGCAGGTGGAAGCCGCGCATGGTGATGGGTTCAGGGAAGCCGAAGCCGCCGAAATAGAGGTGGATCGCCGCCGCGGCCGCCATCCAGAGCGTCAGGGCGAGCTTCAGCGGTGCGGCCAGGTCACGCATCATGGGTCCTGATTGGGGTTGGTCGCGGGACCGCGTGTCCCGGCCCTTGCGCCGCGGAGGGCTGGGATTGCCTGCAAACGGCAGGCCAGGGCGGCGTCATGCTGCGTGGTCGGCGTGCCGCCGCCCTGGTGCGCGGAGGGGCGGCAGCCGTGCCGCCCGCGGTCAGGCCGGCATCCCGCCCGCTTCGCGGAAGGCCTTGGCGGCGCCCGGATGCAGCGGCAAGCCCTGGTACTTCCACGACGTCGCCGGATCCCAGGCGCCCATGCTGGCATGGATGGAGACGAGGCGCTGGCCCTTGTTGCGGATCAGCGTCCTGGTGACCTTGTAGGCCACCTCCTCCGGCAGGCTCTCATGCACCATGATGACGCTGTCCATGGTGGTGACCATCAGGTCCTGCTTCTGCAGGCCGGGATAGGTCGCGGCCGGGATCGGGCCCTCGGCATAGGCATAGGTATCGATGAGGTGCCGGCGCAGGTCCGCGGGGAATTCCAGGAGCAGGCTGTTGCGGCGGCCCTGGGCGATCTCGGTCAGGATCGCCGCCGGCTTGGCCAGCGCGACATAGAGGTAGTCCACCTGCCCGTCGGTATAGGCGCTGCCGATATCGGCATAGCTGCCGTTGAGGTAGGTGCCGCCCTCGGCACGGATGCGCTCCGGCGTGGTGCCGTAGAATTTCAGGATGCGCCGCAGCGTCATCTCGTCGGTCGAGGAGCGCTGCGGGCAGGCGATGCGCAGGCCCTTCATGGTCAGGATGGACTTCATGTCCTCCGGCCCGCCATCGGCGCGGCGGAGAAAATTGTGCTCGGTCGGCGAGTAGCCGCTGCCGAGGCAGCGCAGCGCCTCGTGCTTCTCGGTATAGGGCTCCTCGCCCCGGCGGGCGGCGGCGGCGAAGGCGTCGATGCCCCAGCCCATGGGCGACTGGTTGCGGTTCACGCGGGTGGAATTGGCCAGGCCGCCGCCCGGGACGACGCGGATCTGGACGTCCGGGTTCTCGTCCTTCACCAGGGCCGAGAGGCCGGCCGCCATGGTGTACCAGCCGCCACCGAGCGAGCCGGCGACCCATTCGATGCTCTGCTGCGCCCGCGCGGTGCGGATGAAGGGCAATGCGAGCGCGCCGCCGGCCAGGGCGCGCCGCGAGAAGGTGAGGCTCATCGGCCCGAATCTCCCGGTTGACGGGCCGGGATGATGCGGCGCGGCGCGGCGGCCGGCAACGGGGGCTGCCGCACGTGTCGGAAGCGCCCGGACCGGGCGCTCGACACCGTCGAGCGACCCCAAGCCCCGGCCATGGTGCCGGAGGCGAGTCAAGGCCGAGCCGCGCTTCGCGCGGTGCGGCGAAGCCGCAGCCTTGACTCGCCTCCGGCGCCATGGCTCCCGGCGCTGTTCGCCTTCGACGCAATCGAAGGCGCATCGCAACGCCTAAGCGAAGGCGCGCTTGATCCGTGCCCAGTCCTCGATCGCCCGCTCCTGCCCGGGCACGATCTGCACCGTGAACTCGGTGTAGCCGGCATCGCGCAGGTCGCCGATGCGGCGCTTCAGCTCCGCCTCGGTCGCGGTGAAGCTGCTCAGGCGGATCATCTCGCCGGTCACGAAGGGCCGCTCCTCCTCCTTGACGAACATCAGGTGGCCGCGATGGTTCTCGAGCCAGGGGGCGTCCTTCGGCTCGAAGCTCCTCGCAAGCTCGACATAGGCCTCCACCGCCGCGCGGCAGCTCTCGGGCATCGGCGAGATGTTCTGCAGGCCCGACAGCACCTCGTCCGCCGCCCGGTGCAGCATAACCGCGGCGCGCGGCCCGGCCTGGGCGATGGCGCGCGGGCTGTCATAGGGCTCGCCCTCCTCCAGCACGCAGCCGAGGACGAAGGCCGTCGCCTCCGGCGCGCCGGCCTGTCCCGCCGCCTGCCAGGCCTCCCGCATCTCGCCCAGCATGGCGACCGCCGCCGGCACGTCGGAGAAGAAGTTGATCCAGCCCGCGCCGAGCCGCGCGGTCAGCGCCCGCGCCCGCGGCCCGGCGGCGGCGAGGTGCAGGCGCATGGGCGTCCGCGTGTCAATCAGCCCGAGCTCCGGGTTCAGCAGCCGGATCTTCCGCTGTTGCCCCTCGACCATCGTCTCGATGGTCTCCCCCGCGAGGAGGCCGAGCATGACGCGGATGTACTCGGAAAACTCCTTCAACGGCATGGCACCGAGGCCCATGGCCCGCCGCCCCGTGAAGCCGGTGCCGAGGCCCATGTCCACTCGCCCCGGCGCCAGCTTGTTCAGCGTGGCGAAGGCATTGGCCGTGACCGCCGCGATGCGGTTCGACGGGATCAGCACCCCCGTCCCCAGCCGGATCCGCTTCGTCCGCATCGCCGCCGCGCCCATGGCGACGAAGCAATCCGCGCTCAGCATCTGCGTGTCGTAGAACCAGGCGGAGCGGAAGCCGAGCTCCTCGGCGCGCTCGGCCAGCCGCCAGCTCTCGGCATCGGTCGGCATGGCGATCCCGAATTCCATGGTCGTTCCCTCTTCGGCCTGCTTGTCCACAGCCAAGCGCGCCGGGGCGCCCGGGGCAAGCTGGCGCCGGCAGCGCCAGCGGCTATGGTGGCGAGGTGCTGGGCTTCCTCTCCCTCTGCCTGCCGATCTTCGCCGTGGTCGGCCTGGGCTGGGCCGCCGTGCGGCGGCGGATGATCGCGCCGACGGTCACCGACGGCATCGGCCTCTTCGCCTTCCACTTCGCCCTGCCCGCCATGCTGCTGCGGCTGATGGCCGCCCAGAGGCTGTCCGAGAGCTTCGAGCCGCGCTTCTTCGCGGGCTACCTCTCGGCCTGCCTGGTCGTCTTCTTCGCCACCATGGCCGGCGCCATGCTGCTGGCCCGGCGCCGGCGCGGCCAGGGCGCAGCCATCGGCGCGGGGGCGGCCATGGGCAATGTCGGTTATCTCGGCCCACCCCTGCTTCTACCGATCCTCGGCGAACGGGGGGCCGGCCCGGTCGCCATGGCGATCATGAGCGAGGTGGCGATCGTCATCGCCCTCGGCAGCGTGCTCATGGCCCCGATGGGGGAGCGCGGGGTGCTGGCACGCGTGCTGCGGTCGCTGCTGTTCAACCCCGTGCTGCTCTCGATCGGCGGCGGCGCGGTGCTGGGCGCGCTGCAGGTGCCGATCCCGGGGCCGGCGGAGCGCTTCCTCGCCTTCCTCGGCGCCTCGGCCGGGCCGACCGCGCTCTTCGCCCTCGGCGGGACGCTCGGCCGGCTCAGCCTCGACCGGCGCATGGCGCTCGCGGCCAGCGCGGCGACCTTCGGCAAGCTGGTGGCCTATCCGCTGCTCGCCTGGCTCTTCCTCGGGCCGGTCCTCGGCCTCGAATGGTTCTGGGTGCAGTCGGGCGTGATGCTGGCGGCCATGCCGACCGCGACCAATGCCTATGTCCTCGCCCAACGTTTCCACACCGGGGCGGAGGAGACCTCGGCGGTGGTGCTGCTGACCACCCTCATCGCCGCGGTCGCCTTCCCGGCCACGGCCTGGCTGCTGACCCGGCCTGGGCCCGGGCCGTAACATTGGGTCAATCACCCGTCACTTGCGCGAGCGGCCTCGCGATCTGTAGGGGTGTTCGGGCATGACGCGCGGTCCCGCGATCCTGGCTGCCCTGGCGGCCCTGAGCCTCGCCCTGCCCGGCTGCACCGCCGGGCCGGAGCCTTATCCCGGTGCCGCCAGCATCGGCCCGCCCGACATGCTGCCGCCCTTCGGCCGCACCACGCCGCGGGTGCGGGAGCCGTCGCCGGAGCGGCCGCCCTGGCTGCCGGTCCTGCCGCCCGACCTGCCGAAATACCGCGTGCCGGATGACGGGCACAGGGACAACCTGGGCTGAGCAAACCCCTCGGGGTTTGCGCCGCAAGCCAATCCTGAGCAGGCATTCAACTCAGGGGCTTGGGCCGCACGACGTGTGGCTCAATCCGCGAAAGCCTGCTTAGCGAATGGGCGGCGCGTACATCAGCCCGCCGCGGGTCCAGAGGTCGTTCAGGCCGCGCGGCAGCCTGACAGCGCTGCCCATGCCGAGGTTGCGCTCGAAGATCTCGCCATAGTTCCCGACCGCCTTGACCGCCTGCCAGGCCCAGCGCCGGTCGAGGCCCATCAGCGGCCCATGATCGCCGGTAAGGCCGAGCAGCCGCCGCACCTCCGGGTTCTGGCTGGTCTGGAAGCCGTCGATATTCGCCTGGGTGATGCCGAGCTCCTCGGCGGTCAGCAGGGCGAAGAAGGTCCAGCGGACGATGTCGAACCACTGGTCGTCGCCGTGCCGCACCGCCGGCGCGTGCGGCTCCTTGCTGATGATCTCCGGCAGGATCACATGCTCCTCCGGGTTCGGGAAGCTGGACCGCAAGCCGGCGAGCTGGCTGGCATCGGTGGAATAGGCGTCGCAGCGGCCGGCCAGATAGCTGCGGCGCGCCTCGTCGTTCTGCTCGAACACCACGGGGCGGTACTCCACCTTGTTGAGCCGCGCCCAGTCCGCCAGGTTCAGCTCGTTCGTGCTGCCCGAGGTGACGCAGATCGAGGCGCCCTGCAGCTCCGTCGCGCGGCCGATGCCGAGCGACTTGCGCAGCATGAAGCCCTGGCCGTCATAGAAGTTGACGGCGGTGAAGTTCAGCCCGTTGGCGGTATCCCGCACCTGGGTCCAGGTGGTGGTGCGGATCAGCACGTCCACCTGGCCGGATTGCAGCGCCGGCAGCCGTGCCTGGCCGGTCAGCGGCACCCAGCGGATCTTCGTCGTATCGCCCAGCACGGCGGCCGCCAGGGCGCGGCAGAGATCGGAGTCGAGGCCGCGATACTCGCCGCGGCTGTCGGGCAGCGAGAACCCGGCCGCGCCGGTGGAGGTGCCGCAGACCAGCACGTCGCGCTGCTTCACCGCGGCCAGCGTCGGGCCCGGCGACTGGGGCTGCGCCCAGGCCGCGGCGGCGCCAAGGGTCGCGGCGAGCGCCGCGCCGGTCAGGGTCAGTCGCATGGGGTGTCTCCCGGTCCTCGCCGCGATGATGCCTGCGGCCGCGGCGGGGGCACAACACGCGGCGCGGGCTTGCCGGGGCGCGCCGCCGGCCTCACCTGCCGGGGCATGCGCCGCGCCCTCCTGCTGTCCTGCCTGCTGCTGGCCGCGCCCGCGGCCCGCGCCCAGGCGCCCTTCACCCTGCCGGAGGCGGACCGCATGCGCCTCGTCACGCATGGCCTGGGCTGGACGGTGCTGCGCGACGCGACGGCGCCGCATGGCGCGGCGGAGATGGGCATGCTGCTGGTCCGCGCGCAGCGCCCGGTGCCCGCCGCCGCCCGCCCGGGCCACCTCGCCCGCACGCTGCAGAACCTCCGCACCCTGCATGTCGGCCCGCTGCCGGCCGAAGAGCATGCGGACCTCGCCGGACTGCCGGCCGACCTGCTGCAGGCGCGCGCGACCGGGGTGCCGAGCGGCGTGCCGGTGGTGGTGCGCGCCGCCTGCCTCTACGGGCCGGCGCGGAGCTGGCTGCTGGTCGCCTCCGCCCCGGTCGCGGAATGGCCGGGGCTGGAGGCGGAGATGGCCCGGCTGATCGCGGGCTTCCGCCCGGGCTGAGCGGCCTCAGCAGGGCTCGGCGGCGAAGACCTCCGAGGGCGCGACGAACTCCTCCTGCGCCGCCACCGTCAGCAGCTCGCGCGAGCCCGCCGCCGCCGTCCGCCGCAGCAGGCCGTAGATCGAGGCGGCCGCCTGCTCCAGCGCCGCCTTCGCGCTGCCCGAGCGGAGCCGGTGGAAGAGGAACAGCGCCGCGATGGCATCGCCCGCGCCATTGACCGAGAGCGGCAGCAGCGGCGTGCGCAGGCGCCAGGCCTGCCCGCCCTCGGCCGCCAGCAGGTCCAGCGCATCCGCCGGCGTCTCCGCCGTGCGGAGCGAGGTGAGGAGGACGCAGCGCGGGCCGCCGGCCTGCAGCGCGCCGACCGCCGCCTTGGCCTCGTCCAGCGTCGCGATCGTCCGGCCGGTCAGCCATTCCAGCTCGAACTGGTTCGGCGTGGCGATGTCGGCCAGCGCCAGCGCGCGGTCGCGGAAGAATTCCGGGATGCCCGGGCGGACGAAGGCGCCGCGGCCGACATCGCCGATCACCGGGTCGCAGCACCAGAGCGCCGCCGGATTCGCCGCCTTCACCCGCGCGACCGCCTCCAGGATCTGCGCCCCCGTCTCGGCATCGCCGACATAGCCGGTCAGCACCGCGTCGCAGGCCGGCAGCGCGCCGCGCTCCGCGATGCCCTGCACGCAGTCGCCGATCAGCCCCGGCGGCAGGACCTGGCCGCGCCAGGCGCCGTAGCCGGTGTGGTTGGAGAACTGCACGGTGTGGATCGCCCAGACCTCGGCGCCGAGCCGCTGCAGTGGGAAGACCGCGCTGGCATTGCCGACATGGCCGAAGGCGACCCAGGACTGGATCGAGAGGATGTTCACGGATCCGAGGCTTGGCATCGCTCGCGGGACCGGTCAACCGCCCCCCTTCCCACCCCGGCACGACCCCGGCATGCTGCGGCCAAAGCCGGCGGGCGCCGGCACCTGGGAGCGAAACGCCATGACCGACGCCATCACCCGCCGCGAGGCCCTGCTCGGCGCCGCCGCCACCGCCGGCAGCCTGCTCTTCGCCGGCGGCAATGCCGGGGCGCAGAGCAAGCCGACGGAGCTCAAGATCGGCATCACCACCTTCCTCTCCGGCGCCGCCTCGGTCTTCGGCGTGCCGGCCCGGCAGGCGGCGGAGCTGATCTTCGAGGACATCAACAAGGCGGGCGGCATCGCCGGCCTGCCGGTCCGCGCCTATTTCGTGGACGAGGCCCCGGGCACCGACCACCTCGTCGGCGAGTACCGCCGCCTCGTGCAGAACGAGGGCGTGCACGTCATCTTCGCCTCGATCTCCTCGGGCTCCTGCCTCGCCTGCACGCCGCTCAGCGACGAGATGAAGAAGACCACACTCCTCTGGGACTGCGGTACGCAGCGCATCTTCGAGGAAGGCCCGCACCCCTATGCCTTCCGCACCCAGGGCTACGGCACGCCTGAGGTGCTGGCGCCGCTGCTTTACCTCCTGAAGCACAAGCCGGACTTCAAGACGCTCGCCGTCATCAACCAGGATTATGCCTGGGGCCGCGATAGCTGGGAGCTGTGGAAGGCCGGGATGGATGCGCTCAAGCCCGGCGTGCGCGTCGTCGCCGAGCTCTTCCCGCGCTTCGGCGCCCCCGACTACAGCACGGAGGTCACGCGCCTGCTGGCGGCGCGGCCGGATGTCATCCTGTCCACGAGCTGGGGCGGAGACCTGGTGACGCTGGTGCGCCAGGCGGCGGAGCGGCGGCTCTTCGATCGCTCCACCTTCGTCATGCCGGTCGCCGAGGCGTCGATGCAGACCCTCGGCAAGACCATGCCGGCCGGGCACATCATCGGCGCCCGCGGCGACCACTGGAACAACCACCCGAAGCCGAAGGACCCGGCGAAGCTGGCGAAGTTCGTGGACGCCTACCGCGCCAAGTACAACGAGTACCCGATCTACCCCTGCCACCACATGGCGCAGGCGATCAGCGCGCTGCAGGCGGGCCTCGCCCGCGCCATCCAGGCCAAGGGCGGCGGCTGGCCGAACGACCAGGAGCTGGCGAATGCCTTCCGCGGCCTGACCTTCGACACCCCCACCTCCTCGATCACCCTGCGCGAGGACGGCCAGGGCCTCGAGGACCAGATCGTCGGCCTCAGCAGCTTCCAGGAAAAATTCCCCTTCGCCGTGCCGAAGGACATGATCATCTTCCCCGCCGCCATGGTCTCCGCGCCCGTCGGGCAGAAGAGCGTGGACTGGCTGAAGACCCTCAAGCAGGACTTCCTGGCCCAGGTCCCCGCCCCGATCGCCGGCTGAGCCCGGCATCATGGCGGAGTGGTTCACCCAGAACTCGCTGCTCCTCGGCCTCGCGCTGCTCGACGGCCTCGCCTATGCGGCGCTGGTCTTCATGGTGGCGGTCGGGCTCAACCTGGTCTTCGGCGTGCTGCGCATCGTCAACGTGGCGCATGGCAGCCTCTTCGCCATCGGCGCCTATGCGGCGGCCTCGCTCGGCCTCTTCCTCGCAGCGGCCGGCCTGCCGCCCTGGGCCTCCTATGCCGCGCTGCTCGTCGCCGCGGCGCTGGTCGGCGCGGTGCTCGGCCCGCTGATCGAGAAGCTGATCCTGCGCCGGATCTACGGGCAGGAGGAGGTGCTGCAGCTCCTCGTCACCTTCGCGCTCTTCATGATCCTCGAGGACGTGCAGAAGCTGGTCTGGGGCGTGCAGCCGGTCTCGCAGGACCTGCCGATGAAATTCCTCGGCACGGTGGACGTCCCTTTCGGCGAGGACGTCATCCCCTTCACCATCTACCAGCTCTTCGTCCTGCCGGGGGTGGCGGTGGCGACCCTGCTCGGCCTCGCCTGGTTCCTGCGGCGGACGCTGACGGGGCGGGTGATCGTCGCGGTGACGACGGACAAGGAGGCGGCGATGGCCATGGGCATCGACGCTGCCAAGGTGACCCTGCTGACCTTCAGCTTCGGCGCGGCGCTCGCCGCGCTCGGCGGCGCGCTCGCCTCCCCCACCACCTCCCTGGTGCCGGGGATCGGGGCGCAGACCATCGTGCTCTCCTTCGCCGTGGTGGCGACCGCCGGCCTCGGCCAGATCGAGGGCGCGGCGCTGACCTCCCTGCTGATCGGCCTCGGCCGCAGCATCGCCGTCTATTTCGCCCCGGAATTCGAGGTCGTGGTGCCCTACATCATCATGGTGGCCGTGCTGCTGGTGCGCCCGCAGGGATTGTTCGGCGTGCTGGAGACGCGGCGGGTATGAGCGCGGGGCCCGATGCCCGGAGCACCGGACGGCTGATCCGGCCCTCCGGAAGCATGACGGAGGCGGCGCTGGCCGTCCTGGGCGTCGCCGCGGTCATCCTCGCGGCATGGGCGGTGCCCTGGCTGAAATTCGTCCTGACCGTGGCGCTGGCCAAAGGAATCGCCGTGCTCGGCATCCTGCTGCTGCTGCGCGCGGGCCAGGTCAGCTTCGGCCATGCCATGTTCCTGGCGACCGGCGCCTATGCCGTCGCCTTCGTGGCGCCGAGCCAGACCGAGGTGCTGCTGCTGCTGCCGCTGGCGATGCTGCTGGCGACCCTGCTCGGCCTCGCGGTCGGGCTCTTCGTCATGCGCTACCGCGACATCTTCTTCGGCATGCTGAACCTGGCGCTGTCGATGGTGCTCTATTCGCTGCTCGAGAAGCTCTACGACCTGACCAAGGGCACGGACGGCATCCGCGTCGCGGTGCTGAGTTTCGCCGGCCAGCGGCCGGAACGCGAGACGCAGGAATGGCTGATGTTCGGCCTCGCCCTGCTGCTGGCCATCGGCTTCGGCCTGCTGGTGCGGACCTATCTCGCCTCCCCCATGGGCCGGGCGCTGGCGGGCATCAAGACGCGGGAGACGCGGCTGGAGTTCATGGGCATCTCCGCCCGCCGCGTGCTGCTCTTCGCCTATGTCCTCTCGGCGCTGATGGGTGGCACCGCGGGCGCGCTGGTGGCGATGACCAGCCGGCACGTGACGCCGCAGCTCGCCTACTGGACCTCCTCGGGCGAGCTGGTCTTCATCGCCATCCTCGGCGGCGCGGGCAGCGCGCTCGGCCCCTTCCTCGGCGCCGCGGCCTTCGAGCTGGTGCGGGTCTATGCCGCGGCGGCCGTCGCCGATGCCTGGCAGATGATCCTCGGCGCGGTGCTGCTGCTGGTCATCCTCTTCGCCCCGGGCGGCATCTGGGGAATGCTCACCAGCCGGATGCGGAGGAGCGCATGACCGCGCCGCTCTTGTCGGCCCGCGGCCTGAAGCTCGCCTTCGGCGGCGTGAAGGCGGCCGACGGCATCGACCTCGACGTCATGCCCGGCGAGTTCCTCGCCATCATCGGCCCGAACGGCGCGGGCAAGACCACCTTCATCAACATGACCACCGGCTATCTCAGGCCACAGGGCGGCAGCATCGACTATGACGGGCAGCCGATCCTCGGTCTCGGCCCGCGCGCCATCGTCGCCCGCGGCATCGGCCGCAGCTTCCAGCTCCCGCAGCTCTTCACCGAGCACACGGTGCTGGAGAATGCCGCGCTGGCCATCGCCGCCCGCGCCGGGATCTGGTCGCCGCTGGTCCCGCTGCTCCGCCCCTCCTGGCGGCGGGAGGCGATGGAGCTGCTCGACCGCTTCGGCCTCGCGCCGCTGGCGGAGCAGCGGGCCGATGCGCTGAACGAGGGCGCGCGCAAGCTCGCCGACATCGCCATGGCCGTCGCCCTGCAGCCGCGGCTGATCCTGATGGACGAGCCCACCAGCGGCGTCGCGGCGACGGAGAAGATGGGGGTGGTGGAGACTCTGGTCCGCGTCCTGCGGGACGCCCAGGTCACGGCCGTCTTCGTCGAGCACGACATGGAGGTGGTGGAGCGCTTCGCCGACCGCGTCGCGGTCTGGAGCCAGGGGCGGATCGCCGCCCTCGGCCCGCCGGAGCAGGTGCTGAACGACCCGGCCGTGCAGCGCGACGTCATCGGCATCGAGCCGGCGCATACCCATGCTTGAGCTGCACAACGTCTCCGTCGACATCGCCGGCGTGCCGGTGCTGCGCGACGTGCATCTGGTGGTGCCGCCCGGCGGCCGCGTGGCGCTGATCGGCCGCAACGGCGCCGGCAAGACCACGACGCTCCGCACCCTGATGGGCCTGTTGCCCATCCGCGCCGGGCGCATCGCCATCGACGGGACGGAGACCACGGGCGTCCCGGCGCATCATCGCGCCCGCCTCGGCATCGGCTATGCGCCGGAGGAGCGGCGGCTCTTCGGCAGCTTCTCGGTGCGGGAAAACATGCTGCTGCCGGCCCAGGTGCTGCGCCTGCCGGCGGCCGAGGTGGCGCGCCGGCTTGATGCTGTCTTCGCCCTGCTGCCCGAGTTGAAGGACTTGGCGCCGCGCCGCGCCGCCGGCCTCTCCGGCGGCCAGGGCAAGATGGTCGCGCTCGGCCGCGCGCTGATGGTCGGCACGCGGGCGGTGCTGCTGGACGAGCCCTTCCAGGGCCTCGCCCCGGCGCTGGCGCTGCGCTACGCGGATACGCTGAGCCGCCTGCACCAGGCTCTGCCCGACGTCGCCATCCTGATCACCGAGAGCAATCCGGAACTGCTGCGGCCGCTGGTCGAGCGGAGCTTCGTGATCGAGCGCGGCGAGATTGCCGCCGCGTAAGGCAACGAAAGGATGATGCCGCTTGCCGCCCGCCCCATATGACGGGGCGGAGGACGGAAGGTCATGCGGCGCGGGATTCTGTTGGGAATGGCGGCGGGCGCGCTGGCGCTTGCGGGATGCGCGGCGCCGCAGCCGGCGACGCCGCTGCCGGACCCCGCCGTGGTCGCCATGCACGAATGGGATCACGGCGCGCCCTGGGGGCCGGAGGAGCAGCCCTGGGTCGCGCCGCCGCAAGTGCTGGCCGCCGGTCCCGGCTTCTGGGGGCCGGACTATTGGGGCCCCGGCTACTGGGGGCCGTCCGTCGGCCTCGGGCTCGGCTTCGGCGTCTATCGCGGCCATTGGTGGCGCGGGCATCGCGGCTATTACGGCGGGCATTTCGGCGGCTGGCGTGGCGGGCACTTCCATGGCGGCGGGCGCCGCGGCCGCCGCTGACCCCCTTCGCGGTCCGGCGGATTGCCGCCAGACTGGGCGAAACACCCAAGGGGGAATCGCCCGGCGATGCCGCACCGCATCCTGCTCTGCCGCAAGCTCCATCCGGCCGGCCAGGCCGTGCTCGATGCGCGCCCCGGCCTTGACATCGTCACCCTGCACGACCCGCCGGTCGAGCAGTTCCACCAGCACCTCTCCTCGGCCGATGCCGTGCTCTGCTGGCTGGAGCGCGTGGACCAGGCGGCGCTGGACGCGGCGCCGCACCTGAAGGTGGTCTCGCGCTACGGCGTCGGCTTTGACACGGTGGACATCCCGGCCTGCACCGCCCGCGACATCCCCGTCATGGTCACGAACGGCGCCAACGACCTGAGCGTTGCCGAGCACGCCATGATGCTGATGCTGGCGGTCGCGCGCCGGGCGTTGCAGCATGACAGCCACGTCAAGGGCGGCGGCTGGTGGGCCAGCCTGGATCCGGGCATGGTGGACCTCGCCGGCCGCACGGTGCTGGTCGTCGGCTATGGGCGCATCGGCAGCCGGGTCGCGAATTACTGCCGGGCCTTCCAGATGAAGGTCATGGTCATGGACCCGGGCTTCCACCCCATGCGCATCGCGGCCGATGGCTTCACCCCGGCGCGCGACCTGCATGCGGCGCTGGCCGAGGCCGATGTCGTCACGCTGCACTGCCCGCTGACGCCGGCGACGAAGCACCTGATGGACGAGGCCGCCTTCGCCGCCCTCAAGCCCGGCGCGATCCTGGTGAACACCGCGCGCGGGCCGATCGTCTCGCAACTCGCCCTGGTTGCGGCGCTGCGGTCCGGCCGGCTGCACGGCGCCGGGC
This sequence comes from Paracraurococcus lichenis, assembly GCF_030657435.1. Classification (GTDB taxonomy): domain Bacteria; phylum Pseudomonadota; class Alphaproteobacteria; order Acetobacterales; family Acetobacteraceae; genus Paracraurococcus; species Paracraurococcus lichenis. The sequence continues at coordinate 224,453 of NZ_JAUTWS010000002.1, read as the reverse complement.
TTGACGTGCTGGAGGTCGAGCCGTCGGACGCCACCAACCCGCTCTACGCCTTCCCGAACCTGGTGGTCAGCCCGCACAACGCCGCCAGCACCGAGGAAGGGCTTGCCCGCATGGCGCGGCGCGCGGCGCAGAACATCCTCGACGTGCTGGACGGGGCGCGCGACCCGGCCTTCATGGTCAATGCCGAACTCGCCAACCGCTGAGGACCGACCGATGAAGCTCTTCTTCGCCGCCGCCTCCCCCTTCGCCCGCAAGGTCACCGTCTGCGCCGCCGAACTGGGCATCGCGCTGGAGCGCGTCCCGGCCGCGCCGCACCCGATCAACCGCGACCGCGGCGTGGTCGCGCAGAACCCGCTCGGCAAGGTGCCGACCGCCATCGCCGATGACGGCACGGTGCTCTACGACAGCCGCGTCATCTGCGAGTATCTCGACGCGCAGGGCGGCGGCGGCAGGCTGTTCCCCGCACCCGGCTTGGCGCGCTGGCGGGCGCTGACCGAGCAGAGCCTGGCCGATGGCCTGATGGATGCCGGCATCCTGCTGCGCTACGAGGCGCTGACCCGTCCGGCCGAGCTGCAGTCCGAGGCCTGGAAGTCCGGCCAGATGGAGAAGGTCACCTGCGCGCTGGACGAGTTGGAGCGGCTGGCGCCCGACCTCGGCGACCGCGTCGATATCGGCACCATCGCCATCGGCTGCGCCCTGGGCTGGCTGGACTTCCGTTTCGGCGATCTCGGCTGGCGCACCGGCCGGCCGGGGCTGGCGGCGTGGTTCGGGCGTTTCGAGCAGCGGCCCTCCATGGCCGGGTCGAAGCCCGCGGCCTGACCCGTCGCGGGCGGAATGGGGGGTATTCGCCGCGCGCGTTGCCTCCCCGGCCCCGCTTCGGGCTAGGCTCCGCGCAACCGGCGGAGACACACCCATGCCCGCGAAGCAGTTGCACCTCGGCGCCTTCATGCGCCCCATCAGCATCCACACCGGCGCCTGGCGCTACCCGGGCGCCTGGCCGGATGCGAATTTCAACCTGAACGCCTATGTGCGGCTGATCCGCAAGCTGGAGGAAGGCCGCTTCGACGCCTTCTTCATGGCCGACCACTACGCGGTCCTGAACATGCCGGTGGAGGCGCTGAAGCGCAGCCACACCGCCACCTCCTTCGAGCCGCTGACGCTGCTCTCGGCGCTCGCCATGGTCACGGAGCGGATCGGGCTGATCGCCACCGCCAGCACCACCTACAACGATGCCTGGCATATCGCGCGGAAATTCGCCTCGCTCGACCACATCTCGGGCGGCCGCGCCGGCTGGAACCTGGTGACCACGGCCAATCCCGACGCCGCGCTCAATTTCGGCCATGACGCGCACATGGCGCATGGCGAGCGCTACAAACGCGCGCGGGAGTTCTTCGACGTCGTCACCGGCCTCTGGGACAGCTTCGCCGACGATGCCTTCATCCGCGACGTCGAGAGCGGCATCTTCTGGGATCCCGCGAAGATCCACGTGCTGGACCACAAGGGTGAGGAGCTCTCGGTCCGCGGCCCGGTGAACATCGCCCGGCCCATCCAGGGCTGGCCGGTCATCGTGCAGGCCGGCGCCTCGGAGGCCGGGCGACAGATCGCCGCCGAGACGGCCGAGGCGGTCTTCGGCGCCTCCGCGACCATCGAGGATGCCCGCGCCTTCTATGCCGACGTGAAGGGCCGCATGGATCGGCTTGGCCGCAACCGCGACCACCTGAAGATCCTGCCGGGCTGCTTCGTGGTGGTGGGCAGCACGGAGGAGGAGGCGAAGGCGAAGCGCGCGAAGCTCGACAGCCTCGTGCATTACGAGAGCGCCATCGCCTCGCTCTCCATCGCCCTCGGTGTCGATGCCTCCCGCTTCGATCCCGACGCGCCGCTGCCGGAGATCCCGGAGACCGAGGCCAGCAAGAGCGGCCGCGAGCGCGCCATCGGCCTGGCGCGGCGGGAGAACCTGACGGTACGGCAGCTCGCGCAGCGGCTGGGCGGCTATGGCGGCCTCGCCATGGTCGGCACCCCCGCGATGATCGCCGACCGCATGCAGGAATGGCTGGAGACGGAGGCCTGCGACGGCTTCAACGTCATGTTCCCCTGGTTGCCCGGCGGTCTCGAGGAGTTCGTCGACCAGGTCGTGCCGGAGCTGCAGCGCCGCGGCATCTTCCGCCGGGACTACGAGGGCCGCACGCTGCGCGAGCATCTCGGCCTGCCCCGCCCGGCCAACCGCTTCTTCGCCTGACCCGGCCGGACGGCCTCACCCCACGCCGGTGGGACCGTCCAGCACCTGCCGCACCTTCCGCCCGAGCTCGAGCCGGCGATAGGGCTTGTTGATGACCTCGAACTCCGAGCCGCCGGCATCGACGCGCTCGATCGAGGCCTCGGCATAGCCGGTGGTCAGCAGCACCCGCAGCTTCGGCCGCCGGCGCCGCGCCTCCCGCGCCAGCACCACCCCGTTCATGCCGCCGGGCATGATGAGGTCCGAGAGCAGAAGCTGCACCGGCTCCGGCCCATCCAGCACCTGCAGCGCCTCCCGCCCGTTGCCGGCGCGCAGCACGCGGTAGCCGAACCCCTCGAGGAAGGCCTGGGTCACGTCGCCGACGTCGAGGCGGTCGTCCACCACCAGCACGGTCTCGCTGCCCTGGCGGTCCATGGCGCGCGGCGCCGCCTCCGGCGCGGGGCGGCTCTCCGCCTCGGCCGCGGGGAAGTAGAGGCGCACGGTGGTGCCCACCTCCTCCTCCGAATAGATGCGCACCGCGCCGCCGGACTGCTTGGTGAAGCCATAGACCATGGAGAGGCCGAGGCCGGTGCCCTTGCCTTCCTCCTTGGTGGTGAAGAAGGGCTCCAGCACGCGCGCCTTCACCGCGGCCGGCATGCCGCAGCCCGTATCGGTGACGCCGATGCTGGCATATTGCCCGGGCGGCAGGCCGGCGAAATTCGCCACGTCCTCCGGCCCGACCACGACATTCGCGGTCTCCACCGTCACCCGCCGCACCGGCCGCCCCGCCAGCGCATCGCGGGCATTGATCAGCACGTTCAGCAGCGCGACCTCGCACTGGCTGGGATCGACGCGGCAGTTCCAGAGGTCGGGGGCGAGCGCAACGCGGTATTCCACCTCGTCACCCAGCGTCCGGCGCGCCATGTCCTGCATGCCCTGGACGGCGCTGTTCAGGTTCAGCACGCGGCCGTCCAGCCGCTGCTTGCGCGCGAAGGCCAGCAGTTGCTGCGTCAGCGTCGAGGCGCGCTCGGCCGCCGCCTGCGCATTGCCGAGGCCGCGCTTGAGGCGCGCGATGTCGAGCTCCGGCCGGTCGAGCCCCTGCAGCATCAGCTCGTGGTAGCCGAGCACCACCTGCAGCAGGTTGTTGAAGTCATGTGCGATGCCGCCGGTGAGCTGGCCCAGCGCCTCCATCTTCTGCGCCTGGCGCAGCGCGTCCTCGGCATCCCGGCGGCGCGAGACGTCGAGTTGCGAGCCGAAGAAGTAGAGCAGCCTGCCCTGCTTGTCGTGTACCGGGGAAATGTAGAGCGCGTTCCAGAAGGAGGAACCGTCCTTCCGGTAGTTCAGGATCTCGGTCGCCAGCTCGGTGCGGCCGCGGATGGCGCCCCGGATCGCGTTCACCGTGTCGCCGTCGGTCTGCGGCCCCTGCAGGAAGCGGCAGTTATGGCCGACGATCTCGTCCCAGCCATAGCCGGTCATGGCCAGGAAGGCGGGATTGGCGAAGATGATCGGGTTGTCCGGCTGATGCGGGTCAGTGACGATCATCGGCATCCGGGTCGTCGCGACCGCGGCGAAGAAGACCTCGCTGCTCCGGTTCGTCGGGTCGAAAGGCTGACCGCCCTCCAGGGCAGGCGGCTGGCCGCCGCGCGGCTTCTCGGCAGGGGTGGTGGTCATCAGGTCTCGTGCGACGCCGCGCGGGCGATCGTTGAAGGGTAGCGGAACGTAATAAGCTGTCGACCCCGCCTCAGGGTTGCACAGCATCGCCACACGATGCCGCGAGACGCCGGTGCCGCCCGGATCAGCGCTGCTGCTGCGCCTCCCTGCCCTGCGCCGTCTGGGTCAGGCGCTCGCATTGGCTGTTCTCGCCGACGCCGAGCTGGATGGTCGGCAGCAGCGCAAGCGGCGCGAAGAGCACGCCGAGCCCGACCGCGGCGCCCGCCCGCGCCGCCAGCTCACCGACCTCCGGCGCGATCGAGGGGTTCTTGAAGGTGCCGGTGATGGCGATGTCGGTGGGCAGCGAGCCGATGCTGAACCGCTTGCTGTCGGTGCGCAGGCGCAGGTCCAGCACCTCCTTGCCCAGCCCCGCCACGCCGCTGCCGGTCACGATGTGGCTGTCGGTGTCGAGCAGCAGGGTGCGCACGCGCAGCGCCCCGCGCGTCAGGCCGAAATCGCCGATCAGGCATTCCACCTGGGTCCGCTGCGGCAGGCCGAGGGCGGAGAGCAGCGCCTTGCCGAACTCGAAGCCCGAGAGATCGGCGAGGAGGGCGCTCAGGTTGCCGCCGACGCTCACCACCGTCAGCTCGCCATTGCCGTTGCCGAGCAATTCGGAGACCGAGCGGCCCGTCGATTCGATCCGCCCGACGCCGCCGAGCGTGCCCGCGCCGCCGGCCCCGGCGGCCTGCATGAGGCGCGAGATGTCGACGCGCCGCAGCTCGATCTGCGCCTTGGCATGCGGGATGCCGTTCTCCTGCGGGCTCAGCGTCAGGTCGGCGGCGATCTCGCCGCGGCCGACCTTGAAGGTGCCGGGATGCAGCCGGATCACGCCGTCCTCGATGTCGAGGACCATCTCCAGCCCGTCGAAGGGGATGCCCTGGCCGCGGATGCTGTCGGCGGAGTAGCGGACATGCATGTCCGCCTTCTTCAGGCTGGGTATGCTGATGGGCGTGGTCGGCAGCAGGCGCGGGCTGGCCTCGGCGCGGGCGACCTCCCGCCGCTGCTCCGGCGTCTGGCCCGGCGTGCCGGCGCGGCCGGGCGTCCCGCCGATCAGGCCGCCGAGATCGGCCAGGTCCACCCGGCGGGAATGCAGGTCGGCGGTGAAGACCGTGCGGTCGCCAGTGCTGACGGTATAGGCGCCGGAGACGTCGCTGTTGCCGACCCGGCCCTCGACATCGGTGAAGCGGAAGCGCCCTTCGGCATAGTCCAGCCGGCCGGTCGCGCGGAAGGGCGGCGTGCGGGTGATCGGCACGCCGATGAGCGGCGAGATCAGCGCCATGTCCGGCGTCTGCACGTCGAGCCGCAGGTTGGCGCCGGCCAGCTTCACCGGATCCTTCAGCGTGCCGCGCAGCGCCACGCGGGTCGGGCCGTTGGAGAGGTCGAGCTGCACCGGCCAGGGCTTCTCCGCATCGCGCAGGTTCAGCACCGCGCCACCGCGGAAGCGCGCCTCGATTGGCAGGGCGGCATAGGTGCCCTTGGCATCGGCCAGCAGCGCTGGGTCGCCGCCGGCTGGATCCTCGGTGTTCAGGTTGACCGCGAAATCCGCCTTCAGGTTGGCGATGGCGGCATGGACATGGCCGTCCCGGATGCGGAGCGCGCCGATCTGCGGCCCGCCCTCGCCGCTGCCCTCGCCCGCCGGGCCGGCGGCATGAAAGGCGTAGTTCGTGCTGCCATCGGGGCGGCCGATCATCTCGACCTTCGGCTGCTCCAGCTCGACCGCCGGAATCACCACCTTGCCGCGCAGCAGCGGGGCGAAGGCGACATCGACCGTGCCACGCGGCAGTTCGGCGAAGGGCGGGTCCTCGGGGAAGCCCTCGGGGTTGCCGACCCGCAGCCCCTCCGCCGTCACCCGGATGGTCCGGCCCAGGCTGACATGCAGGTGCTGCAGCGTCACCGGCCGGCCCAGGCGGACCGCCGCCTGCGCCTCGATGATGGGAATCAGCCAGTCCCAGCGGAAGAGCGCAAGGAAGAGCGCGAGCGCCACCAGCGGCAACCCGACCCCCAGCCCCCACGCCCATTGCCGCCGCGATGCCATGCCTGCCTGCCCCGTTGCCCGTTGCAGGCTTCAGCGCGGCAGGACGGGCGGGGTTCAGGCGGCGGCTGCGCGCCGGGCCCGGAGAGAGGAGAGCCGCTTGAGGTCGGCGAGACGCCGGTCGAGGAACTGCATGGCCCCGAAGATCGAGGGGTCCTCGTCCCGCAACCACCAGGCGATGGTCGCGGTATAGATCGCGGCCAGCGTCGCGCGGCGGGTGTACCAGGAAAAGTCGGCCGAGCTGTCGCCGGCCGCGTGCCACATGGCATCCACCGCCTCGGCGGTCATCCGAAGGCCGTGCGGGGCGTTCCAGGGCAGCGCCAGCAGGCTGAGTGCGCGGCGCAGCGCCGCCTTGTGCGGCGCGAGCGCGATCAGGCGCAATTCCACCACCCGGCGGATGCGCTGCGAGACGCGGAGCGAGGTCACGCCCTCCGCCGCTGCGGCCTCGACCATCTCCCGGTTCACCAGGTCGATCCAGGCCAGCACCGCCCCGACCGGCCCCTGCGGGAAATGGCTCGGGGCCAGCGCCGGATCCTCACCGGCCGCCCGCAGCCCGGCGCGGAGGGTGGCCCAGGTCCAGCCCTCCGCCGCCGCGAGGGGCAGCATGGCGCGGAGGGCGCGGTCGCGGATCTCGCTGCGCTCGGTCACCGCGGGGCGCTCCCGGCGGCGCGGGCCAGTTCCTCGGTGAAGCCGAAGAGGGAGAGGTCCTGCATGCGCATGGGGTAGAGGATCCCGTCGAGGTGGTCGGTCTCGTGCTGTATGACCCGGGCGGTGAGCCCCTCGGCCTCGCCGGCGACGGGATTGCCCTCGGCGTCCAGGCCGCGGAAACGGATGCGCTTCGGCCGGGTGACGCTGCCGCGCAGGCCGGGGATGGAGAGGCACCCCTCCCAGGCGCCCTCGGCCTCCTCGCCCAGCGGCTCGAGCTCCGGGTTCACCAGGGCGGAGACGCCGTTGGCCTCCCGGAAGACGAAGAGGCGCAGCGGCACATGCACCTGCGGCGCCGCCAGACCGATGCCGGAGGCATCCTGCATGGTCTCCGCCATGTCGGCGATCAGCCGGCGGATCTCGGGATGGGTCGGGTCGTCCACCGGCTCGGCCTCCCGCAGCAGGACCGGGTGGCCCATGCGGGCGATCTTCAGGATGGCCATCGGGGCCTCCGCGCTGTCGTTTTTCCGCAGATAGGGCGGGTTCCGGCCATCCGCGAGGGCTTCCAGTTGTCCCCCGACCCGTGCTATGCAGCGCGTCTCCGCAGACCGGTAGGGGGTACCGAGCGGGGTCCCGGGCCATCCCGGGGCCAGCCGGAACCGCCTGCCGCCTGCTTCGTTTCGTTTGATCCCCACTGCGACAGGAGGCTGTCCCGCGTGCAAGTCGTCGTCCGTGACAACAACATCGACCAGGCGCTGAAGGCGCTCAAGAAGAAGCTGCAGCGCGAAGGCGTGTTCCGCGAGATGAAGCTCCGCCGGCACTACGAGAAGCCGTCCGAGCGCCGCGCCCGCGAGGCCGCCGAGGCCGTCCGCCGCGCCCGCAAGGTCGAGCGCAAGCGCCTGGAGCGCGAGGGTTTCTGAGCCGGACCGCCCCGCCCCTCCGGCGGGACGACGACTGACGAAGGCAGCCGCGGCGCGGGGATGACCCGTGGACCGCGGCTTCGCCGTTTTGGGGCCCTCGATGCGGCGCCGAGTCGGGGCTTCATGCCCGCCCCGCCCCGGCGCAGGATCTGCGCAAGGGTTGCGGAGGACGGCATGGGCAGGATGCGAGTCGCGGGCAGAGGCGAATCGGCATGATGCGGCTGCACTGGTCCTCCCGCTCCCCCTTCGTCCGCAAGGTCATGGTGGCGGCGCACGAGGTGGGCCTGGCCGACCGGATCGAGCGCGTGCCGACCGTGGTGGCGCTGACCAAGCCCGACCTTGCCCTGCTGCCGACCAATCCGCTCGGCAAGATCCCGACCCTGGTGCTGGAGGACGGGACGGCGCTCTACGATTCGGTCGTGATCTGCGAGTACCTGGACCAGTTGGCCGGCCCGCCCCGGCTCTTCCCCGCCGCCGGGCCGGCGCGGATCGAGGCGCTGCGGCGCCATGCGCTCGGCAACGGATTCATGGACTTCCTGCTGCTCTGGCGGACGGAGATGGCGCGGCCGCAGCCGGACCGCCGCATCCTCGACGGCTTCGCCGAGAAGCAGGCGGCGGTGCTGGCGGCGCTGGAGCGGGAGGCGCCGCGGCTGGACGAGGGCTCCTTCGGCATCGGCCAGATCGGGATCGGCTGCGCCCTCTCCTACCTAGACTTCCGCTGGCCGCAGGCCGGCTGGCGGCTGTCGCATCCGGCGCTCGCCGACTGGCACGCCGGCTTCGCCGCCCGGCCCTCGGTCCAGGCAACGGAGCATGTCGACGCCTGAGCGGCCCGATGGCCGCGGCGCCGGAGGGCGCGGAGGCCGTCCAAGGCAGCGCCCTGGAGCGGCCCGCCCGCCAGGTGAGGCGACCCGATGACCGCCGCGCCGCAAGCCGCGGAGGCCTGAAGCGGCTCGCCCGACAGGCGAGGCGGCCGCGGGCCGGCCCCGGCGCCGACTGGCCCGCCGGCGGCGGCAGCGCTAGGCTCTCTCCCAAACGGAGGAAGCCAGGCCATGCAGCCCTTGCGGATCGGCGACGTCACGATCACCAGCATCGTCGAGCGCGACGGTCCCTGGCGCCGCCCGGCCGACATGTTCCCCACCTATGATGAGGCGGTCGGGGCGCGGCATCTGGCGGAACTCGACCCCGTGGTCTTCGACCCCGCCTCGGGCCGCATGGTCATCACCTACCAGACCTTCGTGGTGCGGACCTCGAAGCACACCATCCTGGTCGACACCTGCACCGGGGAGGACAAGGGCTACCCGCCGCCGATGGATTTCCCGAAGCAACCCTGGCTGGACGGCTTCGCCGCGGAGGGGCTGCGCTTCGAGGATATCGACTACGTCTTCTGCACCCACCTGCACATCGACCATTGCGGCTGGAACACGCGGCTGGTGAACGGCCGCTGGGTGCCGACCTTCCCCAGGGCGAAGTACGTCTTCCACAAGCGGGAATACGCGGCCTGGGAGGAGGCGACGCGGCGCGGCACCAACCCGCCCGGCAATGTCTGGCGCTACAATTGCGAGCCGGTGGTCGAGGCCGGGCAGGCGCTGCTGGTGGACGACGACTTCCAGCTCGACGACACCGTCTCGCTGACGCCGACCCCCGGCCATGCGCCCTGCCATTGCTGCGTGAACATCCGCTCCCGCGGGCAGACGGCGGTCGTCACCGGCGACCTGATGCACCACGCGCTGCAGGTGCGGGAGCCGCAGTGGTCCACCATCTTCGACTGGGACCCGACGATGGCGGCAGAGTCGCGGCGGAAATTCTTCCATGGGGTCGTGGACACACCGACGGTCGTCCTGCCCATCCATTTCCCCGGCCAGACCGCAGGCCGCATCCAGGGCCGCGCCGGCGGCTTCGACTGGAAGTTCCTGTAAGCACGACCCGGAGACGCCGTATGGCCCGCCTGCCCTACCTTGAGAAATCCGACCTGAAGCCCGAGGACCAGGACCTGCTGACGCGCGAGATCACGCTGCACAAGGCGCTGGTGAACAGCCCCGGCGCGGCGCGCGCCTTCGGCGGCCTCGGCCAGTACATCCGCCACGGCGCGAAGCTCGACCCGCGGTTGCGGGAGCTTGCGATCCTGCAGATCGGCTGGCTCGCCCGCTCCCCGTATGAGTGGTCGCACCACGTCAAGATCGGCTACGACTTCGGCGTCACCGACGCGGATATCGAGGCCGTCAAGCAGGAGAGCCGCGGTGAGGCCTCGGCGCTCGAGCCCGTGGCGCGCCTGGTGCTGAAGGCGGCGCGGGAGGTCCATGCCGGGCCGGGCATCGGCTACGAGACCTTCGCCGCGCTGCGCGCCGCCCTGGACAACGAGAGCATTGTCGATCTGACGGTCACCGCCAGCTTCTATTGCGCCGTGGTGCGGGTGCTGGCCTCGCTGGAGGTGGATGTCGAGGAGAGCTACATGCCCTATCTCCGCAAGCACCCTTTCCCGGTCTAGCCTGAGACCCCCGTCGAGGATCCACGCATGAGCGCGAGCGAGACGCCCCGCAAGCCCCGCGGCCGCCAGTTCTTCGCCAATCCCGGGCCGACCAACATCCCGGACAGCGTGCTGCTGGCAACGGCGCACCAGACGATGGACTTCAACGACCCGAACTTCCTCGAGGTCTATGACGGCTGCATCGCCGGGCTGAAGCAGGTGCTGCGGACGCAGCACGAGGTCTTCCTCTATACTGGCTCCGGCCACGCCGCCTGGGAGGCGACGCTGGTCAACCTGCTCTCCCCCGGCGAGACGGTGCTGATCCTGGAGAGCGGCTATTTCTCCGATAGCTGGGCGCAGATGGCCAAGGATCTCGGCCTCGAGGTGCAGATGGTCGCCGCCGACTGGCGGCGCGGCGTGGACATCGCTGATGTTCGGGCGGCGCTGGCCGCCGACACGGCGCATGCCATCAAGGCGGTCTGCGTGGTGCACAACGAGACGGCGACGGGCATGATGATCCCGCTGCCCGAGGTGCGTGCCGCGCTGGACGCGACCGGCCATCCCGCGCTGCTGCTCTCGGACACCATCTCCTCCCTCGGCAGCCTCGACTACCGGATGGACGAATGGGGCATCGATGCCTGTGTCGGCGGCAGCCAGAAGGGGCTGATGCTGCCGACCGGCATGAGCTTCACCGGTGTCTCGGCCAAGGGCATGGAGGCGCACAAGACCTCCCGCCTGCCGAAATTCTACTTCAACTGGTCCAAGATGATGACGCGGCGGCACCGCAGCTTCGTCGGCACGGTGCCCATCAGCTTCTTCTACGGGCTGCAGGAATCGCTGCGGCTGATGCTGCAGGAGGAAGGGCTGGACAACGTCATCGCCCGGCACACGCGCCTCGCCCGCGCGGTGCGGGCAGCGGTGCAGCACTGGTCGGGCAACAACGGGCCGCAATTCTTCTGCCTCAACCCCGCCCGCTACTCCGATAGCGTGACGGCTGTCATGATGCCGGAAGGGCATGACGGCGACAGCTTCCGCGCGACGGCGCTGCAGCGCTTCAACCTCTCGCTCGGCGGCGGTCTCGGCCCGCTCGGCGGCAAGGTCTTCCGCATCGGCCATCTCGGCGACCTGAATGAGCCGATGATCCTGGGGACGCTGGCGACGATCGAGCTGACGATGAAGGTCTGCGGCGTGCCGCACCAGGCAGGCGGCGTCGATGCCGCGCTGGCGGCACTGGGGTGAAAGACGGGGGGAAGGCACTTCCCCCCGAGCCCCCCTTCGCTTTCTCCGAGTCTGGCGGATCGTCGTTCCAGCGTGCGCCAAACTTACAGAAATAGAAGGGGGTTCGGGGGAATACCTTCCCCCGATCTTTCTTACTTCAGGACAAAGTCCCGCAGCACCTCCGGCCTGAAGGTCAACCCATGGCCCGGCGTCTCGGGCGCGACGATGTGCCCGTCCTCGATCACCGGCTTCGCCACCCAGAGGTCGTCCAGCAGCCCCATCTGCTCCGCCCAGAGCCCGTTCGGGAGGCTGGCCAGCAGATGCACGTTCAGTTCCGGGAAGAGGTGCGGCGCGAAGGTCATGCCCCAGGTATCGGCGACGGTCGCGATCTTCCGCAACTCCGTCAGCCCGCCGCGCATGGGGTCCGGCTGCAGGATGGGCAGGCGTGGATTCTCCAGCACCGGCTTCAGGTCGGCCCGGCCGAAATGCGTCTCGCCGCCCACCACGCGCGTCGTCAATGCCTCGGCGCAGCGGAGATAGCCGGCGAAATCGTCGGCGGTGACGGGTTCCTCGATCCAGTAGGGGTCGTAGTCCTGGAAGGCGCGGCCGGCGATGATCGCCTGGTCGGCGGTCCAGCCCATGTTGATGTCGATCATGATCTCGACATCCGGCCCGACCGCGTCGCGCACCATGCGCAGGTTCCGCACGTCCTGCCGCCAGTCGCCGATATGCGCGGCCTGCATCTTGATGGCGCGGTAGCCCTGATCGACATACCACTTCGCCTTGGCCGCCATCCCCTCCCCCAGCGCGCCGCGGAAGCAGCCGCTGCCATAGATCGGGATGCGCCCGCGCACATGGCCCCAGAGCCGGTGCAGCGGCAGCCCCGCCGCCTTGCCGACCACGTCCCACAGCGCGATGTCGATGGCGGACTGCGCCATCATGGTCACGCCGCCGCGCCCGCCCGTCAGCGTCGCGCGCCAGAGGTCGCGCCAGATCCCCTCCACCTCCGTCGCGCTGCGCCCGATGATGCGCGGCACCATCGCCTCCTCCAGGCAGGCCGCGATGGTGCGCTGCAGCGGCAGATTCAGCAGGTGCAGGTAGCCCATGCCGGCTAGGCCCGACTGCGTCACCACCTCCACCACCACCAGGTCCCGCTGCGGGCCGAGGGCATGGCCCTTCAGCCACGGATCCTCCGCCCAGGGCAGGCGCAGCAGCGTCGTGCGGAGCTCGCGGATCGTCAGGTCGGTCATGTCTTGGTATCCTCTCCCAGGGCGAGGATGGCACGCCAGAGCGGCGCCGTCAGGGCCAGCGCCAGCAGGCCCGCGATGCCCGTGATGGCGCAGGTCGCGGTCGCGCCCAGCCGGTCCGCCAGCAGCCCCATCGCCAGGAATCCGACCGGCCCGATGCCGATGCAGACCGAGAGCAGGCCGAGCACGCGCGTGCGCACCTCGGGCGGCGAGAGCAGGTAGACCAGCGTCGCCTGCATGATGCTGAAGCCCGACTGGCCGAACCCGACCAGCAGCAGCGCCGCGCCGGCCGCGACCGGCCCCGGCGCAAGGGCGAAGCCGGAGACCATGGCGAGGTAGAGCGCGAGGCCGCCGACATAGGCCCGCGCATACCAGCGCGGCCGCGCCAGCCAGGCCATCAGCAGCGCGCCGGCGAAGGCGCCGACGCCGTCCATGCTGGCGAGCAGCCCGGTCGCCTCCGGCCCCAGGGCGAAGCGGTCCTGGGCCACGACGGGCACCAGGGCGGTGAAGGGCCAGCCGAAGATGTTGAAGAGGATGGTGACGACCAGCGTGCCGCGCAGCCGCGGCGATTGCCGCACGGCGCGCAGCCCCTCCCCGATCCGCGCCAGCACGCCCTCCCCGCCCGCCGCGGCGCGGCCGCTGCGGTAGCGCAGCGTGACCGCGGCGAGGAGCGCGCCGCCATAGAGCAGCACCGAGACGACGAAGGTCCCCTCGATGCCGACGGCGGCGAAGAGCAGGCCGGAGACGGTCGGGCCCAGCATGCGGCTGGCATTGTTGCTGCCGACGTCGAAGGACATGGCCTGGCCCATGCGCTCCGGCCCCACCACCTGGCCGATCATCATCCGCCGCACCGGGTTGTCGGCGGCCCAGGCGATGCCGTTGACGAAGCTCGCCAGCGCCAGGTGCCAGACGGCGAGCGCGCCGGCGAAGCTCAGCGCGGCGAGCGCGGCCGAGGTCACGAGGCTGGCCAGCACGACGATGACGAGGCTGGTGCGCGCCTCCACCCGCTCCGCCAGCACGCCGAGCGGTGCGCCGAAGAGCCCCATCGGCAGGATGCGCAGCATGCCCATCATGGTCACGAGGAAGGCGGAATGGGTCGCCTGCCAGACGAAGATGGAGACCGCCAGCATCTCCAGCCAGCGGACGATGAAGACGACCAGGCCCACGGCCCAGAGGCGGCGGAAATCGGGCAGCGCGAAGGGCCGCGGCGGCGCCTCCGCGGCGAGACGGGTCGTTCCCTCCATCCCGGCATGGTGGCGCCGATTGAGGCAGGCCGCCAGGGCTGGCATGCTGCCAGGAAACAACGTCCCGGAATGACAGCCATGCGCCCCTTCGAAGGCATCCGCATCATCGACATCACGCATGTGCTGGCGGGGCCCTTCGCGGCCTACCAGCTCGCCCTGCTGGGCGCGGACGTCATCAAGGTGGAGCCGCCGGACGAGCCGGACCAGAGCCGCGACAGCGGCCCCGACCTGGCGCTGAACCGCGCCAACATGGGCAGCTACTTCCTGACCCAGGGCGCCAACAAGCGCGCGATCACGCTGGACCTGAAACAGGAAGCGGGGCGGGAGGTGCTGCGGAAGCTCGTCGCCGGCGCCGATGTGCTGGTCGAGAATTTCCGCCCCGGCGCCTTCGAGGCGCTGGGCCTGGGCTGGGAGGCGCTGAGCGCCCTCAACCCGCGGCTGATCTACTGCTCCATGTCCGCCTTCGGGCAATCCGGCCCGCGCGGCGTGCAGACCGCCTATGACCATGTCATCCAGGCGACCAGCGGCATCATGGCCGCGACCGGCACGCCCGAGGTGAACCCGATCAAGTTCGGCGCCCCGGCGATCGACTACGCCACCGGCACCATGGGCGCCTTCGCGCTGAGCGCGGCGCTGTTCCAGCGGGAGCGGACCGGCCGGGGCCAGCGCATCGACCTCGCCATGCTCGACGTCGCGCTGATGATGCAGGCGAGCCATGTCACGGCCTATCTCGCCTCCGGCAAGGCCGCGAAGCCGAACGGCAACAAGCACGCGCAGGCGACCAACAGCGCCTATCCGACGAAGGCTGGGCTGGTGATGCTGGGCGCGAGCAACCTGCGGCAACAGCGCCGGCTCTGGGCGGCGCTCGGCCGGCCTGACATGGCGAAGGAGACCAACGAGCAGCGCCTTGCCGACCGCGACCGCGAGGAAGCCGTACTGGCGGAGATCATGCTGACCCGCACCGCCGACGAGTGGGAGGAATACCTGCAGGCGCGCCACGTCCCGGCGGCACGGGTGCGGCGGATGGAGGAAGCGCTGGCCGACCCGCATCTCGAGAGCCGCGGCGTCGTCCACCGCTTCCCCGAAGGCGCGCCTGGCGTGCCGCAGCCCTTCGGCGTGCCCGTCGCCGCCTTCACGCTTGCCCATGGCGGCCCGCGGGTCGACAGCCCGCCGCCGATGCTGGGCGCGGATACCGATGCCGTGCTTGGCGAACTGGGCTACACGCCGGCGCAGATCGCCGGGCTGCGCGCGCAGAAGGCGGTCTGACCATGCGCGATCCGTCCCGCCGGCTCCGCTTCCTGCTGGTGCAGGCCTTCACCCTGCCGCCGGCCTCGCCCAACCGCTACCGCGACGATGGCGACACGAAGGAAGCGAAGCTGATGAACCACGCGGCGGTGGCGCCGCTGCTGGCCGATATCGACTGGGACCTGCACCCGGGTCCCATCGCGCCGCATGGCGACTGGCCGGTGGAGACGCGGGAGGAATTCGCCATCGCCGGCGTCGCCCGCCTGCCCATCGTCCGGCAGGCCTGCGAGAGCGGGACCTACGATGCCATCGTGCTGCTCGGCGGCGGCGATCCGGGCTATATGGAGGCGCGGGAGATCGGCCGCCGCCACCGTGTGCCCGTCACCGCGAATGCGCATGCGCAGATGCACATCGCCATGACGCTGGGCAACCGCTTCTCCATCATCGACATCTCGGAGACGCACAACGCCCATATGGCGGAGCTGGTGGTGCGCTACCGGATGACGCATGGCCTCGCCTCCATCCGCAACATCGACTACCCGCTGCCGCGCCCGGCGCATCGCGGCCGGCACACCCTGCGGGGCGAGGCGGAGAAGCATGCGCAGGGCGAGCACAGCGGCATGCTGGAGGCGGCGGTGAAGGCCGCGCTGGCGGCGCTGGAGGAGGACGGCGCGGAGGTGATCCTGCTGGGCTGCTCCGGCGCCTTCTGGCTGCAGGCGCCGCTGCAGGCCCGGCTCGCCTCGCTCGGCTGGGACGTGCCGGTGCTGGAGGGCTATCGCTGCGGCATCGAGCTGGCGCGGCTGATGGTGCATCTCGGCGTCGATGCCAGCGGCATCACCTTCCCGGCCGACCCGCCGGCGCACCGGCGGCGCAGGCGCATCGCCTAGGGACGCAAGCGCCCTAGGCCGCCGCGCTCGGCCGCGCCTTCATCCGCCCGTACAGCGCAGTCACTGCCTGCAGCGCCGGGTTCAGCGGCTGGCCGACCTGCGCGGCGAAATCGAGGAAGCAGAACAGCATCATATCGGCCAGCGTCAGGCGGCTGCCGCAGATGAACTCGCGGCCCTGGATCAGGCCGTCCAGCCAGGCCAGCTTCTCCTGCGCCGTCAGCTTCAGGTCGTCGGCCGCGGCGGGAATGCAGCGGATGCGGTTCTGGAAGAGCTTGAGGCCCTGGCTGAAGCGGAAGCCGTTCGTCATCGGCTCGATGATGTTGAGGTCGATGCGGCGCACCCACATGCGCGTCTCCGCGCGCTCCCGCGGCGTATTGCCGATCAGGCTGGGACCCGGCGCGATCTCGTCGAGGTACTCGCAGATGGCGGTGATCTCGGCCAGCACCGTGCCGTCGTCGAGCTCGAGGCAGGGCAGTTGCCCCGCCGGATTCTTCGCGAGGTAGGGCGGCCGCCGGTTCTCGCCGCCGCGCAGGTCGATGGTGGTCTTCGGGATCTCCACCCCGCGCTCCGCCATGAACATGCGGACGACGCGCGGGTTGGGCCCGATGGAATCGTAGAGCAGCATCGTTTCCCCCCGGGATGTCAGCCCTTGGCTATCATGCTCCACATGGCGCCGACCAGCGGCACCGTGGCGACGAGCCCCCAGGCGATCCAGCGCCGGCCGAGCCGCCAGTATTCCACAGGGATCGGCACGCCTTCCTCGAAGCCGCGCGCCAGCCGCGCCTGGCGGATCTGGATCGGCACCAGCAGCCCCAGCCAGACCAGGCCGGCGAGGAGGAACTGCACCTCCGACCACACCAGCCAGCCGTCGCGCAGCGGGTCCATCCCGGCCAGCCCTGCGGCACCGAAGCCGCCCACCACCAGCAGCACGATGCCCCAGAAGGTGAAGAACCAGTCGGTGATGGTCACCAGGCGCTGGGCGAAGCGGATAATGCGCACGTCCCGCGTGCGGTCGGCATAGAGCTTCCAGATGGAGGTGACGGTGACATTGCCGATCAGCAGCACCACGCCCAGCAGGTGCAGCAGCTTGAACCCCTCATACCCCATCGCCGCCTCCGCGCGCAGCCTATGGCGCCGCGCGAAGCCGCGCTAGCATCCGCCCGCCCATCGAAAGGGAGGGACCAGGGATGATCTACGAGTTGCGCATCTACCACTGCCTGCCCAACCGCCTGCCGGCGCTGACCAAGCGCTTCGACACCGTCACGCTGAAGATGTGGGAGAAGTACGGCATCCGCCAGGCCGGCTTCTGGACCACGCTGGTCGGCCCGTCCAACCACGCGCTCTACTACCTGCTGGCCTGGGAGAGCCTGGCCGAGCGCGAGCAGAAGTGGAATGCCTTCGCCGCCGATCCGGACTGGCTGGCCGCGCGTTCGGCCTCCGAGGCCGATGGGCCGATCCTGGAGCGGGTGGAGAACATGTTCCTGCAACCGACCAGCTTCTCCTCGGTGAAGTAGTCCGATGGCCGGCACCCCGACCTTCGCGACCCCGCCGGGCTTTCTCGGCATCACGCGCCAGGACCGGGGTGCTTCCGTCTGCGTCGCGGGCATCCCCCTCGACATCGGCACCACCAACCGCAGCGGCACCCGTGACGGCCCGGCGGCCATCCGCCGGGCCAGCCGCATGCTGGTGGACGGGGTCCATCCGGCGCATTGGGTGGACCCGCGCGACCTCGACATCACGGATTGCGGCGAGTTCGCCATCGCGCTCGGCGACATCCCGGCGAGCCTCGCGCTGATCGAGCGGCAGGCGGCGGAATGCGCCCATCTCCTCGCCTTCGGCGGCGAGCACCTGGTCACGCTGCCGCTGCTGCGTGCGCTCGCGCGGCGCCTCGGCGGCCCGGTCGGGCTGCTGCACCTGGACGCGCATGTGGACACCTGGGAGACCAATTTCGGCCAGAGCCTCGCCCATGGCTCGGTCTTCTTCCACGCCATCCGGGAAGGGCTGGTGGAGCCGAAGCGGATGATCCAGATCGGCATCCGCAGCCCGGTGGACCGGGAGACCTGGGACTGGACCCTCGGCCAGGGCGTCACCGTCGTGACGGCGCAGGAGGCGCATGAGGCGACGCCCGCGGCCCTCGCCGCCCGGGTGCGGCAGGTTCTCGGTGACGGTCCCTGCTACCTCTCCTTCGACATCGACGCGCTCGACCCCGCCTTCGCCCCCGGCACCGGCACGCCGGAGGTGGGCGGCCTCGCCTCCTGGCAGGCGCAGGGCATCCTGCGGCGCCTGGGCGGCCTCGCCTGGGCCGGGATGGATCTGGTGGAGGTCTCGCCCGCCTATGACACGGCCGAGATCACCGCCCTCGCCGGCGCCACCATGGCCTGGGAGTACCTGTCGCTCCTCGCAAGACCATGACGTCGGCCGGGGCCGGACCTTTCCGGTCGCTTCCCGCCCGGCAAGTTTCCGGCAATCCAGGGGGTCATCCGGCGGTCCTGCCAGCCATCCCACGGGGTCCCTGAAAAAAACACTGGAAATCTCCACCGGCACCCCTTATTTCTCCGGCCGCGCCGCCCGTCACGGGGGCGCTGACGCCATCGCACGTGCCGAAGGCCATCTGGCCGAGAGCCCCGTCTGGGTCCGCCGACCCGGGGCACAGCAACGACGGGACGCGTCCTTTTCGTCCATGCCGGGGCCGCGAGGTTCCGGGGTCGTGAGGGATCTGCCTGTGTCGCTCGAACGGTTCGCCGCGATGCGAAGTCCACACCGCATCGCCTGAGTCGGCCCGATGGCCGGTGCGCCCCGCGGCGTCCCGACCGGAATCGGTCCGTCCAGCCAAGGCCGACCCGGCCGCCCCTGTGGCGCCGGCCCGGCCCATCGCCTGCCACTGCCGCCCTGCCGGCGCGCGCCCGCGCGTGCCGGGATGCCGTGAGGACTTGCGTATCATGGACCTGCTCCGCGTCCGCGCCGCCGTCGCCCCGCTCCGCCGCGATCTCGAGGCCGCGACCGCCCTGCCCACCGTGGATGCCCTGGTCGCCGTCGCGCGGCCGGAGGAGCCGCTGCACTGCCTGCGCCCGGCCGCCATCGCCGGCGCCAGCGCCGCCTTCGTGCAGGGCTTCCCCGGCGAGACGCTCTATGCCGTGAAGTGCAACCCGGACCCGGCCGTGCTGCGCGCGGTCTGGGAGGGCGGCGTGCGCCATTTCGACTGCGCCTCGGCCGCCGAGGTCTCGCTGGTCCGCAGCATGTTCCCCGAGGGCGGCATCCACTTCATGCATCCGGTGAAGGCGCGCTCGGCGATCCGGGAGGCCTGGCAGCGCCATGGCGTGCAGGATTTCGTCCTGGACACCGCCGAGGAACTGGCCAAGATCCGCGAGGAGACCGGCGGCGACGCGGCGCAGGGCCTCGGCCTCTTCGTGCGGCTGGCGCTGCCGAAGGGCGTGGCGCGCTACGACCTCTCCGGCAAGTTCGGGGCGGAGCCGGCGGAAGCCGTCGCGCTGCTGCGCGCGGCCAGGCCGCATGCGGCGCGCCTCGGCCTGCATTTCCATGTCGGGTCGCAGTGCCTGGATCCGCTGGCCTGGCGCCGCGCGATGGAGCTGGCCGGCCGGGTGATCCGCGCCGCGGGCGTGCCGGTGGAGGTGGTGGATGTCGGCGGCGGCTTCCCGGTCGCCTATCCCGACGTCACCCCGCCCCCGCTCGGCGCCTTCTTCGCCGAGATCGAGTCGGCCTTCGAGGCGCTGGACCTGCCCGGCGCGACCCTCTGGGCGGAGCCGGGCCGGGCGCTCGTCGCCGGCGGCGGCAGCGTGGTCGTGCAGGTGCTGCAGCGCCGCGGCGACACGCTCTACGTGAACGACGGCGTCTACGGCTCGCTCTCCGATGCCGGGGCGCCGGGCTTCCACTTCCCCTGCCGGCTCATCCGGCCGGACGCGGAGGCCAGCGACGCGCTGCGGGGCTTCGCCTTCTACGGCCCCACCTGCGACAGCGCCGACCGCATGGC
Source organism: Paracraurococcus lichenis (assembly GCF_030657435.1). GTDB lineage: Bacteria > Pseudomonadota > Alphaproteobacteria > Acetobacterales > Acetobacteraceae > Paracraurococcus > Paracraurococcus lichenis. Next base: position 204,641 of record NZ_JAUTWS010000002.1, on the reverse strand, counting down.
CGGCCCCTTCTGGTTGCCGGAGGATGTGCGCGAGGGCGACTGGATCGAGATCGGCCAGCTCGGCGCCTATGGCGCCTGCCTGCGCACCGCCTTCAACGGCTTCGACCGGGCCCGCCTGGTCGAGGTCCGCGACCGCCCGATGCTGGGCGCGGAGGAGGAGGTCGAGGCCGCGCTCGCGGCCTGACCGTCCCGAACGACAATCCTGTTGCAACGCCGCCGGCCCCGTGCCGGCGGTGTTGCGCCGCCATGTGCCCTGGAGGTCCGCTTCAATGATCCATGCCACCTTCTCCGGCCGCCTGGTGATGCTCGGCTTCGGCAGCATCGGCCAGGGCGTGCTGCCGCTCATCCTGCGCCACATCGCCATCCCGCGGGAGAACATCGCGATCGTCACCGCCGAGGAGCGCGGCCGCGAGGTCGCGGCCGAATACGGCATCACCTTCACGGTCGAGCCGGTCACGCGCGACAACCTCCGCGACGTGCTGGTGCCGCGCCTGAAGAAGGGCGACTTCCTGCTGAACCTCTCGGTCGACGTCTCCTCGGTCGAGCTGATGAAGCTCTGCCAGGAGCTCGACGTGCTCTACCTCGACACGGTGGTCGAGCCCTGGGCCGGCGGCTACACCGATCCCTCGCTCACGCCCTCCCAGCGCTCCAACTACGCGATGCGGGAGGAGGCGATCGCGCTCCGGGAATATGCGAAGGGCGGCCCCACCTCCATCACCGCGCATGGCGCCAATCCGGGCCTGGTCAGCCATTTCGTGAAGCAGGCGCTGCTCGACATCGCCCGCGACACCGGCGCGCCGATCGCCTCGCCGCCGCCGGCTTCCAACCGCGCGGCCTGGGCGCGGATCGCGCAGGACCTGGGCGTGAAGGTGATCCACATCGCCGAGCGCGACACCCAGGTGGCCAACCGCCCGAAAAAGCCGGGCGAGTTTGTCAATACCTGGTCGGTCGACGGCTTCGTCGGCGAGGGCTGCCAGCCCGCCGAGCTCGGCTGGGGCACGCATGAGACGGCGTTGCCGGCGGATGGCCACCGCCACGGCTTCGGCTGCGACGCGGCGATCTACCTGATGCGCCCGGGGGCCAGCACGCGCGTGCGGACCTGGACGCCGCTGGAAGGCCCCTTCCACGGCTTCCTGATCACCCATAACGAGAGCATCTCGCTGGCCGACTACTACACGGTCCGTGACGAACAGGGGAAGGCGGTGTACCGCCCGACGGCGCATTACGCCTACCATCCCTGCGACGACGCGGTGCTCTCGGTGCATGAGCTGGCCGGCAAGAACTGGCAGATGCAGCCGGAGAAGCGGCTGATGACCGACGAGATCGTCCGCGGCATGGACGAACTCGGCGTGCTGCTGATGGGCCACGGGAAGGGCGCCTACTGGTACGGCTCGCGCCTGACGATCGAGGAGGCGCGCCGCCTGGTGCCGCACAACAACGCCACCTCCCTGCAGGTGACGGTCGCGGTGCTGGCCGGTGTGATCTGGGCCATCGAGAACCCGCGCCGCGGCGTGGTCGAGAGCGACGAGATCGACCACGACCGCGCGCTGGAGATCTGCCGCCCTTATCTGGGCGAGGTCGTGGGCGTCTATTCCGACTGGACCCCGCTGCAGGACCGCGGCGGGCTCTTCCCGGAGGATCTGGACACCAGCGACCCCTGGCAGTTCAAGAACATCCGCGTGGTCTGACGCGGATGCGACGCGGGGGCGCCCTGCCCCCGCGCCTTCGCCTCAGAACGGCGTGTCGCCGCAGATGGTCACGCGGTGCATGATGCGCGTCTCCGCGGGGTAGTCGTTGATCGCGAAGTGCATCGTGCAGCGATTGTCCCAGAAGGCGAGCGACCCGCTGCGCCAGCGGAAGCGGCAGGTGAATTCCGGCCGGGTCGCATGCTGCATGAGAAAGTCGATCAGCGGCCGGCTCTCGGCCTCCGTCATGTCCTCGAACCGGTGCAGGTGGCCGCCGACGAAGAGCGCCTTGCGCCCCGTCTCCGGATGCGTCCGCACCAGCGGATGGGTCGAGATGGTCTGGGTGTCGCCGGGATCGATCACCTTCATGGAGATCTTGTCGGCGTAGTATTCCCGGCGCGTCTTGCCGTCGTGGCTGCTGAAATTGTCGCCGCGATAGACGCCCTTCAACCCATCCAGCATCCGCCGCATCCCCGGCGAGAGCGTCTCATAGGCCAGATACTGGTTGGTCCATAGCGTGTCGCCGCCGGCCGAGGGGATCTCGACGCCGTAGAGGATGGTCCCCATCGCCGGCTTGGCGGTGAAGGCCTGGTCGGAGTGCCAGGAGCCGCCGAAATTCTTCTTGTCCGCCGGCGTCTTCCGGATCTCCAGCACCTCCGGATAGTCGTCCATCCCGGCCATGTAGGGATGCAGGTGGATTTCCCCCCAGCGCCGCGCGAAGGCGAGCTGGGTCGGCGGCGTGAGCCGCTGATCGCGGAAGAAGATCACCAGGTTGTCCAGCAGCGCCTTCCGGATCTCGCTCAGCACCGCCTCCGGCAGGTCCTGCGAGAGGTCGACGCCGGAAACCTCGGCGCCGAGCGAGCCGGCGATGCGGTTGACCTCGAGATGGCGGTACTCGCTATTGCGCAGCCCATCCATGGCCGTCCTCCTGGGTCTTGCTCTTGCCGCCAAGCCTGCGCCTAGGCCGGCCGCGGCGCAACCTGCGCGTGGCCCTTCGCAGCCGGAAAGCCCGGGTCTAGCCTGCCCGCCTGGAGCGGAATTCCAAAGGGAGGCAGCGATGGCGACCCATGACTGGGACGAGAACGAGTTCTTCAAGGCCGGCAAGGAAGTCTGGTTCGAGATGCGCGGCCCCGCCGTCGCGCAGAAGGCGATGGACGAGGCCGCGCAGCACGAGATGACACGCGACCTGCGGCAATACCTGTTCGAGCACTGCTTCGGCGCGGTCTGGAACCGCCCGGGGCTGGAGCGCGCGACCCGCAGCACCATCACCATCTCCGTCCTGACGGCGCTCGGCCGGACAGAGGAGCTGAAGTCGCATATCCGCATGGGCCTGAACAACGGCCTGACGCGGGAGGAGCTGAAGGAGATCTTCCTGCATGTCGGCATCTATGCCGGCGTGCCGACCGCCGTCGCCGCGGTGCGCGCGGCGATGGAGGTCTTCGCGGAGCTCGACAAGCCGAAGGGCTGAACCCGTCAGCCCGGCGCGTGGCGGATATTGCCGCTCTGCGCCGGGATGCCGGTCTGCTCGTAGCAGACGCGGGCGAAGGCGGCGACGCCCTCGCGGATCTCCTCCTTCGAGGGCAGCGCGAAGCAGAGCCGGAGCTGCGACTTCGCGCTCTCCGGGTCGCAGGCCCATTCGGGGCCGGGGTTGAACTGGATGCCGCGTTCCGCCGCCGGCTTGACCAGCTTGCGCACATCCACCGCCTCCGGCAGCTTCAGCCAGAGAAAGATGCCGCCCTTCGGCACGAAGCATTCGGCGGCGCTGCCGAACTCGCGCGCCACCGCCTCCAGCATCGCCTGCAGCTTCCCCTCCAGCACGCCCGACAGCGCCGCGACATGGCTGTCGAAATGCTTCGAGAAATACTCGGCGACCAGCATCTGCTCCACGGCGCCGGTGCCGCCATCGGTCTTCAACGAGAGCAGGCGGGACAGCACCGGCCAGGGCGCGACCGCATAGGCGGCGCGCAGCGCCGGCGCGAGGGTCTTGGAGAAGGAGCCGATATGGATGACCTGCGCCGGGTCCAGCGCATAGAGCGCGGGCGGCGCCTGCGCCCCGGCCCAGATCAGGTCGGCATAGCACTCGTCCTCGAAGACCGGCACGCCATGCGCGCGGGCCAGCGAGAGCATCTGCTGCCGCCGCTCGAGCGGCAGGATGGACCCCGTCGGGTTCTGGATGGTCGGGATGGTGTAGAGGTATTTCGGCACCACGCCGCGCGCCTTCAGGCCGTCCAGCGCATCGGAGAGCGCGTCCATCCGCATCCCCTCCCCGTCCAGCGCCACCGGCACGATGGTGACGCCGCGCTTCCTGATGCGGGAGAGCGCGCCGCCATAGGAAAGCTCCTCGACCAGCACCGTGTCGCCGGGCTCGAGCAGCAGGTCGTTGACCAGGTCGAGGCCCTGCAGCGAGCCGGAGGTGATGAGCACGTCGTCGCGCGTGCAGGCGACGCCGCGGTGGCGCCGCAGCTTGTCCACGACCAGGTCGCGCATGCCCGCATGACCCTGCGGCCCGTGGCCCAGGTTGTAGAGCGCGAGGCTCGCCCCCTCCCGCGTCAGCGCCGCCGCGGCGGCCTCGGCCAGCGCCGCGACCGGGACACGCGTCGGGTCGTTGTGGCCGCCGACGAAATTGTATTTGGGGAAGCCGGTGAAGCGCGGCGTGGGCTCGGGCGCGCCCTTGCGGAAGAGGCGCGCATAATCGGGGCCGGGTTGCGGGCTCATGGGCGTGTCCTCGGTCGTTCCTTTGCCGGCAGTCTGGCGCCCGCCCCGCCGCGCGGCAAGCCGGCCTCAGGGCGCCAGGACCAGCGCCCCCGTCACCTGCCCCGCCCGCAGCCGGTCCAGCGCCTGCACGGCCTGGTCCAGCGGCAGCACCTCCACCTCCGTCCGGACGGGCACGCGCGGCGCGAGCGCCATGAAGGCCTCGCCATCGGCGCGCGTCAGATTGGCGACGGAGCGGAGGCTGCGCTCCTCCCAGAGGATGGCGTAGGGAAAGGCCGGGATGTCGCTCATGTGGATCCCGGCGCAGACCACGGTGCCGCCGCGGTCCACCGCGCGCAGGGCGGCCGGCACCAGCGCGCCGATGGGCGCGAAGATGATGGCGGCATCGAGCGGCTCGGGCGGCGCCTCCTCCGACCCGCCGGCCCAGACGGCGCCGAGGCCGCGGGCGAAGTCCTGCGCCGCGCGGTCGCCGTCGCGGGTGAAGGCGAACACCTCCCGCCCCTCGTGCCGCGCCACCTGCGCCACGATATGCGCGGCCGCGCCGAACCCGTAGAGGCCGAGGCGGCGCGCGTCGCCCGCCATGCGCAGCGCGCGATGCCCGATCAGCCCGGCGCAGAGCAGCGGCGCGGCCTCGGCATCCGCATAGCCCTCCGGCACCGGCAGGCAGAAGCGCGCATCGGCGACGGCATATTCTGCATAGCCGCCATCGATCTGGTAGCCGGTGAAGCGCGCCTGCCCGCAGAGGTTCTCGCGGCCGGAGCGGCAGAAGCGGCAGGAGCCGCAGACATGGCCCAGCCAGGGCACGCCGACGCGCTGCCCTGGCGCGAAGCGCTCCGCGCCCGGCCCTGCCTCGACCACGCGACCGACGATCTCATGGCCCGGGACGACGCATGGCTTCGGCGCGGGCAGCTCGCCATCCACCACATGCAGGTCGGTGCGGCAGACCGCGCAGGCGGCGACGCGGATCAGCACCTGGCCGGGACCGGGCCGCGGATCCGGCACCGCCTCCGCCACCAGCCGCCCCGGGGCATGCAGCCGCATCGCACGCATCGCGGTCCCCCTTCGTGTCAGGCGAGCGTCAGCCCGCCATCCACCGTGATCGTCTGCCCCGTCACCATGGCGGCGCCGGCCAGCAGGAACAGCATCACCTCCGCCAGGTCGTCCGTGGTGCAGCGCCGCTTCAGCAGCGCCTTGTCGATCGAGCTGCTGCGCTGCTCGTTCGTCCATTCGATCATCCAGGCGCTGTCCACCGCGCCCGGCGCCACGGCATTCACCCGCACCTCGGGCGCGAGCGCCCGCGCCAGGTTCTTCGTCAGGCTGACCACGCCCGCCTTGGTCGCGCCATAGGCCATGGAGGACCCGACCGCGCCGAGCCCCGCGATGGAGGCAGTGTTCACCACCGCGCCCTTCGCCGCCCGCAGCGCCGGCGCCGCAGCCTTGGTGCAACGGAAGACGCCGACCAGGTTCACCTGCACCAGCGTGTCCCAGAGTTCCTCGGTGATGCGGTCCAGCTCCTTCGGCGCGATGCTGGTGCGGCTGCCCGGCGTGCCCGCATTGTTGGCGAGGTAGTCCAGCCGGCCGAGATCGGCGACCGCCTGCTCCACCATCCGCACGCAATCCGCGGGATCGCCGACATTGCCGGGGGCGGCGATGACATCCAGCCCCTCGGCCCGCAATGCTTCCACCTGCTCCGGCCCGCGCGCGTCATCGGCCAGGTGGTTGATCGCCACCTTCGCGCCGTTGCGCGCCAATTGCGTCGCCAGGGCAAGGCCGATGCCCGAGGCGGCGCCGGTGACGAGGGCCGTCCGGCCCGTGAGTTCGTAGCGGATCATGCGTCGCGCTCCAGTCCCGCCATGGTGCCGATCTCCCGCATCGCCTGCTTGAGGGCGATGAGCCTGCGGTCCCGCGCCTCGAAGAGCTTCGCGGGATCGTCCGGCCAATCGTAGTAGCCGGCGCCGGCGAGGACGCCGGTGCGGCCCTCCGCCACCAGCCTGTCGAGCACCGGGCTGCTGCCGCGCGGCTCGGGCGGCGTGTAGCTCTTGTTCCGCCCCACCGCCTGCATCAGCGGCAGGCCGGTGAAGTCCGCCTTGGCGTAGTAGCCGAGGATCGGCAGCCGCAGCGCCAGGCCATGGATGATGGCCGCGTCGATCTCGGGCGCCGTCGCCACGCCCTCGTCCAGCAGGTGCTGCACCTCCAGCCCGATCGCCGCCTGGATGCGGTTGGCGACATAGCCGGGGACGAATTTCTTCAGGCCCAGCGGCTGCTTGCCCATGGCCTTCAGCATGCCGAAGACCTGCTCGAAGGCCGCCGGCTCGCATTGCGGACCCGGGATCATGTCCACCAAATCCACCAGGTAGGGCGGCGTGTACCAGTGCGCGATCATGGCGCGCCGCTGCCGCGCTGCCGGGATCAGCGGGAAGACGTCGAGATGGCTGGTATTGCTGGCGATCGCCGCATCCGGCGGCGCGCAGGCATCCAGCCGCTCGTAGAGCGCGCGCTTGGCCTCCGGCACCTCGATGATCGCCTCCACGATCAGCTCGGCGCCGTCCACCGCCTCCTCCAGGCTCTCGTGCCGCGTCACCGCCTGGGCGAGATGGCCGGATGTCCAGTCCTTCGGCGCCTCGCCGCCCTCGACGAGCGTCGCCAGCGCCGTCTCCATCAGCCCTTGTGCTTTTGCCAAGGTCTCCGGATTGCTGTCGGTCAGCCGCACCCGGTGCCCGCCGAGCGCGAAGACCAGCGCCAGCGCATGCCCCATGGTGCCGGCGCCGATGACCGCCACGCGTGCCATGTTCAAGCCTCCTTCGATATTCGGCCGGCCGATTCACGCCGCCGCGCCTGCGGCGCGGCGACGATCGGACGACCCTGTTTAGGGTTTTGTTGCAGCGCAAACCCCGAGGGGTTTGCTTAGGGTGTCCAGGGCTCAGGCGCCCTGCAGTCGATGTCGGTGGCGACGTCCACCACCACGGTCTCGTCGCTCGCCATCGCCTCGGCCAGCGCGCCGGCGATGTCCTGCGGCCGCTCCACGCGGATGCCCTGCAGGCCGAATTGCCGCGCGACGGCGGCGAAGTCGGTCGGGCCGAAGCGCAGCACCTGCTCCGCCGCCACCGGCCGGTTGCCGGCCTGCTTCAGGTAGCCCGGCCAGCCCTGGCCGAAGCCGGAGTTGTTGTTCACCACCAGCGTCACCGCGATCCCGCGCCGCTTCGCCGTCTCCAGCTCCGGCAGGTGGTAGTAGAGCGCGCCGTCACCCGACCAGCACACCACCTTGCGCCGGGGCGCCGCCAGCTTCGCGCCGAGCGAGGCCGGGAAGGCCCAGCCGAGCGAGCCCGCGGCGCGCAGATAGGTCTGCGTCGGCTCGAGCTCGACCAGCGTGCCGGTCCAGATGCCGGAATAGCCGGTATCGGCGACCAGGATGCCATCCGCCGGCAGCGCGCGGCTGATCTCGGCGCAAAGCCGCGCCGGGTCGATGGCGACGGCCTCGCTGGCGAGGCGCGGTGCCATCGCCTTCCGCCAGGCCGCCATGATACCCTGCGCCTCCGCCAGGAAGGCGCCGTCCCGCGTCGGCCGGCCGAGCGCCGCGACCAGCGCCGCGAGCGACGCCCTGGGATCGCCGAGCAGCGCGACCTCCGCCGCATAGCTCCGTTCGAACTCCAGCGGATCGACATCGATCTGCACCACCCGCGTGCCCGGCCGCGGCACGCGCCAGGTATGCGTCACCTGGTCGCCGGTGTCGCAGCCGACGAAGAGCACGAGATCCGCCGCATGCACCACCTGGTTGGCGGGCGGCGCCGAGTAGTTGCCGACCACGCCGACATGCAACGGATGCTGGGTCGAGACCAGGCCGCGCGCGCCGAGCGAGGTGGCGATGGGCGTCCGCAGCGCCTCCGCCAGCGCCAGCAGCTCCGCCCCGCAGCCGGACAGCGCCGCGCCGTCGCCGGCGACGATCACGACGCGCAGCGAGGAGCGCAACGCCTCCGCCGCCGCCTGCACCGAGGCCGCATCCGCCATGGGCCGGTGCCGCGGCGCCGTCCAGGCCCCGAGCGCGGCGGGCTCCTCCGCTGTTTCGGAGGTCTCGACGAACTCCCCCATCAGCCCGTTGAGGTCGAGATGCACCGGCCGCGGCGGGACCGAGACGGCGGCCGCCCAGGCCTGGCGGAACTGCCGCGGCAGATCGGCCGCCTCATGCACCTGCGCCGCGAATTTCGTGACGGGCGCGAAGAGCGGCGCATGCGCCACCTCCTGGTAGGCATTGCGGTGCTGGTGGCCGATCGGCTTGTGCCCGGTCAGCGCCAGCACCGGGCTGCACGCGAGGAAGGCGTCCTGCAGCCCCGCGGCGAGGTTCGCCGTGCCGACCGACTGCGCCGCCACCACGCCCGGCCGGCCCGAGACGCGGGCATAGGCGTCGGCCATGTAGACCGCTGCCTTCTCGGTATGCGCCAGCACCGGCTGCAGGCCGATCCGTTCCATCTCCAGCAGCGTCCGCCGCAGCACCGCGTCCACGAAGAAGAAATGCGTCTGGCCGGAGGCCTTCAGGCTGCGCGCCAGCCACTCATAGCCCTGCATCGGGCGGTCCCCCCGCTTGTCGTTCCCTCGGTGCCGGCGATACTGCCCCGACAAGCGACAGGAGGAAACCCGATGGCCGACCTGCTGATCCAACCGGGGCGAGGCGAGGGCGTGCGCTACCAGGACCTCGAGAACCCCGCCGATGTCTGGCACTGGCTGGAGAACCCGCCGGCCGGCGCGACGGGGGGCATTCCCTATGCCTTCATCGCATCGCTCGGCGACGTGTCCCGCCCCGCGCCCTTCCTCTACACGGTCGAGCTCGACATCGCGGAACCCGACCTGCCCGCGATCTACGAGTGGTACGAGCAGGAGCACCTGCCGCTGCTGACCTCGGTGCCCGGCTGCATCGGCGGCACACGCTACCGCCGCCTGGACGGCGGCGCGCCGAACCTGCTGGCGGCCTACCGCTTCGAGCGGCCGGAGGTGAACCAATCGGCCGAGTGGATCAAGGCCCGCAGCACCCCCTGGTGCGACCGGGTGCGGCCGCTCTTCCGGAGCACTCGCCGCTACGTGCGGCGACTCGTCGATTGAATCCGCGGCGGCGCCTTCGCTAGCCTCTCCCCCCAGGGCACCCGCGGCGACAAGCGGGGCCGATGGGAGAGGAGACGACGGGATGCGCCACGCATCGCGCCTGGCCACGCTGGCGATCGGGCTGCTGCTCTGGGCCGGGCTGGCCCGGAGCCAGCCGGCCCAGACGCAGCTCATCATTCCCTGGCCGGCGGGCGGCGGCACCGACATCATCGGCCGCCTGATCCAGCCGGTCTTCGCCGAGGAACTCGGCAGCCAGCTCGTCATCCGCAATGTCGGCGGCGCCACCGGCACCATCGGCACGGCGGAGGTCGCGCGCTCGAAGCCCGACGGGCTGACGCTGATGCTGACCTCCATGTCGCCCGTCGCCGTCCAGCCGAGCTTCCGCGCCAACCTGCCCTATCGCGCCGACAGCCTCGCGCCCGTCTGCCTGGTGGCGGAGGCGCCGCTGACGCTGATGACGCCGAAGACAACCGGCATCCGCACCGTGGCCGATATCGTGACGCGGGCGAAGGCGACGCCGGGCCAGGCGCCCTATGCCTCGGGCGGCGTCGGCGGCCTCGGCCATCTCGCGATGACCGGCCTCACGCGTTCGCTCGGGATCGAGATGAACCACGTGCCCTTCCGCGGCTCCGGCGACAGCGTGCTGGCGATGCAGTCCGGCACGGTGCTGATGCTGGCGGCGGAGGCGAACCTGGTGGCGCAGTACCAGCTCCACGCCATCGCGGTCTTCGCCGAGGCGCGCGTCGCCGACATGCCGCAGGCGCCGACGTTGCGGGAACTGGGGCACGACCTCGTCTATCCGCTCTGGACCGGGATCTTCGCACCCGCTGGCCTGCCGCCGGCGGTGCTGGAGCGGCTCGACGCCGCCTGCGCACGCACCTTGCGCACACCGAGCGTGGTGGAGGGGATGACGCGCGCCTCGCATCCCATCCGTTATCTCGACCACCGGCAGTTCGCCCGCTACGTGCGCGCCGAGGTGGAGAAATATGCCGAGCTGATCGCCGCCTCCGGCCTGAAGCAGGCCGACTAGGCCGGGCGCCGGCGCAGCAGGTAGCGATGGCGCCCCTCCAGCACCTGCACGCCGTGCTGGTTGTGGATGGTCGCCCGCAGGCCGAGGATGCCGGTGCTTCGCTGCGGCGTCAGCTCGTCCACCTCCAGCAGGGGGTAGAGCGTGTCGCCCAGCACCACCGGGTGCAGGAAGCGCGTGGACTGCTCGAGGAAGCCCTTCAGCGACTCCTCGACCATGTGCGGAAAGAGGCCGGCGCCGGCGCAGGTCTGGATCGTCACCTGGTAGCCATGCGCCAGCATGCCGGGCAGGCCATGCGCCTTGCAGTACTCCACGTCGTAGTGGATCGGGTGGTTGTCGCCCGAGGCGGCCTGGAAGGCAGCGAAGAGGCCGCTGGTCATGGTGCGGCTCGGCAGCGGGAAGCGCTCGCCGAGCGAGAAATCCTCGAACCAGCGCTGCTCCGGCACCAGCCGGTGCTGCCGTGGGTCGAACGTCACGTCGTCACGTAGCCCAGCGCCAGGTCGCGCGCCCACGCCGCCGGGTCGCGCTTCGCCGGATCGCCGAAGCCGCCGCCGCCCGAGGTCTCCAGCCGCACCCGGTCGTCCCGCTGCAGCGGGACGTTGTCGGACTTGGGCGGCAGCGGGCTCTCCGCGCCGTCGCGCGTCAGCACCAGCCGCCCGACCGAGGCCGGGCCGCCGCCCGCGAGGCCATAGGGCGCATGGACGAAGCGGTCCATGTTGGCGGTGAAGAAGCAGCGCGGGCTGTCCACCCGCCATTCCCGCAGCAGGCCGAGGCCGCCGCGCCGTTCCCCGGCGCCGCCGCTGTCCGGCAGCAGGCCGTAGCGCGTGATGGTCAGCGGCGCCTGCGCCTCGATCATCTCGATGGGGATGTTGCTGTTGTTGTGCATGCCCGCCGAGAGGGCGTTCACGCCATCCTTCGCCGGATGCGCACCGGTGCCGCCGATCTCGATTTCCACGAGGACCTCGCGCCGCTGGTCCTCCCCGACCGTCTGGAAGGTGCAGACGTAGGAATTGCCGTAATAGGCCGCGGGGATGCGGTCCGGCACCGCCTGATGCAGCGCGCCGAACATGGCATTCAGCAGCCGATGCGTCACCGCGATGCGGTGCACCACCGGCGCGGGATGGCGGGCATTCACCACCAGCCCCTCCGGCGCAATGGTGGTCACCGGGCGATAGCAGCCGGCATTGGCGGCGAAGGGCTCGTCGCAGGCGCACATGACAGCGAACATCACGGCGGCATTGCTGCTGGCCAGGGTCGCATTGGTCGGCCCCTGCACCTGCGGCGAGCAGCCCGAAAGGTCCACCGAGATGCTGTCGCCCTGGATCGTCAGCGCGACATGCAGTCGGATCGGCTTGTCGAGGTCGATGCCGTCATCGTCCAGCCAATCCGTGAACTCGTAGGTTCCGTCCGGCATGCGGGAGATGGCGGCGCGCATCGCCTGCTCGCTCATGTCGAGGATCCGGCGCCCGGCCTCGATCATCCCCTCGGCGCCGTAGCGCGTGGCGAGCCGCCGCAGCGCCGCGGCGCCGACCTCCAGCGAGGCGATCTGGCTTTGCAGGTCGCCCAGCAGCAGCTCGGGCTTGCGGATATTCTGCCGGATCATCGCCCAGACGCCCTCGTTCCGCCTGCCGTTCTCGATCAGCTTCAGCGGCGGGATGCGCAGGCCTTCCTGGAAGATCTCGATCGCCTTGGCGGCATAGCTGCCGGCGACCAGCCCGCCGACATCGATGTGGTGGCAGAGCGTCCCGACGAAGGCAATGCGCCGGCCCTCGTGGAAGACCGGCTTGAAGGCGCAGATGTCCGGCAGGTGCTGCCCGCCGCAATAGGGGTCGTTGGAGATGACGACGTCGTCCGGGCCCCAGGTCGCGGGGTCCACCCACTTGTCCAGCAATTCCCGCAGGAAATGCGACATGCTGTTGAGATGGCTCGGGATGCGGGCGGACTGCGCCAGGTTGTTGCCCTCGGCATCGAAGACGGCCGTGGAATAGTCCAGCAACTCCCGCACGATGGTGCTGCGGCTGGTGCGCCAGACCGTCACGTCCATCTCCGCCGCGGCGGCCGTCAGCGCGTTGCGGATGACCTCGATCTCGATGGGGCCGAGGGTCATGCGCCAACACTCCTTGCGTCCATTTGGGCGATGAGGGCGCCGGCAGCGCCGAGCATGGCGGTCCAGCCGCGTCCGATCCAATGGGTGGCGAAGGGTTCCTCGACGATGGCGGGGCCGATGATGCGGTCCTCGGGCGGCAGCGCCTCGCGGTCCCAGACCGGCACGTCGCGCCAGGCGCCGTCCTCGAAGACGCGGCGGCTGCCCTTCAGCGCCGGGCGTGCGGCGGGCGTCGCCTCCGCAGCATCGGGCTTCGGCAGGCGTCCGGTGGCGATGGCCCGCAGGGTGACGATCTCGACCGCCTCGGCCTCGTCGGCGTAGCTGAAGCGCTGGCGGTGCATGGCGTGGAAGCGGGCCAGCAGCGGCGCGAGCGCCGTCGCCTCCGGCCAGGGCACCAACAGCTCGAAGGCCTGGCCGTGGTAGCGCATGTCGGCGGCGACCGCGACCTCGCGCTGCCCGGGCGGCACGCCGTCCCGCGCCAGGCCGGCCTCCGCCTCCGCCCGCAACTCGGCCACCAGCGCCTCGACCATGGGCAGGCTGGCCGGCACCGCCGGCATCACGCGCGAGCGCGCGATGTCCTGCACGAGGTCCGAGTAGAGAATGCCATAGGCGGAGAGCGTGCCGGGCTCGCGCGGGAAGATCACCTCGCGGATGCCCATCTCCGCCGCCACGTCGGTCGCGTGCAGCCCGCCGGCGCCGCCGAAGGAGAGCAGCGAGAAGTCGCGCGGATCCAGCCCCTTCTCGAACAGCGAGAGTCGCACCGCCGCGCCGAGATTGGCGTTCACCACGGTGAGCATGCCCTGCGCCGCCGGCTCCACCGCGAGGCCGAGCGGCGTGCCGACCTTCGCCGCGATCGCCGCGCGCGTCGCCGGCATGTCGAGCTTCATCATGCCGCCGAGAAAGTAGTCCGGATCCAGCCGTCCGAGCGCGAGGTTGGCATCCGTCACCGTCGGCTCCTCCCCGCCGCGGCCATAGGCGACCGGACCGGGACGCGAGCCGGCGCTGCGCGGGCCGACCGTCAGCCGCCCGCCATGATCGACGCTGGCGATGGAGCCGCCGCCGGCGCCGATGGTGCGCATCTCCACCATCGGCAGGCGCACCGGCAGCCGGTCGATCTCGCCCTGCGTCACCACGCTGACGCGGCCATCCTGCACGACGGAGACGTCGTAGCTGGTGCCGCCCATGTCGACCGCGACCAGGTTCGGCCGCGCCAGCAACTGCGCGATGCGCCCCGCGGCCAGCGCACCGCCGGAGGGGCCGGAGAGCAGCAGCCGCGCCGGTTGCGCGGCGGCCTGGCGCAGGCTGCAGACGCCGCCATTGGACTGCACCAGGAAGACCAGCGGGTGGAATCCGCCCTCGCCCAGCCGCGCCTCCAGCCGGTCGAGATAGGCCTTCACGACGGGCATCAGCAGCGCGTTCAGCACGGTCGTGCTGCTGCGCTCGTATTCGCGGATCTCCGGGCTGATCTCGGCGGAGAGCGACACGGGCAGCGAGGGCCGCGCCGCGGCGATCAGCGCCTTCAGCCGCTGCTCATGCGCCGGGTTGGCATAGCTGTGCAGCAGGCAGACCGCCACCGCCTCCGCCCCCAGCGCGTCCAGCCGCGCGATCAGGCCGGGCAAAGCGGATTCGTCGAGCGGCAGTTCGGCCGTGCCGTCCGCCCGCATGCGCTCGGGCACGCCGAGGCGCCGGTCGCGCTCGATCAGGCAGGGAAAGGGGTCGAGGTCCACCTTGTAGAGGTCCCGCCGCACATGGCGGGTGATCTCCAGCACGTCCTCGAACCCGGCCGTGGTCAGCAGCACGCCGCGGGCAAGCTTCCGCTCCAGCACCGCATTGGTGGCGATGGTGGTGCCGTGCAGCAGCAGGCCGACCTCGGCGAGCGCGAAGCCGAAGCGCTCCGCCGCCTCGGTAACGCCGCGCAGCAGGCCGATGCTCGGGTCCTCCGGCGTGGTCGGCGTCTTCCAGGCGCGCACGCTGCCATCGCGGGCATCGAGCACCTGCAGGTCGGTGAAGGTGCCGCCGATATCGACGGCGATGCGGACAGGACGTTCGCTCATGCCTCAACCCATAAGCCTTGGGAGCCAGAGCGCAATCCCCGGCCAGATCATCAGCAGCGCAACCGCCAGCAGATAGGCGGCCAGGAAGGGCGTGACGCCCACGAAGACGTCGGTGATCGGCCCGGGGCGCGGCCGCATGCCCTGCAGCACATACATCACCGTGCCGTCCGGCGGGCTGATCTGCGCGATCTCCACCAGCATGGTCACCATCACCCCGAACCAGATCGGGTCGTAGCCGAGCGCGGTCACGACCGGGAAGACCACGGGCACCGTGGTGATGATCATGGAGAAGCCCTCCATGAAGGTGCCGAGCGCGAGATAGAGCGCCAGGATCGCCGCCATGATCGCCCAGGGCGGCAGCGGCAGGTGGCCGATGAACTGCGCCAGGGCCTGCGGCACGTTGATCGCGGTCAGCAGGTAGTTCAGCAGGTAGGCGCCGAAGATGATGAGGCCGAGCAGCGCCGTGTTGCGCGCCGTCGCTTCGGCGCTCGCGTTCAGCAGGCGGAAGGAGAGCTTGCCCTCGACCGCGGCGAAGAGCGCGGCGCCGACCACGCCGAGCGCGGCCGCCTCGGTCGGGGTCGCATAGCCCGCATAGATGGAGCCGAGCACGAGGAGCATCAGCAGCAGCGTCGGCACCAGGTCCAGCAGCGCCCGCAGCCGCATCGCCAGCGGCAGCGGTGCCGGCCGGTCCAACGGATGGGTCAGCCCATGCACCAGGATGACGGCGATGAACAGGCCGGTGACGAGCAGGGAGGGCAGCAGGGCGGCGACATAGAGCGCGCCGACGGAGGTTTCGGTGATCAGGCCGTAGATGATGAAGGTGATGCCGGGCGGGATCAGGTTGCCCAGCGCTCCGCCGGCCGCCAGCGAGCCCAGCACCATGCGCTGGCTATAGGCCGAGCTGTTGAAATAGGGCAGCGCGACCGAGCCCATGGTGGCGGCGGTCGCAACCGAACTGCCCGAGATTGCGGAGAAGACCGCGCAGGAGACGATGTTGGTGTGCAGCAGCCCGCCGGGCAGCCGGCCGAGCCAGGCATTCAGCGCGCGGTAGAGCCGGTCCGACAGGCCGGCGCGCAGCAGGATCTCCCCCATGAGCAGGAAGAGCGGCACGGCCACCAGCACGAAATTGGAGGACGGCCCCCACAGCGTCTGCCCGGCGAAGGCCCACCAGGGCCGGTCGGAAAAGGTGAGGCCGATGAGGATGCCGAGCAGCCCCAGCACCGCCGCGACATAGACGCCGGCGCCGAAGAAGACGAGGAAGACGCCGGTCAGAGCCAGGATCTCCGCGACCGGCACCGCCTGCCCGCCGGAGGCCGCGGCAACGATCGCGGCGGCCAGCAGGGCCAGCAGGAAGACGACCGCGATCATGGCTGGACCGTCCGTTGCAGGCCATCGGGCGCGTGGGCGCCCTCCCGCGCCATCCGCACCGCTTCCAGCGCCTCCTCGGTCTCGTCCTCCAGCGTGCGGGAGCCGAGCAGGCGGTCGAGCTCCTCAGCGCGGCCGAGCAGCAGGGAGAGCGCGGCTTCCACCGCCAGCACCGTGATCATCAGGCAGAAGGCCAGGATGCCGAAGCCCCAGATGCCCTGCGGCACCGCCAGAGGCAGGCGCAGCGCGCTGTTGTCATGCGCATCGAAGAGCAGGCTCTCATCCAGCAGCGACCAGGCGGCCCAGGCGCAGAACAGCGCGAAGCCCAGCAGCAGCAGCAGCGAGACCAGGTGCAGGACGGAGCGGATGCGCAGCGGCAGCCGGTTCACCCAGACATCCACCCGGATATGCGCCCGCCGCGCGAGGGTATGCGCCAAGCCCCAGGCGATGCCGCCGGCCAGCATGTAGCCGGTGACCTCGATGGTGGCCTTCGATGAGAAGCCGAACAGGCTGCGCGCCACCACGTCGAAAGTGATGAAGAGGGCGCAGGCCACGTAGTTCCAGCCCGCGACATGCGCCATCACGGCGGCGAGCGCCGAGATGCCCGCCCGCAGGCGCCGCGCCGCACGCAGCGGCGCCGGGATGGAAGCCGCGTCGCTCACCCGCCGAAGCGCACGCCGGCGAGCGGCGCGATCACCTGGTTGAAGGTCTCGCCACAGCGGGCGCCGCAGCGCTTGACGAAGCCGGGCAGCACGGTGCGGTCCAGGATCTCGCGCATCATGGCGCGGTCGGCCTCGGTCGGCGGGACCTCCGTCACCGGCCGCGTCGCCAAGGTGTGGATGCGGCAGGCATCCGCCTTGCCGGTGGCGCAGTCGAGCCCGTCGCGCGTCGCCGCCGCGCCGAGCGCCCACTGCTTCTCGTTCACCTCCGCGAGGCTCGCCTCCACCGCCGCCCGCACCGCGGGGTCGAGCCGGTTCCACCAGGCGAGGTTCACCATGTACCCCGCCAGCGCCCAGGAGACCGGCAGGGCCGAGACATGCGTCGTCACCTCCGGCCAGCGCGCCGCGACGCCGCTGCCCGTGCCGGTGATGGCGCAGTCCACCACGCCGCGCTCGAGCGCCGAATAGACCTCGGGGAAGCCGATGGAGACGGGCTGCGCGCCGAGGGCGGTGAAGAAATCGACCAGCGAGTTGCCGAAGGTCCGCACCTTGCGGCCCTTCAGCTCGGCCAGGCTGGCGAAGGGCTGGCGGCACCAGACCACCTGCGCCGGGAAGGGATAGATCACCATCAGCCGGGCGCCGAATCGCTCGAGGTCGCGGTTCACCACGGGCAGCATCGCCTCGGCGATCTTGCGCGCCGTGCCGATCTCGGGCGCGAGGCCGGCGAGGTCCACGCCATCGAGGATCGGCACGTCGCCCGAGAGCGTCGTCAGCGTGCTCGCGCCGATATCCGCCTGGCCGGAGCGCACCAGCCGCACGATCTCGGTGCCCGCGAGGTTGCGCTCGGCATGCGTCGAGAGCTGCACCTCGATCCGGCCGTTGCTCGCCGCGGCGAGGCCTTCCTTCAGCACCGGCACGTCGACGCGCGTATACTGCGGCTGCGTCGGCAGCGGCTGCGTGACCGCGACGATGCCAACCTTCGGCCCCGCCGGCACGGTGGGCGTCGACAGGGTCTGGGCCGGCGCGATCCCGCCGAGCCCGAGCGCCGCGACGGCGCCGAGCAGCATTCTCCTCATCAAGCATCTCCCTGCAGGCCGGTCGCGCTGCATCCGCCGCCGGAGCTTGCCATGCCGCAACCGGCCCGCCAGCCCCCGCGCAAGGCACGATCCGCGCCCGCGGGACGCGCGGTGCCCGCCGCGCGGGCAGCGCGGGCGCCGGCTGCATCAGGGCGGGGCGAAGCGCTTCGACCAGACGGGCCGCCCGCCCGCGATGCGCAGGAGATGGCCGAGATTGCGCAGCACCCCCCTCCCCGGCCAGCGCCGGGGGATGTCCTTGATGACCTTGGCGATGTCGCGGAACACCAGTTCGGACAAATCCGGGTCGGGCATCAGCCAGGGGAGCATCGGCAGCGCCGTGTAGAGGCGGAGCCTCCGCGCCAGCGTGATCCCCGCCATCTGCAACAGCCGCATGGCGCGGCGGGCGGCGCGGCAGAGCCAATAGGCGATGGCCGAGAGGGCGCGCGGGCAGTCGGGGTCGGCCAGCGCCTCCAGCAGCCGGGACCAGAGGCCGCCATGCGCGAGACGGCGGAAATGCCGGCCCACCGTGGCGCCCTTCCCCCAGCGCTCCGGCAGCAGGCGCCAGGGCTGGTCGGTGACCGCCATGTGCAGGATGGCGTCCATGCGAGCGCGGGGATCGACGAGCGGGGGGCCCGGCCGGTCCTCCGGCCGGAGATGCGGGCGCAGCGCGTCCCACTCGGCGTCCGAGAGGGGTTCCCAGGGGCGGCGGGGGGTGAAGGGCATGGCGGGGGCTCCCTCGGCGGCGCGGTCCTGGCTGGGAGGATAGGACGGCGGGCCAGGGAAGATCAAGACTATTTTCCTATTTTTGTTTGGTTAGGGTTGGCGTGAGGGTAGATAAACTAATTAGGAGATAATGCCATCCTCTAACTTGGGTTAGCCCTTAGCGACGAAGAAGTTGCGCTTAAAAACGAAAATTTTCCTTGGTTGCCATTGTCGCGACATTTCTGCTATGAAAATTCGACTCATCTACGACTATGGAGACCCCGGGATGGACAAGAAGAAAGTCATTCAGTCCCTGCATTTCGGACACGACGTCGCGGAACACGAAGCAAAAGAACTTGCAAAATATTTTGTGGAAACAGATCAGTGGCAGAAGATATTCGGTGGAAATGTAGACATTATCTATGGCGCAAAGGGATCAGGAAAAAGTGCAATTTATCATTTAATGATGGCGAAAGAGGATGAACTTTTCGATCGTGATATTCTTCTTGTTCCTGCTGAGAATCCCGACGAAGATCCAGCATTCAACGAAATAAGATCTGAACTACCGCCCACTGAGGACGAATTTATTGGGCTTTGGAAGCTTTACCTATGCTCAGTGGCTGCAGTTCGCGCACGAGATGCAGGAGTTAACAACCAAGCACTTCAAGATGTACTTTCGTATCTTGCTGATCTTAAACTGATTGATCGAGATCCAAGCCTCAACACAATTATAAAAAGAATCTCCGCCTATGTTACTTCATTTTTTCGCCCAAAAGATGTTTCTACAACCACCCACTTCGATCAAAGCGGTACGATAACCGGTATCACAGGGAAAATTTCATTCTCCGAACCCTCACTAGAAGCGAGAGACAAAGGGGTTCGCCCGATCAGAGAAATTCTCATAAAACTGAATTCTTCGCTTGAAGCCTCTGGCCAAACAATCTGGTTGTTGCTTGATAGGTTAGATGTCGCTTTTTCAGGCAATGATGAGATTGAATCCAGAGCTCTTCGAGCACTTTTTCAGGCTTATAAAGACATGGCGAGGCTAGATCGGATACGACCGAAGCTTTTTGTCCGATCTGATATATGGGATCGTATCATAAAGACCGGCTTCCGAGAGGCTACTCACGCAGCGAGCCCAGAAAAAAGCACTACACTTGCGTGGGACAATAGCCTTTTATTTAATGTCTTTATTCGTCGACTACTACAAAGCGACTTGCTATGTATTGATTACCAAATAAGGAAAGATGATGTCTTGAATGATATCGTTGCGCAAGAACAGCTAGTCGACAGGATATTTCCTGATAAAATTGATACAGGAAAAAATCCGCGGACTTTTGCTTGGGTTTGTGGCCGCCTTCAAGATGGGCGCAACCAAGCGACGCCCCGTGAACTAATCCAATTTCTATCTGCCCTAAGGAACCAGCAACTTCAACGATTTGAGAAATCGCTGGCCCCGCCGCTAGCTGAGTTGCTGTTTGAGCGTGCAGCATTCAAAGCAGCTCTGTTACCGGTGTCAAACAACAGACTGGTTAATACCATTTACGCTGAATACGCGTTTTGCAAAAATTGGGTAGAAGAGCTTAGAGGCAGAAAAAGCTTGCAATCAGTTGAAACACTAGGTGCGATTTGGAGTACGGAGTCGAAAGAGACATACAATAGGATTGATCAACTCCTAGCGATCGGTGTATTCAGGCGAATAGAATCCGTAGATGGAACCGTCTTCGAAATTCCACTACTTTATAGACCCTCGTTAAATATAGTTCGCGGAGCCGAAGTCGGTCTGAGACAGGACACACAAAAGATTTCTGATCTCGAAGAAGATTCAGACGACTGACAATTGTATTTTTTTTTGTCTTGGCCGCGTTAAAGGCGACTGCCAGCTTTTGGCGCGGCCGTAATATTGTCTCGAATCGGTCATTTCTTTTTCTGCTGTCCATCAATTCGACTCTGTGCTTTCAAATTTCGTTCACCGCCCTCCCCCTGAACACCACCACTCCCCGCCCCGGATGCTGCGCCACCGCCTCCGCCACCCCCTCGGCCGGCACGCCCACGAAACTCGCCACCGCCGCCACCGCGACAGCCGGCACCTCCACCCCCAGCGCCCGCGCCCCATCCTCGGCCACCATGGCGAACAGCCGCCCGATCGCCGCATCCGTCCGCGCATCCAGCCGCCAGCCGACGATCGCCGCGCGCTCCAGCATGTCCCCCGTGCCGTAGGGGCCCCAGGTGTCGCGCATGTTGTCGTTGCCCAGGCACACGCGCACCCCGGCCTCCGCCAGGCGCAGCAGCGGCGGCAGCGGCGCCGCGCCGGCGCCATGGCTCACCAGCCCCACCCCCGCCTCCGCCATGCCCTCCATCGCCGGCCCCAGCCGCGCCTCGGGCGCCGCCCCCAGCGCGAAGCCGTGGCTCACCCAGACGCGCCCCTGCATGCCCGCCGCCCGCGTGCGGGCGCAGATCTCGGCCAGCGTGAACAGCCCCAGCTCCCCCGCCTCGTGCAGATGGATGTCGAGCCCGACGCCATGCCGCCCCGCCAGCGCGAAGAGCGCATCGAGCTGCCCCTTCGGGTCCCGGTCCACCTCGCAGGGGTCGAGGCCGCCCAGCACCTCCGCCCCCATCCGCAGCGCCTCCTCCAACAGGTCGAGCGTCCCGGGCGCGCGCATGACGCCGGCCTGCGGGAAGGCGACGGTCTGGATGTGGCACGCATCCGCATGCGCCTCCCGCACCCGCAGCACGGCCTCCAGGTTGCGCAGGCCGAAGGCGGGGGTGATGTCCACATGCGTGCGGAAATGCACGGTGCCGGCGGCGATGCAGCGGCGGAGCATGGCGGTCGCGCGCGGCTCCACCGGCAGGCCCGGCAGCACCCGCGCATCGGTCTCGATGCGGCTCATCCGGTCGGGCCCGGCGGCATGCGGCATCCAGGGCAGGCCGAACAGCGACTTGTCGAGATGCAGGTGGAAATCGGTCAGCGCCGGCAGCAGCAGATGGCCGCCGAGGTCCACTACATCGGCCTCCTCCACCGGCGCGTCGAGGATGGCGGCCACGCGCTCGCCACGGACCAGCACATGCATGCCCGCGCGGCCGTCGGGCAGGCGGCAGTTGGAGAGGAGCATCCCGATCTCCCGGCAGAAAAGAGTCCGGGGGAAGGTATTCCCCCGGTCCCCCTTCTATTTCTGCGGGTTTTTCACGCCGCGGGCCAGACCGGGCGACCACTCGGCCGCCGTCGCGAAGCCCAGCAGGGCCAGCCCGCCGAGCACGACCAGCGCCTCCAGCCACCACTGCCAGCCCTGCTGGCGGAACAGCACCGCCAGGCCGTAGCTGAGGAAGAGGCCGACGCAGAAGACATGCAGGCTCTGCCGCCCCGCCGCGGCCAGGGCGCGCAGCAGCGGGCCGCGCAGCGCCACCTCCCGCACCCGCCACAGCGCCACCACCGCATAGGCCAGCG
This sequence comes from Paracraurococcus lichenis, assembly GCF_030657435.1. Taxonomy (GTDB): domain Bacteria; phylum Pseudomonadota; class Alphaproteobacteria; order Acetobacterales; family Acetobacteraceae; genus Paracraurococcus; species Paracraurococcus lichenis. Next base: position 182,721 of record NZ_JAUTWS010000002.1, on the reverse strand, counting down.
ACAGGCTGTGCAGCATCCGCGCCGGCGCCAGGTGCTGCTTGTCGTCCAGCCCCGAGACATCGAGCGCGCCGAGATGCGAGGCGAGGCGCAGCCCCGCCCCCGCCGCCAGCACCAGCAGCGCCGCACCCAACCCCCAGCGGTTCAACCCGATCGCCCGGCCATGCAGCAGCGCCCGCCGGCCGAACCAGGCGCCCAGCAGGAACAGCGCCTGCCAGGCCAGCGGGTTGAACTCCACCTCCCGCCCGCCGAGGCCGGGCACCTGCCAGCCCCATTCCTGCACCGCGAGGTAGAGCGCGAGGGAGGGCGCGAGCGCCCAGGGCCCGAAGCGTTCGGCCAGCCACAGGAAGCCCGGCAGCAGCAGCATGGACCAGATGAAGACCGGCAGGATACCCATCTCGATCGGCTGCCACAGCAGCGTGCCCGCGGCGGGCAGCGCCAGCCAGGGCGCCTCCGCCAGCCAGGACCAGCCGAGCCGCGCCGCCTCGCCGGGCAGCGGCACCGTCATCTCCACCGCCAGCACCATCGCCGCCATGGCGCAGAGCACGACCATATGCGTGGTCCAGAGCCGCCGGATGCGCGGGCCCAGATCGGCGAGGCCGGCGCGCCAGCCGCCGCGATGCGCCTTCAGGGTGAAGACGGAGCCGAGCACGAAGCCGGAGAGATAGACGAACTGCTCCGAACTGTCGGACAGCCCCCAGGCCGCGCTGATCAGCCAGGCGCCGATCAACGAGCCATGCGCATGGGAGGCGAAGATCTGCAGTTGCAGCCAGCCGCGGAGCAGGTCGAGCCGCGTATCCCGCGGCGGGCGCTGCAGGCTCATGGGATCAGGCGATCCTCGCACCGATCCGCGGAGCATAGCGCCGCAGCAGGTCCAGCGCCTCCCTTCGATGGGCGAAGAGGACGAAACCCGCCATCACCCAGGTGAAGCAGGCCTCCTTGAACAGCTTGCCGCCATCGCCGTAGGGATCGACCGTCAGCGGCGTGAAGAGGTGGAAGACAATCGCGCCGGACATGATGCCCATGGCGAAGGCGGCGCCGAGGACCCGCGTGCGGGGGATCAGCACCAGCACCGCGGCGCAGATCTCCATGCTGGCGACGAAGAGCCGGAAGGGCTTCTCCGGGATGCCGCTCCAGTCCGAGAGGCGGTCGAAGACCAGCGTCGGGCCGGCCAGCTTGTACTGCTCGTACCAGAGGAATTCGTAGGCGATCCAGAGGGCGGCGATCCAGGCCAGGATGCGCAGCGCGCGATCGGCGGTGGTGGTCATGGCGCGCCCTCCGCAGTGCCGCAGCCCGCGGCGGGGGTGGTGCTCTGGGTCATGCGCGTGGTCTCCTGGGCATCCGGTTCGTCGGGGCGGCCGCGGCGGTTACCGCGCCGCGACCGACAGCGAGGCCAGTCTCGCCGGGGCGAACCCGGCCCGGCCAAGGCCGTTGCCTTATCGACCCCATGCGCGCGCGGCATGGCGCGGCGCGCGACCGACCGTGGAGGAGAGCATGAAGCTGCCCGGCCCCGACCATCCCATCACCATCGCGCCCAACCCGAAGCGCGTGCGCGTGACCTTCAACGGCCGCGTGGTGGCCGATACGCTGCGCGCCCTGACGCTGAAGGAGGCGAGCTACCCCGCGGTGCAGTACATCCCGCGGGAGGATGCGGAGATGGCGCTGCTCGAGCGCACGCCGCACGCGACGCATTGCCCCTACAAGGGCGATGCCGCCTATTACAGCATCGCCGCCGATGGCCGCCGCACCGAGAACGCAATCTGGACCTACGAGTCACCCTACCCGGCGGTCGCCGCCATCGCCGGCCACCTCGCCTTCTACCCGGACCGGGTCGACCGCATCGAGGAGGTATAGCCTGCGCAGGGCGGTCGCTGCGGCGGGCTGCCCGCCTCGCCGATCACCTCGAAGCGGTAGGGCGTCCCGGCGGCCGGGTCGAAGGTGACGACCACCGCCTGCACGTCGGCCTCGCCCGGCACCTGCAGCCGCGTCAGGTTCGGCGCCGCCTCCAGCGGCTCATGGTGGATGTAGAAATGGCTGTCGCCGTTGATCAGCAGCACGGGGCGGCCGAAGGCGGCGGCCTCGCGCGCGATCGCCTCGCGCATCGCGCGGTAGCCGCTGTCATAGCCCTGGCCGCAGACCTGCCGGAAGAACATGTCGGCCTGCAGCGCGATGACGGCGCCGCGCGCCTCGGGCGCCGCGGCGAAGCTCGCCGCCAGCCAAGCGCGGTTGGCGGCGTCGCGCGCCTCGAACTCCGCCAGCGCCGCCGCGCCGCCCGGCAGGCCGGCGGCACCCGGCTCGCCGGGCTCCGCCGGGCGGCCGTTGTTGCTGCCGGGGACATGCAGCGTCAGGAACAGCACGCCCTCGCGCAGCCAGCGGGCATTCTCGACGGTCGGCGCCGCCTGGCGCGCGAGCGGCATGGGCCGCCGCCCGAGGCTCTCGGCGCGGGGGAAGAAGCGCTGCCGGATCAGCGCGAGCCGCTCCAGCGGGTCATAGCGCCCGGCGCGGTCCTGCCAGCAATCCGTCCATTCGTTGTCGCCGGGCGTATAGACCAGCGGCTGGTCGGCCAGCGTCATCCAGGACAGCGCGCGCAGCACCTTCTCGTCGGTGCAGAGCTCCGCGCCGCCCTTGGTGTCGCCGACGAAGATGGAGAAGGCCGGCCGCGCCGCGTTGATCTGCGCCATCAGCCGCGCGACGCGCCCTTCCTCCGCGGCGCAGCGCTCCGGCGCCTCCGGCCGGCAATAGGGCATGTCGCCGAAGGCGACGAAGCGGACCGGTTCGGCCAGGGCGTGCTTGTAGGGGGCGGGCAGCGCGAGGCCGAGCAGGCCGGCGAGGAGCAGCAGGCGGCGCATGCGGCAGAATCCCTCCATGTGTCGCCGAGGCGGTTAGCGCAGCGGCGCGCGCCCCGCCACCGCGGCGCTGTGGCCTTCCGTCCTGTGCCTTGTCCGACAACCGACCTGCCGCTGGGCGCGCCATCGCCGCAAATGCCTGGGATTCGCGCTGGCACGCCGGATGCAATACCGCCTTCGACCACGCGATGGAGGGCCGCCATGTCCGACCCGAGCCGCCCCCCGGCCCCGCTCGCCCTGGTGCTCGGCACCGGCGACATAGCCTCGGCGATCGGCTGGCACCTCCATCGCGCGGGTCACGCCGTGCTGCTGCTGCGCGACCCGGCGGTGCCGGTGCTCCGCCGCGGCATGGCCTTCGACGACGCGATCGAGGCGGGCGAGGCCGTGCTGGACGGCGTCACCGCCCTCGCCGGCGAGCGGCCCGACCATCGCCATATCAGCGTCACCCGCGGCCATCTCGCAGTCGTGCTCGGCGCCCTCCCCTTCCCGGCGCTGCTGGTCGACGCGCGCCTGCGGAAATATGCCGAGCCGGAAGAACTGCGGCCGCTCGCCGCGCGCGCCATCGGCATCGGTCCCGGCTTCACCGCCGGGCAGCAGGTGCATGTGGCGGTGGAGACGCTGCCGGGCGCCGAAGGCCGCGTGCTGGTGCAGGGCGCGACGGCCGGCCCGAGTGGCCAGGCCGTGCCGCTCGGCGGCGCCGGCAGCGAGCGCTTCGTCCATGCCGCGCATCCCGGCACCTGGGTCCCGCTGCGGGCGCCCGGCGATGCGGTGGCCGCCGGCGCGGTGCTGGGCCATCTCGGCGGCGCGCCGGTCGCCGCGCCGCTCGCGGGCATCGTGCGCGGCCTGGTGCGTGCCCGCCCCGGCCTGCCGCGCGGCACCAAGCTGGCGGAGATCGACCCGCGCCCCGATGCGCCCTGGCAGGGCATCCCGCCGCGCGCCGCGCGCATCGCCCTCGGCGTGCTGGCGGCGCTGCAGGCTGTGCAGGGCGTCGCGGCGGAATAGGGCGGATCGCGGACGGAGGCGAAGGTCCGGGCGCGCGGATCCGCTCCACGCCCATCCGCTGCAGCGCACCTCAGCGCAGCAGCGCCGTCGCCAGCAGCACGAGTCCCGTCGCCGCCAGCAGGCCCAGCACCAGGCGCTGGAAGGCGATGTCGCTGAAGCGCCGGTAGAGCCGCGCGCCGAGCAGCGCCGGCAGCAGCATGGCCGGCGCCACCACGAGGAAGAGCGAGGCCGCCCGCGGCGTCACCGTGCCGCTCGCCAGATAGGCCGCCATGGTCAGCGCATGCATGGCCAGGTTGAAGGCCTGGAAGACCGAGCGCTGCGCGTCGCGCCCCCAGCCGCGCAGCGTGACCCAGAGGGTCGGCGCCGGCCCGGTCAGCCCGCCGAGGCCGCCCATGATGCCGCCCAGCATCCCCGCGGCGCCATCGGCCAAGCGGCCGCCGCGCTCGATCCGCGGCAGGTCGCGCGCCAGGAGCATGGCCGGGCACCACACCACCAGCAGCAGCCCGACCGCGATGCGGAAGCCGCCGGGGTCGATGCGCGGCAGCAGCAGCACGCCGAGCGGCACGCCGAGCACGCCGCCGAGGATGAAGGGCAGCGCGCGCCGCGCCTCGAAGCCGCGGCGGATGGTGCCGATCGCCAGCATCTGCCCGACCAGCGAGCCGAAGACCGTCAGCGGCCCGGCCAGCACCGGGTCCAGCGTCCAGGCCCAGATCGCCTGCGCCACCAGCCCGAAGGCGAAGCCGGAGAGGCCCTGCACGAAGCCGCCGGCGGCGGCGCCGAGCGCGACGACCGGGATCAGCGGGTCCAAGCGGGCGTCCCTTCTGGCGCTCAGCCCTCCGTCACGGCAACCTTCACGTCGAGCGGCGGCGCGGCATAGGGCGCCGAGGTCACCAGCACATCCGCGCCGGCCATGGCATAGGCCGCGGCATTGCCCTCATGGATCCCGCCCGTCGCCGCGACCGGCACGCGCCGCCCGAGCGCGGCGATGGCGCGCACCGCCTCGGCCACCTGCTCCGGCGCCATCTTGTCGAGCTGCACGCAATCGGCGCCGGAATTGGCGAAGAGCACCGCCTCGTCCACGCTCTCCGCCTCGATGACGATCCGCCCCTCCGGCTGCGCCGCCCGGATGGCGGCGATCCATTCGCGCGGCGGCACCCGGCCGAGGAAGGCGCGGTGCTGCGCGAAGACCAGGATGCTCTCGGAGAGCCCGAAGCGGTGCAGCGTGCAGCCGGCCGCCATCACCGCCTTCAGCATCACGTCCTTCGTGCCCGGCAGGTGCTTGCGCGTGCAGGCGACGGCGATGTCCGCCTTGCCCTGCCGCGCCGCGAGCAGGATGCGCCGCGCCCGCGTCGCAACGCCGCTGCCGACCTCGAGCAGCACCTGCGCCGTGCGGATCGCCAGGTGCAGCGCGCCGGCCGGGCCATCCGCGATCAGGATGTCCGCCCCCTGCTCGAGCTGGCAGCCGCTCGAGCCGAAGCGCCGCACATCGGTGGCGCCGGCCAGGCGGAAGACCAGCTCCGCCTCCTCGGCGCAGCACAGCGTCATCGGCGCGCCGGCCCGCAGCAGGGCGCGGCCCGGCCGGTCGGCGATGCCGAGCGCGCGGGTGGTCATGTCGCCGAAGGGCGCATCCTCCCGCAGCATGGCGTCGAGGCGGGCGGTGGAGAGGGTGAAGGGCATGGCGGCCTCGGTGGGGGCGGTGCGCCCCAATCTGGCATGCAGGCCGGGGACCGGAACCGCGGCCTGCGCAGGGCAGCCCCGGCGCCGGCGGGGTGGCGCGCGCGGCCGGCGGGCCGGCCGCGCGGCGGGCGGCCCGATCCCGGCTCAGTCCTTCCCGACCATGACGTCGGAGGCCTTGATGACGGCATGCACGCTGTCGCCCGGCGCGAGGCCGAGCTCGGCCACCGCCTCGTTGGTGATGGAGGCGACAACGGTGCCGCCGCCGTTCAGCCGGATGGTCACATGCGCGGTGGTGGCGCCGGGCGCGACGGCCTCGACCGTGCCGGGGAGCTGGTTGCGGGCGGAGAGTTTCATCGGGGCATTCCCTGCTGGAACCGGGCCGGTGGCCGCGGTGGGCTCCGCTATATCGGCGCAAGAACAACGCGGGCAAGCGACAATGCTGTCGGCTTTCCGACAGCGCGGCCGGCTCGGCCCGGTGCGCCAGCCCCGCATGCCGGCGCATCGCGCCCTGGCACGGCCGTTGCTGCCCCATGGCGGCGTCAGGGGGAGGCTCCGGATGGAGAGCCATCGGTTCGCCGCGCGCGTCGCGGCCATTGGTGTCGCGCCGGGAAGGGCGGCGCATGCGGCGCGGGTCGCCCGGGCGGAGGCCGCGATGGCGGGGTCGGCGTGATGGCGAAGGTCGTCTTCTTCGGCAAGCCAGGCTGCGCCGGCAATGCGCAGCAGGAGGCGGTGCTGCGTGCCGCCGGCCATGCGGTGGAGCGGCGCGACCTGCTGCGCGAGCCCTGGACGGCGGAGCGGCTGCGCGGCTTCTTCGGCGACAGGCCGGTGGCCGCCTGGTTCAACCGCGCGGCGCCGCGCATCGCCCGCGGCGAATTGCGGCCGGAGACCCTGGATGCGGAGGCGGCGATGGCGCTGCTGCTGGCGGAGCCGCTGCTGATCCGGCGGCCACTGCTGGAGAGCGGCGGGCGGCGCGAGGTGGGGTTCGAGCCGGCGGTGATCGAGGCCTGGCTCGGCCTCGCGCCCGCGCGCGAGGAGGTCGGCGAGGGCTGCCCGCACCGGTAGGACGAAGGCGCAGCCCTGACCTGGCTCCGACCGCATGGCCGGTGCCGGGCCTGCGCTCAGGGCTGCGCGACGGCGAAGCCGAAGCGGCGCCAGGTCTCGATGCTGGCCGGCCCCGAGAGGAAGGCCAGCAGCGCGCGGGCCGGCGCATTGCCCTCCGCCCGCTTGGTCAGCGCGAAGGGATAGGTGACGGGCGGATGGCTCTCCGCCGGGAAGGTGCCGAGGAGCTTCACGCCCTGGCTCAGCTTCGCATCCGTCAGGTAGACGATGCCGAGCGGCGCCTCGCCGCGCTCGACCAGCAGCAGCGCCGCGCGCACCGAATCAGCGCGGGCGATGCGCGGCGCGAGGGTGGCCCACTGGCCCATCCATTCCAGCGCCGCCTTGGCATAGAGCCCGACCGGCACATGCGCCGGATCGCCGGTGGCGAGGCGCCCCTGCGGGCCGAGCAGCGCGGCGAGGTCCGTGCCGCGCCCGAGCGCGAGCGGCGGCTGCGGGCTGTCCGCCGGCGCGACCAGCACCAGGGCATTGCCCAGCGAACTCGTCCGCGTCTCCGGCAGGATCAGGCCGCGCTGCGCGACATAGTCCATCCAGGGCTCGTCGGCCGAGAGGAAGAGGTCGGCGGGCGCGCCCTGCTCGATCTGCCGGGCGAGGGCGGAGGAGGCGGCGAAGGAGAAGCGCAGCGGCGGGTTCCCCGGCGCCGCGGCGCGCCAGGCCGGCTCCAGCGCGCGCAGCGCATCCTGCAGCGAGGCGGCGGCGAAGACCGTGAGCGGCGCCTGCGCCCGGGCGAGGGTCGGCAGGGCCAGCGCTGACGCGGCGAGCAGGAGGGTGCGGCGGCGCATGCAGGGGTCCTTTCGCGAGTGGATGCGGGCGGCGGAGCAAGCGGCGGGCCAGGGGCGAGGCAGGGGCGGAGCCGCGATCGTTATACACGGGTGGGAATAGCGGAGAACCCCCCGCCGCCGGATCGGTTGCCTTCGCCGGGCCGGCGCGCTAGCCCCCCGCGGTGCCCGACACCCCCGCCCCTCACCGGCCCGCCCTGCGGACGGAGGATTTCGACTTCGCGCTGCCCGAGCGGCTGATCGCCCAGGCGCCCATGCGCCCGCGCGATGCCGCGCGGCTGCTCGTCGTCCGGCCGGAGGGGTCCGAGGACCGGATCGTGCGCGACCTGCCCGGGCTGCTCGGCCCCGGCGACGTCATGGTGGTGAACGACACGCGGGTGATCCCGGCGCGGCTGCGCGGCCGGCGCGGGGAGGCCGCGATCGAGATCATGCTGAACCGGGCGGCGGAGGACGGCACCTGGGAGGCGCTGGTGCGCAATGCCCGCCGCCTGCGCCCGGGCGATGCCATCGCCATCGAGGGCGCGCCCGACCTGCCCTGCCGCGTCCTGGCGCGGGAGGGCGGCACGGCGCGGCTCGATTTCGGCCCCGACCCGGCACGGCTGGCAGCGGCACTGGAGGCGGCCGGCGAGGTGCCGCTGCCGCCCTATATCACCCGCCCCGAGGGGCCGCGCCCCGAGGACCGGGCGGACTACCAGACCGTCTTCGCCCGTCGCCCCGGCGCCGTCGCGGCGCCGACCGCGAGCCTGCACTTCACCGAGGACCTGCTCGCCGCGCTCGAGGCGCGTGGGGTGCGGCGCGCGACCGTCACGCTGCATGTCGGCGCCGGCACCTTCCTGCCGCTCCGCGCCGAGGACCCGCGGCAGCACCGCCTGCATGCCGAATGGGGCGAGGTGACGGAGGAGGCCGCGGCGTTGATCAATGCGGCGCGGCCGGCGGGCGGGCGTATCCTCGCCATCGGCACGACGGCGCTGCGGCTGCTGGAGACGGCGGCCCGAGGGGAGGAGGATGGGGTGGAGGACAAGCTGCGCCCGGTGCGGCCCTGGCGCGGGCTGACCGACATCTTCCTCCTCCCCGGCCACCGCTTCCGCGCCGCGGACCTGCTGATGACCAATTTCCACCTGCCGCGGAGCACGCTCTTCATGCTGGTCTCGGCCTTCGCCGGCACCGCCCGCATGCGCGCGGCCTATGCGCATGCGATCGAGCAGGGCTACCGCTTCTACAGCTATGGCGACGGCAGCCTGCTGTTCCGGAACGAGGACGCCGTAGCTGGCCCTGGGGCCAGCGAAGGCAAAGGAACCGCCGCATGACGCTGCACTGGACGAAGCTGGCGCAGGACGGCGCCGCGCGCCGCGGCGTGCTGAAGACCGCGCATGGCGAGGTGGAGACGCCCGTCTTCATGCCCGTCGGCACCGCCGGCACGGTCAAGGCGATGACGGCGGATGCCGTGCGCTCCACGGGCGCGCGCATGGTGCTGGGCAATACCTACCACCTGATGCTGCGCCCGGGCGCCGAGCGCGTCGGCCGGCTCGGCGGCCTGCACCGCCTGATGGACTGGCACGGCCCGATCCTGACGGATTCCGGCGGCTACCAGGTGATGAGCCTCTCCGAGCTGCGCGAGATGGACGAGGAGGGCGTCACCTTCCGCAGCCATCTCGACGGCACGCGGCACCGCCTGACGCCGGAGAGGAGCGTCGAGATCCAGCGGCTGCTGGATGCGGACGTGACCATGTGCCTCGACGAATGCACGCCCTTCCCGGCGACGGAAGAGCAGGCCGCGACCTCCATGCGCCTGTCCATGCGCTGGGCGAAGCGCTGCCGCGAGGCCTTCTCTCCGCGCGAGGGCTATGGCCTCTTCGGCATCGTCCAGGGCAGCACCTATCCGGCGCTGCGGGCGGAGAGCGTCGCCGCCCTGACCGCCATCGGCTTCGAGGGCTATGCAGTCGGTGGCCTCGCCGTCGGCGAGGGGCAGGCGGCGATGTTCACCGTCCTCGACTGCACCGTGCCGCTGCTGCCGCAGGAGGCGCCACGCTACCTCATGGGCGTCGGCACGCCGGCCGACATTCTCGGCGCGGTGCGGCGCGGGATCGACATGTTCGACTGCGTCATCCCGACCCGGAGCGGGCGAACGGGGCGGGCCTATACCAGCCGCGGCGTGCTGAACCTGCGCAATGCCCGGCATGCCGAGGATGCGCGGCCGATCGACCCCGCCTGCGCCTGCCCGGCCTGCGCGCGGCATTCCCGCGCCTATCTCCACCACCTCATCAAGGCGGAGGAGATGCTCGGGCCGATGCTGCTGACCTGGCACAACATCCAGTACTACCAGGACCTGACGCGCGGCCTGCGCGAGGCCATATCCGCCGGACGGCTGGACGCGCACGCCGCGGCGCTGGAGGCGGCCTGGGCCGCCGGGGATTCCCCGCCCGACGACACGGCCAAGGCCGAACTCGCCGAGGACCGCGAGGCATTGCGATGACGGACGCCACCACCGACACCTCCGGCCTGACGCTGCTCGGCCGCCCCGCCGCGCAGCCGGAGAGCCCCGAGCAGGCCGTGCTCGAGCGCGTGCCGAACCCGCATCCCGGCCTGCAGTACCTCGTGCGCTTCGCCGCGCCGGAGTTCACCTCGCTCTGCCCGCTGACGGCGCAGCCCGACTTCGCGCATCTCGTCATCGACTACGTGCCGCGGGACTGGCTGGTGGAGAGCAAGTCGCTGAAGCTCTATCTCGGCAGCTTCCGCAACCACGGCGCCTTCCACGAGGCCTGCACCGTCGGCATCGCCCGCCGGCTGGTGGAGGAGCTCTCGCCGCACTGGCTGCGCATCGGCGGCTACTGGTACCCGCGCGGCGGCATCCCGATCGACGTCTTCTACCAGACCGACCCGGTACCGGAGGGTCTCTGGGTGCCGGACCAGGGCGTGCAGCCCTATCGCGGGCGCGGCTGACCGCGCCGCGCTGCCGGGGTCACTCCGCGCGGATCCCCGCCTCCCGCACGATTGCGCCCCATTCGGCATGGTCGCGCCGCACCCGCGCGGCGAATTCCTCGACCGTCCCGCCGCCGATCTCGTCGCCGCGCTCGGCCAGGCGTTGCTTCGCGACCGGGTCCTGGCAGGCCCGGTTCAGCGCCGCATTGGCCTTCTGCACGATCTCCGCCGGCAGGCCGCGCGGGCCGAAGAGCCCGACCCAGGCCGCGACGTGGAAGCCGGGCAGCCCCGCCTCCTCCGCCGTCGGCACATCCGGAAAGGCCGCCAGGCGCGTCGGCGCGGTGACGAAGATCGGCCGCAGCCGCCCTTCCTGCACGAAGCCATGGACCAGCGAGGGCGCCTCGAACTGCGTCTGGTAGCGGCCGGCGATGAAGTCCTGCAGCGCCGGCCCGCTGCCCCGGTAATGCACCAGGTTGAAGGTCGGGTTGCCGCCGATGCGCGTCCGCAGCTTCTCGGCCGCCGCATGCGCGATGCCGCCGGCGCTGGTGGTGCCGACATCGATCCCGCCGGGCTGCTGGGCCTTCATCCAGGCCAGCCATTCCGGGAAGGTCCGGACAGGGATGCCGGCATGCACCATCAGCAGCAGCGGCGATTGCAGCATCAGCCCGATCGGCACGAGGTCGAGCGGGTCGAAGCCCATCCCCGGCATGGTGTGCGGGTTCAGCACGAAGGTCCCGGCATTGCCGACGCAGAGCGTGTAGCCGTCCGGCCGGGCGCGCAGCACCTGCTCGGTGCCGATGTTGCCGCCGGCGCCGGCGCGGTTGTCGATCGGCGCCGGCTGGCCGAGCGCCACCTGCAGCCCGCTCTGCAGGACCCGCGCGGCGAGGTCCGTCTGCCCGCCCGGCGGGAAGCCGACCACCAGGGTCACCGGCCGCTCCGGCCAGGTGCCGGGGCTGCGGCCCGCCTGGGCGCGGGCCAGGCCCGGGGCGGCCAGGGGGGCGGCGGCAAGGCCGAGCACGGCACGGCGTGGCAAGGCTGGGCAGCGGGTCATGCGGTCGGTCCTCCCCTTTGCGGCGGCCTGCGGCCGCTTCTGCCGGAACGTTAGATCGTCGAAGCCCGGATATTCCAGGGTTTCGGGGCTGCCCCGGGCGGCGGGCGTTTCCCCATCGGGCGCATCTGCCCTAGGGATGCGCGCCATGCCCGAGGCCCCCACCCCTTCCGCGCCCCGCCCGGCCATGCCCGCCGCACCGGCCGGCCCGGCGGCGCGCGACCTGATCCGGGCCGAGGCGCTGCGCCTCGGCTTCGACCGGGTGGGCTTCACCGAGGCCCTGCTGCCCGCGGCGGTGCGCGCCCGGCTCGACGCCTTCCTCGCGGCCGGGATGCAGGGCGGCATGGGCTGGCTTGCCGACCGTGCCGCGCAGCGGGCCCAGCCGCGCGCGCTCTGGCCGGAGGCGGTGAGCGTCATCGCCCTCGGGATGAATTACGGCCCCGAGGAGGATCCGCTGGCGATCCTGGCGCGGCGCGACCGCGGCGCCGTCAGCGTCTATGCCCAGGGGCGCGACTACCATGACGTGGTGAAGTCGCGCCTCAAGCAGCTCGGCCGCTGGATGGTGCAGCGCTTCGCGGGCAGCGCGTTGAAGGTCTTCGTCGACACCGCGCCGGTCGCGGAGAAGCCGCTGGCGCAGCAGGCGGGGCTGGGCTGGCAGGGCAAGCACAGCAACCTGGTCAGCCGCAGCCATGGCTCCTGGCTGTTCCTCGGCGAGGTCTATACCACGCTGGCGCTGCCGCCCGACGCACCGGAGCGCGACCATTGCGGCGGCTGCCACCGCTGCCTCGACATCTGCCCGACCGCCGCCTTTCCCGCCCCCTACCGGCTGGATGCGCGGCGCTGCATTTCCTACCTGACGATCGAGCACAAGGGGCCGATCCCCGAGGAATTCCGCGCCCCGATGGGCAACCGCATCTATGGCTGCGACGACTGCCTGGCCGTCTGTCCCTGGAACAAATTCGCCCGCGCGCATGCCGAGCCGGGCTTCGCGCCGCGCGCCGCGCTGCGGGCGCCGCGGCTGGCCGAACTCGCCGCGCTGGACGACGCCGGCTTCCGCGCGCTGTTCAGCGGCAGCCCGGTGAAGCGCATCGGCCGCGACCGCTTCGTCCGGAACGTCATGATCGCCATCGGCAACAGCGGCGATCCGGCGCTGCGCGAAGCCGCGCAGGCGCGGGCGGAGGATGCCGACCCGGTGGTGGCGGAGGCCGCGCGCTGGGCGGCGATGCGGCTGGAGGCAAGGGCATGAGGGACGACGCGGCGCTGGTGCTGTTCAGCGGCGGGCAGGATTCCGCCACCTGCCTCGCCTGGGCGCTGGAGCGCTTCGCGCGGGTCGAGACCATCGGCTTCGATTATGGCCAGCGCCACCGCGTGGAGCTGGAGGTGCGCGACGCCTTCCGCGCCCGGCTCGTGCGCGACTTCCCCGGCTGGGCCGCGAGGCTGGGCGAGGACCATGTCCTGGCGCTGGAGGCGCTGCGCGCCGTCTCCGACACCGCGCTGACCCGCGACACCGCCATCGCCATGCAGGCGGACGGGCTGCCCAATACCTTCGTGCCCGGCCGCAACCTGATCTTCGTCACCTTCGCCGCGGCGCTGGCCTATCGCCGCGGCCTGAAGCACCTGGTCGCCGGCATGTGCGAGACCGACTATTCCGGCTATCCCGATTGCCGCGACGACACGCTGAAGGCGCTGCAGGTCGCGATCAACCTCGGCATGGAGCGGCGCTTCGTGCTGCACACGCCGCTGATGTGGCGCGACAAGGCGGCGACCTGGGCGCTGGCGGAGCGGCTGGGCGGCGCGCCGCTGGTGGAGGCGATCCGCGAGGACACGCATAGCTGCTACCTCGGCGACCGCGCGCATCGCCATGACTGGGGCTTCGGCTGCGGCGCCTGCCCGGCCTGCGAGCTTCGCCGCAAGGGCTGGGAGGCCTGGCGGGACGCGCATGCTTGAACTCGTCTTCCGCCGGCGCTTTGCCATGGCGCACCGGCTGCTCTCCGAGGCCTCGCCGAAATGCGCCGTGCCGCATGGCCATACCGAGACGGTGACGGTCCGCCTGCGCGCGACGCGGCCCGCGCCGCTGGACGGCGCCGCCAACATGGTCGAGCCCTTCGAGCGCGCGAAGGGGCGTTGGCATCGCTGGATCGACGACCGCGTCGACCACGCGCTGCAGCTCTCCGCCGCCGATCCGCTGCTCGGCTGGTTCCGGGCGCAGGAGCCGCATCGCCTCGACCGCATCCTGGTTACGCCCGGCGACCCGACCACGGAACTGCTCTGCTGCCTCTTCGCCGCCAAGCTCGGCGCCTTCCTCGCCGAGGATGGCGGGCGGCTGGCGGTGGTAGCGTTGGAGATCGAGGAGACGCCGACCAATACCGTCGGCTTCGCGGGCGACCCGCTGGACTGGCTGCCGGCGCGCGCGGGCTGGTGGCGCCGCGCCGATATGAGCATCAACGACATCGTCGCTCCGGAGGCCGCCGCGGCATGAGCTACGCGGTCAAGGAGATCTTCCCGACATTGCAGGGCGAGGGCGGCCAGGCCGGCCGCGTCTCGGTCTTCTGCCGCTTCACCGGCTGCAACCTCTGGAGCGGGCGGGAGGAGGACCGCGCCACGGCGGTCTGCCGCTTCTGCGACACCGATTTCATCGGCCTGGATGGCGAGGGCGGCGGGCGCTTCCCGGATGCCGCGGCACTCGCCGAGGCCATCACCGCCGCCTGGCCGGGCGGCGCGGCGCATCGCCACGTGGTCTTCACCGGCGGGGAGCCGCTGCTGCAGCTCGACGCGCCGCTGGTCGAGGCGATGCATGCGGCGGGCTTCTCCGTCTCGGTCGAGAGCAACGGCACGATCGAGCCGCCCCCGGGCATCGATTGGCTCTGCGTCAGCCCGAAGGCCGGCGCGCCGCTGCGCGTCACGCGGGGCGAGGAGCTGAAGCTGGTCTTCCCGCAGCCGGGGCTGCTGCCGGAGGCGGTCGAGCAGCTCGACTTCCGGCACTTCTTCCTGCAGCCGATGGACGGGCCGGACCGCGCGGCGAATACCGCGGCGGCGGTCGCCCATTGCCTGCGGCATCCGCGCTGGCGGCTCTCCCTGCAGACGCACAAGCTGATCGGCATTCCGTGACGCGTGGCCTCACGCCGGCCTGATCGGGCGGCGGCGCGACCCGAGCGCCGGCGGCGCGCTGCAACCGGCGCGATGCGATGGCTGATCCTCCTGGCGCTGCTCGGCGCCGCCGCCTGCGGGCCGCTGCAGCCCGCGACGACGCCGCCGCCCTATGGCAGCAGCAAGGGCAGCAACAGCGGGGCGTGAGGACGCCGTGCCGCTGGCTATCCCTCGTCGCCGGGCCAGCGCGGCCGCTCATACAGCCAGGCCATGCCCTCCCGCGCCGCCACCGGGTCGCGGGCGCCGAGCCATTGGTCGCGCAGCTCCGCCCGGACGCCGCCGGCGTGGTAGATGTCGCCGAAGACCCGCGCCATGGTCTGCACCCGGCCGGTGCGCAGCACCCGCAGGTCCTCGTACTCGGCGAAGGCGCGCGCGACGTCGCCGTCGGAGCGGCGGAGCTGGTCCGCCAGGCAGACCGCATCCTCGAGCGCCATGTTCGCGCCCTGCGCCAGGTATTGCAGCATCGGATGCGCCGCATCGCCGAGCAGCGTGACGCGGCCGCGCGTCCAGCCCCGCCGCGGCTCGCGGTCGCAGAGCACCCAGAAGCGCCAGGTCTCGATGCGCGAGAGCATCTCCCGCACCTCGGGCCGCGTGGCCGCGAAGTGCCGCCATAGCAGGCGCGGGTCGCCGGCCTGGTCCCAGCCTTCCACATAGTGGTCGGAATGGAAGACGGCGACGAGGTTCATCACCTCCCCCCGCCGCAGCGGGTAGTGCACGAGGTGCAGCCGCGGCCCGGCCCAGAGGGTGACGCGGTGGCCGCGCATCTCCTCCGGCAGGCTCTCCATTGGCAGCACGGCGCGATAGGCGATGTGGCCGGAGACGGTCGGGCGGCCATCCGCCATCACCACCTGCCGCGTGCGGCTCCAGAGCCCGTCGGCGCCGATCAGCCCGCTGCCGCGCACCGACTCGCCATCCTCGAGCCGCAGGGTGACGCCCGCCGCATCCTCGATGAAGACGGCGACGGGCCGGTTGGTCTCGAGCGTGATGGCCGGCTCGGCCTCGCAGGCCTCGAGCAGCGTGCGGTGCAGGTCGGCGCGGTGCGTCACGGCATAGGGGTTGCCGTAGCGCGCCACCATGCCGTCCAGCGGCACGCGGGTGATCTCCTGCCCGCCCACCGCGCAGCGCATGGAGAGCATGTCCGGCCGCACCGCGTCGCGGTCCACCGCCGTCCGGATGCCGAGGCGGTCGAACATGTGGAAGACATTGGGGCCGAGCTGGATGCCGGCGCCGACCTCCCGGAACTCCGCCGAGCGCTCGAAGAGCCGCACCGGGAAGCCGGCCCGGGCGAGCGCGAGCGCGGCGCCGAGGCCGCCGATGCCGCCGCCGGCGATCAGGATCGGATCCATCAGCGCGGCACGTCGCGGCCGGGGCGGACAGGGACGGTGTCGGGACCGTCGGTGACGGCAAGGCGGGTCATGACGGCGGCTTCCTCCCGACGGCGGACGGCTCCCCTGGAGCCACGGGTCCCGCCCCGCCGCCCGTGCGTCACGGCCCGCGGCAGGACGGGTGCAGACTGGCCTATGGCAGACGGGATGCCCAGGCGCCTTGATCTGGCGCAAGCCGTTACGGTGCCCGCAGGCAAACCGTCACGGTTCCGCCGTCGCCAGCCTCTCCGGCGTGAAGGGCAGCGCGCGCGGCCGCACGCCGAGGGCCTCGGTGATCGCGCCGGCGATGGCCGCGATGGTCGGCGCCATGCTGGCCTCCCCGGCGCCGAGGAAGGGCTGCTCCGGCCGGGCGACGATGTCCACCGCGACCTTCGGCACCTCGGAGAAGCGGAGGATCGGGAAGCTCTCCCAGGAATCGCTGGTGACGCGGCGCCGGTCGAAGCGCACCTCCTCGAGCAGCGCGACGGAGGTGGCGTGGATGGCCCCGCCCTCGAACTGGTTGGCGACGCCGTCGGGGTTCACGGCCTCCCCGACATCGCCGGCGATCCAGAGGCGGCGGCAGAAGACCCGCTCGCGCGCCTCGACCTCCGCCACGACGGCGGCCCAGGCGCCGCTGTTCTTGTAGCGGGCGAAGCCGAGGCCCATGCCCCAGCTCTCGCGCCTCTGCCGCCCGCGCCAGCCGGCCATCGCCGCCGCGCGTTCCAGCACGGCGATGCCGCGCGCGTCCTCGAGGTGGCGCAGGCGGAAGTCGAGCGGATCCTCGCCGGCGAGCGCCGCCGCCTCGTCCATCACGCTCTCGATCGCCCAGACATTGATCGTGGCGCCGAGGCCGCGCAGCGCCGAGGTGCGCACCGGCATCTCCAGCAGCCGCGTCGTCTCCACCTGCAGGGCGGGGAAAGCGTAGAGCGGCACGCCGTTGCGCGGCGCGCCGCCGCCCGCGACCATGGGCGGGTTGATGCTGGGCTTCACCGGGAAGGGCTCCGCCAGCATGGAGGCCGCGAGCAGCGTCGGCACCGGGTCGCGTCCCGGCCGGCTGGAATGGCCGTTGCTGACGATGTGGCTGCGCCAGCCCGTGATGCTGCCGCGTTCGTCCAGGTCGGCCTCGACATCCACCAGCATGGATGGGGAGAAGGGCGACCAGCCCAGTTCCTCGGCCCGCGACCAGAGCAGCCGCACCGGCCGGCCCGGCACCGCGCGCGCCGCCAGCACGGCGTCCAGCGCCACGTCGTCGGCGCCGTTGTGGCCGTAGCAGCCGGCGCCCTCCATGTGCCGCACCACGACCTTCTCCGGCGCGCAGCGCAGCGTCTTGGCAATGTCGGCGCGGAGGTTGTAGGGGCCCTGGCTGTGCGACCAGACGGTCACCGTGTCGCCCTCCCACTGCGCCACCGCGCAGGAAGGTCCGATGGAGGCATGCGCCAGATAGGGCCGCAGGAAGCTCCGCCGCAGCGTCCGCGCGGCCGGCGCCGGCTCCCCGTGCTTCGCCACCTCGCTGCGCTCGCCGCGGGTCGCCGCCTCGCGCAGCCACTCCGCCAGCCGCGCCTGCTCGGGCAGCGTGTCCTGCTCCTGCCAGGTGCAGCGGGCGGCGAGGCGCGTCGCCGCGGCCTCGGCTTCCCATTCCGTCGCGGCGAGGACGGCGAGGAAGCTGCCGTCGCGGACCAGGCGGGCCTCGCCGGGCAGCGGGCCGTCCTGCACGCCCGTCAGCACCGCACGGCTAGAGGGGGGACGCACGACACGGGCCTGCAGCATGCCCGGCAGCCGCAGGTCGTGGACATAGCGCGCCGCGCCGAAGACCTTGTCCGGCAGGTCGATGCGCGGGACGGAGGTCCCGGCGATCCGCCGCGCGCCCGCGGGCTTGGGCCGCGCCTCCGGCACCGCCTCGGTCTCCAGCAGCGCCTGGTCGGCGAGGTCCCAGTAGCTGCCGACCGGGCCGTCGGGGCCGAGGAAGGTGCCGTCCTCGACGCTGATCGCCTCGACCGGCACGCCGCTGCGCTGGGCGACGACCTGCAGGCAGATCGCGCGCGCCTGGGCGCAGGCATGGCGCAGCGCGCCGCCGCTGTCCTGGGTGGAGAGGCTGCCGCTGGTCACCGCCTCGTCCGGGCTGTCCGGCGTGGCGGCGGGCTTCACGCGGATGCGACCGAAGGCGACGTCCAGTTCCTCCGCCGCGATCTGCGACAGCGTCGTCAGGATCCCCTGCCCCAGCTCCACCTTGCCCGGCGTGATGGTCACCCTTCCATCGGCATGGAAGCTCAGCCACTGCGACAGGCGGCGGTTGAGGTGCAGGCTGCCCGGCAGGCGCGGCTTGCCGTCGCTCGGCGGCATCGCCGCGCCGAAGCCGGTCGTGGTCGTCCCGGTCACCGGGTCGGAGATCAGGCCGCTCATGCCCGCATCTCCCGCGCCGCGCGCTGCACCGCCCGGACGATCCGGTTGTGGCTGCCGCAGCGGCAGAGATGCGGGTCGAGCGCGGCGCGGATCGCCTCTTCCTCCGGCGCGGGCGTGTGCGCCAGCAGGGCGGCGGCGGAGACCAGGATGCCGGAGAGGCAATAGCCGCATTGCCCCGCCTGCTCCGCGAGGAAGGCGGCCTGCAGCGGATGCGGCGCCTCGGGCGTGCCGAGCCCCTCCACCGTCGTCACCGCGCGCCCGGCGCAGGCCGAGGCGGCGCGGCTGCAGGCATATGTCGGGACGCCGTCCAGCAGCACCATGCAGGACCCGCATTGCTCCGTGCCGCAGCCGAAGCGCGGGCCGGAGAGGCCGGCCGGCCCGCGCAGCGCCTGCAGCAGCGAGGCTTCGGGCGGCACGTCCAGCGCGACCGGCGCGCCGTTCAGCGTGAACTCGACCATGGGCGTTCCCCTCACTCGGCCCGCAGAGTGGCTCCGCGCGCCGCAGCCGCCAAGCCGGCTATCCCGCCTGAATCCGCGCCATGCGGATCCAGTCGCGCTGCCGCTCGATGTCGCGGCGGAGGAAGGCGTCGAACTCCGCCAGGCTCATCAGCATGGGCTCGGCGCCGCCGCGCGCCATGCTGTCGCGCGTCGTCGCGGCCTGCAGGATCCGGGTCACCTCGGCATGCAGCCGCGCCACCACCGGCGCCGGCGTGCCGGCGGGCGCCATCAGGCCCAGCCAGATGCTCGCCTCGTAGCCCGGCAGGGTCTCGGCCACCGTCGGCAGGTCCGGCAGCAGCGGGCTGCGCGCCACGCCCGTGGTCGCCAGGCCCTGCACGCGGCCGCCCGCGATCTGCTCGCGCATCGTCGGGATGGCGTCGAACATCATCGGCACCTGCCCGGCGATCAGCGCCGTCCGCGCCTCGTTGGAGCCGCGGAAGGGGATGTGGTTGATCTCGATCCCCGCCATGGCCCGGAACACCTCCCCGGCGATGTGGTAGGGCGTGCCGGGACCGGAGGAGGCGTAGTCGATCCGCCCCGGCGCGGCCTTCGCCCGGGCGATCAGGTCCGGCACGCTGCGGGCGCCGAGGGAGGGATGCACCGCCAGCACGTGGACGGCGATGTTGATGGCCGCGACGGGCACGAGATCCCGCAGCAGCACATAGGGCCGGTCCGGCAGCAGCGTCTCGTTCGCCGTATGGGTGTTGGACATGAGCAGCAGCGTCTGGCCGTCCGGCGCGGCTTTCGCCACCAGGTCGGTCCCGATGATGGCGCCGGCGCCGGGGCGGTTCTCCACCACCACGGGCTGGCCGAGCGCCTGGCCCAGCGGGTCGGCCAGGAACCGCGCCGCCACATCGGCCGAGCCGCCGAGGCCGAAGGGCACGACGAGGCGGATGGGCCGGCTCGGCCAAGCCTGCGCGCGCGCCGGGCAGGCCAGCGCGAGGCCGCCGAGCGCGGCGGCGAGCAGGGGGCGGCGTGGGACCATGCGATGTCCTCCCGAGGCGGTGCGGACCGGATCAGGCGCCACCCGGCATGGGGCAGCGCGGCTAGACGATCCTGACCGACAGGTCCGGCAGCCCCTCGATCTTGCACAGGATCACGTCGCCCTTCACCACCGGCCCGACATTCTCCGGCGTGCCGGAATAGATGATGTCGCCCGGGCGCAGCTCGAAGGCGGTGGAGAGATTGGCGATCTGCTCGGCGACCGACCAGATCATGTGCTCGAGCGTCGCGTTCTGCTTCACCGTGCCGTTCACCGCCAGCGAGATCGCGCCCTTGGCGACATGCCCGACCGTCTCCACCGGATGGATCGGCCCGATCGGCGCGGCTTGGTCGAAGCTCTTGCCGATCTCCCAGGGCTTCTTCTCGTCGCCCATGAAGCGCTGCAGGTCGCGCCGCGTCATGTCGAGGCCGACGGCATAGCCGTAGACGTGCTCGAGCGCCCTCTCCGCCGGGATGTCCCGCCCGCCCGACTTCAGCGCCGCGACCAGTTCCACCTCGTAGTGGTAGTTCTTCGTCAGCGACGGATAGGGGTGGTCGGCGACGGTGCCGGGCGCGACGAACTGGATGGCATCGGTCGGCTTCTGGAAGAAGAAGGGCGGCTCGCGCGTCGGGTCGCTGCCCATCTCCCGCGCATGCGCGGCGTAGTTGCGGCCGATGCAATAGATCCGCCGCACCGGGAAGACGGCATCCATCCCGGCGATCGGGATGGTGATGGCCGGCACCGCGAAGATCGGCGCCGGCGCGGCGGAGGCGGCGAGCGCCGGCGCGGCCGCGAGCGTGGCGGCGCCGCCGGCGGCGGCCGCGCGGACGAGGCCGCGGCGGGTGCTGGGCATGGGTGGGTCTCCCGGTCCTTCCTTGGGCCGCGGATCATGCCCGCGCCACGCCGCAAGGCAAGCCGGGCCAGGCACATCGGGCCAGGCAGATCGGGTCAGGGCACCCAGTCGGGCCGGGGCATCTCCAGATAGGCCTGCCGCAGGGCGGCGCTCCACCCCTCCCGGATCAGCCGGACATAGGGGTCCTCCTCGGTCAGGCGCTTCTTCAGCGTCACCGCGAAGCCGTCCGTCCGGTAGACCAGCAGGTCGACCGGCATCCCGACCGTCAGGTTCGAGCGCAGCGTGCTGTCCATGCTGATCAGCACCAGCTTCACCCCGTCCTCGATCGGCGTGTCGAAGGTCACGGCCCGGTCGAGGATCGGCTTGCCGTATTTGTGCTCGCCGATCTGCAGGAAGGGCGTATCGGTCGTCGCCTCGATGAAGTTGCCGGCGGCGTAGATCAGGAAGAGCCGCGGCGCCTCCCCGGCGATCTGGCCGCCGAGCATGAGGGAGATGTCGAAGCGGACATCCTGCGCCTTCAGCGCGGCGCCATCCGCCTCGAACTGGTCGCGGACGGCCTGGCCGATGAGTTGCGCGGCGCGGAACATGTTGGGCACCGTGCGCAGCGTGTGCCGCGCACCGTTCAGCCGCACCCCCTCCTGCAGCCGGTTCCAGACCGCCTGGGTCACGGCCAGGTTGCCGGCCGAGAGCATGGCCAGCACCCGCTCGCCCGGCACCTCCTCCACCTGCATCTTCGAGAAGATGGAGATGTTGTCGACGCCCGCATTGGTCCGGGTGTCGGAGAGGAGCACCAGCCCCTCCTTCAGGTAGAGTCCGACGCAATAGGTCATGCGGAGCACCCCTGTGGCTCGCGGCCCCTATAACGCATGCCGCGCCCGCCTGCGTTCCCGGAAGTTTCGCTACCTCCCGCTCGGGATCCATGGCGAAGGCAATGCCATGGGCATCCTCCTCAACCTCCGCGGGGCGGGCGGCGCGGGCAAGACCGCGCTGGCCCGCCGCCTCATGGCATCCTATGGCCCGGCCCTGCCGGTCCACCACCCGGGCCTGGCGCGGCCGGCCGGTGCCCTGGTCGAGACCCTTCCGCCCGAGGCGTGCCGATGACCGAAGGGCCGGAGGTCCGAATCGGCTCGCCCACCATGCAAGACGGCCCGCCTCCGGGCACGCGCCCTGCTCGGGCTGGACTGCCCGCCCGCGCGTCATCCATCATGGCCGGCGTCGGGCGCGGCCTGAGCCATCCAGCTACTCGCATCCCGCCCGGGCCTGTCGCGTTGCGGCGATGCCGCGGCCGGACGGGCGGGGCACCCCACCAGCAAGGAAGACCCAGATGCCCGACGGGATCGCGACGATCTCCCGCCGCCCGCTCTCCATGCTGCGGCATTTCCTGGACAACGAGGCCTCCGGCGGCCTCGTGCTCATGGGCGCTGCCGCGCTGGCCCTGGTGCTGGCGAACTCGCCCGCCGCGCCGTTCTATTTCGAGGCGCTGCATCTCGAGCTCGGTCCGCTCGGCCTGCAGCACTGGATCAATGACGGGCTGATGGCGGTCTTCTTCCTCTTCGTCGGGCTCGAGATCAAGCGGGAGTTCCTGGACGGCCAGCTCGCCACCTGGCCGCGGCGCGCCCTGCCCGGCATCGCGGCGGCCGGCGGCATGGCGGTGCCGGCGCTGATCTATGCCGCCTTCAACTGGAGCGACGCCGAGACGCTGCGCGGCTGGGCCATCCCGTCGGCGACCGACATCGCCTTCGCGCTCGGCGTGCTCTCGCTGCTCGGCGACCGGGTGCCGACCTCGCTGAAGGTCTTCCTCGCCGCGCTCGCCATCATCGACGACCTCGGCGCGGTGCTGATCATCGCGCTGTTCTACACCGGCGACCTGTCCCTCCTCGACCTCGGCCTCGCCGCGGGCGTGGCGGCGGTGCTGGCCGGCCTGAACCGCTTCGGCGTGATGCGGCTCTGGCCCTACCTGCTGCTCGGCGTCGTGCTCTGGCTCTTCGTCCTGCGCTCCGGCGTGCATGCCACCATCGCGGGCGTCGTGCTGGCCATGGCCATTCCCTTACGCATGCAGGCGGGCCGGCCGGACGACATGGCCCGCTCCCCGCTGCACCGGCTGGAGCATGGGCTGCACTTCTGGGTCGCCTTCGGCATCGTGCCGGTCTTCGGCCTGGCCAATGCCGGCGTCTCCTTCGCCGGCATCGGCGTGGATGCACCGGTGGACCACCTGACGCTCGGCGTCGCGCTCGGCCTCGTGCTCGGCAAGCTGGTGGGCGTCTATGGCAGCGCGGCGCTGGTCATCCGCCTCGGCCTCGCCGATGTGCCGATGGGCGCGGGCCGCTGGCAGATGCTGGGCGTGGCGCTGCTCTGCGGCATCGGCTTCACCATGAGCCTCTTCATCGGCCTGCTCGCCTTCGCCGGCAACCAGCACCTGCAGGACGAGGTGAAGCTCGGCATCCTGCTCGGCTCCGGCATGGCCGGGCTGCTGGGCTGGGCGGTGCTGCGGGTCGCGCCGCGGGAGATCCCCGCGCCGCGGCCACGCCCGGCGGCATAGCGCGGGAGGAGCGGGCATGGCGCGGATCGGGATGATCGGCATCGGGCTGATGGGCGAGGCCATGGCGCGCCGGCTGCTGGAGCGCGGCCATGCGGTCACGGCCTGGAACCTGGAGCCGGAGAGGCTGGACCTGGTGGTGCCGCATGGTGCCGTCGCCGCCCCCTCCCCCGCCGCGGTCGCCGCGGCGAGCGACATCGTGCTGAGCTGCGTCCTGCATACCGAAGCCGTGCGCAACTGCCTGTTCGGGCCCGCAGGCGTGGCGGCCGCCGGCGAGGCCTGCCGCGGCAAGGTCCTGGTCGACCTCTCCACCATCCCGCCGGATGCGGCGCGCGAGGCCGCGCGGCGCCTGCGGGCGGAGGCCGGCATGGGCTTCGTGGATGCGCCGGTCTCCGGCGGCCCGCCCGCGGCGCGCGCCGGGCGCCTCACCATCATGGCCGGCGGCAGCGGCGAGGATGTCGCCACGGTGGAGCCGGTGCTGCGCGAGCTCGGCGCGAACGTGACGCGCCTCGGCGAGGTCGGCGCCGGCCAGGCCGCCAAGATGATCAACCAGGCGATCGTCGGCACCGGCTTCCTGGTGATGGCCGAGGCGCTGGCCATGGCCGAGGCCGCCGGGCTGGACGCCGCCGCGGTGCCGGCGGCGCTGGCCGGCGGCTTCGCCGATGGCGCGCTGCTGCAGCGCATCTGGCCGCTGATGCAGGCCCGGGCCTTCGACCCGCCGCTCGGCTATGCCAGGCAATTGCAGAAGGACCTGCACGCCGTGGAGGCCTTCGCCGGCGGGCTCGGCCTCGACCTGCCTGTCGCGCGCAGCGCGACGGCGCGGCTGGATGCCTATGTCGGCCAGGGCCATGCCATGGCCGACAGCGTCTCCGTCATCCGGCTCTACCGGCCGGACCCCGGCTGAGGCTCAGTGCCGGATGTAGAAGGCATCGATCGCCGCGCCGAGCTCCGCCGTGCGGGTGATCATGCCCGTCAGGTAGTCGTGCAGGCCTTCCTCGAAGATGTCATCGATCCGGCCGTAGCGGAGCTGCGCCTTCAGCAGCCCGGCGATGCGGTGGCACTCGCCGATGCGCCCACCCTGCTCGATGGCGATGGCCTCGAGCGTGTCGGAGACCTCGGCATGGCAGGCGGCGAGGCTGCGCGGCAGTTCCGGCCGCAGGATCATCAGCTCGGCGATCCGCCGCGCCGAGAGCCGCTCGCGGTAGACCCATTGGTAGGACCGCAGCGCGGAGACCGAGCGCAGCACCGCCTGCCACTGCACGTAGTCGACCGCCCCCTCGGCCTCCGGCGCGAAGAGGGCATGCTTCACGTCGAGCAGCCGCGCGGTGTTGTCGGCCCGCTCCAGCATCGTGCCGAGATGCACGAAGCGCCAGGGCTCGTTGCGCAGCATGGTGTCGTGCGAGGCGCCGTTGAAGAGCGTCACCCGCTCCCGCACCCAGCCGAGGAAGTCGGGCAGGTTCTCGCCCTCCGTCGCCTCGGGCGAGAGCTGGCGCAGGCGGTTCCAGCTGTCGTTCAGCGCCTCCCACATGTCGACCGTCAGCGCGGTGCGGACCGCGCGGGCATTGCGCCGCGCCGCCTCGAAGCAGGAGAGGATGGAGGAGGGGTTGTCCGGGTCGAAGACCAGCCAGTGGATGCAGGATTCGGCCTCCGGCGTCTCGTATTTCCGGTAGAAGCCGCCATCGCCGCCCGAGGCGGTGAGCAGCGCCCGCCACTCCGCCACCTCGTCGCCGAGGCGGGCCGAGATCGCCGCCATGCGGGAGGCGACGCCGAGGCCGCGCGCGACGTTGCCGGCGCGCTCGGTATAGCGGGCGACCCAGAAGAGGTTGTCGGCGGTGCGGCTCAGCATCCGAGGGAGGCCGCCTGGCTCTGGCTCTGGCCGGGCGCGCTGCCGTCCGGCCCCTCGTCCTCCAGGATCCAGGTGTCCTTGGTGCCGCCGCCCTGCGAGGAGTTCACCACCAGCGAGCCCTCCTTCAGGGCCACGCGGGTCAGCCCGCCCGGGACGATGCGGATCTCCTTGCCCGACAGCACGAAGGGCCTGAGGTCCACATGCCGCGGCGCGATCCCCTGCTCGACCACCGTCGGGCAGGTCGACAGCGCAAGGGTCGGCTGGGCGATGTAGTCGCCGGGCCTGGCCAGGATGCGGGCGTGGAAGTCCTCGCGCTGCGCCCTGCTGGCATGCGGGCCGATCAGCATGCCGTAGCCGCCCGAGCCCTTGGCGAGCTTCACCACCAGCTTGTCGAGGTTGTCGAGGACGTATTTGCGGTCCTCGTCGCGATCGCAGAGGAAGGTGGGGACATTGGCCAGGAGCGGCTCCTCGCCGAGGTAGAAGCGGACCATCTCCGGCACATAGGGATAGATTGCCTTGTCGTCGGCGATGCCGCCGCCCGGCGCATTGGCCAGCGCGACATTGCCCGCGCGGTAGGCCGCCATCAAACCGGGCACGCCCACCAGGCTGTCGGGGCGGAAGGCCTCCGGGTCCAGGAACTCGTCGTCGATGCGGCGGTAGATCACGTCCACCCGCTTCGGCCCGGCGGTCGTGCGCATGTAGACCACCTGGTCCTGCACGCAGAGATCGGCGCCCTCCACCACCTCCACGCCCATCTCGTCGGCCAGGAAGCAGTGCTCGTAATAGGCGCTGTTGTAGGGGCCGGGCGTCAGCAGCGCGACCGTCGGGTTGGCGCCGGCGCGGGCGGGCGCGACCGCCTTCAGCGTCTCCAGCAGCTCCTCGGGGTAGCGGCTGACCGGCGCGATCCTGTGCCGGGCGCAGAGCCGCGGGAAGAGCCGTAGCATCGCCTCCCGGTTCTCCAGCATGTAGGAGACGCCGGAGGGCGTGCGGCAATTGTCCTCCAGCACGTAGAACTGGTCGGGCCCGGTGCGCACCATGTCGATGCCGGAGATATGCGTGTAGACCCCGCCCGGCGGCGTGATGCCGACCATCTCCTTGCGGTAGCCCTCGTTCTCCAGCACCAGGGCGGCAGGGATCCTCCCCGCCTTCAGGATCTCCTGCGGGCCATAGACATCGGCGAGGAAGGCGTTGAGCGCCTGCACCCGCTGCTTCAGCCCGACCGAGAGCCGGTCCCATTCGGAGCGGGCGATGATGCGGGGAATGAGGTCGAAGGGGATCAGCCGCTCCGGATCCCCGCCCTCCCCATAGACCGCGAAGGTGATGCCGATGCGGCGGAACAGCAGTTCGGCCTCGTGGCGCTTGCGATCGAGCATCTCGCGGGGCGTGGCGCGCAGCCACCGCTCGATCTCGGCATAGGCGGAACGAACCCCGTCTTCGGCGCGCATCTCATCGAATGCGGGGGGTCTGGATAGCGTCACGCGTCTCGGGTCCCCTGGCTGCCTTCCTTTTCCGCAAACCAGCACGGACAGCCCCATGCCTGCAAGAAGGCAGCCGCAAGGAAATGAGGCGCAGACATATCGGCTGCACAATTGCTGGTCAGCCCCGCCCAGCGGCGCGGCAGGCGCATGGGCGCAGGCGGGCTGGGCAGGCGACCGATCAGGCCTATGCTCCGTTGCACGGAGTCGAGGGAGGATCATGCATGACAGCGCCGCCATCCGGCCGGGACGGCCTCACCGGTGCGGAGGCCGTGGCCGAGGCGCTGCGCGCGGCCGGCGTCCCGCGCCTCTACGGCGTGCCAGGCGGCGGCTCGAGCCTCGACCTGGTCGAGGCCGCGGCGGCGCGTGGCATCCCCTTCGTGCTGGCACGGCAGGAGACGGCGGCGGTCATCATGGCGGCGACCGAGGCCGAGCTTTCCGGCCGGCCGGGCGCGGTCGTCGTCACCCGCGGCCCGGGGGTCGGCAATGCGGCGAACGGCATCGCGCAGGCGGCGCTGGACCGCGCGCCGCTGCTGCTTCTCGCCGACGGCTTCACCGGCACGGAGCGCGCCTTCGCGACGCACCAGTTCTTCGACCATGCCGCCATGCTGGCGCCGGTGACCAAGGCGCAGGCGCGCGCGACGGAGCCGGGCGGCGCGCCCGGCGCCATCGCCGCGACGCTGCTGGCGACCGCCATGGCGGCGCCGCGAGGGCCGGCGCTGCTCGAGGTCTCGGGCGGCGTGGCGCGCGCGCCGGCCGCGCCGCTGCCGCTCGCCGCCCTGGCCGGCGCGGCCGCCGCGCCGGAGGGCCCGGCGCTCGCGGCCGCACGGCGGCTGCTCGCCGCGGCGCGCCGGCCGGTGCTGGTCGCGGGGCTGGAGGCGACGGAGCCCGCCGCCTGCGCCGCGCTGCGGGCGCTGGCCGAGCGCCTCGGCTGCCCGGGGCTCGTCACCTACAAGGCGAAGGGCGTGCTGCCGGACGCGCATCCCCTCTTCGGCGGCGTCTTCACCGGCGGCGAGGCCGAGGCGCCGCTGCTGCGCGAGGCCGACCTGATCCTCCTCGCCGGCGCCGATCCGGTGGAGTTCATTCCGCAACCCTGGCGCTACGGGGCGCCGGTCATCGACCTCGGCACCGCGCCGCGGCCGCTGCACTACCATGCGCCGGCCGCCGCGCTCTACGGGCCGCTGGCACCGGCCCTGGCGGCGCTGGCCGCCGAGGCGGCGCCGAGCGGCTGGGAGGCGGCGGCGATCGCCGCGCAGCGGGCGGCCTGGCTGCGCGCGCTGGCCAATGCGCCGGGCGGCAATCGCGGCCTCTCGCCGCAGGCGGTGGTGGAGATCACGCAGCAGGCCTGCCGCGTTGCGGGGCGCGACCCGCGCGTCTCGGTCGATGCCGGTGCCCATATGTTCCCCTGCACGACCTTCTGGCAGGCGGAGCGGCCGGGCGACCTGCTGATCTCGAACGGCCTCGCCACCATGGGCTTCGCCCTGCCCGCCGGCATCGCGGCGGCGCTGCACGACCCGGGGCGCGGCGCGCTGGCCTTCACCGGCGATGGCGGGCTGCTGATGGCGCTCGGCGAGTTGGCAACCGCCGCGGTGCTCGGCGCGAAGCTGACCATCGTGGTCTTCAACGACGCCAGCCTCTCCCTGATCGACATCAAGAAGGGCGGCCGCGCCCTGCCGGACGGCGCGCTGGGCTGGCCGGAGGCGGATTTCGCCGGCGCGCTGCGCGCCCTCGGCGGGACCGGGTTGCGGGCGGCGGACGAGGCCGGCTTCCGCGCCGCGCTGGCCGAGGCGCTGGCCGCGCCCGGCCCGGCGCTGGTCGATGTCCGGGTCGATCCCGGCAGCTACCCCGCGCAGATCAAGGCGCTGCGGGGATGAGCGACCCGCATGCGGTGACGAGCCTGGAGGCGCTGGCCGCGCTCTACGAGGCGCCGCATCCGCGCTTCCTCGCCAAGGTGACGGACCGGCTGGAGGCGACGGCGCGCGCCTTCATCGCCGCCTCCCCCTTCTGCATCCTGGCGACCACCGGCTCGCGCGGGCCGCATGCGACGCCGCGCGGCGATGCGCCGGGCTTCGTCCTGCCGCTCGACGACCGCACCCTCGCCCTGCCCGACCGGCGCGGCAACAACCGGCTGGATGCGCTGCGCGACGTGCTGGAGGACCCGCGCGTCGCGCTGCTCTTCCTGGTGCCCGGCGTCGGCGAGACATTGCGCGTGCAGGGCGCGGCACGCATCACCGCCGATCCCGCGCTGCGCGCGCGATTCGCCGTCGAGGGGCGCGCGCCAAGCACGGTGCTGCTGGTCGCGGTGCGCGAGGTCTACGCGCATTGCGCCAAGTCCGTGATGCGATCTCACCTCTGGGGCGACAGGCCGCGGCCGCCGGGCGTGCCGAGCAACGGCCAGATGATCGCCGCGCATACCGCGGGCGGCGCGATCGACGCCGCGCAGTACGAGGCGGAGTACCAGGCGCGGATCCGCGCCCAGATCTACTGACGCCGCGAAGCGCGGCGTCCGACGCTGCCATGCGGCGCGCCGCATGACGCGCTGACCCGTCGCGCGGCGCAGCTTCTTCTCACCTTGGCGTCATCGGCAGCGCGTCGCATTTCGTGACGGTGGCGCGAAGGTGAAAAGCCTGTACTTCCGCAATGCCAGGGAAAAGCTGCGACTGCGGGATGTGCAATGCCGTCACACGCAGTTCGCGCGGATGGCGTGCCGCGCCGCCGCTGCGCCCGGCGCCGATGTTGCGCTTGACACTCCGCGCCCTCTCCCCGAAACCGCTGTCGGCGCCTGCATCCGCTGCGAGCGGGCGTACTGCTTCGGCAGGGTTCTTCCGACCGCGGCCGGCCTCGACCGGTCCGCACCGCCGCCACCGCCGATCATGTCAGTGCGGGCGGCACGACACACATCCGAGGTCTCTTCGCCCGCTTCGCGGGTGAGGAACGCGCGCGCCAGGAGCGGGGCCTGTCGCGCGCCGGAGCATCCCCGCATGTGAGAGACGGGACGCATGGCAGGCAGCACCAACAACATTGCCGGCATCGAGGGCTTCGACGCCTCGCTTCCTGGCGGCTGGACCGGAACGCAGAACCTGTCCAATCACTGGGGGAACGTGCACAGCAATGGCGACGGTTCCATCACCGTGACGTCGTCCGGCGGGCAGGATGCCGGCGCGTTGCAGCAGGGTGGCGGCAGCGGCTACGGGCTCTACAGCTTCACGCTGTCCAACACCCCGGGCGACGTGCCGGGCGCCTATGCGCTGCTCTGGCCGGCGGACAACAAGTGGCCGGGGGCGGAGATCGACACCGTCGAGATCCTGGCGAACGGCCAGGAATACAGCACCGTCCACTGGAACAATAACGGCAAGGACGCCTATGCGGCGAAGGACCTGCCGAACGTGAAGACCTCGGACGTCCATACCTACTCGACCGCCTGGCTGCCGGGCAGCATCACCAACTATGTTGACGGGGTCCAGGCCAACCAGTTCACCGACCATGTGCCCGCCGATGCGGCGCATGGCGGCACCAACTCCCTGGCCGGCGTGGGCGAACAGACCTGGTGGTCCATGGACCTGCAACACGGCGACAACAGCGTGCACCTGCAGAACGTGCAGTACGCACCGCCCGATACGCCGCTCGTGTAACGCGGCGCCGATTCGGACCAGCCAGAAGACATTCGGGAAGCGACAATCATGGCCATTCTCATCGGCGACGACACCACACCCGTGCTGCAAGGCACCGCCGACAGCGATCTCCTGTACAGCGGCTTCAACACGACGATCGCCCATACCCTCATCGGCGCCGCCGGCAACGACGTGCTGATCGCCGGCACCAGCGTCGCGGGCGACCTGGTGGCGGCGGGCGGCGGCAGCAATACGGTGACGCTGGGCGACTACGCCGCCACCCTGCTGGTCGGCAAGTATGCCGAGACCGACACGATCTACGGCTTCGGCGAAGGCGACGTGCTGCGGCTCGCCGAGCCGTGCTCGACGCGCGAGGTGCACCAGGTGCAGCAGGGCCAGGACCTGCTGCTGCAGATCGGCGGCATCGGCGGCAGCGCGCCCGACCACACCACGCTGCTGCTCAAGGGCGTATCCCTGCAGGACGTGCAGGCGACCACGGAGGCCGACGGCACGCTGGTGATGAGCTACCACCATACCGAGCTGAACCCGGTCGCCTGAGACCCGGCGGGCGGGGGGACAGTGTCCCCCTGCCTCTCCGGTTCAGGCCAGCGGCGGTGCCTTCCGGTGCCAGTCGGTGACCTGCTGGAAGGCGTCGGCCGCCCGCAGCACCGCCGCCTCGGCGAAGGGCCGGCCGGCAAGCTGCAGGCCGATCGGCAACCCGCGGTCGTCGAAGCCGCAGGGGATGCTAATCGTCGGCAGGCCGAGATAGTTGAAGGGCCGCGTATTGGCCGAGACGGCTATGAAGCGCGACCAATTGGCCGGGTCGGCGTCGATGTCGGTCTCCGCCAGGGTCGGCACCCGCGTGCGCAGCGTGGGCGTCGCCACCAGGTCGAAGCCGGTCAGCGTCTCCGCCACGAATTGCCGCAGCAGCGGGCCGCGGCGCGACAGCGCCTCGACGTAGAGATGCCCGGGGATGGCATAGCCGCCGAAGAGGCGCGCCGAGAGGTGGATGGCGTAGTCGCCGGGATGCTCGCGCATCCACTGGGCGTGGATCGCCGCACCTTCGACCCGGCTGACCAGCGCGACATAGGCATTGATGGCGCGGAGCGACGGCGCCTTCACCCGCGTCACCTCGGCGCCCGCACCTTTCAGCGCGTCGAGTGCGGCTTCGAAGGCGGCGACCACCGGGGCATCGGCGCCGTCGAGGAAATAGGTCTCGCAGACCGCGATCCGCATCCCCTTCACGCTGCCGGTCAGCGCCGCCTCGTAATCCGGCACCGGCTCCGCCGCGCTGGTCGGGTCCTGCGGATCCTGGCCCGCCGTGACCTTGAGGAAGCGCGCCGCATCGCGCGCCGTGCGCACCAGCGGGCCGACATTGTCGCAGGAGAAGCTGAGCGGCATGACGCCGTGGCGCGAGACGCGGGTCTGCGTCGCCTTCAGCCCGGTGACGCCGCAGAGCGTCGCCGGCAGGCGGATGGAGCCGCCGGTGTCGCTGCCGAGGGCTGCGGTGAAGAAGCGCGCGGCCACGCCGGCGCCGGAGCCGGAGGAGGAGCCGCCGGTGCAATAATCGAGGATCCAGGGATTGTGGCAATGCCCGAAATGCGCGTTGTGCCCGGTCGGGTTCTGCGCGAACTCCGCCATGTTCAGCGTGCCCATGTCGATCGCGCCGGCGGCGTCGAGCTTCTGCAGCACCGTCGCGGTGACCGTCGGGACGAAATCCTTCCGGATCTTCGAGCCGCAGGTGCTCACCTTGCCGGCACGGTAGTACATGTCCTTGTGCATCATCGGCGCGCCGGCGAGCGGGCCGAGGCGCTGTCCCGCGGCGCGCGCCTTGTCCTGCGCCGCGGCGGCTTCCAGCGCCGCCTCCCGGTCCAGGCGGATGGTGCTGTTGACCTTGCCGTCATGCGCATCGATGCGGGCGAGGCAGGCGCGGACCATCGCCTCCGCCGCGACCTCGCCCTTGGCGAAGGCATCGGCGGCCTCGGTCATGGAGAGCAGGGCGAGATCGCTCATGCGCCCGTCTCCCGGCAGTCGCGCAGCGCGGCCTCGAAGCTGCTCGGCTCGTCCTCGAAGGCCATGCTGCCGCGCAGCGCCTCGAGCTCGGCGAGGAGCGCGGTGAAATCGGCGAGGCCATGCCGCGCCGCGGCATTCGGCAGGTCGACGCCGCTCCAGCGGCGGATCGCCTCCATGGTCGGCAGGACGAGGTCTGGTTCGGTCGGCATCGCATCCCCTTCCGGCGCCGGACGGCGGCACCTTCGGCGGGAAGGTTAGCAAGGCGCATGCCCCAGGCGAGCCCATGAACGTCATGGTTGCATCGACTCGGCGCCGCCAACCACTCTGG
This sequence comes from Paracraurococcus lichenis, assembly GCF_030657435.1. Lineage (GTDB taxonomy): Bacteria > Pseudomonadota > Alphaproteobacteria > Acetobacterales > Acetobacteraceae > Paracraurococcus > Paracraurococcus lichenis. The sequence goes on along the minus strand of NZ_JAUTWS010000002.1, from coordinate 150,285 downwards.
CGCCAATGGACCAGGAGGATCCACCATGCGCAGCCTCGCCCTGACCCTCGCCCTGCTGTCCTGCGCCGCGCTGCCCGCGATGGCCGCGGAGTCCAAGCCGCGGAAGGCACCAAGCCACGCCCAGCAGGCGCAGCACGAGCGGATGCGCCAGTGCAGCGCGACCGCGAAGGAACGCTCGCTGCACGGCGACCCGCGCAAGGCCTTCATGAAGGAGTGCCTGGCGAAGCGCGCCGCCGGATAGGGCGGCTTCGCCTGGAGATGGGGCTCCGCGGCCGGATCACGCCGCGGCTTGGGGTCAGTCCAGCCGAACCGCCTCAGCGGGGCAGCCGGCGAATTCGGTAGCGTTCCCGCTGGCCAGACCGGTCGCCGACAGAGTCAGCCGGACATCGTTCGCCATGCTGCGCTCGTCACCTCGACGTGAGTAGCGGTCCCATCGCCGCCTCCGGCGTTGGTTTCCGAACCAACCAGGAGGAAAGCCATGAAGCTTCTCACGGCGCTCGCGCTTGTCGCGCCCCTGCTTGCCGCCGGTGGGGCCTCTGCGCAGCAGAAGCCGGAAGGCAATACCGGCGCGGGCGCGGCCATGAGCGGCGCGGCGGCGCAATCCACCGGCACGAACCAGCCCGGCACGGCGACGCCGCAGCCGCAACTGCACAGCCCGACGCCGCCGGGCGCCAGCGACAACCCGGCACGGCGCCGGCCGGAAGGCAATCTCGGCGCCGGCGCGGCGATGAGCGGGGCGCAGTCGCAGGGCATGGGCACGCATCCGAACACCGGCACGACGGTGCCGGCGCAGCCGACGCAGAGCCCGCGGTAACGGGTGGGAGGCGGCGCCCCGGCTGCTACGCCGCCTCCGCCACCATCTCCCGCCCGCGGATGAAGTCGGCGGCCTTCTCCGCGATCATCAGCGTGGTGGCATAGGTATTGGCGCTCGGCATGCTCGGCATGATGGAGGCATCCACCACGCGCAGTGCCTGCATGCCGTGCACCAGCAGGCGGTCGTTCACGACAGCGCTCGGGTCGGTCTCCGGCCCCATGCGCGCCGTGCCGATCAGGTGGTAGGTGGTGCTGCCGTTCTTCTTGGCGAAGTCGAGCAGCTCGTCGTCGCTCTGCACCTGCGGGCCGGGCAGCGTCTCGGCCTCCACGTACTGCGCGAGTTGCGGCGTGCCGAGCATGCGGCGCAGCAGCCGCATGCCGCCGAGATGCACGCGGATGTCCATGGGATCGGAGAGGTAGTTGGGATTGATCTCCGGATCCTCGAAGACGCTGGCGCTGCGCGCGCGCACCCAGCCCGTGCTCTCCGGCCGGTGCTGCCAGGCGCCGGCGGTCACGCCGGGATAGTCGTCGAGTACATAGACCTTGCCCTCGGCATAGCTGCCGGGGGTGAAGACGCATTGCAGGTCCGGCTCGTCGAGGCCCTCGAAGCTCTTCCAGAAGACATGCACATGGCTGGGCGAGGTCGCCAGGATGTTCGGCTTGCCCATGGCCCAGCGGGCGATCTGGGCGCCGAGCTTCAGGCCGCGCGAGAGCTCGTTCAGCGTCTCGACGCCCCTCTTCGCCCGCATGACGAGGCGGGAGGCATAGTGGTCGCGGAAGTTGGAACCGACGCCGCGCAGCTCGTGCACGACGGGCACGCCGATCTTCCCCAGCAGGTCGGCGGGGCCGACGCCCGAGACCTGCAGCAGCCGCGCCGTGTTCACCGTGCCGCAGGAGAGGATCACCTCCCGCCGCGCGCGGACCTCCTGCGGCGGCGCGCTAGGCGCGCCGAGGTACTGGACGCCGACCGCGCGCTTGCCCTCGAACAGGATGCGGCTGGCGCGCGCATTCGTCCGCACCTCGAGATTCCCGCGCGACAGCGCGGGCTTGAGGAAGGCGACGGCGGCGGAGACGCGGCGGCCCTTACGGATGGCGCGCTGGAAATAGCCGACGCCCGCCTGGGTGCCGCTGTTGTAGTCCGTGCAGCGAGGGATGCCGAGGCCGAGGCAGCCCTGGATGAAGGCCTCCGAGACCGGATGGATCCAGTCCATGTCGGTGATCGGGATGCCGTCCTCGTTCCTGCCGCGGCTGTCGTCGCAGGCGCCGATGCGGTTTTCCGAGCGGCGGTAATAGGGCAGGCAATCGGCGTAGCCCCAGCCGCGGTTGCCGCGCTGCGCCCAGTTGTCGAGGTCCGCGGGCTGGCCGCGGTTGTAGATCATGCCGTTGACCGAGGAGGAGCCGCCGAGCGTGCGGCCCTGCACCGTGCTGATGCGCCGCCCGCCGGTCATCTCCAGCGGCTCGGTCTTGAACTGCCAGGTGACGGCCGGGTCGACCAGCGTCTTGATGAAGCCGGCCGGGATATGGATGAAGGGGTTGCGGTCGGGCGGGCCGGCTTCCAGCACGCAGACCGTGACATTCGGGTCGGCGCTCAGCCGGTTCGCCAGCACGGAGCCGGCGGCGCCGGAGCCCACGATGACGTAGTCGAAGGTGTCGGCGTCGGGCGCATCGGCCATGACGGGGATTTCCTCGGGAATTCGGCCTAATCTACGAAGCGCAGGCCCATGCTGCCAAGCTGGCCGAAATCGACCGTCACGGCGTCCCCGGGCTGGACCTCCAGCGGCACGGCGCAGGTGCCGGTGGTCACGCACTCGCCCGCGCGCAGCGTGACGCCGTGGCGGGAGAGCTCATTGGCGATCCAGGTGAGCGCGATGCGCGGATCGCCCAGCACGTTGGCGCCGATCCCCTCCCGCTCGTAGCGCGGGGCGACGGTACAGCGGACGCGGTGCTGCGCGAGGTCGAGGCCGCGCCAGAGCGCCGGCGCCTCGGGGCCGAGCGCGAAGCGGTGGGCGCAGGCATTGTCGGCGATGAGCTGCGGTCCGCCGGCCGTGGAGAAATCGGCGAAGCGGCTATCCGGCACCTCAATGCCGAGATGCAGCGCGGCGACGGCCGCCATCACCTCGGCCTGGCCGTACGCCGTCTCGCGGGGCGGCAGGTCGCGGCCGATGCGGAAGACGAATTCCGGCTCGGCGACGCGCATGGCATTGTCCGAGAGCGGGACGGCGCTGCCCGCCGGCACCACCATGTCCGCCAGGATGCGGCCGGCGAGCGGCCCGTCGACGCCGATATGCTGCTGGCCCGCCCGGCTGGTGGCGGCGATCTTCCAGCCGAAGAGCGGCCGGGCGCTGCGGGCCTCAAGATGCGCCTGGATCGCATAGCCCTCGGCCCGGGTCGCCGGGCGCAGCGCCTCCGGCAGCGCGGCGATGCGGCCGGCGGCCTGCCAGGTCTCCCAGATCAGGTCATGCGCGGCGCGGGCCGCGGTCTCGTCCAGCATGGCGTCCCCTCCCGCGGCCGTCAGAAGCCGCTCAGCACGATCTTGCCGACGGCCCTGCCCGTCTCGATCGCCGCATGTGCGGTGCGCAGGTTGGCGGCATTGATGCTGCCGTAGTCCCTGGTCGTGGTGGCGCGCAGCTTGCCGGCATCCACCAGGTCAGCGACCTCGTCCAGGATCTCGTGCTGGCGTACCATGTCCCTGGTGCGGAACATCGGCCGGGTGAACATCGCCTCCCAGTGCACCGCCGCGCTCTTGAACTTCAGCAGCCGCAGATCCAGCGGCTCCGGATCGTCGATCAGGCCGATGCTGCCCTGCGGCGCCAGGATCTGCGCCATCTCGGCCCAGCGCGCCGTGTCGGTATGGGTGGAGAAGATCCAGGGGCATGGGCCGGCATCCAGCGCCTTCATCTGCGCCGGCAATGGCCGGCTGTGGTCCACCACATGATGCGCGCCGCATTGCCGCACCCAGGCGGCGCTCTCGGGACGCGAGGCCGTCGCCACCACCGTCAGCTCCGTCAGCGCGCGGGCGAGCTGGATGGCGATGCTCGGCACGCCGCCGGCGCCGCCAACCACCAGCAGCACGTTGCCGGCCGATTCGCCGTCACGCGGGATGCGCATGCGGTCGAACAGCATCTCGTAGGCGGTCAGCGCGGTCAGCGGCAGCGAGGCCGCCTGGGCATGCTCCAGCCTGCGCGGCTTGCGGCCAACGATGCGCTCGTCCACCAATTGCAGCTCGGCATTGCTGCCGAGGCGGTCGAGCACGCCGGCATACATCACCTCGTCGCCCGGCCGGAACAACGTGCAATCCGGCCCGACCGCCTCCACCACGCCGGAGGCGTCGTAGCCCAAAACGACCGGCTTCTCCGCCGAGGCCTCCATGGTCATCCGGCTCTTCATGTCGCGCGGATTGACCGAGACGGCCCGCACCCGCACCAGCAGGTCATGGCCCTGCGGCGAGCCGGGATCGGGCAATTCCAGGTCGAGCAGCGACCGCGGATCCTCGATCGGCAGCGCCTTTTTCGTGAAGCCGACAGCGCGCATTCTCTATGCCCTCCTCAGGTCGCGGAAGAAGGCCTGCACCTCGGCGGCCAGCGTCGCCGGCTGCTCCAGCGCGGCGAAATGCCCGCCCTTCTCCATGACGGTCCAACGCCGGATGTCCGTGTAGCTTTGCGCGGCGACGCTGCGTGGCGGCCGACGGATCTCGCGCGGGAAGGCGGCATAGCCCATCGGCACATCCACCGTGCGGCCCGCCGGGATCGGCCAGGGGCCGTGCAGGCGCGCGTAGTAGGGCCAGAAGGAGGCGCCGATGCAGCCGGTGAACCAGTAGAGCGCGATATTCGCCAGCAGGCGGTCGCGCGGCACCGCGCTCTCGATGCTGCCGTCATTGTCGGTCCAGCCGTGGAATTTCTCGACGATCCAGGCGGCGAGGCCGGCCGGGCTGTCGGTCAGCCCGAAGGCCAGGGTCTGCGGCTTGGTGCCCTGGATCCACTGATAGCCGGTTTCCTCCTTCACCCAGTGCGCCGCCTCCGCGAAGTAGCGCGCCTCCTCCGGCGTCGGGTCGGCGGGCGGCGGCAGGTCGGGGCGGACCGACAGCAGGTTGATGTGGATGCCGAGCAGCTTGTCGGCATGCTCGACCCCGAGGCAGGACGCGGTGAAGCCGCCCCAGTCGCCGCCCTGCGCGGCGAAGCGGCGGTAGCCCAGCACCTCGGTCATCAGGTCGGCCAGGCAATCGGCGATGGCGGGGACGCCGAAGCGCGGCTGTCCCGGCGTAAAGGAGAGGCCATAGCCGGGCAGCGAGGGCGCGACGACGGTGAAGGCGTCCGCCGGGTCGCCGCCGAACGCGGCCGGGTCGGTCAGGCGGGGGATGATCTCGAGGAACTCGTAGACCGAGCCGGGCCAGCCATGCATCAGCAGCAGCGGCGTCGGGTTGGGTCCCTTCCCCTGGACGTGCAGGAAATGGACGTCGATGCCGTGCAGCGGGACCTTGAACTGCGGGAAGGCGTTGAGCGCCGCCTCCTGCGCCCGCCAGTCGAAACGGTCACGCCAATAGGCGACGAGGTCGGCGAGGTAGTCCACGCTGGTGCCATAGGCCCAGGGCTGGCCGGGCGGCGTCGGCGCCTGGTCCGGCAGCCGCGTCAGGGCCAGCCGCGCCTTGAGGTCGGCGATGGCCTGGTCCGGAATGGCCAGCGTGAAGGGCCTGGGCTGCTCCGCCATGGACCGGTTCCTCCTGCGTTGCGGCGCAGGATGGCGCGGCCGGCGCCGAGGGGGAAGCCCGGCCCCTTCCCCATCCTTGGCAGCATGCGCACATGCCGTCGAGCCGAAGGAGGCCCCGATGACCGAAGCCTGGCAGTACCAGATCCGGATCACCATGACCGACGCGCTGGCGGAACTGGCGCGCCACAGCCCGGAGGACCCGGCCCTGCGGCCGCTGATGGAGATCCTGGCGCGACACGACGCGAAGCCGGTCAGCCAGCTCGACGCCTTCGAGGCCTATGTGGCCGAGGCGGAGCGGCAGGGACCGGACCGCTTCCCGCTGGCCCGCTGGACCAAGGCGACGGTCGAGGATCCGGAGAAGCGGCGGAAATACGCCAAGGCCTTCACCCTCTATGTCGGCGGCGAGGAGGTCTACGCGAAGGAGGCGGCCGATGCGCTGGAGGCGGCGCTGCAGCCCCTGGTCGGCGGCGCCCTGGTGACGCGCCTGTCCAAGCACGACACCAACCCGGCCAACAACCCGCAGATGCCGGCGCAGTACCGGAGCTGACCGGCGGCGGCGCGCGCCCCGCCGGGTCGGGCGCCGCCTGTCATCGCCGTGTCGCTGGACAACCGGGCGGGCCGGGGGCCAGATCGCGCCGCCGTTGCGGCAGCGTGCGACAGCCAGGGACCGACCATGACCGAGACGCCCGAGACCCCGATCGAGATCGAGGATATCGGCTCCAACCCCGACCCGCGGCGGCCGATCGGCGAGCTGATCGCGGAGCGCCTCTCCCGTCGCGGCGTGCTGGGCGCGGCCGGCGCCGCGGCACTCGCCGCCGCCCTGCCCGCGGCGGCGCAGGACAGCGGCAATACGCCGAATGGCGGCCCCTCCTCCCTGCAATTCCCAGAGCTGCGGCACCAGCTCTCGCAGCGCGACGCGGTCGCCGAGGGGCACGAGATCCAGGTGGTGATCCGCTGGGGCGACCCGATCCTGCCCGACGCGCCGGAGCACGACCCGCACAACCCGAGCGCCGAGGCCCAATCGCGCCAGTTCGGCTACAACAACGATTATCTCGACTTCTTCCCGCTGCCGCAGGGCAGCCGCTCCTCGGAGCGCGGCCTGCTGGTGGTGAACCACGAATACACCAATACCAACCTGATGTTCCCCGGCCTCGGCACCGGGCCGGAGGCGCGGCGGCGCCTGACGGCGCAGCATGCGGCGATCGAGCGCGCGGCCATGGGGCTCTCCGTGGTGGAGGTCCGCCGGCAGGACAACCGCTGGTCCTATGTGAAGGACAGCCGCTGGAACCGCCGCATCACCGTCGAGACGCCGATGCGCATCAGCGGCCCGGCGGCGGGACATGCGCGGATGAAGACTGCCGAGGACCCGACCGGCACGCGGGTGCGCGGGACCATGAACAACTGCGCCGGCGGCAATACGCCCTGGGGCACGGTCCTGACCTGCGAAGAGAATTTCAACATGTATTTCGGTGGCGAGGCCGCCGTCAGCGGCGCCCAGGCCGCGGCCTACAAGCGCTACGGCATCCAGAAGGAGCCGGTCTATGGCTGGCACCGCTTCGATGCGCGCTGGAACCTCGACGCCACGCCGAATGAGCCGAACCGCTTCGGCTGGGTGGTCGAGTTCGACCCGCATGACCCGGAGAGCGTGCCGGTGAAGCGCACCGCCCTCGGCCGCTTCAAGCACGAGTGCTGCACCCATGCCGTCAACCCGGACGGCCGCGTGGTCTTCTATTCCGGCGACGACGAGCGGTTCGATTATGTCTACAAATTCGTCACCGCGAAGCCCTGGAACCCGCAGGACCGCGCCGCCAACCGCGACCTGCTGGACGAGGGCACCCTCTACGTGGCGAAGTTCGAGGCCAATGGCACGCTGCGCTGGCTGCCGCTGGTGCAGGGCCAGGGCCCGCTGACCGCGGCGAACGGCTTCGCCTCGCAGGGCGACGTGGTGATCGAGGCGAGGCGCGCCGCCGACCTGCTGGGCGCGACGCCCATGGACCGGCCGGAGGACGTGGAGACCAACCCGGTCAATGGCCGCGTCTACGTCATGCTGACCAACAACGGCAACCGCACGGCGGAGAAGGTGGACGCCGCCAACCCGCGCGCCCGCAACATCCACGGCCATGTCTTGGAGATCATCCCGCCCGGCGCCGGCACCGCCCGCGTCGACCACGCGGCGGAGGAGGCGCGCTGGGGCATCTTCCTCGCCGCCGGCAAGCCGGGCCTCGACCCGGGCGCGCAGTACCACCGCGCTACCAGCGAGCAGGGCTGGCTCTCCTGCCCCGACAATTGCGCCTTCGACAGCAAGGGGCGGATCTGGATCGCCACCGATGGCGCGCCGGAGGCGGCGGGCGTGGCGGATGGCCTCTATGCCGCCGACACCGCCGGCCATGGCCGCGGCCTGACGCGTCTCTTCTACCAGGCGCCGACCGGGGCGGAGGTCTGCGGGCCGCGCTTCACCCCCGACGACCGGACGATCTTCCTGGCGATCCAGCATCCCGGCGAGGAGGCCGGCAGCACCTTCGAGCGCCCCTCCACCCGCTGGCCGGACTTCCGGGAGGGCGCGCCGCCGCGGCCCTCGGTGATCGCCATCGTCCGCAAGGATGGCGGAACCGTCAGCTAGCCGACATCCGCCCCAGGGTCCTGCCGCTCGGCAGGACATTGAAAACAGTACGACTTGGCTTCGACCGACGTTAACGACAAACTCAAGGTTCATCCGTTTGCAACGGCAAGCGGGCATGACATTGGGGTAGGATCGTCAGTCGAGAGCGATGTCAGGCAGGAACCCCTCGCGCCGCAGGCGCCAATGTGCCGCGCTTCCCATCTCCCGCCAGGGCGGGGAGGTCCGGGTCATGCTCGTGACCAGCCGGGAGACGCGGCGCTGGGTCCTGCCGAAGGGCTGGGTGGAGAAGCGCTGCACCCCGGCCGCCCAGGCGGCGCGCGAGGCCTTCGAGGAGGCCGGCATCCGCGGCCGCATCGGCAAGGTCCCGCTCGGCCGCTATGGCTACGCCAAGCGGCTGGCCGATGGCACCTGCCTGCCGGTCGAGGTCGAGGTCTATGCGCTGGAAGTCGAGTCGCTGCTCGACCACTGGCCGGAGCAGGACGAGCGTGAGCGCCGCTGGTTCACGCCGGCGGAGGCCGCCGAGGCGGTGCAGGAGGGTGATCTCGGCAGCCTGCTGCTGAGCCTGGCGACGCCGCGGGCGGCCTGAGACCCGTCACGCCGCGGCGAAAAGCTCCTCCACCTCCGCCTCGGTCAGCTTCAGCGCCCCGCCCTCCTCCGCGCCCAGCACGGCGGCGACCAGGGCGCGCTTCTTCTCCTTCAGCTCCTCCATCTTCTCCTCGATGGTGCCGAGGGTAACGAGGCGGTGGACGAAGACCGGCTTCTCCTGCCCGATGCGGTGGGCGCGGTCGGTGGCCTGGTCCTCGGCCGCCGGGTTCCACCAGGGATCGTAGTGGATGACGGTATCGGCTGCCGTCAGGTTCAGCCCGACGCCGCCGGCCTTCAGGCTGATCAGGAAGACCGGCACCTCGCCCGCCTGGAAGCGGCGCACCGGCGTCGCGCGGTCCTTCGTGCTGCCGGTCAGCAGCAGATGCGGGATGCCGGCCTTGTCGAGCGCCGTCTCGATGAGGGCCAGCATGGAGGTGAACTGCGAGAAGAGCAGCACCCGCCGCCCCTCCCCCAGCAGCACGGGCAGCAATTCCAGCAGCCGCTCCAGCTTCGCCGAGCCGGCCTTCTCCGAGGACTTCATCTTCAGCAGCCGCGGGTCGCAGCAGGCCTGCCGCAGCTTGAGCAGGGCGTCGAGGATGATGATGCCCGAGCGCGCCAGCCCCTTCTCCGCGATCGCCTGCTTGACGCGCGCATGCATGGAGAGGCGGATCGCCTCGTAGACCGCGCGCTGCGGCGCCTCCATCTCCACCGGCTCGGTGATCTCGGTCTTGGGCGGCAGCTCCTTCGCCACCTCCTCCTTGGTCCGGCGCAGCAGGAAGGGACGGATGCGCCGGTGCAGCGCCGCCTGCCGCTGCGGGTCGCCATGCTTCTCGATCGGCGTGCGGTAGCGGGCGCGGAAGTCCTTGGCGCTGCCGAGGAAGCCGGGGGCGAGGAAGTCGAAGAGCGACCAGAGCTCGCCGAGATGGTTCTGCAGCGGCGTGCCGGAGAGGCAGAGGCGCTGCCCCGCGCGCAGCCGCAGCGCCTGGCGCGTGGTCTCGGCATTCGGGTTCTTGATGGTCTGCGCCTCGTCCAGCGCCACCAGGTGCCAGTCCTGCGCCGTCAGCGCCTCCTGGTCGCGGACCAGCAGCGGATAGGTGCTGATGACCAGGTCGTGCTGCGCGATCTCGCCGAAGCGCGATTTCCGCTGCGGCCCGTGCAGCGGCAGCACCTTGAGCGTCGGCGCGAAGCGCGCGGCCTCCCGCGTCCAGTTCGGCACCAGGCTGGTCGGGCAGAGGATCAGCGCCGGGCGGTCGAGCCGGCCGGCCGCCTGCTCGATCGCCAGATGCGCCAGCGTCTGCACCGTCTTGCCGAGGCCCATGTCATCCGCCAGCACGCCGCCGAGCCCGGCCGCGCGCAGGAACTGCAGCCAGGCGACGCCCTGCTGCTGGTAGGGGCGCAGCGTGCCGAGGAAGCTCGCCGGGACCGCGGCCTCGGGGATCCGGCCCTCCGCCGCGCGGAGCTGGGCGCCGAGCGCGCGCAGCGCCTCCCCGCCCTGCCAAGCGATGCCGGATTCGGCCTCCAGCCGCGCCAGCTCCGCCGCGTCCTGGCGGGTGAAGCGCAGCCCGCCCGAGCCGCCATCGAAGGCGCCCTCCTCGAACAGCTCCTCCAGCACCCGCAGGATCGGCAGGATCTGCTCGCGCGGGAGCTGCAGCAGGCGGCCATCGGGCAGCGGCAGGACCAGCGGCTCGGTATCGGCCTCCGCGTCCTCCGGCAGCAGCGCCGCGCCGGCCTGCAGCAGCCGCACCAGCACGGGGACGAGGTCGATGCGCTCCCCGCCGACCGTCACGCCGAGATGCAGGTCCAGCCAGTCGATGCCGGAGCCTTCCTCGAGCCGTGCCTCGAGCGGCCCCTCGGGCTCGATCAGGCGGATCGGGAAGTCGGGCGCGACCTCCACCTCCCAACCCGCCGCGCGCAGCGCCGGCACCTCCTCCTGGAGGACGAAGATCCAGTCGGGCGCCTCCTCCTCCTCCCAGTCGTCATCCGACAGCACGAAGGCATCGCCCTGCGGGGCGATCAGGCCGAGCGTCGTCCCGACCATCGGTGCGAAGCCGATGCCCTCCAGCCGGCGCAGGGCGGCGCGCTCCGCCGTCTCGTCGCGGCGCAGGCTGTAGAGCCGGCCCTCCCGCGCCACGGTCGCCGGCCCCCGCGGGCCGCGGGCCCAGGGGACGACCACCGGGCCGTAGCGGAAGCCGAGGCGGGCGATCGGCACCGCCTCGTCCTCCTCGGGGTTATCGCCGAAGATGCCGCGGCCGCGCGGCAGGGACGGCAGCTCGAGGGCGGTGAGGAGCAGGCGCGGCACCGGCGGGCCCTGCAGCGGCTCGGCCGGTTGCAGGGCGGCCGGCAGGGCGACGGCGGGTGCCGCGACGCGCTTCGACAGCGCCTCCTGCACCACGGGCACGACCTCCGCCGGGATCGGCGGCGCCGCCAGCAACTCGCCCGCCAGATGCGGCGACAAGCCGAGATCGACCGGCCCGGCCAGGCCCGCCGCCGGGTCCACGTACCAGGGCTGCGGCAGGGCGAGGCCGGTCACGCCCTCCTCCAGCCGCAGGGCCGGGCGCTGGCTGCCGTCCGGCAGCAGGTCCCAGTCCAGCCGGCCGGGGCGCGGCGGACCCTCGGCCAGGGCCGGGCCGTGCGGGTCCTGCCAGCGGGCGCGGCCGGTGGCCAGCATCCGCCGCAGCAGGTCGGGCAGGTCGTGCTGCGCCAGCCGCTCCGGCGTCGCGTAGCGGAGCGGCGACAGGCGCTCGAGGATCGCCCGGTCGGAGGGCCGGAGATAGGCGGCGGCATGGCTCATATGCGCGCCGAAGTCGCGCATCGCGCCGAGGCTGCCATCCTTCTTCAGGTTGACGACCATGGGCCGGACCTCGGCCGCAGGCAGGCCGCCGGGCCGGCGGGTGAGGCCGACGACATAGAGCAGGCGCTGGCGGACGGTGGCGGGATAGGCTTCCGGGTCCTCGGCATCCTCGGCGCCGATGCGGCGGAGCCATTCCGCGACCTGGTAGGGCAGCGCGGGCTCGGCGGGTCTGGGCGGGACGGCGGGCGCGCGGATGACCACGGGCGGCACGGGCGCGGTGCGCGCGTCGGTGCGGCGCGGCGGCGGAGATGGCATCGCCTGCTCGCGCGCCGCGATCAGCACGGCCGCGACATGCTTGCAGTTCAGGCCGACGGGGCAGGTGCAGGTGCCCTGGAAGGGGGTCGCCACCGCCTTGCCGGGCCGCAGCCGGACATGCTGCGCATAGGGCTTGCGTGCCGTGCCCTTGACCTCGGCCTCCAGCACCAGCCCGTCGGCCGAGCGCGTCAGGCGGCGCACCCGGCCGGCATGGGCGTATTCGTAGCCGGCCTTCAGCGCGGCGCGGGTGACGCCGCGCAGGATCTCGTCGTCGCTCGGCAGGGGCGGCAGCGCGGCCTCGGCGGTCCCGGTCATGCCGCGCATCCTGCCGCCGGACGCGGCGCCCGGCTACTCCCCGGCGGCGTCCAGGACATGCAGCGCATAGGTGAAGGCAGCGCCCGCATTCAGCGCAATGGAGACGCCGAGGGCCTCGGCCATCTCCTCCCTGGTCGCGCCGGCATGCTTCGCCTTGCGGACATGCGCGTCGATGCAGCCGTCGCAGCGGGTGGTGATGGCGACGGCCAGCGCAATCAGCTCCCGCGTCTTGGCGTCGAGGTGCTGCGTGCTGGCCGCGCCGCGGTTCAGCGCGCCGAAGCCCTTGACCAGTTCCGGATGCAGCGCGGTCAGCGCCTTGCCCTGGTCCCGCGCCGCGGCGTTGTAGGCGCCCCAGTCCTTGATGCCGCTCATGCGTCTCTCCCCTCAACAGCAAAGGGCGCGGGGTATGGCCCCGCGCCCCTGCATAACCCAGTCCGGGACCGTCAGTTACTCGACGGCCTCGGGCTCCTTCTCCGCCTCGCCGTCGCCTTCCTCGGGCTTCGGCAGGGCGGGCGGCGCCGCCTCGACATATTCGAAGGCCAGCTCGCCGTCCTTCAGGTTCACCTTCACCGCGCCGCCCTTGACCAGCTTGCCGAAGAGCAGCTCCTCGGCCAGCGGCTTCTTGACGTGCTCCTGGATCACGCGGGCCAGCGGCCGCGCGCCGTAGAGCGGGTCGAAGCCCTTGTCCGCCAGCCATTCCTTGGCGGCCGAGGAGAGCTCGATCGTCACGTTGCGGTCGGCGAGCTGCGCCTCGAGCTGCATGACGAACTTCTCGACCACGCGGCCGACGATCTCCGGCGTCAGGCCGGAGAAGGGCACCACCGCGTCCAGCCGGTTGCGGAACTCCGGCGTGAACATGCGCTGGATCGCCTCCGTGTCCTCGCCGACCCGCGCCTCGCGGCCGAAGCCGATGGCGGGCTTGGCCAGGTCCGCCGCGCCCGCATTCGTCGTCATGATCAGGATGACGTTGCGGAAATCGACGGTCTTGCCGTTGTGGTCGGTCAGCTTCCCGTGGTCCATGACCTGCAGCAGGATGTTGTAGAGGTCCTGGTGCGCCTTCTCGATCTCGTCGAGCAGCAGCACGGCATGCGGGTGCTGGTCGATGGCATCCGTCAGCAGGCCGCCCTGGTCGAAGCCGACATAGCCCGGCGGCGCGCCGATCAGGCGGCTGACCGAGTGGCGCTCCATGTACTCCGACATGTCGAAGCGGATCAGCTCGATGCCGAGGGTCTTGGCGAGCTGCTTCGCCACCTCGGTCTTGCCGACGCCGGTCGGGCCGCTGAACAGGTAGTTGCCGATCGGCTTCTCCGGGTCCCGCAGTCCGGCGCGGGAGAGCTTGATCGCCGCCGAGAGCGTCTCGATCGCCTTCTCCTGGCCGAAGACCATCGACTTCAGGTCGCGCTCGAGGGTCTTGAGCGTCTCCTTGTCGTCGTTGCTGACGGTCTTCGGTGGGATGCGGGCGATCTTCGCCACGATCTCCTCGACATCCTTCAGCGTGACGGTCTTCCGCCGCTTGTTCTCCGGCAGCAGCATGCGCGAGGCGCCGACCTCGTCGATGACGTCGATCGCCTTGTCCGGCAGCTTGCGGTCATGGATGTACTTGGCGGAGAGCTCGACCGCGGCGCGGATCGCCTCCGGCGTGTAGCGGACCTTGTGGTGCTTCTCGTAGTTGGTCTTCAGCCCCTGCAGGATCTTGACCGCATCCTCGAGGTTCGGCTCGTTCACGTCGATCTTCTGGAAGCGGCGGACGAGGGCCCGGTCCTTCTCGAAGTAGTTGCGGTATTCCTTGTAGGTGGTGCTGCCGATGCAGCGCAGCGTGCCCTGGGCCAGCGCCGGCTTCAGCAGGTTGGAGGCATCCATCGCGCCGCCAGAGGTCGCGCCGGCGCCGATCACGGTGTGGATCTCGTCGATGAAGAGGATGGAGCCGGGCTGCTGCTCCAGCTCGTTCACCACGGCCTTCAGCCGCTCCTCGAAATCGCCGCGGTAGCGGGTGCCGGCCAGCAGCGAACCCATGTCGAGCGCGTAGATCGTGGACTTGCCCAGCACCTCGGGCACGTCGCCCTCGATGATGCGCTTGGCCAGGCCTTCCGCGATGGCGGTCTTGCCGACGCCCGGATCGCCCACATAGAGCGGGTTGTTCTTGGTGCGGCGGCAGAGGATCTGGATGGTCCGCTCGATCTCCTGGTCGCGGCCGATGAGCGGGTCGATCTTGCCCTGCTGCGCCTTCTTGTTGAGGTTGACGCAGTAATTGGACAGCGCGTCCTGGCCGCGGCCGCGGGCGGGCTTCTCCTCCTTCTCCTGCTCCTCGTTCGAGGCGGTGGAGGGCGTGCCCTGGACGGGCCGGCTCTGGGTGCGGCCGGGCGCCTTGGCGATGCCGTGGGAGATGAAGTTCACCGCATCCAGCCGCGTCATGTCCTGCAACTGCAGGAAGTAGACGGCGTGGCTCTCGCGCTCGCTGAACAGGGCGACGAGGACATTGGCGCCCGTCACCTCGTCCCGGCCGGAGGACTGGACATGGATGGCCGCGCGCTGCACCACCCGCTGGAAGCCCGCGGTCGGCTTCGGGTCGCCGGCGCGCTCCGTCACCAGGCCGGCGAGGTCCTTGTCGAGGAACTCGGTGAGGTCGCGCTTGAGCTTCTCGGTGTCCACGCCGCAGGCGCGCAGCACGGTGGAGGCATCGGTGTCGTCGGTCAGGGCGAGAAGGAGATGCTCCAGGGTCGCGTATTCGTGCCGGCGTTCATTCGCAAGGCCGAGGGCGCGATGGAGCGTCTGCTCGAGGTTGCGTGACAGCATGCTAGAGACGCTCCCAATGAGAACCGACGTCCCGGACATCGCCCGGAGGCGCCGGGGGGTTTCCCCGGTTGAACATCTTGGCCCGTTCGCTCCCTTGGGCATCCCCGCCGTTTGGCGGGGTGGCCGGCGCCGACAGTGTCCCCCGGGCGGACGGGTACGACGGAGTCATTCCTGCGTCACCACGACATCCACCGCCCGGGTCACTCCTTCTCGATGGTGCATTGCAGCGGGTGCTGGTTCTGGCGGGCGAGGTCCATCACCTGGGTGACCTTGGTCTCGGCGACCTCATAAGTATAGACCCCGCAGACGCCGACTCCGCGCCGATGCACGTGCAGCATGATGCGCGTCGCCTCCTCCCGGTTCTTCTGGAAGAAGCGCTCGAGGACATGCACGACGAACTCCATCGGCGTGTAGTCGTCGTTCAGCATGAGCACCTTGTACATTGCCGGCTTCTTGGTGCGCGGACGGGTCTTGACCACCACGCCGGTATTGGGCGTGGTGTCGCCGGGCGTGTTCCCTCCGTTCGGTCGCTTGTCCTGGTCGCTCATCGAAATTCCTGGTGGGCAGGGCGCTCGCCTGGCTGAGGGCATCCCGGGGCCGGCCGAAACCCGTCCCCGGACAAGGATACCGCCGCGCATGCCGCAAGGTGAAGGGCTACGCGCAGCCTCGCGTGAAGATATGGGCGCCTGGCGCGGCCGGCGGAAGAGCGGTGCCTGAAACGACAAGGGCCCGGCCGGGCCGCCCGCCCCCCGAAGGAGGCGCGGGCGGCCCGTGCCGGGCCCGGCGCATCCCAGGCCTTTCTGGCCCGGGGCAGTTCTCAGGCCGATGACGGCCCGATCAGGCCGCGATCGGCTTGGAGAACTTCTCGACCGCCAGCGTCATGCGGGCGGAGATCGGGGCGAAGGACGCCTCGGCCAGCTTCAGCGCGGCCTCCTGCAGCTTCGCCGTCTCGGTGAAGGACTTCTCCATCGCGGCGCGGGCGTAGGAGGCCTGGATGTCGGCCGCCTCCTTGAGGGACTTCACCGAGCCGAGCGCCTTGGCGCCGGCGACGGTGTGGTCGGCCAGGCCCTGCACCAGGGCGAAGGTCTGCTTGCCGAGGTCCTGCACGCCGGCGACATAGACCTGGGTCGCCTTCGCCACCGCCTCGAGATTGCCGCGGCCGAACTCCGCCGCCTCTTCCGCCGCCTTGAACAGCCCCTCGGCCGTCTTCGTCGCCTGTTCCATCGTTCTCTCCACTGGTTCGCGCATCCGCGCGGGAACTGTCACGGTCATGCTGCCGGCCTGCGGGATGGCCGGGGTCTCCGGTGCGGCCAGTTCGGCCGTCTCCGGTGCGGCCAGTTCGGCCGTCTCCGGTGCGGCCAGTTCGGCCGTCTCCGGTGCGGCCGGTTCGGCCGTCACCGCCACGGCCGGTACGGCCGCCGCTGCCACTGCCGGGACCGCTGCCTCGGCGGCCTCGACCACGGTCGGCTCGGCTTCGGTCACCCCGGCCGCGGCGATCGATACCGGTGTCTTGGCATCGGCCGGCCTTGCCTCGGTCACGCTCGCCACAGCCTTGCTCCTTCGCGCCGCCACGGTTCGCCTCGCCTTCGACCGGCGCCGCTCCGGGGCAGGACCCCCATTGGTGCGCCGTTTTGCTGCACTGCAACATCGCGGTTCTAAACCTCCCGACCTCGTGCGGGCAAGAAAGATTTTGCACTGCAGCAAAACATTCTTGGTCACAGCTTCGAGAGGTCGGCAACCCTTTGCTCCGGTCGCTGCGGCTTGCCACCAAGGCCGCGAACCAGGCCTGCGAGATTCGCCACACCACTGCACCACCGTAACGCAAGTTATTGCTTCCTAAAGGTTCTTGTTCCATTCCGGTGGACAGTCGCGCATGTGACACCTTATCGTGTGGTCGATTTGTCGGCATGCCGGGGGGGCGGTGCCGCGCATCAGGGGGCTATCCATGTCTGGCACCAGCGCGATCCTGCGCTCCAGGGCGGTTGCCGCCCTTATGCTCGCGTCTGGGTTGGGGATCGCCTCCCCCGCTCTCGCTCAGATCGGCGGGGAGCGCTATGCCGCCATCGTCCTGGATGCGCGCAGCGGCAATACCCTGATCGCCGCCAATCCCGATGAGCGGCGCTACCCCGCCTCGCTCACCAAGATGATGACCCTCTACATGGCGTTCGAGGCGCTGAAGGACGACCGGATCGAGCTCTCGACGCCCGTCCCCGTCTCCTATTCGGCGGCTTCCATGGCCCCCTCGAAGCTCGGCCTGACCCCTGGCATGAGCCTCACGGTCGAGGAAGCCATCCTCGCCCTGGTCACCAAATCCGCCAACGACGCCGCCGCCGCCCTCGGCGAACTGCTCGGCGGCGGGTCGGAGGACCGCTTCGCGCAGATGATGACGCTGAAGGCCCGCTCCTTGGGCATGCGCAACACCACCTTCCGCAACGCCTCCGGCCTGCCGGATATCGACCAGGTCTCGACGGCGCGCGACATGGCCCTGCTCGGCCAGCGGCTGATCAAGGACTTCCCGGACCGCTACACCTATTTCTCCACTCCGCATTTCGTCTTCCGCGGCCGGACGCACTGGAACCACAACCGGCTGCTGCAGGAATACGACGGCGCCGACGGCATCAAGACCGGCTATGTCGACGACAGCGGTTTCAACCTCGTCGCCTCCGCGCAGCGGGAGGGCGTGCGCCTGGTCGCCGCCGTCTTCGGCGGCCGCACGGGGCGGGAGCGCGACCGGCACATGATGTCGCTGCTCGACCAGGGCTTCACCAGCCTCGGCGTTGCCACGCCCGAGACGCCGATGGCGCGCCGCGCCCTGCCCGGCCTGCTGGCCAGCGCCCAGGCCGCGACCCCGCATGGCGGCTGGCGCACCGCGGCGCGCGCCACCGGCCGCGCCGTCGCCGCCCGCGCGGCCCCGGCACCCAAGGCCACCGCCTTCCGCCTGCAGGAGAGCAGGCCGGCCCTGCTGCGCATGGCCACGACCCGGCCCGCGCGCGCCGCCGCCCGGCCGGAGCAGGGCGATACCAGCCGCGTCACTGCGCCGGCCAAGCGCCAGGCGGTGACCTTCACCAAGCCGGCGGAGAAGCCGGCCGCGAAGCCGCAGAAGACCGCCGCCAATACCCGCCGCGCCGGCTGAGCCGGCCCGATGACCGCAGCGCTGCGCGGCGCGGAGGCCTGAACCGGCCGGCCCGACGGGCAAGGCGCCCCTGCCGCAGGCGGCCCCTTGCGGCTCTGGCGCGAGGCGCTGAAGCGGCCGCTCCGTCCGATGGGCGATGCCGTCCATCCCGCCTTCCGGCCAGGCGCCGCACGCGACGGCATCGCGGCCTCTCCCGCCAGCGGACCGGCGCTGGGCCACGCCGGGGCGTCAACGGGCCGGGACCGGCCCCGCGGCATAGTCGGGATCGCAGGGCGGCCTCCCCTCCGGCTCCTCCGGCCCGGGGCCCAGTTCCTCCATCAGGGCCTGCACCTCAACGAGGTCAGCGAAACCGAATCCTTCCGTGAACCGGCGCCAGACCGGGCCGAGCAGGCCGCGCGCCGCCGCCATCCGGCCCCGGTCGCGCCAGAGCCGCGCCAGCGAGACCGCCGCCCGCAGCTCCCACAGCAGCGCCTGCTGCGCCCGCGCCACGCCGAGCGCGCGGCGGAAGCTCGCTTCGGCCTCCCCGCCGGGGCGGAGCCGCAGCAACTCGCCGCGGATCCGGTGCAGCTCCGCCTCCTGCACCCGGTCGCCGCCCGCCTCGGCCAGCGCCAGGGCCTCCGCCACCCGGTCCAGGCCGCGCGACACCCGGCCGGTCCGCCGGCAGGCATCGGCGACCAGGCCGAGGGCGTGCAGCACCACCGTGCCGGCCCCGCTCGCGCGGTAGTCGGCCAGCGCCTCCTCCATGCGCGCGATGCCCTCCGCCGGATCGCCCTCGGGATGCGCCGCCAGGGCCCAGCCGCGATAGATCCGGGCGACGTCGCGGAAGGCCGGGGCCCGCTGGTTCAGCCCCTCCAGCGCCGCGGCATGCCGCAGCACGGCCTCCGGGTCGCGGGCGAAGCAGTGGAAGGCGCAGCCGGCCGAGGTGAGCGCCGTTACCTGCGCCTGCACGTTCTGCAGCGCCTCGGCCTCCGCCAGCGCCGTCCGGCTGCAGGCGGCGCCCTGCTCCGGCCGGCCGAGCAGGAGGAGGGTATTGGCCTGCCAGACCAGCGCGCCGATGCGCGTGTCCATCGGGAAGCCGGCGCCGACGGCCCGGTGCCGGCCGGCCTCGAAGCGGTCGAGCACGCGCCGCAGATGCGTCTCCGCCGCCGCCAGCCGCCCCTGCTTGAACAGCGCGTAGCCCAGCACCCGCTCCGCCGAGAGCTCCCCGGCGGCATCGCCCGCGGCCCGGGCCCGCTGCAGCATCTCCTCCGCCAGCCGTCCCGCCAGCTCCGGCGCGGCCCGGTTGATGTGGTGCACGGCGAGCCCGCCGAGCAGCGGGACCAGCCGGGCCGTCTCGCCGAGGCGGCAGGCGAGATCGCAGGCCCGGGCATAGGCCTCGCCGCCCGCGCTCGCCGCCTGCCCTTCCAGCCAGGTGAGGGCGACGGCCAGGGTGGTGCGCAACTCGAGCTCCAGCCGGTCCCGTGCGGCATCGCAGGGCAGGCCCTCGAGCAGTTCGAGCGCGGCGGTGAGCTGCGCCCGCGCCTCGCGGAGCGCCAGCCGGGCCGCGGAGCGCTCGCCGGCGCGGCGGTAGAGCGCGATCGCCTCCCGCGCATCGCCCGCCGCGGCGCGGTGGCGCGCCAGCACCTCCGGCGCGCGCTCGGCGAGTTCGGGCCTGAGCCGCGCGATCGCCTCGGCGGCGCGGTGGTGCAGGAGCCGCCGGCGCTCCCGCAGCAGGGTGCCATAGGCGGCGTCCTGCAGCAGGGCATGCCGGAAGGCGTAGCGCGCGGCGGGCGGCGTGCCGATCCGGTGCAGCAGGCCGGAGGCCTCGAGCTGCGCCAGCCCCTCCTCCAGCCGCGCCGGCGGCAGGGCGGCGACCTCGGCCACCACCGGGTAGGTGAACTCGCGCCCGAGGACCGAGGCGGCCAGCGCCACCTCCCGCAGCGCCGGCGCGCGGTCGAGCCGCGCCATCAGCGAGGCCTGCAGGCTGGCCGGCACCGCGAGCGGCGGCAGCGGCCCCTCCAGCACCCAGCGGTCCTCCTCCTCGCGCAGCAGCTCGCCCTCCAGCACGGCGCGGCCGAGCTCCTCGACGAAGAGCGGCACGCCGTCGCTGCGCGCCAGGATCTCCGCCTCCAGCTCGGCCGGCAGCGGCTTGCCGCGGGTGAGGCGGCGGAGCAGCAGGGCGTGCTCGGCCACCGTCAGGCGGTTGACCTGCAGCGGCGTGACATGCGGGTGGCCGAGCCAGGCGGAGGCCTCGAATTCCGGCCGGTGGGTGACGACCAGCAGGCAGGCGATCGCCATCCCCTCGGTCACCAGCAGGTCGAGCAGCTCGCGGGTCGTGGGGTCGATCCAGTGGGCGTCCTCGACCAGCACCAGCAACGGCCGGCGGGCCGCGAGCGCGCGGATGCGGGTGGCGAGCGCGGCCAGCAGCACCTCCCGCCGCTTCTGCGGCGCGGGGTCGGGCGCCGGCCAGCGGCCGAGGGTCGGGACGGAGAGCAGCTCGGCGATCGCCGCGACATGCTCGGGCGGCGGGGCGAGCGGCAGCAGGATGGCCTCGAGCTTGGCCAGCCGCGCCTCCGGCGGATCCTCCGGCAGCAGCCCGGCGGCGCGCTCCATCCGCAGGATCACCGGCTGCAGCGCGCTGTCCCGCGCCTGCGGCTGGCAGGAGAAGGTGAGCGCCCGGTGCGGCTCCCCGGATTCGGCCAGCGCCTCGCGCAGCGTCGCGGCGAGCCGGGACTTGCCGATGCCGGCTTCGCCCCGCAGCAGCACCACCTGCCCCTCCCCGGCGCGGGCGCGGCGCCAGCGGCGGAGCAGCAATTCCAGTTCCTCCTCCCGCCCCACCAGCGGCACCGCGAGGCCGCGGCGCAGCGCCTCGAAGCGGCTCTCGACGCTGCTCTCGGCGAGCGCGCGGGAGGGCAGCACCGCCTCGCCCAGGCCCTTCAGCGCCTGCGGCCCCAGCGCCTCCCAGTCGAAGAGGGTGCCGGTGAGGCGGCGGGTGACGGGGCAGGCCAGCACGGTGCCGGGCGCGGCCATGGCCTGCAGCCGTGCCGCGAGGTTGGGCGTGGCGCCGACCATGGCGCGCTCGCGCGCCTCGCCCTCGCCCAGCAGGTCGCCCACCACCACCTCGCCGGTGGCGATGCCGACGCGGGCGACCAGTGGGCCGGCGGTGGGCAGGTCGAGCCCGGCGACGGCGGCCGTCGCGGCGAGGCCGGCGCGCACGGCGCGCTCCGCATCGTCCTCCCCGGCGCGCGGCCAGCCGAAATAGGCCAGCACGCCGTCGCCGAGGAACTTGGCGATGTAGCCGCCATGCGCCTCGATGACGGCGGAGACGGTGCGGTGATAGCCGGCCATGGCGGCGCGCAGGTCCTCGGGGTCGAGGCGGGCGGCGAGCGCGGTGGAGTCGGCGAGGTCGCAGAAGAGCACGGTAACCCGCCGCCGCTCGGCCGCGGCCTCGGCCGGCGGGTCGGCCAGCGGGTCGGGCGGTGCCGCGGGCAAGGGCGCGGACGGTCCGCGCAGGGCGGCGATGGCATCGAGCAGCCGGCGGCGATGGCCGACCGAGGCGACGCCGATCTCCTTCAGGTCCTCGGCCGTGAGGGAGGGCAGCAGCCCGGGGTCGATGTTGTTCCGCCCGAAGGCCTCGACATAGTGGTCGAGGCCGAGGCTCCGCAGCCAGGCCGCGATCTCGGTCATGGCGGCCTGCGCGGGGTCGTGGGCGGTAGGCCTGGTGGACGACGTCGGTCGCGCGCCATGCACGCCTCCTCCGCTGCCGGCATCACCGGATCGGCGCACCCTACCCTCTGGATATCGTACACAGAAGGCCGGTTGCGCGCCAGCCGCGGGGGCGGCCTCCGGGGAAGGCCGAAGCCTGCGACGCGCGCCCGGATCCCCGGCCAGGCCACACCGACCTGCCATCGCGCCGGTGGGGGATCGTTCGTGTCCGCCAGCGCCGCGCGCGGGTCAGGCCCGCGCGCCGCAGGGCAGGCTCAGGCCATCGCCCCGCGCGCCGCGATGGGCCAGAGGCACTCGACCCGTCCGTTCCGCACGCCGACATACCAATCGTAGCGGTCGACCGTCGGGTCGCAATGGCCGGGCACCAGCCGCAGCTTTTCGCCGAGCGCCGGCGCCGCGCCGTCCTCGACCAGCAGCTTGCCATGCTCGTCCGAGGCCGAGGCGTAGCGCAGCCCCGGCCGGCCATGCACCAGCGGCAGGCCGGAATCGACCGCCACCGCCTTGTGGCCGGCATCCAGCACCGCGACGCCCGGCACCGCCCGGCTCATCACCGTGGACAGCACGAAGAGGCTCTGCCGGAAGGGCGGGGGCACCTCGTTCCGCGCATAGTCGGCATCCATGAAGGCGTAGGAGCCGGCCTGGATCTCGGTATAGACGCCGCTCGCCGCCTCCAGCGCGAAGGTGCCGGTGCCGCCGCCGCCGACGATCGGGCAGTCGAGGCCGCGCTGGCGAAGCTGCTCCACCGTCCGGCGCGTCACCTCCGCGGCATGGGCGATGGCCGCCTCGCGCTCGCCGGGGCTGCGCCGGTGCTGGGCGCTGCCGTGATAGCTCTGCAGCCCGCCGAAGCGGAGATGCGGGCTGGCGGCGATCCGCTCGGCCAGGGCCACCGCCTCCGGCCCCGGCTCGACGCCGCAGCGGGAGGCGCCGCAGTCGATCTCGACCAGGACGGGCAGGCGCGTGCCGGCCGCCTCGGCGGCGGCGGCGATCTCGGCGACCTGGGCCGGGTCGTCGGCGCAGACCGCGACCTCGGCGATGCGGGCCAGCGCGGCGAGGCGCGCCAGCTTGACCGCGCCCACCACCTGGTTGCTGACCAGGATGTCCGGCACGCCGCCCCAGGCCAGCGCCTCGGCCTCCGCCACCTTCTGCACGCATTGGCCCACCGCGCCGCGCGCCATCTGCAGCCGGGCGATGACCGCCGATTTGTGGGTCTTCGCATGCGCCCGCAGCTTCGTGCCGGTGGGCGCGAGCAGGGCGGCCATGGCGTCCAGGTTCGCCTCGAAGGCGTCGAGGTCGAGGACCAGGGCGGGGGTATCGACCTCCTCCTCCATCATGCCCGGTTCGGCGGGCGGCGGCTGCAGCATGGACAGGAGACTCCGGTCAGGCGGTGATTTTCCAGCAGGGTTGCACAGGCTGCGGCATCGGGCGACTGCCCAGGCATGATCTGGCGCAAGCAGGGCAGCGAAGGCGACGGCGGCCGCGCCGCCAGCAGGGGATGGCCGGGCCGTCAGCCGGCCACGGGGGAGGATGGCGCCGCCTCCGGCTCCGTCGCCGGGACCCAGCGGATCTCCGGCGGGTCGCGGAAGGCGAAGCGCAGGAGGTGCCGGGCGACGACGTCCTGCAGCGCCGGCATCGCTGCCGCCTCGGCGGCGGTCACGCGGAGGACCAGCACCGCCTCCTCGGCGGCCAGCGTGCAGGTGCCGTCGGCGAAGTCGATCCGCCCCTGCCCCTCCGCCAGGGTGACCGGCCGCCTGTGCCGGAAATGCTTGCAGAGCTGGGTCAGGTAACGGCCCGGCATGGCAATGGCGACGCGCGCCTCGGCGGCCGGCATCAGGCGCGCTCCACGCCGGTCGCGGCGGCGTCGAGCGCGGCGGCGATGGCATTGGCCTGTTCCTCGGTCAGCGGGCCGCGGCCGAGCCGGAGGCGAAGCGCCATCTTGAGGTTCTCCATGGCCCGGAGGACCTGCGGCGCAGGCTCGCCGCCGTGGCGCCGCCCGGCCTCGGCCATGCGGGCGAGCAAGGCTTCCACCGCCGGGCGGTTGGCCTCGAGGAAGGCGCGCCCTTCCTCGGTGATGCGGTGCAGCCGCTTGCCGCCGCCCTCCCCGGCCTCGGCCGCGACATGGCCGAGGTCCTCGAGCAGGGTGAGGGTCGGATAGATCACGCCGGGGCTCGGGCTATAGGCGCCGCCCACCCGCTCCTCGATGCCCTTGATGAGCTCGTAGCCGTGCCGGGGCTTCTCGGCGATCAGTTGCAGGATGACCAGCCGCAGGTCGCCGCTGGCGAAGAAGCGGCCGCCGCCGCGGCCATGCCGTCCATGGCCGAAGGGGTGGAGGTCGAGGCCATGCTCGCGCCGGGCGAAGCGGCGGTCATGGCCGTGGCGATGGTGACCGTGATGGGGATGTCGGTGATGGGGGTGTCCGTGGTGCATGACGTCTCCTGTTCAGCACATCTATGCTGCATCTTAGATATATCGAAAAATTCTCTGGCGCAAGCGGCAAGGTTGGCGCCGCCCGGACCGGCTCCGGCATCCCGCTGACCGGACCGGGCGCCTGCCGTCCCGTCCGCGCCGCGGGCGCCGCCTGCGAATGGCAGCGATCGCCCATGTCCGGTTGCGCCGGCGACCATCGGGCTCCTGGATGCGCCCCAACTGACGACGGCAGGGCCGGCCCGCGGGCCGCCGGACGAACGGCACGGTTCGAAGGTATGGCGAATGGCCGTGCCGGCCCGCCCGGCCTCACGCGCCGCCGGTCAGCCGCCCAGGATCCGCAACCCCGACCAGCGTTCGGTCCAGCGCTTCTCGCGGCAACGCGCGAGGAAGACGGCATGCTTCACCGCCCCGGCCGCGAAGCCCGGCGTCGGCCGGACCACCCGGCCCAGCAGGTCGTCCAGGCCCCAAGGGGCGGCGAGGTCCACCCCCGCCCCGTTCCAGCGCGCCAGCACGGCGGTGGCCGTCTCCGGCCAGCGGGACACGGCGTCCGCCACGCCGGCATAGGGCGCATCGCCGTTCCGCGCCGCCATGCGCGCCTGGTTCTTCACGGACCAGGGCACGCCCGGCAGGGCGGCGCGCAGAATGGCCTCGATCGCGACATCGGTGGCCGAATCGGCCCGGCCAGTATCGAACCAGACGACGTCGATGTCGCCCGGCGGATTGGCGCCGAAGGGCAGGCCGGCCAGCGCGTCCCAGGCCGCGTTCCGCAGGAAGCCGGCGCCGATCCAGGCCTGCGGCAGGCCGAGTGCGGCGACGGCGCGGAGCGGGTCTCGCAGCCGCGGCTCGGCCGCGAGCAGGCCGGCGAGATCGGCCGGGGTCACGGTGCCGGGCGGCCGCCCAGGCCAGGGGAATACGCGGCCGAGGGTCGCGCCGGCCCGAGGAGATCGCTTCCCGCAGGATGGACCGCCGCCGGCCACCCGCCGGCGGGCATGCCGGACGGGTCTCGCCGGCCCCTCGGCGCCGGTCCAGGCGACCATGCCCGCCCGCTTGCGCGCCAGCGCTGCGCCACCCAGGACCGCGCCCGCACCGGGCCGCGCGCCGTGGCGACCCGCACCGGCAGCAGCCGGTAGAAGGCCCCCTCATAGGCGGCGAGGCGGGCAAGCGCGGCCGGTCCGACGCGCAGCACCGCGCCCTCCGTCGCCGCGCCCGGCCGCGTCACCAGGGTCGGATAGGGCGTCCCGCGGAGCCCGACACGCGCCCAGCCATCGAGCCGCGCCGGCCGCAGCCGCCGGCCGAGGCCGCGCTGCCCGGCCTGCGCCTCGAGCACCGCGGGATGCAGCAGCGTGCCGTAGAGGAAGAGGATCATGCCGAGCCCGATGCGCGCCTAAGCAGACTTTCGCGGGTTGGGCCACACTTCGTTCGGCCCAACCCTGCGAAGCGAAAGCCTGCTTAGGGTTTTGTTGCAGCGCAAACCCCGAGGGGTTTGCTTAGCCCGGCCCCGCGGCTCGGTTCTCCGGCGCGCCCGGCATCGAAGCCGGCTGCGTCCGGTCGCCGGCCCTGCCCCGCCGGCCGGTCGTGGCGGCCATTGCCGATGACACGGGTGCCGAAGCGCCGCGGGCCGCCCCGCGCCGGGTCGGGCGCCATGGTCCCGGGGCCGAAGGCCGCACCAGCACCTCGACACCCGCCCGCTCACCCCCGCAGCGCCGCGAGCCCCGCCCAGTCGAAGGCGATCCCGTGCCCCGGCCGGTCCGGCGCCACGGCCAGCCCCTCCTTGATCCGCAGCGGCTCGGCGATGTAGCGGTCGAGGCCGAAGCCATGCGCCTCGAGGTAGGAGGCGTTCGGGCAGGCAGCGAGCAACTGCACCGTCACGTCATGCGCGCCATGGCTGGTGACCGGCAGATGGAAGGCCTCGGCCAGGTGCGCGACCTTCATGAAGGCGGTGACGCCGCCGCAATTCGTCACGTCCGGCTCCGGATAGCTGACGCCGCCCGCGGCGATCAGCGCCTGGAAGTCCCAGAGGGAGCGGAGATTCTCGCCCGAGGCCACCGGCACGCCGCCCTCCCGCAGCACCCGGGCATGGCCCGCGACGTCCTCGGGCGGGGTCGGCTCCTCCAGCCAGGTCGGATCGTAGGGCGCGAAGGCGCGGGCGGCGCGGATGGCGGCATCCGCCGTCCAGCGCATATTGGCATCCACCATCAGCGGGAAGCCCTCGCCCAGATGCGCCCGCATGGCGGCGAGCTTCTCCACGTCCTCCGACAGCCTGGGACGCCCGACCTTCATCTTGATGGCGCGGAAGCCGCGCGACAGGTTGCCGTCGGTCTGCGCGATCAGCTCGGCCGCCGAGAGGTCGAGGTCGATGCCGCCGGCATAGCAGGGCACGCGCGGGTCGTGTCCGCCGAGCAGCCGCCACAGCGCGAGGCCGGCACGCTTCGCCTTGAGGTCCCAGAGCGCGATGTCGAAGGCCGAGAGCGCGAGTACGGTCGGCCCGCCGCGGCCGCCATAGTGCAGCGCCCACCAGAGATGCTTCCACAGCGCCTCGATCCGGTCGGCATCCTGCCCGGCGGCAAGCTCCGCGACCTCGGCCAGCGTCGAGGCGACGGCGCCGCCGTTCCGCCCGACCGTATAGGTATAGCCGACGCCCTCCGCGCCCTCGGCGTCCGTGACGCGGCAGGTGACCAGCTCGAAGCCCGTCATGGCGCCATGGGTGCTGTCGGTCAGCACCTCCGGCAGCGGGATGCGGTAGAGGCCGGTCTCGACGCGGTCGAGCCTGGGCATGGCGTTCCTCCCGGTATCGGTTGGGGGCAGCCTATGGCGCGGGGCGGAGCAGGACCAGCCGCGCCGGCGCGCCGCGACGGACCGTGACGATGGCGGCCTGGCGGAAGCGGCGGGCGAGCACCGCGACCCGGCGCGGATCGCCGCCGAGCAGCAGGTGCCACTCCCGCCAAGGCCCGTCGCCGCCCCAGCCCTCCGCCATGGGCAGGCGGCGCGCCGCGGCGCGGAGGCGCGGCAGCATGCGGCGGTTCCAGCCCGGCGGCATCCGGCGGCTGGCCGGGTTCCAGGCCGTCACGAAGCCGCCCGCCCGCGCACCGAGGCGGCGCAGCAGCGCGTCCACCGCCGGGCTCCGCCCGCCGATGCGGGCGACGGCGCCCGCGGCCTCGTAGCGGCTGCGGCGATAGGCGCGGTGCAGCCGCACGCTCATGCCAGTTGGAAGAGCATCGCCTTCAGATAGGCGCTCTCGGGCAGTTGTGGGTGCACCGGGTGGTCCGGCCCGGCGCCGCCCTGGAAGAGCAGCTTCGCATCGCGGCGCGCCCGGCCGAGGCCCCAGATCACCGCATCGGCGAAGTCGCCGGGCGAGACATGGTGGCTGCAGGAGGCGATGAAGAGGAAGCCGCCCTTCGCCACCAGCGGCGCCACCAGCCGCGCCAGCTTGCCATAGCCGCGCAGCGCCTGCGGCTGGTCCTTGCGCGACTTGGCGAAGGCCGGCGGGTCGGCGACGACGATGTCGAAGCGCGTGCCGGCCGCGCCCATGCGCTCGAGTGTCTCCAGCGCCTCGCCGCGCTGCGCCTCGACGCGATCCGCGAGGCCGTTGGCACGGGCCGTCTCCATGGCGAGGTCGAGGGCATGCGCGCTGCGGTCCAGCAGCGTGACGCGCGCCGCGCCGGCGGCGGCGCAGCGCAGGCCGAAGCCGCCGGTATGGCAGAAGGCATCCAGCACCGTCGCGCCGGGCGCGAGGCGGGCGACGCGGTCGCGGTTCTCCCGCTGGTCGTAGAACCAGCCGGTCTTCTGCCCGCCGAGGAGGTCCACGGCGAAGCGCAGGCCGCCCTCCTCGACCTGCGCCGTGCCGCCCTCGCCCAGCAGCGGCGCGACCTGCTCCTCCAGCCCCTCCAGCCGGCGGACGGCGGCATCGTTGCGGCCGACGACGAGGCGGGGGGCGACGAGGTCCCGCAGCGCCTCGACCAGCACCGGCGTCAGCACCTCCATCCCGGCGGTATTGGCCTGCAGCGCCAGCGCATCGCCGTAGCGGTCGATGACGAGGCCGGGCAGCCCATCCGCCTCGGCATGGACCAGCCGGTAGAAGGGCGTGGCATAGAGCTTCTCCCGCAGCGCCAGGGCGGCGCCGAGCCGCTGCCTGGCCCAGGCGAGGTCGAGGGCCGCGCCCGGGTCCCGATCGAGCAGCCGGGCGGCGATCAGGCTGTGCGGGTTGAAGCTCCAGGTGCCGTGCCGCCAGCCGTCGTCGCCTTCCAGCCGGACGGCGCCGCCGGGCGGCAGCGCCCTGGCCGCGGCGGTCATGGCGATCTCGTTGGAGAAGGCCCAGGGGTGGCCGCCCTTCACCCGCCGGTCATGGCCGGGCACCAGGCGGATCAGCGGGCGGGCAGCGGTATCGGTCATGCGGCAGCCGATATGCGCCGCGACCCGGCCCGGGGCAATGCGGCCTGCCCGGCGCAGCGGCAGCGCGTCGCGGAGGGTTGCGGCGGGCGCCTGCAACACCGCCCCGCCGCCGGCCTTCCGCCGGCGCGGGAGGGCAGGACGCCTCCCGCGGGAGGAACGGACCATGGCATTCATCCCGGGAACCGCCGCGGCCGATACGCTGGTCGGCACGGACGGGAGCGACCTCATCCTGGGGCATGGCGGCGCGGATTTCCTCGTCGGCCGGCCCGGCAACGATGTCATCTTCGGCGGACCGCAGAACGATACCATCGCCGGCGACAACATCCCGCTGCCCGGCGGGCCGCTCGGCCAGGACGTCTTCGGCCCCTACCCCGCGCAGTTCGGCGGCACGCCCGGCAACAACCTGATCATCGCCGGCGCGGGGGACGACTCCGTCCATGCCGGCTTCGGCGCGGATACCGTCCTCGGCGGACCGGGCAACGACACGCTGATCGGCTATGGCGCGGCCGGCGTCAGCCCCTCCGGCAATGCCGGGATCATCCGGGCCGACGGCCCGGATCTCCTGGACGGCGGCCCGGGCGACGACCTGCTGCGCGGCGGCGGGGGCGCGGATACGCTGCTCGGCGGCGCGGGCGACGATACGCTGATCGGCGGCACCGGCGTGGATGTGCTGGCCGGCGGGCCCGGCCATGACGTCTTCCTCTTCGGCCGGCAGTTGGAGCCCTTCGCCAGCGACCCGATCACGCCGGATACCGGCGTCGGCCCGGGCAACCGCGACGTGATCCTCGACTTCCAGGACCGGCAGGACGTCATCGACCTCACGCACTACCTGAACTTCTTCCCGCCGCCGGAGGGGCAGCCGCCGGCGGTCTTCCTCGGCACCGATCCCTTCACGGCGACAGGCGCGCTGCAGGTGCGGTACGAGATCGAGGACGGCAACACCATCGTGCAGATCGTCGCCCCCTTCGGCTCGCCGCCGCCGGGGACGCCGCCCTCGGTGCCGGAAGGCCCGACGCAGGAGATCGAGCTGGTGGGCGTGCATCACCTGCAGGCCTGCGACGTCATCCTGGCCTGACACCGGGCGGCCAGCCGGCCATCGCCCGCACCGCGGCGGGCGCCTGGCCGGCGGCGCGGAGGGCGCGCAGCGCCGGCGCGCCCTCCCGCTTCGCGAGGCGCTTCCCGTCGGGCCCGAGGATGAGGGGGTGGTGCGCATAGGCCGGCTCCGGCCATTCGAGCAGGGCCTGCAGCAGCCGGTGCAGATGGGTGGCGGGCCTGAGGTCCTCGCCACGCGTGACCAGCGTCACCCCCTGCAGCGCGTCGTCATGGGTGACGCAGAGGTGGTAGCTGGCGGGCACGTCCTTCCGCGCCAGCACCGCGTCGCCGAACTGCCCGGGGTCGCAGCGCAGGCGGCCCTCGCCGAGTTCGTGGAAGCTGAGGCCGGGCGGCGCCTCCGCCAGGGCCGCCGCCATGTCGAGGCGCAGCGCATAGGGCTGCCCGGCAGCGATGCGGTCCTCCCGCTCGGCCGGGGAAAGCCGCCGGCAGGTGCCGGGATAGAGCGGGCCGTCAGGGCCCCGGGGAGCCAGATGCGGGGCATGGCCGGCGGCGGCCACTTCCCGCTGGATGTCGGCGCGGGTGCAGAAGCAGGGATAGAGCAGCCCCCGCCCCGCCAGCCGGTCGAGCGCTGCGCGGTACGCCGGCATATGCGCAGACTGCGCCCGCACCGGGCCGTCCCAGGCAAGGCCGAGCCAGGCCAGGTCCTCCTCGATGGCGGCGGCGAATTCCGGCCGGCAGCGGCTGCGGTCGATATCCTCGAGCCGCAGCAGGAAGCGCCCGCCCGCCGCCTCGGCCAGCGAGGCCGCGAAGAGCGCGGAATGGGCATGGCCGAGATGCAGGTGCCCTGTCGGGCTGGGCGCGAAGCGGGTCACCGCGCCGGGCGGCGACTCGGAAAACAGGTGACGCAGGCGTGCGGTTGCTGGCATCGCCCGATGCGCGTAGCGGGTGGGCAGGCATGGGAGCAACAGGGATGGCAGCCCTCGACGGACCCCGCTTCGGCCCGAAATCGGGCGGCCCGGTGAAGCAGATCGTCGTGCTGCTGCACGGCCTCGGCGCCGACGGCGCGGACCTGATCGAACTCGCGCCGCACTGGGCCGAGGCCCTGCCGGATGCCGCCTTCGTCGCGCCCGATGCGCCGGAGCCCTGCGACATGGGCCCCTATGGCCGGCAATGGTTCAGCCTGCAGGACCGCCGCCCCGCCGTCATGGCGGCGGGCGCCCGGGCGGCGCGGGAGGGGCTGGAGGCCTTCCTCACGGCCGAACTGGCGCGCGAGGGGCTGCCGGGCTCGGCCCTGGCGCTGGCCGGCTTCTCCCAGGGCTGCATGATGGCGCTCTATGCCGGGCTGCGACGGGCCGAGCCGCCGGCCGCCATCCTCGGCTATTCCGGCGCGCTGCTCGCCCCCGACTCGCTCACGGCCGAGATCACCGGCCGCCCGCCCGTGCTGCTGGTGCATGGCGAGGCGGACGACATCGTGCCGGTGCAGGCGACCCGGCAGGCCGAATCGGCGCTGCGCGAGGCCGGGGTGCCGGTGCAGGCGCTCTACCAGCCGGGCTTGGCGCATGGAATCGACGAGGCGGGGCTGGCAGCCGGCCTGCGCAGCCTGCGGGCGGCCTTCGGTACGGGGCCGGACGCATGACGAAGCCATGAAAGCCGGCCTGGTTCGGGTACCACGCCTTGCGCGGTTGTCCACAGGCTGGCATGAAGATGCTGGAACACGGCGGTGCCACAGTATCTGGGGCCCAGTAAGTGTGACAGGCCCCAGAACTAGCTGGCCCCGCCCCGCATAGGAGCGGTGCTTGCCCGACGGCAGTAGCTTCACCGGTGTCCAGGCCTGTCCGGCCCTCGTGTCGAGCGCGGAAGCCCGCCCGCCGTTCCCCTCCCCTTTGTCGTCCCGGCCCGGCCGCGCCGCAGGCGACCCGGCATGACCCATGTGTCCTCGAACCTGCGGACCCTGGTCCTCAACGCGGACATGCAGCCGCTGAGCTGGGCGCCCCTCTCGGTCTGGACCTGGCAGGAGGCGATCGTCGCGGTGATGCAGGACCGCGTGATCCAGCTCAAGGCCTATGAGGACGTGGTGGTCCGCTCCGCCGCCCGCTCCTACGAGGTGCCCGCCGTCGTCGCGCTGAAGAGCTACCATCGGAAGAAGCGCGCCACCTTCACGCGCTTCCACCTCTTCCTGCGGGACGAGTTCACCTGCCAGTACTGCGGCAACCGCTTCCCCTCGCGGGAGCTGACCTTCGACCACGTGATCCCGCGCAGCAAGGGCGGCCGGTCCGAGTGGTCGAACATCGTCGCCTGCTGCCCCGCCGACAACCTGAAGAAGGGCAACCTGACGCCGCGGCAGGCGGGCATGCGGCTGCTGCGCGAGCCGCGCGAGCCAAGCCCGCACGAGCTCGACAGCGCGGCGCGCCGGCTGCACTGGGCCACCACCGACCTGCACCAGACCTGGCTCGACTTCCTCTACTGGGACAGCGAGATCGAGACCTGACCGGCGGGGCGCCCCGTCACCCCGCCTCGTCCTTCACCCCGCCTCGTCCCTCGCCCCGGCCGCCAGCATGGCGGCGCGGATATCGGCCGGCAGCGGCACGCGCGCCCCGTCCGCCTGCCGCACCGCCACCAGCACCGTGCGGCAGGAGAAGCAGAGGCCACCCTTCCAGACGGCATAGTCGTGCACGAAGGAGGTCCGCTTCACCGAGGCGAAGCGCAGCGTCACCAGGGCCTCCTCCTCGAAGACGAGGGAGCGGAGATAGCGCGCCTCGATCTGCGCGACGACCGGGCTGATGCCGCCGGCGGCGAAGCTGCCGCCGAGCGCGGTCCAGCCCGGCCCCACGCGCAGGTCCTCGCAGAGCGTCAGGTAGGCGACGTTGTTCATGTGCCCCAGCGCGTCGCATTCCGACCAGCGCACGCGGTGGCGCTTCCAGGCCGCCCAGTCGCCCTCGATCCCGAAGGCCGCCCCCACCGTTGCCAGGTCTTCCATCGCCGTCCCGTCCCTTGCCTGTCCCGCACGGCCTACCGCACCCTCCCGCCGAACAACAGCAGGGATGGTCCATGCCGACCCGCCGCGGCCTGCTTGCGGCCGCGTCGGCGCGGCGCCGGCTGCTTGGCGGCCAGTCGCCCAGGCGCCGGCATGCCGGGTACTTCGTCCCCGCCCGGCGCGGGCCGGGGGCGCTGCCGGGCCGCAATATGCTTGAACCCGCGCCGCGCCTGGCCCCACCCTCCCCGCAACAACACGCTCTGGGAGGAGCGCCATGGTCCCCCGCCGCGCCGGCCTCGTCGCGCTGGCTGCCCTTGCCATGCCCGCCACCGGCCGCGGGCAGGGCGCGGGCTGGCCCAATGACCGGCCGATCGAGGTCATCGTCCCCGTCCCGCCCGGCGGTGGGCTCGACACCATGGCGCGCCTCGTCATGCCGCATGTCGTCGCGCGGCTCGGCCCGGGGGCGCGCTTCGTCACGGTGAACCGGCCGGGCGCCGGCTCGCAGATCGGGATCGAGGCGGTCTTCGCCGCCGCGCCGGACGGCTACACCCTCGGCGCCATCTCCTGCCCCGCCCTGCCGGCCATGCCGATCGAGCGCCAGGTCCGCTACCGCACCGCGGAATTCGCCTGGATCGCCAATGTGGTGGACGACCCGAACGCCTTCTTCGTGCTCGCCGCCTCGCCGCTGCGGACGCTCGCCGACCTGGCCGCGGCGGCGCGGGCGCGGCCGGGCACCCTCTCCTACGGAAGCACGGGGATCGGCGGGGACGACCACATCGCCATGCTGAGCTTCGAGGAGCAGGCCGGCCTGCCGCCCATGGTGCATGTCCCCTTCACCGGCAGCGCGCCGGCGCTGCAGACCCTGCTGACCGGCAACCTCGACGTGCTGGTGGGCAATGTCTCGGAGCAGCTCGCGCTGCTGCGGGAGGGGCGGCTGCGCGCGCTCGGCGCCGCGGCGCCGGCCCGGGTCGGCCTCGCGCCCGAGATCCCGACCTTCCGCGAGCAGGGGATCGAGCTGGTCGCCGGCGCCTCGCGCGGGTTCATCGCGGGGCCCGGGCTGCCGGTCCCGATCCGCGCCCGCTTCGAGGCCGCCTTCGCGGCCGCGCTCGCCGATCCCGCCTTCCTGCGCGAGGCGGAGCGAGTCGGCATGCCGCTGCGGCCGCTGATCGGCCCGGCCTACGCCGCCATGATCGGCGAGATGGAAGCTTCTCTCCGGCAGCTCTGGCATCGGCGGCCCTGGCGCGACTAGGCGTATACGCGGATTCCGCGGAGTGTTGCCGAATTACCATATATGCTTACGCAATGGATTCCCCGGCAGATCACAGCTTTCCGTTGCGGCATCCGCATCACGCTTCTATTTGGAGTTACTCGCGAGAGCGTGAACAAACACGGGACTTGGCAGGCGTTTCGCAGAATGCAACTTTTGGTTGAATAAATCGGAGCACGTACCCAGTCACGGCGCCTCGCGACCTGCCGCCCCGCCGCCCGGCAGGAGCCGCCGGCTTTGCTTCCCAAACCAGAAAGTTGAATTTAAACTTCGCGTCTTCGCGAGGTGGATCGGGAGCTATGTCAGTGGCAGTGCGGGACCACCGGGCGCGAGCCGGCGCGCCGGTGGGTGTCATATCAAGCGTGGCCGACGGCCGCCGGCTCGTGCCGGTCCAGCCGCGCACCATGGTGGAGCAGGCCGCCGAGGCCATCGTCGCCGGCGCGGCGCGCGGCATCTTCCTCCCCGATGACCGGCTGGTCGAGGCGGAGATCGCCCGCGACCTCGGCATCAGCCGGGTCCCGGTCCGGGAGGCCCTGCGCCTGCTGGAGAGCCAGGGCATCGTCGTCAGCACGCCCTACAAGGGCATGCGCCTGATGCAGGTCACCAACCGGGGCGTCGCCGCCCTGATGCGCGTGCGCCTGACGCTCGAGACCCTCGCCATCAAGGAAGCCCTGGTGCAGCCCGGCGGGCCGGAGCGGTTCGACCGCCTGCGGCTCGCGGCCGACACCTTCGCCGAGGCGGCGCGCGCGAGCGACCCCGCCCTGCGGGTCCGGGCGGAGGAGGAGTTCCACGCCGAGCTCTGCCGCGCCTCCGGCAATGCCCCCCTCCTCGCCCTCTGGCAGAGCCTCGCCCGGCAACTTGCCGTGGTCTGGGGCCTGGCGATGCAGCTCAATGACTGCGCGCCCGAGAGCGCGGACCACTACACCCTGATCGATGCCCTGGAACGCGGCGACGAGCCGCAGGCGACCGCCACCCTCGAGGCGCATGTGGACATGCATGCGAAGCTCGACTTCGAGGCGCTGGTCGCCGAGCGGCGCCGGACGCAGGTGGACCACTGAGGCCGACCGGCAGACGTCCTGACCTCTGCCGGGCGGTATGACGCGCCCCGGTGAGCGGAGGCCAGGCGGCCCTGAGCAAACCCCTTCGGGTTTGCGCTGCAGTAAAGCCCTGAGCAGGCTTTCGCCTCAAAGGGTTGCGCCGCACGACGTGTGGCCCAACCCGTGAAAGCCTGCTCAGGGCCTGAAGCGGCCCGCCCAGGATCGAGACCCGGGGGCTTGCCCCCGACCACCGGCGGCGGGAGCATGCCGGCGAGCCATGTCGCCGGAGCCAGCCCGATGCCGGAACCCTTCACCCCCGCCCCGCATGTCACGCAGCACTGGACCTTGCGGAAGCCGGCCGCCACCGGCCGCGGCGGCATGGTCGTCTCCCAGGTGAAGGCCGCCGCCGAGGCGGGGGCCGCCATGCTCGAGGCCGGCGGCAGCGCCGCCGATGCCGCGGTCGCCACCGCCTTCGCGCTGGCCGCCCTCGAGCCCTGGAACAGCGGACTCGGCGGCATCGGCTTCGCCCAGGCCATGAAGCCCGGCATGGCAGCGGCCGAGACCTTCGACTTCGGCCCGGTCTCGCCCGCCGGCCTCGACCCCGCCGCCTTCCCGCTGACCGGGCGGATGAAGCAGGACCTCTTTCCCTGGCCCGAGGTCGAGGGCGACCGCAACGTCCACGGCCCGCTCTCCTTCGTCATCCCCTCGGCCGTCGCGGGCTATGCGCTGCTGCACGAGCGGCACGGGCGGCTGCCGATCCGGGAGGTGCTGGCGCCCGCCGTGGCGCTGGCCAAGCGCGGCCTGCCGCAGGACTGGTACACGGTGCTGAAGGCGGCGAACTCGGCCGCCGTGCTGCGGCTCTACCCCGAGAGCGCGCGGGTCTACCTGCCGGGCGGCCTGCCGCGGGTCCCGCCCTACCAGGGCAGTCCGGGCTTCTTCACCCTCGGCAACCTGCCGGCGACGCTGGAGCGGCTGCAGCAGGCGGGCCTGCGCGACTTCTACGAGGGCGAGATCGCGGCGCAGATCGCCGCCGACGTGAAGGCGATGGAGGGCGTGCTCTCGGCCGCCGACCTCAGGGAGTGCCGCGCCCGCGTCCTGCCCTCCGTCCCCGTGGACTGGCGCGGCCGGCGGCTGATGCTGGTGAACGGCCTGACCGCGGCGCCCACCCTGAAGCGGGTGCTGGAGGGGATGACGGATGCCGACTGGACCGGCACCGCGCCCTCCCCCGTCTGGTATGCCCGCCTCGCCCGCGTCATGCAGGACGCCTATGCCGAGCGCCTGGCCGGCCTCGGCGACGCCGAGCCCAAGGGAGCCGATTCCTGCACCACCCACCTCACCGTCTGCGACCGGGACGGCATGATGGTGGCGATGACGACGACGCTCCTCTCCTCCATGGGCTCGCGCGTCATGCTGCCGGGCACCGGGATCATGATGAACAACGGCGTCATGTGGTTCGACCCGCAGCCCGGCACGCCCAACGCCATTGCCCCGAACAAGCGCCCGCTGAACAACATGTGCCCGGTGATCGCGGCCTCGGGCGATCAGCCGGAGATCGCGGTCGGCGCCTCGGGCGGGCGGCGGATCATGGCCTCGGTCGTCCAGCTTCTCGCCTTCGTCTCGGAGTTCGGCATGGGGGTCGAGGACGCCGCGCACCACCCGCGGATCGACGTCTCCGGGCCGAGCGGCATCAGCGCCGACCTGCGGCTGCCCGAGCCCGTGCTGGCCGCGCTGCGCGCCGAGGGCGCGGTGGAACCGGTCGAGCATGGCGTCATGCCGATCAACTTCGCCTGCCCGAACCTGATCCGGCGCGGGCCGGAGGGCGTGGCCGGCATCAGCGACGCGGCCAGCCCCTGGAGCGCGGCGGTGGCGGCGGGCTGACGCGCCGGGACATCGGCGGCAGGGGGCAGGGCGGCGCGGACCCACGCGGCGGACGACCAGGCAGGCACGGAGCGCCGTTCCATCGGATCGGCCTGCGCGCCTGCCGCGCGGTCGATTCGGACGCCGCGCCGTTGAGAGAGTGGTAGCCGGATCAGGCTGGATTACGGCCTGAGCCAGCCGCCGCGCCGAAGGAACCCGCCGCCATGCGGCAAAACCTGCCCATCACCAATACCGAGATTCCGCTTCCCGAGGACGCGCTTCTCGTCTCCAGCACCGATACCGGCGGCCGCATCCGCTTCACCAATGCGGCCTTCGTGCGCGTCAGCGGCTTCAGCAGCGCGGAACTGGAGGGCGCGCCGCACAACATCGTCCGCCACCCGCACATGCCGCAGGCCGCCTTCGCCGACCTCTGGACGGCGATCAAGACGGGCCGGGTCTGGGAAGGCCTGGTCAAGAACCGCACCAAGTCGGGCGACTTCTACTGGGTGCGGGCCAACGTCACCCCGCTGATCGCGGACGGGAAGGTCAGCGGCTATATCTCGATCCGCAGCCGTCCGGGCCGGGAGGAGGTGGCCCAGGCCGAGGCCGCCTATGCGCAGCTCCGCCAAGGCAGCCAGGCCTGGACCCTCCGCAGTGGCGAGCTGGTGCGTCGTGGCTGGGGCCATCGGCTCGCCGAGGCCTGGTCGAGCATCCGGGTGCGCATGACCCTCGCAGGCGGCGTCGCCCTGCTGGCGCTGCTGGTCGTCGGCGGCCTTGGCCTTTCCGGCACGGCTGCCTCCAACGAGCAGCTCCGCATGGTCTACGAGGAGCGCACCGTGCCGGCGCAGCGCCTCGCCGAACTGCGGGAGCTGATGCGGGAGAACCTGCTGCAGGCCACGCTGCTGACCGGCGACGTGGTCAATGGCGTCTCGATCGCGCCGCGCACGACCGCCATCCGCACGAACATCGCCGCCATGTCGACGCTGTGGGGCGATTACCTGTCCGCCCCGAAAGCCCCGGAGGAGACCCGTCTCGCCGAGAGCTTCGCCGCGCTGCGCGGCCGCTTCGTGCAGGAGGCGATGCTGCCCGCGATCGAGATCGGCGAGCGCGGCGATGCCGCGAAGCTGCGGCAGCACCTGCGCGATGTCGTCGTGCCGCACTTCGCCGCGGCCAACGAGAAGGTCCAGAGCCTGGTGCGGCTGCAGAGCGAGCTGACCGCCAGGACCTATGCCGCGGCGGAACGCGCCTATCACCGCCTCGTCGCCACCATCCTCGCCGCGGCGGTGGCGGCGGCGCTCGTCGTCATGTCGCTTTGCGTCCTGTCCGACACGGCGATGCGCGGCGCCCTGCGGGAGCTGCAGGGCCAGCTCGGCCGCATCGCGCGCGGCGATCTGGGCGGGAAGCTGTCGATGCCCGCGGCGCGGGAGTTCCATCGGATCGTCGAGGCGCTGCGCGGGCTGCAGGCCCGGCTCGCCTATGCCGCACAGGAACAGATGGAACTCGATGGACGCGCCGGGCAGGAGCGCTCCGCCGCCATCAAGGAGATGGCCGACCGGGTCGAGCGCGAGACCCGCAATGCGGTCGAGGCCGTCGCGCAGCGGACCGGCGTGATGACGACGGAGACCGCGGAGGTCGCGGGCGCGGCGGAACGGCTGGGCGGCAATGCGGCGGCGGCGGCGCAGGCCGCCGGCCGGGCGCTCAGCAATACCCAGGCCGTCGCCGCCGCCACCGAGGAACTCTCCGCCTCGATCCGCGAGATCACGGCGCAGACGCACAACGCCCGTGCCCTGGCGGACCGCGCGGTCGGGACCGGACGCGAGGCCGAGGCGACCATCGCCTCGCTCGCCCAGGCGGCCACGCGGGTGAACGACGTGGTGCGGCTGATCGGCGATGTCGCCGCGAAGACCAACCTGCTGGCGCTGAACGCGACCATCGAGGCGGCGAGCGCCGGCGAGGCCGGCAAGGGCTTCGCGGTGGTGGCCGGCGAGGTGAAGCAGCTCGCCACCCAGACCGCGCAGGCGACCGAGGACATCACGCGCCAGCTCGGCGGCATCCGCTCGGCGACCGAGGCGGCGGTCCAGGCGGTCGCCGGCATGGGCCGCGCCATCGGCGATATCTCCGAGACGACGGCCATCATCGCCACCGCGGTCGAGCAGCAGGGCGCGGCGACGCAGGAGATCGCCTGCAACGTCGCCGCGAATGGCGAGGAGGTGCGGCAGATGGCGGGCCGCATCGAGGCGGTGGCGCGCGACGCCGCCGAGACGGATGGCCGCGTCGCCCGGCTGCGCGACGGCACGGTCCTGGTGGACGAGAGCGTGCAGCAGATGCGCCAGGGCCTGCTGCAGGTCGTCCGTGCCTCCATGGCCGAGGCCAATCGCCGCACCGAGACGCGCCACGCGGTGAGCGAGGACTGCCTGGTCGAGGCCGATGGCCAGCGCCTGGAGGGCCGCCTGGTCGATCTCTCGGCGCATGGCGCGCTGGTCGGCGGCGTGACGGGGCTGACGACCGGCACGACCGGCGTGCTGCACCTGCCGCGGCAGGGCGCGCGGGTCGCGTTCGAGGTGCGCGCCTCCGGCCTGCGCGGGCTGCACCTGCGCTTCGCCGAGGAGGCGATCACCGACAGCTTCCGCCGCGCCTTCGAGTCGCTGACCCGGACCGCCTATCCGCAGCCCGCCCGCGCCGCCTGATACGAACGGACCGGCCTGCTGACCGGTCCGAGCGCCCGAACGGGCGCCGCGCCGGATGGCGCGAAGCCAAGCAAACCGGAGGTTTGCGCCCGGCGTCTGAGGGGCCCCTGAACGTGTCAAGGTTCAGGGGCGTTGGTACGAGACCGCGCCGGCACTCAGCCCGTGAGCGCCGTCCGCACGTGCCGCGCCACCTCCTCATGGGTGGCGAACCAGATCCCGCCCTTCTCCCGCATGTGCCGGATCAGGCGCTCGAGCAGCGCGATGCGGCTGCGGTGGCCGATGACATGCGGGTGCATGGTCAGCAGGAACATGCCCCCCTCCTCCCAGGCGCCGTCGAACTCGGCGCGGAAGATCTCCTCGACCGCCGAGGGGGCGGTGTAGGGCCTGAGCGCGCTGAAGCGGAGGAAATTGAAATAGGGCGCGTCGTCGCGGATCCATTCCGGCGGCAGCTCGACGATGCCGGTCGGCTCGCCCTGGTCCAGCAGCTCGTAGGGGTCGTCGTCGGCCATCAGGCTGCTGTCGTAGAGCAGGCCGAGCTCGCGGATGATCGAGAGCGTATCGACCGAGAAGTCCCAGCTCGCGGTGCGGATGCCGACCGGGCGGCGGCCCGCCAGCCTCTCCAGCACATCGGCGGCGCGAAAGGTCAGGTCGCGCTCGACGCCGGGCGGCAGGGCGGTGTTCGCCTCGTGGATCCAGGAATGGATCCCGATCTCGTGGCCCTCGTCGGCGACCGCGCGCACCTCCTCCGGGTACAGCAGGGCCGAGACGGCCGGATAGTAGAAGCTCGCCCGGATCCCGTGCCGCGCCAGCAGCGCCCGGATGCGCGGCACGCCCTGGCGGTTGCCGTATTGCCCCTGGCTGATGCGCATCGGGCTCTCGTCCGCGTCGCGCAGCGGGATCGTCTCGTGGTCCGCGTCGAAGGACAGCGTGACGCAGCAGCGCGCCCCGCCCGGCCAGGCCGCCGGCCGCAGGCTGCGCCCGGCGCGCGCATTGCCGACGACCCGGCGCCATTGCGCCTCCGGCCATTCCCAGGGCTTCGCTGCCTCGCTGCTCATGCTTCGCTCTCCCCTTGGATCGACCCCTGGCACGCGGATTGCTGTATCGTGGCACGCCCGCGCAGGAGGGGATCGATGGATATCGGCGTCTTCATCCCGATCAACAACAATGGCTGGATCATTTCGGCGGCCTCGCCACAGTACATGCCGAGCTTCGAGCTCAACAAACAGGTGGTGCAGAAGGCCGAGGGCTATGGCCTCGACTTCGCCCTCTCCATGATCAAGCTGCACGGCTTCGGCGGGAAGACCGAATTCTGGGACCATGGGCTCGAGAGCTTCACGCTCATGGCCGGCCTCGCCTCCGTCACCAGCCGGATCCGGCTCTATGCCTCGACCGCCGTCCTGACCATCCCGCCGGCGATCGTCGCCCGCATGGCGACCACCATCGACAGCATCTCGGGCGGCCGCTTCGGGGTGAACATCGTCTCGGGCTGGCACAAGGTGGAGTACAGCCAGATGGGCCTCTGGCCCGGCGACGCGTATTTCGGCAAGCGCTACGACTACAGCACCGAGTACGTGCACATCATGAAGGAGCTCTGGGAGACGGGCCGGTCCGACTTCAAGGGCGAGTTCTTCCAGATGGATGACTGCAAGCTCAGCCCGCCGCCCTCCGTGCCGATCAAGCTGGTGGCGGCGGGGCAGAGCGACCGCGGCATGGAATTCGCCGCGCAGTACTGCGACTTCAACTTCGCCCTCGGCGAGGGGGTGAACGAGCCGCAGAAATGCATCGACGTGCCGCGCCGCATGCTCGCCCATGCCGCGAAGACCGGCCGCGATGTCGGCACCTATGTGCTCTTCATGATCATCGCCGAGGAGACGGATGCCGAAGCGCTGGCGAAATGGGACCTCTACAACCAGGGCGCAGACCGGGAGGCGCTGGCGCATCTGCTGGGCCATGCCGCGGCCGACGTGAACACGGAAGCGACCTCCATGGCCGCCGCCATCCAGCGCTCCCCCTCGCCCATCAACTTCAACATGGGCACGCTGGTCGGCTCCTATGCCAATGTCGCGCGCATGCTGGACGAGGTCGCGGCGATGCCGGGCGTGAAGGGCATCATGCTGACCTTCGACGACTTCCTGCTGGGCATGGACAAGTTCGGCCAGCGCATCCAGCCACTGATGCAGTGCCGCAGCCATGTGAAGCTCGCGGCCTGACACGCCGGCGGGCGGCCAGGCTGGCCGCCCGCCTTGTATGTTGGGCGAGCCGATTCAGACCTCCGGGCCATCCGGCCCTGCGGTCATCGGCGCGCCTCAGGGCCGGTGGCGGAAGGCGAATTCCGCCACCGCCTCCGGCTGCAGGACGGCCACGCGGTTGTAGCCCAGGCGGACGAAGCCGCTGTCCTCGAGCCGGGCCAGAGTCCGGTTCACCACGTCGCGCGACGCATTCGCCATCTGCGCCAGGTTGCCCTGGGTCAGGCGGACATCGCCGGTGGGCCGCATCACGCCGCGCTCGATGGCGCCCGCCGCCCGCAGCAGGACGGCCGCGACCCGGCGGTCCGTCCGGCGGATCAGCAGGTCCGAGACGTTCACCGCCGCAATCCGCATGGCGTCCACGCTGATCCGCCCCACGCTCTGCGCCGCGAGAGGATCGCGGACGAGGTCGCGGGCCGCCTCCAGCGGCACCCGCCAGGCGAAGGACTCCTCCATGGCCCGCACGCCGAGCAGCCGGGCCTGCCCGCCGAGCGTCGGTCCCTCGCCGAACCACCAGCCGACCCGGAGGATATGCGTCAGGTCCGGCCCGCGCTGCGGCCCGCCGACATAGGTTCCGAAGGAGCCGGCGACGACGCCATAGAAGGGCCCGGGCCCGTCGCCCACCCGGTGCAGCCAGTCACCCTTGGCAAAGGGCGCGAGGTCTCCCCGACGCAGCACCTCGGCCTGCACCGAGGCCGGCTGCTCCGCCAGCCATCCCCGCGACACCAGGATGCTCTCCGCCTGCGCCCGCTCCACGCCGTCTCCCCGCGCCAGCGGCGCTGCCTCTGCTCACCCTGCACTCCCCCAACCGAACCCGGCGCGTCCCGGCGCCGCGCGGCAGGCCGCAGGCAGCGGCCCCGGGCGCGCGTCGCGGCGACCATCCACGAGAGAGGAGGATGCCGTCGGCCTTGCCCTGTCCGTCAGGTCTTCGTTTTCGGTCGGGAATGCCGCGTCCTGCGGCACGGCGCGCGATACCGGCAACGGATCGCGCTGTCGAGGTGCCGGCGAGCATGGCCCGGACGCCCGCCGGCCGAGGCGGGACTTCCGCCTCCGGCGCCGGCGGCGCAGAGTGCCGCCGACCGGCAACAGGACCCGCGATGCCCCCGACCGACCCCGCCCTGATGTCCGCCGAGACGCTGCTCGGCCTCTATGCGCGCCGGGCGCTGTCGCCGGTCGAGGTGCTGCAGGCGGTCCTGAAGCGCGTCACGCTCTACAACCCTTGGGTCAACGCCTTCGCCGCCATGAATCCGCGCGCGCTGCAGCAGGCAGGGGAGAGCGAGGCGCGCTGGATGGCCGGCCGGCCCATGGGGTTGCTGGACGGCGTGCCCGCGACGGTGAAGGACCTGCTGAACCTGGCGGGATTCCCGACGCGGCGCGGCAGCAAGACCACGGAGGCGGTGCCGGCGAGCGAGGACGCGCCCGCGGTGCTCGGGCTGAAGGAGGCGGGCGCGGTCATCCTCGGCAAGACCACGACCACGGAGTTCGGCTGGAAGTCGCCCGGCGACTGCCCGCTGCACGGCATCACCCGCAATCCCTGGAACCGCGAGCGCACGCCGGGCGGCTCCTCCTCCGGCGCCGGCGCGGCGGGCGCGGCCTGCTTCGGGCCGCTGCATATCGGCACGGATGCCGGCGGCTCCATCCGCATCCCCGCCGCCTTCTGCGGCCTGGTCGGGGTGAAGCCCTCCTTCGGCCGGGTGCCGCAATGGCCGCTCGGCGCCTTCGCCAATGTCGCCTGCGCCGGGCCGATGACGCGGACAGTGCGGGACGCGGCGCTCATGCTCTCGGCCATGGCGCGGCACGACCTGCGCGACCCCTTCTGCCTGCCGGACGAGCCGCGGGACTGGCGGCAGGGAATCGAGCAGGGTGTCGAGGGGATGCGCGTCGGCCTGGTCCGCCGCCTCGGCTTCGAGCCGCCGCTCGACCGCGACGGCGAGGCGGCGCTGGTCGGCGCCGCGAAGCTGCT
Organism: Paracraurococcus lichenis; assembly: GCF_030657435.1. Classification (GTDB taxonomy): domain Bacteria; phylum Pseudomonadota; class Alphaproteobacteria; order Acetobacterales; family Acetobacteraceae; genus Paracraurococcus; species Paracraurococcus lichenis. The sequence continues at coordinate 106,614 of NZ_JAUTWS010000002.1, read as the reverse complement.
GGAGGAGCAGGGCGCGATCGTCGAGGAGGCCGATCCGGGCCTGCCCGATACGCGCGCCATCTTCGGCCGGGTCTGGGGTGTGGCGCTGGCGCGCCTCGTCGCCACCATCCCGGCGGAGAAGCGCGCGCTGCTGGATCAGGGGCTGGAGGAGGTCGCGGAGCGCGAGGGCGGCATGTCGGCGGTGGATTTCCTCGGCGCCGAGGCCCTGCGCATTGAGGCAGCACATGCCATGGCCCGCTTCCACCAGCGCTACGACATCCTGCTGACCGCCTGTACCCCGACCGCCGCCTTCGCCGCCGACCAGCCGACGCTGCGGCCGACCGAAGCGCTCTGGCGCGACTGGGCGCCCTGGACCTTCGCCTTCAACCTGACCCGCCAGCCCGCCATCAGCGTGCCGCTCGGGCTCGACGAGCACGGCATGCCGCGGGCGGTGCAGGTGGCGGCGGCCCTCTACCGCGACGATCTCGCCTTCCGCGCGGCGCGGGCACTGGAGCGGGCGGCGGAGGTTCCGCTGGCAAATCCCGGCTGAGACTGCTTCACGGCACGGGAGAAGGGAGAGGACTCGGATGCGGCTGGTGACCTTCAGGAAGCCCCACAGGCTGGGAACGCATATCGGCGCGCTCCGCGAGGACGGGGCGGTGCTCGACCTCGCCGCCGCCTCCCCGGCGCTCGAGGGCGGACACATGCCGGCCTTCATCGCCGGTGGCGCTGCGGCGCTGCAGCATGCGCGGGACGCCATGGCGAAGGCGCCCGTCGCGGAGGGCGCGGTGCTCTGCCCCCCCATCCCGCGGCCGCCGAAGAACGTCTTCTGCGTCGGCAAGAACTACCACGAGCACGCCCGGGAGTTCGCCGGCAGCGGCTTCGATGCCAGCGCGAAGGAGGTGGTGCCGGAGGCGCCGGTGGTCTTCTCCAAGCCGGCGACCGCCATCATCGCCACCGGCGAAACCATCCCGGCGCATCTCGACCCGACCGGCAGCACGGATTACGAGGGCGAGCTGGCGGTCGTCATCGGCCATGGCGGGCGCGGCATCGGCAAGGCCGAGGCGCTGCGGCACGTCTTCGGCTACACCATCGTCAACGACGTCACCGCCCGCACCCTGCAGCACCGGCACCGGCAATGGGTGCTGGGCAAGGGCATCGACGGCTTCTGCCCCATGGGCCCGGCGATCCTGACCGCGGATGCGGTGCCGGATCCCGCGAAGCTCCGCGTCATCACCCATGTGAACGGGGAGAAGCGGCAGGACGCCTCCGTCGCCGACCTGATCTTCGACATCCCGACGCTGATCGCGGCGATCTCGGCCGGCATCACGCTCGAGCCGGGCGACGTCATCGCCACCGGCACGCCGGTCGGCGTCGGCATCGGCTTCAACCCGCCGAAATTCCTCAAGCGCGGCGACGTGGTGCGGGTGGAGGTGCCGGGGATCGGCGTGCTGGAGAACCCGGTGGGCTGAGCAGCCCCCGAAGCTTCGCCCTCGGAACGGCCTTGCGATCCATCGTCGCGGGCCGCCGATGCGCGGTGGCGTGGCGGCCCTGCGGACCACGGCGCGGGACGGGACCGGGAAGGCTGGACGATGCGCTCCCGCCCGGTAGCGGCGCGGCAGCGGGATCAAGGCAGGGGCGCGTCCCCTGCTCCGCCCTCGATCCCATGGCCGTGGGGCAGACACGGCCAAAGGACCGAACCCGCCCGGCGAAGATCGGCCCCGGGCATCCTGATGCCGCGCAGCCGGCGTTATGGATGCCCGCGGTCGCCTCCCCCGAACATCGCACCGCCTCGGCCGGGGAGGCAGCGCCGCCGTGATCCGCCCTGGAGTCCCTGCATGGATGCCCAGCTCAGCACCGTCACCGTTCCGGTCAGCGATGTCCGGCGCGCCAAGGCCTTCTATGCCGGCGTCCTCGGCTTCGAGATCCTCGACGACGAGAATGTCTGGACCGGCCGCAAGACCGTCCATGTCGTCCGGCTCGCGCCGCGCGGCACCGGCGCGGCCATCATGCTGGCCAATTGGTTCCCGAGCATGGTGCCGGGCAGCCTGCGGGGCCTCGTCTTCGAGACCGAGGATATCGAGGCCTGCCGCCGGACGCTGCTCGCGGCCGGCGCATCGCCCTCCGACATCATCGCGGCGCCCTGGGGGAGGCTGACCGTGGTCTCCGATCCCGACGGCAACCACCTCACCTTCCAGCAACTCGCGGCCGCACCGGGCGGCTGACCGGGGGAGCTTGGCAGGCTGCCCCGGCTCTGGTGCGATGGCCACGCGCATCGACGCCAGAGACACCGGGAGACGCCCCTTGCATCGCCGCCCCCTCCTCGCCGCTGCGCTCGCCGCGACGGCCGCGCCCCTCGCCGCCCGCGCGCAGGAGGGATTCCCGAACCGCGCCGTCACGCTGGTCGTCTCCTTCCCGCCCGGCGGGCAGGGCGACGTCGTGGCGCGGCCGGTCGCGGCGGGGCTGGAGCGGCTGTGGAAGCAGCCCGTGCCGGTGGTGAATCGCCCGGGCGCCTCGGGCGAGATCGGCAATGCCTCGGTCGCCCGGGCGGCGCCGGACGGGTACACGCTGCTGATGGCGCTGTCCTCGCTGGCGGTGATCCCGGAGGCGGCGCGGCTCCTCGGCCGGCCGCCGGCCTATGAGATCGACCAGCTCGCGCCCATCGCGCTCTTCACCGCCGACCCGACCTACCTGGCCGTGCCGGCCGAGGCGCCCTGGCGAAGCCTGGAGGAGTTCATCGCCGATGCGAAGCGGCGGCCGGGTGCGATCCCCTATTCCTCCTCCGGCAATTACGGCGCGCTGCACCTGCCGATGGCGATGCTGACCACGGCGGCCGGGCTCGACCTGCTGCACGTGCCCTTCCAGGGCGGTGGGCCGGCACTGACGGCGTTGCTCTCGGGCCAGGTGCAGGCGCTGGCGAGCGGGCCGGGGCCGATCACGCCGCACCTGAAATCGGGCGCCGTGCGCGTGCTGGCGAGCTGGGGCGCCCGCCGCGCGCCGGGCTTCGAGCAGGTGCCGACGCTGATCGAGCGCGGCTTCCCGGAGGCCGAGTACTACATCTGGGCCGGCGTCTTCGCGCCCGCCGGCACGCCGGCGCCGCTGCGGGAGGCGCTGCGGCAGGCCATGGCGGGCGTCGCCGCCGACCCGGAATTGCGGCGCGCGCTGGAGGCCGGCGGCAATGCGCTGGACCACCGCGACGGCGCCGCCTTCGAGCGCTTCTTCCGCGACGACACCGCGCGCCTCGTCAAGGCCGTGCGGCGGATCGGCAGGATCGAGTAGCGCCGGCGCGGTCTTTCCCTCCCGCCCCGGCGGTGCCAGCCTGCCGCCCCCCGAGACGGAGAGACGCGCATGACCGCCGAGAGCACCGAATCCACCATCACCGCCTGGCTCGCCACCCAGCAGGAGGCGATGCTGCGGGTGCTCGAGGCCATGGTGAACACCGATGGCGGCAGCTACGACAAGGCCGGCGTCGATGCCGTGGGCGAGATCGTCAAGCGCTTCATGGCCGAGCAGGACATCCCCGTGGAGGTCGTGCCGCGCGAGACCTACGGCGATTGCCTGAAGGCCCGCGTCGCGGGCGGCGAGGCGCTGGCCAGCGGCAACATGCAGCGCTCCATCGTGCTGATGGGCCACCGCGACACGGTCTTCCCGAAGGGCGAGCCGACCCGCCGCCCCTTCCGGATCGAGAACGGCATCGCCACCGGCCCCGGCGTCGCCGACATGAAGGCCGGCCTCGTGATGAACATGTTCGTCCTGGCCGCCTTCCGGCGCTTCGGCGGCGCCCCGGGCCCACTGCTCGGCCTCTTCACCGGCGACGAGGAGATCGGCAGCCCCGAGGGGCGCGCGGTGATCGAGGCGACGGCGCGCGAGGCGCGCGTGGTCTTCAACTCGGAGCCCGGCCGTCCCAATGGCGGCGTGGTGACGGGCCGCAAGGGCGGCGTCTTCTCGGTCTTCGACATCGAGGGCAAGGCGGCCCATTCCGGCGGCAATTTCGAGGCCGGCATCAGCGCCATCGAGGAACTGGCCCGCAAGATCCAGGCGATCCATGCGCTGACCGACCTCAAGCGCGGCATCACGCTGAACGTGGGCCTGGTCTCGGGCGGGCAGAGCGTGAACACCGTCGCCCCCTGGGCGCAGGGCCAGATCGACCTGCGCTATGTCGAGCCCGCCGACCGCGACGAGGTGATGGGGAAGATCCACGACATCATCGCCCGCAGCCATGTTCCCGGCACTAAGGCGAAGCTCACCATCCGCGGCGAGTTCCTGCCGCTGACCCAGACGCCCGCGGCCGCGAAGCTGTTCGGGATGTATGTCGACGCGGCGAAGGAGAGCGGCCTTGCCGTCACCGGCGAGTTCTCCGGCGGCTGCGCCGATAGCGGCTTCACCGCCGCGGTTGGCGCACCAACCATCTGCGCCGTCGGCCCGGTCGGCGGCAAGGCGCATAGCCCGGAGGAATATCTCGAGGTCGCCAGCATGGTACCGCGCGCCCAGGCCATGGCGCGGGCGATCCTGCGGCTCGACCGCGCCGGGCTCTGACCCGCAGGGCGGGGGCTTGCATTACATCCCTGTAATCCATACTTGGCCCGACCGTAAGCCGCACCGGATGGGCCGGTGCGGCCGGCCGCAGGGGGGCCAGCCATGTTCGGAATGTTCAAGTCGCAATCCGCCTCGCTCGACCTCAATCCGCGCACCTGCCTCCTCGTCTCGCTGATCTACTGCATGGGCGCGGACGGGGAGATGGACGAGGAGGAGATCGGCCACCTCGTCTCCGTCCTCGGCCGCGGCGCGACGCGCGAGCAGCTCAATGCCGCGCTGCGCTATGTCCGCGCCACCCAGCCGACGCAGTTCCTCGCCGACAGCAATCCCCGCCTGCGGCCGGAGCAGAAGCTCTGCATCCTGCTCAACATGATCGACAGCGCCATGAGCGACGGCGAGACGGAGCAGGGCGAGCAGCGGCTGGTCATGCAGTTCGCGGAGAGCTGGGGCCTCACCCAGGCCGAGCTCGAGCCGCATGTCCGCACGCTGGTCGCGAAGAACGACCGCGCGGTGCTCGACCGCTGAGGCTCAGGGGGGCGGGGCCGCTTGCGCCCCGCCCCCCGCGATGCCAGCCTTTCCCGCAGCGCAGCATCCGCGGGACCGGGCATGCAGTTCGCCTACTTCAACCTGATGTCGATGAACCACCCGGGCGAGACGCCCGCCGCTGTGCTGGCGAATACCGTCCGCCAGGTGCGCCTGGCGGAGGAGCTGGGTTTCGATGCGACCTGGTTCGCGGAGCACCATTTCTCCTCCGCCTCGGTCTGCGCCTCGCCGCTGCTGATGGCGACACATTGCGCCGCGGTGACCTCGCACATCCTGCTCGGCCCCGCCGTCGTCGTGCTGCCGCTGCACCACCCGCTGCGCGTGGCGCAGGAGGTGGCGATGCTGGACCAGATCAGCGGCGGCCGCGCCCTGCTCGGCTTCGGCCCCGGCCACCAGCCGCACGAGTTCCGCAGCCTCGGCGTGCCGATCGACTCCCGCTACGAGAGGCTGCTGGAGGGCTGGGACATCGTCGAGCAGGCGCTGACCACCGGGCGCGTGCATCACCTCGGCGTGCATTACCGGATCGAGGACACGCCGGTCGCCGCGCGGACCCTCTCCGGCCGCATGCCGCCGATGTTCCTCGCCTCCTCGACGCCGGCGGTGCTCGCGCGCGGCGTCCGGGCCGGCGCCACGCCCATGGTCAGCCAGGGCTATCGCAGCGGCCCGCAATCCACCGGCATGTGCCAGGACCTGCGGGAGGCCTGGCGCGGCGTCGGCGGGCCGGAGCCCATGCCGCTCGGCATCCAGCGCTACCTCTTCGTCACCGAGGACCGGGCCGAGGCCCGGCAGGCGGCCGAGGGGCTGCTGAACCTCGCCCGCAATACCCGCTCCTTGCGTGCCGCCGTCCCGCCGCGGGACGGCGTGCATCTCCGCCCCCTCGCCTTCGAGGGCGAGCCGACGGTGGAATGGCTGCTGGAGCATGGGCTGATCGGCGCGCCGGAGAAGATCGCCGAGCAGTTGATCGCCGACATGCGCCTGCTGCGGCCGACGCATTATTCCCTCTACATGGGCTTCACCGGGCTGCCCGGCGCGGCGGTGAAGCGCGCCCTCACCCGCTTCGGGCGGGAGGTGCTGCCGCGCCTGCGCGCCGCCGCGGCCGGGATGGCCGCGCTCGCCGCCTGATCGCCACTCGGGTCCACCGGGGGATGTATGTTCCGGCCGCGCGCCGCCCCACCCCCTTTGCGCCTCGGCCGCTTTCCGCCTAGGTACGGCGCCTCCGGGCCCGGCCCGGCCGGGGACATCAAGGACGGAGGCGGTCAGTGGCGGAAACGGTCGAGATGGCGGGTCTGACGGTCGCGCGGCAACTGGCCGAGTTCCTCGAGAAGGAAGCCCTGCTGGGTACGGGCGTCTCCGCGGAGCGCTTCTGGTCCTCCTACGCCGCCATCCTGAAGGACCTCGCCCCCCGCAACGCCGCCCTGCTGCGGAAGCGCGACGAGTTGCAGGCGAAGATCGATGCCTGGCATCGCGCGCATCCGGCGAAGCCCGTGGACCTCGCGGCCTACAAGGCATTCCTGCAGGAGATCGGCTACCTCGTCCCCGAGGGGCCGGACTTCCAGGTCGGCACTACCAACGTGGATGCTGAGTTCGGCCAGATCGCCGGCCCGCAGCTCGTCGTCCCCGTCTCCAATGCCCGCTACGCGCTGAACGCCGCCAATGCCCGCTGGGGCAGCCTCTACGACGCGCTCTACGGCACGGACGCGATCCCGGAGACCGACGGCGCGACGCGCGGCAAGGGCTACAACCCCGCGCGTGGGAAGAAGGTGATCGACTACGCCCGCGGCGTGCTCGACCGGATCGCGCCGCTCGCCGGCGGCGCCTCGCACCGCGATGCCAAATCCTATGCCATCACCGCCGGCACGCTGGCGGTGACGCTGCGGGATGGCCGCTCCATCGGCCTCGCCCAGCCCGGCCATTGCATCGGCTACCAGGGCGAGCCGCATGCGCCGGCCGCGATCCTGTTCGTGCAGAACGGCTTGCATGCCGAGCTGCGCATCGACCGCGACCACCCGATCGGCAAGGACGACCCGGCCGGCATCGCCGACCTGGTGCTGGAGAGCGCGGTCACGACCATCGTCGACTGCGAGGATTCGGTCGCCGCGGTGGATGCCGAGGACAAGATCCTGGTCTACCGCAACTGGCTCGGCCTGATGAACGGCACGCTGTCGGCGCAGTTCGAGAAGGGCGGCAAGACGCTGACCCGCACGCTGAACGCCGACCGCACCTGGCTGAAACCCGCGGGCGGCGCCGTCACGCTGCATGGCCGCTCGCTGATGCTGGTGCGCAACGTCGGCCACCACATGATGACGGACGTGGTGACGCTCGCGGGTCAGGAGACGCCGGAGACGATCCTGGATGCCATGTGCACGGTGGCGATCGCCCTGCACGACCTGCGCGGCAAGCACCTGAACAGCCGCGCCGGCAGCATCTACATCGTCAAGCCGAAGATGCACGGGCCGGAGGAAGTCGCCTGGGCGAACGAGCTCTTCTCCCGCGTCGAGGACGCCTTCGGCCTGCCGCGCAACACCATCAAGATGGGCATCATGGATGAGGAGCGCCGCACCACGGTGAACCTCAAGGAATGCATCCGCGCCGCCCGCGACCGCGTGGTGTTCATCAATACCGGCTTCCTCGACCGCACCGGCGACGAGATCCACACCTCCATGGAAGCGGGCCCGGTCATCCGCAAGAACGACATGAAGGGCGCCGCCTGGATCAGGTCCTACGAGGACAACAACGTCGATACCGGCCTCGCCTGCGGCCTGCGCGGCCGGGCGCAGATCGGCAAGGGCATGTGGGCGGCGCCGGACGCCATGGCGGCGATGCTGGAGCAGAAGGTCGGCCACCCCAAGGCCGGCGCCAATACCGCCTGGGTCCCCTCCCCCACCGCCGCGACGCTGCACGCGCTGCACTACCATGAGGTGGACGTGGCCGCGCGGCAGGAGGAACTGGCCAAGGGTGGCAAGCGGGCGAAGCTCGACGATATCCTGACCATCCCGCTCGCGGCCGATACCAACTTCCCGGCCGATGCGGTGAAGGCGGAGCTCGACAACAACGCCCAGGGCATCCTCGGCTATGTCGTGCGCTGGGTGGACCAGGGTGTCGGCTGCTCCAAGGTGCCGGACATCAACGATGTCGGGCTGATGGAGGACCGCGCGACGCTGCGCATCAGCGCGCAGCACATCGCCAACTGGCTGCGCCACGGCATCGCCACGCAGGAGCAGGTCGAGGAGACGCTGCGCCGCATGGCGGTCGTCGTGGACAAGCAGAATGCGGGCGACCCGGCCTATACGCCGATGGCGCCGGCCTTCGATGGCCCGGCTTTCCATGCCGCCCGCGACCTGGTCTTCGAGGGCACGACCCAGCCCAACGGCTATACGGAGTTCATCCTGCACCGCCGCCGGCGCGAGGCGAAGGCGCGCGGCTGACGCTGCGGGGAGGGCCCGCCCTCCCCGATACCCTCGAGCGGGCCGCCAGAGCCCGCCGTCCCGGAAGGAAGCCTCCGTGATCATCCATGTCTCGACGGCCGGCGCGCGGCTCGACGCGCCGGAGGACCTGAAGGCCTTCAAGGTCCTCGTCGCGGAGGGGCTGCATGGGGAGGCGCTCGCCGCCGCCCTCGGCCCGGCCGGGCGCCTCGATGGCGACCACGCCTGGATCTCGCCCGATTGGCTGCGCGCCGCCTCCGGCCGCGCCGGCGACGCCGCCTGGGTCCAGGGCTTCGAGGCCATGCTCGCCTATGCCGCGAAGAAGGGCTGGGTGGACGCGGCCGGCGCCATCCGCGGGCATATCGAGCGCGGCTGATCGGGTCTGGCCGGCGCGCGCCGCGGCTGCTCTACTCCCCGCAAAGGACACCCCTGGGGAGGGGCGGATGCAGGGAAGGATCGGGCGCCGGCCCATGCTCGGCGCCCTGGGGGGCGCGCTGGCCGCAAGCCGGGTGGCGGCGCAGGGCGAGTGGCGGCCGGACCGGCCGGTGCGGATGATCGTGCCCTCCGGCCCCGGCAGCGGCGCCGATGTCATCGCCCGGGCGCTGGCGATGAAGCTCGCGGAGTCCTTCGGCCAAGGCGTCGTGGTGGAGAACCTGAACCAGGGCGTCGGCGCGGTCGGCATCCTGGCGGCGGCGCGGGCGCGGCCGGATGGCCACACCCTCATGTGCAGCATCTCCTCCATCCTGCTGGCGCCGCTGGTCGACCCCTCCTTGAGCTACGACGTGCGGCAGTTCATGCCGGTCTCCCAGTTGCACCAGGCGGCGACGGTGCTGGTCGTGCCGCCGCAGGTGCCGGCGCGGACGCTGCAGCAGTTCCTCGCGCTGGTGCGGGCGCAGCCGGAGCGATTCATCCTCGCCGATTACGGCCATGGCACCGCCAGCCACATCAACGCCGCGCTGCTGATCAAGCGCGCCGGCTTGGGCAACGAGATCGTCCACTACACCAATACGCCGAACCTGATCCGCGACCTGATCGCCGACCACATCCGCTGCGGCATCGTCGATTCCGCCAGCGGCATGCAGTCGATCCGCGACGGGCAGGTGCATGCGCTGGCGGTCAGCGGCCGCCGGCGGCTCGGCGTGCTGGGCGAGATCCCGACCTTCGGCGAGCTCGGCTTCCCGGGCTTCGAGCCGGCGCCCTGGCAGGCGGTGTTCCTGCCCCAGGGCACGCCGGCGCCGATCGCCGCGGTAATCGAGCGCGCGGTGCGCCAGGCCGTCGCCGCGCCCGACTTCGCGGCACGGCTGCGCGGCCTGGGCTTCGAGCCGGTCGGCGGCAGCGCCGAGGACCTGGCGCAGATGCTGGCCTCCGAACGGGAGACCTGGGCTGCTGTGATTGCGGAGACGGGGATCCGGCCGGCATGATCGAGGAATTCGTCACCATCGCGGGCTGCCGCACCCTGGTCCAGCGCGGCGGCGAGGGCCCGCCCCTGCTCTGGCTGCACGGCGCGGGCGGCGGCGGCCGCTGGACGCCGGCGCTGGCGCGGCTGGCGGAACGCCATGCGGTCATCGCGCCCGAGATGCCGGGCTTCGGGCGCACCGACACCCCGGACTGGTTCGACACCATCCACGACGTCGCCTATTTCGTGCTCGACCTGCTCAAGGCGCTCGACATCAGCGGCGCGCACCTGGTGGGCGCCTCGCTCGGCGGCTGGGTGGCGGCGGAGGCGGCGGTGCGCAGCACGGACCGGCTGGCGAGCCTGACGCTGATCGGCCCCGCCGGCCTGCACATGAAGGGCGTGCCGCGGCCCGACACCTTCCTCTGGACCGAGGAGCAGGCGACGCGCGCCCTGTTCCACGACCAGTCCCTCGCCGATGCGCTGCTGGCGGCGGAGCCGGACGAGGCGGAGATCGACCGGCGCCTGAAGAACCGCTTCGCCACCGCGCGCCTGGCCTGGTCGCCGCGCTGGCACGACCCGCACCTGCACAAGTGGCTGCACCGGATCGACGTGCCGACGCTGATCCTCTGGGGCGCCGAGGACGCCGTCCTCCCCGCCGTCTACGCGCAGCACTGGGCCGGGCTGGTCCCGGGCAGCGAGGCGGTGGTGGTGGCGGACTGCGGCCACTCGCCGCAGGTCGAGAAGACCGAGGCGTTCTGCGCCATCGTCGAGGAGTTCCTGGGGAGGGCCGGCCGATGAGGTTCTACTTCTTCCACCTGATGCCCTATGCGGACCTCGATCCGGACTACGACAAGACCTACCCCTCCTCCTGGGTCACGCTGCCGAACAGCTTCTACGACCCGGTGAAGGGCGCCGACCTCTACCACCGCTATCTCGACGAGCTGGAATACGCCGCGGCGCTGGGCTTCGAGGGCGTCGGCGTCAACGAGCACCACCAGAACGCCTATGGGCTGATGCCCTGCCCGAACGTCTTCGCGGGCATGCTGGCGCGGCGCATCCCGGAGACGGCGAAAATCGCCGTGCTGGGGCGGGCGCTGCCGGTGCTGTCCAACCCGCTCTCGGTCGCCGAGGAATTCGCGGTCCTCGACAACATCACCCGCGGGCGGCTGGTCACCGGCTTCGTGCGCGGTATCGGCGCCGAGTACCATTCGCTCGCGGTGAACCCGACCGAGAGCCACGAGCGCTTCCACGAGGCGCATGACCTGATCATGGCGGCCTGGACCCGCACGGGTCCCTTCCCGTGGGAGGGCAAGCACTACCACTTCCCGCATGTGAACCTCTGGCCGCGGGTCTACCAGCAGCCGCATCCGCCGGTCTGGATCCCCTCCCAGGGCTCGCGCGAGACCGTCGAGTTCGCCGCCGACCCGGCGCGGCGCTACACCTACCTGCAGACCGCGGCGCCAGCGGCCACGCTGTTCAGGACCATGCAGCTCTACCGCGACGAGGCCGAGCGGCGCGGCTACCAGGCCAGCCCGGACCAGCTGGGATGGTCGATCAAACTCTATGTGGCGGAGGATGACGCGACCGCGCGGCGGGAGGCGAAGCCGCATATCGAGGCCTTCGCCAACAAGTTCCTCCGCATGCCGCAGGAATACCTGCTGCCGCCGGGCTATACCTCGCTCGCCTCGATGAAGGGGCTGATCCAGTCACGCAAGACCATCACCGGCGGATACCGGACGATGGAGCAGATGCTTGAGCAGGGCACCTTCATCTGCGGCGGGCCGCAGACGGTGATCGACCAGCTGGCCGAGTACCAGCGCCGCGGCGGCTTCAACCTGGTCATGGCCGGGCTGCATTTCGGCACCCTGCCGCACGACCTGACCATGAAGAACATCGAGATCTTCGCGAAGCAGGTCATGCCGGCGCTGAAGGACGCGGTGCCGGGCGCGGTGCCGCGGGTGGCGGCGGAGTAGCGCAGCCGCGAGGCGCGGCGCTACCGCCGCGCCCGCGCCTCGCGCCGCGCGATCCAGGTGGTGGCGGCGAAGATGACCGCGCCGCCCAGCAGCGTCGTCCGCCCCGGAATGTCGCCCCAGACCGCGAAGCCCATGGCCGAGGCCCAGATCAGCTCGAGGAACTTCACCGGCTGCGTCGCCGAGATGTCGGCCAGCGCATAGCCGCGCGTCAGGCAGAAATGCCCGGCCGAGCCCAGCGCCCCGGCCAGCAGGAACAGCGCCCATTGCAGCGGCGTCGGCCAGGTCCAGGACCAGAGCGCGAGCGGCATGGTGAAGGCCGTCACGCCGATCGCCTGCCACGCCACGATCACCGCCGGCGTGTCGCGCTTCGTCAGCGCCTTGGTGATGAAGAAAGAGGCAGCGAAGAGCGGTGAGCTGGCGAGCATCACCAGCGCATAAGGGTTGCCGCCACCGCCCAGCCCCGGGGAGACCACGACCAGCACGCCGGCGAAGCCGACCAGCGCCGCGACCCAGCGCGCGAGCACGAGCCTCTCCCGCAGGAAGAGGATCGCGCCGAGCATGATAAAGAGCGGCGTGGTGAAGCCGAGCGCCACCATCTCCGCCAGCGGCACATGCGGCACGGCGACGAACCAGAGCATCAGCCCGCCGGTATGCACGGCGCCGCGCCAGAGCTGCCCGCCGAGGCCCTTCGGCCGGTAGGCGGCAAGCCCCGCGCGCCAGATGAAGGGCAGCATGACCAGCAGGCCGGCGCCGTAGCGGAGGAACTGCGCGACGAAGGGATCGAGCTGCTGCGCCAGCGTGCGGAGCAGGGCATTGAGGCAGGTGAAGAGCGGCCCGCTCGCCAGCATCCAGAGCATCGCGCGCGGGACGTTGCCGCCGGCACCCCCATTCCGGCCCTCGGTCGCGGCGCGCGGGCGGATGGGATCCGCGGCCTCCGCCGCGGCAGGCCGGGGGTGTGGACGCAACGCCGTCATGCGCCCGCCGCCGGCGCGTGCACAGGGGCGACCTGGCGCAGGTCCTCGACCGGCAAGCATCCGGTGGCGCGCGACGCGACGGGGCCGGCGACGTCGATGCAAATCATGCCCGCGCCATACCCCGACGCGGCCTGCGCGTCAGCCGAGCGTGGCGTCGATTGCCGCCGCGGCGTGCTCGCCGCTCTCCCAGGCGCCGCCGACCGTGCCGGCATAGCGCGGGTGGCAGGCCTCGCCGGCGAAGCGCAGCCGGCCATCGCCCGGAGCCGCGTCGCGCAGCGCGGCGCGGGCACCGTAGTGCCCGACTCGGGCATGGGAATAGGCGCCGAGGAAAAGCGGGTCCTCCGCCCAGCGGGTCACGACGGCGCCCGGGGCGAAGCTGCGCGCGACTTCCGCCGCGCCGACATAACGGGCGAGCTCGGCGCGGGCGAAGGCCTCGGCCGCGGCCGGGCCTTCCTGCGCCAGTTGCCAGGCGAGTTCGCCGCCGAGGAAGCCGACGGCATGGTCGCGGCCCCAGGGCCAGAGCATCCAGGACATGGCGTGGTCGCCGGGCCCCTCGACCATCCGCCCCAGCCGCGAGAAGGGACCGAGGCCGAGCCGCCCCTCCCCCGAAGCCCGCAGGACGACCTTGCTCAGCAGCCCCTGCGGCAACCCGGCGATCGCCGCATGGACCTCGTCCGGCAATTCAGGCTCGAATTGGATGCCCTTCGCCGCCAGCACGCCGGTCGAGACGGTGACGATCGCCGCCCGCGCCCGCAGCACGCCCCAGCCGCCCTCCGCCGCGAGGCCGGCGCCGTCCTGGCGCAGCCGCGCGACCGGCGCGTGCAGCGTCACCGGCAGGCCCTCCCCCAGCCGCGCGACCAGCGTGCCGAAGCCCTCCCGCACCTGCAGGTTCCCGCCGTCCAGCCCGGTCGCCACGTAGTCGCGCAGGCTGAAGCGCTCCGCCTCCACGCCGGAGATGATGGTGCTGAACCAATAGGCCATGGTGGCGTCCCAGGGCCCGCCGCGCGGCACCGCCTGGGCGAGCGGGATGTCCTCGCCGCCGGCGGCATCCCGCGCCTCGGCCGCGGCCTCCCAGGCCTCGGCCGCCGCGTCATGCGCCGCGCGCTCCCCGGCGGTGGCCGGCCGGCCGCGGACCAGCAGGATGTCGCGCACCCGCCGCCGCTCGTCGCGCAGCGTGAAGCCCATGCCCTGCGCGATCGGCGTCAGCGGGTTGCGCTCCGCCACATGGATCCAGGAGGCGCCGGCATCGAAGGGCGCGCCGAGCGACTCGGTGTCGGTGAAGGCCCGCCCGCCGAGCCGCCCGCCCGCCTCCAGCACCCGCACCGTCCGCCCTCGCGCCAGCAGCGCGCGCGCCGCCGCGATGCCGGCCGCGCCGGCACCGACCACCACCACATCGGCGTCGAAGCTCATGTGCGCGTCCGGAACCTCACGGCATCGCCGGGGCCGGGCTCGACCGAGAGCCGTCCCTGCCGCTCCAGCCGACGCAGATGCGCCAACGTCTCGCCGACGGTGAAGCCGACCTGCGACAGCTCGCCGGTCGCGCGGGGGAAGAGCACCTGCGCGGCCTCGAAGGCGGTCAGCGGCTCGCGGCAGGCCTCGGCGAGCGTATCCAGCCGCTCGGCATGGTGGCCGGCGAGCTGGTCGAGCCGCCGGTGCAGCGTGGTGAAGGGCTCGCCATGCGAGGGCAGGACCAGCGTGTCCTCCGGCAGCGCGCGGAAGCGCTCGTTGCTCGAGAGGAAGTCGCCGAGCGGATCGGCCTCCGGCTCGCCCGGATGCAGACCGATATAGGGGGAGATGCGCGGCAGGATCTGGTCGGCCGAGATCAGCACGCCGCGCTCGGCGCAATAGAGCGTCGCCATGTTGGGCGCATGGCCGGCGCCGGTCATCACCCGCCACTCGCTGCCGCCGATGCGGATGCTGCGACCGTCCTTGATCGCATGGAAGCTGCGCGGCAGCTCGGCGACCGCGCGCTGGTAGAGCGCCCCGCGCCCCTCGACGAAGGAGAGGTATTCCGGCGTGCAGCCGGCGCGGGCGTAATGCGCGAGCTGCTGCGCCATCATGTCCGGGCCGCTGTCGTACCAGAGCGCGCGGGCCATCAGCCATTCGATGCGCGTCATGGTCGGGAACAGGCCGAAGCGTTCGCAGAGCCAGCCGGTGAGGCCGATATGGTCGGGGTGGAAATGCGTGACCAGCAGGCCGGTCAGCGGCCGGCCGCCGAGTACCGGCTGCGCCAGCACCTGGTCCCAGAGGCCGCGACTGGTCCGCCCGGCGACGGAGGTATCCACCGCCAGCCAGCCGCCGTCATGCTCGAGCAGCCAGATGTTCACATGGCCCGGCGGGAAGGGCAGCGGCATGCGGGCGCGCAGCAAGCCGGGCTGCAGCATGCGTACCTCGCCCGGCTCGGGCATGTCGCTGACGAGGTCGCGCGGGGCATCGGGCATCCGGTCTGGTCTCCGCAGATGGCGGGCAGCGCTGGTGCCCGGGGAAGGCGCGTCAGGATAAGGCAGATGCGAGCCGGGCGGAAACGCCTGCCCGGCTCACCTCGCGGGCAAGGGCGCGGGGATGCTGCCGACAACTTCCATTGTTCACGAGATTTCTAGCTGCAGATTTTCAACCAGAACGTCATGGTGCAAGCAACGGCGCGGGCGTGGTGCTCGCCCTCAACGAACAGGGGCCCCGGGGGTTGGGCTTCACCGGCATCAGTCTTCGGCTCCCGACGGTGGCGGAGTCCGCGCCCAGACCGCGGCCTGCCGCGGCGCGGACAACCGTGCGCCTGTCGCGTCTCCTTCTCGTCGGCGCCTTGCTGCTGCCGCTGGCGCTGGTCCTGCTCGGCCGGCTGCTGCCGGACCATGCCGGCAGGGCGGCGGGACTGCAGCACGAAGCGGCCGCGGCCGCCGACCGGATCGCATCCCTCGTCCCTGCGTCGCCGCAGGCCTCGCTGTCGGACCCCGAGGCCTCCCCCGCCACGGCCGCCGCGCTGCGGGACGCACCCTGGCGCGCGGCGCCGACTCCGGCCGCGCTCGCCGCCGCGCTGCTGGGCCCCTCCCCGCCGCCCGGCATTCGCCTCGCCCTCCTCGCGTCGGACGGCCGCGTCCTGGCGCGCAGCGCGGAGGAGGCGATCCCGGCGAACCAGCCCCTTCTCTGCGCACGGTCGCCGGTCCCGGGCTGGCCGGCCATGGTGATCGCCATGCGCGACATGGCGACGCCGGGCGGCAACGGCCTGCTGTCTCTCGGCAGCGCCGTCGGCGGCATGCTGCTCCTCGCGGGCCTGGCGCATCGGTGGGAGCGGCGGGCACGCGACGCCGCCGCGGCCGAGGACGTGCGGGAGGAGCAACGCAACGCCAGCTTCGCCGAGAGCGCGACGCGCCTGCGACTCGCGCTCGGCGCGGCCGAACTCGGCTCCTGGTCCTGGGAGGAGGCGACGGACGAGGTCACCTGGGACGACCGCGCCGCCGCCATCCTGCGGTGGCACCCGAGCCATGCCGTGCCCCGCGGCGCCATTCGTCAGCGGCTGGAGCCGGAGGATCACCCCACGCTTGACGCCGCCTTCGCCCGCGCCCGCTGGGACCGGGAACCCTGCCAGTGCACGCTGCGCCTGCGTGCCTCGGCCGGCCAGCCGCTGCGCTGGATCGAACTGCGCGCCCAGGCCGCGCGCGGGCCGCGCGGGATCGTCTGGCACGGCGTCGTCGGCGACATCACCGAGCGGCGGGAGGCGGAGGAGCAGCAGCAGCGCCTGCTGCGGGAGGTGGATCACCGCGCCAAGAACACGCTGGCGGTGGTGCAGGCCCTGCTCCGCCTCACCCGCACGGAGGATCCGGTGGATTTCCTGCCGCGGGTCGAGGCGCGGATCGCCGCCCTCGCCCGCGCCCATACGCTGCTGGCGCAGTCGCGCTGGCAGGGCACCTCGCTCCGGCACCTGGCCGCGGCCGAGTTGCACCGGCACCGGCCGCGGGACGGCGCGGCGCAGCCGCTGCTCAGCGGGCCCGCGGTCATGCTCGCCGCCATCGCCACCCAGCCCATGGCCATGGTGCTGCACGAGCTGGCGAGCAATGCGGCGCGGCACGGGGCCCTCGCCCAGGCGGGCGGCATGCTCTCCGTTACCTGGTGGCTGGATCCGGCGGGCGGGCTCGAGCTGCTCTGGCAGGAACGGCAGCCAGCACCGCCGCCCGCGCCGCCGCAGGATGGGTTCGGCATGCGCATCCTGGAGGCGACGGTGCGCGACCAGCTCGGCGGCCGGCTCACCCGCGACTGGGGGCCGGAGGGGCTGCGCTGCGCGATCCACCTGCCGCCGGGCTGCGTGGTCGCCACGCCGCCGGCCGCGGCCGCGGCTTGATCAGGCCAGCGACCAGGGGGCGGCGGCGCAGCTCGCCGCCAGGTGCCGGGCAATCTCCGCCGGGCTCGGCTCGCGCAGCGCGGCGAAGGGCTTCGTCCAGCGGCTCCAATGCGGGTTCCAGCCGGGGTCGAGCAGCAGCGCCTCGCCCCAGCGCTCCATTAGCCGGCTCTGCTCGGCCTCGGCGCGTTCCTGCTTCACCGGGTCGGCATCGTCATGCCCGCGGCTCTTGGATTCGTAGTGGATGAGCGCGATCCGTGGTTCGTAGAGCACCGCGAGGCCGGCGGCGCGGAGCTTGAGGCAGAAATCCACGTCGTTGAAGCTGACCGGCAGCGCCTGCTCGTCGAAGCCGCCCGCGGCCGCGAAGACCTCGCGTCGGCAGCCGAGGAAGGCGCCGGTCACCGCGCCGGCCTGCCGCAGGGTCTGCCAGCGGCCGAGCGGCCCCGGCTCCTCCGCCGCGGCGCCGACGCCCTCATGCCCCACCAGCCGCTCCAGGCCGCAGAGCACCCCGGCATGCTGGATGGTGCGGTCCTCGTAGAGCAGCCGGGCGCCGACCGCGCCGACCTCGGGCTCGGCCAGCAGCCGGCGCAGGATGCGGTCCCAGCCCTCCGTCAGCATGCGCGTGTCGTCATTGAGGAAGAGCAGCAGCTCGCCCCCGCCCGCCCCCCCACCTTCCCCTTGGGCCTCCCGCGCCGCGAGGTTGTTGAGGCGTGACCAGTTGAAGGGCTGGTCGAGCCGCAGCACGCGGAAGCGGCCGGCCCGCGCGCCGGCGGCGAGGATGTCGAGCGTCTCCGCCGCGGTGCTGCCGTTGTCGATGACGACGGCATCGAGCAGCGAGGGGTCGGCGGCGCGGGCCGCGAGCGAGCCCAGCGCCTCCCGCACCAGCGGGCCGCCGTCGCGCGTCGGGACGATGACGGTGATGCGGGCGGGCGGCGCGTCCCAGCCGGCGGGATCGTCCAGCAGCCAGGGATGCCGCAGCAGGCCGCGCAGCGCGGCGGGCGGCCGGGCCGGCGCGGCGGGCGGCGCCTGCTCGGCCCGCAGCATGGAGGCGAGGCGGCGCGGGATGTGCCCGACCGGCCCCTGCCGCCGCAGCGCCGCCCAGAGCACCCAGCGCGGCGCCTCCGCCGCGATGGCGTCGAAGGCCGGGGCGAGCGCGGCGCGGCGGGCGCAGACCACCGCCCCGCCGGGATCGGCGAAGGCGAGCGACCATTCGTCGAGCGCCCCACGCAGCACCGGCGCGGCCTGCGAGGGCGGGCCGCGGAAGGGCTCGAGGGCCGCGTCCTCGTCGCAGAGGAAGGCCACGGCGCCCGGCGCCCGGCCGGCGGCATGGGCGAACCAGGCGAGCGCGGCGGGGTCGAGCAGCGTCCCGGCCGGCAACAGCAGGACGAGGTCGCCCGCGCCCCCGGTCATGGCGCGCCGCTCGGCCAGCTGCGCCGCATCCTCCAGCGGCCAGGCGCGGATCCGCGGGTCGCGCGCCGCGGCCTGGGCGGCGAGGGCCTCAGCGGCCGGCGGGACCAGCAGCGCCGCGGTCCAGCGCGCATGGGTCTGCGCCGCGAGGCTGTCCAGCGTGCGGCGCAGCCCGCGCACCGTCCCGGCGCTGCCGTCCACCAGGATGTCGATCACCGGCGCCTCGCCGGATGCGGCGGGCGGCGGCGGGACGTCGTGGCGTCGGCGGAACTGCGTATAGTGCTCCGGCGGCCAGGCGGCGAAGCTCTCGAGCTGCGGCAGCATGCCCTCGAGCCGCTCGAGGGTGGCGCGGGTCTCGGCGAGCTGGACGGCCATGGCCTGCAGCGCCGGCCGCGCCTCGGCGAGGATCGGCTCCAGCGCGAAACCGGCGCCGAGCGGGCGGCCGGTGCCGGGCTCGCGGAGCTGGAAGCGATGCGCCCCGCCCTCCTCCAGCAGGTGGCGGCCGTCCCAGAGCAGGCGGAAGCCGCGGGCGCCGGCCTCGCCCTGGCTGCGCGGCCGATCGGCCAGTGCGGTGCCGAGGCTGCGGCCGTCGCAGAGCACCTCCACCTCGACCGGCCCGCCCGAGCCGTGCCGCGCCCAGCCGGCGATCCGGTCGCCGGTGACGTAGTCGATGCCGCCGGTGAGACCCTCGGCGGCGGCATCGTCCCAGAGCGCCAGCGCTTCCGCGGCGTCGGTCCAGAGCATGCCGTGGCGCGCCGCGGCCTCGGCGGCCAGGACCGGCAGGGAGAGCAGCCGGCGCAGCAGGGCGGGGCCGCCCGGCGGAGTCGCCTCGGGCTCCGCCGGATGCAGGCCGAGGCGCAGGCGCAGCCAGGCCGCCGCCATGCGGCGCTCCTCGGCCGGGAGGCCGGCATGCGGCGGGCTATGGCCGTCCACGAGCTCGGCAAGGACCGCCTGCCGGAAGGCCGGCCCGCCGAGCAGGCCGGAGAGCAGGGACCAGCGCGTCCCCGCGGGCGGTGCGGCCTCGCCGCGCAGCGGCCGGCCGAGGACGAGCAGCGAGGCATGCGCCGCGTCATCGGGCAGCACGGACTGGCGGAGCTGGTGCAGGCCAGAGGCAAGGTCGGGCAGCGCCGCCGCGAGGGCGGCGCGCTGCTCGGGCCAGCCGCTCGCCAGCATCTCGGCGGCGGCGGGCAGGCGCAGCAGCGCGGCGAGCAGCGCGCCGTGATAGGGCGGCTCGCCCGGGCAGGACGCGGCGCCGAGCCGCTCCGCCAGCCAGGCGGCGCAGGAACGGAGATCGGGGCCGGGCAGGCCCTCGCCGGGCACCGGGCCGCCTTCGGTCAGCGGGCGCAGGATGGCGTCGCGGAACCGCTCGCCGGTCAGCACATGCTGCAGCAGGAGCAGCAGCGGCACGGGCTGCGCGGCCTGCCCGGCCGGCGCCATGGCGCCGGGGCCGAAGAGCAGGCCGGCGAGCATGGCATGGTCCTCCGACCCGGCCATGCGGGTGAGCAGGTGGCCGGCGCTGCGCGCCGGCGCGGCCGCGGCCGCGCGCAGCGCCGCCTGTTGCGCCTCCGGCAGGCGGGCGATGCGGGCGGCGACGGGCGGCAGGTGCAGCAGCCCGGCGAGGAGCGCGCCCGGCGAGGGCGGCAGCGCTGCCGCCGCCTCGCTCAGCCAGCCGCGCGACAGCGCCCAGTCCCAGGCCGCGGCGAGCGCCGGCGGCGGCAGCGTGACATGGCGCGTCGGCAGGCCGGCCGCGAGGCGGCCGAGCTGGAGGCCAAACTCGGCCGAGCCGGCGAGGGTGGCAAGGAGCGCGGCCGGGCGCAGGCGCGCCTCCGCCTCCCCCGGCGCGCGGCCGAGGAGGGCGCAGGTCGCCTGGACCAGGCCGGACTCGGGCGGGGTCGCGCCGTCCGGCATCGGGGTGTCGGGCCTAGCGGTGCGTCAACAGGCTCTCGAGATACCGGCCATAGCCGCTGTTGTGGAGCGGCCGGGCGACCTCGATCAGTTGCGCGTCGGTGATGAAGCCCATGCGCCAGGCCACTTCCTCGGGCGAGGCGACCTTCTGGCCCGTGCGCTTCTCGATGGCGCGAACGAACTCGGCGGCCTCCAGCATGCTGTCATGGGTGCCGGTGTCGAGCCAGGCATAGCCGCGGCCGAGGCGGGCGACGCGCAGCGTGCCCTCGGCGAGGTAGACCTTGTTCAGGTCGGTGATCTCGAGCTCGCCGCGGGTCGAGGGCTTGAGCGCGCGCGCGATCTGCGGCGCGCGGCCGTCGTAGAAATAGAGCCCGGTCACCGCCCAGTCCGACTTCGGGTGCTTGGGCTTCTCCTCGATCGAGAGCGCCCGGCCCTCGGCATCGAATTCGGCGACGCCGTAGCGCTCGGGGTCGGCGACGCGATAGGCGAAGACCGAGGCGCCGTGCTCGGCCTTGGCGGCAGCCATGCGCGTCTCGAGCTCGTCGCCGTGGAAGATGTTGTCGCCGAGCACCAGGGCGGAGGGGCCGCCGGCCAGGAATTCCTCGGCCAGCACCAGCGCCATGGCGATGCCGTTCGGCGCCTCCTGCACCATGTATTCCAGCCGGACGCCCCACTGGCTCCCATCGCCGAGCAGGCGTTGGAAGAGCGGCAGGTCGTGCGGGGTGGAGATGATCATGATCTCCCGGATCCCGGCCAGCATGAGGACCGAGAGCGGGTAGTAGACCATCGGCTTGTCGTAGACCGGCAGGAGCTGCTTGGAGACGGCGAGCGTCGCCGGATAGAGCCTTGTGCCGCTGCCGCCGGCGAGGACGATGCCCTTCATGCTGCCTGGTCCTTCGTCATCAGCGCGTCGAGGCAGGCGTCCAGGCCCGCGCGCCAGTCCTTGGGGGGAATGCCGAGCACCGTCGCCGCGCGCGTGCAGTCGAGCCGGGAATTGGCCGGGCGGCGCGCCTTGGTCGGGTAGTCGGCGGTGGTGATGGCGGTCACCTTCGGAGCGGGCTGGCCGCGCCGCGCGGCGCCCGCGAAGATCGCCTCGGCGAAGCCGTGCCAGGTGGTGTAGGGCGCACCCGTCAGGTGGGCGACGCCGAAGACCGGATCGCCCGCCGGCGCGGCGGCGAGGCGCGGCAGCAGGGTGACGGCGGCCTCGGCGAGGTCGGCGGCGAAGGTCGGCGCGCCCTGCTGGTCGGCGACGACGCGCAGCTCCGGCCGGTCCTGCCCCAGGCGCAGCATGGTCTTGACGAAGTTGTTGCCGAAGGGCGAGCAGACCCAGGCGGTGCGCAGCGTCACGCTCCGCGGCTGCGCGAGGTGCAGCAGCAGCTCGCCCGCGAGCTTGGAGGCGCCATAGGCGCCGACGGGGTCGGGCGCATCGGCCTCGGAATAGGGTGCGTCCTTGGTGCCGTCGAAGACGTAGTCGGTGGAGTAGTGCAGCACGGGCACGCCGGCGCGCGCCGCCGCCTCGCCCAGCAGCCGCGGGCCGGTGGCGTTCACCGCGAAGGCCAGCGCGCGCTCGTCCTCGGCCCGGTCCACCGCCGTATAGGCGGCGCAGTTCACCACCGCCTCCGGCCGGGTGCGGGCGAAGGCATCCGCGACTTGCGCCGCATCGGTCATGTCGAAGCCCGGCGGCTCCAGCGCCTCGGCCGCATGGCCCGCGGCCGCGAGGCGCGGCAACAGTTCGGTCGCGATCTGGCCGGTGCGGCCGATGACGAGGACGCGCATCAGCTTGCCTTCTGGGTGATCAGGCCCAGCCGTTCGCCGCTGTACTTCTGCTCGCGCAGCGGCCGCCACCACCACTCGTTGGCGAGGTACCAGTCGATGGTCTGGGCGATGCCGCTCTCGAAGCTCTGCTGCTGCCGCCAGCCGAGCTCACTCTCCATCTTCGTGCAGTCGATGGCGTAGCGCGCATCGTGGCCGGGGCGGTCGGTGACGAAGCGGATGAGCCCGCGGCGCGGCGTGCCCATCGGCCGGCGCGCGTCGAGCAGGTCGCAGATGGTCTCGACCACCTGCAGGTTCCGCCGCTCCGCACGGCCGCCGATGCAGTAGGTCTCGCCGATGCGGCCGCGCTCCACCACCGTCACCAGCGCCCGGGCATGGTCCTCCACATGGAGCCAGTCGCGGATGTTGCTGCCGTCGCCGTAGACCGGCAGCGGCTTGCCCTCGAGCGCATTGAGGATCACCAGCGGGATCAGCTTCTCGGGGAAGTGGTAGGGGCCGTAATTGTTCGAGCAATTGGTGACCAGCACCGGCAGCCCGTAGGTCTCGTGCCAGGCGCGGACCAGGTGGTCGGAGGCCGCCTTGCTCGCCGAGTAAGGCGAGCGCGGGTCATAGGCCGTGGTCTCGGAGAAGGCGCCGGTGGGCCCGAGCGAGCCGAAGACCTCGTCGGTCGAGATGTGGTGGAAGCGGAAGCGGGCCTTCGCCTCGGCGTCCAGCCCGGCATGGTAGCCGCGCGCCGCCTCCAGCATCGAGAAGGTGCCGTCGATATTGGTGCGGATGAAGTCGGCCGCACCGGTGATGGAGCGGTCCACATGGCTCTCGGCGGCGAGGTGCATCACCGCATCCGGCCGGAACTCGGCCATGGCGGCGGCCATGCGGGCGCGGTCGCAGATATCGGCCTGCAGGAAGGAGAAGCCCGGCCGGCCCTCGCAGTCCCTGAGGTTCCGCCGGTCGCCGGCATAGGTGAGCTTGTCGACGACCAGCACGCTCGCGCCGCGCTCGAGCACGAGGAGCCGGGTGACGGCCGAGCCGATGAAGCCGGCGCCGCCGGTGACCAGGATGCGCATGTCTCTGGGCTCCTTGAAGGTTGGGCGGGCCGATTCAGGCCTCCGCGGCAGCCGGCGCATGCGTCGGACCGCTCCGGCCATCGGACCGCGTCAGTCGAAAGCCGGCGCGATGTCGCGCAGGCGGGGGGCGCGCCGGTCCTTGTCGGAAAGCTGCACCTCGGCGGCCGCGAAGGGCCAGGGCAGGCCGAGATCCGGGTCGTCCCACGCGATGCCGGCATCGCAGTCCGGCGCATAGAGGTCGGTGACCTTGTAGGCCACCTCGGTATCGGGCGTCAGCGTGCAGAAGCCGTGCGCGAAGCCCACGGGGACGTAGAGCTGCCGGGCATTCTCGGCCGTGAGCTCGGCCGCCACATGCTGGCCATAGGTCGGCGAGGAGCGGCGGATATCGACCGCGATGTCGAGGATGGCGCCGCGCAGCGCGCGGACCAGCTTGGCCTGCGCATGCGGCGGGCGCTGGAAATGCATGCCGCGGATCGTGCCGGCGCGGGCCGAGAGCGAGTGGTTGTCCTGCACGAAGACATCCGGGATCCCGAGCGCGGCGAAGTCCCGCGCGCTCCAGGTCTCGAGGAAGAAGCCGCGGTGGTCGCCGAAGCGCCGCGGCGTCACCAGCACGGGGCCGGGCAGCGCGAAGCGCTCCGCCGTGAAATTCCCGGAAACTGCAGGGCCAGTCGTCATGCCGCCATCCGCCGTTTTGAGCGTGAGCACCAGGTACCTCCGGAACCGAACCAGGCCATGCACCCGCTAGGTCGAAGGGGCTCTCTCCGCTGCCTGAGTGTCCGGTTCCTTAAGCCCCGGAGTCTCCCCGGCCGCAAGGGTGCCCGCCCGCCAGGGCGTGCGCTCGCCGAAGCGGGCGGCATCCCCTCATCCCGTCGCCAGCCTATGAATGTTGCGCCTTTTCCGATGTTGCCCACTTTACCCTCAACCCGCTCCCGGCGCTTGCGGGATCTGCTCCCGGCCATCCATTACGACGAAGCAGAGGAGCCGTGCGTCGCCCAGCACACAACCCAGAGTATCACTTCGATGTGTTTGTAGCGCCCAGCAGGAGTGGACCGTCGCTCCATGTTGCGCTCCTCGCCTTTACCGCTCCTTCAGCACTCCGCGGCCATGATCGAGCCATGTGGCCGTCAGGCGGCCGCCGATCGCGAGGAAAATCCCGTGCCGCTGAACTCCGTGAACACCAATGCCGGCGCCATGGTGGCGCTGCAGTCGCTCAACCGGACGACCGACGAGCTCTCGGCGACCCAGAAGCGGATCTCGACCGGCTACCGCGTGGCGGATGCCCGCGACGACGGCGCGGCCTATGCGGTGGCCGAGCGCATCCGCGGCGACATGGCGGCGACGAACTCCGCCAACCAGCAGCTTGGTGGCGTCAAGGGCCTGCTCGACGTCACCAACACCGCGCTGCAGAACGTCTCGACCACGCTCAACAAGCTGAAGGAGATCGTGGTCAAGCTCGCCGACGGCACCATCACCTCCGAGCAGCGCACCCAGTACCAAGCGCAGGCGAAGCAGCTGACCAACAACGTCAAGGCCTTCATCGGGGACGCGAGCTACAACGGGCTCAACATCCTCGACGACACGGCGGCCACCGCGGTGAAGGTGATCACCAGCGGCACCGGCACCTATTACAGCTTCAGCAGCTACTCGGCGCTGGCGCAGGTCTACAACGCCGTCTCCAGCGCCAATACCTGGGACCAGGTCTCGGCCTCGGCGGCGCTGACCGCCACGGGCGCGGTCGGCACGGCCATCACCAACGTCCTCACCCAGCTCAATAATTTCGGCAGCTACTCGAACTACATCGACAGCCAGATCACCTACAACAAGGCGATCCTGGATGCGCAGGAAAGCGGCCTGGGCGCGCTGATCGATGCCGACATGGCCAAGGAGAGTGCGAGGCTGCAGGCCCTGCAAATCCGCCAGCAGCTCGGCACCCAGGCGCTCGGCATCGCCAACCAGGCCCCGCAGGCTTTGCTCAGCCTGTTCCGCGGCTAGCGCAGATCGCGGCAGAGCGGAAGCGTCCGGGGGCGTGACGCGGCTCTGCGCATCGCATGCTCCACGCCGCGGCGAGGCCGCCGCGGGCAAGGCCAGGAAGCCCGGCCGGTGGCGCTCCCGGCGCCGGACGCAGCCCGGCATCCGTCAGCACCGCCGCCCCGCCCTTTCCGCCCGACCCGTCCCCGCCGTATAGCCAGCGGCCCGTCGTCGTGGAGGAAGGACCCGTCATGCCAAGCCTCGGCCGCCGCGCCGCGCTCGCCGCCCCTGCCCTGCTGCTGGCCCGCGGCACGGCGGCACAGGAAGCCTGGCCAGGGCGCCCCGTCACGCTGATCGTGCCCTGGGCGCCGGGCGGGTCCAACGACGTCGCCGCCCGCCTCCTCACTCCGGCGCTCGAGGCCCGCTTCGGCCAGCCCTTCGTGGTGGAGAACCGGCCGGGCGGGGGCGGCAGCCTCGGCATGGGCATGGCGGCCCGCGCCAGACCGGACGGCTATACCCTGCTGGTCTCCTCCGCCTCCAACCACGTCTTCCATCCGCTGATCGCGCAGGACCTGGGCTACGACGTGCAGCAGGCGCTGCAGCCCATTTGCATGCTGGTGGATGTGCCGAACGTGCTCGCCGTCTCCAATGCCTTCGGCGTGCGGACCGTGCCGGAACTGATCGAGAAGGTGCGCCGCATGCGCGGCGGCGCCAGCTTCGGCTCCTCGGGCGTCGGCTCCTCCAACCACCTCGCGGGGGAGCTGCTGAAGCTCCGCACCGGGCTCGACCTGACGCATGTGCCCTATCGCGGCGGCGGGCAGGCGATCGCCGACCTCATCTCCGATACCGTGCCGATGGTCTTCCTGAACCTGCCGACCATCTCCGGCCCGGCCGCGGCGGGCCAGGTGCGGATCATCGCCGTCGGCTCGGCGGAGCGGGTCCGCAGCCGGCCGGAGATCCCGACGATCCAGGAGCAGGGCGTGCCGGATTTCGCCGTGCGCTCCTGGACCGGCCTCTTCGCCCCGCGCGGGACGCCGCCCGCCGTGACCCAGGCCCTGGCGCCGGCGCTGCGGGAGATCCTGGAGACGCCGGCGATCCGCCAGCGCCTGACCGACATGGGCAGCGAGCCGATCTGGATGGACGCGGCCGAGACCGAGCGCTTCGTGCGCGCCGATGTCGAGCGCTGGGGCCCGGTGGTGAAGGCGGCGAAGGTCACGCTGGATTAGGCCGCCCGCCGCGGGTCGCGCACACCCTGCCGACCCGCTTCGCAACCGTCGCCGGCCGCGCCGGGGCATTCCCGGGCGGCCCGGGCAGCGCGGGGATGCGCCACGCCTTCGACGTGCAGGGCAGAGCCAAGCCCCCCCAGCCTTTCCACGTCGCGGCGATCTGCTCTAGCGTCGCCGGCATGCGCACCCTCCCGACCTGGCGGTCTCTGCTCTACGTCCCGGCGACCCGCGACAGCTTCGTCGCCAAGGCGCATACCCGCGGCGCCGATGCGATCATCCTGGACCTGGAGGACGCCGTCGCGCTCTCCGAAAAGCCGGCCGCCCGCGCCGCGCTGGCGAAGGCGGTGCCGATGGTGCGGCAGGGCGGCGCCGAGGTCTGCGTGCGGATCAACCGGCCGCTGCGCATGGCGGCGCAGGACATCGACGCGGCGGTCGCGGCCGGGGCGGACGTGCTGGTGCTTACCAAGCTGCTGGGCCCCGATCACGTCCGGCTGCTGGCGGAGCTGACGGCGGAGTCCGAAGCCGCGCATGGCGCGCCAGGCGGCCGCACGCGCTTCATCGGCCTGGTCGAGACGGCACAGGCCCTACCGCAGATGGAGGCGATCGCGCGGGCCGATGAGCGGCTGGTCGCGCTCGGTGCGGGTGGGGAGGACCTGGCGACCGATCTCGGCATGGAACCGACGCCGGACGCGCTCTATGTCCCGAAGATGCTGGCGGTGGTCGCGGCGCGTGCGGCGGGCGTGCTGCCGCTCGGCTTCATCGGCACGGTGGCCGGCATCTCCGACATGGAGGCCTATCGGGCGATGCTCCGGCGCTCCCGGGCGCTGGGCTTTGCCTGCGCAAGCTGCGTGCACCCGCTGCAGGTGCCGATCGTGAACGAGGAATACGGCGCCCGGCCGGAGGAGGTCGCGCGCGCGAAGCGCATGGTCGCGGCCTTCGAGGATGCCCTGGCGAAGGGCGTCGGCGCAGTCGCCTTCGAGGGCGAGATGATCGACGAACCCGTCGTGGAACGGGCGCGTCGCCTCCTGGCGCGCGCCCGCTAGACTCAGGCCGGGTCCAGGGGGTTCGGCGTATACGCCGAACGGACCCCTGGCGGGGAGCGCGAGGGGCAGCGCCCCTCGCCCTGCCCCTACCGGCGCGGGTTGTTCTTCACCTCGTTCTCCGGCCGCGCGCCGCTCACGTTCGTGCCCAGCGCGTCATCCGCAGCGCGGGACAGCTTGGTGCCGGGCGGATTGCCGGGGGTGCCGTCCGGCGCCGAGGTGCCGAAGGTGCTGCGCCCCTCGTTCTCCGGCCGCGCGCCGCTGATGTTGGTGCCGGCGATGTCGTCGGCGCCGCGGGAGGCCATGGTGCCCGGCGGGTTGCTGGCGACATCGGTCGTGCTGCGCGCACCGGCACCGAGGCTGGCACCAGTCGCACGGCGCGTCTCGTTCTCCGGATGCGCGCCGCTGATATTGGTCCCGGCCACCTCGTCGATGCCGCGGGACAGCTTCGTGCCCGGCGGGTTGCCCGGCGTGCCGTCCGGCGGGCTGGTCATGGTGGAAGCATCGGTGCGCGGGATGGCGCCGGTGCGCGTGCCCATCTGTGCGGCGGCGGTGGTGGTGCCGACGCCCGCCGCGGTGCCGAGGCCGGTCGCCGGATCCGCCGCCTCGTCATAGCGGGACCAGCCGGCAGCGCGGTAATCGGCGCCGCGCGTCTCGGCATTCGCCGCGTTGTGGCGGGCCATGATGGACTCGATCTCGGTCGCGCGGGTGTCGTCGGCGCGCACGGTCACCAGGTTGCCGCCGCGGCGCACGCCCTCGGCATAGACATGGCTCTCCTCCTCGGAGAGGCCGGCGCCGGTGAGTCCGCCGAGCAGGCCGCCCGCGGCCGCGCCGACGCCGGCGCCGGTCAGCGTCGCCACCAGCCAGCCGGCGGCGACGATCGGGCCGAGGCCCGGGATGGCGAGGGCGCCGAGGCCGGCGAGCAGGCCGGCGCCGCCGCCGACGAGGGTGCCGATGGTCGCGCCCGTGCCGGCGCCGGTGCCGCTGTCGGCCTCCGTCGTCGTGTCGGCACCGGTCGCGGTGGTGCCGGTACCGGCGTCGCCGCGGCTGGCGATCAGGCTGATGTCGTCACGCGCGATGCCGGCGGCCTCGAGGTCGCGCACGGCCGCGGAAGCATCCGCGTAGCTGTCGAAGAGGCGGGCGATGGTACGGGTCGCCATGGGGGTTCTCCGATCCTGTTGGTTCAGCGGCCGGCGTTCGGGACGACGTTGCCCTGGTAGTCCAGCGCGACGCTGACCTGCTGGCCGCTGCGCTGCGCCTTGCCGCGCCAGACGCCCTGGTCGTCCTTCTGCAGGTCGGACACGTTGGTGAAGCCGGCCGCCTCGATGCGGCTCTTCGCCTGGCCCTCGGTGAAGCTGTTGGCGCCGGGCGCCGGCGCGTTGGCGGTGCGGGTGCCGTCATCCGTGCGCACCGCGGCATTGCTGCTGTCCGTGTCGCGGCTCGGGGTCGTGGCGCCGCTGCGGGTATCGGGTGCGGGCGCCACCGTGGTGCCGGGACGCGTGGTGCTGCCCGGGGTCGCGGCGCCCGGGGCGGTGCGGTCGGGCGTCGCAGGAGAGGTCTGGGCATAGGCCGGGACGGCCGCCACCGCACCCAGCAAGGCCAGGCGAAGGAGCGTCGTGCGCATGATTGTCTCCCGTGTGATGGGTTCGCAGGCTTGCCGCCTGCTTGCCCGCCACTAACGGGGAATCATCAGGCGCGTTCCGTCACAAACGGTCTGCCCCGAAGGTGTCGCAACGGCGGATATCGCCGCTCTCAAGCCCGGTGCGGAACCAGCGCGTGCGCTGCGCGGAGCTGCCATGGGTGAAGCTCTCCGGCACCACATAGCCCTGCGCGCGGCGCTGCAGCCGGTCGTCGCCGACGGCAGCGGCGGCGCCGATGCCGGACTCGATGTCGCCGGGTTCGAGGAAGCGCTTCATCTGCTCGGTGCGGGCCGCCCAGATGCCGGCGAAGCAGTCGGCCTGCAGCTCGATCCTGACCTGCAGCGCGTTCGACTCAGCGCGATCCATGCCGCGCCTCTCGCGATCCACGCGATCGAGGATGCCGAGCAGGTTCTGCACGTGGTGCCCGACCTCATGCGCGATGACATAGGCGCGCGCGAACTCGCCGGGTGCGCCCAGCTTGCGCTCCATGTCGGCGAAGAACGCGGTGTCGAGGTACACCTTGCGGTCGTTCGGGCAATAGAAGGGGCCGACGGCGGTCTGGGCGAAGCCGCAGGCGCTCTGCGTGCCGCCGCTGAACAGCACGAGGTTCGGCGGATCGTAGCGGCGGTTGGCATTGCGGAAGATATCGGTCCAGGCATCCTCGGTGGTCGCCAGCACCTGGGCGACGAAGCGGCGCTGGCCGTCCTCCTGCCCGTTCGCCTGCCCGTTTGGCGCGGGGCGGCTCTCCGTCACCTGGCTCTGCTGCGGCGCCGGTGCATCGCCGCCGCCCGAAAGGATCACCCGCGGATCGACGCCGAAGAAGAGCGCGAGCAGGATGATCGCCACCGTGCCGAGGCCGCCGCCGGCGACGCCGATCGGGAAGCCGCCGCCACCGCCGAAGCCGCCGCCGCTGCCGCGGCGGTCCTCGATGTTCTCGCTCTCGCGCTCGCCGTCCAGGCGCATGGCTTCCTCTCCTGCGTTCCGTCCGGGGAACGTCGGCTGATCCTCGAGGTTCCAACGCCGCGCAGAGCGGCCGTTGCGCAGGTGTGGGGCGGATCGAAGGGCAACCGGCCGACCGCCGCCCCCGTTAGCCGGCCAGAGCCGGCCGATCCAGGTCGCGGGATGCCCAAGCCGGGGGGCCGCTCCCATGCCGGCACTTCCGGAAAGGGAGAACCATGTTTCCATCCAACAGGCGTTCGCTGCTGGGCGCCGCCGCCGTCGGGGCCAGCGGTCTCGTCTCCTTCGAGAAGATCGCCGATGCGGCGCAGGAGGCCGCGGCGAAGAGCGACCATGGCCAGGCCGGCCAGGGCGGCTTCGGCCGCAAGGTGGACCGGCTGCCGCCCGGCCCGCCGGTCGCGACGCACAACCAGAAGGACATAGCGGAATTCCCCGACTTCCGCTTCTCGCTCGACGGCAATGTGCCGAAGATCACCTCTGGCGGCTGGGCGAAGGAGGCGACGGTCCACCAATTCCCCGTCAGCAAGGGGATCGCCGGCGTCCACATGTATCTGAACCCCGGCGCTTCGCGTGAGCTGCACTGGCACGCCATCGCGGCCGAATGGGCCTTCGTCATCTCAGGCCGCTGCCAGACCGTGGTGCTCGAGCCCTCGGGCGCGTCGGAGATCAACAACTACAATCCGGGCGACCTCTGGTACTTCCAGAAGGGGCACGGGCATTCGATCCAGACGATCGGCGACGAGCCCTGCCACTTCATCCTGAGCTTCGACAACGGCGCCTTCTCGGAGCACGGGACCTTCGGCATCACCGACTGGGTGGACGTCACGCCAAAGGACCTGCTGGCGAAGGAGTTCGGGGTGCCGAAGGACATCTTCGACGCCTTCCCGAAGGGCGAGGCCTATATCTCGCAGGGGCCGGTCGTCCCAATCTCGCAGGCGATGGACGCGCCCTGGCCGAAGGAATCGACGCACCGCTTCCGCCTGCTGCAGGACCGCCGCGCCGTCCGGGAGTTCGAGGGCGGCCAGTTCTGGCTGGCGACCAACGAGGAATTCCCGGCGCAGAAGAGCATGTCGGGCGGCCTGATGGTCATCAAGCCCGGCGAGATGCGCAAGCTGCACTGGAACCCCAATGCCAATGAGTGGCACTACTACCTCCGCGGCAAGGGCCAGGTGGCGGTCTTCGGCTCCGGCGGCCGCGGCAAGGTGGCCGAGGTCAATCCGGGCGACGTCGTCTACATCACCCAGGGCTTCGGCCATGCCATGCGCAACATCGGCGACGAGCCGCTGGAGATGGTGCAGACCTGGGACAACCCGGTCTTCGAGGAGATCGACCTCGACCGCTGGATCGCTACCAGCCCGCGCTACCTGCTGCAGAACAACTTCGCAGGGGCGAAGCCGGAGGATCTGGACAAGCTGAAGCAGGGCTGAGTTCAGGCTGGCGGAGCGGATCCACGCCTCCGGGCCATGCGGCCCTCCGGCGATCCGCTCCGCGCCGCGGCCCCGCTCAGGCGGGGTCGCGCACCACGCCCGCCGCCCGCAGGCGGGCGACTTCCGCCTCGCCCAGCGCGGGCGAGAGGATCCGGTCATTGTGCTCGCCGAGCCGCGGCGCGGGCCGCGCCAGGATGCCGGGCGTCGCCGAGAGGCGCGGCACCATCCCATGCATCGGCAGCCAGCCGGAGGGCATCTCGGCGTCCGGCACCTCGATCACCGCCTCGCGCTCCACGACGTAGCGGTTGTGCTCGAGCATCTCGGCATCCATGATCGGGCCGATGGTCACCCCCGCGGCATCGAACTTCGCCAGGCACTCGGCCAGCGTCAGGCCGCGGATATGGTCGGCGATGATGGCGTCCAGCTCCTCGCCATGCCGCACCCGGTCGGCATTGGTGCGGAAGCGGGGATCGGCGATCAGTTCCTCCCGCCCGATGCTGCGCAACAGCTTCTCCGTCATGCCCTGCGTCGAGGCGGAGAGGCAGACCCAGCCGCCATCCCGCGTGCGATAGGCATTGCGCGGCACCGCATTGGTGCTGCGGCTGCCGGTGCGCGGCTTGAGCTTGCGGTTGAGCTGCCAGTTGGCGTGCTGCGGCTCCATCATGACGTGGATGGGGTCGAAGAGCGTCAGGTCGATCACCTGCCCCTGCCCCGTCGCCTCGGCATGCCGCAGCGCGATCATCGCCGTCGCCGCGCCGTAGAGCCCGGCATAGCCATCCGCCATGTACATGGGCGGCAGCACCGGCTCCCGGTCGGCGAAGCCGTTGACCGCGGCGAAGCCGGAATAGCCCTCGACCAGCGTGCCGAAGCCGGGCTTGTGGCGGTAGGGCCCGTCCTGGCCCCAGCCGCTGACGCGGACGACGACAAGCCGCGGATTGATCGCCAGCAGCGCCTCCGGCGAGAGGCCCATCACCTCCAGGATGCCGGGGCGGAAGCTCTCGACGAAGATCGCGGCCTCCTCGACCAGGCGCTTCACCACCACGATCGCCTCGGGGTTGCGCAGGTCCAGGCAGACCGAGAGCTTGTTGCGGCTGAGCGTCTTCCAGGTGGTGGAGATGCCCTGGATGCGCCAGGCGCGCAGCGTGTCGCCCTCGGGCGGCTCCACCTTCACCACCTCGGCGCCGTGATCGGCCAGCACCTTGGTCAGCAGGTTGCCCGCGACGAGGCGGGAGAGGTCCACCACGCGCAGCCCCTGCAGGGCGCCGGTGGCGGCGGGGTCGAAGTCGCGGCGATGCGGGGTCGGTCGGTCGGTCATTCTGGCTGGATATTGGCGGCCTGGGCGACCCGGCGCCAGCGGGCGAGGTCGGCGCGGAGCACGGCGGCGAATTCCTCGGGACCGCCCGGTGAGGGCACCGCCCCTTCGGCGTCATAGACCCGCCTCAGGGCCGGGTCGCCCAGCGCCTCGTTGACGGCGGCATGGATGGCGCGGCGGATCTCGAGGGGTACGCCCTTCGGCGCGAGCAGGCCCCACCAGATCGCGACCTCGTAGTCGATGCCCTGCTCCTTCACGGTGCGGACCGGCGGCACCTCCGGCGGCAGGCCGCCGCCCGGCGCCGTCGCGGCGATCACCCGCACGCGACCCTCGCGGATCGCGGCATTGGCGCTGGCGACCGTCGTGAGCATGAGCTGGATATTGCCCGCGACGAGGTCGGTGACCGCGGGCGCCGTGCCGCGATAGGGCACGTGGTTCATCCGGATGCCGGCGGCCTGGGCGAAGTATTCCGAGATGAAGTGGTTGATCCCGCCCGCGCCCGAACTGCCGTAGTCGATGGAGCCCGGCTGCTCCTTCGCCATGCGGACCAGCGTGGCGAGGTCGCGCGCCGGGAAATCCGGGTTGAGCATCAGGAAGAAGGGCGCGCGGGCGAGGATGGCGATGGCATCGAAGCTGCCCTCCGCATCCCAGGGCGTCTTCTGGATCACCGCCGAGGTGGCGAAGGAGGAGGAGGTGACCATCAGCGTGTAGCCATCCGCCGGCGCCTGGGCGACCTGCGCCGCTCCGATCGCGCCGCCCGCGCCGCCCCGGTTCTCGATGACGAAGGGCTGGCCGAGCTTCGCCTGCAGACGTTCCGCCAGGGGCCGGGCGACGACGTCGTTCGAGCCGCCCGGCGGGAAGGGGACGACGATGCGCACCGGGCGGTTCGGCCAGCCGCCCTGCGCCCGGGCGATGGCGGGCGCGGCCAGGGCCGCGCCGAGCAACAGGCGACGGCCGATCATGCCGGGTCCTCCTCCGCCACCACCGGGTTGCGCAGCACGCCGATGCCGCCGATCTCCACCTCCACCACGTCGCCCGGCGTCAGCCAGGGCGGCGGCCTGCGGGCATGAGCGACGCCCTCCGGCGTGCCGGTGGCGATGACGTCGCCGGGCGAGAGCGGCGTCCAGGCCGAGATGTATTCGATGAGCTGCGGCACGGAGAGGATCATGTCGCCGGTGCTCGCCCGCTGCCGGCGCTCGCCATTCACCCGCGTCTCGAGCGTGAGCGCGGCCGGGTCCGGGATCTCGTCGGCGGTGACCAGCCAGGGGCCGAGCGGACCCGTGTCCGGGAAGTTCTTGCCCGCCGTCACCGAGTGCTTCTGGTAGTCCCGCAGGCTGCCGTCGTTGAAGATGGTATAGGCCGCGACGTGCTCCAACGCCCGCGCCGCCGGGATATGCCGGCCCGGCCTGCCGATGACGACGGCCAGCTCCCCCTCGTAGTCGAACTGGGCGGAGTTGCGCGGCCGGACCAGCGGCGCGCCATGGGCGATGATGGAGTCGGCGAGGCGCGCGAAGATGCGGGGATGCTCCGGCACCTCCCGCCCGGCCGCCTCCGCCACATGGGCGCGGTAGTTCAGCCCGACGCAGAGCACCTTCCGCAGCGGCGAGGGCACCGCCGGCAGCAGCGCCACCTCCGAGAGCGCGTGGTCGGGCGCCGCCGAGGCATGCCGCGCAAGCTCCGCCAGCGCGCCCGCGGCAAGCGCGGCGGAGATGTCGGCATGGGGCGTGCGGCGACCGAGATCGACGATGCCGTCGCCGGTGACGAGGCCGAAGGAAGGGCCGGCCGCGGTGGTGTAGCTGGCGATGCGCATGGGCTCAGGCCGCCCGCAGCCATTGCCGCTGGAACCCCGCATCGAAGATGCGGTCGGCCATGACCTGGCAGCGCAGCATCAGCCGGTGCTCCTCCGGTCGGTAGTCGGGGATGGCATTGTGCAGCGTGCCGATATGATCCCAGAGGAGCACGTCCCCGACCGTCCAGCGATGCGCCCATTGGTATCGGGGCTGGAGCTGGTGGGCGAAGAGATAATCCAGCATCTCCCGGCTTTCCGCGTCGGGCAATTCCACGATCCGCTCGGCATAGCCCGGATTGCAGTAGAGCACCGTGCGGCCGGTGATCGGGTGGGTCATGAAGATGGGGTGGACGGCCGGCGGGCGCTTGGCGCGCTGCTCCGGCGTCAGCGGCGCGCGCATGCTGCCGGGGCGGGTCCGCATGCGCTCCCAGAAGACGTTGAAGTCGTGCCGCACCGTCATGCCGGCGAGGCGCCGCTTCACCTCCGCCGGAAGCTCCGCATAGGCGGCGTGCATGTTGGCGAAGAGCGTGTCGCCGAGCGGCCGGCCGTCCCGTTGTGGCACCTGCACGGCGTAGAGGACGTTCACGAAGCCCTTCGCCGCCGTATAGGACATGTCGGTGTGCCAGTCCTGCCCGGCATCGGCGATGCCGATCGGCTCGCCATCCCTGATGATGTTGGAGAGGATGCCGACCTCCGGCACCTCCCCGTCATGGAAGCGGCCGGTGACGGAGCCCTGGATGGGGCCGAAGCGCACGGAGAAGTCGCGGAGGTGCCGCGCCCCGATCGCCTGGCCCGGAATGCGCAGCACGCCGTGCTCCCCGAGCGCCCGCAGCAGCCCGGCGAATTCCGCGTCGGACAGCGTCTGCCGCAGGTCCAGGCCATGGACCGTGGCGCCCAGGACCGCGCCGGTGGGTTCGATGCTCAGCATGGACGTCCCTTCCTGGCCGCGAGTCTGGCAGCCTGCCGCGCCGCGTCAACCGGGCGGCGCTTGCCGGGACGGCCCGGCGCGCCCTAGCCTTCGCGGCAAGGAGGACCGCCCATGGAGACGCTGCTGCCCATCGCCGCCCGCGCCGGCGCGCTGCTGAAGGCGCGCGGGGAGACCATCGCGGTGGCGGAAAGCTCGACCGGCGGGCTGGTATCCGCCGCGCTGCTCGCGGTGCCCGGCGCCTCGGCCTATTTCAAGGGCGGCAGCGTGGTCTATACCCGCGCGGCGCGGGAGACGCTGCTTGGCATCCCGACCAGCGCATTGCGCGCCGCGGCGCCGGCCTCGGAGGAGATGGCCGCGCTGCTGGCGGATGCCGCGCGGCAACGGCTCGGCACCACCTGGGCGCTCGGCGAGGCGGGCGCGGCGGGGCCGACCGGCAACAGCTACGGCCATGCGGCGGGGCATGGCGTCTTCGCCGTCGCCGGGCCGGTCGGCCGTCGCCGCACGATCGAGACCGCCAGCCCCGACCGCATCGGCAACATGCGCGTCTTCGGCGAGACGCTGCTGCAGATGCTGGTCGAGAGCCTGGAGGCGGCGCCTCAGAAATAGCCGAGGCCCATGATCCCGTCCGGGCCGGGATCCTCGCCCACCAGCTTCCGCCCGATCAGGTCGCGCAGCGTCTCCGTCGCGCCGCCGCCGAGGCTGCCGTAGCGCGCGCCGCGATAGAGGCGCGAGACGGGGTATTCGTCGGTGAAGCCGAAGCCGCCATGGAGCTGGACGGCCTCGCTGGTCACGCGGATCGCCATCTCGTTGCAGAAGATTTTCGCCGTCGCTGCCAGGAAGGGGTCCGGGAAGGGATCGGCCGTCATGCAGGCGCGCCAGAGCAGGCCGCGCGCCGCCTCGATATCCCTGTACATATCGGCCAGCTTCCACCGC
The DNA here is from genome assembly GCF_030657435.1 of Paracraurococcus lichenis. Classification (GTDB taxonomy): domain Bacteria; phylum Pseudomonadota; class Alphaproteobacteria; order Acetobacterales; family Acetobacteraceae; genus Paracraurococcus; species Paracraurococcus lichenis. The sequence goes on along the minus strand of NZ_JAUTWS010000002.1, from coordinate 70,092 downwards.
ACGCCCTGGAAATCGGCGATCGGCTTGCCGAAGACGGGCCGGTCCCGGACATAGCGCAGCGCCTCGTCGAAGGCGCCCTCGGCGAGGCCCAGCGAGATCGCCGGGTTCAGACAGCGCTGGGTGTTGAAGGCGCTCAGCAATTTCTTAAAGCCATCCTCGCGGATGACGAGGTTCTCGAGCGGCAGCTCGACATCCTCGAAGCGCACCTCGTGCAGGTTCTCCCCGCCCATGGTGTGGAAGGTGCCGGTGACGGCGAGCCCCGGCGTGCCGCGCTCGATCAGCACGCAGCCGATGCCCTCGCGCCCCGGCCTGCCGTCGATGCGGGTGAAGACGACGAACATGCCGGCCTCCTCGGCACGGCTGATCAGCGTCTTGGCGCCGTTCACCACCACGCGGTCGCCGCGCAGCACGGCATTGGTGCGGTAGTTCGCGACATCGGTGCCGGCATGCGGCTCGGTCATGCAGATCGAGAGGATGCAGTCGCCGCTGACCACCTGCGGCAGGATGCGGCTGCGGATGCTCTCCGGCGCATAGCGGGCGATGACGCGGGTCTGCACCCCGGCCTCGCCCAGCACGGCCATGGCTGTGGGGTAGCAGACCTTCGCCAGTTCCTCGAGCACGAGGGCCGTCTCGAAGACCGGCAGGCCCAGCCCGCCATAGTCCTCTGGCACCGTCATCCCCAACACGCCCAGCGAGGCGAGGTCGCGGATGTTCTCCCAAGGGAAGGTGCCGTCCATCCAGCGCAGGGCGCGCTGGCGGAAGCTGGTCTGCGCCATCTCCCGCACCGGCGCGATCAGCGCGCGCTGCTCCTCGGTCAGCCGGAACTCCACGGCATCCTCCTCTCGAGCGCTGGCCGGCCGAGGCTCAGCCCCGGAACTGCGCGCCGGCATCCACCTCGATCGTGGTGCCGCTGAGATAGCCGCCGCGCGGGCTGGCGCAGAAGACGGCGAGGTCGGCGATCTCCTCCGGCTTCCCCGCGCGGCCGAGCGGCAGGCCGGACAGCATCTCCTCCCAGCGGCTCTCGTCGCCCCACTTCGTCTTCGCGCGGCTCTTGCTCAAGGTGATGATCCGCTCCGTCATCGTCGCCCCCGGCGCGATGCCGACCACCCGCACATTGCTGTCCGGCGCCTTACCGCCGAGCGCCGCGGTGAAGGCGATGAGGGAGGCATTGCCCGCCGCGCCGCAGATATAGTCGGCCCGCGGCCCGCGGCCCGCCATGCCGATGATGTTGACGATGACGCCGTCGCGCCGCGCCTCCATGGCCGGCAGGTAGAGCTGCGTCAGGTGGATGTAGCCGAAGACCTTCAGCGCCCAGGCCTGCTGCCAGCGCTCCAGGCTGATGTCGTGCAGCGTCCCGCCCGGGATGGCGCCGGCATTGTTCACCAGTACATCAATGTCGGAGTGCGCCGCATGCAGCGCGGTGCGCACCGCGGGATCGCCCAGGTCGCCGGCGAAGCTGGCGATGTTCACCTGGTGCCGCTGGCGGATCTCGCCCGCCGCCTTGTCCAGCGCCCCCTGGTCGCGCGAGGCAAGGATGAGGTCGCAGCCCTCCGCCGCGAAGGCCTGGGCGCAGGCGAGGCCGATGCCCTTCGAGCCGCCGGTGACCAGCACCCGCTTGCCGCAGATTTCCATCTCCATGTCCGTTCCCCCGCTTGCCGGCGCGCCGCACGCATGCGAACCGGTCCGGCCCGCCGCGCAGGATCTCGCCTCTCCGCATGACTATCGCCGCCGCCCCGGGCCGTCGCAAGGCCATGACCCTGCTCGCGCTCGGCACGCTGGCCGGCTGCGCCGTGCCCCGGCCGCCCGCCTGCGGAGGGGCGGAGGGCAGTTTCTGGGTCACCGCCCCCGGCTGGCATACGGAGATCTGGCTGCGCGCCGAGGACCTCGCCGGCCCCCTCGCCCGCCTCCGCCCGCTCTTCCCCGGCGCCGCCGCGCTCGGCTTCGGCTTCGGCAAGCGCAGCTTCATGCTGGCGCAGGCGGACGCGCCGGCCGAGGTGTTGCTCGGCCCCTTCCCGGGGGCCGGGGTGGTGGAAGCGAAGGGCCTCTCCACCCTGCCGCCGGAGGCTTGGCCGGGCGGGGCCATCGCGCTCGCATTGCCGGAGGGCGGGCTCGCCCGACTGCTGACCTTCCTCGAGGCCAGCATCGCCGCGGATGCGGGCAGCCTGGCGCTGCGCGGCAGCCTCTTCCTCGACGCCGCGCGCGGCTATTCCCTGGCCTATACCTGCAACACCTGGACCGCGGAGGCGCTGCGCCATGCCGGCCTGCCGGTCTCGGAACATGGCGTGGTGCTGGCGGGCGCCGTGCTGGCGCAACTCGCCCCGCTCGGCTGCCGCGCCTGAGGCGCCGGTCCGGGGCAGGCCCTCTCAGGCCTCAGCGGCAGGGCGGCGCGTAGCCGCCGGGACAGACCACGCTGCCGCCCGGCGGCACCACGATGACCTGCCGCGGCTCCGGCTCGCTGGAGAAGGTCGGGCTGCACCCCGCCAGCAGGCCCAGCAGGCTGGCGGCGAACGCGATCCGGCGCATCGGCATCTCTTCCCTTGGTCGTGCGACCGCAGATTGGGAAGGCGACGCGGCCACGTCCACCCGAGGGCGCGCGCTCTCGCGCGCCGTTGATGCAGCGCACCGACCCGTGCGCGGCTAGAGCCGCGGCGCGATCCCGCTCACGCCCGTCGCCTGCTCGAGTTGCGACAGCGCCAGCAGATAGGCATAGCGGGCCTGGTTCGCCTGGATGCGCGTCGCATTCAGCACCCGCAGCGCGTCCAGCACGTCGATCAGCGACCGCCCGCCGGCCAGATAGGCCTGCTCGGTGCTGCGATAGGCCTCCTCCGCCCGGTTCAGCGCCCCGCCGGTATAGAGGTTGAGCAGCGCCCGCGCCTGCTCGTAGGTCGCCCAGGCCGCGGCGAAATCGGCGCGGGCCTGCAGCAGCGCGGCGCGCGCCTGCGCCTCCGCCTGGCCGGCCTGCGCCGAGGCGACGCCGACATTCCCCTCCACGATCTGGCGCGTGAAGATCGGCACCGAGAACTGGATGCCGAAGCTGTTGGTGGCATCCAGTTGGTCGCGCGAGTTCGGCAGGTCCTGGCTGAGGCGGGAACGGCTCCAGCTGCCGCTGACCGTCACATCGCGCGAGCGCCCGGCCTCGGCCAGCAGCCGGTTGGAATTGGCGGCCGCGAACTGGCGCTGCGCCGCGACCACGTCGGCGCGGCTCTCGATGCCCTTGGCCAGGTCCTCGCGACCGATGCCGAGTTGCGGCACCGCCTCGAACCGGCCGCGCACATCGAAGGCGACGGGCGAGAGGATGGTCTGCACGGTGGTCGGCGCACTGGCGGGCCCGGGCGGCGCGGCGGCGCGGCCGCGCGGGCCGGACGGCTCCGGCGGCAGTGCGCCGGGCTGCGACGGGTTGATCCCGAGCGCCGGAATCGTCCCGGCACCCGGCTGGAAGGCGGCCGGGTCGGCCGAGAGCAGTGCCGCCACGGCCGCCACGCCGGCGGCATAGGCCTGCGCATTGGTCGTCACGTCCGGCTCGAATTGCAGCCGGCTGGCCTGGAAGCGCAGCAGGTCGCCTTCCGGGATGGCGCCGTCGCGCAACTGCCGCCGCAGCAGCGCCTCGGTCCGGTCGAGGCTCATCCGGTTGCCGAGCGCGACCTCGAGATTCGCCCGCGCCAGCAGTGCGCCGAGGAAGGCCTGGCGCAGGGCGAAGAGCGAGGTGCGCAGGGCGTCGAGCACCTGCGCCTCGGCGGCACCGATCTGGTCCTCCGCGACGCGGGTGCGCAGCGTCCGCTTGCCGCCGCGCTCGACCAGCACCTGCAGCCCGGCCTGGATGTTGTTGCTCGGCGAGATCAGGCGCGTGCCCCGCACCGCGCCGGCGGCCGTCTCGTTGAACTGCAGGAAGCTGTTGCCGACCACGACCTGCGGCGGCGGCAGGGAGGCGGCGACGAGGCGGTTGGCCCGCGCCGCATCCACCCCGCGGCGGGCGGCGATGACGGCGAGGTTGCGCTCCACCAGCACCGCCTCGGCCTGCGCCAGGGTCAGCGGCTGGGCCCCCTGGCCGACCGGCAGCGGCAGGTTGCCCGGCGCGGCGGGGCGGGCGGGCGACGGCGCCTGGCCCTGGGCCGGCCCTTGGGCCTGGGCCTGCCCCTGGGGCTGGGCCTGGGCGGGCTGCGCGAAGACGGCGAGGCCGAGCAGCGCGGCGGAGGGACGCAGCCTCATGCGCGGGCGCCGAGCGCGCGGACGCGCGCGGCTTCCTGCCGCAGGTGGCGCGGCTTGCCGAAGAGATCGATCATGACGGGGAAGACCACGAGGATGAAGAGCGGCACCAGGCCGATGCCGCCCACGACGACGAGGGCGAGCGGCTTCTGGACATCGGCGCCGATGCCGGTGGCCAGCGCCATGGGCAGCAGGCCGGTGAAGGAGGCGAAGCAGGTCATGAAGACCGGCCGCATGCGGTCGCGGCCCGCCTGGTCCAGCGCGGTGCGCCAGGGCATGCCTTCCAGCCGCAGGTGGTTGAAGTGGGAGAGCATAATGATGCCCTCCATGACCGTGATGCCGAAGAGCGCGAGGAAGCCGATGGCGGCCGGCACGGAGAAGTTCAGCCCGGCGACGGCGAGCGCCGCAATGCCGCCGGTCAGCGAGAGCGGCACGACGCCGAAGACCAGCAGCGTCTCCCGCAGCGTGTTGAACTGGACATAGAGCAGCACGAGGATGAGGCAGAGCGCCGCCGGCACCACCACCATCAGCCGCCCGAGCGCGTCCTGCAGGTTGCGGAACTCGCCCACCCAGTCCAGCCGGTAGCCGGGCGGCAGCTCCACCTGCTGCGCCACCAGCTCCTGCGCCTCCCCGACCGTGCTCGCCGGGTCGCGGCCGCGGACGGAGAAGCGGATGGGCACGTAGCGGCTGGCATCCTCGCGGTAGATGTAGGAGACGCCGGAGACGAGGCGGACCTCGGCGACATCGGCCAGGGTCGCGGCCCGGGCGCCGCCCACCGGGATGCGGCGGATGGCCTCGAGGCTGTCGCGGAAGGGCGCGTCGAGCCGCACCACCAGCGGGAAGTTGCGGTCGCCGCCCGGCTCGTAGAGCCGCCCGGCCTCCCGCCCGCCGATCGCCGCCTGCACCACCTCGTTGATGTCCTCGACCGAGAGGCCGAAGCGGGCGGCCCGCGCCCGGTCGATCTGCACCGCGACCGTGGGCTGGCCGAGCGAGCGGAAGACGGCGAGGTCGGCCACGCCCTCGACGCCCGCCAGCACCTTCCTGATCTCCTCCGCCTTGCGGGCGATGATGTCGAGCTCCGGCCCGAAGACCTTGATGGCATTGGCGCCCTTCACGCCCGAGGCCGCTTCCTGCACGTTGTCGCTGATCGCCTGGGCATAGCTGAACTCGATGCCGAGGAACTCGCGCGACAGCCGCTCCTGCATGGCGTGCACCAGGCCGTCGCGGTTCGACGCCGTGGTCCACTGGTCCGGCGGCTTCATCGGCAGGAAGAACTCGGCATTGAAGAAGCCGGCGCTGTCCGTGCCGTCATCCGGCCGCCCCTGCTGGGAGGTGGCGGTGATGACCTCCGGAAACTCCATCAGCACGCCGCGGATGCGGTTCACCGTGGCATTGCCTTCCTCGAGGCTGATGGTGCCCGGCATGGTGGCGCGGACCCAGAGATTGCCTTCCTCGAGCGTCGGCAGGAATTCGGCGCCGAGGGTCGAGAGCAGGAAGAGCGCCGCGCCAAACAGGGCGGCGGCGAGGGCGACGCAGAGCAGCCGCGCCTGCATCGCCAGGCCATAGAGCCGCTGGTGGCCCCAGCGCAGCGCCCGGACCACCGGCGTGTCCTTCTCCCGGCTGTCCTCCTTCAGCAGGGCGGCGGCGAGGGCGGGGGTGATGCTGAAGGTCGCGAGCAGCGCGCCGACGATGGCATAGGCATAGGTCTTCGACATCGGGCCGAAGATCCGCCCCTCGATGCCGCCGAGGGTGAAGAGCGGGATGAAGGCGGCGATGATGATCAGCGCCGAGAAGAAGATGGCCTTGTCCACCTCGCCCGCCGCCCGCAGCACGGTCAGCGACAGGCCGGAGAGTTCCTTCGAGCCGGCCGGCGCGATGTAGCGGTGGGCGCTGCGGGCCAGGCCGAGATGGCGGTAGATGTTCTCCACCATGATGACGGTGGCATCGACCAGCAGGCCGAAATCGAGAGCGCCGAGGCTGAGCAGGTTGGCGCTCTCGCCCCGGGCCAGCATCAGCAAGATGGCGAAGAGGAAGGCGAAGGGAATGGTCGCCGCCACCACCAGCGCGCCGCGGAGGTCGCCGAGGAAGAGGTACTGGATCACCAGGATCAGCAGCACGCCCTCGATGATGTTGTGCACCACGGTCTTGGTGGTGATCTTGACCAGGTCCTCCCGGTCGTAGAGCGGCACGATCCTGACGCCCGGCGGCAGCACCCCGCCGGCATTGATCCGCTCCACCTCCTTCTGCACGCCGCGGATGGTGGGCAGGGTCTGCTCGCCGCGGCGCATCAGGACGGTGGCCAGCACCACGTCGTCGTCCTGCTCATGCCCCGCGATGCCGAGGCGCGGGGTATTGCCGACCTCGATGGTGGCGATGTCGGAGAGCAGGACGGGCACCCCGCCCTCGGCCGAGACCACCACGCTGCGCACGTCGTCGAGGCCGCGGATGAGGCCGATGCCCTGCACGACAGCGGCCTGCGGCCCGATGCGGATGGTCCCGGCGCCGACGGTCGCATTGCCCGCCCGCACCGCCTGGATCACCTGCGGCAGCGTCAGGCCGAGCGCCGCCATGCGGTGCAGGTCGACGACGATGTTGTAGCTTTTCGTCAGGCCGCCGAAGGAGGTGACGTCGATCACGCCCGGCACGCGCTTGAAGCGGCGGTCCAGCACCCAGTCCTGCAGGGTCTTGAGGTCGGCCAGCGAATAGCCTGGGGGCCCGACCAGCCGGTAGCGCATGATCTCGCCGATCGGGCTGAGCGGGCTGATCTGCGGCGAGACTCCCTCCGGCAGGTCGTCGAGCTGGCCGAGGCGGTTCAGCACCTGCTGCAGCGCCTGGTCGTAGGTGTAGTTGAAGTTGAACTGCACCCGCACGTCCGAGAGGCCGAAGAGGCTGGTCGAGCGGACGGAGGTCAGGTTGGGCAGCCCGGCCATCGCCACCTCTACCGGAATGGTGACGTAGCGCTCGATCTCCTCGGCGCTCTGGCCCGGGTTCTGGGTGATGATGACGACCTGGGGCGGGACCGGGTCGGGATAGGCCTCGATGTTCAGCCGGGTGAAGCCGACCAGGCCGATGACGATGAAGGTGAAGAACAGCAGGATGACCAGCGGCCGGCGCTGCAGGGAGAAGGCGACGATCTGGCGCATGGCGGCGGTCCCGGCGGTCCTGGGGGCGAGTCGGTTCCGCCCCCTCCCTCTCTGCCACGGCCGGCCCCCCGCCGGCCAGCGGCAGATGGTTCAGTCGATGCGGGCGGCCCGGTCGATGAAGAGCGCGCCGCCGGTGACCACGCGCTCGCCCGCCTTCAGCCCCTCCGTCACCTCGACGACGTCGCCGCTGCGGATGCCGGTCTTCACCTTGCGCAGCATGAAGCGGTTGGCGTCCAGCGCCACCCAGACGCTCGCCTCCGGCCCGCGGAAGATCAGGGCATTCACCGGCACGGCGACGGCCCGCTGCTCCTCGCCGACCGCGATGCGGAAGGTGGCGAACATCTCGGGCTTCAGCAGCCGGTCGGGGTCCTGCACCTCCGCCCGGACCGTCATGCGGCGGGTGACGGGGTCGAGGCCGGCGCCGACGGTGGTGACCCGGGCGTCGAATTCGCGGTCCGGCAGGGCGCCGACCGTGACCTTGACCTGCTGGCCGACCTTGATCAGCGGCGCGTCCAGCTCGCGCACCGCGGCGACGAGCCACATGGTGGAGAGGTCGGCGATGGTGAAGACGGGGTCGGCGGCGCCGGTCGAGAGCCACTGGCCGGGGCCGACCTTGCGCTGGGTGACGGTGCCGCCGATCGGCGCCAGCACCGGCACGATGGCGTTCACCATGCGGGTCTGCTCGATCCGCGCGATCTCCCCGGCGCTGCGGCCGAGCACGCGCAGCTTGTCGCGCGAGGCGGCCAGCGTCGCCTCGGCGCTGCGGAGGTCGGCCGTTGCGGTCATGGCGGCGACCCGGGCCTGCTCCACGTCGCGCTGCGAGGCGGCGCGGGCGCTGAACAGGCTGGCCTGCCGCGCCTCCTCGCGCCGCGCCTGGTCGAGGGTCGCGCGGGCCTTGTTGGCGGCATCGGCGGCCGAGAGCAGGTCGTTGGCGGCGCCGGCGAGGTCCGTGGTCTCGATCTCGAGCAGCGTGTCGCCGGCCTTCACCGTATCGCCCATGCGGGCGGGCGCCCGCACCACGCGGCCGTTGTAGGGCGAGTAGACCGGGGTGGCCCGGTCCTCGTTGTAGGCGATGCGGCCCTCCGCCACGCGCTCCGCCCGGAAGTCGCGGAGCTGCATCTCCTCGATCCGCAGCGCCCGCATCTCGTTGTCGGACAGGCGGAACTCGCCCTGCGAGAGGGGCTCGGTCACCGTCGCCGGGGGCGAGGTCGGCACCGGCCGCGCCTCCTGCGAGACATGCCAGGCATAGCCGCCGCCGGCAGCGACCAGCAGCAGGACGGCCGGGATCCAGAGCCGCCGCCGCGACGGCGCCGGGTCCGCTGCATGGGCGTCCTGCGGCGGCTCGGACGGCGCCCCGACCGGCGGCGCCCCGACCGGCGGCACGACGGCGGGCGTAGGCGTGGGCGGGGCCGGCGGCAGCGTGATGGTATGGACCGCGGGCCGGGAGGCGTCAGTCTCCGACGCGGGCGGCGGCTGGTGGATCATATTCATCGCTTGTCAGAAACCGCCGCTGTCCGCATCGCTGCACATCCCCGCCCACCATGTCCCGGCACCCATGTACAGGTGAGCGGATCGCGAGGGGGACACCCCCACGACGCACCCGACCATGCGCCACCCCGCCTTACACGAAGTTTGCGCGAAACCTGAAGGCTAGGACAGCTTGTTTCAATCGGCTTTTCTCATGCTGCGCTACAACATGAGAAAAAATGGTCCTGGCGGTGCCTCAGATAAGCAATTCGATCAGGAACGGGCCCGGCCTGGCGAAGGACTGAGCCATCAGGTCGCCGAGCGCCTCCAGGCTGCGCGCCTGTGCCGCCTCTACGCCCAGGCTGTTCGCCAGTTGCACCCAGCCGATATCGGGATTGCCCAGGTCCAGCATGTCCATGGCGGTGCGGCCTGGATTGGCGCCGACATTGCGGTACTCGCCGATCAGGATCTGGTACTTGCGGTTCGAGAGCAGCACCGTGGTGACGGGCAGCTTCTCCCGCGCCTGGGTCCAGAGGGCCTGCACGGTATACATGGCGCTGCCATCCGCCTGCAGGGCGATCACCCGGCGCCCGCCGCCGCCGATCGCCGCGCCGACCGCGACCGGCGGGCCGTAGCCGATGGCGCCGCCGCAATTCTGCAGCCAGTCATGTGCCGGCGCGGCAACGCTGTGCGGGAAGAAGCCGCGGCCATAGGTCACCGATTCGTCGACGACGATGCTGCCCTCCGGCATCAGCGCGGCGACGGCGCGGGCCAGGCCCTCCGGGCTCAGCTCGCCGCGCGGCGCCTCCGGCCGCGGACCGGGATCGGGGATGGACGCGGCCGGGGCGCCGAGTTCCTCGGCCAGCGCCCGCAGCGCCGATTCGGCGTCGTGCTCGACCCGGGTCAGCACATGGATCTCGCAGCCCGGCTGCCAGAAGCGGCTGGGCTTGCCGGGATAGCCGAAGAAGCCGATCGGCTCCTTGGCATTGACCAGGACGATATGCTCGTAGGGCCGCAGCGCCTCGACGGCCTGCTCGTTCACGTAAGGCACGCGGTCCAGCGGCAGGCGGCCGCGGCCGCGCTGGATTCGGGCATTGGAGCCCTCGGCCAGCAGCGCGGCGCCGGTCGCGGCGGCGATGCGGTGCGCCTGGGCCTGGGCTCCCTCCCGCAGCGCCAGGCCGCCCAGCAGCAGCAGGACGTTCCGCTTCTCCCGCAGCAGCTTCGCCACGGTGCGGACCGCATGCGGATCGGCCTGCGGGACGGCCAGCACCGGCAGCGGCGCGGCAACCGTGCCGCCCTCGTTCCAGGAACTGTCGGAGGGCAGGACCAGGGTCGCCACCTGCCCCGGCGAGGTGCGGGCGGCCTGCACCGCGACGGCGGCATCGGCGCCCACATCCTCCGCGCGCGTCGAGGTGCGGACCCAGGCGGAGGCGCCGCGCGCCCAGCCCTCGGTATCCGCGGTCAGGGGCGCATCGAAGGGCCGGTGATAGGTCGCCTGGTCGCCCACGATGTTGACGATGCCCGAGCGCGCCCGACGGGCGTCGTGCAGGCTGCCCAACCCATTGGCGAGGCCGGGACCGCAATGCAGCAGGGTGCAGGCCGGCTTCTCCGCCATGCGCCAATAGCCGTCGGCGGCGCCGGTGACGATGTTCTCCTGCAGGCCGAGGACGCAGCGCATGCCCGGGACGCGATCCAGCGCCGCGACGAAATGCATCTCGCTGGTGCCGGGATTGGCGAAGCAGACATCCACCCCCGCCCCCAGCAGCGTCTTCACCAGGCTTTCGGCTCCGTTCACGGCGACTTCCCCCTCCGGCGGATGCAAGGTGGTGGCAGGGTGCGCGGGCGAGCGCCGCACGGCAAGGGACCCCCCGGCCGTGGCGGCCATAGAGGGGACAGTTTCCAACCATGCTCAGAACGATCATCGCCGGCTTCATCGCCGGTTTCATTGCCGTGCTGGTCTTCCACCAGGGCACGGCCTTCCTGCTGCACCAGTTCGGCAACCGGATCCCGGCGGTGGTCGCGGTCCTCGGCCAGACCTCGCCACCCTTCAACATGGCCCCGACCAGGCCGCTCGGCGTGCCGGTGGTGCTGTCCCAGGCCTTCTGGGGCGGGGTCTGGGGCTTGGTGCTGGCGCTGATCCTGGTCCGGCTGCGGCCACCGGCGATCCTCTTCTCCACCATCTTCGGCGCGCTGGCGCTGACCGCGGTCGCGGTGACGCTGGTGCCCGCCCTGAAGGGGCTGCCGACCTGGAGCGGCGCCATCCCCTGGCGCGGGCTGCTCTACAATGGCGCCTGGGGCTTCGGGACGGCGCTGATGCTGGTCCGGCCGCTCGGCCTCAGAGCCTGAGCGGCGGTTCCCGCTTGCGCCGGCGGCGCAATGCGCCACCTTCCCTCCCGGCGACCGATCTCGCCCGGGAGGACCACCGCATGACGATCCAACGCTTCACCGTCTCGCGCCGCGCGGCGCTCGGGCTGCTGGGCGCCGGCGCGCCGCTGCTGGTGGCCGCCCCCGGCCCCGTCCGGGCGCAGCCGCGCCTCGACAAGGTCAGCTTCGTCACCAACTGGCGCGCGCAGGCCGAGCATGGCGGCTTCTACCAGGCGCAGGCCGCCGGCCTCTACCGCAAGGCGGGGCTGGAGGTGGAGCTGCGGACCGGCGGGCCGCAGGTCAACCCGGCGCAGCTCCTGCTCGGCGGGCGCGTGGACATGTCGATGGGCAATGGCCTCACCGCCCTGAACTTCGTGCGGGAGAACATTCCTTTCCTCTGCATCGGCGCGGTCTTCCAGAAGGACATGGTGGTGCTGATCGCCCACCCGAACACCGGCTTCACCGGCTTCGAGGCACTGCGCGGCCGCACCGTGCTGATCAGCGCCGAGCCGCGGGTGACCTGGTGGCCCTTCCTGGTGAAGAAATACGGGCTGAAGGACGAGCAGATCCGCCCCTATACCTTCAACCTGCAGCCCTTCCTGGCGGACAAGCAACTCGTCCAGCAGGGCTACCTCGGCAGCGAGCCCTTCTCCATCCGCCAGGCGGGGATCGAGCCGGACACGCTGCTGCTGCACGATGCCGGCTTCGAAAATTACGGCACCACCATCAATATCGGCCAGAAGACGCTGGCGGAGAAGCGGGAGGTGATCCAGCGCTTCATCGACGCGACGATGGAGGGCTGGGACCAGTACCTGAAGGGCCCGGCCGGCGGCTTCGACACCGCGCCGGCCAATGCCCTCATCAAGTCGCACAACCCGGAGATGGGCGACGACCTCATCGCCTTCGGCACAAGGATGATGAACGAGGCCGGCATCCTCCGCTCCGGCGATGCCGCCACGCTCGGCATCGGCGCCATGACCGAGGCGCGCTGGCAGCGCTTCCACGCCGCCATGGCCGATATCGGCGTGCTGCCGGCGGCGCTCGACTGGCGGAAGGCCTTCGACCTCTCGCTGGTCAACAAGGGCATCGGCAAGGCCTGACGCGCGGTCAGGCCGTCGGCTCGGCAGCCAGGCCGAAATGCGCGATGTCCTCCGGGCGCGGCCTCCAGGCGGGGTTGCCGCGCCATTCCTTCGTGCGGACGGAGAAGTCGTCGCCGTAGCGCACGCGGAAGAGCAGCGTGCGCTGCGGCCCGTTCTCGTATTCGTGCAGCTCGCCGCGCGGATGGACGACGAAGGCGCCGGGCTTGACCTCGATGGTCTGCCCGGGCGTGCGCATGGTCCCGCCGCCCTCGAAGCAGACATAGATCTCGGTGCAATTGGGATGCAGGTGGTGCGGGCTGCACTGCCCCGGCTCCCAGCAGGCGACGGTCACGTCGCCGCCCTCGATCCGGCCGAGCACGTGCTCGACATGCTTCACCGGGTCCCAGCGCTGCTCCTGCTTCAGGTCGAAGACCAGCATCCGTCTCTCCTTCCCTAAGCAAACCCCTCGGGGTTTGCGCCGCAACAAAATCCTAAGCAGGCTTTCGCTTCAAGAAGTTGGGCCGCACGAAGTGTGGCCCAACCCGCGAAAGCCTGCTTAGTCCGCGGTGGCGATGGCGGTCTGGCGCAGGATGCGGCGCCAGGCCGCGAGTTCCGCGCGCATCCAGTCCCGCGCCTCGGCGATGGAGGCGCTGGGCGTCGGCTGGATCGACTGGCGCCGGAAGGCGGCCAGCACCGGCTCGCTGCCGAGCGCCGCGCGCGCCGCGGCGAAGACCGCCTGCTGCGCTGGCTCCGGCACGCCCGAGGGCAGCATCAGCACGTGCCAGGCGCTGGTGCCGATGCCGGGGTAGCCGGCCTCCGCCATGGTCGGCACCGCCGGCCATTCGGCGAGCCGCCGCTCGCCCGTCACGGCCAGCGCCTTCAGCCTTCCGTCGCGCACCATCGGCGTCGCCGTCGCCGCATTCATGAAGCCGAACTGCACGTCGCCGGCGATCACCGTCTGCAGCGAGGGCCCGGCGCCGCCGGAGAGCACGACATGCACGACGTCGATGCCCGCGGCGCGCGCCAGCAGCACCGTGTCCAGATGGGTATAGCTGCCGACGCCGGTGGAGAAGTAGTTCAGCCGTCCCGGCCTTTCCCGCGCCAGCGCCACGACCTCGGCGAGGCTCTGCGGCACGAAGTTGGCCGCGGTCGCCACCAGCAGGCTCGGCACGTCGGCGATGCGCGTCACCGCCTGCATGTCCCGCTCGTAGTCGAAGCCGAGCCGCGGCCCGGCGAGCAGTGGCGCCGTGCCGTTGGTGGTGACGTTGCCGAGCATGAGCGTGGTGCCATCCGGCCGCGACCGCGCCACCGCCTCCAGCGCCAGCAGCCCGTTCGCGCCCGGGCGGTTCTCCACGACGACGGGCTGGCCGAGCGACTGGCGCATCTGCTCGGCCAGCAGCCGGCCGCTGATGTCGGTGGAGCCGCCCGGCGCGAAGGGCAGCACCAGGCGCAGCGGCCGGTCGAAGGCGGGCTCGGCCGCCGCGATGCGGGTGGCGAGCAGGCCGGCGCCCGCGAGCGCCGCCCGCCTGGTCCAGGCTGGCATCCTCAGCTCCTCCCCTGTCGGCCTTCGCCGGCCTTGTCATTCCCGTCGCGCGCCGCCGCCCGCTGCCGTCACGTCGGCGGCGCGCGGAAGCCGGCGCAGAGGAAGGGCACCAGCCTGGCCAGCGCCGTCTCCACCTCGCCCGGCCGGCAGAGCCCGTCGCCCACCGATTGGATCCGGCCGCTATCGGCCATGGTGTAGATCATCGTCCCCAGCATGAAGTGGAAGCGCCACTCCACCTCCGCCCGCGGCAGGTCCGGCAGCGCCGCCGCCACCGCGTCGAGGAAGGCACGCGTGCTGGCATTGAAGGCCTGCGACAGGATGCGGCGATAGAGGTCCTCGCTCTCGACCGAGAGCCGGGCGCGCAGCCGGCCGAAGGTCGCGCCGTCCACACCCGCCTCGAGCCCGAGCGAGAAGGCCGGGCGCAGGAAGGCCTCCAGCAACTGTTCGAGCATCGGCGGCCGGCCGGGCGCCTCGCGACAGAGTGCGAGCAGGCGCAGGCGCTCCTCGGTGATCGGCCTGGCGCGGCGGAGGAACAGCGCCTCGAGCAGCCTCTCCTTCGAGCCGAAGTGGTAGTTCACCGCGGCGAGATTGACCCCCGCCTCCGCCGTGATCTCCCGCAGGCCCACGCCCGCCAGGCCGCGCGCCGCGAAGAGCCGCGCCGCCGCAGTCAGGATGCGGCCCACCGTCCGCTCCTGCGCCGAGCCCGGCCTTTCGATGGCGTCCACGCTCACGCTCATTCCACCCCGCCCATGGACGCTTGACACTGTGACACCCGTATAAAACACTCGTTTGACCATGCACAAGCGCGGGGCCCATTGCAGGCGCCGCGCCGACGGGGGAGATGATCCATGCGGTGCACCCGCAGGACCATGCTGGCGGTGGCCTGCCTGGCCACCGGCGCGGCGAAGGCCCAGACGGAGGCTTGGCCGACGCGCCTCCTGCGCATGTGGGTGCCCTTCACGCCGGGTGGCCCCATGGACATCTTCGGCCGGCCGCTGGCCGAGCGGCTCGGCGAGAAGCTCGGCCAGACCGTGGTGTTCGAGAACAAGCCCGGCGCCAACGGCATTGTCGCCACGCATCAGATCGCGACGGCGCGGCCCGACGGCGGCACGCTGCTCTTCACCACCGGCAGCTTCATCGGCAACCTCGCCTTCAGCCAGCAGCCCCTGCCCTATGACCCGATGCGGGACGTGGCGCCGGTGACGCTGGTCGCGGACGGCACCGGCATGATGCTGGTGGCGAGCCCGCGCCTCGGCGCGACGAGCATGGCGGAGCTTGCCGCGATCGCGCGGGCGCGCGGCGGCCTCACCTGCGCCATCAGCGGCTTCGGCAACATCACCCATCTCGCGGCCGAGCAGTTCAAGGCCTTCACCGGAACGGAGCTGGTGCTGGTCACGCTGCACGGCACCGCGCCGAGCCTGACCGAGATCCTCGCCGGCAATGTCGACATCACCTTCTCCACCATCCCGCCGGCGCTGCCCTTCCTGCGCGAGGGATCGCTGCGCGCCATCGGCTATACCGGCCGCCGGCGCGCCCTGCTGGTGCCCGAGACGCCGACGATGAAGGAGCAGGGCTTCGCGGAGTGGGAGCTCATCGGGATGATGGGCCTCTGGACCACTGCCGGCACGCCGCCCGAGCGCATCCTGAAGGTCCAGCGCGCGGTGCGCGAGATCGTGCACGCCCCCGATTTCACGAAGCTGCTGCGGGAGGGCGAGTTCGAACCGCAGGGCGGCCCGCCCGAGGAATTCGCCGATGTCCTGCAGCGCGAGCTTGCCATGCAGCTCGGCATCGCGCGCCGGGTCGGCCTGGCATCCGGGACCAGGGCGCGGTGAACGCGCCGGCCAGAAGGGAGGAGAGGCCATGAGCACGAGCACGGGGCTTGCCGGCATCGGCGGAAGGATCGGCCTTGCCGGCCTGACGCGCTACCAGTGGCGCATCTTCCTCGTGACCTGGCTGGGCTGGGCGCTGGATTCCGCCGATTTCGGCCTCTTCGCCATCGTGCTGCGGCCGGCGCTGACCGAGCTGCTGGGCGGCGCGCCGACGCCGGCCGAGCTCGGCCGGGTCGGCGGCTACCTCGCCATGGTCGGGCTGCTCGGCTGGGCGATCGGCGGCATGGTCTTCGGCCTCGTCGCCGACTATTTCGGCCGGGTCCGGACGCTGGCCTTCAGCATCATCCTCTTCAGCCTCTGCACCGGGCTGCAGGGTATCGCGCAGACGCCCCTGCAGCTCGGCGTGTTCCGCTTCCTCGCAGGCCTCGGCACGGGGGCGGAGGCGGTGGTCGGCATCGCCCTGGTGGCCGAGGCCTTCCACAGCACGCACCGCGCCAAGGTGCTGGGCATCATGATGACCGGCGGCGCCTTCGGCGCGCTGATCGGCGGGCAGGTCTACAACCTGGTCGGCCCCTATGGCTGGCGCTACGTCTTCTTCACCGGCGTCATTCCGGCGATCCTTCTGCTGCTGCTCCGCCGCGGCACGCATGAGCCGGAGCATTTCGCCGCGGTGCGGGAGCGCCGGGCGGCGATCCGCGCGGCCGGCGCCGGGTCCGAGGCCGACCGCGACTTTATGGCGCTGCCGCTGCGCCAGCTCTTCTCCCCCGCGCTGCGCCAAAGCACCATCATCGGGCTGCTCTTCTGCCTCGGCACGCTGCTCTCGATCTGGACCAGCCAGATCTGGCTGCCGACCATCCAGGGCCTGATGCTGCAGAAGGAAGGGATCACCGGGCCGGAGGCGATCCGCCATATCGGCAACGGCATGATGCTCTGGGGCATCGGCGGCATCGCCGGCTATGCCGCCTTCGGCTTCCTGGCGGACTGGCTGGGCCGCCGCCTCACCGTGGTGTTCTACAACATCGGCGCCATCGTCAGCGGGCTCTGGCTCTATCTCGGCCTCGACGCCTATGCCCACTACCCGCTGGTGCTGCCGATCTTCGGCTTCTTCGTCTTCGGCGTCTTCTCCGGCCATGCGGTCTACCTGCCGGAGCTGTTCCCGACGCATGTGCGCGCCACCGCCGTCTCCTTCTGCAACGGCACGGGGCGCATCATCACCAGCTTCGGCCCGCTGGTCGCCGGCCTGCTGGTGGTGCCCTTCCACGGCAGCTTCAACATGGCGGCGGCGGTGATGACCTGCTTCGCCCTGCTGAGCATCCTGGCGATGGCGCTCGGCCGCGAGACCCGCGACGACGCGCTGCCGCGCTGACCCGTCACACCAAGCGAAGCGAGGCGTCATGCCGACCGAGACGACCATCGACCGCATCGCGGTCCAGGGCATCGAGCTGGAGGTGCTGCGGCGCGGCGCCGGCGCGCCGGTGCTCTTCCTGCACGGCTTCACGCCGGCCCGGCGCGACGCCCGCTTCCTCGAGCTGCTGGGACGGCGGATGGCGGTGATCGCCCCCTCGCATCCCGGCTTCGGCGGCAGCCCGCGGCCAAAGGATTTTGAAAGCATCTACGACCTGCTGCACCTCTATGGACAGGTGATCGAGACGCTGGGGCATGAGCGGATCTCCGTGATCGGCTCCTCCTTCGGCGGCTGGCTGGCGGCCGAGCTGGCACTGCGCATGCCGTCCCGCATCGACCGACTGGTCCTGCTGGACAGCCTCGGCATCAAGGTCGGCGACCGGGAGACGCCGGACATCCTCGACGTCTTCAACACCCATCCGGACAAGGTCCGCGCCGCCATGTGGCACGACCCGGCGAATGCGCCGGACTACGACGCCATGACCGACGAGGAGCTGGTCGCGCTGCACCGCAGCCGGGAGGCGCTCTCGCTCTATGGCTGGCACCCCTACATGCACCACCCGCGCCTCGCCTGGTGGCTGCCGGCGATCAAGGCGAAGACCCTGGTGCTCTGGGGCGCCGCGGACGGCATCGTGAAGCCCTCCTACGGCCAGGCCATGGCCCGCCTGATCCCCGGCGCCCGCTATGCCGAGATCGCCGCCGCCGGCCACCACCCCGAGATCGAGCAGCCGGATGCCGTCGCCGACCACGTCATCGGCTTCCTGTCCCGCTGATCCCCTTCTTCCGGAGAGACGACCATGGATGCCTGGTGGCAGTGCGAGATTCCCTATCCCGACGTCCCCAAGGAGATCACCGACGCCGCCGATTCGGTGCGCGCCAGCCTGCCCAACCGCTATTGCGACCCGCAGGTCGCGGCGCGGCATTTCGAGGAGGTGCTGGACGAGTTCGCCCTCTGCGACGAGATGGGCATGAATGTCGTCTGCATCGAGCACCATGCCGGCATCAACTCGATGATCGGCTCCAACCCGATGGTGACCGGCGCGCTGGCGCGGCAGACGAAGAACGTGCGGGTACTGAGCCTCGGCACGCTCATCTCGCTCCGCCCCGATCCGGTGCGCGTGGCGGAGGAATACGCCACCGCCGATACCATGCTGCGCGGCCGCTTCGACATCGGCTTCGTCAAGTCGGGCGGGACCGAGATGGCCTCGGCCAACATGCAGCCGGTGAACAACGAGGAGCGCTTCTGGGAGGCGATCGACCTCGTCACCAAGGCGCTGACCAGCCATGACGGCCCGGTCTCCTGGGAGGGCAAGCATTTCAGCCATCGCCACATCAATATCTGGCCCGGCCCCTACCAGCGCCCGACGCCGCCGATGTGGGCGGCGACCGGCGACCCGCGGAGCGCCGCCGAGGTCGGCCGCCGCGGCTACCGGCATGTGCTGGTGCTGCGCGGGCCGGAAGGCACCAGGGCCGCCTATGAGGCGCACCGGAAGGCGCGGCGGGAGGCCGGGCTGCCGCGCGTGACCACCGACAATTTCGCCTATGCCGCCCTGGTCTATGTCGGCGACACCGAGGAGGAAGGGATCGAGGTCGGCAGCAAGCTGCTCTGGTTCCTCAACACCTCCCTGAAATCGGCGCCGCAATACAACAAGTTCCTCCCCGGCGCGGCGCCGCCGCAGGCCGCGCCCGGCCTCTACCGCACCAGGCCGAAGGCGGATGCCGGCCTTGCCCTGCGGGATGCCGAGAAGGGCGTGACGCCCGCCAGCCAGAACGCCGCGAAGCTGATGGGCCTGACGGCGAAGGAGGCGATGGACCAGGGCATCCTCTTCGCCGGCAACCCGGACAGCGTCCACCGCCAGATCATGGAGTTCTACGACAAGGTCGGCGGCTTCGGGCATCTCGTGCTGGTCGGCCGTTCCGGCCCCATGACGCATGCGGAATCGAAGAAGGGCATCCGGCTCTTCTCGCAGGAGGTCCTGCCGCGGCTGCGCGAGGTCGCGCCGGTCGAGGTCGGCTGAGATGGACCCGGAGCTGGCCGCGGCGGCCGCGCTGCTGCGGGAGCGCGGGCTGGTCGCGGCCAGCCCGGTGACGGCGCCGATCGCCGAGGCGCGCGCCGCGCTCGACCGCATCTCCGCCTTCCTCGCGAAGGGCAGCGAGCCCCTGCGGGAGGAGCACACGCTGACCCTGCCGGGCGGGCTGCGCGCCCGGCTCTATCGGCCAGATGCGGCGCATGCGCCGGTGCCGCTGCTGGTCTATGCGCATGGCGGTAGCTTCGCGGTCGGCAGCCTGGATGGCTGGGACCATGTGTTGCGCGACATCGTCCGTGGCTCAGGCTGCGCCGCGCTGCACCTCGACTACCGGCTGCTGCCGGAGCACCGCTTCCCCGCGGCGCATGAGGACATGGTCGCGGGTTTCCGCTGGGCCGCGGCGAATGCCTGCGAGTTCGGCATCGATCCCGGGCGCCTGGCGCTGGGCGGCGACTCCGCCGGGGCCAATCTCGCGCTCGGCGCGGCGCTGGCGCTGCGGGATGCCGGCGGGCCGCGGCCGCGCTTCCTGCTGCTGCACTACGGCGCCTATGACACGGAGACAGACAGCGCCTCCTGGCAGCGCTTCGGCCAGGGCGCGGCGGGGCTCTCCATCGCCTCGGCCGAATGGCTCTGGGCAAATTACCTGACCGACCCGGCGCAGCGGCGGGACTGGCGCGCCGCGCCGCTGCTGGCCGATCTCCGCGGCCTGCCGCCGGCGCTGCTGACCATCGGGACGCTCGACCCGCTGCTCGACCAGAACGAGGCGCTCGCGGCCAGGCTCGCCGAGGCCGGCATCCCGTGCCGGCTGCTGCGCTGCGAGGGGCTGAACCACGGCTTCATCCGCTACGGCCGCCTCGTCTCTGCCGTGCGCCGCTGCTTGGCCGAAAGCGCCGCCGCACTCGGCGCCGCCCTGACGAAGGAGCCCGCCCATGCCGCCTGATCCGCAGCGCATACCGGTCTTCATCGTGGGCGGCGGCCCGGTCGGCCTTGCCATGGCGCTGCTGCTGCACCGCTTCGGCGTGGACTGCGTGGTGGCGGAGAAGAGCGCGACCACGACCGACCACCCGAAGTCGCGGGGCTGCTGGATCCGCACCATGGAGATCTTCCGCCAATGGGGGATCGAGCAGCGGATCCGCGACCGCGGGTTGCAGGACGGCTCCGACATGTTCGTTTTCGTCGAGAGCATCGCCGGCCGCGAGATCGGCCGCACCCGGCCGGAGCCGAACGAGGGCCATACGCCGGCCTGGAAGTCGCTGGTCGCGCAGGATGCGGTGGAGGAGGAAATCCATGCCGAGCTCCAGCGCTCCCCGCATGCGCGCGTGCTGTTCTCGACCGAGGTGCTGGGCTTTGAGGAAGGCCCGGACAGCGTTTCCGTCCGCACCCGCCCGACCGGCGGCGGGGAGGAGCGCTGGTTCCGCGCGCAATGGCTGATCGCCGCCGACGGCGCCGGCAGCGGCACGCGCCGCGCCGCGGGGATCGAGATGCAGGGGCCATCCACCCTCGCCGTCATGTCGAACGAGTACTGGCGCGGCGACCTCTCCCGCTTCCCCATCACCAGGGAGGCCGCGGGCTACCGCATCATCTCGCCCATCCCGGGCGTGCCGGTCTCGACCATCCTCAACACCAATGGCCGCGACCGCTGGCTGACGGTGACGCAGATCGGCCAGCAGCAGGACGACCGGCCGCATCCCTGGACGGATGCGGAGGTGGTCGAGCTCATCCGCCGGCAGACCGGCGTGCCGGACCTCGACGTCACGCTGCTCAACCGCTCCGTCTGGCGCGTCTCGCGGCAGGTGGCGGAGCGCTTCCGGCGCGGCCGCGTGCTGCTGGTGGGCGACGCCGCGCACCGCTTCCCGCCGACCGGCGGCTTCGGGCTGAACTCCGGCGTGCAGGATGCGCACAACCTGGCCTGGAAGCTGGCCTATGTGCTGCGCGGCCGGGCGCCGGAGCGGCTGCTCGACACCTACGACGTGGAGCGCCGGCCGGTCGCCCACAGCAATGCCGATTTCAGCCTCGGCAACCGCCACCGCTACCAGCACATGGAGGCCGCGGCGCGCAGCGGCCAGCCGGACCGCATCACCTTCTGGCTGGACGACATGGACAACCACCTGCACAGCGTCGGCCAGGCGCTCGGCTTCCATTACGAGGAAGGCGCGGTGATCCCGGACGGCACGGTGGCGCGCGGCCATGACAGCCGCATCTACCGCCCGAACGACCGGCATGGCGCGCGCTTCCCGCATCTCTGGCTCGACCACGCGCGCAAGCACTCCACCATCGACTGGTTCGACAAGGAATTCGTCCTCGTCACCGGCCCGCTCGGCCAGGACTGGCTGGAGGCCGGAAAGCGCGCCAGCGAGGCGGTCGGCCTGCCGATCCAGCTCCGCACCATGCCGCGCGTCGACTATGCCGACGGTTTCCGCATGGGCCAGCGCGGCGCCTGCCTGGTGCGGCCGGACGGCCACGTTGCCTGGCGCATGCCCTGGATCCCGGAGGACCCGGCGCGCGCGGTCGCGGAGGCGCTGACGCGCGTGCTGCAGGGCGGGACGCTGGCATGATCCGCCATGCCGCAGCCGGCCCCGGCCTCGAGATCGCCTATGCCGTCACGGGCGAGGGCCCGCCGCTGCTCCTGCTGCATGGCGGCGAGGCCGACCACACGCAATATGACGGCTTCGTCCCGCATCTCGCGCCGCACTTCGCCTGCATCGCCTGTGACCAGCGCGATTCCGGGCAGACGCGCAACCCCGACACGCCCTACGGGATCGAGGCGCTGGCCGACGACGCGGCGGCGCTGATCGCGGCGCTCGGCCATGCGCGGGCGCATGTCTTCGGCAGCTCCCTCGGCAGCGTCATCGCCCAGGCGCTGGCGGTGCGGCACCCCGCGCGCATCGACCGCCTGGTCCTCTCGGCCGCCATCCGCATCGGTCGCAGCATCGCCGACATCAACCCGGAGGCCGCGGCGGAGCTTGGCCGGCTGCGCGCCGACCCGGAAGCGAATGCCGCGCGGATCGCCCGCTGGTTCTACCCCGAGGCGCATCTTGCCGCGCATCCCGAGCTCGCCCGGCGCTTCGCCGGCGGCACGCGCAATCCGGCGCAGCGCGCCCGCCGCAATGCGCTGATCCCGCAGGCGCCGCTGCTCGACCTCTCCGGCATCGCCGCGCCCACGCTGGTGCTGGCCCAGGCGGAGGACCGGCTGGTGCCGCCCGCCCATAGCCTCTCGATCGCGGCGGAGATCCCGGGCGCGCGCAGCATCGTGCTGGAGGGACTCGGGCATGTCGGCACCATCCAGGCGCCGGAGCGCATCGCCGCCGCCATCACGCCCTTCCTGCTGGGCCATTGAGATGCGCCGCCGCACGCTGCTCGCCGCCACCTGCGCCTCGCCGGCGCTGGCGCAGACCGAGCGCTTCCCGGACCGGCCGCTGCGCATGCTCGTGCCCTTCGCGCCCGGCGGGCCGCTCGACATCACCGGCCGTCCGCTGGCCGAGGAGATGTCGCGCCTGCTGGGCCAGACCGTGGTCTTCGAGAACAAGCCGGGCGCCAACGGCATCATCGCCGCGCAGGCGGTCGCGACGGCGAAGCCCGACGGCACGACCCTGCTCTACACCACCGGCAGCTTCGTCGGGAACATGGTCTTCGGCACCGTGCCCCTGCCCTACGACCCGGAGCGCGACCTCGCCCCCGTCTCCCTCGTCTCCACCGGCAACGGCATGATGCTGGTCGGCCGCGCGACCCTGCCGGCGCGCGACATGGCGGAGCTGGTGGCGCTGGCGAAGTCGAAGCCCGGCGGCCTCACCTGCGCCATGACCGGCGTCGGCAACATCACCCATCTCGGCGCAGAGCAGTTCCGCGAGTTCACCGGCGCCGAGCTGCTGACGCTGGTGCTGCAGGGCACCGGCCCTTCCATCACCGCCATGCTGGCGGACCAGGTGGACCTCGCCTTCTCCACCCTGCCGCCCTCGGAGCCGCATATCCGCGCCGGCCGCCTGCGCGCCTTCGGCTATACCGGCACGCGCCGCTCCCTGATCTTCCCCGATGTGCCGACCATGCAGGAGCTCGGCTACCGCGACTGGGAGCTGATCGGCATGGGCGGCGTCTGGACCACCGGCGGCACGCCGCGCGAGCGCATCCTCACGGTGCAGCAGGCCATCCACGCCGCCATGCGCACGCCGCTGTTGGCGCGGCTGATGCGCGAGAGCGATTCGGAAGGCCCCGGCTCGACGCCCGAGGAATTCGCGGCGCATCTCACGAAAGAACTCGCCATGCAGCGCGCCCTGGCGAAGCGCATCGGCATGGGTCGGCAATAGGGACACGCAGGCGATGCTCGAGATCCCCGTCCTCATCATCGGCGGCGGCCCGGTCGGCCTCACCGCCTCGCTCCTGCTCTCGCGCGCGGGCGTGCGATCGCTGCTGGTGGAGCGGCACGACGGCACCTCCCGCGTGCCCAAGGCGCGCGGCATCAATGCCCGCACCATGGAGATGTACCGCCAGCTCGGGCTCGAGGAGGACATCCACGCCGCCGGCCTCTCCGCCGGGAGCACCGGCCTGATCGTCTGGACCGAGAGCCTGGCCGGCCGCGAGATCGAGCGGCGCGTGCCCGGCCGCGCGCTGCCGAAGAACCTGGCGGTGACGCCCACCACCAACTGCCTCTGCGCGCAGGACGACCTGGAGCCGGTGCTGCGCCGCCATGCCGAGGCGGCGGGCCTCGGCGACGTGCGCTTCGCCACGGAGATGACGGCCTTCCGCCGCGATGCGAACGGCATCTCCGCCACCATCCGCGACCTCGCCACCGGCGCCGAGACCGGGATCCGCGCCCGCTGGCTGATCGCCGCCGATGGTGCGCAGAGCCGCGTCCGCCGCGCCATGGGTGTGCGCATGCCGGGCGAGGAGAAAGTCTATGACAGCGTCAATATCCTCGTCCGCGCCGACCTGACGGAATGGGTGAAGGACCGCCCCGCCGCGCTCTATTTCGTGGAGCAGCCCTCGCTGCGCGGCACCTTCCTGACCATCAACGCGCGCGACCGCTGGGGCTTCCTGATCCACAGCCTCGCCCATTACGGCTACCGTCCCGCCGACTTCACCCCCGAATTCTGCACCGCGCTGGTCCGCCAGGCGGCGGGCCTGCCGGACCTGCCGGTGGAGGTGCTGGGCGTCTCCTATTGGGAAGCCTCGGCCATCGTCGCGGAGCGCTACCGCGACGGGCGGATGTTCCTTGCCGGCGATGCGGCGCATGAGATCCCGCCGACCGGCGGCTTCGGCATGAACACCGGCGTGCAGGACGTGCTGAACCTCTGCTGGAAGCTGGCGGCGGTGGAGCGCGGCGAGGCGGGCGAGGCGCTGCTCGACAGCTACGATGCCGAGCGGCGGCCGCTGGCGGAACTCACGACGCGCACCAGCCTCGCCAATGCCCTCTCCATGGGCCGCACCGCGAAGCAGAGCAGCGCGGTGCTGCCGCGCCGGGAATTCCTGAACGAGCAGGGCCTCATCTTCGGCGTGCCCTATGAGAGCGCCGCGGTGCTGGCGGACGGCACGCCACCGCTGATGCCGGAGGATCCGATCACCGAATACCTGCCGAGCGCCCGCCCCGGCAGCCGCGCGCCGCATGTCTGGCTGCAGCAGGGCGACACGCGGCTCTCGACCATCGACCTGCTGGGCAAACGCTTCGTGCTGCTCGCGGGTCGGGAGGGCGCGGGCTGGGCCGCGGCGGCACGTGCCCTCGCCGGCAGCGGCAATCCGCCCATGTCAGCGCATGTGATCGGCGGCAGGCTGGCCGACCCGGAGAATGCCTGGCATGCGGCCTACGAGGTCTCGCCCCGGGGCGCCGTGCTGGTGCGGCCGGATGGCTATGTCGCCTGGCGCAGCCGCGACGGCGCTGCCGATCCGGAGGGCGTGCTGCGCGACGCGCTGGATCGGCTGCTCGGCCGTCAGGCCGCGTAGAGCGGCGCCTCCGTCCGCGCCTGCAGGGCCTCGAGCGTGAGGCCGGGCAGCATGTCCAGCACGGCGAAGCCCCTCGCCGTCACCTCCAGCACCGCGAGGTTGGTATAGACCCGGCTGACGCAGCGCGCCGCCGTCAGCGGGTAGCTGCAGCGCCGCAGGATGCGCGGCTTGCCGTCCTTGGTGGTGTGCTCCATCACCACCCAGACGCGCTTCGCGCCGACCGCCAGGTCCATCGCACCGCCGATCTGCCGCCCGACCTCGGCGGCCGCATGCGCCCAATTCGCCAGGTCGCCGTTCTCCGCCACCTGGAAGCCGCCGAGCACGCAGAGGTCGAGATGCCCGCCCCGCACCATGGCGAAGCTGTCGGCATGGTGGACGAAGGCGCCGCCGGGGCGGAGTGAGACGCGCTGGGTGCTGGCATTGATCAGCCAGGGATTCTGCCGGTGCGCCGCCGGCGCGGGGCCGATGCCGAGCACGCCGTTCTCCGAATGCACCACCACCTCGCGCTCCGGTGGGATGTGGTCGGCGACCAGCGTCGGGATGCCGATGCCGAGATTGACATACCAGCCCTCCGGCACGTCGCGCGCCACGCGCGCCGCCATGCCGTTGCGGTCCAGCGGAAGGATGTCGTCGCTCATCGCCCCTCCGTCCTCAGCGCGGCAGTTCGGGGTCGCCGACCGGCAGGTGCAGCACGCGGTCGACGAAGATGCCCGGGGTGTGGATGTGGTTGGCCGGAAGCTGGCCCAGATCGGCGACATGGTGCGCCTGCGCGATGGTCAGCTTCGCCGCCATGGCCATGATCGGGTTGAAGTTCTGCCCGCTCTCCCTGTAGGTCAGGTTGCCCCAGCGATCGGCCATCCAGGCCTCGATCAGCGCGACGTCGCCGGGCAGCGCCTCCTCCAGCACGCAGGGGCGGCCATTGTACTCGCGCAGTTCCTTGCCTTCCGCCACCAGCGTGCCGGCGCCGGTCGGGGTGAAGAAGGCAGGGATGCCGGCGCCCGCGGCGCGGATCCGCTCGGCGAGCGTCCCCTGCGGGATCACCTCCGCCTCCAGCTTTCCGTCGCGCACCCAGTCGCCGGCGACGCTGTTGGCGCGGACGAAGCTGGTGATCACCTTGCGCACGCGGCCCAGATCGATCAGCCGCGCCACCGCGTTCGGCGGCCTGCCCGGCACGCGCAGCCGCCCGGCTGAGTTGATGACCAGCGTCAGCCCGGTCGCGCCCTGCTCGATCAGGCCCTCGAGCAGGGCATTCGGTGCCCCGACCTCGCCGAAGCCCGGCATCAGGATGGTCGAACCATCGCGGATGCCGTCCATGGCCTCCGCCATGGAACGCACGAATTTGTCGATCATGCGGTGGACGTCCCTCCGCGTCGTTCGTCCTTGCCGCCGAGTGTGGCGCAGCGGCGCCGCGGCGGGAAGGCCAGCGCCGCTACCAGCAGACCAGCAGGCGGAAGCCCTCGCCGTCCGGCACCACGCGCCCGGCGGTCGGCCCGGCGAAATGCGTGCCGATGACCAGCACCGGCCGGCCGGCGACGCCGCCGAAGACGGCACGCCGCGTCGCCTCGGCCTGTTGCGGGTCGCTGTCGGCGGTGGAGTTCCAGTCCAGCCGGGCGAGCTGGCAGGGATGGTGCGCGATGTCGCCGGTGATCAGCGCCTCCTCGCCGCCGGATTCGATCAGCACGCTGCAATGGCCGGGCGTGTGGCCGAAGCTCGGCACCAGCCGCACCTCCTCGCAGAGGCGGTGGTCGGCCTCGACCAGCTCCGCCAGCCCGGCCTGCATGACCGGCTGCACGGAATCGGCAAAGACCGCGCGCTGCGGCTCGCCGCCCGCCTCCCCCTGCGCCCAGTGCTCGAATTCCCGCCGGCCGAAGAGGTAGCGCGCCCGCGGGAAGGTCGGCACCCAGCGCCCTTCCACCAGCCGCGTGTTCCAGCCGACATGGTCCACATGCAGATGGGTGCAGAGCACCGTGTCGATGCTCTCCGGCGGGAAGCCGGCCGCCGCCATGTCCTGCAGGAAGCTGCCCTGCCGGTCGTTCCAGTGCGGGATCCTACGGCCCTGCTTGTCGTTGCCGAGGCAGGTATCCACCAGGATGCGCCGCCCGCCCGGCGTCTCGATGACGAGGGCATGGATGCTCATGCGCAGCTTGCCCGACTCGTCCGCGAAATGCGGCACCAGCCAGGGGATCTCCCGCACTGCCTCCGGCGTCGCCTGCGGCAGCAGGAAGCGGCTGCCGCCGGTCATCTCCAGCTCGACCAGCCGGGTGACGGTGACGCCGCCGACCTGCCAGCGCATCGGCATCAGTCGGCCACCGCGGCATAGACCAGGTTGCGGATCAGGTTGCGGTAGTATTCCCGCTGCCCGACGCCCTGCATCATGAAGACCGCGATCAGCCGCTCCGCCGGGTCGATCCAGAAGAAGGTACCGGCCATGCCGCTCCAGAAGAAGGTGCCGACCGAGCCGGGCGCGGTGGCGATGCCGCGGTCCCGACGCACGGCGAAGCCCAGGCCGAAGCCGTGGCCCGGCGGCAGGAGGGCGCCGTCGCCCGGGATGCCGCCGAGGTGGTCGCTGCTCATCAGCTCCACCGTCTTGCGCGACAGCAGCCGCGTGCCGAGCAGTTCGCCGCCGCCGGCCAGCAACTGCGTGAAGCGCATGTAGTCGGCCGCGGTGCCGACCAGGCCGCCGCCGCCCGATTCGAAGCGCGGCGGCTCCCGCACCTCCAGCAACTGCATCGCGGCCTCGCCGGTATCGGGATCGGTGGCGAGGCCCTCCGCCAGCCGGTGCTGCTGCGCCGGCGGCACATGGAAGCCCGTATCCACCATGCCGAGCGGCCGGCAGATGCGCGCCTGCAGGAAGGCACCCAGCGTTCCGCCGCTGACGACCTCGATCAGCCGTCCCAGCACGTCGGTGGAGCGGCTGTAGCCCCATTGCGTGCCGGGCTGGTGCAGCAGCGGCAGGCGGCCGAGCATCGCCACCTGTTCGGCATTGGTCTGCTCGCGCCGGGCGATCCCCGCCTCGGCATAGGCGCGGTGCACCGGCCCGGTGCCGAGGAATTCGTAGGTCAGGCCCGATGTATGGCGCAGCAGGTCCTGCACGGTGATCGGCGTCACCGCCGGGACATTGCCGCCCGCCATCGCCACGACAGGCGCGGCAAGCTCCGGCAGGTACTTGCCGACGGGGTCGCCGAGCATCAGCCGGCCCTCCTCCACCAGCATCATGACGCCGACCGAGACCAGCGGCTTGGTCATGGAGTAGATGCGGAAGATCGCATCCGCCGTCATCGGCGCGCCGCGCGCCGGATCGCGCCGGCCATGCGCCGAGGTCCAGGCGACGCGGCCGTTGCGGGCGATGCTGACCACCGCGCCCGGCAGGTGGCCGGCGGCGATGCGCTCGTCCAGCCTTGCGCCCAGCGCCTGCAGCCGCGCGGTGGAGAGCCCGACCTCCTCGGGGCTGGCCGTCGGCAGCGCGCTCATGCCGCCAGCGCCGCGTCGAGATTACGGGTTGCCATGCGCCTTCCTCCGCCTCGGGACTTTCCGCCGCAGGGTCCCGTCCCCGCGGCCCGGCGTCAAGCGACCGGCGGCGCCGGCCGGTCACGCTCGCGCGCCGGCTTCAGGTCCAGCAGCGGCGTGCCGTCCACGCAGTCGAGGCCGCGGACCAGTACGGCGTCCGCCTCCACCGCCACCACCTCGACCACCGAGGTGGCGATCGGGTTCGGCCGCACCGGCGAGCGCAGCGCGAAGGTACCGAGCGGCGCGCGGCCGCGTGGCACCTGCACCAGCAGGTCCCGCCGCGCGAGGTGCATCCAGTACAGCACCTCGATCCAGCGCTGCCCCTCCAGGCCCTGCAGCGCCGGCCGCCAGGGGGCCTCCACCTCGATGCGGCAGAGCGGCCCGTCCGCTGCGCCGCGGCGCGGGCAATCGTCGCGCGTGGCGAAGGGCGTGCGGATGCGGCCGATGAAGGTCAGCGCCGCATCGGCGCGCATCGGCGCCGGGCCTTCCACCTCGCCCGGCCGCGTCGCATCCCAGTCCATGGCACGGTCCCTCCGTCGCGCCGCAGCCTCCCGCGCGGTGGCCGCGGTGGCAAGCGGCAGCGGCCATGGACGCACCGCGCGCACCGCGTTATGTCCATCGGGACACGACGATGCCGGAGCGCCCGCATGGATCTCGCGCTGACCGCGGAGGAATGGCAGGCGGTCCGCCTCAGCCTGAGCGTGGCATCCCGCTCGGTCGTCGTCTCGCTGCTGCCGGCGATCGGCATCGCGCTGCTGCTGGCGCGCGGCCGCTTCCCCGGCCGCTCCCTGCTCGATGCGCTGGTGCACCTGCCGCTCGTGGTGCCGCCGGTCGTGGTCGGCTGGGGCCTGTTGATGCTCTTCGGCCTGCGCGGCCCGATCGGCGGCCCGCTGCACGACTGGTTCGGCATCCGCCTGGTCTTCACCACGGAGGGTGCGGCCCTGGCGACCGCCGTCATGTCCTTCCCCCTCATTGTGCGTTCGGTGCGGCTGGGGCTGGAGGGGGTGGATCCCGGCCTTGAGGCGGCGGCGCGCACCCTCGGCGCCGGGTCGCTCGACCGCTTCGTCAGCGTTACCCTGCCGCTGATGTCGCCCGGCATCCTGGCCGGCGCGGTGACCGCCTTCGCCGCGGGGCTCGGCGAGTTCGGCGCGGTCATCACCTTCGCCTCCAATATCCCGGGCGAGACGCAGACCCTGCCGCTGGCCATCTACAGCGCGACCCAGACCCCGGGCGGCGAGGCGATGGCGGCGCGCCTCGCCGGCATCTCCTTCGCGCTGGCCGTCGGCGGCCTGCTGCTGGCGGAGTTCGTCGCGCGCCGCATGACCATCCTGCTGGGGCGCGGCTGATGCTGGAGGTCGCGCTGCAGCACAGCTTCGGGCAAGGCGGCTTCGGCCTCGACATCGCCTTCGCCACGCCGGAGGTCGGCGTCACCACGCTCTTCGGCCCGTCCGGCTGCGGCAAGAGCACGGTGCTGGCCGCCGTCGCCGGGCTGCTGCGGCCGCAGCAGGGCCGCGTGGTGCTGCAGGGTGCGGCGCTGCTGGATACCGCCCGCGGCGTCTATGTCCCGCCGGAGCGGCGGCGCTGCACCGTGGTGTTCCAGGATGCGCGGCTCTTCCCGCACCTCAGCGTCGGGACCAACCTCCGCTACGGCCTGCGCCGCGCCCCGCCGGACGCGACCGGGCCGGGGCTGGAGGAGGTGGTGGCGCTGCTCGGCATCGGCCATCTGCTGGACCGCCGCCCGGCACGGCTCTCGGGCGGGGAGAAGCAGCGCGTCGCGCTCGGTCGCGCGCTGCTGGCGCGCCCGCGCCTGCTGCTGATGGACGAGCCGCTGGCCGCGCTCGATGCCGACCGGCGGGCGGAGGTGCTGCCCTTCCTCGCCCGTCTCCGCAGCCTCGCCGGCCTGCCCATCCTCTATGTCACCCATGCGCTGGAGGAGGTGGATGCGCTGGCCGATCGCCTGGTGCTGCTGGAAGGCGGCCGCGTGCTGGCGGAGGGGACGGTGGAGGACCTCGCCCTCCGCACCGACCTGCCGCTGGCCGGCCGGCGCGATGCCGGCGCGCTGCTGCCCTGCCGCGTGCTGGCGCATGACGCGGCGCGCGGCCTGACGCGGCTGGGCTTCGCCGGCGGCGAGCTGACCGTGCCGCTGCGGGAGGAGCCGCCCGGCACCCGCGCCCGCATCCGGCTCCGCGCCCGCGACGTGGCGGTGGCGACGGAGCCGCCGCGCGGCCTCTCCACCCAGAACATCCTGCCGGCCGTCGTCATCGCCATCGGCGAGGCGCCCTCCCCGCACGAACTCTATGTCCGGCTCCGCCTCGGCCCGACCGAGCTGCTGTCGCTGGTCACGCGGGACAGCGTCGCGCGGCTCGGCCTCACCCCCGGCCTGGAGGCCTGGGCTGTCGTGAAGGCCGTCACCTTCGACCGCGCGGTGCAGGAGCCCGAAGCGTGACGCGCAGGCCGGAGCGCCCGCCGCCGGAGCAGGTCGTGCTCAGCCTGCGCATCGACCTGCCGCAGGGCCGCATCGGCCCGGGCAAGATCGCGCTGCTGGAGGCGATCGACCGCGAGGGCTCGATCTCCGCCGCCGGCCGCGCGCTGGGCATGAGCTACAAGCGCGCCTGGGACCTGGTGGACGCGCTGAACACCATGCTCGGCACGCCTGTCGTCCAGGCGAGTCTCGGCGGCTATCGCGGCGGCGGCGCGGTGCTGACCGATGAGGGCCGTGCCCTCGTCGCCGACTACCGTGCGATCGAGCGCGCGGCGCAGCGCGCCGCGGAGCCGCGCCTCGCCGCCCTGGCGCGCCGCACCAGGGCCTGAGCCTCAGGCCGCGGCGAGCAGCACCCGTTCGATCAGCAGGGCGAGGCCGGCGACCAGCACGCAGGCCGAGAGCGCCGTCGCCCAGGCGCCGCGCGCCTCGTCGCGCCTGAGCCAGAGCAGCAGCGGGAAGAGCAGCGCGACGACCGCCGCCTGCCCCGCCTCCACGCCCAGGTTGAAGAACAGCAGCGCGCCCGCCAGCGCCCCGGCCGGCAGGTCAAGCTCGAGCAGCGCGCCGGCGAAACCGAAGCCATGCACCAGGCCGAAGGCGAAGCCTTCCACCCAGCGTCGCCGCGCTGGTCGCCGCGCCAGGATGTTCTCCGCCGCGACCCAGGCGATGGAGAGGGCGATCAGCGGCTCCACGATCCCGGCCGGCAGCGCGGCGATGCGCAGCACCGCGAGCCCGAGGGTGATGCTGTGCGCGAGGGTGAAGGCGGTGACGATGCCGAGCAGCGCGCCGATCCCGCCGCCGCGCAGCAGCAGCGCCAGCAGGAAGAGCAGGTGGTCGAAGCCGGTCAGGATGTGCTCGAGCCCGTAGCGGAAAAAGGCGAGCAGGCCACCGCCGGCGAGCGGCGCCTGGTCCTCGCCGGCCTCGGCCGCCAGCGCGACCTGCAATTCGCGCCTGTCGGGCTCCAGCACCTGCGTCTGCCTGCCGCCGGGCAGGTCCAGCGTGGTCAGGGTGTGGTAATCGCCGCCGAAGATATCGGCGAGGTCGTCGCGCAGCCCGAGCAGGCGCGGCGCCGCCGGGCAGGCGAAATCCACGGTCACGGTCAGGCTCGCGCGGTCCGGCGCCGGCGGCACCACCGCCCCGGGCACGGCGGTGCAGGCCTGGCCATTGGCGGTGACGGCAAGGCGGTCCGCGACGCGCGCCGCGAGCCCCTCCTGCGCGGCCACGGCCTCCAGCGGCAGGGTCAGGCGGTAGCGGAGGGTGCGGTCCTGCAGCGTGACGACGGCATGGCCGGTCAAGCCTGCGACATGCGCCGCCGCGCCGGCCAGCGATGCCAGCAGCAGGCACAACCAGAGGATTTCCCTCATGGCCCGAGCGCGGCACCCATCGCCTCGTCCCACTCCGCCCCGATGAAGCGGGACATCAGGAAGAGCCGCGGGTCGCCCTCGACGCGCATGTATTGTAGGAAGTCCTCCGGATTGCGCGCGCCGAAGCGCAGCGCGAGCAGACGGCGGTCGTCCGCACCGGAGAGCGCCACCGCGATGGCCGGCGGGTCGAGGCCGAAGGGCGCCGCATCGAGGCCGGCGAGGTCCGCCGCCGCGATCTCGCGCACCGGCGGGGAATTGCGCAGCATCTTCAGCGCGGTGTCGATGCGCGCGGCGGCGAGGCCGATGTTCCGCCCCTCCCCCGTCGCCCAGCCCTCGCCGCGACGGAGCAGCACCAGCCGCTCCGCGCCGCGCGAGAGCTCGATGCGCCGCACCGCCTCGGGCGGCTCGGCCAGCAGCCCCTTCGCCTCGAAGCGGACGAGCTGGCGCTGCTGCGGCATGGCGCCCTGCACCACCAGGGCGCCGAGATAGAGCAGCGAGGCGAGGGCGGCGAGCGGCCAAGCCAGCCGGCGCGCCAGGCTCATCGCCGCCGCCACCAGACCAGCACCCCGAGCAGGACGACCGAAAGCGGCATCAGCAGGACGGCGATGACGAAGACCGCGGTGAGCTGCCGCCCGGTCAAGGCGATCAGCGGCGGCACCGGGATGCGCGTGGCGACGGCGGTCGTCCGCTCCTCCCGTGCCAGCCAGCGGACGGCGCCGAGCAGCAGGTCGCTGTTCGCCATGTAGGGGAAGAAGGAATTGCTGGCGAAGTCGCCGTCGCCGATGACGACGGCGCGCATGGGCGGCGAGGCCTCGGCCAGCGATCCCTCCACCGCCGCGCCCAGCAGCCGCGGCCCGGGCTGCGGCGTCGCCTGCGGCGCATCGCCGGCCGGCTCGCCTTCCACCAGGCGGGAGGCCACCGCGCCGACCGCATGCGTGTAGCTGTCCCGGCTGCTCTGCAGCAACGGGAAGGCGCGCAGCCGTGCCGGCAGGGGCAGCGGCGTGAAGGGGCGGATGCCGGGATAGAAGGTGAGCGAGACGCCGCGCGTCACCGGGTGCGGGTCGTAGCCCGCCACCGCCACCATCTCCGCATCGGTCGAGTAGTGGCTGAGCGGGTCGATGACGACCTCCTGCTCCGCCCGCAGGCCGAGATCGGCGAGCAGCCGCGCCAGTTCCGGCTCCGGCGCGAAGCCAAGATCGAAGAGCAGCAGCGCGGCGCCGCCCCCCTCGAGGTAGCGGCGCAGCGCCAGACTCTCGGCGGGCAGGAAGGTGGTGCGTGGATTGGCGTCGATCAGCAGCGTGCAGTCGCGCGGCACCTCCCGCTGCGTTGCCAGGATCAGCCGGCGCGCCTCGTAGCCCTGCGACTCCAGCGCGCGGCGGAGCCGGCCGATGCCGTGCCCCGGCATCTCGATGACCTGGGAGGAGGCGTCGTCATGGCTGTGGCCGGCGGTGCCCTCGAGATGCGTGTGGAACTCGAAATTGTCCATCGGCAACTCGCCGTGGCCTTCGAGGAAGCAGGCCGTGACGGCGCGGCCGCGCAGCGCGCGCTGGATGCCGAGCGCGATCTCCGTCTCGTCGGTGCCCTGCACCAGCACGCGCCGCCCCTCGGCCTCGATCACCGCGGCGTTGTAGAGGCGGATGCCCTGCAGCCGCGCCAGCGCCGGCTCGCGGTCCGGGTCGACCGTGGTGACCTTCAGCAGTGGGTTGCGCCGCGCCATCACCTGCAGCAGGTCGCGGGCGCGCCGCCCCTCGGCATCCTGCGTGCGGTAGAAATAGGTCAGGCTGACCTCGGTGCGCAGTTCCTCGATGGCGCGCAGCGCGGCGGAGGAGGGCGTGTAGGCCTTCTCCCGGGTCAGGTCGATGTGGACGTCGTTCAGGGTCAGCGCGACATTGGCCAGCACCGCGACGGCGATGCCGGCCAGGATGACGGCGGCCGAGTAGAGCCGCCCGCGCCAAGGGCCGAGGCCGGTCTGCAGCGGCAGGCGCAGCCCGGCGGCGAAGAGCAGCAGGATGGCGAGCAGCCAGCCGGCCACCCGCAGCATCGCGCCCCAGTCGAGATCCCCGTGCTCCATGCCGTCAGCGCCGCACCAGGGCCCGCACCGTCAGGAACAGGCCGAGCAGGATGAGGACGAGGAAGAAGCCCGCGTCCGAGGCATACATGGCGCCGACCGCGAAGGGCGTGAAGCGCGCCAGCAGCGAGAGGCCGAGCACCCAGTTGTCCACCGGCGCGGGCAGGATCGCCGCCCAGGAATCGATCGCCCAGAGCAGGCCGAAGAGGCCGAGCGAGGCGACGGCGGCGACGATCTGGTTGGTGGTCAGCGCCGAGACCGCGAGACCGATGGAGACCAGCGCGGCGGCGAGCAGCACGAGGCCGAGATAGCCGCCATAGACCGGCCCCCAGTCCGGCCGGCCGAGAACGCCGAGCACGAGGGCATAGACGCCGGTCAGCGCGATCATCGCCAGCAGCATGGCCATGGACGCCACGAACTTCGCCAGCACCACCTCACCCTCCCGGACCGGCGCGGTCAGCAGCAGTTCCAGCGTGCCGCTGCGCCGTTCCTCGGCGAATTGCCGCATGGTGACCAGCGGCACCAGCAGCACCATCTGCATCGCCGCCTGGAAGAAGATGTGCGACAGCGTCGCCTGCTTCGTCAGGAACAGCGTGACGGCGAAGGTATAGCCGGTCAGCAGCAGGAAGACGGCGATCACCGCATAGGCGATCGGCGAGACGAACAGCGCGCGAAGCTCCTTCGCGGCCAGGGCGCGGAAGCTGGTCAATGGACCGCCTTGCCCGCGGTCAGCCGCAGGAAGAGTTCCTCGAGCCCCGAGGCGGGCGGCAGCGCCTCGACGCTGGCGAGGCCGGCGGCGGCGAGCGCGGCAAGCGCCGCCTCGGGCTCCGGCACCTCGAGCCGCCAGCTTGCCACATCCCCGGTTGCCGGCTCCTCCATGGCCGTCACGCCCGGCGGCAGCGCGGCCAGCGCCGCCGCGACCGCCGGCGCGCCCTCGGCGCCGCTGCGGATGCGCAGCGCGGCGGCGCGGCCCTCGCGCGCGATGCGATGCACCGTCAGCAGCCGGCCATCGAGCAGGATGGCGACGCGGTCGGCCACGCGCTCCATCTCCGCCAGGATATGCGAGGTGACGAGGACGGAGCAGTCGCGCGCGAGGTCGCGCAGCAGGTGGCGCAACTCGATGATCTGCCGCGGGTCGAGGCCATTGGTCGGCTCGTCCAGCACCAGCAGCCGCGGCGCATGCAGCAGCGCCTGAGCGATGGCGACACGCTGGCGGTAGCCGCGCGAGAGCCGGCCGATCATCGCCTCCGCAACGGGACCGAGCGCCAGGCGGTCGCAGGCGGCGGCGATGGCCCCGCGCAGCGCCGGGCCCTGCAGGCCGCGGAGCCGCCCCATGAAGTCGAGGAACTCGTTGACGCGCATCTGGCCGTAGAGCGGCGCATTCTCCGGCACGTAGCCGATGCGGGCGCGGGCGGCGCGGCCATCCCGCACCACGTCGAGCCCGTCCACCCGCACGCGGCCGACGCCGGGCTGCAGGTACCCGGTGAGGATGCGGAGGATGGTGGTCTTGCCCGAGCCGTTGGGGCCGAGCAGCCCGACGATCTCGTGGTCCTGCACCTCGAAGGAGACGTCCTCGACGCCGCGGTGGCGCCCGTAGCGCCTGGACAGGCCTTCGACCGAGACGACAGCCATGGACGCGGAACTTCCCCCAGACGGAAAGCGCCGAGGCATTGCCCCGGCGCCCTTCAACCTGCCAGCCGCAGGCCGTGGATCAGTCGTAGAATTCCGGCGCCTTCTTCATCGCCTTGAAGGCGTCCGGATCGTGCGCGGTGAAGAAGTTGGCGTTCTCCGTCGCCATCATGCGCCGGATCCACTCGAAGGCCGTGAAGAAGCCGGTGGTGGAGTAGGCGAGCGCGATGTTCGGCGGGGTGTTCTTCTCCACGTTCTCGCGGAAATAGACGTTGTCGCCGGTGAGGATGATGAGGCCGGTGTTCTTCAGCTTCACCGTCATCATCTGGCTGCCGGGCGTATGCGCCACCCAGCGCTTCACCACCAGGGTGCCGTCGCCGAAGATGTCGTGGTCGCCGTTGAGCTGGATCATCTTCACGGCGTTCGGGTTGTCCGTGTTGGCGGACCGCAGCGGCAGCA
This sequence comes from Paracraurococcus lichenis, assembly GCF_030657435.1. Lineage (GTDB taxonomy): Bacteria > Pseudomonadota > Alphaproteobacteria > Acetobacterales > Acetobacteraceae > Paracraurococcus > Paracraurococcus lichenis. The sequence continues at coordinate 33,596 of NZ_JAUTWS010000002.1, read as the reverse complement.
CGTCGCCGATCATGTAGGGGCCGCCGGTGCCGGGCTCGGGCCAGAAGGCGTTCTGCACCTCGGTCTTCTGCACGATGAGGGTGGAGTTCGGGAACTTCCCGACATTGCCGCCGTGGTCGAGATGCAGGTGGCTGACGACGACATAGGTGATGTCGTTGGGCGAGAGGCCGATCTTGCGGAGCTGCGCGTCAATGGCGACGTCCGGCGTATTGACCGGCTTCATGGCGGTGAAGCTGGCGCCCCAGTAGCTGGGATCGGTGATGATGCGGTCGTTGTTGCCGGTGTCGAACAGCACCGTGCCCTTCGGATGCCGCACGACGTAGAAGCCGACCGGCACCTGGATCTGCGGCTCCATGGGCGCGAGGTTGACCAGCGCGCCCTTGCCGAGCGTCAGGGCGCCGGAGCTGAAGGCATAGAGCTTGATGTCCTGGGACTGTGCCTGCCCCTGCGCCTCGGCCGCTGTGCCGAAGAGCAGGCCGGCAAGCAGGCCGAACGCTGCGAGCGTCTTCCTTGAACGCATGCGGACTTCCCCCTTTGGTGACAGTCTTGTTGCGCCGGACAGAGTCGCAGATGGCGCGCTTGGCCCAAGTCGAACACCCGCGGAACGGCATGTCAAGGCTCTCCGTACCGAGGCCGCGCTGCAGGATGGCGCAGCCGCCGATGGGCCGGCGCCGCTACGGCACCTCCGCGACCGCGCCGTGGAAGCGCCTGAGCACATCCAGATGCTCCGCCGCGCTGCGCCCGGCGATCCGGCGGTGGTGGCGGCGGTTGAAGGTATTGGTCAGCGTCAGATGCGTCGCACCCAGTCGCTTCCAATAGACCGCCTCGCTCCGCCAGGACGCCTCCTCGCCGGCGCCGCCGGAGATCCAGACCTCCAGCCCGATCGCGGCGGGGTCGCGCCCGGCCTGCTCCGTCAGGCGCCGCAGCTTGGCGAGTTCCGCCTCGATCGCCTCGCCCGGCGGATAGGCGTTCATGATCCAGCCGTCGCCGAGGCTGGCGATGCGCTCCAGCGTCTGGTCCACATGTCCGCCGAACCAGACCGGGATGCGGCGCTGCACCGGCAGCGGGTTGATGCCGGCATCCTCGATGCGGTGATACCGGCCCTTGAAATCGACGAAGGGCTCGGCCCAGAGCTTCTGCATCACCTCGACCTGCTCGGCGGAGCGGCGGCCGCGGGTGTGGAACTCCTCGTTCAGGCCGGTGAACTCCACCGGGTTCCAGCCGACACCGATGCCAAGGCGGAAGCGGCCGTTGCACAGCACGTCGAGGCAGGCTGCCTGCTTCGCCACCAGCGCCGCCTGGCGCTGCGGCAGGATCAGCACCTGGGTCGAGAATTCGGTGGTCGGGCGGCAGAGCGCCGCAAGGTAGCCGAAGCAGACGAAAGGGTCGTGGTAGAGGCCGGTCGAGAGCGCGGCCTGCTCGCCCTGCCCCGGCCGGCCCGACAGGACATGGTCCGGCAGGCCGAGATTGGTGAAGCCGATCGCCTCGGCCGCCAGCGCGAAGTCCCTGACGGCGGCGGGATCGCCGCCGATGTCGCCCAGTGGCAGCATGACGCCGAGCCGCATGGTCACCTCCCCCGATCCTGCGCCGGGCGAGCTTGTCCCGCTTCGCCGGGCACCACAAGCGCGGACGCCCGCGCTTGACCGGCCTCGCCCGGCGCGATCCAATCGGCGCCGAAGGGAACGGAGGGAGGGCGCATGCTGCGACGCCGCGCGCTGCTGGCGGCCATGGGCGCCGCCCTGGCCACCCCCGCCGCTGCCCAAGCCCCTCGCCCCGACGGAACCCCGCGCATGTCCCCTGAGGTCGTCTCCCAGCTCGCGCCCACCGGCGTGCTCCGCGCCGCCATCAACATGGGCAATTTCCTGCTCGTCACCGGCAAGACGCCGGAGGGGGAGCCGGAGGGCGTCTCGCCCGACATGGCGCGCACCATCGCGCAGCGGCTCGGCGTGCCGCTCAAGCTGGTGCCCTATGCGCGGCCGAACGAGATCGCCGATGCCGCCGAGAGCGGCGCCTGGGACATCGCCAATATCGGCGCGGAGCCGCAGCGCGCCGCGAAGATCAGCTTCACCGCGGCCTATTGCGAGATCGAGGCGACCTACCTGGTCCCCGGCGGCTCCGCCATCACCAGCATCGCGGAGGTGGATCGGCCGGACCTGCGCATCTACTCCGGCGCGGGTGCCGCCTATACGCTGTGGCTGGAGCGGAACATCAAGCAGGCGCAGCTCGTGCTGGTGCCGGGCGGCGGCAGCGCGGCCTTCAAGAAATTCATGGAAGACAAGGGCGAGGTCTATGCCGGTCTCCGCCCCGGCCTGCTGACGGATGTCGAGGCGCAGCCGGGCGCGCGGATCCTGGATGGCCAGTTCATGGCGGTGCAGCAGGCGATCGGCACGCCGAAGCCGAACGAGGCCGGCTTCGCCTGGCTGCGCGACTTCGTGGAGGACGCCAAGCGCAGCGGCCTGGTCGCGGAGTTCATCGCGAAGCACAAGGTCCGCGGCCTCTCCGTAGCGCCGCTGGCGTAAACTCCCGGGTTCCAAGGGCCTTAAGCCCTTGGCGGGGTGAGCGCGAGGGAGGCAGAGCCTCCCTCGCTACTCCGCCGCCTTCTGCACCGGCGCCGCCCCCGCCAGCCGCGACAGCTCCGCCTCGTCCAGCGTCTCCACTTCCAGCAGCCTTCGCGCCGTGCGTTCCAGCGCCTCGCGCCGCTCCCGCAGCAGCGCCACCGTCCGCTCCAGCGCGCCGTCCACGATCCGGCGCACCTCGGCATCGATCGCATCGCCCGCGGCCGGGCCGTAATCGTGCTCGCGCGGCCCGCCGGGCAGCGCATTCGGGCCGGCGAGCATGGAGCGCGGGTCGCGCTCATAGGTCACGCTGCCGAGCGTCTCCGACATGCCGTAGCGCGTGACCATGCCGCGGGCGATGTCGGTGACGCGCTGCAGGTCGTCCGCCGCGCCGGTCGAGAGATGGTTGAACACCACCAGCTCCGCCGCGCGGCCGCCCAGCAGCACCATCATCTTCCGCTCCAGCTCCTCCCGCGTCATGAGGAAGCGGTCCTCGGTCGGGCGCTGGATGGTGTAGCCGAGCGCGCCGATGCCGCGCGGGATGATGGAGACCTTGTGCACCGGGTCGGTCCCCGGCAGCGCCATGGCGACCAGCGCATGACCCATCTCGTGATAGGCGACGATCTCGCGCTCATGGCTGTTCAGCAGCCGGTTGCGCTTCTCGAGCCCGGCGACGATCCGCTCCACCGCATTGTTGAAGTCGGCCATGGAGACCGCCTCGGCGCCGCGGCGCGTCGCCAGCAGCGTCGCCTCGTTCACAAGGTTGGCGAGGTCGGCGCCGGTGAAGCCGGGCGTCAGCGCGGCGATCTGCTCCGGCGAGACCTCCGGCGCCAGCCGCACCCGCTTCAGGTGCACGTTCAGGATCTGCACGCGGCCGGCGCGGTCGGGCCGGTCCACCAGCACCTGCCGGTCGAAGCGGCCGGCGCGCAGCAGGGCGGGGTCCAGGATCTCCGGCCGGTTGGTGGCGGCCAGGATCACCAGGCCCGCGCGGGAATCGAAGCCGTCCATTTCAACCAGAAGCTGGTTCAGCGTCTGCTCGGCCTCGCTGTTCACGCCGCCATAGGCGCCGCCCAGGCCGCGGGCGCGGCCGAGTGCGTCGAGCTCGTCGATGAAGATGATGGCCGGCGCCTTGCCGCGCGCCTGCTCGAAGAGGTCGCGCACCCGGGCGGCGCCGACGCCGACGAACATTTCGACGAACTCGGCACCGGAGATGGAGAGGAAGGCGACCTTCGCCTCCCCGGCCACGGCGCGGGCCAGCAGCGTCTTGCCGGTGCCAGGCGGGCCGACCAGCAGCACGCCCTTGGGCATGCGGCCACCGAGGCGACCGTAGCGGCCGGGATCGCGCAGGAAGTCCACCACCTCCCGCAACTCGTCCTTCGCCTCGTCCACCCCGGCGACATCGGCGAAGCTGGTCTTCGTGTCGCTCTCCACATAGACGCGGGCGCGGCTCTTGCCGATCTGCATCAGCCCGCCGCCGCCCGCCATGCGGCGCCCCAGCCAGACATAGACCCCGACGAAGAGCAGCATCGGCAGGATCCAGGACAGGATGTCGCGGAACAGCGTGCTCTCGATCTCGCCGTTGAATTTGACGCCGTGGCCTTCCAGCTCCTTCGCCACCTCCGGATCGACCCGCGTGGTGGCGAAGCGCGTCTGGCCGCCCGGCAGCGCCTCCTTCAATGTGCCCTGCAGGAAGCGGTCGGACACGCCGACCTCCGCCACCTTCCCGTCGTTCAGCAATTGCTGGAACTGGCTGTAGGGGATGCTGGCGACCTGGTGGTTCACCGCGACCATGTACTGCACGACGAAGAGCCCGAGCAGCACCGCCACCCAGTAGCCGATATGGAATTTCCGGTCGTTCATCTCGCCCCGCGCCACGATTCGCCTCCTGCCAGGAATGCGCCGGCGGCGGCGCCGTTCCGGCGCGCCCTGCGCCGCAGCCTGCAACGAACGCGGCGCGGCCCCGCCCGTTAGGGCGCGGCATGCCGGCACCCGCCGGCATTCCCGCCTCTTACCGCGGAGAGTTGCATGACCCGGACCATCACCGCCTATTTCGACACCGTCCAGGAGGCCGAACGCGCCGCCTATGATCTGGCGCAACGCGTACCCGGGGTTCGCGGCGAGGTGTTCAACGCGCAGTCGGATCAGCACCGCCTGCAGCAACTCTCGCTGCCGCAGGACGACCTCGAGACGGTGAACGAGGGCTTCCGCCGCGGCGGCGGCATCGTGCATGCCGAAGTGCCGGATGGCCGCTTCGAGGAGGTGGCCTCGGTGCTCGAATCCTCCGGCGCCGCCGATCTGGACCAGCGCGAGGCAAGCTGGCGGCAGGAAGGCTGGACCGGCGGCGGGGCGCGCCCGGCGGAGACCGCGCCGCTCGCCACCGGCACCTCCACCGTCGACGCCACCGCAAGCGGCCGTGCGACCAGCGGCACGGCGGCGAATGTCCAGCGCCTCGGCGCAGCAACCGACGAAGCGAGCATCCCGATCGTCGAGGAGCGCCTGCGCGTCGGCAAGCGGGAGACCGGCCATGGCCGCGTGCGCATCCGGAGCTATGTCGTCGAGACCCCGGTGCAGGAGCAGGTGACGCTGCGCGAGGAGCATGTGCAGGTCGAGCGCCGCCCGGTGGATCGGCCGCTGACGGGCAAGGAGGCCGTCTTCCAGGACCGCACGGTGGAGGCGACCGAGCGCGCCGAGGAGGCCGTCGTCTCCAAGGAGGCGCGGGTGACCGAGGAGGTGAGCCTGCGCAAGAGCGCGGAGGAGCGCACCGAGACCATCCGCGACACGGTCCGTCGCACCGAGGTCGAGGTGGAGGACGAGCGCAAGGCCGGCGCCGCTGGCAGCGGCACGGCGAAGGCCGCGCGGGAGAAGGGCCGCGACATCTGATGCCAGCCGGGGCGGGCCGCGCGCCCGCCCCTTCCGCGATCCAGCCCCCGGACAGAGCATGAGCGACAGCGACGGCCTGCACGACACCGCGGCGGCCCCGACCCGCACCGCCGTCATCCTCCCCTGGGAAGGCAGCCATGCTTCCCGCAGCGCCGAGGCGCGGCTGGCGGAAGCGGTCGAACTCGCCCATGCCATCGGCCTCGACATCGTCCACCGCGCCGTGGTGCCGCTGCGCGACCCGCGGCCGGCGACGCTGCTCGGCAGCGGCCAGGTCGCGGCGCTGAAGGAGGCCGTCGCGGCGGCGCGCGTCGAGCTCGCCGTGGTGGATGCGGCGCTGACGCCGGTCCAGCAACGCAACCTCGAGCGCGAGTGGGGCTGCAAGGTCATCGACCGCACCGGCCTCATCCTCGACATCTTCGGCGAGCGGGCGCGGACGCGGGAGGGCGCGCTGCAGGTCGAGCTCGCGCATCTGCAGTACCAGCGCAGCCGGCTGGTGCGGTCCTGGACCCATCTGGGCCGGCAGCGCGGCGGCTTCGGCTTCCTCGGCGGCCCCGGCGAGACCCAGATCGAGGCCGACCGGCGGCTGATCGGCGACCGCCTCGCCCGCATCCGCTCCGAACTCGAGGAGGTGCGCCGCACCCGCGGCCTGCACCGCCGGGCGCGCGAGCGGGTGCCCTTCCCGGTCGTCGCCCTCGTCGGTTACACCAATGCCGGCAAGTCCACCCTGTTCAACCGGCTGACCGGCGCGACGGTGACGGCGGAGGACCAGCTCTTCGCCACGCTCGACCCGACCCTGCGGGCGCTCGACCTGCCCTCCGGCCGCCGCGTCATCCTCTCCGATACGGTCGGCTTCATCAGCGAGCTGCCGACCGAGCTGGTCGCCGCCTTCCGCGCGACGCTCGAGGAGGTCTCGGAGGCCGACGTCATCCTGCATGTCCGCGACGCCGCCTCGCCGGATTCGGAGGCGCAGCGCGCCGATGTCCTCGCGGTGCTGGAGGGCATGGCGAAGGACGGCATGCTGGAGGAAGGCTGGCAGAACCGCCTGGTCGAGGTGCTGAACAAGGCCGACCTGCTGGGCGGCGTCGCGCAACTGCAGGGCCGGCCCGGCGCCATCGCCGCCTCCGCCCTCACCGGCGAGGGGCTCGGGACGCTGCTCGAGGCGATCGACACGCGGCTCTCGGAGGGCATGGTGACGGTCGGCTACGACATCCCGGCCGCCGAGGGCGCGCGGCTCGCCTGGCTCTACGCACATGGCGAGGTCACGGGCCGGCAGGACCATGACGATGCCATCCACGTCACCGTCCGCCTCGCGCCCGAGGATCGGGCGCGCTTCGAGCGGGGCGGCCCAGAACGATAGGTCACGCGGCCGCGAAACCCGGCGCGGCCGCCGGCGCTAACCCTCCGATCCAGGGTTGTTCCCGGCGCCGCCGGGAGGCAAGGAGGGCGGCGCATGCGGACGCAGCGGCTCACGATCCTCATCATGCTCGGCATGATCGCCGGCATCGCCGTCGGCGCGGCCTGCCATGCCATGTGGCCCGATCCGGGCGTGGCCAAGGCGATCGCCGGCTACATCTCGCTCATCACCGACATCTTCCTGCGGCTGATCAAGATGATCATCGCGCCGCTGGTCTTCTCGACCCTCGTGGTCGGCGTCGCGCATATGGGCGATGTCGGGGCGGTCGGGCGCATCGGCGGCAAGGCCATGCTCTGGTTCGTCAGCGCCTCGGTCGTCTCGCTGCTGCTGGGGCTGGTGCTGGTGAACATCCTGCAGCCCGGCGCCAGCCTCGACCTGCCGCTGCCGGACACGCAGGCCAGCAGCGGCATCGGCACTGCCTCCCTCTCCCTGAAGGATTTCGTCACGCATCTCGTGCCGCGCTCGGTCTTCGAGGCGATGGCGCAGAACGAGATCCTGCAGATCGTCGTCTTCTCCATCTTCTTCGGCGTCGCCTGCGCCGCGCTCGGGGAGAAGGCGAAAACGGTCGTCGCCTGGACCGAGGAGGTGAGCCACGTCATCCTGAAGCTGACGGGCTACATCATGCTGCTGGCGCCGGTCGCGGTCTTCGCCTCCATGGCCGCCATCATCACCACCCAGGGCCTCGGCATCCTCCTCACCTACGGCGTCTTCGTCGGCGAGTTCTATCTCGGCCTCGCCATCCTCTGGTGCCTGCTCGCGGCCGTCGGCTTCCTGATCTTCGGCACCAGGGTCTTCGAGCTGATCAGCCTGATCCGCCAGCCCTTCCTGCTGGCCTTCAGCACCGCGAGCAGCGAGGCGGCCTATCCGCAGCTCATGGAACAGCTCGTCCGCTTCCCGGTCAGCCGCAAGGTCATCAGCTTCGTCCTGCCGCTCGGCTATTCCTTCAACCTCGACGGCTCGATGATGTACTGCACCTTCGCGACCATCTTCATCGCGCAGGCTTACAACATCGAGCTCTCCTGGGGCCAGCAGGCGACCATGCTGCTGCTGCTGATGCTGACCAGCAAGGGCATGGCCGGGGTGCCGCGGGCCTCGCTCGTCGTCATCGCCGCGACGCTCACCACCTTCAACATCCCCGAGGCCGGGCTGCTGCTGATCATCGGCATCGACCAGTTCCTCGATATGGGCCGGTCGGCGACTAACGTCATCGGCAACTCGCTGGCGACGGCGGTGGTCGGGAAGTGGGAGGGTGAGATGCGGCCGGAGCCCGAGGACGTCGCCGACGCGGCGAGCGACCAGGAAGGCTTCGCCCCGGCGCGGGCGGCGGAGTAGCGGGCAGGAAAAAGGGGCGGCCCCTGCGGACCGCCCCTTCCCCATCCCAGCCCCTCCCGGCTCAGGCCCGGTCGAGGTAGCTCCGCAGCGCCCGGCCGCGCTGGCCGTTCTGCAGCTTCTTCAGCGCCTTGGCCTCGATCTGCCGGATGCGCTCCCGCGTCACGTTGAAGGTTTTGCCGACCTCCTCGAGCGTGTGGTCGCGCTCCATGCCGATGCCGAAGCGCATGCGCAGGATCCGCTCCTCGCGCGGCGTCAGGTCGGAGAGCACGCGCGCCGCCGCCTCCCGCAGGCCCGAGCGCGCCACCGCCTCGAAGGGATGGACGGCGTTGCGGTCCTCGATCAGGTCGCCGAGGCGGCCGTCATCCTCCTCGCCGATCGGCGTGTCGAGGCTGACGGGCTCGCGCACGATCCCCTGCACCGACTTCACCTTCTCCGTCGGCACGCCGAGCCGCTGGGCCAGTTCCTCCGCCGTCGGCTCGCGGCCCGTCCGGTGCGCCAGGATGCGGCCGAGCCGGGCGATCTTCGACGCCGTCTCGGCCATGTGCACCGGCACGCGGATGGTCCGCGCCTGGTCGGCGATGGCCCGCGTCATGGCCTGCCGCACCCACCAGGTGGCATAGGTGGAGAACTTGAAGCCCTTGCGCCAGTCGAACTTCTCGACCGCGCGCATCAGGCCGATATTGCCCTCCTGGATCAGGTCGCCCAGCAGCAGGCCGCGGTTGCGGTACTTGCGGGCGATGTGCACCACCAGCCGCAGGTTGGCCCGCGTCAGCTCCTCCTTGGCGCGGCGCATGTCGCGCTCGCCGCGGCTCATCTCCGCATGCAGGCGGCGCAGCTCCGGCGCGGGCAGGCTCGCCTCGGCCTCAATCGCGGCCACCGCCGCGCGGATCTCCTTCAGCTCGGCGCCGGCGGCCTTGAGCTTCGTGGCCAGCTTCGCCACGCCCGCCTCGCCGGCATCCCACTGCTTCAGGAAGTCCTCGCGGCTCACCTTGGCCGCCATCGCCAGCCGCAGCGCGCGGCCGTCGAGCCCGGTCATGCGCCGGTGCGCGCCGCGCACCGCTTCCATCAGCCCCTCGATCCGGTCGGCGCGCAGCCGCAGCGCGGCGATCAGCCCGGCCTGCTCGACCGGCCCGCCGGTGCTGGCCAGCACCGCCTCGAAGGCCGTCAGGATCTCCGGCCGCAGCCGCTGGTCGAGCGTGCCCTCGGCAGCCTCGCCCTCCTCGGTCTCGGCCGGCGCCTCGGCGGCGGCGGCCATGGCCTCGAGCTCGACCAGGTCGCGCAGCGGCAGCTTGCCGCCGGCGACGGCATCCCGCCACTCCGTCAGGGTCGCGCGCGTCGCCGGGCAGGCGGCGAGCGCGCCCAGCATGGCCTCGCGCCCGGCCTCGATCCGCTGGGCGAGCGCCACTTCCTGCTCGCGCGTCAGCAGTTCCGTGCGCGAGGCCTCGCGCAGGAACATGCGGACAGGGTCGTCGGTCCGGCCGAGCGAGGCCTCGTCCACATTGCCGGCGGCCGGCGTCGCGGCCTCGGCGGTCGCCGGCGCAGCCTCGGCATCCTCCTCGGCATCCTCGGCCCCGGCCAGGTCCTCGGGCGCGTCCTCGCCCTCGTCCGTGTTCTCGGTCTCTTCCCAGCTCGGCAGGTCCTCGGCCGGGACGCGGGCGACCAGCGCCTCGAAGGCAGGCGCGCCGAGCGGGCGGGAAACCCGCACCTCACCCTCGCCCTCATCCAGCATCGTCTCGGTGACAAACCCGTCCATCACTCGATCCACTCCTGGCAGGCCCTGCGGCCCGCCTGCATGTCATCCAGCGCCGGCGCGGTCCTCTCCCCCGCGCAGAACGGCACAACGCCCGCCACGCCGCGAAGGCGGCATGGCGAAAAGCCGGCCGGGGGGAGGAACGCGCAGCCTTTTTGGGGGGCGCGCGAAAGGATGTGGTGATAAACGCAGCCGAACACCAGACCCGCTGCGGATTGCGCGGGGCTGGGTTGCATGCCGGGCATGGGGGTTACCCAACCGGGTCCATAGGCACCGCCGATGCGGCGGGTCAAGGCGCCGCCGCTCGATTTTTCGTGATTTTGTATGCCAAAAACCGGGCGCGGCCTTCCCTGCCGGGCAGGCCGATTCAGGCAGCGCCGCTGCCGGTCGCGTCCACGACCAGATGGGTCAGCGCCCGCACGCCCTGCACAAGACCGCTGTCGTCCACCCGGAAGCGGGGCGAATGGTTGGTCGGCGCCGTCCGCGGGTCGATCCCCGGCCCGGTGGCGCCGAGGTTGAAGAAGAGGCCGGGCGCCGCCTGGGAGAAGTAGGAGAAGTCCTCGCCCGCCATGCTGCGCTGCATCCCCCGCAGCCGCCCCTCCCCCGCCACCCGGGCAAGGCTCGGCAGCATCCGCTCGGTCAGGTTCGGGTCGTTCACGGTCACCGGATAGCCGTTGGGCTGCCATGTCACCTCGGCGCTGCCATCCATCCCTTTGGCCACGCTCTCGGCAATCTCTGTTACCCGTTTCTGAATGTAACTGCGGCGCTGCTCGTCATAGGTCCGCAAGGTGCCGGTCATGACGGCCCGGTCCGGGATGATGTTGTTGCGCGTCCCGCCCTGGAAGGTGCCTACGGTCAGCACGCTGGGGTCGGAGACGTCCACCTGCCGGCTCTGGATGGTCTGCAGCGCGGAGACGATCTGCGCGCCGATGACGATGGGATCGACGCCCGCCCAGGGCCGCGCCCCATGGGTCTGGCGGCCATGGACGGTGATGCGGAACTCGTCGGCGCTGGCCTGCATGGGGCCGGACCGGTAGCCGAGCACGCCGGCGGGCAGGCCGCTCACCATGTGCAGGCCGAAGACCATGTCCGGCTTCGGGTCGGCGAAGGCGCCCTCGGCCAGCATGCGCTTGGCGCCGCCGATCTCGCCTTGCGGCTGGTTCTCCTCGGCGGGCTGGAAGAGGAAGCGGACGCTGCCGCGCAGCGCCTGGCGCTGAGCGGCGAGGACCTCGGCCACCGCCATGAGGATGGCGGTGTGGCAGTCATGGCCGCAGGCATGCATGACCGGGACCTCGACGCCGTCCCAGGTGGCGCGGGCGCGGGAGGCATAGGGCAGGTCCACCTCCTCGGCGACCGGCAGGGCATCCATGTCAGCGCGGAGCGCGATGCAGGGACCGGGACCGGCGCCGCCGCGCAGGGTGGCGACCACGCCGGTGACGGCGACCTTCTCCCGCACCTCGAGGCCGAGCGCCTTCAGATGCGCGGCGACGAGGCCGGCGGTGCGGACCTCCTGGTTGCCGAGTTCGGGGTGCTGGTGGATGTCGCGGCGCCAGGCGACCAGCCGGGGCTCGATCGCCGCGGCCGCGGCGTCGAAGGCGGCATGGATCGGGCGGGCGGCGCCGGCGGTGACGGCGAGCGCCGGGCCGGCGGGCAGCAGCGGCGCGGCGGCGCAGGCGCAGAGCCCGGCGAGCAGGCCGCGGCGGGTCGGCGAAACCGGCTCGGCGAGGAGGCGGCGGGGATGGGCGGGGATGCGCTGGAACAGCATGGGCGGCCTCCCGGAGATGGCCGCGAAGTCTGCTGCACCGGCATCGCGGGCGGCAAGGCGTCGTCGCACTGGGGGCTGCCGGAGCTCCCCCTATCGACGCGATCCTTACGCCGCAGACTGCCGTGCGAGTGGCCGCGCCACGGGCTCCAGGAACCAGTCATGCGCCGCGGTCCCATCGGGCAGGCCGAGAAGGCGCAGAAGGCGCTGCGCAGCCGCCTCGTCCAGGGGATATCCGCCGACCGCGTCCGGGTCGCTGGCCGGGACGCCGGCAATCGCCCGGGCCTCGGCGTCCTGCGTCGCAGGGACGTCGAAGGACAGCGCGAGCATCTCGGTCTGCCGGTCATAACCGGTCAGCCGATGCTGCAGGGTCATGGCTCCACCTCCCTCAGGGGATCGGCCGGCTTCTGTCGCAGGCCCGTCGCCGGATCGAACTGCCCCAGGTGCCGGCCGCGGCGATCATACACTTCGACCGCCCCGTGCCGGTAATCCCATTCGTAGATACGGTCGCTGTCCTTCCAGCGGGCGCGCAAGCCACCCCAGGGCAGGCGGGTCTTCGGCCGCGCCCGGCGGGCCAGCGGGAAGGCGGGCAGCAGGTCGGGCGGCGGGACGTAGTCCTGGCTGCCACGGTCGCGAGGCACGGAGGTCACGGCCGGACCGCTCTGCCGCGATCACGGTCGAGTCTGCAAGCACTGGCCCAACCTGGCCCCGCTCCGAGTCCATCATCCCGGGACGATGGCGCTACCGCGGCGGCAGCCGCAGCACCATGCCGGCCTTCAGCGCCGCCGCATCCTGCAGCACCGGCGCGTTGCTCTCCAGCACCCAGCCGGCCGCGGCGGTGTCGCCATAGTGCCGGGCGGCGATTGCCTCCAGCGTCTCGCCGGGCTGGACCACATGCAGGATGCTGCCGCCCGGGCCGAAGCCGGTATCGGCCGTGTCCGGCGCCGCGCGGTGCACCTGCCGCTCCGCCGCCTCCATGTTGGCGCTGCCGGCCGGCAGGCGGGCGAAGCTGCCGAGCGACTCCAGCAGCCCGCTGCTGCGCGTCACCGTCATCCGGTCCTCGACCCGCGCGATGCCCTGCAGGTTGCCGACCGCGAGCAGCACGCGTTCCCGCGTCGCCTCGTCCGGCACGGTGCCTTCCAGCGTCGCGGCATCGTCGTGCCGGGAGACCATCACTGCCTGCCGCGGCAGGCCCAGTTCCGCCAGACGGCCACTGATGGCGGCGGCGCTGGGCGCTCCGCCCTCCAGGGCCAGGCCGGCCTCGGCGGGGAAGCGATAGGTGGGCATGGAGAACCTCCCGAATGATGCGCCGGGAACGCCAGCGCCGGCCTCTGGGTTGCGCGCGCGGCACCGCCTCACCACCCTTCGCATCATGGAAGAGCCGCTGCTGGTCCAGCCCGACCCCGCCGATCCGCGCCTGACCCGCCGCGTCAGCGGCGTCGATCATACCGGCGCGCGCGTGGAAGCGAGCGTCACCGTCGAGCGACCACTCACGCTCTACCTGAACGGCCAGGAGATCGTGACGATGATGACGATCCTCGACCGGCCGGAGGACCTGGCGCTCGGCTACCTGCTGAACCAGGGCATGCTGCGGCGGGACGACCGGGTCACCGCCATCGACTACGACGACGACCTGCAGGTGGTGGTGGTGCGGACCGAGCGCCGTACGGATTTCGAGGCGAAGCTGAAGAAGAAGACGCTGACCAGCGGCTGCGCCCAGGGCACCGCCTTCGGCGACCTGCTCGAGGACTTTTCCAAGGCGCGGCTTCCGGTGTCAGCCGCGATCCGCACGAGCTGGCTCTACCGCCTGCTGCACCGGATCAACACCCTGCCGACCCTCTACCTGGAGGCCGGGGCGATCCATGGCTGCGCGCTGTGCCGGCAGGACCGGCCGCTGGTCTATATGGAAGACGTCGGCCGGCACAATGCGGTGGACAAGATCGCCGGCTGGATGTTCCGCACGGACTGCGACCCGGCGGACAAGATCTTCTACACCACGGGACGCCTCACCTCGGAGATGGTGATCAAGACGGTGCGCATGGGCATCCCCATCCTCGTCTCCCGCAGCGGCTTCACCGCCTGGGGGGTGGAGCTGGCGCGGGAGGCCGGGCTGACGCTGATCGGCCGCTGCAAGGGCAGGCGCTTCACCGCGCTGGCGGGCGAGGAACGCATCCTCTTCGACGCCGACCTCGCCTATGTCGAGGAGGAGAGCGCCAAACACTGGCGGAAGAACAGCCGGGAGGCGGAGGGGGCATGAGGCGCCCGTCGCACCCGGCCCCGCGGGATGCGGGCCTCGGTGCCGCGGACGCCGCGCACCGGCCGCCTGCGACGGCCCTTGGCCCCGGCACCCTCCCCCCGCGTCCCGGCGTCGTGGCCGGGACCGAGGAAGGGGCCTTGCGGCCGAACCGCGGAGCAGGCGCGTGACCGTCCTCGCGGTCATTCTCGCGGGCGGGCTGGCGCGGCGCATGGGTGGCGGCGACAAGCCGCTGCGCCTCCTCGCCGGACGGCCGCTGCTGGAGCATGTGCTGGACCGCCTGCGGCCGCAGGTCGCGGCGGTGATCCTGAACGCCAATGGCGACCCGGCCCGCTTTGCCGACATCACGTCCCATTGGGGCCTCCCCGTGGTGCCGGACCCCCTCCCCGACTACCCCGGCCCGCTCGCCGGCGTGCTCGCCGCGCTGGACTGGGCGGCGGCGCATCGGCCGGACCTGCCGACCGTCCTCTCGGCGCCCGGCGACGGCCCCTTCCTGCCGCCCGACCTCGTCGCGCGGCTCGAGGAAGCCCGGGCCGCGGCCGGCACGCCCCTGGCCTGCGCCGCCTCCGGTGGCTGGACCCACCCGCCCATCGGCCTCTGGCCGGTCGCCCTGCGCGCGGAACTCCGCGCCGCCCTGCTGGCCGGCGAGCGCAAGATCGACCGCTGGACCGCGCGGTTCGGCTGCGCCCTCGCCGAATGGCCCACCGATCCGGTGGACCCCTTCTTCAATGCCAATACACCGGAGGACCTGGCCGCGGCCGAGGCCCTCTTGCACGGGGCCTGACGGCAACCCATACGCCATGTCACCGACCGGGAGACGACTGCCGTGAAGTCCATCATCACCGGCATCCTTGCCGCCGTGGCGATCGCGCTCTGCGCCGCCCTGGTGCTCGATACCGAATTCCAGGTGAGCGCGACCAAGCACTTCCAGACCGAGTCCGTGCGGCTCTGACGCAGGCGGGCTGTCCCGGCCCTGGCCGCCGCGCGGAGGACGTCCGGCGGCCCGGTTGACCGCCCGTCGCCCGCCTCTAGGCTTCCCGCATCACGACGGGAAAGCGCGCGACATGAGCTTGGCCATGAGCTGGGAAGACTGGGCCCGGCATGACGCCCTGGCCCTGGCGGCGCGGGTCCGGGCCGGCGAGGTGACGCCGGCCGAGCTGGCCGCCCAGGCCGCCGCCGCCATCGCCCGCACCAATCCCGACCTCTCCGCCGTCGTCGAGGTCTTCGAGGACGTGGTCGCCGACCCGCTGCGGGACGGCGCCGACCCAGCCGGCCCCTTCGCCGGTGTGCCCTACCTAATGAAGGACCTCAGCGTGCCCCTGAAGGGCCGGCTGCAGGAGATGGGCTCGCTGCTCATGCGCGGGAACCGGTCGGCGGCGGACAGCTACCTCGCGGGCCGCATCCGCCAGGCGGGCCTCGCCATCCTCGGCCGCACCACCACCCCCGAATTCGGCTGCTGCAGCGCCGCCGACAACCCGGCGGTCTATTCCACGCGCAATCCCTGGAACACGGCGCATGTCACCAACGGCTCCTCCGCCGGCAGCGGCGCCATGGTCGCCGCCGGCGCCGTGCCGATGGCGCATGCGACCGATGGCGGCGGCTCCATCCGCATCCCGGCCGGCGCCTGCGGGCTGATCGGGCTGAAGGTCTCGCGCGGCGTCTTCTCCACCGCGCCCGCGACCTCGGACCTGACGGGCCTCGTCTCCATCCAGGGCTGCCACAGCCGGACCGTGCGCGACACCGCCGCCTTCGTCGATGCCTGCCGCGGCGGCGCGCCGGGCGAGTTCATGCCCTTCTGGACGCCGGCGGAGCCCTGCTCCCGCCTCATCGAGCGCGATCCGCCGAAGCTGCGCATCGCCCTCTCGCACGAATGGGGCGACTACCGCGCCACCCCGCACTTCGTGGCGGCGCTGGAGAAGGCCGGGCGGCTGCTGGAATCGCTTGGCCACCATGTCGAATGGGTGCTGCCCGCGGTCGATTTCCGCGCCGCCTTCGCCGCGCAGACCCTCTGCTACATCAGCAATTTCGCGCAGACCATCAGCGCCACCCTGGCCATGAAGGGCCTCGACCGCCCGCCCGAGGGGCTGATCGAGCCCATCAATATCCGCATCTGGGAGGCCGGGATCGGCACGACCTATTCCGAGCGCTACCGGATGCAGGCGGCCTTCAATGCGACCTCGCGCGCCTTCGGCGCCTTCTTCGAGGACTGGGACATCATCCTGACGCCGGTCACCGCCCTGCCGACGCCGCCGGCCGGCACGACCGAGTTCCTGACGATCAGCGACAACCCGGACGTGCTGGACTGGTTCGGCAATCTCTGGCGGCAATTTCCCTATACGCCGCTGGCCAATCTCTGCGGCATCCCGGCCATCTCCATGCCGATGGCGATGCAGGAGAACGGCATCCCGCTCGGCATCCAGGCGGTGGCGAAGCAGGCCGATGACGGGCTGCTGCTGCAGCTTGCGGCGCAGGTCGAGCGCGCGCTGGGCGGCGCCTGGAACGAGGGACGGCGGCCCGCCGTGCATGTCGCGGCCTGAGCTGCGGCCGGACCCGGCCGCCCGCCGCGCGCAGGGTGGCCGCCCTGCCCGCCCGTCGCGGCGCCCTGCTCCGCTCATGCCCCCCGCTCATGCCCTTGTCACGCCGTGATCCCGTGGCATCCGTGGGCCCGTTGCGGCATGGTCCGCGCCGCATGGATGGCCCGATGGACGGATTGATCGCCAACGCCGACTGGGACGCGCTGCTCGCCGCCCGCGACACCCCCGGCGCGCCCGTACCGGATGGGTGCCTCTTCGGCCCGCTGCTCGCGCCGCCGCGCGCGGCGGATGGCTGCACCGTGGTGGGCCGCCTGGCACAGACGCTCGACGGCCGGATCGCCACCGCCTCCGGCTCCTCGCGCTGGATCGGCGGCCGCGGCGACATCCTGCACACCCACCGCCTGCGCGCGCTCTGCCATGCCGTGGTGGTCGGCGCCGGCACGGTGCGGCACGACGACCCGAAGCTGACCACGCGCCACTGCGCCGGGCCGGACCCGGTGCGGGTGGTGCTGGATACCGACCGCCGCCTCGGCCCGGACTACGGCGTCTTCCGCGCGGGCCCGCCGACGCTGCTGCTCTGCGCCGAGGACGCGGCGGGCCCCGACCGGCTCGGCATTGCCGAGGTGCTGCGGCTGCCGCGCGACGCCGCGGGCCGCGGACTGCGGATCCCGGCCATCCTCGCCGCCCTCGCCGCCCGCGGGCTGACGCGCATCTTCGTCGAGGGCGGCGGCGTCACGGTCAGCCGCTTCCTCGCCGCCGGCGGGCTCGACCGGCTGCACGTGACGGTGGCGCCGGTGCTGCTCGGCTCCGGCATTCCCGCCTTCACCCTGCCGGAAGCCGCCTGCATCGCGGATGGCTTGCGCTTCGCCTGGACCGTGCATCCGCTCGAGCCGGACGTGCTCTTCGACATCGCGCTCGACCGCGTGCGGCCGGGGGTCTGCGCGTGAACGCCCCCGGCATCCGCGCCCGCGCGCTCTGGTATGTCGCACCCGGCCGCGCCGAGTTGCGGGAGGAATGGCTGCCGCCGCGCGCGCCGGACCAGGCGCTGGTGCGCACCCGCGCGACGGCGCTCTCGCGCGGCACGGAGCGCCTGGTGCTGGAGGGCCGCGTGCCCGCCAGCCAGCACGACACCATGCGCGCGCCGCTGATGGGCGGCGAGTTTCCCTTTCCCGTGAAGTACGGCTACTGCGCCATGGGCGTGGTGGAGGAGGGGCCGGAGGCGCTGACCGGCCGCCGCGTCTTCGTCCTGCATCCGCACCAGGACCGCTTCCTCGCCCCGGCCGCCATGTGCGTGCCCGTGCCGGAGGCCGTGCCGGACCACCGCGCCGTGCTCGCCGCCAACATGGAGACGGCGCTCAACATCGTCTGGGACGCGCGGCCGCTGCCGGGCGAGCGCTGCCTCGTCATCGGCGCCGGCGTGGTCGGGCTGCTCGTCGCCGCGCTGCTCGCGCGCATGCCGGGCATCGCACCGACGGTGGTGGACCTCGACCCCTCGCGCGCCGCGCTCGCCGAATCCCTCGGCGCCCGCTTCGCCCGGCCCGGGGACGCGCCGGCGGAGCAGGAGCTGGTCGTGCATGCGAGCGCGAGCGCGGCGGGGCTTCGGCTCGCCCTCGACCGCGCGGGCTTCGAGGCGCGCATCGTCGAGGCGAGCTGGCATGGCGACCGCGCGGTGCCGCTGCCGCTCGGCGAGGCCTTCCACAGCCGCCGGCTCTCCATCATCGGTTCGCAGGTCGGCAGCGTCGCGCCCGCCATGCGCGGCCGCCGCACCCATGCAGAGCGGCTCGCCCTCGCGCTCGAGCTGCTGGAGGATCCGCGGCTGGATGCGCTCTGCGCCCCGGTCGCCCGTTTCGAGGCGCTGCCCGCCGCCCTGCCCGCGCTGCTCGCCGCCGGGTCCGGCGCGCCGCCCTGCCCCGTCGTCACCTATATATAAGAGAGTGCCGCGATGTTCTCGCTCACCGTCTGCGACCACATCATGGTCGCCCACAGCTTCCGTGGCGCCGAGTTCGGGCCCGCCCAGCGCCTGCACGGCGCAACCTTCGCGGTGGAGGCGGAGTTCCGCGCGCCGAAGCTGGACCACCTCCATCTGCTGGTCGATATCGGCCTCGCCAAGCAGGAATTGCGCAAGGCGCTCGACACCCTGGACTACCGGAACCTGGACGGCGAGCCGCAATTCGCCGGCCTCAACACGACGACCGAATATCTCTGCCTCCACATCCACGGCCTGCTCGCCGCCGCGCTGCGGGAGGGCAGGCTCGGCGCGCAGAGCGGCACCGTGACCTCGCTGAAGGTGCTGCTGCGCGAGAGCCCGAATGCCTGGGCCGCCTACGAGGGGGCTGTCGCTTGAGGATCGCGCTGCTCGTCCCCGCCCCCTTCGACACGGTCTCGGGCGGCTACATCTACGACCGGCGGATCGTCGCCGGCCTGCGCGGGCTGGGCCACGAGGTCGAGGTGGTGGAGCTCGCCGGCCGCCACCCGCTGCCGGATGCCGAGGCGGAGGAGTCGGCACGCGCGGCCCTCGCCGCCCTGCCGGCGGAGGCGCGGATCGTCGTCGACGGTCTCGGCCTGCCGGCCTGCGCGGCGCTGGCCGAGGATCTCGTCGCCCGCGGCGCCCTCGCGCTCATCCACCACCCGACGGCGCTGGAACACGGCGCGCCCCTCGAGGACCGCGAGGCGCTGCGCGGCATCGAGCGCGACCTCTTCCCCCGGCTCGCGCGGATCATCGCGCCCTCGCGCGGCACGGCGGAGACGCTGACGGCAAAGTTCGGCGTCGACCCGGCGCGCATCGGCGTGGTGGAGCCCGGCACCGACCCGGCGGAGCGCGCGCAGGGCTCGGGCGGCCCCGGCACCGCCCTGCTCTCGGTCGGGACGCTGACGCCGCGCAAGGGGCACGACGTGCTGATGCGCGCGCTGGCCGGGCTGCCCGACCTCGACTGGACACTGACGATCGTGGGCGGCGCGCGCGATGCGGTGCATGCGCATGGCCTGCGCGCGCTCGCCGAGGAACTGGGCATCGAGCAGCGCGTGACCTTCGCCGGCGAGCTCGACGGCGAGGCGCTGGAGGCGCTCTACCGCCGCGCCGACCTCTTCGCGCTGGCGACCTGGTGGGAGGGCTATGGCATGGCCGCGGCCGAGGCCATGGCGCGCGGCCTGCCGCTCGCCATCACCGCCGGCGGCGCCATCGCCGATATCGTGCCGATGGAGGCCGGCGCGGTCTCGCCGCCCGGCGACGTCGTCTCGCTGACCAAGGCGCTGCGGCGGATCATCGTCGATGCCGGGATGCGGCAGGAGATGGCCGAGGCCTCCTGGCAGGCGGGGCAGCGCCTGCCGCGCTGGGCCGACCGGGCGGCCGCCTTCGCCGCCGAGATCGAGCAGGCATGACGGAAGCCTTCGACCTCGACTGGCTCGACCTGCGGGAGCCCTGGGACGCCGTGGCGCGGTCCGAGGCGCTGGCGGCGAAGCTGCTGGCGCGGCTGCCGGCGCGGCCGCGCTTCCTCGACCTCGGCGCCGGGACCGGCAGCCTGCTGCGCTGGCTGGCGCCGCGCCTCGGCCGCGCCCAGAGCTGGACGCTGGTGGACAGCGACCGGGAGATGCTGGAGGCCGCCTTCGACACCATCGTCGACCGCGCCGAGGAGGTCGGCTTCCACGTCACCGCGCCGAACCGCCGCACCCTGCTGGTGCATGCGCCCGGCGGCGCCTGGCGGATCGACACGCTGATCGCCGACCTCGCCGAGGCGCCGCGCAACCTGCCGCTGCAGGCTGCCGATGCGGTGGTGAGCTCGGCGCTCTGCGACCTGGTCTCCCGCGGCTGGGTGGAGCGGATGGCGGCGGCGCTGCGGCTGCCCTTCTACGCCGCGCTCTGCGTCGACGGGCGGGCGAGCTTCGTGCCGCCGCATCCCGCAGATGCCCGGGTGGCCGCCGGCTTCCGCCGCGACCAGGCGCGGGACAAGGGCTTCGGCGGCCCAGCCCTCGGCCCGCGCGCGCCGGCCGTGATCGCCGAGGCCTTCGCCGCCCGCGGCTTCGCGGTGGCGACGGCGCCGAGCGACTGGCTGATCCGCAGCCGCGGCGCCCTGCCGCATCCGGTGCTGCGCGAGCGGGCCGACGCGTTGCTCGGCGACCTGATGCAGGGGCATGCCGAGGCCGCACGCGCCCAGGACCGGCGCGGCGGAACGCGGATCGAGGCCTGGGCCGCCGCGCGCCTCGCCCAGGCGGCGGAGGGGCGCCTCGCCGCGCGGATCGGCCATCGCGACCTTCTGGCCCTGCCGCCCGGGGGCTGACGCTCCCTTCGCCCTATGCCGCCTTCACGCCGGTGAGGAAGGTGCCGACCTCGGCGCCGAGGGTCTCGGACTGGCGCGAGACCTCGGCCGCGGCGCGCAGGACCTCGGCGGCGGCTTCGCCGGTCTTCGCCGTGGCCTGGCCGACCCCGGCGATGTTGCGGGTGACCGCCTGGGTGCCGGCCGAGGCCTGCTGGACGTTGCGGGCGATCTCCTGCGTCGCCGCCCCCTGCTCCTGCACCGCCGCCGCGATCGCGCCGGCGATGCGATCCACCTCGTCGATGGTGCCGACGATGCCCTGGATCGCCGCGACGGCATCGCGGGTGGCGTCCTGGATCTGGCCGATCTGCGCGCCGATCTCCTCGGTCGCCCGCGCGGTCTGGGCGGCCAGCGTCTTCACCTCCGAGGCGACGACGGCGAAGCCCTTGCCCGCCTCGCCCGCCCGGGAGGCCTCGATCGTCGCGTTCAGCGCCAGCAGGTTGGTCTGGCCGGCGATGCCGGTGATGAGGCGCACCACCTCCCCGATCCGCTGCGCGCCCTCGGCCAGCGCGCGCACGGTCTGGTCGGTCCGCCTGGCGTTCTCCGCCGCGCGGCCGACGATGGCGGTGGATTGCGCCACCTGGCGGGCGATCTCGCCCACCGAGGCCGAGAGCTCCTCCGTGGCGGCGGCGACGGTCTGCACGTTCTGGCTCGCCTGCTCCGCCGCCCCGGCGACCGCCCCGGCCTGCTCGCTGGCCGTCGTTGCCCCCTGCGCCATGGCATGCGCGGTCGTCTGCAAGGTGCCGGCGGAGCCCGAGAGCACGCCGGCGAGCCGCCCGACCGAGGCCTCGAAGTCGCGCGTCAGCCCCTCCAGCCGCGCCGCCCGCGTGGCGCGGGCCTCCTGCGCCCGGGCCTGCTCGGCGGCCAGGGCATCCGCCTCCTGCAGCCCCTGGCGGCAGGCCTCCATCGCGCGGGCCATGGCGCCGATCTCGTCCCGGCGTTCCCGCCCCGGGATCGCCGCGTCGTAGCGGCGCGCCGCGAGATCCGTCAGGGCGCCCGCCAGGGCCCGCAGCAAGCCGCCGACCGCGCGCAGCGCGGCGCGGTTCAGCAGGGCGACCGCGGCCAGGATGCCGAGCCCCGCGCCGAGGACGACGAGGAGGCGGGTCCAGGCCGCGTCGCGCCTTGCCTCGGCCTCCGCCGTCAGCAGCCCGGCGGATTGCTCGATCAACTCGCCGACGAAGGCGAAGCGCCCGAGGCTGTCGGTGGACCAGCGCTGCGCCAGGCCCGGCTCCGGCTTCCGCCCCGCCGCGAGGGCGATAACCTCCTTGCGCAGGCGAGCGATGGATTGCGCCTGCTCGCCGGCGAGATAGGCCCGCCAGCGCTGGGCGATGGCGGGGGGCGCCAGCGTGCCGAGCTGCTCGCCGAAGTCGCGGATCTCGCCCGAACGCTCGTAGAAGCGGTCGAGATCGGCCATCGAGAGGGTGCCCTCGCGCATCGCCGCGATGCCGATGGTGCTCTCCCCGACCGCGCCCTTCGAGACCATGAGGAGGGCGTGGTGGCCCAGGGCATACTGCTTCACGGTGGCATCCTCGGTCGCCGCGGCGAGGCGCGCGACGAGCTCGTAGCCACGGGCGAGGACCGGCTGGTTGTAGAGGGCGGTGTCGGTGGCGGTGAGGCTGCGGTCCTCCGCCTTCGCCCGGATCGGCCCGTAGCCCGCGATCCGCTCGTCGATGAAGGCAATGGCCTCGCGGGTGCCCTGGTCGGTCGGGCCGGCGGCGGCGACGGCGGCGCGGAAGGCGGCGAGGTTGCGTTCGGTGATCCGCCGCCGCTCCACCATCTTCGCCCGATCGGCCTCGGAGCCGCTGGCGGCGAAGTCGCGCAGCGCCCGCGCCTCGATCGAGAGCTCGAACACCACCCGCGCGCCGGTATTGGCCACCTGTTCCAGCTCGAGCACCCGGTTCGCCGCCCGGTAGGCCGCGAAGCTCTCGCCGGCCAGGATCCCGCCGAAGGCCAGCGCGCCGAGCAGCGGCACGGTGGCGACCAGCAGGAGGAGCGTGCGCATCGGCAGGCGGGCAAGCATGCGGGGTGACCTCCGGGCCGGCCGCATCGCCGACCTGCAATGCAACGTTCCTAATCAAGGGTGACGGCCCGTGTCTCGACCGGCGTGCCTCAAGGCGCCGCCGCGCGGAACACCGCCCCGCCCCCGCACGTTGGCGGCAGGAGCGGACCGCCGCGCCAAGGGGCCCGCGATCCGCTCCGGCCTGTTGTCGTCAGCGCAGCGCCACGCCGCCGGGCCTCCCGGCCCCGCGACGACCGGCGCCAGCAAGGGGAGGATACGAATGGCGGATGCGGACAAGGCGATGGGGACGAAGCTGAACCCGGGCGATGCGGCCGCCCCGGGCACGCCCGGGACGGGCGAGGCGGTCTGCCCGGATTGCCAGGGCAAGGGCCAGGTGAGCGGCCAGCGCTGCCGCACCTGCGACGGGACCGGCATCGTCATCCAGGGAGTCGCCGGCGGCTGATCCGGGCTATGCTCCCGGCATGGAGCTGCCGCCCGGACTGACGCTGAGCATCGAGGACGCGCCCGACCGCGCGGAGGCCGAGCGCCTCGGCGAGGGGCTGGAGGTCTTCAACGAACGGCTCTGGCCCGGGCACCAGCCCTGGGGCGAGCTTGGCGTCTTCCTGCGCGAGGCTGGCCGCCTCAGCGGCGGCCTCTTCGGCGAGACCTATGCCGGCTGGCTCTTCATCCGCTATCTCTGGCTCGCGGAGCATCTGCGCGGGCATGGCCTCGGCGCCGGGCTGATCGCGGCGGCGGAGTTGCGGGCGCGCGAGCGCGGCTGCCACTCCGCCTATGTCGACACCTTCAGCTTCCAGGCGCCGGACTTCTACGCGAGGCAGGGCTACCAGGAATTCGCCCGCCTGCCCTACCCTCCGAAGGGCGAGCGGATCTGGCTGCGCAAGCGGCTGACGGAGGATGCGCCATGAGCGAGCGGCCACCGGCGCTGCGCGCGATGGAGGTTCCGGCGAGGCCGGTGCCGACGGGTTTCCCCGAGGACCTCGTGGCGGCGCTGGGCGGCCGCGAGAAGCGCGTGCTGGGCGATCCCTTCGGCCTGCGCAATTTCGGCGTCAACCTGGTGCGGCTGCCGCCCGGCGCGGCCTCCTCCCTCCGCCATGCGCATGCGCGGCAGGACGAGTGGATCTACGTCCTGGCGGGAACACCGACGCTGGTGCTGGGCGACCGGCAGCAGGTGCTCGCGCCCGGCGATTGCGCCGGCTTCCCCGCCGGGACCGGCGAGGCGCACCACCTCGTCAACCGCTCCGACGCGGAGGTGCTGTTCCTCGAGGTCGGCGACCGCAGCCCCGGTGACAGCGTGACCTATCCGGACGACGACCTGGCCGGCGCGGCGATGCCGGAGGGCGACTGGCGCTACACCCGGAAGGACGGCACGCCGATCTGAAGTTCGGCGCTCCCGCCCACGCTTCATACTGGCGCCTCACGCAGGCGGGAGGGAGCGCGATGGGGTCGGGTGCGACGCCGAGCCTGATGCAGGTCTGGGGCTTCTTCTTCCTCCTGCTGGGGCCGATCAAGATCATCGGTCCCTTCGCCCGCATGACCGAAGATGCCGAGCCGGCGCTGCGTCGGCGCCTTGCCCTGCGCGCCTTCCTCTTCGCCACCTGCATCGTGCTGCTGGCCGGCACGCTGGGCGTGGAGGCGCTGCGCAACTACCAGGTGCCGCCGCTGGTGCTGGCGCTGACCGGCGGGCTGGTGCTGTTCCTGGTCGCGCTGCAGGCGCTACTGGAATCCTTCAACCCGCGCCCCCGCTCGCTGCCGGAGCAGGAGCCGGGGCTGCAACTGGCGGCCATGCCGCTGGCCTATCCGATCATCGTCACGCCCTCCGGGGTCGCGGCGGTGATCATCTACATGACCCTGGCGCAGGGCCTGATGGGCAAGGGCGTGATCGTCGGGCTGCTGCTGGCGATCATGGTGCTCGACCTGCTCGCCATGCTCTTCGCCCGGCCCCTGCTGCGGTGGCTGGGCATGCCGCTGCTGGTCTTCGGCACGGTGCTGGGCGTGGTGCAGGCGGCGCTCGGGCTGAACATCATGCTGAATGCGCTGCGCAGCCTCGGGGTCATCGCGGCAGCGCCCGGGGCGGGCTAGATTGGCGACTGACGCTTTCGGGAGAGAGACGACCATGCCCCTGCTCGGCTGCATCGCCGACGACTTCACCGGCGCGACCGACCTGGCGAATACCCTGGTCAAGGGCGGCATGACGGCCGTGCAGGTGATCGGCGTCCCCAAGGGGCCCTTGCCGGAGGCGGATGCGATCATCGTCGCGCTGAAGTCCCGCACCGCCCCGGTGCAGCAGGCCGTGGCCGAGAGCCTGGCGGCCTGCGAGGCGCTGCTGGCGGCGGGCGCGAAGCAGATCTTCTTCAAGTACTGCTCCACCTTCGACAGCACGGATGCGGGCAATATCGGCCCCGTGGCCGATGCGCTGGTCAGGCGGCTCGACTGCGGCTTCGCGCTGGCCAACCCCGCCTTCCCGACCAATGGCCGCACCGTCTACCAGGGGCATCTCTTCGTCGGCGGCGCGCTGCTGAACGAGAGCGGGATGGAGAACCACCCGCTGACGCCGATGCGGGACGCCAACCTGGTCCGCGTGCTGGGGCGGCAGACCGACGGGACGGTCGGGCTGGTGCCCTTCGCTACGGTCGAGCAGGGCGCCGCCGCCATCCGCAAAGCGATGACGGGCCTGAAGGAAAGCGGCCGGCGCTACGCCATCGTGGATGCGGTGACGGATGCACACCTGCTCGCGATCGGCGAGGCCGCGGCGGAGCATGCGTTGATCACCGGCGGCAGCGGCGTCGCCATGGGGCTGCCGGCGAATTTCCGCGCCAGGGGCCTGCTGCCGGAGCGCGGCGAGGCCGCCTCCGCGCTGCCGCCGATGCGGGGCCATGCGGCTGTCGTGGCGGGGTCCTGCTCGCGCGCGACGCTCGGGCAGATCGGCTATGCGCGCGATCATGCGCATACGCTCGAGCTCGACGTGCTGGCGATGCCCGATGCCGCGGCGCTGGCGCGCCAGGCGCTGGACTGGGCGGAGGGCAAGCTCGGCGACCATCCCGTGGTGATTGCCGCCTCCGCACCGCCCGAGAAGGTGGCGGCGCTGCAGGCGAAGCTCGGGCGCGACGCGGCCGGCGCGCTGGTGGAGCAGGCGCTGTCCGCGGTGGCTGAAGGGCTGGTCGCGCGCGGCGTGCAGCGGCTGGTGGTGGCGGGCGGCGAGACCTCGGGCGCGGTGGTGTCGCGGCTCGGCGTGTCCTCGCTGCGCATCGGGCCGGAGATCGATCCGGGCGTGCCCTGGACCTATGCCGAGCCGGCCGGGCTGCACCTGGCGCTGAAGAGCGGGAATTTCGGCGCGCGGGATTTCTTTCTGAAGGCGTTCGGGGTGTGAAACGGGGGGAGAGGACACCTCTCCCCCCGCGCCCCCCACACCGTTTTCTGTGAGTCGGGTGCCACCGCGCGGCGAGCGCAGACTCAGAGAAGGCGGTGAGAGGGGGTACGGGGGAGAGAGGTGCCCTCTCTCCCCCGATCTTCTGGAGGCAGCGATGAACGAGACCCAACTCCGCGAGCGCCTGGCCGAGCATGGCCGCCTGCTCTTCGGCCGCGGCTACAGCGTTGGCAGCGCCGGCAATATCAGCGTCCGCCTGCCGGACGGCTACCTGATGACGCCGACCAATTCCTGCCTCGGCCGCCTCGACCCGGACCGCATCAGCAAGCTCGACCCGCAATGGCGGCACGTCTCGGGCGACAAGCCCTCCAAAGAGGTTTTCATGCACCGCGCGGTGCTGGAGACGCGGCCGGAGGCGGGCGCGGTGGTGCACCTGCACTCCACCCACGCCACCGCCATCGCCTGCCTGGCATCGCCCGGCGAGGCCGCGCCGATCCCCCCGCTCACGCCCTACTTCGTCATGCGCGTCGGCCGCGTGCTGCCGGTGGTGCGCTACTACCGCCCGGGCGATGCGGCGATGGAGCCGGCGATCGCCGAGGCGGCACGGCAGGCCCGCGCGATGCTGCTGGCCAATCACGGCCCCGTGGTCAGCGGCAAGACGCTGGACGACGCGGTCTATGCGGCGGAGGAGCTGGAGGAGGCGGCGAAGCTGGCGCTGCTGCTGCAGGGCCGCGAGGCGCGGCGGCTGACGCCGGCCGAGGTCGAGGACCTGCTCACGACCTTCGGGTGAGGGTCAGTCCTCCGGGTCGAATGCGAAGGGGCGCTCCAGGATCGCGGCCCAGTCATAGGGAATGACTTCCGGGAAGGTCCGCCGGGGCAGGTTCGCTTCCGAGGACGCGTCGCGCCGCGCGTCCTTCCAGGCCTCGAAGATGGCCTCTTCAAGGCTCGACTTCAGGCTCGGGTTCTTCCGCAGCACCTTGCGGATGTGGTCGCGCTGCGTATCGATCGTGTTTGCCCAGCTCCGCCCCCGCCGCTCCGGCTGGTGGTCCCATTTGAGCATATGCGTGAGCAGGACCCGCAGCGCGCTCTCGAGCTTGTCGTATTGCTCGTTCCCCACGTCATCCAGCTCCTCGGCGATGTTCGCCGCATCCACCTCCGAGAGCCGCCCCGCCCGCAGCAGCGCCGCCTGCTCGCGCGCCCAGGCATGCAGGTCCTGCTTGTAGCCGGCCCGCGCCGGCGCCTCGGGCTCGACGGGAAGGTCCATGCGCCCATCCTCCTCGCCGCAGCATAGGGCGCCGGCGCCGCGCATCGCCACCCTTGACCCGCGCCGCCCGCCGCGGAGCATGGCGCCCCACCCACCGAGGACCCTCCATGCCCGACACCACCCCCGACCGCGCGGCCCCCGCCGCCCATCCCATTGCCCCGCTGGTCGCGCAGCGCTGGAGCCCGCGCAGCTTCACCGGCGCAGCCCTGCCGCCCGGCGCGCTGGAGAGCCTGCTGGAAGCCGCCCGCTGGGCCGCCAGCAGCAACAACCTGCAGCCCTGGCACTACATCGTCGCCCGCCGCGACCAGGACGCGGCGGCCTTCGAGCGCCTGGTCGGCGTCCTCTCGCCCAACAACCAGACCTGGGCGCGGAATGCCGGCGTGCTGATGCTCTCGGTCGCGCGCCTCACCAACCCGAACAACGGCAACCCGATGCGCCACGCGCTGCACGACACTGGCGCGGCCAGCGCGCAGATGGCGCTGCAGGCGGCCGCGCTCGGCCTGCAGGCGCACCAGATGGCAGGCTTCGACGCCGCCGCGGCGCGCGCCGCCTTCGGCATCCCGGAGGGGTTCGAGCCGGTGGCCGCCATCGCCATCGGCGAGGTCGGCCCGCCCGAGGCGCTGCCGGAGGTGCTGGCCCAGCGCGAGACGGCGCCGCGGCAGCGCCGCGCGATCGAGGAGTTCGCCTTCTTCGGCGGATGGA
The DNA here is from genome assembly GCF_030657435.1 of Paracraurococcus lichenis. Lineage (GTDB taxonomy): Bacteria > Pseudomonadota > Alphaproteobacteria > Acetobacterales > Acetobacteraceae > Paracraurococcus > Paracraurococcus lichenis. The sequence continues at coordinate 5,455 of NZ_JAUTWS010000002.1, read as the reverse complement.
AGGCCTGACGACCATGAACGAGGAATTGCTCGACCGCCTCGCCATCCGCGCGCTGGTGGAGAACTGGGCGGTGTGGCGCGATGCCGGCGACTGGGAGCGCTTCGCCACCTGCTGGCACGAGGACGGCTTCATGATGGCCACCTGGTGCCAGGCGCCCTGGCGCGACTTCATCGCCGCCAGCCGGGCCGGCTGGGCGAAGGGCGTCTCCATCCTGCACTTCCTCGGCGGCCACAGCGCGGATGTCGCGGGCAACCGGGCAATCGCCCAGACCAAGATGACCATCAGCCAGCGCGCCGAGGTGCATGGCGTGCGGGTCGACGTGGTCTGCACCGGCCGCTTCTACGACTTCCTCGAGAAGCGCGACGGACCCGATGGCGCGCGATGGGGCGTGGTGCTGCGCCAGCCCATCTACGAGAAGGACCGGATGGACCCGGTCGATCCCGCGGCGCGGCTCGCGCTCGACCCCGCGCTGCTCGCGCGCTTCCCGGAAGGCTACCGCCACCTCGCCTACCTGCAGACGCAGATCGGCTACGCCGTGAAGACCGACATGCCGGGGCTGCAGGGGCCGGAGGTGGAGGCGCTCACCGCGCGCGGCGCGCGCTGGCTCGCCGGCGGCCCGCACGGGTGACATTGCCCGGCGTGAGTCTGGAGGCCAGCGCAGAGCGCTGCGGATCCGGCGGCACGGCCGACGGAACGCGATGCCCGCCGGCATCGCCGCCGGTTGGCCCGCAAGGCTGACGCGGGAGTCATTTTCCGGGGCAGCGGTCGCGACAAGGGCGCCGCCCCTTGCGGGACGGCGCCCTCACGCCGGGATCAGCGGCGGTGTCAGGTGGCCGGGGACTCTTCGGTCGCCTCGGGCATCGGGGCGGCGGTCGCCTCCATCGCGGCCTTCTTCCGCGCGGCGCGCGTCGCGGCGGCCTTCTTCGCGGCTTCCGAGCGCGAGGAGGTCGCGGCCTTGGCGGCGGCAGCGCGCTTCGGCGCGGCCGGCGCAGCGGCCTTGCGCGTGGTCGCGGCCTTGCGCGCGGCGGGCTTGCGGGCGGCCGGCTTGCGCGCGGTGGTCGCCTTCTTCGCGGTGGTCGCCTTGCGCGCCGCCGGCTTGCGGGCCGTGGTCGCCTTCTTCGCGGTGGTCGCCTTGCGCGCGGCCGGCTTGCGGGCGGTCGTCGTCCGCTTCGCGGTGGCCGCCTTGCGTGCCGCCGGCTTGCGGGCCGTGGTCGCCTTCTTCGCCGCCGGCTTGCGCGCGGCGGTCGTCTTCTTCGCCGCCGGCTTGCGGGCGGCCGGCTTCTTCGCGGCGGCCTTCTTCGGCGCGGCGGCCTTGCGGGCGGCCGGCTTCTTCGCAGCGACGCGGCCGCGCGCGGTGGCGGGCTTCTTCGCCGTGCGGCGCGTGGTCGACATCGCCATCGCCTGCGCCTTCGGGGTCTCGGGGGTGTCGGTCACGGTCAGGATCTCCTTGCGCGTTCCGTGGAGGACCGCCGCGCCGCGTGGCGACGGACGGCCCGGATGGGAGCAGGTTCGGTCGTGCGATGGCGGCGGCGCGCGGATCCCGTAGCGCGTGGCGCCGTCGTGGTCGCCGTCCATGTGGCGCCGACAGGAAGCGGCAGCGGACGTCCGGCGGCGTCACGCCGCATCGCCGTTCCCTCCACCACGTCTCCCATGCAAGGCGAAGCCAGGCTGCCCTGCGATGCGGCGGGATGTCCGGCGCGCCGCGCCGCCATCCCGTCCTGTCTGCGGTCCATGGACCGTCCTTCCCTGCTGCGGCATTCCGTCCTTGCGTCCGCGTCCCATCGGATTGCGCGAATCGCGCGCGACGTCATGCGCAGGCGCACGCTATCTGCACACGCATCCATCGTGTCAACAGAAACCGCAACATGCGCTGCGTTTTTTTGCGCGCTCACCGCACCGCGTGCGACGTCGCGCACATCGCGCGCGGCGCGCGATGTGCGGCGGAGACGCGAACGGCCGCCGGCAATGCCGGCGGCCGTCCCTACCGCATGCCGTCGCGCGGCGGCGCGACGGCGACTTCCAACGCTGGCTTAACGCGCCGGCATCGGCAGCGCTCGCCGACTCAGCGTGCCGCCATGGCCGGCACGGGGCGCTGCTCCTTGCCCGTGTACCAGGAGAGCGGGCGGATGAGCCGGTTGTCCGCCTGCTGCTCCAGCACATGCGCGGACCAGCCGGTAACGCGGCTGGCGACGAAGAGCGGGGTGAAGAGCGGGATCTCGAAACCCATGAGGTGGTAGGCGGGGCCGGCCGGGAAATCGAGGTTGGGGTGGATGTTCTTCTTCTCGAGCATCTCGGCCGCGAGGATCCGGCTGATCTCCATCCAGGTGCGGTCGCCCACCACCTCGGCCATCTTCTCGGCGTACTTCTTCATCGTGGGCACGCGGCTGTCGCCGGACTTGTAGACCCGGTGGCCGAAGCCCATGACCAGCGCCCGGTGGTCGAAGCGGCTCTGCAGCCACTCCTTCGCCACCGCCGGGTCGCCGATCTCCTTCAGCATGTGCATGACAGCCTCGTTCGCGCCGCCGTGAAGCGGGCCCTTGAGGGCGGCGATGCCGGCGGTGATCGCCCCGTGCATGTCCGCGCCCGTCGAGGTCACCAGCCGCGCCGTATAGGTCGAGGCGTTGAAGGTGTGCTCGGCGTAGAGGATCATGGAGACGTCGAAGGCCTTCAGCACCTCCGGCTCCGGCACCCGGCCCTGGACGAGGTTGAAGACGTTCTCGGCGAAGCTGTGCGCCGGGTTCGGCGCCACCGGGTCCAGCCCCTTGGCGGCGCGGTAGGTGGCGCCGATCGCGGTCGGGATCTTGGCGAAGAGCCGCTTCGCCTTGCGGTACTGCGCGGCCTCGGAGACGTCGCCGGTCTCGGGATCCTCAAGCCCCATGAAGGACACCGCCGTGCGGATGCTGTCCATCGGGTGGGCGTCCTTCGGGAATTCCCGGATCACCCGGTGCAGCGCCGGGGTGATCTCCCGCTGGGAGGCGGTCTCCTCCCTGAAGGCGGCGAGCTGCGCGGCAGTCGGGAGCTCACCTTCCCAGAGCAGGTAGGCCACCTCCTCGAAGGAGCAGTTCTCGGCCAGGTCCTGCACCGCGTAGCCGCGATAGGTCAGGCTGTTGGTCTCGGGCATCACCTTCGAGATGCTGGACACGTCGGCATAGACGCCGACCAGGCCCTTGTAGATCTCGGGCTTCTGCGTGGCTTCGCTCATGCGTTCTCTCCTCTCATCGGGTCGGTCGTCGGGGGTGAGGACATAGTGGATGTCCGGCTCCCCCTCCTCGTTGGCCGAGGCCGGACGGCGCTCGGCGGCGCGGAAGCCCTGCCGCTCGTAGAAGCGGCGCGCGGACAGGTTCCGCTGGAAGACATGCAGGGCGAGGCCGCCCGGGCAGGCCGCCTTCGCTTCCTCCATCAGCCTGCGCCCGATGCCGCGCCCCTGCCAGGGCGGCGCGACATAGAGGTGCAGGACCATCGCCTCGGCCTCGTCGAGACCGAGATAGGCGACGGGCCGTCCCGCCGCCTCGGCGACGCGGACGCGGTGGCGCGCCAGCAGGACATGGCGCAGCCAGGCGGCGACGGAGGCTTCGTCCCAGGGCTCCCGCAACCTGGGCAGCGCCTGCGCCCGCGCAGCGCGGTGGATGGCGGCGAGCGCCGGCGCATCGGCTGCGCGGCCGGGACGGAGCGTGACCTCCGCCGCGCCGCCCGGCCCGGCCGGCGCCAGCGCCATCCCCGCCTCCTCAGAAGATGCCCGGCTTGCCCTCGAGCAGCGTGCCGGCCGGCAGCGCCACGTTGAGCATGTGCAGCTCGCCCGCCGGCAGCCGCGCCAGGTCCTGCACCACCTCGAGGAAGCGGTTGGCCTCCCGCGTCGAGATGATGCCCTCCGTCAGCGTCCGGAACTTCTGGACGTACTGCTCCCGCCCGAAGGGCCGGGCGCCGTTCGGGTGGGCATTGGCGATGCCGAGCTCATCGACCAGCCGGCGGCCGTCCTTGAAGACGATCTCGACCCGGCCGCCGAAGGCGAGCTCGTTCGGGTCCCGCGAGTGGTACTTGCGGGTCCAGTCCGGGTCCTCCTTCGTCTCGATCTTGTGCCAGAGGCGGACGGTGTCGGCCCGCTGCGCCCGCTTCGGGGCGTAGCTGTCCACGTGGTGCCAGCGCCCGTCCTGCAGGGCGACGGCGAAGATGTACATGATGGAATGGTCCAGCGTCTCGCGGCTGGCCTTCGGGTCCATCTTCTGCGGGTCGTTCGCCCCGGTCCCGATCACGTAATGCGTGTGGTGGGAGGTGTGGATGGTGATCCGCTCGATGTCGTCGAAGTCCTGGATCTGCTCGCGCATCCGGAAGGCGAGGTCGATCAGGGCCTGCGACTGGTACTCGGCCGAGTGCTCCTTCGTATAGCTGTCCATGATGGCGCGCTTCGGCTCGCCCGGGCTCGGCAGCGGCACCTGGTAGTAGACCGGCTCGTAGGCGGCGGCGCGGCCGTCCTGGTCGGCCTTGGTGCGGCCCGAGAGGACCCAGCCGATCACGCTGTCCTCACCTTCGTAGATGGGGCTCGGCGCGCCCTCGCCGCGCATGGCGCGGTCGGCGGCCTCGATCGCCAGCTTGCCCGCATGCGCCGGGGCGAAGGCCTTCCAGGAGCTGATCTCGCCCTTGCGGGACTGGCGGAAGGTGACGGAGACCTGCAGCGCCTGCTGCACCGCCTGGTAGATGGTCTCCTGCTTCAGGCCGAGCAGCGCGCCGATGCCGGCGGCGGCCGAGGGGCAGAGATGGGCGATGTGGTCCACCTTGTGCTCGTGCAGGCAGATGGCGCGGACCAAGTCGATCTGAATCTCGTAGCCCGTCGCCAGGCCGCGGATCAGGTCCTTGCCCGACTTCTCCATGGTCTGGGCGACCGCCAGGATCGGCGGGATGTTGTCGCCGGGGTGGGAGTAGTCGGCGGCCAGGAAGGTGTCGTGGAAGTCGAGCTCGCGCACCGCCGTGCCGTTCGCCCAGGCCGCCCATTCCGGCGAGAAGCCCTTGGCATTGGAGACGCCGAAGATGGTGGCGCCGCCCTTGCGGGGATGGCCGAGCGCCATCTGCCGGGCCGAGACGACCGGCTTGCGGTTGACCGAGGCGATGGCGACCGAGGCGTTGTCGATGATCCGGTTGATGATCATCTCCTGCACGTCCTTCTGGACGGCGACCTTGTCCGCGGCCACGCCGGCGATCTTCCAGGCCAGTTGCTCCTCGCGCGGGAGCATGGCCTTGGACGGGTAGAGTTTCACGGGATGCATCTGCATGGCGGGCCTGGTTCCCCCTTGGTTGCCATATGACTCGAACAGGAACGCGGCTTTCTCCCGCCGCGGCGCGACCTCGTCCATTCCGATTGACGGGCCGGTTCGATAGGTTTTCCGTATCGCGAACCGCCGCGCAACCCGATGAGGGGATGAGAGACCTTGGATTTCCGGATCCTCCGCCGCATGGCGCATTT
>NZ_JAUTWS010000199.1 GCF_030657435.1 Paracraurococcus lichenis | reverse complement strand
GCCCATCCACCACGTCATCTCGAGTGTTCTGGGTCATGTTGCAGTTCACCATCTCGGTTCCCGGTAGGACAAAGCGGTGTCCAGGGAAACCGGGGGCAGCTCATCCCCTGTCACCGCGTCCTTGCCGCCGGAGGGAAGATAGGAGGCTTTTCCGCACCAGGCGGCTCGGCTTCCAAAGCGCACATGCTCGAGCTCGAAGGCATTCGGCGTGTGGATCAGCCAGAGCCAGTGCAGCTTGCCTTTAGATTCTGACACTCGACAGGCTTCAGAGGTGGTGAGGGGAGATGCCGGGGGTCAGTATGGCTGCGGCCATGTGCTCACTCTAGATCGGGCCATAAGTTGTAAGCTGGCGGGCGAACCGCGGTTGCCGGCCGAGACCCGCCGCTGGCGTTGGAAAGAGCCCTCAGGACGACCCAACCATTGGTAGTTGCGGCGCCCGCCTCCTGGCACAATTTTAACGCAGTCGGAGGAGTGGTTCTCCGCAGGGGTGCGACGGCCCAATCGGCGTGCGTTGTTCGCCTCTGCACGTTCCGCGAAGCAGCTTCGACCAAGCTGGCCTCCAGCCCAAACTTCGAGCGACCATCTCGGCATTTTCAGGATGATGCGACGGGTATTCCATCGCTCGTTGTGAGCCCTTGCGCGGCTGCCGAGCTCGCTGTAAGCACATCTTGCTGCATTGCAGCATCACGCGGCTGAGCGTCATGGGTGCTATCACCCAAGCCCGCTGTCGTATCCCGGCCTCGTCCGACACGGCGCTCCTCGCTCGCACGTCATCATATCGAGGAGGAGCTCTGAATGGCGTCCAAGCGCCACCACACCACGGCTGCCTATGCCACCTGTGCTACGGCCATGCACCGCCGGAAGTCGCGAAACGCCGACGGCCTCACGAGAGGGGAAGCTGCTTGGCAGGTTGCAGTAGGTTGCGCTGCACTCGGCCTTGTGTCCTTAGCGGGCGGCTGTGCTCCAAACACCGCGGCGATGCCGGTTATCGCCAAGCCGCCCTCCTCCCCTGCTGAACCGGTGGAGCCGACCGCTTCGAAGCCGGCTGGCACTGCCACGCTGGCGGATGGGCACCGGGTCCGGCCAATCGGCGGACAGCAACTGGGCCAGGCGTCCTACTACGGTCCCGAATTCAACGGTCGTCGGATGGCTAACGGTCGCCGCTTCGATCCTCGGTCCACCTCGGTGGCCCACCGGACGCTACCCTTCGGCACGAAGGTCCTGGTCACCAATCTCGGCAATGGCCGCGCCGCGACCGCCACCGTGGAGGACCGCGGCCCGTTCGTTCAGGGTCGCATCATCGACCTGAGCCCGCGACTTGCGGAGCACCTGGGCATGGTCGTGCAGGGCGTCGCACCAGTCGCGGTGGTGCCGGTCGAGTTGGCCGAAGCACCCGATTGAGGGCCTGAGCAGGCATACGATGCATCTGCTACTGCGCGCGCGCTGAGGGCAGGATTCCTACCCCGACGCCCCTGCGCGCCCGCACATTAAGACACCCTGTGTCGCACCCGCAGGGCCTGTCTGGCTGCTCAGACGAATGGGACGCGGATTCGGCCTGCACCGACCTTCGTCGGGCTGCCCTGTTTGTTAGATCCAACCATTCCTGTTACCTCTGCAAATCGGATCATACCGACCCCCATGCCCCGTTGGCTTCCCCTGCTGCTCGGCTTTTTGACGGCCATCGGCCCTGTCTCGACCGACATGTACCTGCCTGCCTTCCCGGCCATCGAGGCCGAGCTCGGTACAGGCTGGGGCGGGGCGCAGGTGACCCTCGCAGCTTGGTTCGTTGGGCTCGCGGTCGGGCAGCTCGTCCAGGGCACGCTGGCAGATCGGCTCGGGCGCCGGCGGCCACTGGTCCTCGGCACGGCGCTCTACACGCTTGCTTCCGTGGGCTGTGCCTTGGCGTTGAACATGACGGCACTCTCGGCCTGGCGCTGCGCCGCGGCCTTCGGTGGCGCGGCTAGCGCGGTCATCCCGCGCGCCGTGGTGCGCGACCTCGCCGATGGGCATGAGGCGGCGCGACTGATGTCGCGCTTGATGCTCGTGATGGGCGCCGCCCCGATACTCGCGCCAACGCTTGGGGGATTTCTGCTGGGTGCCGGGGGCTGGCTTGCGATCTTCTGGGCCTGCACCGCCTACGGTCTCGCGTCCTGCCTGCTCGCCACGACTTTACTGCCCGAGACCCTGCCGCTCGTCAGGCGCGTGCGGCGCGCCCCGGCGGCCCTGCTTGGCGATTTCCTCCGCATTGCACGGGAGCGCGGCTTCCTGACCAACACGATCATGGCCGGCGCCAGCAGCTTCATCGTCTTCGCCTTCATCGGCGGCGCGCCGGAGGTCTACATCCGGCAGTTCCACATCCCACCGGAGCATTTCGGCCTGCTTTTCGCCGTGAGCGCAACCGGCTTCATAGCCGCCTCGCAGCTCAATCCCTGGCTGCTGCGTCGCTTTGGCGCGCGCGAGGTGCCGGCCCTGGCCCTCAGGATCTGCGCCGGCGCGGTGCTGGCGCTCGTCGTCAGCGTGTTCACCGGGGTCGGTGGCTTCCTCGGCGTCTACCTGCCGGGCGCACTCGCCCTGGCCTGCTCCGGATTGGTCTTCCCCAATGCCGCGGTCGGTGCCATGTCGCGGCATCCGACGCGGGCCGGGAGCGCCTCAGCTCTAATGGGTACCTTGCAATTCACCCTGGCCGCGGCCGGCAGTGCGCTGGTCGGGGCGCTGACGGACGGCACGCCCAGGCCTATGGCACTGCTGATGCTGCTCGGCGTGGCCGGCGCTACCGCTGCATGCCTGGCGCGCCCGATGCGTTAGCTGCTAGTTCGACGCCGGGGCGGGCGTATGCCCGTTTTCCGCCCTACGAGTGTCGCCGGGGTGAACTCATACCGCCAACAAGTCCCGAGCAGGTGCGGCGCCTCAAAGGCCCTACGTGACCCTTGTAGGGCTCGAGCGTGGGCGAGAGATGATGGCGGCCAAATCTACAGATTGAAGCGGCAGGCGGATGAACACCCTGCGGCTGCCCCAGTTGGCCCAGTAGACAAAGAGGTCGAAGCACCGCGCCACGAGCTCTCGCGGGTTGCCCTTGAAGTCACCCCACAGATAAGTGTTCACGAGGCTGTGCGGCGTGATCAGGGCCCGCGTGGATATGCGCCGCATTGCCTGCTGCGCCTCCTCGTCGAGGGAACGGTCGGTCGCTTGGATCCCGTAGTACTGGAACTCGCTCATGTGCGTGTCCCGCGCCTTAACCGTTCCTCGCCCAGTGACAGTAGGCGGCGATCCACTCGGCCCCGTTTGGCGGAGGTGACGGCAGTGGCAAATGCAGCAGGGAGATGCGCTGGGTCTCGCGGCCGTGCCGGCAAACGGCAACCGGGCTACCGTCATCACTCTGCTCAACAGCGACGACGGTCACCTCCAGACCCAGGACCCGTGTGTGGAACGGCAGCTCCAGGTTGTCCTCAATCATGGTGAAAAGACCCGTCTCCTGCTCGGTCTCGTCGTAGCAGTCGACAGTCGCCTCCTCGATCAGCGCGTTGAGCCGCTTCGCATCGACCGTCTTGCCTTCGTCACCCTTTCTCCTTGTCATGTTGCCCTCGATTAGATTGAGACATGCCACCGTTCTCCGGCCAGGGCTCCTATCCCAGAGGCAAGGGCCAGAGCGAGTCCACCGCCCGAACTCCAGAGATTACATTTCGGCTGAGATGTCGAAAACCTAGCCCGACGGTGGCGTCAGGGAGAGCATGCAAAACCGTGGGGGGCAGGGTCGACCGACCGCTATTGAGCCGGCCGTAGTGTTCTTGAGCTAGGCTGCGTAGCGGAATTGCGGATGGCGGAAGAAGGCGCGAATGCGGTCCGGTCGCTTGGACAGGCTGCGCATGTGGTTGACGACGGTCTGCTTGAGCTGCGACTTGCTGCGCGCCAGCGGCTTGGCGGTGACCACCTGCTTGACGTCGCCGTTCACACCCTCGTCCGGGTTGAGCTCGGGGCTGTAGGCCGGAAGGTGAAATACCTCGATCCGAGCCTCGCGCCCCGCCAGCCAGTCGCGGACCAGCCGCGCCCGGTGCACCTGCAAGCGATCGAGGATGAGGAATACCTTGCGCCCGGCCTCGCGCACCAGGCGCTCGAGGAAGCGGATCAGGGTCGGGGCCTTGATCGCGCCATTGAGGATCATCCAGCGCACCTCGCCCCTGTTGGTCACCGCCGAGACCAGGCCGACATTGGCGCGTCGGTGATTGGGGCGGACCACCGGGGTCTCGCCCCGCGGGGCGTAGCTGCGGCCGCGCACGTCGTCCGAGCGCAGGCCGCTCTCGTCGCCCCAGAAGATCACGCCGCCCTCTGCCCTGGCCCGCGCCGCAATCGCCGGGTACTCCCGCCGCAGCCAGCGC
>NZ_JAUTWS010000198.1 GCF_030657435.1 Paracraurococcus lichenis | reverse complement strand
CTCGCGCGCACCGGTCGGGTTGCTGCTGTAGTGGTGACGGAAGGCATCGCCCGCACGCCCCAGGGCGTGGGCGCGTTGCAGGAGGTGCTCAGGCGTGGTGGGCAGGACGACATCCCCGTTATCCGTGGCGCCAGCCCTAACCCGATGTGGCCAGAGCAGCTCGGCCCCGATCTTCAGATCTGGCGGGCGAATGCGGAGCGCCTCAACCACCTGCTCGAAGCGCCGTTCCCGGCCACCGACCCGCCAACCGCCGACATTGCCGAGGCGCTCCGCCCGAAGCTGGCCGCCTGCCGCCGCATCAGCGTGCTGGTGATCGGGCCGTGGACGTCTTTCCTGCGCTACGCTGCGGACGTGCTGGAACGCGTCGACCGGATCGTCGCCCAGGGCCGGCCTTACCCCGACGAACTCACGGGCCAGCCGGAAGGCTTCAACTGCCGCTACGACCTCGATTCCTGCTTCGCCGCTTTCGATCTGCTGATCGGGCGGCAGCAGCGGGCCGACCGGCAGGTGCGGGCCGCCTGGGTGGACATCCCGAACGCCCTCGAGCCCTGCCGCACGGCCGAGCCGGGCGTCGATGCCAGCGGCAGGCAGCTCTACGCCTTCCGGCCGGTCCCGCAGTGGATCGACGCGCTTGCGCAAGGCAAGCACATGGCGCCGGTGATCGCGGCGATGCTCCGCGCCCATCCCGAAGGCTGGGAGAAGACCTCGCTCTGGGACGATCTGGCCGCCCTCTATCTCCTCCGCCCCGATGTCTTCGCCACCCGCGGCGGCCATCAGGAACCCTGCGTCTCTGCCGCGACCATCCGGGACATGCTGACGGCGGCACTGACCGCGGATCTACCACACTGGGCGGCAATACGGTGACGAGGATCTCATTCTCGCCTCCATGGCGAGGCGACGTCCCACTTCGTCCCGAAACAGCTGAGTGCGACGCGAAGCGGCCCTTCGCAGGACCGCCTACACCGGCCGTGCCGGGAGGTTCAGACAGCAAATCCTCGGTCCGGCGCTCCTCTGCTGGCACCCCCTCGATTTCGGTCCGCAGCGTCAACTGGGGAAGGCCAACTACCAGGAGGAAGGCCTCGGCCATCAACGCAGCACTCATCAGGAACGAGCCGGCCAGAGCCGTGTGATAAGCCGCGCCGATCGCAGCCTGCTGAGCTGAGGTGAGATCGCACATGGCCTGTATGGTACGTGCTGTGAGCATACCGAGGCCCCGGCCGCTGCCCATCCCTGGCATGGGCGCCGCCAGGCGCGCAGACATGATCGTTCCCGACACCGCGACACCAAGCGCCCCGCCAAGGGAGCGAACGAAGGTCATGGCTCCCGTCGCGGCGCCCAGTTCCCGATGCGCTACGGCGTTCTGCACGGCTGTTGTGTGTGCCTTGTGAAGGTGCACTGCCCTCCCTGGTGGAAACCCAGGCCGGCAAACTCTCGCTCCAGCCGGAAGCACTCGGGGCGGATCAGGAGGCGACGAATGGTCTTATGTGGACGGCCCTTGGTAGGTCAATGGGGCCGTGCCGTGAGCGGACCGCCTGATGGACGTGAACAGCCTTCAGCCTGGCACACCAAAACGCAGCTCCTTGTTCGACGCCGCGCGGCGAGCGCGCGCGTCGATTTGTCGGGGCGCTCCCCGCTCTGCGCGCCGTGGCACATGTCCTGTCAGCAGTGGGCGCTGACGGTCTCCGCACGATGCGGCTTCATCGCGCGCTCGACCAGCTGCTGACGATCATGATGCGCAGGCCGTACTGGTCTCTGACATGGCGCGGCGCTGGCAGCGACCGCGCCTTGCGCAGTGTGCCGACGTACGTTGGGAAACTCCGGTCAGTCGCGCCCTTATGTCCGGCCTATGTCGCGGCGCTTGCCGTTGGCCATCATGGGTGTGCGCTTGCATGCCAGGCACCATTCTGAAACGCGTGCTCGTAGCACAAGACCATTCTCGGTATTGCCTGGACTGTCTCGACCACAGCCTTTCCCATCACGCTTGTCAGCGCATGCTGCCGGAGCCGACGAGCTTGCGCCCGCCTCTTACCAGCCGCGTCGGTGTGTCACGACTCGGCGGTCGCAACCGCCTGGACACGCCCCTTCGCCTGATATGTCTCGCCGCGCGTCATCACCGCCCAGGCGATACGCGCCATCTTGTTCGCCAGCGCCACCGTTGCCAGCCGCACCGGACGTCGCTCCAGCACGCCACGCAGCCAGGCGCCGACCGCGCTGTTCCAGTGCGCAGCCCGGTGAACCATGGAGGTCGCGCCAAGCACCAGCAGCCTACGGATCTCGCCGTTGCCGGCTTTGGTGATCCGCCCCAGCCTCGTCTTGCCGCCGGTCGAGTGCTGCCGCGGCACCAGCCCCAGCCAGGCGGCGAAATGCCGTGCGCTCTTGAACGAACCGATGGCGTCACCAACCGTCGCCGTGATCAGCGAAGCGGTGATCGGGCCGATGCCGGGGATCGTCGCCAGACGGCGGGCGGTGGTATCCTGCCGCGCATGCGCGACGATCTGCGCCTCGAGGCTGTCGATGCGCTTGGCGGTGGCTTGGCTGTGCCCGTGCAGTTCGGCGAAGGTCAGTTTCGCCGTCGCAGGCATGCTCGCCTCGGCCTGCACCAGCGCGTCGAGCTCATCGAGCTTGTGGATGCCCTTGGCAACCACCAGGCCGAACTCGGTTGCCAGTCCCCGCATCCCATTCGCCAGCATCGTCTGCTGCTTGACCAGGAGTGAGCGCACCGAGTGCAGTGCCAGCACACCCTGCTGCTCCGGGCTCTTCAGCGGCACGAACGTCACCTCCGGCTGCGACGCCGCCGTGCACAACGCCGCTGCGTCGGCGGCGTCGTTCTTCTTGCCCTTCTTCACGAACGGCCGCGCCGCTTCCGGGGCCAGCAGCTTTGCCTCGTGCCCCAGCTGTGTCAGCATCCGGGCCCAATGATGACCGGCACCGCAGGCCTCGAGGACGACCACGCAGCGTTCTTGCTGTTCGAAGAACGGGATTACTTCGTCTCGCCGCAGCTTGCGTTTTAGCTGCAACTTGCCTGCCGCATCGACGGCGTGAACCTGGAACACAGATTTGGCGGTATCCAGCCCGATCATGGTAATGCTCATTGCGGACGGCTCCTTCTGCAGGTGTTGACAACCCGCACTTTGGCACAGGATGCCGTTGGGGGCCGTCCACCCCATCTGAAGCACTCCGAGAAAAGACCCCGAAGGGGGACAGCGGACCGTGCGGGCCGCAACGCGAGTGAACACTGAGCAGGCCTCGAAAGAGCCAATGTGGGAGCCGACCCGCCATAACAACGGGGAAGGCCGCCGTCGTCGGCGAAGCGAGCGAGACACGCAGCCGGCGATCTCACCGGGGTAGTGGTGGCAGCACGCACGGGACATGAGCAGTGCGCAACAAGGGAAGTCTGTGGACGTGGGGTGGAGCGGCATCTCCATCTCAACGGCGAACCCGCGAGGGCCAGCGCCGGCGACCGCAGATGGCGGATGGGTTCGTAGTACCGTCGAGGCCGGGTAACGCCGGTGGAGGGAAGGAGCCCTGACCCGAACCAGGCGAGGAAAGGGGCCGACAGCCCGGTGATTGACGACAAGTCTACCAACACCGCTGGTACGGTTGAGACGCTCCAGACCGCGCTGCAGGCGAAAGCTAAGGCTGAACCAGCCTTCCGCTTCTACAGCCTCTGGGACAAGGTCTGTCGCAAGGACGTTCTGCAGGAAGCCTACCGACGCTGCCGCGCGAATGCGGGGGCGCCTGGGGTGGATCGCGAGAGCTTTGCCCGGATCGAAGCCAGGGGCGCGGACCGGTGGCTGGAAGAACTGCGGGAGGAGCTGACCTCGGGCCAGTACGCGCCCAAGCCCCTCCTGCGTGTGTGGATACCGAAGAGCAACGGGGGCCGGCGGCCTCTGGGCATTCCCGCCATCCGCGACCGCGTGGCGCAGATGGCGGTGGTGCTGGTCATCGGGCCCATCTTCGAGGCGGACCTGCTGCCACAGCAGTACGGGTTCCGCCCCGGGCTGGATGCCAAGATGGCTCTCCGCCGGGTCTACTGGCACGTGGCGCAGCATGGACGGCGGGAGGTGGTGGACGCGTATCTGCGCGACTACTTCACCTCGATCCCGCACCCGCCTCTGATGCGTTGTATGTCTCGCCGCATTGCCGACGGACGCCTCCTCCATGCCATCAAGGGCTGGCTCACAGCCCCGGTGGTGGAGATCGTCGACGGGCGTGCGGTGCAGACCACCGAGGCGCGTCGGACCAAACGAGGGGCGCCACAGGGCGGAGTGATTTCACCCTTGGCGGCCAATCTGTACTTCCGGCGCTTCCTGCTGGCCTGGCATGGCCACGGCCATCGGGACCAACTCGATGCTCACGTCGTCAACTACGCCGACG
>NZ_JAUTWS010000197.1 GCF_030657435.1 Paracraurococcus lichenis | reverse complement strand
GCGGGACATCCCCCGATCCACATCGCGTGGTCCGTCAGATGCTGGAGGGGTTTTGCGACCTGCACCCCGCCTTTGGCAGTGCTGCAGCCCGAGAACGTCCTGGTCCACGCTGACATTTCCCCCGCTCGCCGACCGCCTTATCGCGATTCTCTTGGATGGTGGCGCCGACCATGAGCCGGCCCATGCAGATTAATTCATTCCAGGGCTCTTGGCAGGCGCGATCGCCGGCGATGTCTTCACCTCGCATAGCGTCGATGCGGTGCTCGCCTCCACTCGGGAGCCAGCCGGCCCGGCCGACGCGGTCCTCATCGTGAAGAACTACACCGGTGGCGACCGTTCTGTGCTGCTCCAATACCGCAGTTGCCACTGGGCAGAGCCTGGAGCGGACCGGGGCGATGGTCCATTCCGCCGCGGCCAACCTCGGCAGCATGGGCGTGGCGCTCGGTGCCTTTCGCAGGACGGCCTGGCTTTGAACTCGGCCTGGCGGAGATCGATCCGGACCTCGGCGTCCATGGCGAGCAAGGGCCCGCGTGGGTGGCGTTGGCGCCGGGGAACGAACTGGTGGAGCGTATGCTGGCCACGATCCTGTCTGACTGCCGCCTTCCTGCTGTAAGAAGCCGCGCTTGACGCCTGAAGCGTCAGACCGGATCCGGACCGGCGCCGCCGACGAGGACGTCCTCGACCATCACCAACTGCCCCGCTTCGTCCTCGGGCCGAGGCGGTTCAGTTGCCGGGCGTGGCACGTAGATGACGTGGACCTCCGAGCTTCGGGTCCGCCGCCGTCCGCCGCAGGGCGCGAACCCCGCTTCGGCGACAATCCTACCAGCCTCGCTCGTACGGTCGCCGACGAGATGAACGCTTACCTCTGGGATATCCTCGGACTGCAGGCACCGAATCAAGGTCTTCTTGAAATCGGTCAGTCGCTGGGTTCGCGACCCCACCAGTGTCCTGTACTCCTGCAACGGGATGGCGCGCGACTGCCGTGGGTTGCGGGGATCTTCCTTGTTGTAGGTGTGCCTTTTGCCAATCTCGTAAATGCGCCGCGCCAGCGGACTCAGTTCGAGGTAACGATGAGAGATCCGGTGGAAGCGCCGGTCGAAAACGACGGCGCGGTAAAGCCACTCGCAGAGCACGAGTTCGATTGCCTGCAGCTTCCCTTCGCCAGGTCCGTCTTTTTCCGTAACGAAATTGACTTCGCTGAGCAGACGGAAGAAGCCCTCGAAACGCTTCTTGCCCGCCGTCACATTGGTCTGGATCTCGGCCGTCGAGAGCCGCCGGAGTGAGGCGCGCAGGTCAGCATACTCGTTCGCGCTGATGGTCCGTCCCCTGGCCGAGGGGCGGATCGCCCTGATAAGGTCGGCCGCCCGGAGCGTCATGTTGGGCGAGGTGTGTTGCCCGTTGTCTAGTGCGCGCACGAGAATCGACACCAAAGCCAGGATCAGCGCCTTGTCGCCCATGGTCGGCAGGCCATGGTGCTGGTCAGGCACGACTCGGAAGGTCCGCCTGCCGTCCGTGAAATTGACGCTCTCAAGGCTAGGGCGCGTCTCAACCCCGAAGAGCGGGTAGCCCGAGAGCTCCGCCTCATTCCTGAACCGGTCCGGGGGCAGTTGAAGCTCGAGCGCCAGCATTCCCTGGCGGTCCGCTGCCCTCTTCGCCAGCCGCTTCGTTACAGAGACCGCAGGCATCCCGTGGCCTTCCCCGCTCCTCAATGCAGGAGTGCAGGCAGAAGGCGATTCCGGAAAGAGCGAAGAGGGGAGCCAGGGCACGTTCACAGCGGAAAAAGCGGGATCGGGGGCACGTCGTCGACCTCTCGACTGCCCAGTTCCTCAAAGTTCCATAGCAGCAACTGCTGTTTTCCGGGCGCTAAGGGGGAACAACCGCTTTACCAAGCGACGTGCCTCGGCTCCCTTTCTGGGAGACGAGGCGGCACGAGGCTACGTGCCCTGGCTCCCTTAGCAGATGCGTTTCCGGAGGATTCGACGTGTCTCAGGTCCCGATGACAAGCTTCGACGTAGGCACCCTCGGGAAAGCCGCCACGAGGACCGATCCGGTCCGTTGAAATGGGGTTGACGTGCCCTCGCTCCCCTTGAGACGCGGTCGACGTCGAGAACGTGCCCCGGATCCCCCGGAGCTCTTCGGCGAAGGGCGAAAGAACGTGCTCTCGCTCCCTTTCAAAGAGAGCAGAGGAAGATCGCGACGCCACTTCCAATGGCGCTTGTGCGACAGCATGACGGGCCCCCGCTCCCCTCTTTTGAGCGGGAAGCGCGCCGTCGAACGTGCCCCGACTCCCCTCTGAGGTGGGCCACCCTGGGCCATCCTTGGAGCTAGGCGCCCGATGTGTGCGGCTGAGGTACGAGCCCCGGGCGCGCCAGCAATACGGGATCTGCCTATCTGGCCGGCGCGAACCTCCGGGCGGATATCCACAGGCTCTCGCCCTAGAAGGGTTAATTCTAGAGTCTGAAGAAGTAAGAGGTGTGCAGGGAAATTATGCATGATTTCAAGCGCTTAAGCTCGTTTGGCGGGAGCGCAGGCACGTTGCATAGGGCGCCTGGGCACGTCACGAGGGGCGCGGCGACACGTCCAGACTGGGTGCCAGGGCACGTCCTCGCGGGAGTCGAAGCACGTCGGGACTGGGAGCGGCGGCACGTCCGGCCACGGGTCTTGTCGATAGTTCCCGGACTTCGTCGACCGCCGCCGAACTCCGCGCGCGGGTGGCATCGACCGGATTCCGACATGGGAGCCGGGGCACGTTCTGCCCCCTCCCCTTTGACCATCTCCGCACTGCGAGGCGCTCTCTGCGGACGGCAAAGGGAGCCGGGGCACGTTGCGCAGAGGCCGACCGCCGCGGAGATGCCCGCATTTTGGTAGGCAAGTGCCCGACATCCGGCCGAAGGCGGTCAGCACGCGACCGGGACCTCCACCTCGATGACGACCGCGCCCACCCCCGCGACGTCATGTCGCTGGCCTGACCATTCCGGGCCGCGGCGAACGGGGCCGACCACCGCGATTCCGGCAGCACCGCTGACGTAGAACTGCCGCCGGTGGATCGCGGGAAGTCCGGCACCGCATTGTTAGGAGGCGGGACGTCACAGAACACCGACGCGAACCCGTGCTGGTCGCCGACCCAACATCACAATATTTTTACGTGCGCCGAGTGGTGACTTTTCGTCAACATGCATTGAAAAACTTCGTGCGAAAGGCGAATAGCTCAATCCGCGAGGTTTGCTCTCTCGCTGGCGCATGGCGGGAAGGGATTAATATGGAGCAGCTTGAGAGGTAACTCCAGCTGCTCCTCACTTTGGTGTCGACGCCGAGACGGGCTACTGAATAGTTTCGCTGTGGGCCGAAGTGCATCGCGCAGAATCAAGCCTGTCCCTGCCGGGTCATGCACACAGACGTTGGCGGCTCCACCTTACCATTTTCTATGAACGGTGCGCACGCGTGCCCAGAGCCGGTTGCAGCTTGATGTGGCAGGGCGGCCTTCGCACGAGACGCACCTCGGTTGTGTTCGTGCACACAGGCTCTGGTAGAGCTTGCGGAATGCTCCGCAGGGGGGCGGGGCGTGCCACAAAGAGGAAGCATCGTGCGATCACACGAGGGACGGGCGGAACGCGCTTGGCGTTTGCTGCCATAAATTCGGTGGAATGTTGGCGCAGCCATCTAATGTTTCTGTTAGTGGAACCCAGTACCGGGGCAACTGGCGGCTACGGTTGTGCGCGCGCACAGCCAGGAATGCCCGTATCGGCAGGGATATGCTCATTTCTTTGAGCAACTTGGTACTGTGCTGTCAGCCTTGACCGTCAAGCGGAAGCGGTTCGCGCACACACTGACGGCTGAAGAGACGGCTTGACCTGACGATCAGACATCAGGGCGAACTACCCGATCCTTGATGCTTATGCCTTCAATAGGCTTTAGCCAATACACCTTCCTGCCCCGGGCAGGAGGGGTCTCGTTCGGTGAGCGCGCACCCGTCAGTCCAAATGAAATGCTGCTGGTGCGGTGAGTGCAGCGGCGGAACACACAAAGGTTTAAAAATAATTGGACGACGCTGGGAGTGCATACGCAACCGGCGCTGGCTTTGACGACTGGATCGGCCTTCGACCGTTTGAGCATTGCCAAGGCAAGCACCGGCCCGCGGCCAAAGGATCTAAGTGTGCATGCACACAGAGCAGACGCCGAGGTTGTTCGGGGAAAGAGGTCTGATCGTGCGAGTTCGAAGAACAAGAGCGTGTGCCAGGTGTTGGGAGCAGATGTGTGCATGCCCAACGGAACACCAGCGTGAATGACGGGCTGGCTTGATCTAACCGATGGGAACTTATACCGACGCGGCTTGGTGTTGCCACATCGCTTAGGCAGCAAGGGCATGCATCCTGGCGGCATCTGTCAGCCGCAGCATGTGCCAA
>NZ_JAUTWS010000196.1 GCF_030657435.1 Paracraurococcus lichenis | reverse complement strand
TCGGCCAAGCTGGCCGCTTCGTCACGCTCGATCCGGGCCACCTCGGTCTCGGTTGCCACCCCGGGTTCCAGCTCCGCGACCAGCTTCACCCGCCACACCAGCTTCGGCACCGGCCCCGCTCCCTTCGCTCCCGCCGGTCGGGAGCTTACCGGAGCGGCGGCTTGGCACCTTGCCTGCTCTGGGTTCGCGGGCTCTTCGGCGGCGCTCACCCACCGTGGCCACTTGGGCCGTCAGGATCCCGGCCTGCAATGCCGCGGTGAGATGCTGCACCTCCTCAAGGCTGAGCCCAAGATCGGCCAGCCCGCTCGCCTCGCTCCGCTCGATCCGGGCGAGTTCGGTCTCCGTCGTCCCTTCAGCCGCCTCGGCCACCAGCGTCAGCCGCCATACCCGCTTTGGCACCGGCGTCGCTCCTTCGCCCCCATACCCGAGGAGCTTACCAGATAGGCGACCTCGCGGCCCTCCCCCCACGGCTTTGCATGCTCTCCACGCGCAGGCGCCAGCCGTGAAGAAGGGCTTGGTTCCACCGCTTACCCTCAACTCAACACTGGCGGCCTGATTCAATTTTTGCATTCAATACTATATCAGAATGAGGGGATTGCTGAGGCTCTCATCACCGAAGCGCTTCGATCTCGCCACCCAGGCCTGGATGTGCTGCTATTCAGAAGTCGGGCGAAGCGGTTAACCCGCTTCGCCCGAGCTGAAACTATGCTGGGCCGGCCACACCGGCCCGGCGGTGTAGTCCATCCCAGTCAATCGAGGGTGTAGCACCCATCTTCGTCCGGCTTCGCTCCCAGTCACGCAGGAGGTCAAGGCAGGCGTGGTCGATGTAGGCCAGTCGCTCCGCATCCAGTTGCACCCGCGTATTCGCTGGGATTTGGTGCAGTACCTTCTCGAGTTGCGGCAGGCGGACGAAGGTCGCGGCGCCATGTAGGGACAGACGTGCTTCAGTGCCGCCCTGCTCATGCAGCTCAGCCCGCAGATGACTTGTCTTCCAGACGACTAGCGCGACCGAAAGAGCTAGACCCGCGAGCACGCCGGTCAGCAGATCGGTGGCGACGATGGCCGCCACCGTTACGGCATAGGTTGCGACCGCGCCGGCACCGTGGCGTGCCAGACCACGCAAATGTTTGGGCTCCACCAACTTGAGGCCGGTGAGCACCAGCACTCCACCAAGGCTAGCGGTCGGTACCAAGCGAAGCACGGAGGGAAAAGCGAGAAGGAAGAGCAGGATCCAGGCACCATGCAGAACAGCGGAGAGCCGCGTCGCCGCGCCCGCCTGCACGTTGGCAGAACTACGGACAATGACTCCAGTCATTGGAAGGGCGCCGAGCGCGCCGCACAGCATGTTTCCCACACCCTGGGCCGCTAGTTCCCGGTCGAAGTCGCTACGGGGACCGTTGTGCATACGATCCACAGCCGCAGCCGAGAGAAGGGTTTCAGCACTGGCTACGAAGGCGATGGCGAAAGCAGCCAAAAAGATGTCCGGCTCGAGCAAGCGACTGAGTGTTTCCGGCGTGATCCAGTCGACCGCCTCAGCCAACGTGTCGGGTAGCACAATACGCTTGACCGGCAATGCCAGCAGGGCTGCAACCGCAGTCGCAGCAGCCACGCCGACCAAGGCTCCAGGCAACGGCCTCAACGCAGCGGGACGCAGCTTCTCCCATACGAGACTGGCCATGATGGTCAGCGCTGCGAGCGCGGCCGCCATGACGGAGGCACTATTGCCCTCTAGGAGAGCGCTGAGCAGCGTACCAGGCAGCGCTGCGATGTTGGCCAGCCCCGAGGGTTTTGGCGCTACGTCGAACATGACGTGGAACTGAGAGGCAGCAATCAGCAGGCCAATGGCCGCCAGCATGCCGTAGACCACCGCGGGGGCGACCGCACGGAACCAAGCGCCCAAGCGCGCGAGGCCAGCAAGGAACTGGATCAGACCAGCCAGCAGCAGGATCGGACCGAGGGCGGCGAGGCCATGCTCGCGCACTAGTTCGAAAACGATAACCGCCAAGCCGGCGGCGGGGCCGCTGACCTGTAGTGGCGAACCGGCCAACATACCAACTACCAGGCCACCGATGACGCCGGTGATCAAACCTTTCGCCGCTGGCACGCCAGAAGCCATTGCGATGCCCATGCAGAGCGGCAGAGCGACGAGGAAAACAACGACGGACGCAGGAAGATCGCGGGCGAGCGCGGCCCGCGAGGGCAGGCGTATGGTCATTGATACTGGATCCTGATGTGAGGCGGATCGCCGCGGCCACTTGCGACCGCGCAGCCAGTCCTTGCCCAGGACGTGGAGCAGCGGGCGGGATGAGCAAGGCCCGCTTGGTTCCACCTGCCTGGGACGATCAGCGCATTCCGACAAGGTGCGTCGCGCAACGCGGTGCGGTCGTGTCCGCCTCCCGTGTCCGCTCACAGTCTTCAAGCGGGCGGAACTGCCCGGAGTCGTCCACGGCGACGATCGCTCCATCGGGGATGTGATAGACCCATCCATGTAAGCCGAGCTGGCCGGTCGCAAGGCGCGCCGCGACTGAAGGATGAGTGCGCAAGTGGTAAAGCTGCGAAATGACGTTCTGATGCACAAGCGCGTCGAGTTTGTCGCGCGCCGGGAGCCGGCCATCTCGCCGCGCCACCACGTCACGCGCAACGTCGGCATGGCGGAGCCAAGCGCGTACGGTGGGCATACCTTCCGGGTCGTCGCAGCGGAGCGTCGCCTTCATGGCACCGCAGTCCGAGTGACCGAGGATGACGATGTGCTGTACCCCAAGGGCAACTACCGCGTACTCGATTGCCGCGGAGGCGCCGTCACTCACCGATCCGGAATAGGGCGGTACTAGGTTACCCGCGTTTCGATAGACGAAAAGGTCGCCAGGGTCCGCCTGCAGGATGAGCTCCGGCACAATGCGGGAATCAGCGCAGGTGATGATCATTGCCTGCGGGCTCTGGGCTTGTGCAAGACGCAGAAAAGCGTCTTTGCGCTCTGGGAAAACGTCGCGCTTGAAGCGGACATGCCCGTCGACTAGGCGGTTCATATGCATTCCCCTGGAATGGGCGTTGGTCGGGAGATAAGCGCACCACACGCCTATCTCTGCCGCCGGCTGGTTCAGCCGGCCGCCGTCCTGGCTCATGGATCGCGGAGACGCTCTGTGCCGCTCCATGGCCATTCCGAGTTGTTTTTGACCCCGCCGTCTCGACAGCGAGCACGGCGGAGGATGACACCGCTTCAGCTCCCGAAGAGCCGGCTCAACAGTGCGCCGAGCCCACGCGGTGTCTGATTCCCCCCGACCCGAATCACGTTAAACGCAATTTATCTCGCACACAACTAGTGATTGCTCTTGACTCGGAGATTTACAACAGGCTCAGTATCGAAGGCAGAGATTCGGAACTCGTAGAGCTTGTTGTTCCGGAAATGCGGCGATAAGCTGCATTATCGAGCCGTATCTGATTAAAAAAAGGATAGGAACGCATAAATGCCGACGAGCTACAATCTTTCCTTTGCCACAATAAGTTTGCTAACACTTAGCTTGTTTTCATCAACACACGCAGGTCAGCAGAATGAACTCATGGCAAAGCAGCCAGATGGGCTTTCTAGCGAAGATATTCAGACGATAGTTGACCATGAAAGGCGGGGCATGATGAAGGAATGTTTATCTTTGCGCGAAAACGTGAGGCCGGGGGTGAACATGAGTTCAGATTTGAAAAGGATGCTGGCGTATTGTGATCAATTGGAGCGGGAGATGCGTCGGTAATCAGGACCGATATGCGCAGTACCAGTGTGTTGCATCGGTCAGCGATGTGGACGCAGGTGGCCCTACCCGTGTTCGGTGTTATGCGATGCGGACGTATTCCGGCCGCCCCAGTTCGAGCATGGGACTGCCGCGAGACTGGGGGTCACGCTGCGGCGGCCATTTGCGGGGGCAGGTCATTGGCGGGATAGAAGCGCTGCCCGAAGCCGGTGCCGAGCGTGCCGTTGTAGACGGCGCAGCGAACCTGCAGCAGCCGGTCGGCGCCGCGCCGGGACCAGCGCATTTGCTGCGATTTCGCCATCCGGCGGTTCACCAGGAAGTTGGCCGTGCCCTCGGTCAGCGCCGTGCCGACCCGCAGCCCAGCCCGGTGCCGCGCGCCGTAGTTGACCAGCCGCTCGCTCTGCCCGACGAGATAGCAGTCCAACGCCCGTAGCGCGGTCCATAGTTTGCGCGAAGGCGCGACGGTCCTGCGGCCGGCATGCTCGCCCCGGAAATGGTGCATGACGGCGCGGATGCGATCGAGGTTGGCTTTCGCGTCCTTGGCCTTGCCATGCCATAGCCGCCAGCGCAGGCGCTCGACCTCCTCGACGATCACTGCCTTCGCGCCCGCGCGCGCCGGATCGTCGGACGACAGAGCGCCGGCGATCTGGGTCAGGTGCTGCAGCCGCATGGCAATGTGGAACCAGTCCAGGATCGGACGCTCC
>NZ_JAUTWS010000195.1 GCF_030657435.1 Paracraurococcus lichenis | reverse complement strand
GCCATGGCATGCGCCCTTCGGGCGCCCGGTATTCCGCTGCGCCTCAAAGCGGCAGTCCTCAACCGGAGGGTTTGATGGCAGGGATTCGCGGGAGAGAGACAGGATGGCATCCGCAGCCGGGCGTGTCGTGACTGACCGCCGCCAGCGCAGCGAGCTGTCCGTCCCTGCGAGCTCCGGGCGCTTCTTTGCGAAGGCGGCCGCGAGTGACGCGGACGCGGTGGTCCTCGACCTCGAGGACGGGGTAGCACCGGACCGCAAGGAGGCGGCGCGGGCTGCTGCGATCGCGGCCATCAACGGGCTCGACTGGGGGCGCCGCATCCTCTCGGTTCGCGTGAACGGCATCGGCACGCCCTGGTTTCACCGGGACATCGTGGACGTGGCCGAGGCCTGCCCGCGTCTGGACCGCATCGTGCTGCCGAAGGCCGAGGAGGCATTCGACATCCGCTTCCTGGCCGCCCTGCTGGACGGCATCGAGCGCGCTCGCGGCCCAGGGCGGCGCATCGGTATTGCGGCGCTGGTCGAAACGCCGAAGGGCGTTGGCAAGGTCGAGGAGATCGCCGCGGCACATCCACGTGTCGAGACCGTGATCTTCGGCCTCGGCGACTACATGGCGGAGATGCGCACACCCGACGACACGGTCGGGCTGCCCAATCCGGACTATGCCATGCCGGGCGACCCGCCGGGTCTGCTGGACCAGTGGCACTACACGCTCGCGCGAATCGCCAATGCCTGTCGCGCCGCAGGGGTGCTGCCAATCGATGCGGTCTATGCCGATTACCGCGACATGGCGGGACTGCGCGCCTCCGCGCGGCGATCGCGCGCGCTCGGCTATGCCGGAAAGTGGGCGATCCATCCCGACCAACTGCCGGTGATCAACGAGGTCTTCGCGCCGGGTGAGGCACGGATCGCCTGGGCACACAAGGTCCTGGCATTGCTGGCGCGTGCTGAAGCCGAGGGTGCTGGCGCGGCCGGGGAGGGAGGCGTGATGGTGGATACGGTGCATGCATGGATGGCGCGCGAGATCCTGCAGCAGGCGGGTGAGGATGCGCAATCATGAGCGACGCGCCGCCTCTTGCCGGCGTGAAGGTGCTCGACATCGCCACCTTCCTCGCCGCCCCCTTTGCCGGCACGATCCTGGCCGATTTCGGCGCCACCGTCCTGAAGATCGAGCATCCGAAGCTCGGCGACCCCATGCGCGCCTTCGGCACGCCCACCGGATGCGGCGACACCCTGGCCTGGCTGAGCGAAGCGCGCAACAAGCAGTGCATGACGCTGGACCTGCGGCACCCGCAGGGAGCGGAGATCTTCCGCCGGCTGGTTGCGCAATCCGATGTCCTGCTGGAGAACTTCCGCCCCGGCACGCTGGAGAACTGGGGCCTGTCGCCCGACAGCCTGCGACAGATCAATCCCCGCCTCGTCGTGTTGCGGGTCAGCGCCTATGGCCAGACCGGACCGAAGCGCGGCCTGCCCGGCTTCGCACGCGTGGCGCATGGTTTCGGCGGGCTGAGCTACCTGGCGGGCGAGCCGGACGGCAGGCCCGTGGTGCCGGGCTCCACGTCGCTCGCCGACTATCTTTCGGGCCTCTGGGGAGCAGTCGGCGTGCTGCTGGCGCTGCGGGTGGCGGAGCGCACCGGGCGGGGCCAGGATGTCGATATCGGCCTTTATGAATCCGTCTTCCGGCTGCTGGACGAGATCGCACCGGCCTATGCCCGCACGGGTTTCGTGCGCGAGCGCATGGGCGCCGACGTACCGACCGTGGTGCCGCATGGTCATTGGCAGACCGCCGATGGCCGCTGGGTCGCCATCGCCTGCACCAGCGACAAGATTTTCGCGCGCCTGGCGAAGGCGATGGGCAAGCCGGAGCTGACGCGGCCGGACCGCTTCGCGACCACGGCCCAGCGTCTCGCCGCGCGCGGCGAGGTCAAAGGGCTGGTGGCGAACTGGGCTGCGGGCATGAGCATGGAACAGCTCGGCGCCGCCTGCGACGCGGCGGGCGTGCCCTGGGGGCCGATCAATAGCATCGCTGACATCTTCGAGGACCCGCAATTCATGGCCCGCGGCAACCTGGTCCGCATCCTGGATGAGCGCGCCGGTGAGCTGGTACTGCCGGCCGCGGTGCCGCGGCTGACTGGCACGCCCGCCGCGCTGCGGCATGCTGGCCGCGCCCGCGGCGCCGACACCGACCAGGTATTGGGCAACTGGCTCGGGCTGCTGGCGGACGAGATCGGGGCGTTGCGCCGCGCCGGCGCGATCTGAACAGGCAGGGGAAGGAAGCAAGGCCACGGCTGGACAGGGCCGAAGGATCAAGACGGCAGGTTTCCTAACGGCCCGGAACTGCTCGACCATGCCGGGATCCTGGCGCCATCCCGCCACCACCGATTTCCTGGCGTCGCAGCGGACTGCCGCACCAATACTGCTGTCAGCAGCAGGATCGGCGAGCGCATTCAGATCTGCCCAAACCTGATCAGCAGCTGCGTCCACAGCGCTGATCAGTACAACACAGCGCTTCTGTTGGCCACGGGAGGTCGGGCTTGCCTGGCGACATGCGGCACAGGGGAGGAGGCGCCGGCTGAACCAGTCCAACTTGGCGGGCAAGTGCACGCGTATGTGTGGCTGCCCGCAACATTCGTTCAGGAGTGGTCCGCCGGAAATCTTTGTATCTCGGGGGACTGCAAGGGGCGTTTTGTATGGATTCTCAACCTGCTCGACGACATGGCCGGTCCGGTGAGCCGGCCGGCGACCTGCCGGGAGTCAGCTCTGGGCGCCTGCCCAAGGGCTGGGTGTGTGGTCGAGACTGCGAGGTCGGCGGCCCGCCGGGAAAGCCGATCCGCGTCGAGCTGGTCTTGATGCACCCGAGGCTCGGGGTGGCACTGCTCGACACCCGAGGGCGGGACGCGATGCCGGATGACTGGGCCGGCGCGCTCCGTGAGAGGCTTGTCCAGGCACGGTTCGAGACGATCTTCGGGGGCAACCTGCCGATCGTGCAGGCCAGTGTCCGACCGGAGCACCTGCCATGCCTACTGCAACTCGTCAGCGAGGCCTTCCAGCAGCTGCCGCCACTGACTGTGGGCGGCGGGGACGCGTGGGTGTCGACCGTGACACGCCTGGTGGTGCCCAGCGATCGGATTTGGACCGACGACCTGTTCGGCGTGCCGCCAAGGCGTTCCGATGACGGTAGCCGCCAAGATCTTTTGCGACCAGTGGGTGAGCCAGTCGCGGTCGTGTCGATGCGGCGGGCTGCGCCGGCGGAGGACAGGCGGAGCGAGTTCGAGAGGATCCCGTCGCCGGAGGAGCGCCGCATCCCACGGCGCTGGATCCGGCTGAGCGGGATGTGCCTCGGCTTGACTGCTGCTGGCACTCTGGCCTGGCTTGCCACGTCGCCGAGTGGACCCGCGGTGACGAATGCCGTCGCCGCCAGTGAAAGGCCGGGATCCGAGGTCCCCGCCGGCGTCCACGCGGCGAGTGTTCCAGTCCAGCCGACGGCGGCACCTCACGTGGGGGGGCGGGTGACTCGCCCGCCCATCGTCGGCCAGGTGCCGGAGCCCAGGGCGCCGCTGCCAGTGGCCAATTCGTCCGCAGAGCGTCGCGCGGGTGCAGCGGAGGGGTTGCCGCCCCTGCCTCTGGCACCTCCAACAGCCTCCAGAGGACGGTCGGAACCCGCACCCAAACAGGACAGCCTGAACGGAATGCTCACGGCCGCGCCGGCCACGCCAGCCGCGGACAAGGCGAGGCTGGTCTCGGCGCCGTTGCAGCCCCGTGCGAAGGCCGCGCCCACGCGGCGCAGGCAAAAGTGAGCCGGAGTGGATCTTTCGCCAATGCCGGAATTTCCGGGGCTCGACGAGGGACCGGAACCGGGGGTGTCGCCGATCTTGCTGCGGCGCCCCCCGACAAGAGGGTAAGCGTCACTCCCACCCTGTAGCGGCGGCACGACACGCGCGGTCACCCGTGCAGCCGTGTCATGGCGTTCCATCCTTCAGCAATCTCCGCTTCTTATCCGCGATCACCAAAAAAGGCGCATGCTCTCCAGGCGGGCGCCATGACATCGCGCTCCTGCAGACGCCTGGGAGGAAGCAGATATGACTGAGGCCACTCGACGCGCGGCACTCGGCCTCGCCGCCCTGGTTGCAGGTCCCGCTGCAGCGCAACCTGCGGTCACCATCCCGCGTGCCGACATCCCCGCCCCGAATTTCCCGATCGAGCCCGGTGCGACGCTGCGCATCACCCGGCCAGCCCGCTTCGTCGAGCCGGACGAGGTGATCTTCCGCCAGAACGCCGCCAAATTCAGCGAGCGCTACGGTGTGCCCGTTCGCGTCGACTTCGTGGGCTGGGAAGACATTCGACCGCAGACGGCGGTCATCGCCAATACCGGCACGGGCCCTGACATCGTGATCGGTTGGGCCGACGACCCGCATGTCTACGCTGACAAGTTGCACGAGCTGACGGACGTCGCCGAGTA
>NZ_JAUTWS010000194.1 GCF_030657435.1 Paracraurococcus lichenis | reverse complement strand
GGCGAGGGCCGGCAGCAGGCCGAAAGCGTTGCTCGGAGCCCGGAACCAGGGATGCCGGCGCAGGCGGCACAGCAGACCAGCCGCAGCTGACCCCCAACTTTGCGGCAGTTCCGGTGCTGGAGGGCGCAGTACGGACGAGTGATCAAGACCAGGTGCTGCCCGACGTCGCCGGTCACGTCCGCCGTCGGACCAATCTCCTCGGCGGCGCTTGTGTGATCGTCGAGGCCGGTTGAAGCGTAGCCGGACTTCAATCAATTTTGCTCCGTACCGGACCGGTACGGCTGGAGACGCCGGCGAAACCCATGCCCAAGGCTTATCCCCATACCCTGCTGCGCTGCCGACGATGGCGCGGCGCGTTGGAGCCATGGTGGGACCGGCCGGAGGCGCCGCGGTGAATGCGAAGCCAGCATCCGCGTGGCACGACCTCGCCAGCGAAGCCCTTTTCCAGGCGCTCGGCGACAACGCCTACGAGTTAGACCGCGAGTTCCGCTTCGTCACATTCAACGCGGGCTGCGCCGCCTATTATGGCACACCAACCGAGGCCGCGCTCGGTCGCCCGGTCTGGGACGTGATGCCGGGCTCTCGCGGCAGCTGGCTCGAGGTCTTCCTGCGGGAGGCTATGGCCACCCGCCGGCCGGCGCGCGTCGAGCGCTCCGGCGTGGTCCGCCCCGACCGCTCGGTCGAGGTCACCGCTTTTCCTACCAGCCGCGGCCTCGGCGTCGCCTTCCGCGACCGCACCGCCGAGCACCATGCCGCCGAGACGCTACGAGAGAGTGAGGCGTGGTTGCGCCTGGCGCAGCAGGCGGGTGGGGTGGGCACATGGGAGTGGGACGTAGCCACCGGTGCGCTTCGCTGGTCGGAGGAGTGCCATCGCATCCACGGCACTGACCCGTGCTGCCCTGTGACGGTTGAGTCGTGGCGAGAGGGGATCCATCCGGAAGACCAAGCGCGGGTGCAGGCGGAACTCGCGACCCTACTGGCTTCCCCGCGGACGGGCTGGGAGGTGGAGTTTCGCTACCGCCGGCGATCGGACGGGACAGAGCGGTGGATCGTCGGCCGTGGCGAGGTGGTCTGCGATGTTGCGGGCCGGCCGCTGCGCATGCTCGGCGTGTCGCTCGACGTTACCGAGCGCCGCGCCGCGGAGGCGCGACTGCAACTCGCCCTGGAGGCGGGGCGGATGGCGGTGTTCGAGCTCGACGTCGCCAAGGATGCCGTCGTTGGCTCGCCCGAGCTGAACCGGCTGTTCGGTTTTCCACCCCACGCGGAGCCGACCCGCGAGGAGCGGCGGGCGCGCTATTTCCCAGGCGAGCGCGAGCAGCTGCTGCGGATAGGGCGGGAGGCGCTGGCGCGGGGTGAGCGGTTCTTCGAAGCCGAGTTTCGCTGCGTCTGGCCGGACGGCTCGGTGCGCTGGCTTCTGCTGCGGGCCGAGATGGTTTCCGGCGCCGACGGGCGCGTCACCCGCGTCCTCGGCGTGCTGGTCGACGTGACCGACCGAAAGGCGGCCGAGGCGGCCCTGGGCGAGACCGACGAGCGGCTGCGGCTGGCCACTGAGGCGGCCGAGGTCGGCTTCTGGGACATCGACCCCGTGGCGGGCACGCTGGTCTGGTCGCCCCGGGTCTACGCCATCTTCGGCGTCCCGCCCGGGACGCCGGTCGGCCGGGCGGATTTCCTGAATCGGCTGTATCCAGACGACCGAGCGGTGGTTGAGACTGCCTATGCCGCCGCCGCCAACCCTGCCCAGCGCGCACCCTACGACGTCGAGTACCGCGTCCTTGGCAGGGAGGACGGGACGGTGCGATGGGTCGCCTCGAAGGGTCGCGGGCTCTTCGACAAGGCTGGGCGCTGCATCCGCGTGATCGGCACCGCCATCGACGTGACCGGGCGCAAGCAGGCGGAGGCGGCGCTCGCCGAACGCGAGGTGGAGCTGCGTCGGTTGAACGAAACACTCGAGCACCGGGTCAGCGAGGCGGTGGCGGCGCGCGAGGACGCGCAGGCACGGCTGGCCCATGCGCAGCGCATGGAGGCGCTGGGTCAGCTCGCGGGCGGCATTGCGCACGACTTTAACAACGTGCTGCAGGCAGTACAGGGCGGTGCCCGGCTGATCGAGGCCGCACCTGGCGACGCACCGCGGGTGCTCCGGCTGGCGCGCATGGTAGCTGATGCCGCGAAGCGGGGCGCAGCGGTGACCCGTCGCCTGCTGGCGTTTTCCCGCCGCGCCGAGCTCCGCGCGGAGCCGACCGATGTGACGGATCTGCTGACGGCAATTCAGGAAGTGCTCGCGCACACGTTGGGTGCGGGGATCCGGATCGAGCTCTCGATCGAGCCACGGCTGCCGCCACTGTTCGCCGACAAGGGCCAGCTCGAGACGGCGCTGGTGAACCTCGCCGCGAATGCACGTGATGCCATGGCTGGACAGGGCGTGATCACCCTCTCGGCCGCGGCGGCGCTCTTCGCCGGCGATGAGCCGCGCCGCCCGCCTCGGCTCGGGCCCGGAGCCTATGTGCGCCTGGGGGTGCGCGACACCGGCGAGGGCATGACGCCGGAGGTGTTGGCGCGGGCGTCGGAGCCCTTCTTCACGACGAAGCCGGAGGGCAAGGGCACCGGTCTCGGCCTGGCCATGGCGCGCGGCTTCGCCGAGCAGTCCGGTGGGGCGTTGCATATCGAGAGTACGCCTGAGATCGGCACCACCGTGGCGCTCTGGCTGCCTGTCGCCGATGCGGAACTTCCGGCCGCAGCGCCCGCCATCGCACCACAGGCTGGCGAGAGGACCGCCCAGGTGCTCCTGGTGGACGACGAGGCGGCAGTACGGGACATCACCGCCGAAGGGCTTCGGGCGGCCGGCTATGCCGTGCGGCCGGCAGCGAGCGCGGCAGAGGCGCTCGCACATCTCGACGCGGGTGGCGTAGTGGATATCCTGGTGTCCGACCTGTCCATGCCGGGAATCGACGGGTTGGCGCTCGTCCGTGAGGCGCAGCGCCGGCAGCCCGGGCTGCCGGCAATCCTTCTCACCGGCTTCGTCACCGACGCGGCCGAGTTGGCGATGGGCGGCGCGCTGAGTGGCGCCTTCACGCTGCTGCGCAAGCCGGTTGAACCAGCAGCCCTGGCCGAGCGGATGGCGGTGTTGCTGGAGGGCCGAGAGGCAGAAGGCGGGCGTCGGGCTGGCGTCGGCACGGGGAGGGACGCCGATCGTCGCTGAACTCCTGCATTGTGTGCAACATGAGTGGTCAAGCCCGACTTGAACGGGGATGTCCCGGCCAATGTTGAGCATGGCGGGCGGCGCGGCCGAGAGTGACCCTATGCGGCGCGCGTCTGCTGTGCAATCGGCGTGATCGTCGCGGTCTTTGCTCGGTGAGCAGTGAGAGCGGCACGGAGCGCCGGAAGGTGCCGCTTCGCCTTCAGCCTGCGAAAGCCCTTGGCAGCTTCGAGCATCGCCGCGGCGGTCCAGCGCAGCGCCATGTCGGCGTCGCGCCAGCGCTTCACGTTGCGGCAGACCCGCCGCACCGAGCCCATGACGTTCTCGACGATGTTGGTGCAGGCCAGCGAGCGACGCAGCTCGCGCGGCAGCCGCAACCGAACGACGGTGAGGATCTCGTCGAGCCCCTCCAGGATCGATGCCGCAGCGCCGGGTGCCCGGGGCTCGAGGGTGCGCGCCAGGTTGCGCAGCAGCCGCTCGGCCTTGACCGCATCGTCCAGTTCCCAGGCCTGCCGCAACGCCCGGCGGACCGGCGCCTGCAGCGCCTTGGGCAGCCGCTCGGCGATGTTGCGAGCCTTATGGATTTGGCAGCGCTGGATGGGGGTGTCGCGTCCGAAGGTCCGCCGGATGGCCTTGGTCAGCGCTTTGGCCCCGTCCACGATGAACAGCCGGCAGACGCTCGGATCGAGCCCCCGACCGACCAAGTCGTCGAGCAGGGCCTGCACCACCACCGCGTTCTCGGTGGCGCCCTCCACCAGCCCGAGCGGGTGCTTCGCTCCCTCGCCATCGATGCCGATGGCAGCCAGCAGGACCAGGTCCTCCGTGACGTGGATGCCGTCGATCTGCACGGCCAAGAGGTCGAGCCCGGACAGGTCCTGCGCCATCCAGGCCGCCATCCGCTCGGCCGAGAGCGCGACGAACCGCCGCGAGGCGGCCGACTTCGACACCCCCGCGCCCGGGCCCGCCGGCACGTCGCCCTCGGGCAGCCGCACCGCCCGGCCGAACCGACGCGTGGCGACCCCGAGCAGCATCAGGTTCATCGCCCACCGCCCCAGCCAGTCCTCGCCCACCGCCCGCTCCCAGCTCGGCAGCACCACCTCCCGCCCACCGCGCTCGCGGACCCGCGGCCGCGCCACCGGGACCTTGCCGCCGTGGAAGCCGATCGGGCCGGCTGTCCGGCCCCAGCGCTGCGCCTGCCGCTCGCCGCCCCGCCCGTGCCGCGGGCCGCACAGCGCCGCCGCATCGGCCTCCATCATCTCCCCAAGCGCCTCCAGCCCCG
>NZ_JAUTWS010000193.1 GCF_030657435.1 Paracraurococcus lichenis | reverse complement strand
CCCGTCCGGCCCGAAGATCAGGCCCCGCAGCAGGGCCGGGGTCTGCCGGCGGTTCTGGTTGCCGCGGATCCGCGGGCTCTCCTGCAGGATGACGTGGACACGGTCCCATAGCTCTCGCGGCACGATGGCGCGATGCTCGCCGGGGAAGACCTGGCCCTTGTGCGCCACCTCGCCGAGGTAGCTTCGGTTGTTCAGCACCCGGTACAGCGCCCCCTTGTCGAAGGGCCGGCCGGTCTTCGTCAGCACGCCCTCGGCGCGCAGCCGCCGGACGGCCTCCACGCCGGAGCCGGTTTCGGCGAAGAGCTCAAATACCCGTCGTGTCCTCGCCGCCTCGGCCTCATTCACCACCAGCTTGCGGTCGCGCACCTCGTAACCGAGCGGGACCGAGCCGCCCATCCACATGCCGCGGGCCTTCGAGGCGGCGATCTTGTCCTGCACCCGCTCCCTGATCACCTCGCGCTCGAACTGGGCGAAGCTGAGCAGGATGTTCAGCGTCAGCCGCCCCATGCTGGTCGTTGTATTAAAGCTTTGCGTTATTGAAATAAAAGTGACGCTGTGGGTGTCGAACACCTCCACCAGCTTGGCGAAGTGCATGAGCGAGCGGCTGAGGCGGTCGATCTTGTAGACCACTACCACGTCAACCCGGCCGGCTTCGATGTCGCGCAGCAGACGCTGCAGGGCCGGCCGTTCGAGGGTGCCACCGGAGACGCCGCCGTCGTCGTAGTGGTCCGGCACCAGCACCCAGCCCTCGGCGCGTTGGCTGGCGATGAAGGCTTCGCAGGCGTCGCGCTGGGCGTCGAGGCTGTTGAACTCCTTCTCCAGCCCCTCCTCGGTGGACTTCCGGGTGTAGATGGCGCAGCGGAGCTTCTTCACCGTGGCCGGCATGGCGGCCTCAGCCGCGGCGGTCGCCTTGCGCCTGCTCATGCCTGCCCCCGCTGGTTCTTCAGGCCGAAGAAGCTCCAGCCGTTCCAGCGGGTGCCGGTGATCGCGCGGGCGATGGCGGAGAGGGAGCGGTAGGGGCGGCCCTCGTACTCGAAGCCGTCCTGCAGCACGGTGACGGTGTGCTGGACGCCCTGGTACTCCCGGACCAGCCGCGTGCCGGCGATCGGCCGGTCCTCGCCGGCGCGGATGCGGCGGAGGACGACGTTGCCGCCGTCCAGCTGCTCGCCGAGCGCTTCGAGCCGGGCCACGGTCTCCGGCTTTAGGCCGCCATACGCCAATTCTTGTATGCGGTATGCGAGCCGGCTCTCCAGGAACTTCCTGTTGTAGGGCGGCGGTTCGGTGCCGCAGTGCTCGCGCCACTGCTGCTTCAGCTCGGCAATGTCGGCCGTCTGCAGGGCCGCCAAGCGGGGCAGCACACTGGCTGGTGGGATGCTGGTGACCACCGGCACCGGCGTGGCCGCCTGCTGCTTCTCGTGCTTCGCGCGTTTTGTCATGCCTGTCTCCGACGACGCGGGTGGGCATGACGGCGCTGCCAGGGCGCGGAGTGTAGGCAACCTTCTCCCTGGTCCCGAGCCTGTTCGGTGTCGCGGGCAAGTTCCTCGGCAGCGCGGCTGCGGAGCCGCAGGAGGCCGGCGGCGAGGATGGCGCAGACCTCGCGGAGGTGGGGAGGGAGGTGGTGATTGAGGGGGTGGATTAGCGGGCTGGGCACGCCCAGGTCATGGCAGAGCCGCCGCTAAGCGCGCAATGCACTGATTGCAGGACTAGTGGTTCACGCTAACGCTTGGTACCCGTCTCAAGGTCGGAGAAGGGCGGGAGGGCGCGCGATGGACGACGATGGAGGACCGGTTCTCTACGGCGCGCCCTACAGCGTGTACGTGCGCGCCGCCCGCCTCGCGCTGGCCGAGAAGGGCGTCGCCTACCGGCTGGTGCCGGTCGACGTGTTCGCCCCCGGCGGCCCACCGGCCGGGTACCTGGAGCGGCACCCGTTCGGGCGCATCCCGGCCTTCGAGCACCGAGGCTTCCGACTGTACGAAGCGGGCGCCATCACGCGCTACGTGGATGAGGCGTTCCCCGGGCCCGCCCTGCAGCTGGCTTCGCCGGAGGCACGGGCCCGGGTGAACCAAGCGATTAGCGTCCTCGATGCCTACGCCTACCGCACGCTCGTGTGGGACATCTACGTCGAGCAGGTCGTCGCCCCGGCGCAAGGGCGGGAGCCGGACGAGACGCGGATCCGCGCCGCCCTGCCGCGGGCGGCAACCTGCCTGGGCGCCCTTGAGCAGATCATGGGGCTGGGACCGCACCTGGCCGGCGCGGCGCTGACGCTGGCGGACCTGCACGCCGCGCCAATGTTCGCCTGCTTTGCCAGTGCGCCGGTGGCTGGGCCGCTGCTCGCGGCGCGCCCCAGACTGGGGCGGTGGTGGGAGGGCATCGCGGGCCGCTCCAGCATGGCGGCCACCGCCGTCGCCTGAGCCCCTTGGAGACCCCGGAGGTCCGCAGTGGGTCGAACCCGGCGGTTCGCATCGGGTACCAAGCGTCTGGCGCGTACCACTAGTGGGTCACTTGCCTCACGCTGTGCCATTCCAGCCGGGCACGGCCACGCGGTGATGCCGGTCACCTCGCCACCCGGAAGCAGTCAATATGCCGTATTTCGAGGCAAGCAACCCGCTAGGGCCCAGGCGCCGGTCGGCGAAGAGGGTTGGCGGCCGCCATCCGCGGCACCTTTTCATTAACTATCGAAATCAAGTACATCCCATAATTTTGAGCGCTCGGCGGCTCCAAGGTTGCTATGGTTAAAGCATTACAGAGGTTCCGATATTAGGAGCCCACCACAGACAGTTGGATGACCCAACTACAGGGGGCGTCGCTTCCTACGCGGCCTCACTGTTTTCTGTGTAGATATTTTAACTGCTTTGGATCCAGTTGCCGGGGCACGACGTGGTTTTCCACAATCCCATTGCGAGGAGCCTGCAATGCCACAAGAGCCTTCCGCTCGGCCGGTCGCAACGAGGGCCCGCTTCCATTACGGGGAATTCGGGGAAGTCTGGCGGCTGATTCAATGGATCTATGCGAAGCAGGAGAATGACAGCCGGGTGCGGGTGGCGTACAGACGCGCGCTTTTCCGCAGCAACCTCGCGTGCGTCTTCGCACAGATCGAGGCTGTTCCCGAGTGCAGGGCGCCGATGCTCCGTTCGCTGATCGACTACGCGAGCGGGTCGAGCGGATTGGACGGTCTGGAGTCGATTTTGCTGACGCTGCTGGTGAGCAGCAACCGCGTCCAGGACCAGTCACTCTTCCAGCAGGGATTGGCGGCGTGGAAGAAATACGGCGCCGTCACGCGCGTGCCCGGGGCTGGCCCGATGTGCTTCTACAACGTCAGCAACCGCAAGCTGTCTTTCTTTTCCAGGAAAGTCGCGAGATCATTGCGAAGCGGCGGGGACAAGTTCGAGATCCTGGCCTATGAAAGCAAGATTGGACAGTCGCTTGAGTCCCTCGCGGTCTTGTCCTTGGACGACCCCTTCGGCATCGGCGTCCGCGGAACGCGTTCCCTGGAGCGGGAGGCGGCGGACGGACCGGAGTCAAGGACCACGGCGGTGTTCAAGGCGGAATGCCGCGTGACCGGGGCCGCCCTCGTCGCAACCGGGGTGCTGTACGAGGTCATCCCTATCCCGGAGCCGTTCCACGTGGTGGTTGGCACGGCGTACATCCTCACGGGGCTCGTCCTGGAAGCCATTCCCGAAGTGATGGATCTGGCGCAGGCCGTCCAGGACCTGTCGTCCAGTGAGGTTGACCTGCCGCCGGACGACCAGCCGGATATCGACAGCGGCGTGGTCGTCGGCGGAACCGACGCCGACGGCTCCGAAGGGGTAGGCGTCTATGACGACGGTGGAGATTGGGACGACCCAATAGATCAGGGCGGTCCGGATGGCGGCGTCGATGAGGATGGAGGGGGAGGCTGCTTCATCGGCGACACCCTCGTCTCGATGGGGGACGGCTCGTACAAGCCAATCTCCGATGTGGCCGTCGGAGACGAGGTGATCGCATGGCACGCCGGAGCCTCCTGTATGGCCAAATGCAAGGTCACCACGGTCCATAGACACGAAGCAAACGACCTGATCCGGCTGGCGGTTGGACAGGACAACCTCGGCGTGACCGCGATGCACCGGTTTGCGACCGGGATTCAGCCATTGCAGTTCACGAGCGCCCGGGGGCTCGCGTCGGGCCACTGTGCAGTGGACGCGCAGGGGGCCGAGATACCGATTCACGCCGTTGCCCGCGGGGCGGTGCGCGCAACGTCGGTCTACAATCTCTCGGTCGAGGACGCGCACACCTATTACGTTGGCACAGGCCGCATCTTGGTTCACAATCTGAAGGACAACGAGCCGGAAGAGCCGATCTGGGAGGCAGAGGATTGATCTCCGTACCTTCCTGACCGCTTTCCGCATCCTGTTTCCGCAGGCATCCTGGATTCCGCCACAGTGCCTGCGGGGCAGCCCTGGTTGCTCGCGCACCTCCCGGGCGGAGCCCGGGCCACACCGGCCTAGCGTCCGGGTCAGTCTGCCCGCAATACGTGGGC
>NZ_JAUTWS010000192.1 GCF_030657435.1 Paracraurococcus lichenis | reverse complement strand
AACAGGTGCGGGCACTGGTGAAGGCGTCTTTCCAGGCGCCAAGCCTGACCTCCGCATCCTCCCACTCGAGGAGATCCTCGGAGCCGCGGTACATGGCGAAGGGACGCAGTTCGTCGATGTAGAAGTCGATCATCTCATCAGGGCGATGCTGATGGGGTTGGTAGCCGTTCCAGTGAACGAGCTGGTCCAACGGCCGCCTGTAGCGGGAGGAGACGGTCTTTTCCGGATAAACGACGGGGATGGTGCCGATGGCCTCGAGATACGACGGATAACCGAGCAACGCGCTGAGTTCCCGGTTCGTCGTGGCCTCGGCGCCCCCGGAAAGCCACGCGGAGGTCAGGCCCGCCGCGGTCACGCCGAGCTGGATGTTCTGTACGGCGGCGCCGATGGAGGCGAGGTAGATGCGGTCGTTGTTCTCGGCGTATTCGGCTCGGTAAGCGTCGGTCGTGCCCTGCGGGAAGCAGCGCTTCCAGCGCGGGTCGCCAAGCACAATGAAGATGGCGACGGTATTCGCGAGGTAGGTCTTCATCACCGCCGGAAAGCCCCTGGCATGAGCCACCAGCCGCTGCGCCTGGCGAAGGAACACGTCGAGCACCTGCTGCCGACGCTCAGGATCCTCGACGATGACCAGGTCCCAGCACTGCGTGTTGGCGCCGGTGGGCGCCCATCGGCCGCACTCGGCGATGCGGAGCAGGGTCTCCCGCCCGACAGCGCGACCCTTCTCGAACTTGCGTACACTGCGGCGGCGGCGGATCACCTCGAGCAGCTCAGGGTAGTGGAGGGAAGCCGGCTCGGCGGGTTCATTCATTGCGTTCTGTGTCCAGAATGACTTGGGGTGCAGACGCGGTGGCACGTTGGTCACGTACCAGGGTGGAACCGCTCGCGCCCATCCATCGGGGGTGATGCCGAGCGCACGGATGAATGTCACTCAATAATCGTGCGCGGTATTTGTGTGCGGCTCCAGCTCCGCTGAGCCTGGATCTTCGCACGGCAATGTTCTCCGAGCGACGCTGATCATGGCGGGCCTTGAGCAACGACTATCGCGCTCCGTCGCCCAGCTTGTCACCCGTTCTCGTGCCGTCCTCTGGCGGCTGCCTGATTGGCATGGCGATCTCGCGGCCGGCCACCGCTTGAGGTGCCGGAAAGTCCCCGACCGCGCCAAATTGCAGTTGCGACGCATTCTCATTTGAGGTTCACTGCCCCCGACCAGCACCGGGAGCTAGCCTATGGGCCGCATCATGCCCTTCGCGCCACGCGTCCTGCACGGCTATCCCGGCACAGTCGAGGCGCTCGACCCGGCCGAGACCCTCCTACTCCACGGCCTGCGCGGCTGGCTCGCTGACCTCCGGCAGTCGCGGGACCCGCTGCCGCGGCTCGGCGGGAGCATGGCGGCCGCCGGCATCCCGCCTGCGGCGGCGTCGCTCGACATGCTCATGCGCGTCCTGGCCCGCACCGCACGCCGGCCGGTGCAGATCGGCTGCCCGCAATGCCCGCGGCTCACCGCGGACGAACAGCGCCTGCTTCATGCTGCGCGGCTTGCCCAGGGCGGGGAAACCGGGCTGGCCGCGGAGGTGCTGCAAGACGGCTTCCTGTCCGGGATCGGTGCCGGCTTCGCCCTCGGGCCGCTCCAGGGGTTGGGGGCATTGTTCCTGGCCGCCGGGCTCGCGCTCCGGCCCCGGCTGTTGGCCGGTCTCGCCGGACCGGATCCGGCGGGCGCAGCGCCCTGGCCGCTATCCCTCTCCACCCGTCACTGACGGAGGCAGCCCCGATGCTCCGAAATCACTCGCTCGGCGTCACGGCGCTGGTCGCCCTCCTGCAACGGGACCGCGGCGCGTCCCAGGAGCCTGGGCACAGGACAGCGGATGGCCGCCGGGAGGCGCCGGCTCCGTCGCAGCCGCCCGGCCCCGGCCCGCGCGGCGACGAACGGCGCGCCCTGGACCGCCCAGAGAGCAGGGCGTAAGGCGATG
The DNA here is from genome assembly GCF_030657435.1 of Paracraurococcus lichenis. GTDB lineage: Bacteria > Pseudomonadota > Alphaproteobacteria > Acetobacterales > Acetobacteraceae > Paracraurococcus > Paracraurococcus lichenis. The sequence goes on along the minus strand of NZ_JAUTWS010000192.1, from coordinate 2,636 downwards.
GCGGCCTGCATGCACCGCGAGGAGGCCGATGAGGGCCGGCCCGTGCGGGATCTTGAGCCGGAGGCGCTCTTCTGCATCGCCGTGCTGCGGACCTGGGTCGCCGCGCATCGTCCCGATGGCGCCGCTACGCCCGATTGGCACGCCGTCTGCGCCGAGGGGGAGCTGACGGACGACGCCGTGCAGGCCTTCGGCGCCTTCCTCGACGCCCTTCGCCGCGGCATGCGGCGCCCGCTCGACATTCGCTGCCGCCTCTGCCCCCTGGTTGGGCGCGACGAGGAGTTCCTGCTGGCGCTCCTGGGCGCATTGCAGCGCGGCGATGTCCTGAGCGGCCTGGACGTCCTGGCGGACTGGCTCGAGCAGCCCGCCGTCATGCCGGCCCTGCCGCTCGCTATGCGCTTGGCGGCGGCCGCGCGTGACTGCGAAATCTGCATTCACGCCCCGGCCCCGGCACCGCCGCGATCGGGCTCGTGCAACGGATCAGCCTGGGCAGCGAGATTGCATTGACGCTCGCGGCACGCGGCAATGTTCCCCGGACGGCTGCCGCCTTGCCATAACGTTCGTACCGCGGCTTTACGCGATCTCTTTTTACTATAGCTGAGTTGGGCGCAGGCTGTGTGAAAGCGTCTTACCGTAACGGCAATCAGCAACTCTGCTGCATCTCGGAAGGCTGGTGCGAAGCACGATTGCTTACCGCTGAAGGCCTGCGACGCGAACATGCGTAACTGAGCGAAGACATCGAATTTTCACACAGCCTCGGTCGTGAGCGGACATAAATGCAGCTTACCTGGCCTCACGCCCCGCTGCGTGGTCTGGCCGAAAGCGGCCTGTCCGCATTTGTGTGATGGCCGCAGGGCACCGGCTCTTGGTGCCCTGCTCAGTCCCACCGCCCTCGGGACTCTCAGCGCGTCGAACTCGACGGGCAAGGACCAACAGGCGCTGATGTCGAGCTACGCTACACCAGCCTATCCGCAGCGGACAGACATGCCGCCGTCAACCACGAGTTCCGTGCCGGTCACGAAGCGCGCTTCTTCGGAGGCAAGGAACAGCACGGCATTGGCAGTGTCCCGCCCATCGCCCGCGAAACCCACCGGGATGCGCGCCAAACGCGGCTTCACGAGCGCCTCCACATCCCCGCCGGCGCGCTGGCCGGCCAGCCGCACCTCCACCATCGGGGTGTGCATCTGTCCCGGCACCACCGTATTCACCCGGATGCCCCTGGCGGCGTTTTGCACCGCGACCACGCGCGAGAGCTGGATCACCCCCGCCTTGGACGCCGCATAGGCGACCTGCGCCGCGCCGGTCCAGCGGATGCCGGAGGTCGAGGCGAGGTTCACCACCGCGCCACTCCCCTGCGCCTCCATGACCGGCAGCACGTGCTTGAGCGTCAGGAAGACACTCTTCAGGTTGGTGTCGACCTGCAGGTCCCAGACCTCCTCGGCCATCTCCACCGGGCCACCGGCGGCCGAGCCGCCGACATTGTTCACCAGCACGTCGATCCGGCCATGGCGCGCAACCACGTCGGCCACCAGCCGGGCGATGGCGGCGCTGTCGGTCACGTCGAGCACCGCGGCCTCGAAGCGGCCGCCCTCGGAGGCGATCCGCTCCGCCGTCTCCGTCATGCTCTCCGACGCGCGGTCCACGCCGATCACCGTTGCTCCTTCGCGGGCCAGCCCGACGGCAATGGCACGGCCATTGCCCCAGCCGGGCCCGACGCAACCGGCGCCGGTGACAATGGCGATCTTGCCCGCGAAACGCTGCGACATGGTCCTGCACTCCATGGATGTCGGTGGTTGGCGCCCCGGGTGCACCGTCAGTCGAGGATGATGTTCGCGGCCTGCGCCACTTGGCGCCAGCGCGCGATCTCGGCGCACTGAAAGGCGCCGTATTCAGCGGGTGTGCCGCCGGCCACGGTGTAGCCGCCCGCTTCCAGGGCTTCGGCGGCCGTGGGTTCGCGCAGGATCGCGGTGATCTCACCAGCGATCCGCTCGCGCAGGGTGGCCGGGGTCGCGGCCGGCGCCATCACCGCCTGCCAGGAACTCACCTCGAAGTCAGGCAGCCCAGCCTCGGCCGCGGTCGGCACCTCCGGCAACAGCGGGTTGCGACGCGCGGCCGTGGTGTTGCGACGACCACTTGAATCCGCCCAATACGTTGCGATTCGGTACATAGAGCGGCTGGTCGAGGCTGGCATCGAGCCCTCGGTCGGTAGCGTCGGCGACTCCTACGACAACGCGTTGGCTGAGACGGTAATCGGCTTGTTCAAGACCGAGGTGATACGGCGGCGCGGACCATGGCGCACCATGGAGGCTGTCGAGTTCGCCACCCTGGAGTGGGTCGACTGGTACAACAATCGTCGCCTCCTCGAGCCGATCGGCAACATGCCACCAGCCGAGGCCGAAGCGCGCTACTATGCCCAGATCGAGGCACCCGCCCTGGCGGCGTGACTCAAGCCAATCAGCCGCCGGCGAACCCGGGGCGGTTCAAAGAGTTGCGTCGCGGGCTGCAGGACTTCGTCGCCCACTACAACACCGCTTGGCTCGTCGCCCGGCACGGCTACTGCACCCCCAACCAGGTCCGAGCCGAGCAACGCAGCCTTGCTCAGTGCCCACCGGCCACCCTACCCTTGGCCGCCTGATTAG
>NZ_JAUTWS010000191.1 GCF_030657435.1 Paracraurococcus lichenis | reverse complement strand
CTGACCTTGAGCGCTGCGGCGAGGATGCCCAAATCCTTTGCTGCGAGCATGAAGCTGACATGCTGCTGGACAGGTTCGTCCATTGTGAGCGCATGCGGCACATTAGGACGCACCACCACAGGCGCCTCGGGTTGAATGCCGAGAAGCGGCTCTGGCGAGACATCCTCCGCGAGCCGAAGGTCACCATCCTCTCTGAACGTCATCATGGCCTCACACCACTTTTTTGGTGCAGCCATATGCTTAGTTGTCGGCCTACCGGGCACTTTCAGGCGGCGGAATTCGTGCGGTTCGCGAGATTGTAAAATCGAAGACTTGTGAAATTCCCAGCGGCTTAAGCTGTTTCTTGTCGGCCAGCTAGGCTCTTTCGTGTTGGCCAGCTAGGCTGTTTCATGTTGCACAGCTAGGCGCTTTCGTGCCAGCCCGGCTGGGTATGAGTGGCGCTGCCGAGCTTCGCTTGCCTTTTCCGAGTGGGTCACCACAGGTCTGCATGGGTATTGAGGGAGTGCATAGGGTGTGGAAGCCCCGTCAGGGAGCGGCTCACCATCTGCAGCTTTTCATGGAAAGCTTTGCCTGAAGGATTGACGCCGTTTTCGAAGGAACGTCCATGCGGCCAACCTACTCCCGAGCCATCTTGCCTCAAGGGATTTGCTACACCATCGAAAATCCTTCAACCGTCGCCGGCCTGGGGTTCCAACTCTTTCTGCACTGGGCCGGCGTCGCCATCTTCTTCATATTTTGTTTCGGTTCCGATAATCCTGGCGAGAAGTTAGGAGCTTTCGCGGTTGCCGTAATCCTGGCCGTGATTGCTGTTCGGAAGCACATGAATCCGCCCCCGTATTCGGATATCCGGAAGCAGCACCTACTCATCACCGAGTACGATGTGCACACTACCCTCTTCTCCGACCCTGTCCCGCGCGATCAACTCATAGAATTGGCTGTGTACGATCCGCGCACCTCCGAACCCTCGTATGGCTTCGTTGGCTCACCCCTGGCGGTTGCGATGGCTTCGGGGATCGACAATGCAATTCAGCGGAGGCAGGACACAACCCGTAGCGATCTTGTCCTCACTGCGCGCCGGCACGGCTCGCCGCAGCCCTTCCGCCTCGCAGATGGCCTGACGGTGCAGCAGGCTTATGGATTGGCACAGGATATCAATCGCGACCTCACGAGGTAAAATCCCAAGAAAATACTAGGGAGAGAAAGCTGCGAAGGAGTGGAACCAACTGACTTTCTCGATCCGGTGGTTATTGAGCCACCCGAGCAAGAGCGACGCGCACGGATAAAACTCGTCCGTGTGATGCTTGTAGCATGTTATGTAGAGCACAATCTTCATGCCATATAGCCTTTGCTGCATGTCTACGAAAAGCAGAAGCAGTTGAGTTCAGCGAGATGTGGTAGCGGGCGGAAAAGTTTGCAGGATTGGGAGAAGAGGAAGGAGAGTAAATGGATGGATGAGTGTGTCTGTCTGTCGCCCCCCCTTCTTGTCCCGTAATACAGCTTCGGCGGCGTCCGGCGGATATCTGAAGGTTGGTTAAAAAGTCCCCATTCAATGTCGTGCCTGTCTTCTGCCATGACGGCCGGCGTTGCTACCACCTTTTACCAAGTTGCGTTAGGCGCTGTTTTGCAATGGTATTTCCCGACCTTGCGGCTTGTTGGTAAAGGCGAGTAGCTGCAACGCTGTCCTGCTGCAAACCGCCACGTCCCTGCTCATATAGGATACCCAGGTCCACCTGCGCATAGGTATTGCCCTGATCGGCAGCGAGCTTGTAAAGACGTGCAGCCTGCGCGTCGTCCTTTGGCAAACCGCCCCGCCCTCCCTCATAAAAACGCCCAAGATTCACTTGCGCAGAGGCATCGCCCTGATCGGCAGCAAGCTTGTAAAGACGTGCAGCCTGCACGTCGTCCTTTGGCAAACCGCCGCGACCCTCCTCATAGAAAATGCCTAGGCTTACCTGCGCAGAGGCATCACCCTGATCGGCAGCAAGCTTGTAAAGACGTGCAGCCTGTGCGTCGTCCTTTAACAAACCGCGACCCTCTTCGTAAAGAATACCTAGGTTCACCTGCGCAGAGGCATCGCCTTGATCGGCAGCGAGCTTGTAAAGACGTGCAGCCTGTGCGCCGTCCTTCGACACACCACCACGTCCCACCTCATAAAAACGTCCAAGGTTCACCTGCGCAGAGGCATCACCCTGATCGGCAGCAAGCTTGTAGAGACGTGCGGCCTGTGCATCGTCCTTCGGTAAACCGCCGCGGCCCTCCTCATAGAAAATACCTAGGCTTACCTGTGCAGAGGCATCACCCTGATCGGCAGCAAGCTTGTAAAGACGTGCAGCCTGCGCGTCGTCCTTTGGCAAACCGCCGCGACCCTCCTCATAGAAAATACCTAGGCTTACCTGCGCAGAGGCATCACCCTGATCGGCAGCGAGTTTGTAAAGACGCGCAGCTTGTGTGTCGTCCTTTGGCAAACCGCCGCGGCCCTCCTCATAAAAATGAGCAAGGCTCACTTGCCCACGAGCGTCGCCTTGATCGGCAGCAAGGCGGAAAAGTCGGGCAGCACCATTGTTATCACCTGCAGCTACGCGTTGCTGAGCAAGCGAATAAGGGTCCGGTGTTTGAGGAGATTCTTTAATGTCATTTCTATATGAAGGGTTTTTAGACGCTTCTTGTTGGTTCACAACAAAAACAGAAATTCCAATTAAAGCTATGATGCACATCCCCACTCCCAGCCATTGACCTTTACGCCTTAAATTTGAAGCTCGAGGTATATGAGGGGGAGGCAAGTTCGCAGATTGCTTGATCGAGGTCTCTGACTCAGGTCGGTCTGCGATACTCGACAACGGCGGTGGCGCGGTGCCTTCGGGTTGGCTCTGTATGCGAACAGGCGCGCTTTCTGAGAGGGCTGGCGGTTCCGGCGACGGCGCCCCAACATGCGCGGGTGCCCGGTTCGGAAAGGCCGGAACGCGCGTCAGGTCACCATACGCCGCATTCACCTGATGCAGTGCTGGTCTTGGTGCATTGGCACCAAAACTCACTACCATTTGTTCGAACACCGTATCGCGCAGGTCTGCGAAGGACAGGACCGGTGGAAACCCTTCAGCTCCTCGTCGGAGCACATTAAGCACGGCACCCGTGAATAGCGTGTGCTCGGCATTTGGCGCTCCCATTGACACTTCGCTGGTTGGGCTTGAGCAGAGCAGGAGAGTGCCGCGCGCTGGCTGATCGTCCCGCAAATCCTTTGCCGCAGTTGCTGCAACCTGCTGATTCAGGTCACTAGCCATGCCGAAAAATGCCTTTGCTGCAGCCTCAGAAAAGCAGCAATCGAGGATGACGGAACGGCGCTGCTGTGGAGCAGCGAGACGGAGTGTATGGGCAAGATCAGGAGCCTTGATCCCTGTTTCCGCTTCCAGACCTCGACGACTTCGGCGCACGAGCAAAGAAAGATGACCTTGGTCGTCCGTGAAGCCATGACCGACGTAGTAGACTAATACATCGGAAACTGGGCGGCCTGCTGCCCGGCGCTCACGCAGCAAGGCGTCGAGGGTGTCACGCACTCGCGCGAGTTGGCCGCCAGCGTCAGTAGGATCGTCGAATAAATCGAGCACAAGCTCTGGATCGATTCCTAAGCCTGACGCGTCGTAAAGGTACGCGACAATGCCTCGTGCGGAGCGAAGGAAGGATGGTGCACGACCCAACCCGGCTTCGGTCCAATCGTGAGCGCCCAAGATGACGGCGGCAGTCGAGGTCGGGTCGAGCAGCCGAGGTCGCGCTGCTCCCGCGCCGCTCATGTCAGCCTTTCCGGACCATCTCGACGATGCGCACCGCCACCTCCGGATCAATGCCCGCGACTGCGGCCTTCAGGCTCCCCGACTTGCCGTCCCTCTCGACGGTCACGGTCACCCCGCGGCGCGCCCTGAGCCACGCGGCAAGCCCCTGAGCGAGAGCAAGCGTCGCCCCAGAGGTGGCCAGTACCGAGATCACCGCGCCGAGGTCCATCGTGCTGTTGTCGGCCTTGGTGCGGTCGGCTTCGAGCACTCCGTCGGCCTCCCGCAGGATATCGGAGAGGGCCATTGCGGCTCTGCCGGCAGCGGCTTGATCCTCTGCCTCGGCGATGAAGTCGTAGCGTTCTTGCATCATCCTGCTGCCTCCCGAGGTGGATGTTACCGAGCGGCACGGTCCTGTGGCATTGCGGAACACCGACCGTAGCAGGACATGGACAGCAAAACCTTGGCACCCGAGGCAAGGCTCTGGTGTCTCCCGGATACCACCCCTTGCAGCTTGCTAATAAAGGGGGATGACCACGCATCGTCCCTCGTTAGTCCGTCCCGGCCCCGCTCATAGAAGAAGCCGAAGTTGGTCTGCTCATAGTGCTGCCTTGATTGGTGGCTATGCGGGATAACAGATCGGTTTTGCGATCGTCCTGCATCAGCCCGCCTCGGCCGTGGCGGTAAAAAAAAGCCGAGGTTGGCCGGCTCCAAAGCTTTACCCTGCTCGGCGGCGAGGCGAGAGAGGCGGGCGGCCTCACCAACGTCCTTCGCTAGCCCGCCTAGACCCCGCTCGTAGAAGAAGCTGAGGCTGGTCTGCGCAAAAACGTCGTCCTTGTCGGCTGCGAAGCGGTATAGCCAGGCGGCCTTGTGGGCGTCCTTCGTCAGCCCGCCTCGACCTTGCTCATAGAAGAAGCCGAGGCTGGCCTG
>NZ_JAUTWS010000190.1 GCF_030657435.1 Paracraurococcus lichenis | reverse complement strand
GCCGCCGCCCTGCTCGGCCCTGGCCTGGCCCGCCTCGCGCATGCCCAGGTCGCCACCCTCGAGGCGCAGGAGGCCAGCGGCCGCAGCGGGTCGGAACTGGTCGAGAGCCTGCGCCGCCTCGCCCGGCCCGCCGGCCGGCCCGAGCCGGCCTGGCGTCTCGCCCACAGCGCCGCCCTCGCGCTCGCCCTGGCCGGCGGCCCGCTCGCCGCCGGGCCCGGCCTGCCCGGGCTGTTCCTGGCCCTGGTCGCCGGCCTGATCACCTATGGCGCCCTGCTCGACCTGCGCGCCTACTGGCTGCCCGACAGCATCACCCAGCCGCTGCTCTGGCTTGGCCTCACCGGCGCCGCCCTCGGCCTCGCTCCGGTGCCGCCCGCCGATGCCCTGCTCGGCGCCGCCGCCGCCTGGGGCCTGCTCGCCGCCCTGCAACTCGGCGCCCGCGCCCTGCTCGGCCAGGCCGCCCTCGGCGGCGGCGACGTCAAGCTCATGGCCGCCTGCGGCGCGCTCGTCGGCTTCTCCGGCCTGCCGCGCCTGCTCGTCCTGCTCGCCGCCGCCACCGCGCTCCTCGCGCTGGCTTGGCGCCAGGCCCGGCGACCGGGGCCGGACTGGATACCGCTCGGCCTCGCCATCAGCGCCGCAGCCCTCGCCGCCACGACCCTCACCGCCACAGGACAATAGGGCGGCGGAGAGGATCCGCGCTCAGATGCGCGGGGTGGCGGTCCTGCTGGGCTATATTTTCGCACCAGCCGCCCGCAGTTCCTCCTCCAGCTCGGTCAGGCTCACGGCGCTGCCTCCGGCAAGCTCGGCGGCGGCGGCGGCGGCGGCATGGGCGACAGCGGCAAGCGCCTGCAGGGCCTGCTCGGCCTCGTCGGTGACGCCGAGCCGGATGGTCTCCGCCTCGCCTTCCGAACCGAGGGCAAGGACCGGCGGCTCGGGCGGCGGCACCTCGCGGCGGCGGTGCAGGCCGGTGACCCGGGCGCCGCGGGCGATGTCGATGTCGTCATAGGTCAGCTCGGCCTCGACCACGGCACCGCTCAGGATCTCAATCTCAGCGGCCGTGACGCTGCCGCGCAGCTGGCCCTCGACATGGACCGTCCGGGCCTCGACCTCGCCGTCCACGCTGCCGCCGCGGGCGATGAAGACGCTGTCCGCCTCGAGCCGGCCGCGCAGCGTGCCGGCGATGCGGACATGACTGGTGGTGGTCACCTTGCCCTCGATCGTGCCGCCCGCGGCAATGAGCATGACCCCGCTCACCAGCGTGTCCGCTGCCGGGGCGGGCGTGCTGGCCGCGGGGGCGGGGACGGGGGCGAGGTCGAACGCCTCCTCCTCCTCGCGCGAGAGGTCGAACTGCTCGTAGGTGACGATCGGCTCATGCTGGACGAGTTTCGCAAGGCGGAGCATTGCGGATCTCCCTTCTAGGAGGTGGGCAGGGTCGGTTCGACTCGGGCAGTTGTAAGGTTTCGCGTATCTTGATCCGGTCTCATTTTGGGCAATGGTGGCCGGTGTGTTAGTGCATCGACTGGCCGGCCGCGGCCGGCCGGTCGGCATGGCGGCCGTCAGACACGCCGGTACAGGCCCCGGTGCACCGGATCCGGCGCGAAGGCGGCGGTGATGCCGAGCGTCGTCTCGGCAGCGCCGAGCTGCAGCCAGCCGCCCGGCCGCATCCGCGCCGCGACCGCCTCCAACACCGCCCGCTTGGTCGGCACGTCGAAGTAGATCAGCACGTTGCGGCAGAGCACGGCATCGAAGGGACCGAGCGGCGGCAGGCTGAGCAGGTTGGCTTCGCGCAGTTCCACCACCCCGCGCAGCACCTCCTTCAGCCGCCAGAACTCGCCCTCCTTGCTGAAGTGCTTGATCAGGCGGTGGGCGGAGAGGCCGCGCTGCACCTCGAACTGGCTGTAGCGCGCCTCCCGCGCCCGGGCCACGGCGGTGGCGCTGAGATCGGTGCCGAGGATGCGCCAGCGCCAGCCCGCGAGGCGCGCAGTGTCCTCGGCCAGTTGGATCGCCAGTGAATAGGGCTCCTGCCCGGTGGAGCAGGCGGCGGACCAGAACCGCATCTCGCGCTCGGTCGCGCGGCGCTCCAGGATATCGGGCACCACCACGTCGCGCAGCAGCTCGAAGGGCCGGCCGTCGCGGAACCACAGCGTCTCGTTGGTGGTCAACGCATCCGTGACCAGCATGGCGAGGCGCATGTCGTTCTGCCGGCCGATGCGGTCGGCCAACGCCGCGGTGCTGGCAACGCCGAGCTGCGGCAGCATGGGCTCGAGCCGCGCCGCGACCAGATAATCCTTGTCGGCCGCCATGGCGATGCCGGAGCGGCGTTGCACCACCTCCCGGATGGTGGCGAGCGCAGCGGCATTCATGACAGTCCTCCCGTGGCAAGGCGTGCCACCGCGTCGGCCATGGCGGAAAGCGGCAGGACGGCATGGCAGAGCCCGGCACGCGCGACGGCGCCCGGCATGCCCCAAACCACCGAGGTCGCCTCGTCCTGAGCCAGCACGACGCCGCCGGCCGCGACCAGGCCCTGGCAGCCGAGCAGCCCGTCGCTGCCCATGCCGGTCAGGATCACGGCGAGCACCCGGCCATTGGCGACGCGGTTCGCCGCCCGCAGCATCGGGTCCACCGCGGGGCGGCAGAAATTCTCCGGCGGGCCGTCGTCCAGGACGCAGACGAGGCGGTCGCCGTCCCGCCGGACCAGCAGGTGGGACCCGCCAGGCGCGACATGGATGCGGCCGGGCTGCAGCGGCATGCCGTCCGTGGCCTCGACGGCCGGGAAGCCGCAGCGGCTGAGCTGATCCGCCAGCATGGCGGTGAAGGTGCTCGGCATGTGCTGGGTCAGGAGCACCGGCACGGAAGGGCGGCGGCCGGCCAGCGCCCGGACCAGCTCGGTCAGCGCCTGCGGACCACCGGTGGAGCTGCCGATGGCAATCAGCTCGGGCCGGAAGCCCGGGCGGGCCGGGGCCAGCCGTGCCGCCGGCGCGCTGGCGGATGCCGGCACGCGCAGCAGGCCGGCGAGCTGCTGCATGAAGGCGCCGCCCGGCTCCTCGGCGGCCAGGTTGGTCGGGCAGGGCAGGCTGTTGGCACCCAACGAGGCACGGTCCTCCTGCAACAGCACGCCGCGCAGGCCGCAGCGCGCCGCGAGGCGGATCGCCGCCGCCGCACCGGTCCGCGCATCGCGTCCATCCACCAGGACGACGGACGATCGGGTTTCGGCCACCGCCCCCTCGATCTCGGCCTCACTGCGGACGGTGCCGGCGACCTCGAACTCGGGCCGGCCGGAGATCAGGCGCCGCAACTGCAGTCGGACCATGGGCTCGGCCACGACGAGGAGCACGCGCACCGGCGCGCGATCCGGGTCCGGCGCCCGCACTTCCGTGCTGTTCGGCATCAGTCGAGGATGCCGACGGCGCGCAGCTTGTCCGCCAGGATCTCCTGGTCGTAGGGCTTCATAACGTACTCGTCCGCGCCCGCCTCGAGCGCGGCGATGATCCGTTCCATGTCGCTGAGCGTGGTGCACATCACCACGCGCGGCTTCTGCCCCCAGGGCTCGGCGCGCAGCGCGATTAGCGCGCCGAGGCCGTCCAGCACCGGCATCTCCCAGTCGAGCAGGATGACGTCGGGCGCGCTGCGCTGCACGGCTTCCAGCGCCTGCGCGCCGTCGGCCGCTTCGGTGCATTCGAAGCCGAGTTTCTGGAGCATGCTGCGGGCGATCCGGCGCATGACGGCGCTGTCGTCCACGACGAGGCATTGGGGCATCGGACACTCCCGGTTCAGGCGGTGCCGACCGCGCCGAGCAGGCGGTCGAGATCGAGCAGCAGCAGCAGGCGGCCATCCAGCTTCACGATCCCGGTCGCCAGCGCGCGCCAGCGCGCATCCATGGTCTGCGGCGGCGCCTCCACGGTGCCGGCCGCGAGGTCCATCGCGTCGCCGATCTCGTCGATCAGCAGGCTGTAGAGATTGCCCTCCTGCTCGACGACCACCTCGGTGGCGCGCTCGGGCGAGACGGTCGGCGGCAGGCCGAGAGCGGTGCGCAGGTCGAGCACGGTGACAATGCGGCCGCGCAGGTTGAGCGATCCGGCGACCGCGGGCGGCGCCAGGGGCACCGGCGTGATGGCCTGCGGCCCCAGCACCTCGCGCACCGCGGCGATGGGGATGCCCCAGGACTGCCCGGCCACGACGACCGAGACGGACTGGGAGCGAATGTCGCGGGCGGTCTCGGTCACGCGCAGGTCTCCGGCTGCAGGACTTCGGTGATCGCGCGGCTGATGTCGTCGCGCGCGAGCTTGGGCAGGTGGCGGACGAAGCCGGCCGCAAGACCGCGCTCCACATCCTCGGCACCGGCATGACCGGAGAGGCCGATCACCGGCAGATGGGCCCAGCGCGGGTCACGCTTCAGCGTGCGGCATAGCTCGTAGCCGTCCATGCCCGGCATTTCGATGTCGGTGATAACGAGGTCGACGCGCTCCCCGGCCTCGAGCCGCGCCAGCGCCTCCTCGGCGGAGCCGGTCGCCAGCACCTCGAGGCCACAGGAGCGGATGATCGGGCCGACCAGGCCGCGGAAGAACGGGCTGTCGTCCACCATCAGCACGCGGCGGCCGCGCGGCCGGTTGGCCACGCTCGGCGGGCTGAACCAGGTGCCGGCGGTCTCGCCGACGAAGTAGCTGGCATTGAGGAGTTCGACGGGCTTGCCGTTGACGAGGGCGGAGCCGATGGCCTCGGGTCGGC
>NZ_JAUTWS010000019.1 GCF_030657435.1 Paracraurococcus lichenis | reverse complement strand
ATTACTGCCGTGGTCGCGGCGCATCGCCAGGCCGCGGGCAGCGCCGGCACTTAGGTCGCCGAACTGCTGGCATACCGCCATGCCGAGCGCCTGGATCGCCTCATAGCGGGTGCCGCGCCTGGCCACGTGCCAGACCAGCATCTCGGCGTTCCCGTGTTCCACGACGCCGAACAGCCATGCCTTGCCGTCCCGGACGGTGGTGACTCGGGTGGTGCCGATCTTCCCTATACGTTCGGCGCCGCGGTGATGGCGCTCATGGCTCGTCTCCGGCCGCGACCGGGCCCGGTGCGGCGAGAGCAGATGGCGCTCGCGCATGAGCCGCAGCAACACCTCGCGCTTGCGCCCCGCGCTCCGACGCTGGCCGGGCGCAAGCGGGCCCAAGGCTGCGCCGCCCTTGGCCAACGGGGGAGCTTGGCCTGAGGACAGCGTGGACGGGCTGCGCCCACCCTCGCTGACCACAGGCGCATCTCCCACGTCAGCTCGATCCTTCTGGTCCATGCTGCACTTCACCATGCCAGTTTCCGGTCGGACACATCGGTGCCCCGGGGAACCGGGTGCAGCTCAATGCAGTGGCCGTCCGGGTCGCGCAGGATCCGCGGGGCGTTCTCCGCCGCACCGGACGCCATCGCTTCCAGCACCAGGCGGCTCGCCGCCACATCGGCGTTCGACGCGGGCGGCGGGCCGGCGCGGGAGGGCGGGTCGTAGCCGAGCAACTCCAGATGCGGCCCCGGCACGCCCGGCTGATGCAGCGCTACCACCGTCGCCCGCGCGCCCGAAAGGCCGTCCAGCCGCGCCTGCTCCGGTCCGTGGTTCAGCGTCCGCGCCGCGGCCTCGAAGCCGAGCCCGCCGTAGAAGCCGAGGCTCGCCGCGACATTCGTCACGGTGATTGCCGAATGGTCGATGCCAAGGCAGGGCCCTGCCGCCGTGGGGCGTCCCCGCCACGCCGGAGGCACGCGGCCGGGCGGGAATTCCAGCAGTTCCAGCGGGTGCCCTTCCGGGTCGCGGAACTTGAAGGCGGTGACGCCGCCCGAGCTTTCCGGCAGGCGCTGCGGCCCGCCGGTGGAGATCGCCGTCCAACCCGGCACGCCGCGCAGCCGGGCATGGGCCGCCTGCATGTCGGAGACGACGATGGCGAAGTGCCGGAACCAGGGGTCGTCGGCCCGACGCTCCGCGGGATAGGGAAGGCCCGGCGGGTCGAAGGCCAGCAACTCCACCTCCTCCCCGCCGAGCCGCAGGCGCGTCGCGCGGGCCCGCGCGACGGGGATCTCCATCAGCCCTGCGAAGCCCTCGCCGGCGCGCGTCTCCGTGCCCAGCACCTCGAAGCCCAGCGCATCCCGGTAGAAGGCCGCGGCCCCGGGCGCCGCGCTGGTCAGGCTGATGCGGGCGACGCGCCAGGCGCTCACGGCCACTGCACCCCACGGCGGTTGAGGAAGATGGCGTAGAGCGTATGGGAGCCGCCGATGAAGAGCCGGTTCCTGGCGAGGCCGCCGAAGCAGAGGTTGGACACCAGATGCGGCACCAGCACCTTGCCGAGCAGCCTGCCGTCCGGCGCGATGCAATGCACGCCATCCCCGGCGCTGGCCCAGACATTGCCGTCCTCGTCCACCCGCAGCCCGTCGCAATAGCCGGGCTCCACCTTGTGGAAGACATCGCCGCCCGAGAGCCTGGTGCCGTCCGGCGAGACGTCGAAGACGCGGATATACTGCCGCGGCTGCGCCTGCGTCTGGTCGCCGGTCTCGGAGACGTAGAGCCGCCGCTCGTCCGGCGAGAAGGCCAAGCCGTTCGGCCCGTCGAAATCGCCGGCCATGACGCGGATCTCGCCCTTCTCCGGGTCGAAGCGGTAGAGGGCCGGCGGCTGCTCGGAGTCCTGCCGCCCGCCCTCGTAGTCGCTCTGGATGCCGTAGAGCGGGTCGCTGAACCAGATGGTCCCGTCCGACCTCACCACCACGTCGTTCGGCGCGTTCAGCCGCTTGCCGCCGTGATGCGCGACCAGCCGCGTCAGCCGCCCGTCCAGCTCCGTGCGGTAGAGGCAGCGGCCGTGGTGCGAGCAGGCGATCAGCCGCCCCTGCCGGTCCCGCGTCTGGCCGTTCGCGTAGTCCGAGGGCGCGCGGTAGACGGAGACACCGCCCTCCTCGGTCCAGCGCATGGTGCGGTTGCGCGGGATGTCCTGGAACAGCAGGCAATTCGCATCGCCCATCCAGACCGGCCCCTCGATCCAGCGGAAGCCGGAGGCGAGTTCCTCGAGCGGCGCATTGCCGTGGATGTACCGCTTGAAGCGGGGATCGCGGATCTCGAAGCCGTCCATGGCGGGCGCCTCAGCGGAAGCGGCAGGGGGAGGCGAGGGTCGGCGGAGCGTCCATCTGCACCACCATCAGCACCGCCGGCTCGGGCCCGACCGTGCCGGAGCAATGGCCCTTGCGCCCGTCGTGCTCCCGCGTGCCCTGGTCCTCGCCGAAGGAGATCTCGCCCGGTCCCATCTCCACCCGCTGACCGTCCATGGATTCCACGAACCAGCGGCCGGAGAGCGGGATGATCCATTGCGGGCGGGGGTTCTCGTGCCAGGTGCCGGTCCAGCCCACCGGCTGCACCGTGACCATGACCGTCATCCCGCCATGCGTCTTCCGCCCCTGCCATTGCGGGTCGGCCGGCGGGCTCATGGACTTCAGGTCGAACTCCGTCAGCGTGCAGCGGGTCTGCCGGCTGACGCCCTGCTCGTCGGTCCAGAGATGCCAGTAGGGAATGCGCGGCGCGGCGTCCGCGTCCGTCGGCGTGGGGGCCATCAGCGGATGTCCTGCGGCTGCGTGTAGGGATGGGAGGAGGCGAAGGGATGCGCGAGGAACTCGCCGACCGTCACGCCGCCGAGGGTGATGAGCAGGAAACCGCCGGCCAGCGACAGGTTCTTGAGGAAGTCCCAGAAGAGCCCGCGCGCCTGGCTCTCGCCCGCCCGCCAGAAATCGCCCGGGCGCCAGAAGCGCTTCCAGAGCAGCGCCGTCACCACGCAGTAGCCGGCCATGACCAGCGCGGCCAGCCGGTCCGCGGTGCCCGTGAGGATGCCGAGCGGCATCAGGATCTCGACGGCGAGGCCGGCCAGGATCAGCGCGCGCGCCACGCCCTCGGCCGGCGCCACCTCCCGCGCCTGGGCGACGGCGCCGCGGAAGTTCAGCACCTTGTCGAGCGCACTGAAGGGGAAGAACAGCACCACCAGCAGGTACCGGACCGCGAAGGTGACCGCGACGCCCGATGCCATCATCCCCCTCCGTGCCCACCAGGACCCTAAGCGCGACGGCACCGGGCGGGTTGCCGCCCGGAACGGCAGCCGCATCCGCGGCGTTCCGCAACCTGCCGGATCACGACCCAGGAGCCGCCATGGCCACCGAGCGCTACGACGTCGTCATCATCGGATCCGGCCCCGGCGGCGGGACCATGGCCTGGAAGCTCGCGCAGACCGGCAAGCGCATCCTGCTGCTCGAGCGCGGGGAGTACCTGAAGCGCGAGCCGGAGAACTGGAACAGCCGCGCCGTCTTCGCCGAGGGCCGCTACCAGACGAAGGAGACCTGGTATGGCGCCGACGGCAGCAGCTTCCGCCCCGGCCTGCACTACTACGTCGGCGGCAACAGCAAGGTCTATGGCGCGGTGCTGTTCCGCCTGCGGGAGGCGGATTTCGGCGAGATCCGCCATCCCGACGGGATCTCGCCCGCCTGGCCCATCGGCTACGATGCCTTCGAGCCCTGGTACCAGGCGGCGGAGGAACTCTACCACGTGCACGGGTTGCGCGGGGAGGATCCGACCGAACCGCCCTGCCCGAAGCCCTATGCCCATCCGCCCGTCTCGCACGAGCCGCGGATGCAGGAACTCTTCGACGGGCTGAAGCGGGAGGGACACCACCCCTTCCACCTGCCGGTCGGCGTGCTGCTGGAGGAGCGGGACAGCGAGCCGACGCCGCATTCCCCCTGCATCCGCTGCTCGACCTTCGACGGCTATCCCTGCCTGGTGAACGGCAAGGCCGATGCGCAGGTGATCTGCGTCGACCCGGCGCTGCGCGCGCATCCGAATCTCACGCTCATGACCGGAACCTACGTGGAGCGCCTGCGGACCGACCAGCGGGGGCACACCGTGACGGCGATCGAGGCGGTGCGCCATGGCGAGCGGCTGCGCTTCGCCGCCGACATCGTCGTCGTCGCCTGCGGCGCGCTCTCCTCCGCCCTGCTCTTCCTGCGCTCGGCCAACGACGCGCATCCGGCCGGCCTCGCCAATGCCTCCGGCCTGGTCGGGCGGAACTACATGCGGCACAACAACTCGGCGGTCATGGCGATCTCCCGCACGCCGAATCCGACCCGCTTCCAGAAGACCATCGGCCTCAACGACTTCTACTTCGGTGCCGAGGACTGGGACTACCCGCTCGGCCATATCCAGATGCTCGGCAAGTCGGACGGCACGCAGGTGGAGGCGGACGGGCTGCCGGGCTTCCTGCAATGGCTGCCGCAGAGGCCCTTCGACTGGATCGCCCGGCATTCCGTGGATTTCTGGATCACCTCGGAGGACCTGCCATTGCCGCAGAACCGTATCTTCTACCAGGACGGCAAGGTGCGCCTCGACCTCACCGAGACGAACATGGAGGCGCACCACCGGCTGAAGGAGAAGCTGCGGCGGCTCTGCGACCGACTCGACATCCATCCCCACCTGCTCGACCGCAATCTCTATCTCGGCCAGGACATCCCGATCGGCGGCACGGCGCACCAGGCGGGCACGCTGCGCTTCGGCACGGACCCCGCGACCTCGGTGCTCGACACCGACTGCAAGGCGCACGGGCTGGACAACCTCTATGTCACGGACGCCAGCTTCTTCCCCTCGATCGGCGCGGTGAACCCGACGCTGACCATCATCGCCAATGCGCTCCGCGTCGCCGGGCGCATCGAAGTGCGGCTGGCCTGAGAAGGGCGTCATGACCAACCGCATCGAGGACTACGCCGTCATCGGCAACCGCGAGACCATGGCACTGGTCGGGCGCGACGGCGCGATCGACTGGCTCTGCCTGCCGCGCTTCGACAGCCCGGCCTGCTTCGCGGCCCTGCTTGGCGGGCCGGAGAACGGCCGCTGGCGCATCGCCCCAGCCGATTCCGCGGCCCGCGTGACCCGCCGCTACCGCGACGGCACGCTGGTGCTGGAGACGCGTTTCGAGACGCCGGACGGCGCCGCCACCCTGATCGACTGCATGCGCCGGCGCGACGGCAGCGCCGACATCGTCCGGCTGGTGCGCGGGGAGCGCGGCCGGCTGGCGATGCGCAGCGACCTCGCCATCCGCTTCGACTACGGCCGCGACGTGCCCTGGGTCTCCCGCCTGCCCTGCGGCCGGCTGCGGGCGATCGCCGGGCCGGACCGGCTGGTGTTGGACACGCCGGTGCGGCTCCGTGGCGAGGACCTGACCACCGTCGCGGAATTCGAGGTCGCGGCCGGGCAGGAGGTGCCCTTCCTGCTGACCTGGTCGCCGTCCTTCCACCCTCTGCCGGCCCGGGCCGATGCCGCCGCCGTCATCGAGGCGGAGGCGGGCGCCTGGCAGGCCTGGAGCAGCCGTTGCGCCGGCGGGGGCGAATGGGCCGAGGCGGTGCGCCGCTCCCTCATCACGCTCCGGGCGCTGGCGCATCACGAGACCGGCGGGATCGTCGCCGCGGCCACCACCTCGCTCCCGGAGCAGATCGGCGGTCCGCGCAACTGGGACTACCGCTTCTGCTGGCTGCGCGACGCGACGCTGACGCTGCTCGCGCTCATGGATGCCGGCTATGCCGAGGAAGCCGCCTCCTGGCGCGAATGGCTGCTGCGCGCCGCGGCCGGCAGCCCGAAGAACCTGCAGATCATGTATGGCCTCGCCGGCGAGCGGCGGCTGGACGAGTGGGAGGTGCCCTGGCTCGGCGGCTACGAGGGCTCGCGCCCCGTGCGCATCGGCAATGCCGCCTCGGGGCAGCTTCAGCTCGACGTCTATGGCGAGGTGATGGACGCGCTCTACCACGGGCGCCGCACGGGCATCGAGGCGCTGGAGGATGCCTGGAACCTGGAGAAGGCGCTGGTCAACCATCTCATGCAGATCTGGGAGCAGCCCGACGACGGCATCTGGGAGGTGCGCGGCGACCGGCAGCACTTCACCCATTCCAAGGTCATGGCCTGGGTGGCGCTGGACCGCGCCATTCGCAGCGCCGAGGAATTCGGCATGCGGGGACCGGTCGCGCATTGGCGCGCGGTGCGCGCACGCATCCATGCCGAGGTCTGCGAGCGAGGCTTCGATCCCGGCCTCGGCAGCTTCGTACAGGCCTTCGGGGCGCGGCACCTCGATGCCAGCCTGCTGATGATCCCGCTGGTCGGCTTCCTGCCGCCCGAGGATCCGCGGGTGCGGGGGACGGTGGCGGCGATCGAGCGAGAGCTGCTGCGGGACGGCTTCGTGCTGCGCTACGACACCGGCAGCGCGGTGGACGGGCTGCCGGCCGGAGAGGGTGCCTTCCTCGCCTGCAGCTTCTGGCTGGCCGACAACTACGTGCTGCTCGGCCGCACCGCCGAGGCGCGGGCGATGTTCGAGCGGCTGCTCGATCTCCGCAACGATGTCGGGCTGCTGGCGGAGGAGTACGACCCGGCGCTGCGCCGCCAGGTGGGGAATTTCCCGCAGGCCTTCTCCCACATCGCCCTGGTCAATACGGCCCACAACCTGACCAGCGCGCACAAGCCGGCCCAGCGGCGCGCCCGCCGTGCCGGTCACGCGGCATCGGGGCCCGGCCACTGAGTGGAGGCCGCGCCGGGAGCAGGCGGTGTCTTGCCGCGACCGGCCGGGCCAGGGTGCCGCGTGCCGCCGCCCGCCATGCCCGACGCGGCGGATGCGGCCATCGGCCGGCCTATTCCTGCCGGCGCGGCAGGAGCAGGGCGATGCCCTGCGCGATCGCGGTCCGGGCGATCGCAGGCAGGGCGAGCAGGCTGCCGCTGACCGGCCCGAGCACCAGCGTCCTCTGCCGTCCCAGTGCGCGCAGCGCCGCTGCGGCGACATGCGCCGGGCTCTGCGCGCCGGGGATGTCGCCGCCCCAGCCCGCCCGCGCGGCGAAGCGGCTGCGCGTCGCGGTGGGACAGAGCGCCAGCACGTCCACCGGCTCGGCCACGAGTTCGGCGGCCAGCGCTTCCGCCAGCGACAGGTCGAAGGCCTTGCTCGCGGCATAGGCCGCCAGCCGCGGGACCGGCGCGAAGGCGGTGTTGCTGGAGACGACGATCACCCCTGCCCTGCCGCCGGCACGCCGCGCTCGCGCGATCATGCCGGGCAGGAGGCGGCGTGCCAGGACCGCGGGGGCGAGGACGTTCACCGCGATCGTCTCGCGCAGCGACGCCTCCGACTGCGCGAGGAAGTCGCCGAAGCGCCCCGTCCCGGCATTGAGGATCAGCAGGTCGACGCGCCCCGTGGATCCGCATCTTGCGCAGCTGGACATTCCCTCGCTTGCTGATACCCAGCAGCTTCGGCTTGCCGCCGGTGGTCAGTTGCTTCGGCACCAGCCCGAGCCAGGCGGTGAGGTCCCGGCCGCGCCCGAAAGTCGCGGCCTTGCCGATGGCGGCAACCAGCGCCGTCGCCGTCAGCGGCCCGATGCCGGGGATCGAGATCAGCAGCCGGGCGGTCCCGTCAGTCCGTGCCTGTGTGGCGAACTCGCCATCGAAGGCGGCGATGCGTCGGTCGAGCTCGCGCCACTCGGCCCGCATATCCTCGATCAGCCGGCGGGTCCGTGGGCTGAGGCCGTCCTGACCTCCTGTCCCCTGCTCCGCGAGGAACAGCTCCAGCTTGCGACGCCCCTTGGATACGGTGATGCCGCGCTCGAGCAGGAAGGCACGCAGCTGGTTGATCAGGGCCGTCCGCTCGCCGACCAGCCGATCTCGGGCGCGAGGCAGGCTCTGCATGTCGCGCTGCTCCTCGCCCTTCAGCGCGACGAACCGCATCGTCGGCCGTGTTGCGGCCCCGGCAATCGCCTCGGCATCCCGGTCGTCGTTCTTCTGCGACTTGACGTAGGGCCGCACATACTCTGGAGACATCAACCGGACCTGGTGACCCTGCTTCTGCAGCACGCGGCCGAGGTGGTGCGATCCGCAGCAGGCCTCCATCGCGACGATACGGGTCGGCAACTCCGACGCGAGCGCCCCCGCGTCGCTCCAAGGCCTGAGATTTGCGCCTATGGGGCGAGGCCCCCCCCCCTCGCCCCGCGCGCCGCCCGCTGCTAGACCCCGCCGCATGAGCGGCACGAACCAGCGCATCGACGGCAAGCGGCTGTGGGACAGCCTGATGTCCATGGCGGAGATCGGCGCCACGCCGAAGGGCGGCGTGAAGCGCCTGACCCTGACCGAGGTGGACCGGCAGGGCCGCGACCGGTTCCGCGGCTGGTGCGAGGCGCTGGGCCTGACCGTCCGCGTGGATGCCATCGGCAACATGTTCGCCAGGCGGGAGGGCCGCGACCCGGCCCGCCTGCCGGTGCTGCTGGGCAGCCACCTGGACAGCCAGCCCTCGGGCGGCAAGTTCGACGGCGCGCTCGGCGTCATCGCCGGCCTCGAGGTCATGCGCACGCTGAACGACCTCGGCATCACGACCGAGGCGCCGATCGAGCTGGTGAACTGGACCGATGAGGAAGGCAGCCGCTTCGGCCATTCGCTGATGGGCAGCGGTGCCTGGGCCGGCGTCTATCCGCTCGACAAGGTCTATGGCCTGCAGGATGTTGAGGGCGTCACGGTGGACCAGGCGCTCACCGCCATCGGCTACAAGGGCGAGCATCCCGCGAAGCCCTTCCCCGCCGACGCCTATTTCGAGCTGCATATCGAGCAGGGCCCGATCCTGGAGCGCGAGGGCCAGCAGATCGGCATCGTCACCGGCGCGCAGGCGCAGGTCTGGTACGACGCGGTGGTGACGGGCCAGGACGCGCATGCCGGCACCACGCCGCCCTCGGCCCGGCGCGACGCGCTGGTCACCGCGGCCCGCATCATCGACCTGGTGGACCGCATGATGCGCACCCGCGGCGAGGATGGCCGCGGCACGGTCGGGCAACTGCATGTGCTCCCCAATAGCCGCAACGTCGTCCCCGGCGAGGTCCGCTTCAGCGTCGAGTTCCGGCACCCGGATTTCGCCGAGATCGAGAGGCTTGCGGCGGACTTCCCGCGCGAGGCGGCGGCGATCGCCGACGGCGCCCGCACGCCGCTCGCGCTGACGGAGCTCTTCCGCTTGCCGGCGCAGCCCTTCGATGCGTCCTGCGTCGACCTCGTGCGGCAGGCCGCGGCGAGGCTCGGCCTGCCGGCGCGGGAGATCGTCTCGGGCGCCGGGCACGACGCGGTCTATGTCGCGCGCAGCGTGCCGACCGCGATGATCTTCACGCCCTGCAAGGACGGCCTCTCCCACAACGAGGCGGAGAGCATCGAGCCCGGCGAGGCCGAGGCCGGCTGCCAGGTGCTGTTCGAGGCGGTGCTGGCGCGGGCGAACCGGGCGCTGTAGCCCGGCGCCCGCGCCGCGTCAGGCGATGAACAGCTCCGGCATCGGGGCGGCCGTGCCGATCGGCACCTCCGCGGTGATGGCGGTGGTGCCGAAGACCTGGTTCGCCAGGTCGGCGACGAAGGGCGTGAGCGTCAGCGTCGCGTCCTGGCCGATCTCGAAGACCGCGATATTGCCGGAAAGCTGCCCGTAGACCGAGACATTCGCATAGATCGCGCTGTCCTTGGTATCCACGATGAAATCGGCGAAGTCGAGCGAGCCGGCAGCGTTGGAGAGCGTCAGCCCGCTGCCCTGGTGCAGGATGACCAGGCTCTCGCCCAGCCCGGCCGTGCCGCCGGTGACGGGGAAATCGGCTACGGGGAAGGCGCCGGAGGCATCGAGGCCCGCCGAGCCGGTCAGCCCGACCTCGATGCCGAGCGAGGCGAGCACCGGCGCCGAGGTCAGCGTCACCAGCGTCTCGCCGCCGACGAAGGGCTGGGTGTCGCTCTCGTGCGGCAGGAGGACGACATCGGGCCCGGTCGAGGGAAAGGTATCGGCCAGGCCGATGACGACATCCGGCGTCACCGCCGGCGCGCCCAGCACGCCGCCGACGGTCTGCGCGACGATCGGGGTCAGCGTCAGCGTGGCGCCATCAGCGCCCAGGCTGAACAGCGCGACATTCGGCACGGTGTATCCGTTCACAGCGACGTCGCCGGCGATGGTGCCGAACAGCGTGTCGATGCGGAAATCCGTGAGCTCGATCGTGCCGGCATGGGTCGAGAGCGCGAGGCCGCTGCCCTCGTGCAGGATCTGGGTGATGCCCGGCGCATCGCCCGCCGTGCCGCCGGTGATCGGGAAGAAGGCCACCGGGTCGCCGGCGCCGGCATCCACGCTGGCCGAGCCGAGCGGGGCGACCTGGATGCCGAGCGCGGCGAGCGTCGCGGCGGAGGTCAGGGTGACGGTGGTTTCGCCGCCGAGGATGGGCCGGGTTTCGGTGGTGGGCGCGAGCGTCTGCAGGCTGGCATCGGACATGTCAGTCTCCCGGGTCGCGTCATGCGGAAGGTGCAGCAGGCGGGCTGCCGATGGGCCACCGCCCTGCGCCGAGGAGACTGAGGAGACCTGGACGGTTTGCCAGATTGCCCACAATTAAGTGATCTACGTTCGGACGGTCCGCTCAGCCGCCCACCAGCCTCGCCACCGCATAGGCGACGGCCGCGGCCAGCCCGCCGATGCCGAGCGTCTGCGCCGCTGCGCGCAGCGGCGGCAGGCCGGTCGCCCGCGCCTTCAGCCAGCCGAAGCCGAACAGCGCCGCGCCGGTCAGCGCGCAGCTCACCGCCAGCGCCGTCGCGGTCTCCGTCAGCAGGATATAGGGCGAGAGCGGGATGAGCCCGCCCACCACATAGGCGCCGCCGATCGTCGCCGCCGATTGGGCCGCGCGCCCCGGCGCCGGCTCGCTCAGCTCCAGCTCGAAGCGCATCATGAAGTCCACCCAGCGCCGGCGGTCGGAGGCGACGGCCTCCGTCGCGCGCTGCAGCGTCTCGCCACGCAGCCCGTAGCGGTGGAGGATGGCGGCGACCTCCCACTTCTCCCGGTCGGGGTAGCTGTGGGTCTCCGCCTCCTCCCTCTGTCGCTCGGCGGTGTAGTGCTGCGCATCCGTCCGCGCGGCGAGGTAGCCGCCGAGGCCCATGGCAACGCAGCCCGCGGCGATCTCGGCAAGGCCCGCGGTCACGATCAGCGGGTTGGCGGCCACCGCGCCAGAGAGGCCGGCCGCCAGCGCGAAGGGCACGGTCAGCCCATCGGCCATGCCGATCACGAGGTCGCGGACGGTCTCGGAACTCGTGAAATGCTGCTCGCCCTCCGGCGGCCCGGGCGGCTGTGGCGGCAGGCCTTCGCGGTAGGGAGCGGGGGCGGGCGTATCCATGGACGTGCTCTATACCGCGCTGCAGCGGCGCGCCGCCAGCGCCGCTCAGAGAATGCCGAGTTGTCGCAGGGCAGTCTCGGCCGCGGGCTTCAGCGTCCAGCCGTGCCAGACGCGGCCCGAAGCATCCTCATGGCGGGTGAAGTCGATCAGCAGGGCCGAATAGACCTTGGGGGCGGAGCCGTCCTCGGCCGGCGGCGCGGTCCCAAGCCAGGGCTCGCGCTCCGAACAGAGGCTTCCCACGGCAAGGTTGATGTAGCCCCCGCCGCCCTTGTTGATGGCTTCCGCCAGGCTGTCGGAATCGCGCCCCGGATCGGCCGCGATGGCCCGGAGAACCTCCACCTCCCAGGCCGCGAGCGGCCTTGCCCTGCACGCCTCCACCACCCTGTCGTGCAGGCCCCGGTTGCGCGTCCGCTCGGCGATCGCGGCCTTGCGCCCGAGTTCCGCCTCCGACTTCGCGCGGACACGGCAACGCTCCTCGACCTCGATCGCCAGCAGGATGGTCTCGGCCTCGCGCTTCTGCCGGTCCGTGCCCTGCTCGATCCACCGCATGGCATTGGCGCGCAGCGCCGCCAGGGCGGCGGGCTCCATCTTCGGAATCTGGTCGACCACGCGCATCGGCCCGGCAGCTCCTGACGATGTCAGAATAAACTCTCCTTCCGGCGCGGCAATACCGGCAGTCGCCATCCCAGCGGCTGCCGGTCGCGGTTGCCGCCCCGCGCCCATCGACGTATAGGGCCGGGCGATCCGGAGACCTCTGCTGTGGCCAGTCTTGCCCCGAGCCCCGACGCCCCCAATCCGGCCCTCGAGGCGCAGGCCGCGATCCTTGCCCGGCCCGTGACGGAAGAGCGGCAGATGGCGAACGCGATCCGGGCGCTCGCAATTGATGCCGTGGAGAAGGCGAAGTCCGGCCATCCCGGCATGCCCATGGGCATGGCGGATGCCGCCACCGTGCTCTTCACGAAATTCCTGAAATTCGACGCCGCCGATCCCCGCTGGCCGGACCGCGACCGCTTCGTGCTGTCGGCCGGCCACGGCTCGATGCTGCTCTATGCCCTGCTGCACCTGACGGGGCATGCCGGCATGGGGATCGAGGAGCTGCAGCGCTTCCGCCAGCTCCATTCCCCCGCCGCCGGCCACCCGGAATACGGCGAGCATCCGGGCATCGAGACCACGACCGGCCCGCTCGGCCAGGGCATCGCCAATGCCGTCGGCATGGCGCTGGCCGAGCGCCTGCTGGCCGCGCGCTTCGGCAAGTCCCTCGTGGATCACCGTACCTGGGCGATCTGCGGCGACGGCTGCCTGCAGGAAGGCATCAGCCACGAGGCCGCCTCGCTCGCCGGCCATCTGCAGCTCGACAAGCTCTGCGTCCTCTACGACGACAACAGCATCACCATCGACGGCGACACCGGCCTCTCCTTCACCGACGACACGCTGAAGCGCTTCCAGGCCTATGGCTGGGCGGTCCGCCGGGTGGACGGGCATGACCCGGCCGAGGTCGCGGCGGCGCTCTCCTGGGCCTGCAAGTCGAACAAGCCGACCCTGATCGCCTGCCGTACCATCATCGGCTTCTCGGCGCCGACCAAGGCCGGCACCGCCGGTTCGCATGGCAGCCCGCTCGGCCCGAAGGAGGCAGAGGCGGCCAAGAGCGCGCTCGGCTGGAACTACCCGGCCTTCGAGGTGCCGGACGGGCTACGGGAGAAGTGGCAGGCCGCCGGCCGCCGCAGCGCCGGCACGCGGCATTCCTGGCTGAAGCGCCTCGCCAAGCACCCGATGCAGGCGGAGTTCGAGCGCGCCATGGCCGGCCGGCTGCCGGAAGCCTGGCACGAGCCGCTGGCGGCGCTCCGCGCCTCGCTCGCCGAGGGCAAGCCAAAGCTCGCCACGCGCGTCTCCTCGCAGAAGGCGCTCGAGGCGCTGGTGCCGGCGGTGCCGGAGATGGTGGGCGGCTCGGCCGACCTCACCGGCTCCAACAACACCAATGTGAAGGGCGTCCCCTCCGTCCAGCGCGGCAATTTCGCCGGCCGCTACATCCATTGGGGCGTGCGGGAGCACGGCATGGCCGCCGCCATGAACGGCATGGCGCTGCATGGCGGCATCATCCCCTATTCCGGCACCTTCCTGGTCTTCGCCGACTACATGCGCCCGGCCATTCGCCTCGCGGCGCTGATGCGCCAGCGGGTGATCCATGTGCTGACGCATGACAGCATCGGCCTCGGCGAGGATGGCCCGACCCATCAGCCGGTCGAGACGCTCGCCGGCCTCCGGTGCATCCCGAACCTCGCGGTCTTCCGCCCGGGCGATGCGATGGAGACGGCCGAGTGCTGGGAACTGGCGGTCAAGCGCGCCGACGGCCCCTCGGTCCTCGCCCTCTCCCGTCAGAACCTGCCGGCCTTCCGCGGCGATGCCGGGGAGAACCGCTGCGCCCGTGGCGGCTATGTGGTGGAGGAGGCGAGCGGCCCCCGCCGCGCCACGCTGATCGCCACCGGCTCCGAGGTGAGCACGGCGCTGGCCGCCCGGACGGCGCTGGAGGCGGAGGGGGTCCCGGTGGCCGTCGTCTCCCTGCCCTGCTGGGAACTTTTTGCCGCGCAGGACGCCAGCTATCGGGATGCGGTGCTGGGCAGCGCGCTGCGGGTCGGGGTGGAGGCCGCGATCGGCTTCGGCTGGGAACGCTGGCTGGGGCCGGACGGCCTTTTCATCGGCATGAGCGGCTTCGGTGCCTCGGCGCCGGCCGAGGAGTTGTTCCGCCATTTCGGCATCACGCCGGAGGCGGTCGCCGCGGCGGTGAAGAAGCGGCTGGGCTGAGACCCCCGGAGCAGACCGCCGCAGGCCGGAAACACGCGGCGGTGTGGATCTGCTCCGCAAATCAACGGGCGGGAGCATCCCGCCGCTGCACAGGCGGCGGGGGGATGCTCTAGGATAGCGGTTCGGAAGAAGGAAGACGAACAATGGCCGTGAAGGTCGCCATCAACGGGTTCGGGCGCATCGGGCGCCTGGTACTGCGCGCCGCCATCGAGAGCGGCCGCGACGATATCGAGATCGTCGCCATCAACGATCTCGGCTCGGTCGAGGCGAATGCCCACCTGCTGCGCTACGACAGCGTCCATGGCCGCTTCCCCGGCGAGGTCGGGGTCGAGGGCAACAAGCTGCTGATCAAGGCGAATGGCCGCACCTATGCGCCGATCACCGTCAGCGCCGAGCGCGACCCGACCAAGGTGCCCTTCCAGGGCGTCGACGTGGCCGCCGAGTGCACCGGCATCTTCACGTCGAAGGAGAAGGCCTCCGCCCTGATCCAGGCCGGCGCGCGCAAGGTCGTCATCTCCGCCCCCGGCGACAATGCCGATGCGACGATCGTCTACGGCGTGAACCACAACACGCTGACCAAGGAGATGACGGTCATCTCGAACGCCTCCTGCACCACCAACTGCCTCGCGCCGGTGGCGAAGGTGCTGCACGACAATTTCGGCATCCAGCGCGGCTACATGGTCACCATCCACGCCTATACCGGCGACCAGAACACGGTGGACACGCTGCACAAGGACCTGCACCGCGCCCGCGCCGCGGCGGTCAGCGCCATCCCGACCTCGACCGGCGCGGCCAAGGCCGTCGGCCTGGTGCTGCCGGAGCTGAAGGGCAAGCTGGACGGCACCGCCATCCGCATCCCGACGCCGAACGTCTCGCTCGTCTCCCTCGACTTCGTGCCGAAGAAGGAAGGCGTGACGAAGGAGGCGGTGAACGCCGCGATGAAGGCGGCCTCCGAGGGCGAGCTGAAGGGCATCCTCGGCTACAACACCGCGCCGCTGGTCAGCATCGACTTCAACCACGACCCGCACAGCAGCACCTTCGACGCCAGCCAGACCCAGGTGGTCGATGGTGCGCTGGTCCGCGTGCTGTCCTGGTACGACAACGAGTGGGGCTTCTCCAACCGCATGAGCGACACGATGGCGCTCTTCGGCAAGCTCTGAGCCTCACCACCCCGGCGCCCACCCGACCTTCCCCCGATCCCGGAGGTCGGGGGGCGCCGTTGCGGCGGGCGCCATCGAAGGGACCTTCCCGATGGCCAAGTTCCGCACGCTCGACAATCTCGACCCCCGCGGCAAGCGCGTCCTGCTCCGCGCCGACCTGAACGTCCCGGTCAAGGACGGCCGCATCACCGACCGCACCCGCATCGAGCGCCTGACACCCACCATCCGCGAGCTCGCGGAGAAGGGCGGCCGCGTCATCGTCTGCAGCCATTTCGACCGCCCCAAGGGCAAGCGCGTGCCCGAGATGTCGCTGCGGCCGATGGCGGAGGCGCTGAGCGAGGCGCTCGGCCGGCCCGTCAGCTTCGTCGACGACTGCATCGGGCCGGAGGCCGAGGCGGCCGCCGCGGCGATGCGCGACGGCGACGTCATCCTGCTGGAGAACACCCGCTACCACGCCGGCGAGGAGAAGAACGACCCTGAGCTGGCCAAGGGCCTCGCCAAGCTCGCGGATGCCTATGTCAACGACGCCTTCTCGGCCGCCCACCGGGCGCATGCCTCGACCGAGGGCGTGGCGAAGCTGCTGCCGGCCTATGCCGGCCGCCTGATGCAGGCCGAGCTCGAGGCGCTGGATGCCGCGCTCGGCAATCCCTCCCGCCCGGTGGTCGCCATCGTCGGCGGCGCCAAGGTCAGCACCAAGCTCGACCTGCTGGGCAATCTCTCCTCTCGGGTGGATGTCCTGGTCATCGGCGGCGCCATGGCCAATACCTTCCTCGCGGCGCAGGGCCATTCGGTCGGAAAGTCGCTGCAGGAGGCCGAGATGCACGACACCGCCCGGCAGATCCTGGAAGAGGCCAAGGGCAACAATTGCGAGATCCTGCTGCCCATCGACCTCGTGGTGGCGGCCGCCTTCGCGGCGAATGTCCCGACCCGCACCGTCGGCATCGATGCCGTGCCGGCCGACATGATGGCGCTCGATGTCGGGCCGGACACGGTGGCGGCGATCGAGGGGCGGCTGCGCCAGGCCTCCACCCTGGTCTGGAACGGCCCGCTCGGCGCCTTCGAGACGCCGCCCTTCGACACCGCGACGGTCGCGGTCGCGCAGTCGGTGGCGGCGCTGACCCAGTCGGCCGGGCTGAAATCGATCGCCGGCGGCGGCGACACCGTCTCCGCCCTCAAGCATGCCGGGGTGGCGGACCGCATGACCTATGTCTCGGCCGCCGGCGGCGCCTTCCTGGAATGGCTGGAGGGCAAGACCCTGCCGGGCGTGGCCGCGCTCGAATAGGGCGCCGGAGGGCACAGGCCCCATGGGCGTGATCGCCTTTCCGCGACCCAACCATTGGTTATTGGCAGGTTAACGCCCGCCTCGCGTAAGGCGGGGGCATGCGCATCGCCGCCGCCCCCGCCGCTTCCCGGTACCGCCCGCCCCGGCGGGTGGCCTTAACCGTGGATTCGGCGCTCGGTGCGACCATCCTGCGCATGATCGCCACCAACTCGCTCAGCGCCTTCACCCCCGCGGTCGGCCGCCCGGGGGAGACCCAGCCGGTCCGCGGCATCGCGCCGGCGGCACCGACCCGCGCGCAGGACGGCGCCACCGCCCCGCAGCGCCCGTTGGAGGCCGTGCCGCCCCAGCCGGGCCGGCCCATGCCGCGCGGCTCGCTGCTCGACCTGCGCGTCTGACGCGAGCCGCAGCGCGCCGTCAGTAATTCGCCAGGAGCCAGCCGAATTGGCCCTGGGTTTCCTCGATCCCGGGCAGGAAGGCGCTCAGGTTGCGGGCGCCCCGCTCGCCGCGGGCGTCCGGCTTTGCCGCGGGCAACAGGCTTAGCAATGCGAGGAACTCCATGCGCCGGTAATCCCGCATCCACTGGCCCATGATGGTCGCGCGCTGGCGAAGTTCCGGGTCCGGCTGGTCCTTTATGTCGGCATAGCGTGCCCTGTACGCTTCCCAGAACGCGCTGCGATAGGCACAGAACACGGTGCCCTCGGGATTGCTCTGCAACCGGAGCTTGTTGCCGGCCCAATCCAGGGGGGTTTGAAAGACCCGACGATAGGCGTCGATGGCGACATGCCTGATCTCGAGGGAAGTCGTCGCGATATCGCGCCGGAAGGGCTGGTCCATCTGCTCCGCCAGTTCGAGATGCCATGCCGTCCAGAGCATGTGGCTGTTCGAGAACCTGCGCGAGCAGACCCGCTCGAAGGTCTTCCGGAGCAGGCGAAGGTTGGCATACATCGGATTGTCCGAAGTGATCGCCTGCAATGCCGTGACGTTCCGCATCGTGTCTTCTTGCGGGTCACATTTCACATAGAGCTCGTCCAGTCTATGGACCAGGGCATGATCGCCGATGTTCCGCTTCTGCTGCTCCCAGAGCCAGCGGACGAAGCTTCCCAGCTCCAGCGGCTCGGTCATGTCGACGTAGATGTCGATGAACTTCTCCAGGATCAGGCGGTTCTCGTAGTCGCTGCCGGCGTCATGCAGACCGAATTTATGTCGGACCGACAGTCCTATCGGCTCGGGGTTGGCGCAGATGACGAAGGCGATCGGCAGGTTCCGCATGGCGAAGAAGACCCGGAGCTGCTTGATGACGGCGAAGGCCTCATCGGGGTCGCAGCGGTCGAGCTCGTCCACCAGGACGACCGTCACCCTCTTCGGGTCGGAAAATACGCTGGCGAGGAGGTCCTGCGCCTGGTCGATCTGGGTATAGTAGGCGTCCACCACCTTCGGCGGCACGGCGGCGATGCCGTCCCGGACTATTTGCACAGCCTCGTAGGTCTCACGCGCCACCTCGGTCGGGTCGAAGCCGCACCAATGGGCCGCCCAGCCCCCGAGCCGGTCGGCATAGGCCTTGCCGAGCGACAGCATGATGGCGCTGATCCGCGCGCCGATATCCTTCTGCGGGTGGTTGCCGTATTTCAGGACCTTGTAGATCAGCGACGGCACGATCTCCATGAAGCCTGCATATTTCCAGGCATTGAAGTAGATCACGCGGGGCGCGTCCGCTCCGCCGTCCAGGATGCGGTTGGCCAGCAGACCGAGGGTGGTCGTCTTGCCCGTGCCCCACCCCCCGAACATGCCGATCGTGAAGGGCAGCCGGCCGCCGGCGATCGCGGCAGTGAGGGTCTTGTGAAGCTGCTGAACGCGTGCCCGCTGCAGCGGTGGCGCGGTGTCCTCGGGTGCATAGCTGCGAAGCCATGCAAGATCGGAGTCGACTTGTGTCATTGGACGTTGCCTAGCGCGATGGTGCAGGGCGCCGCCGGCAGCCTGAAGCCAGCGTCAGGAGAGTGTCGGAGATGCCCCGTGTCCGGCATTCCCATTCCTGGAAATACGATCATCGAGGGGCATCACCCTGTGTTCCGGAGCACAGGATGAAGCGCGAGCGGCTTTCCACCTGCCGTTTCCTGCCCCCTTGCATGCGCGCCCGGTCCCGCCCATCGTCGGGCCATGCCGGATTTCATCCGCACCGTTCCGCCCGGCGACGACCGGGAGCGGCTGACCTGCCCCGATTGCGGCTTCGTCGCCTATGAGAACCCGAAGATCGTGGTGGGCAGCGTCGTCTCGGAAGGCGGGCGGATCCTGCTCTGCCGCCGGGCGATCGAGCCGCGCCGCGGCTTCTGGACCCTGCCCGCGGGCTACATGGAAATGGCCGAGACGGTGGAGGAAGGCGCGAGGCGCGAGGCCTGGGAGGAAGCCCAGGCCCGCATCGCGCTCGAGGGCGTCATGGCGGTCTATTCCATCGCCCGCATCGGCCAGGTGCAGGTGATCTTCCGCGCCGGCTTCGAGAGCCCGGGCTTCGCGCCGGGGCCGGAGAGCCTGGAATGCCGCCTCTTCGCCTGGGAGGAACTCCCCTGGGAGGAGATCGCCTTCCCCTCGGTCCATTGGGCGCTGCACCGCTGGCGCGCGCTGGAGGGCCAGGCGCTCGGCGCGCCTGTGGGCAACCCGGCCGAGGACCCGCGCGGCATGCGGCCGATGCCGCGGCAAGCCGCGCTGTGATGCGCCGACGGGGCCTGCTGGCCGCACTGGCCCTGGCGCTGGCCGCCCTGCCGGCCGGGGCGCAGCAGGTGGGGCGTGGCGGGCGGAAGCCGCCGCCGCTCGAACTGCCGAAGCAGCCCGCCGTACCGCCGCCCTCGATGAAGGGCGGCCAGGTTCCGAATTCCAGCGCGGCGCCGGTGCCTGACCGCAGCCGGGAAGGGCCGAAGGTGGTCGAACAGGACCGTACCCGGCTGAACCCCAGCATCATCAACCGCAGCATGCCCGGCCGCGGCCAGGTGGACCAGGGCAGCCCGGACCTGCTGGAGGACAAGCTGTTCAAGCCCGCGCCGGGGGTCAGGCTGCAGGCGCCGTTCTCCTACTGAGGGAGGATTTCCCTGGCCCCCGGCCTGGGTCAGCGCTGGCCGCGGCCGGGTGTCCAGACGTCATCGGGCGTGCTCCACAGCGCCTTGTCGCGCATGGCCGCGGCCAGCGCCTGCGTCACCGCGGCCAGGATGGCCTCGCCCTTCTCCGCCGTCGCGGCCCGCGGGTCGCCGCGGACGCCGGTGCGCGGCGCCCGCTCCTCGAAGGACCAGAAGCGCACCATGCCGGGCGGCGGGTCGGGCGGCGGGTTGGAGATCGCCGCCTCCAGCCTGTCCTTGCGGACCTGCGCCGCATCCAGCGCCAGCCAGAGGCTCGTCTCGCCCTCGCAGGCGTGCTGGATCCCGGGCTGGGTGGTCAGCGTGTCCGCAATCGCCTTCGGCGCCAGGCTCGGCCAGGTGGTGACCACGATGGGGATGCCGAACTCCACTGCCAGTTCCCGCGTGCTGACCGCCAGCGGGTCCTTGTTGCCGCCATGGCCATTGACGATCAGCAGCCGGCGGAAGCCATCCGCGAGCAGCGAGCGCACGACGCAGCGCAGCACGGCGTGGAAGGTGGCATGGTCCAGGGTGATGGTGCCGCCGAAGGGCAGGTGATGCTCCGACAGTCCCATCCACATCGGCGGCAGCACCACGACAGGCAGGTCGCCCGCCGCGGCGGCGCCGCGCAGCGCGATCTCATGCGCGCAGAAGCTGTCGGTCCAGACCGGCAGGTGCGGCCCGTGCTGCTCCAGGCTGCCGACCGGCAGCACCGCCAGCGCATCCCTCGCGGCCAGGGCCTTCAGCTCCGGCCCGGTCATCCGCTCCCAGCGCAGTTCCGTCATCAGCCGCGCCCCATCGAATAGAACTCGTCGTTCGGCCGCAGGCTGGTGATGTTGGCCATGCGGTTCGACATGCCGAAGAAGGCGGCGATGGCCGCGATGTCCCAGATGTCGTCGTCGCTGAAGCCGAGGTCGCGCAGCGCCGCGCTGTCGGCCTCCTCCACCTCGTTGGCGCGCTGGGTGACCTTGAGGGCGAATTCCAGCATCGCCTTCTGCTTCGGCGTGATGTCGGCCTTGCGGAAATTGGCGGCGACCTGGTCGGCGATCAGCGGGTTCTTCGCCCGGATGCGCAGGATCGCGCCATGCGCGATGACGCAGTACTGGCACTGGTTGTGGGAGGAGACGGCGACCACGATCATCTCCCGCTCCGCCTTGGAGAGGCCGCCGGGCTTGTCCATCAGCGTGTCGTGGTAGGCCATGAAAGCCCGGAACTCCTCGGGCCGGTAGGCCAGCATGAGGAAGACGTTCGGGATGAAGCCCGACTTCTCCTGCACCTTCTCGATGCGGGCGCGGATGTCCTCCGGCAGGTCGGAGAGGCGCGGGACGGGGTAGCGGCTGATCGGGGCAGCGGTCATGGCGGGGTACTCCACCCGGACGGGCCATCCGGCCCGCCAGGCATGATCGGTGTCGAGGCGGATTCACGCCCCCGGGCCATCCGGCCTTCCGGCGATCCGTCCCGGGCGACCCTAAGCCCCCGCGCCGGTCAGTCCAGCCCCATCAGCCCACGGGCGAAGTCGCGCGCCTCGAAGGGCCGGAGGTCGCCGGCCTTCTCGCCGACGCCGACGAAATGCACGGGCAGGGCGAATTCCTGCGCCAGGGCCACCACCACGCCGCCCTTGGCCGACCCGTCCAGCTTGGTGACGCAGAGGCCGCTGACGTTCACCATCTCCCCGAACACCTTGCATTGCTGGATGGCGTTCTGGCCGGTGGTCGCGTCCAGCACCAGCAGCACGGAATGCGGCGCGCTCTCGTCCACCCGCTTCATCACGCGGATGACCTTGCGCAGCTCCTCCATCAGCGCCGACTTGTTGTGCAGCCGGCCCGCGGTGTCCACCAGCAGCACCTGGGTGCCGTCCTCCCGCGCCGCCTTCAGCGCGTCGAAGGCGAGGCCGGCGGCATCCGCGCCCTCCTTCACCGGCGTGTGCACCCGGCAGCCGGTGCGCTCGCCCCAGATCTGCAACTGCTCCACCGCCGCGGCGCGGAAGGTGTCGCCGGCGACGAAAGCGGTGGCGAGGCCCTGCTCCCGGTACTGTTGCCCGAGCTTGGCGATGGTCGTGGTCTTGCCGGTGCCGTTCACGCCGACCACCAGCACCACATGCGGCGCCCGCGCCGGGTCCAGCGGCATGGGCTGCGCGACGGGGGCGAGGATGGCGGCGATTTCCTCGGCCAGCGCCGCCTTCACCTCCTCGTCCGTCACCTCCTTGCCGAAGCGCGTCCGGCGGAAGCCCTCGACGATGCGGCGGGAGGCGGCGACGCCGAGATCGGCCGATATCAGCGTCTCCTCGAGCTCCTCCAGCGCCTCCTCGTCCAGGCGGCGCTTCTTGAAGAGGGAGGTGACGCTCTCGGTCAGCTTGGCGGTGGAGCGGGACAGCCCGGCCCGGAGGCGGGAGAACCAACCCCGGCGCCCATCGGCGCCGTCCTGCGGCTCCGGCGTCCCGGCCTCGGCCTGCCCGGCCGGGACCGGCGCCGGGACGGCGTCGTCGGTCGGCAACGGCTCGAAGGGCGTCGCGGCGCCCTCCAGCCCCTCGGGCCCGGCGAGGTCGCGTTCCGCCGCCTCGCGCGCCTCCACCTCCCGCAGCGCGGCCTCGTCGTCGCGCGGGCGAAGCTCCGTCTCGGGCGACGGCGGCGGCTCGGCCAGGGGCGCCGGCTCGCTGCCGGTGCGGGCCAGGGGGCTCGGCGGCGTGAAGGGCACCGGCTCCGGCGGCAGGGGCGGCACCGGGATGTCGGGCGCGGCCGGCGGCGGCAGGGTCGGCGCGCCGGTCGGCGGCACCGGCGGTGCCGGCACGCCCGGCGGCGGGGAGAGCGGCGTCTCGGCGGGCGGCGCCTCCTTGCCGCGGAGCTTGGTGATCCAGTCGCGCAGCGCCATCAGGCGGCATCCGCGTGCGGGCTGCGCGCTTCGCTTTCGGCCAGCAGACCGTCCGGCGCCATGCCGGTCACCCTGACGCGGCGGAGTTCGCCCGGTGCGGCGGTGCCGCCGACCAGGCGCAGGGGGGCGAAATGCGCGGTGTGGCCGCGGTCGTCACGCTCGAACAGCACCTGTTCCTCCCGCCCCAGCCGTCCCGCGTAGAAGCGCGCCGCGGCCTCGGCCCCGGCCTGCCGCAGGCGCGCGGCGCGCTCCTTGCGCAGCGGCACCGGCAGTTGCGGCATGCGTGCCGCCGGCGTTCCCGGCCGCTCGGAATAGGGAAAGACATGCAGGAAGCTGAGTTCCATCTCGGCCACCAGGTCGAGGGTCTCGCGGAACTGCGCCTCCGTCTCGGTCGGGAAGCCGGCGATCAGGTCGGCGCCGAAGGCCATGTCCGGCCTGAGGGCCCGGGCCCGCCGGGCGAAGGCCAGCGCATCGGCGCGCAGGTGCCGCCGCTTCATGCGCTTCAGGATCAGGTCGGCGCCGTGCTGCAGGGAGAGGTGCAGGTGCGGCAGCAGCCGCTCCTCGCCCTCGATCAGCCGCCAGAGGTCGTCATCCACCTCGACCGGATCGAGCGAGGAGAGCCGTAGCCGCGGCAGCTCCGGCACCAGGGCCAGCAGGCGGCGGACCATCTGCCCAAGGCTCGGCCGCCCCGGCAGGTCCGGCCCGTAGCTGGTGATGTCGACGCCGGTCAGCACCACCTCGCGGTAGCCGCGCGCGACCAGGGCGCGCACCTGCTCAACGATGGCGCCGATGGGCACGCTGCGCGAGGGGCCGCGGCCGAAGGGGATGACGCAGAAGGTGCAGCGGTGGTCGCAGCCCTGCTGCACCTGCACGAAGGCGCGGGCGCGGCCGGCGAAGTCCGTCACGAGATGCGCCGCGGTCTCGGTCGCCGCCATGATGTCGGTGACCGGCGCGGGCGGGGCGTCAAGCGCCCAGGTCTCCGGCTTCAGCTTGTCGGCATTGCCGATGACGCGGGCGACGCCGGGCAGGCCGGCCCAGCGCTCCGGCGCGATCTGCGCGGCGCAGCCTGTTACCACGATGTTCGCGCCTGGGTTGTCGCGCGACGCCTTGCGGATGGCCTGACGGGCCTGCCGCTCGGCCTCCGCCGTCACGGCGCAGGTGTTCACCACGATGGTCCGCGCATGCCCGGCCTTCGCGGCCAGGTCGCGCATGGCCTCGGACTCGTAGGTGTTGAGCCGGCAGCCGAAGGTCAGGACCTCGATGCCGCCGGCGTCGCCGAGGGCGGCCGGCGCCTCGACCTGCTCGGGGCCGCTCATGCCGGATAGGCCTCGAGGTCGATCTCGCCGGTGAAGGCAGTGGCGACCGGGCCGGTCATCAGGACATGCCCGTCCTCCCGCCACTCGATCACCAGGTCGCCGCCGGGCAGCGTCACCGTGGCCCGCCGCCCGGTCAGGCCGCGGCGGGCGGCATTGACCAGCGCGGCGCAGGCACCGGAGCCGCAGGCAAGCGTCAGCCCCGCCCCGCGCTCCCAGACCGCGAGCCGGATGTGCTCCGGCGAGAGGACCTGGACGAAGCCGATATTGGCCCGCTCGGGGAAAATCGGGTCGTGCTCCAGCACCGGGCCGATCGCGGCCAGGTCCAGCGCCGCGAGGTCCCGGACGAAGAAGGTCGCGTGCGGGTTGCCCATGGAGCAGGCCGCCGGGTCCGCGACCGGGCCGGCGCCGATGGGCAGGTGCAGCGTGTCCACCTCCCGCGCCAGCGGCACCTCCCGCCAGCCGAGGCGCGCCGGGCCCATATCGGCGCGCCAGAGATTGTCCGGCAGGCGCTCCACCGGCAGGTCGCCGGCGACGGTGCGGACCACGACGCGATCCTTGCCCGCCTCCGCCGCGACCAGGGAGGCGATGCAGCGCGTGGCATTGCCGCAAGCCCCGGCCTCCGACCCGTCGGGGTTGCGGATGCGCATGAAGACATCGGCGCCCTCCGCCCCCGGCTCCAGGAGGATGAACTGGTCGCAGCCCACGCCGAAGCGCCGGTCCGCGATGGCCGCAGCCCGGTGGGGGGTGATGGGCAGGTCGCTGCGCCTTGCATCGAGCACGACGAAGTCGTTGCCCAGGCCGTGCATCTTGCGGAAGGGAACCATGGCGGGGGCAGATATGCCCCCCGCCTGCCCCCGGGCCAAGCCCTGCCTACCACCGGGGGCCGCCAGCGGCGGAATGGCTGGCATGACGGCCCCAACCGTCGGCGCGCCTCCGGCTACCGCTTCATCAGGCTGCCCAGCACCCCGCGCAGCACGGCATTGCCGATCTGCCGCCCAACCGAACTGCCGACGCTGCGCGCCGCGCTCTTCGCCATGGATTCCAGGGCACCTTCCCGCCGCCCGTGGTTGCCGGTCAGCACCGTGCCGAGGATGTCGCCCCATCCGCCGCCCTGGGCCCCTGGCTGCGGCGGCGCCGACCCGCCCCAGGGCCCCGGCGCCTCGCGGCGAGGGGCCTGCGGCACGTTCCCATGGCGCGCCGGCGCCTCGGGCATCGGCCGCGGCGGCAGGCTGACGCCGCCCCAGGGATTGTCGTTGCGCACCGGCGCCGGTGCCGCCTGCCAGGGGCCGGAGGCCGGCGCCGCGGTCGCGCGGCCCACCAGCATCTCATAGGCGCTCTCGCGGTCCACCGCCTGGTCGTAATGGCCGGCCAGCGGGCTGCGCCGGATGACCTCGGCCCGCTCCTCCGGCGTCAGCGGCCCGATGCGGCCGCGCGGCGGGACGATGCGGGCGCGCTCCACCATGCTCGGCGTGCCGTCCGCCTGCAGGGTGGAGACCAGCGCCTCGCCCACCGCCAGGTGGGTGATGGCATCGGCCACGTCGAGGCGCGGGTTGGGCCGGAAAGTCTCGGCCGCCGCCTTCACCGCCCGCTGCTCGGCCGGGGTGAAGGCGCGCAGCGCGTGCTGCACCCGGTTGCCGAGTTGCCCCAGCACGGCAGCCGGCAGGTCGAGCGGGTTCTGGGTGACGAAATAGATCCCCACCCCCTTGGAGCGGATCAGCCGGACCACCTGCTCCACCTTCTCGACCAGCGCCTTCGGCGCGTCGCGGAAGAGCAGATGCGCCTCGTCGAAGAAGAAGACGAGCTTGGGCTTGTCGAGGTCGCCGACCTCCGGCAACTTCTCGAACACCTCGCTCAACAGCCAGAGCAGGAAGGTGGCGTAGAGGCGCGGGCTGTGGATCAGCTTGTCGGCGGCCAGCACGTTGACCGCGCCGCGGCCGTCGGGCGTGACCAGCATCAGGTCCTGCAGCGAGAGCGCCGGCTCGCCGAAGAACTGCTCGCCCCCGGCCTGCTCCAGCACCAGCAACCGGCGCTGGATGGTGCCGATGGTGGTCTTCGAGACCTGGCCGTAATGGCCGCGCAACTCCGCCGCGCGGTCCGAGACATGGGTCAGGATGGCGCGGAGGTCCTTGAAGTCCAGCAGCAGCATCCCGTCGTCGTCGGCCACCTTGAAGGCGATGTTGAGCACGCCCTCCTGCGTGTCGTTCAGCTCCAGCATGCGCGACAGCAGCAGGGGGCCCATCTCGGCGACCGTCGCGCGCAAGGGGTGGCCTTGCTGGCCGAAGACGTCCCAGAAGATGGCCGGCGCCGCCTCATAGGCGAAACCCGCGACGCCCAGCTCATGCGCCCGGGCCTCGAGCTTCGGGTTCGGCCTGCCCGGGGCGGCGATGCCGGCGAGGTCGCCCTTGATGTCGGCGCAGAAGACCGGGACGCCGGCGCGGGAGAAGGCCTCCGCCATCACCTGCAGGGTCACGGTCTTGCCCGTGCCCGTCGCGCCGGCGACGAGGCCGTGGCGGCTGGCGCGGCTGAGCAGGAGCTCGCAGGGCCGGTCGCCCCGGCCGATCAGGATGCCCTCGGTCATCGTCTCCCTCTCATTGCCGTCCCGGATGCGGGCCCCTTGCCTATTGCCTGGCCTGATCCCGCAGGAGCTGCTCGAGCTCGCCGGCCCGCCCGGCCGTCAGTCTGGCCACGCAGTCCGCCGCGACGATGCGGGCCAGGGTGCCGCCCTCGGCTTCCAGCTCGCCCTCGGCCCGGCAGGCGGCGTCACGATAGGCGATCCAGGCCCGCTGCGCCTCCCGCAGGAGGGATTTGGTCCCGGCACTCCAACGGCGGTCCTGCTGGATGGTGCCATAGGCGGCGTTGAGCCGGCGGTCCCAGCGCGCCGTCTCCTCGCCGCTGCACTGGATCATGGCCGGGGTGACGCCGCCGGCGCGGTCCAGGCAGGCGGTGTAGTCGCGGCTCTCCCAGCCGGGCGGGGCGGCGGGTTGCGCCGCGGCGGCGGCGGCGAGCAGCATCGGGCCGACCAGGGCCGGCAGCAGGCGGTGCATGGGCGGGCCCTCCGCGGTGCGTCCTGCCGCCTGCTATGGGGCGGCCCGGGGGCGGCGCAAGCCCGATCGCGCTTGCAACCGCCGGGACACATGGCTATACGCCGCCCCTCTCCGCGCGCCGGTGCTTGTGTGGGCATGCCCGGCCGCGTTCCCGCGTCCCCTTCAGGCATTCCGCCTATGGGGACGCTTCCCGACCCCAGGAGGTCCGAAATGCCCAAGATGAAGACGAAGTCTTCTGTGAAGAAGCGCTTCAAGACCACCGCCACCGGCAAGGTGCTGGCCGGCCCGGGCAAGAAGCGGCACATGCTGCGCAACCGCTCCTCCAAGGTGAAGCGGCAGAACACCGGCACGCAGGTGCTGCGCCACCAGGACGGCCTCACTGTCATGCAGTGGGCCCCCTACGGTCTGGTCCGGTAAGGAGAGCGCGCCATGGCACGTGTGAAGCGCGGCGTCACCGCCCACGCCCGTCACAAGAAGATCCTCAAGCTCGCCAAGGGCTATGTCGGTCGTTCCAGCACGAATTACCGCCCCGCGCTGCAGCGGGTCGAGAAGGCGCTGCAATACGCCTATCGCGACCGCCGCAACAAGAAGCGCGACTTCCGCGGGCTGTGGATCCAGCGGATCAACGCCGCGACGCGCGAGCACGGGATGACCTATTCCCAGTTCATCGCCGGCATGAAGGCCGCGGGGATCGAGCTGGACCGCAAGGTGATGGCGGCGATCGCCTTCGACGACCCGGCGAGCTTCGCCGCGCTGGTCGAGAAGGCCCGCGCCGCGCGTCCGGTGACCAAGCAGGCCGCCTGACCCTTCCCTTTTCGGAAGACCGACGCCAAGGAAGGGCCGCTCCCGGCAGGGTGCGGCCCTTTCTGTTCATCCGGAACCAAGATCCATGAGCGAGACGACCATGTCGGGTGACGACCTCGCCGCGCTGGAGGCCGAGACCGCGGCCGCCCTCGCCGCCGCTGCCGACCTGCGCGCCTGGGACGCGGTGCGCGTCGGCACGCTGGGCAAGAGCGGCAGGCTGACCGCGCTGCTGAAGGGCCTCGGCCAGGTGCCGGCCGAGCAGCGGAAGGAGCGCGGCGCCGCGCTCAACCGCCTGAAGCAGTCGCTGGAGGCGGCGATCGAGGCCCGCCGCGTCGCGTTGGAGGAGTCCGCGCTCGAGGCCCGGCTACGGGCCGAGCGCATGGACGTGACCCTGCCGCCGCGCGTGTACCCGCCGGCGGGCGCCGAGCAGGGCGGCATCCACCCGATCAGCCGGACGATGGAGGAGCTCATCGCCCTCTTCGGCGCGCAGGGCTTCTCGGTGGCGGAAGGACCCGACATCGAGAGCGACTGGCACAATTTCGGCGCCCTCAACATCCCGGAGCACCACCCGGCCCGGCAGGACCACGACACCTTCTACCTGCCCGTCGCCCCCGGCTCGAACGGGCGGCGGCCGGTGCTGCGCACCCATACCAGCCCGGTGCAGATCCGCACCATGGTGGCGCAGGAGCCGCCGATCCGCGTCATCGTCCCCGGCCGTACCTGGCGCGCCGACCACGACGCGACGCACAGCCCGATGTTCCATCAGGTGGAGGGGCTGGTGATCGACCGCGGCATCACCCTCGGCCATCTCAAGGGCTGCCTGATCGACTTTCTCAGAGCCTTCTTCGGCATCGGCGACCTGCCCGTCCGGTTCCGGGCCTCGTATTTCCCCTTCACCGAGCCCTCCATGGAGGTCGATATCGGCTGGAACCGGAAGACAGGCGAACTCGGCAAGGGCGGCGACTGGCTGGAGATCCTGGGCAGCGGCATGGTCCACCCGCGCGTGCTGGCCAATTGCGGCATCGACCCGCGGGTGTGGCAGGGCTTCGCCTTCGGCATGGGCATCGAGCGCATCACCATGCTGAAGCACGGCATGCCCGACCTCAGGCCCTTCTACGAGAGCGATGTGCGCTGGCTGCGCCACTGGGCCTCCGACCCGCTCTCGCCCCCCTCGCTGGCGGAGGGCGTGTGAGATGAAGTTCACCCTGTCCTGGCTGAAGGCGCATCTCGAAACCGAGGCGTCGCTGGCCGAGATCCTGGCGGTGCTCAACCGCATCGGCCTCGAGGTCGAGGGCGTGGAGGACCGCGGCGCGGCGCTGGCCTCCTTCCGCATCGCGCATGTGGTCGAGGCGGTGCAGCACCCGAATGCGGACCGGCTGCGCGCGCTGAAGGTGGATCCCGGCGACGGCAAGTTGCTCTCGGTCGTCTGCGGCGCGCCGAATGCCCGCACCGGCATGAAGGGCGTGCTGGCCCTGCCGGGCGACCACATCCCGGGCACCGGCATTACGCTCAAGACCGGCGAGATCCGCGGCGTGAAGAGCGAGGGCATGATGTGCTCCGCCCGCGAGCTTGGCCTCGGCGACGACCATACCGGCATCATCGACCTGCCCGAGGACGCGCCGGTCGGCGAGACCTACGTGACCTGGGCCGGCCTGGACGATCCGGTGGTCGAGATCGGCGTCACGCCGAACCGCGGCGACGCGCTGTCGGTCCACGGCATCGCGCGCGACCTCGCGGCGGCGGGCCTCGGCCGGCTGAAGCCGCTGCCGCGGCCGGAGGTCAAGGCGGCCTACCCCTCGCCGCTGCGCTGGGAGATCGCCGACCCGCGGGCCTGCGACCATGTCCTCGGCCGGGCCATCCGCGGGGTGAGGAACGGGCCCAGCTCCAAATGGCTGCAGGACTGGCTCGTGGCAATCGGCCTCCGCCCGATCAACGCGCTGGTGGACGTGACGAACCTCTTCACCTACGGCCTCGGCCGGCCGCTGCACGTCTTCGACGTGGCGAAGGTGAAGGGCAAGGTGCTCACCATGCGCATGGCGCGGGAGGGCGAGAGCCTGGTCGCGCTGAACGGCAAGACCTACGACCTCACGCCCGAGGACGGCATCATCGCCGACGCGGCGGGGCCGGAGGCGCTGGGCGGCATCATCGGCGGCGAGCATTCCGGCTGCGACGAGGGCACCACCGAGTGCTTCATCGAATGCGCGCTCTTCGACCCCGTGCGCATCGCCCTCTCCGGCCGGCGGCATGACGTGCGCACCGATGCCCGGGCCCGCTTCGAGCGCGGCGTCGATCCGGCCCTGCCGCCGCTCGCCCTCGACCTCGCCACGCAGCTCATGATCGAGCTCTGCGGTGGCGAGGCCAGCGAGGTCTCCGCCGCCGGCACGCCGCCCGCCTGGCAGCGCAGCGCGACGCTCCGCTTCGAGCGGCTGGCCGGCCTCGGCGGCGCCGAGGTCCCGCCGGACGAGGCGGTCGGCATCCTGGAGCGGCTCGGCTTCGCGGTGCAGGCGCGCGATGCGGCGAAGGTCACGGTCGCCGTCCCTTCCTGGCGCAACGACATCGCGGCGCCGATGCACCTCGACCAGGACCCGGGGCTGCCGCCCGAGCGCGCCCGCGCCGCGGCCGAGGGCTGCGCCGCGGTCGAGCCGGAGGCCGACCTGGTGGAGGAGGTGCTGCGCATCCGCGGCCTCGACACCATCCCGGCCATGTCGCTGCCCGTGGCAGGCATCGTCCCGCCGCCGGCGCTGACGCCGAAGCAGGCGCGCGCGGCGCTGGCCCGGCGGGTGCTGGCGGCGCGCGGCATGCTGGACTGCGTCAGCTTCGGCTTCCTCGAGCGGAAGACCGCGGCGCTCTTCGGCGAGACCCCGGACGCGACCCGGCTGGAGAACCCGATCGCCGCCGACCTCGACCAGATGCGCCCGACGCCGGTCGCCAGCCTGCTGCTGGCCGCGGCACGCAATGCCGCCCGCGGCTGGCCGGACGTGGCGCTGGCCGAGCTCGGTGCGGCCTACCGCGACCCCTCGCCGACCGGGCAGTTGTCCGTGGTCGCCGGCATCCGGGCCGGCAACACGCCGCGGCACTGGGCGGAGCCCTCCCGTGCCGTGGACGCGATGGATGCCAAGGGCGATGCGCTGGCGGTGCTGGCCGCGCTCGGCGTACCGATGGCGGCGGTGACGGTCACCGCCGATGCGCCGGGCTTCTACCACCCCGGCCGCAGCGGCGTGCTGCGCCAGGGGCCGAAGACGGTGCTGGCCACCTTCGGCGAGGTGCATCCGAAGGTCCGCGCCGCGCTCGACCTGGCCGGGCCGGCGGTCGCCTTCGAGGTCTTCCTCGATGCCATCCAGGAGCCGAAGCGCCGGAAGAAGGGCGCGCCCGACCTGCCGGCCTTCCAGCCGCTGCGGCGCGACTTCGCCTTCCTGGTGGATGCGGGCGTGCCGGCCGAGGCGGTGCTGCGCGCCGCCCGCGGCGCCGACAAGGCGCTGATCACCGAGGTGGCGCTGTTCGACCGCTATGCCGGGGACAAGCTGCCGGAGGGCAAGGTCAGCCTCGCCATCCAGGTCACACTGCAACCGCGCGAGGCGACGCTGACGGATGTGCAGATCGAGGCGGCGGCCGACCGCATCGTCGCGGCCGTCACCAAGGCGACGGGCGCGACGTTGCGGGCCTGACAAGGGGCGGGGGAAGGTATTCCCCCGCACCCCCTTCTATTTCTGTGAGTCCGCTTCCGGACCTCCGGCCGGCCCGGGGCTGACACCGGACCGCAAAATTGCTGCGCCGCGGCGAACTTCTGGCGGGGACGACGGTTCCATCCCGCGATGATCACGCACCGAACCGCGGCAACGATCCGGGGCTGAGGCAGCACCTTGCCCCTGCTCACCGTCCGCCACGTCACGACCTACCGCTACCGCCAGCCGGTGGCCTTCGGCGAGCATCGGATGATGCTCCGCCCGCGGGAGGGTCATGATCAGCGGCTGATCGAGGCCTCGCTCGACATCGTGCCCGCCCCGCGCGACCTGCGCTGGCTGCACGACGTCTTCGGCAACAGCGTCGCCATCGCCCGCTTCGCCGGCCGCCACCGGGAGTTGCGCTTCGACAGCCGCGTGCGGCTCGACCACCGGCCGCTCAACGCCCTCGACTTCACGCTGGCGGAGCACGCCGAGATCTGGCCCTTCGCCTACGATACGGAGGAGATGCCGGATCTCGCCCGCTCCATCGAGCGGCACTGGCGGGACCCGGAGCGGGCCGTGGACCGCTGGGCGCGCCGCTTCCTCCGCCGCGGCGGCCCGACCGGCACCATGGCGCTGCTCGAGGCCATGACGCATGCGATCCGGGAGGAGCTGACCTATATCCCCCGGCACGAGCGCGGCATCCAGGAACCGGCGAAGACGCTCGCCCTCGGCAGCGGCACCTGCCGCGACTTCGCCGTGCTGATGATGGAGGCGGCGCGCTCCCTCGGCCTCGCGGCGCGCTTCGTCTCCGGCTACCTCTACAGCCCCGGCCGCGACGGCGAAGGGCACCGCGGCGGCGGGAATACCCATGCCTGGGCG
The DNA here is from genome assembly GCF_030657435.1 of Paracraurococcus lichenis. Classification (GTDB taxonomy): domain Bacteria; phylum Pseudomonadota; class Alphaproteobacteria; order Acetobacterales; family Acetobacteraceae; genus Paracraurococcus; species Paracraurococcus lichenis. Next base: position 89,649 of record NZ_JAUTWS010000019.1, on the reverse strand, counting down.
CGCATCTACCTGCCCGGCGCCGGCTGGGTGGAGTTCGACCCGACCAACGGCATCCTCGGCAACCGCGACCTGATCCGGGTCGCCATCGCCCGCGACCCGGCGCAGGCCCTGCCCCTGCACGGCACCTGGACCGGCTTCCCCGCCGACAGCCTCGGCATGGAGGTCGAGGTCAGCGTCACCGCCGCCCCTGTGCCCGCCATCCCCGTCGCTGCCACCCCGGTTCCCAAGAGGAGCACGCCAGCATGCTGATCCGCGCCGGCTTCGAGATCGCCTATGATTGCCCGCAGCCGACGCCCATGCTGCTGGCACTGAGCGTGCACCCGGACCGCATGCGGGACGTGCTCGGCGCGCATGCCATCCGCTTCGACCCGCCGATCGGCGCGACCGAATACCGTGACGGCTTCGGCAATATCTGCCACCGCATCGTCGCGCCCGCGGGGCGGCTGACCATGTCGGCCGAGTTCCTGGTGCAGGACCCCGGCACGCCCGACGCCGTGGTGCCGGAGGCGGTGCAGCACCCGGTGGAGGCGCTGCCGGACGAGGTGCTGGTCTACCTCCTCGGCAGCCGCTACTGCGACACGGACAAGCTGCTCGACACCGCCTGGGCGCTGTTCGGCAATACGCCGCCGGGTTGGGCGCGGGTGCAGGCGATCTGCGACTATGTCCATGATCGCATCACCTTCGGCTATGAGCATGCCGACCCGACCCGCACCGCGCATGGCGGCCATACCGACCGCCGCGGCGTCTGCCGCGACTTCGCGCACCTCGCCGTCACGCTCTGCCGCTGCATGAACATCCCGGCGCGCTACTGCACGGGCTATCTCGGCGATATCGGCATCCCGCCGGTCGACTACCCCATGGACTTCAGCGCCTGGTTCGAGGCCTATCTCGGCGGCCACTGGCACACCTTCGACGCGCGGCACAACACGCCGCGCATCGGCCGCATCCTGATGGCGCGCGGGCGGGACGCGACCGACGTCGCCATCAGCACCGTCTTCGGGCCCAGCATCCTGGCCGGCTTCAAGGTCATCACCGACGAGGTCGCGCCGCAGGCGGTGGGCCAGGCCTGGCACCCCGCGCCGCATGACGACGCGCCGGCGCCGGCCGCCATTCCGGACGTGCCGGGCGGCGCGGCCTCCATGAGCCAAGCGCTGTCGGACGACCGCGGCCGGCCGCTCGGATGACGCCGGCGCCGGTCACGCTGGTCAACGAGGGCGGCGCCTCGCCGCTGGTGCTGCTCTGCGAGCATGCCTCGAACCAGGTCCCGGCGGAGCATGGCAACCTCGGCCTGCCGGACCCGGAGTTGCGGCGGCACATCGCCTGGGACATCGGCGCGGCGGCGCTGGCGCGGCGGCTCTCGGCGCTGCTGGATGCGCCGCTCTTCCTCGGCGGCGTGTCGAGGCTGGTGATCGACCTGAACCGCCCGCCCGGCTCCCCCACCAGCATCCCGGAGGTGAGCGAGGCGACCGCCATCCCCGGCAATGCCGGGATCACGCCGGCGGAGCGGGCGCGGCGGGCGGCGGCCTGGTTCGCGCCCTTCGACGCCGCCGTCGCGCGCTGTCTGGATGCCCGCGCGGCGGCCGGGCGGCAGGCGGTGGTGGTCGGGGTGCACAGCTTCACCCCGGTCTATCTGGGCGTGCCGCGCCCCTGGCAGGCCGGCATCCTCTATGGCGAGGCCCGGCGTTTCGGCACCGCGCTGGTCGCCGCATTGCGGGCGGAACCGGGTCTGACCGTGGGTGACAACGAGCCCTACCGGATCGAGGCGGAGATGGACTGGACCGTGCCGCGGCACGGCGACGCGCGCGGGCTGGACGCCGCGCTGCTCGAGGTCCGGCAGGACCTGCTCGGCGAGGCGGCCGGGATCGAGGCCTGGGCGCAGCGCCTCGCCCGTGCGTTGCGGGACGCGCTCAGTTCACCGCCTCGTCCGGCGTGACGCCCCAGATCTCGCTGCGCTTGATCCAGCCGCGGTAGTCGCCGACCCGGGCCTCGCACCAGGTGCTCTCGGCATCGCATTTCCGCAAGCTGCCGATAACGCCGGGCTTGAGGCGCGCGACCGCCTCGGCATTCTCGGCCGGGCGGCTGCGCAGCACCCGCTCCGCCCCCTCGACCAGGAAAGTGCGGCGGGAGGTGAGCAGCGGCCGCTGCACCCAGCCTTCGGTGCCCTCCGGGTCGCGGATGCGGCGCCAGATGTCGTGCTCCTCCACGATCTGCACCGGCAGGTCCTTGCGCTGGTAGGTCCACTCGATCTTGTAGCGGAGGTCGGGGCCGATCCGCAGGTTCACCTGGTTGGAGCCCAGCGCGGCATAGCGCGGCAGCGGCAGGCCGGTGGCGCTGCCGACCTTCGGCGCGGGCGGCTGGGGCGGCGCGGCGGGCTGCGCCGGCTCCGGCGGGCGGGCGGCGTTCAGCGCGGCCGCGCCGGCCAAGCCCGCAGCGGCCCCGGCCGCGGCCGCCGCAGTCTTCTTCCGGGCGGAGGACTGGGCCGGGCTGGCGGGCGCCGCCGTCGTCGCCGGCTTCGGGGAATTGCTGGTCCCCGGCCGCTGCTGCACCGTCGGGGTGGTGGCCGGCGGGCGGTGTGGCGGCGCGGGCGGCCTGGCGGGCGTCGCGGCCTCCGGCCGCGCGGGTGATGTTGTGGCTTCCGGCCGCGCGGGCGACGTTGCGCCTCCCGGCCGTGCGGATGGGGTCGCGACCTGGGGCCGCGCGGGCGGCGTCGGTGGCTTCGGCGCCGCGGCCGGGGCCGTGGTGGGCGCCGAGGGCTGCGCCTGCCCGGCCGGGCGTGGCGGCGGCAGGTTGCCGGGCTGGCCGAGGCTGGTCTGCCCCAGGGCCGGCGGCGCGAGGAGGAGGAGAATCGGCAGCGCGGCGCGGATGGGGCGGGTCACGGACCCGCCATGCCAAGCCGATGCCCCTCGGGTCAAGCTATAGCGTGATGACCTGGCCATCGCCGATGGATGCAAGGAAAGTGGCCACGCCCGCAACCTCCACGCCAGGGCGCAGCGGGGCGGCGGTCAGGTCCTCCGCGCGCAGCCCGGCCTCGCAGGCAATGCGGCGGATGCCGAGCTCCTCGGCGGCCGAGAGCAGCGTGGCGATGCCGGCGACGCCGCGGGATTCGAGCGCGGCCTCCCGCGGATCGGCCAGCAGGGGCTGCTCGGCGAGGAGAAGCCGGCAACCCGCATTGGTGACGAAGAGGGTGACGTCGCGCCCCAGCGCGGCGGCGCCGGTGGCGACGACCAGGGCGTAATGGGCGCGATCATGCCCGCCCGAGAGCAGCAGGACGCCGAGGGGCTTCGCCATCTAGACCGCGCAGGCGACCAGCGCCGGCACGGCATGTGCCGAGAGGTCGCGGATGGTCGCGTGCTCCCCGCAGAGGGCGCAGCCGGGGTCGCGCCGCAGCTTCACCGTGCGGAACCGGGTGTCGAGCGCGTCCCAGAGCAGCAGGCGGCCCGACATGCCCTCCCCGATGCCGAGGATTTCCTTGAGGACCTCCGTCGCCTGCAGCGTGCCCATCACCCCCGTGACCGCGCCGAGCACGCCGGCCTCGGAGCAGCTCGGCACCAGCCCCTCCGGCGGCATCTCCGGATGCAGGCAGCGGTGGCAGGGATGCGGCGGGCCGCAATGCGACTTGTAGGTGGAGAGCTGTCCCTCGAAGCGCAGCACCGCGGCCGAGACCAGCGGCCGTCCCAGCAGGTGGCAGGCATCGCCGAGCAGGAAGCGCGTGGGGAAGTTGTCGGTCCCGTCACAGACGATGTCATAGCGCGGGATCAGGTCGCGGGCCGCCGTCGCATCCATCCGGGTGGCATGGACATCGATCCGGATCTCGGGGTTAAGGCCCGAGAGCGTCTCCGCCGCGCTCTCCGCCTTGTTGCGGCCGAGGCGGCCGGTGGCGTGGATCACCTGGCGCTGGAGGTTCGAGAGCTCGAGCGCGTCGTGGTCGACGATGCCGATCGTGCCGATGCCGGCCGCCGCGAGGTAGAGGGCGAGCGGCGCGCCGAGCCCACCGGCGCCGACGATCAGCACCTTCGCCGCGCGCAGCTTCGCTTGGCCGATCGCGCCCACATCCTGCAGCAGGATGTGGCGGGAATAGCGATGCAGCTCGGCGTCGGTGAAATCGAGGTCCATGGAGCCGATATGGGGCGGCCGGGCACGCGCGGCTAGCGGTGCCCGGTGGAGCCGAAGCCGCCGGCGCCGCGCTCGGAGGGGGCGGTGAACTCCTCCACCACCGTGAATTCCGGCCGCAGGATGGGCACGAAGACCATCTGCGCGAAGCGGTCCCCGGGCGAGAGGCGGATGGGCGGCGTGCCCGGGCCGTTGCGGTTCCAGGCACTGACCATGATGGGGCCGGTATAGTCGGCGTCGATCAGGCCGACGAGGTTGCCCAGCACCAGGCCCTGCTTGTGGCCCATGCCGGAGCGGGGCAGGACCAGGGCGGCCATGCCGGGGTCGCCGATATGCACCGCGATGCCGGAGGAGATCAGGGCGGGCGGGCTGCCCGGCGCGATCTCGATGGGGGCGTCGAGGCAGGCATGCAGGTCGATGGCGGCGGCCATCGCCGTCTGGTAGCGCGGCATGCCCCAGCCGTGCAGGCGCGCGTCCAGCACCTTCAGCTCGATCACCGGTCCGCCCATTGCCCGCCCCCTGGCCCTGTCCGGCTGCGGTTCGGCCCGGAAACGCGGCCCGGGTCAAGCCCCGGTGGCTTGCCGCCGCCCCGCGCTTCCGGTGGGATGGGCGAAACCGAGGAGGAATCGGCCATGTCCATCCCGCGCCTCATGCTGACCGCGGCGCTGCTCGGCCTCTCGCCCGCCGCCTTCGCACAGGGGCAGCCGCCGCGCGAGGTGCCGGCCCGCAGCCTGCCCGTGCCCGGCGATGTCAGCCCGCAGGTGCAGCGTCTGATCGCCGCGCCGCTGCGGACCGGCTGGAACACGCCGCCCACCACGCCGGAGGGCTGGCGGCAACTGGCCGAGACCGGCGCGGCCGCGACTCGCCAGGCGCTGCCTGGCCTCAAGGACCGGCTGAAGGTGGATGTCGAGCCCGGCGAGATGGGCGGGGTGAAGGTCTTCAGGGTCACGCCGAAGGAGATCCGGCCGGAGAACCGCAACCGCCTGCTGATCCACATCCATGGCGGCTGCTACGTGCTGAACCCGGGCGAGGCCGGGCTGCCCGAGGCGATCTTCATGGCCGGCTTCGGCGGCTATCGCGTGATCTCGGTGGACTACCGGATGCCGCCGGAGGCCTATTTCCCGGCGGCGCTGGATGACGTCCTGGCGGTGTGGAAGGCGGCGCTGCGCGACAATGACCCGAAGCGCATGGCGGTCTTCGGCAGTTCGGCTGGCGGGGCGCTGACGCTGGAGATGGTGCTGCGCGCCAAGGCCGAGGGGCTGCCGCTGCCCGCCGCCATCGCGCCGGGCACGCCCATGTCCGACGTGACGGGCGTCGGGGACAGCTTCCAGACCAATGCGCTGGTGGACAACGTGCTGGTCGCGGTGGACGGCTTCTGCCATGCGGCGACGCAGTTCTACGCCAAGGGGCACGACCTGAAGGACCCGCTGCTCTCGCCCATCCATGGCGACGTCACGGGCTTCCCACCGACCATCCTGACGACCGGCACGCGCGACCTGCTGCTGAGCAACACCGTGCGGATGCACCGCAAGCTGCGCAATGCGGGGGTGGAGGCGGCGCTGCAGGTCTTCGAGGGTCAGTCGCACGCGCACTACTACCGCGACGACACCGCGCCCGAGAGCCGCGAGGCGTTTTCGGAGATCGCCGGGTTCTTCGACAAGCACCTGGCGAAGTAGGCGAAGCACAGGCACAAAGTCGGGGAGGAAGTATCCTCCCCGAGCCCCACCTCTATTTCTGTGAGTCGGCATCTGCCGCGCGGCGGCACCCGACTCACAAAAAACATCTCCTCCCCAGCCTTACAGCCGCCCCAGCCGCAGGAAGCCGATCTCGTGCCGCGTCGTCCCGTCACCGGTGGCGAGGTCGGCCAGCACCTCCCCGATCACGGAACAGAATTTGTAGCCGTGGCCGGAGCAGGGCGAGGCGACCACCACCTGGCGGTGGGCCGGATGCCGGTCGAGGATGAAGTGCTCGTCCGGGGTATTGGTGAAGATGCAGGCACGCAGCGCCATGGTCGGGCCGGTGCCCTGCGGGAAGTAGCGGCCGGCGAAGGCGCGCAGGATCGCCTCGTCCTCGGCCTCCACCTCGCGGTTCATCCGCTCGGCCGGCATCCGCTCCTGCCGGTGGTTGTAGCGGCCGAATTTGAAGCCGGGCACCTCCACCACCGGGAAGCCGTAATAGCGGCCCTCCTTTGCCTCGAGGTTGAAGACTGGGAAGCGTTCCGGCACGAACAGGTCCGGGCGTTGCGGCTGCAGCCAGGCCAGCACCTGCCGCTCCGGCACGGCCACGCCCTGCAGCAGCGGGGCGAGGTCGGCCATCCAGGCGCCGGCGGTCAGCACCAGCCGCGCCGCCTCGTAGCGGCCGCGGTCGGTGGTGACCACGACGCCCTCGCCGCCCGGCCGCGCCTCCCAGCCCAGCACCCGCTCGCGCGCATGGATCTCGGCGCCGGCGGCCTGGGCGGCGCGGACATGCGCGACGATCGCGCGCTCGCTCATCACATAGCCGCCCTGGGGCTGCAGGACGAAGCGCATGCCGGCGGGCATGGCATAGCCGGGGAAGCGGGCATTCACCTGCTCGCCCGTCAGCACCTCGTGCGGCAGGTCGTGCAGCCGGGCCGAGTGCAGCGCGCCGTTGAAGACGACGCCTTCCTCGAGGCCGCCATCCAGCGAGCCATGGATGTGCAGCACGCGCTCCCCCGTCGCCGCCTCCAGCTCCCGCCACAGCGAATAGGCGCGGTGCAGCAGCGGGACGTAGGCCGGGTCCTCGTAATAGGGCAGGCGGATGATGCGCGTGACCCCGTGCGAGGAGCCCATGGCATGCGGGATGTCGAAGCGCTCCAGCCCCAGCACGCGCTGGCCGCGCCGTGCCAATTGCCAGGCGGTGGCGCTGCCCATGCCGCCGATGCCCACCACGATGACGTCGAAGGCCATTGCGCACCCCGCTCCGAACCGTGGCATCCTGCCACGACCGCGCCGGCGTGCCATAGGCCGCCGCGCCAGGGGAGGACACCATGCACGACATCCCGCGCCGCGCCCTGCTGGGCGGGGCGGCCACGCTCGCCCTCGGCACCGCCGCCGGCGGGCAGACCCTGCGGCACGACCTGCTGATCAAGGGCGGGGAGGTCGTGGACCCCTCGCAGACCCTGCGCGGCCGGCGGGACGTCGCCATCCGCAACGGCCTCGTTGCGGCGGTGGAGACCGACATCCCCGCCGACCGCGCCGCGGCCGTGATCGACGCGACGGGCAAGCTGGTCTGCCCCGGCCTCGTGGACCTGCACGCGCATGTCTATCCTGAGGTTTCGGCCATCGGCCTGCCGGCCGACGAGCTGGTGCCCTTCACCGCGACGACGACCTATGTGAGTGCGGGCGATGCCGGCAGCAGCACCTTCTCGCTCTTCCGCCATGCGGTCATGGCGCGGGCCCGCACGCGGCTGCTGGGCTTCTGCCACATCGCCAATTTCGGCCTGGCCGGCTTCCCCGTCGGGGAGATGCTGAACATCGACCACGCGATGGTGGAGCTGGCGGCGAAGACCGCGGCGGAGAACCGCGATGTCTGCCTCGGCATCAAGGTGCGGATGACGCAGGAGGTGGTGGGCAACAACGGGCTGGAGCCGCTGAAGCGCGCCATCCGCGCCGCAGAGATGGCCGGCCCTTGGGCGCGCGTGATGTGCCATATCGGCAACGCGCCGGGAAACATCGAGGAACTGCTGGACCTGCTCCGCCCCGGCGACATCCTGACGCATGCCTTCAGCGGCGCGGGCAACAATACGGTGCAGAACGGCCGCGTGGTGCCGGCGGCACTGCGGGCGAAGCAGCGCGGCGTGGTGATCGATGTCGGGCATGGCGGCGGCAGCTTCGACTACACGGTCTTCGAGCCGGCGCGCGACCAGGGCTTCGGGCCGGACGTGATCAGCAGCGACATCCACGCCGTCTCCGGCAATACGCCGGGCCTGCCCTTCCTGCCCTGGGTGATGAGCAAGTTCCTGAACAACGGCTACAGCCTGGAGCAGGTGGTGGCGATGGCGACCGTCGCGCCGGCGCGCATCATCGACCGGGTGGAGAAGCTCGGCACCCTGCAGGTCGGCGCACCGGGCGATGTCTCCATCCTGGAACTGGTGCGGGAGCCGGTGGAGTTCGTCGACACCCGCAACAACCGCCGGCGCGGGGAGCAGTGGCTGAAGCCGGTGCAGGTGGTGAAGGCCGGGCGCCCCTTCGGGCGGCCGTTCCCTTCGCCGTTTGCCTGGCCATAGGGCGGAGGCGCCTTCAACCGCGTCGAGCGCGCAGACGGCGCGCTCGCTTACGCCATCGCCTCCGCGATGCGGCGGGCGAGGCGCTCGGCGACCTCGGATTTGGGCAGTTCCGGCCAGTCCTCCACACCCTCGGCCGTCACCAGGTGGACCGTATTGCGCTCGCCGCCCATGACGTCGCCCGAGACGTCGTTGGCGACGATCCAGTCGCAGCCCTTGCGCAGCCGCTTCTCCGTCGCATGCTGTACCACCTTCTCCGTCTCCGCCGCGAAGCCCACCACCAGGCCGGGCCGCTGCGCATGGCGGGAGAGGGTCGCCAGGATGTCCGGGTTCAGCGCCATCTCCAGCACCGGCGCCGCCGCCCCCGGCTCCTTTTTCAGCTTCTGCGTCGCCTCCCGCGCCACGCGCCAATCCGCTACCGCCGCCGCCATCACGGCGATGTCGGCCGGCAGCGCCGCCTCGCAGGCCGCCAGCATCTCGCGCGCCGATTCGACGCGCACGGCAGTGACGCCCGGCGGGTCGGGCAGCATCACCGGGCCGCTGACCAGCGTGACGCGCGCGCCGAGCGCCGCCAGCGCCGCGGCGATGGCATAACCCTGCTTGCCGCTGCTGCGGTTGGCGATGTAGCGCACGGGATCGATCGGCTCATGCGTCGGGCCGGCGGTGACCAGGGCATGCCGCCCCGCGAGCGGCCGCCCGCCGGGCGCGAGCATCGCCTCGATGGCCGCCAGGATCTCCGGCGGCTCGGCGAGGCGTCCGGGCCCGCTTTCCGGCTCCGCCATCGCGCCGGTGCCTGGCCCGACCACGCGCACCCCGCGCGACCGCAGCGCCGCCATGTTCGCCCGCGTCGCCGGATGCTCCCACATCGCCGGGTTCATCGCCGGCGCCACCAGCACCGGCGCGCGCGTCGCCAGCAGCACCGTCGCCGCCAGGTCGTCCGTCAGCCCCTGCGCCATGCGCGCCAGCAGGCCTGCGGACGCCGGCGCGACCACCACGAGGTCCGGCCAGCGCGCCAGGCGGATATGGCCGATCTCCGCCTCGGCGGCCCAGAGGTCGTCATGCACGCGCTGGCCGGTGATGCCCGCCAGCGCCTCCTTCGTCACGAAGCGCGCGCCGCCCGCGGTCAGGATGGCCGTCACTGCAGCACCTGCCTTGCGCAGCAGGCGCACGAGGTCCAGCGCCTTGTAGGCGGCGATGCTGCCGGAGACGACCAGCAGTACGCGGCGGTCGGTCAGCATCAGACCGGCCGCTCGCCCTTCACCGTCACCCGGTTGCCGTAGCGCCGGTGCGGCCAGTAGTCCCACATCGCCCGGTGCTGGGCGCAGCGGTTGTCCCAGAAGGCCACCGAGTTCGGCTGCCAGCGGAAGCGGCACTGGAAGAGCGGGTTCTCCATGTGCTCGTAGAGATAGCGCAGGATCCCGTCGCTCTCGTCGCGCGGGATGCCGAGGATGCGCGTGGTGAAGCCGCGGTTCACGTAGAGCGCGCGGCGCCCGGTCACGGGATGCCTGCGCACCACCGGGTGCTCCGCGCGGGGGTAGCTGGCCTTGTCCGCCACCCCCTCCTTCGCGAACATCCCGCGATAGACATGCTCGCCGCTGTGCTCGGCGGTCAGGCCCTCGAGATAGGCCTTCATCCGGTCCGACAGCGCGTCATAGGCCGCATACATGCTGGCAAAGAGCGTGTCGCCGCCGGCCGGCGGGCATTCCTTGATGTAGAGGATGCTGCCCATCGGCGGATACTCGTCGCAGGAGACGTCGGAGTGCCAGCCCTCGCCATTGGCGCGGAGGGAATTCTCGTCGGCCTTGATGACCATGAGCTCGGGGTGGCCAGGCTCGTGCGGCGCGGCGGGGTGCAGGTGCAGTTCGCCGAAGCGGCGGCCGAAATCCAGGTGCTGCTGCTGCGACATGTGCTGGTCGCGGAAGAAGATCACCAGGTGCTCCGCCAGCGCCCGGTGGATCTCGTCCATCTGGTGGTTGGTCGGGGCGGCCAGGTCCACGCCGCTGATCTCGGCGCCGATCACCGGCGTCAGGCGGTCGATCCGGATGGTCTCGTAGGGGCGGCCGGATTCGTCGCGGGCCTTGATGCGGGGGCCGTCGAGGGCGCTGAGGGAGGACATGCCGGTTTTCCTTGCAGGGCCGTGTGGCCGGAAGGCTAGCGCCGCGGCATGGCGGGCGCCAATCCGGGCCGGCCCATGGGCGATAGGATGGCAGGCCATGGCCGCAACCGCCCGGAGGACCCCCGCATGATCGCCGCCCTGACCACCCTGCTCACCTGCCAGCTGGCCGGCGAGGTCCTGGTCCGCGCCCTGCACCTGCCGGTCCCGGGCCCGGTGCTCGGCATGGTGCTGCTCTTCGCCGCCCTCGTCCTGCGCGGGCGGGAGGCGCCGGCCGCGCTCGGCGCCACCGCGGATGCGCTGCTCGGCAATCTCGGCCTGCTCTTCGTCCCGGCCGGGGTCGGGGTGGTGCTCTACCTGCCGCTGCTGGCGCGGGACTGGGCGCCGATCTCGCTGGCCGTGCTGGCCGGCACGCTGCTGGCCATCGCCGCGACGGGGCGGCTGGCCCAGGCGCTGCTCCGCAGGCTCGGCTGATGCAGGAATTGTCGGAGATCTGGGTCTACCTGGCCCGGGCGCCGCTGGCCGCGCTGACGGCGACCTTGCTCGCCTGGCTCGGGGCGCAGCAACTGCAGCGCCTCTGCCGGCGGCATCCGGTGGCCAATCCCGTGCTCTTCGCCGTCGCCCTGCTGGCGGCGGGGCTGCTGCTCTCGGGCATCGACTACCGCGCCTATTTCGAGGGCGCGCAATTCGTCCATTTCCTCCTCGGCCCCGCCACCGTGGCGCTGGCCGTGCCGCTGCACCGGCAATGGCAGCTCGTCCGCCGCTCGGCCCTCGCCGCGGTGCTGAGCGTGGTCGGCGGCGGGGTCTTCGCCGCTGCGGCAGGCGTCGCCTTCGCCCTGGCGCTGGGCGCGACGCCGGAGGTGACGGCCTCCCTCGCCCCGCGCTCCGTCACCACCCCGGTCGCCATGGGCATCGCGGAGAGGATCGGCGGCCTGCCCTCGCTGACCGCCGCGGTGGTCATCTGCTCCGGCGTGGTCGGGGCGGCGCTGGGGCCGGCGGTGCTGGACCTCGCCCGCGTCCGGGACTGGCGGGCGCGGGGGCTGGCCATCGGCACCGCCGCGCATGGCATCGGCACGGCGCGGGCGCTCTCGGTCAATGCCACGGCCGGGGCCTTCAGCGGCCTCGCCATGGGGCTGAACGCGCTGGCCACCGCCCTGCTGCTGCCGCTGCTCTGGCGGCTGCTGGCGGGCGGTTGATGTGGGGCGGCGGCAACGATCCGCCCGCCGCCGCCTTGCGCCGGCGGAGCATGGGAGAGAGCGATGTCGGAGACCGACCGGGAGCAGCGGGTCCGCGAAAGGGCCTATCACCTGTGGGAGGCCGAGGGCCGGCCGGAGGGGCGCGCCGACGCACACTGGGTGCGCGCCGCCCAGGAGGAGGCCGAGCACGAGGCCGCGGTGGATGAGGAGAGCATGGAAAGCTTCCCGGCGAGCGACCCTCCCTCCCACACCCCCATCACCGGCGCAGGCCGGGGCTGACCGGCCGCCGGGCAGGGCGTATGACGGCGGGCAGGAGGACCCGCCCATGCCCGTCTATGCGCTGAACGACCTGGTGCCGACCCTGCCGCCCGCCGGCCGCTATTGGGTGGCGCCGGACGCGCATGTCATCGGCAACGTGACGCTGGGCGAGGATGTCGGCGTCTGGTTCGGCGCCGTCATCCGCGCCGACAACGAGCCGATGGCGATCGGCGCCCGCAGCAACGTGCAGGAAGCCGCCCTGCTGCATTCCGACCGCGGCAGCCCCCTGACGGTGGGGGAGGAGGTGACGGTCGGCCACCACGCTATCCTGCATGGCTGCACGGTGGGCGACTGCACCCTGATCGGCATGGGGGCGACGGTGCTGAACCGGGCCAGGATCGGCCGCTTCTCCATCCTGGGCGCCGGCGCGCTGGTGACGGAGGGCAAGGAGTTCCCGGACTACTCGTTGATCGTCGGCAGCCCGGCCAAGGTGGTGCGGGAATTGCCGCCCTCGGTCGCCGAGCAGCTCCGCGCCTCGGCCACTCATTACGTCGCGAACTGGCAGCGCTTCGCCGCCGGGCTGCGGCTGATCGGCTGAACTTCGATCAGGCCAGGACCGGCTGGGCTGAGAGGATCCGCCGCGGCTCCACGAAGGGCGCGATCAGGCGGATTTCGATCTCGGCCTCGTCCGCGTCGAAGAAGCGCGCGCGCGTGCGACTCGGCGTCCAGAGGCATTCCCAGCCCTGACCATGGTCACGATAGCCCAGGAAATAGAGGGGCGGCGTCACGCCATCCGTCCCAACTGTTTCGATCACCCGCTTCGCCATGCACTTCCCCGCGCATTCCTGGCTGCCAAGAGCAACCAATATGTTGCGAAGGCGGTAAGCAGCCTATTCGCAAGCGCGTGCGGCAAATGACCTATGGGTGAGGCGGCCCGTCAGCCCGCCAACGCCCTGACGACCGCAGCGGAGTCGGAGACCCATCCGAAGATGCCGCCCTGGGCCTTGATCATGGCGAGGCCGGCAGCGTGGAAATCCGGGAAGTAGGAGCCGCAGCAATCGGCCAGCACCACGCAGCGGAAGCCGCGGTCATTGGCCTCCCGCACCGTGGTGTTCACGCAGACCTCGGTCGTCACGCCGCAGACCAGCAGGGTGCGGATGCCCCGGTTGCGCAGGATGAGGTCGAGGTCGGTCTCGCAGAAAGCGCCCTTGCCGGGCTTGTCCAACACCACCTCGCCCGGGGCGGGGGCCAGGGCGGGGACGATGTCGTGTCCCGCTTCGCCGCGGATCAGGATGCGGCCCATGGGGCCGGGATCGCCGATCCGCCGGCCGGGCAGCCCGCGCTCCCATTTCGCCGGCGGGCAGTCGGTGAGATCGGGGCGGTGCCCCTCCCGCGTATGGATGACGAGCAGACCGGCGGCGCGGGCGGTGGCGAGGACCGCCTGGCAGGGGGCAATGGCGGCCGCGAGGCGGGAGACGTCGTTGCCGAGGCTCTCGCCGAAGCCGCCCGGCTCGAGGAAGTCCCGTTGCATGTCGATGATCAGCAGGGCGGTCGAGGCACGCTCGGCGGTGACCGCTTCAGGCTCGGCGTCGATGCGGATGGACATGGACACCGCGCTCCGGCTGTCTCGGACAGCGCTCTTGCAAGAATGATGCCAAACCTTGGACCGGCGGGCTCAGCCGTTGCGGCGGCCCATGACCAGCATGGCGAGAAGGAAGGCGCGAGCCTCAGGCATGGCCTCCACAGTCTGCCAGGAGGTTATCGCTTCCTGGGCCCAGGCAATGGCGTCCTCGGCATCCGCTCGCGTGACAGGCAGATCCGTGTCGTAATCAGCGGCATGCCTCGCGGCCTGCAACAGGCAAAAGCGCTGGGCCACCACCGCCAGGGCCGGTGGCACGGTAGCCGGGATCAGCGGCGTAACGGCGTCCGGCGGCTTACCAACGGCTCGTGCGAAGACTTGGCAAGCCCGACGCATGCCGTCATGCGTAAGCGCGCGGCGAAGGACCGACCGAAGCGATTGCGGTTCCGCTGGCGCCGCCTGCGCTGCGCAGACCGCTGTCAGAAGGTGGAAGAGGGCGTAATAGGCGGCCGACACGGCACGCCGCAGATTCGCCTGCGTAGGGTTGTCGATGTCGAAGACGACCAGGTGCGCGGCTTGCCGCAGCAGATCGTCAGGGAGGCTCAACCCTCGATCTCTGTCATGCGCACATAGGGCCAGGATACGGTCCCGGCCGCCACAACATCTGCCGCACGGTCAGCAACGAACCGTGCCAACTCCCGCATTCGCGCCCGGTCCGGCAGATCGCCGTTGCGCAGCCTTACAGCGTAAACCAACCACAGGGCCGGCTCGCCGGCATGGTCCTCACCCGGCTCGATCCCCTGGAGAACCAGCTCGGGTGGCAGCGGGGTGCTCGACAGGACCTCGCGCGCCTTGGCGAGATCTGCTTCCTGCGCCGCACGGTCCAGTGCCCACATGGCCACCTACCTCCCGGTCAGGATCCGCTCCACCAGTTGCTTCGCCGTCGGGATGAAGCCGTTCGAGTAGAACGGGTCGCTCGCGAAGCGGAAGGCGTTGTGGCCGGCGAACATCAAGTTGTGCTCGGTCGTGCCGGCATGCGCGATGTCCTGCAGCGTCTTCTGGATGCAGAAGCTGCGCGGGTCGGCCTTCTTGCCGGTGTCGAAGTCCGGCTCGTGCTGCGACCAGTTGCTGAAGCGGCAGGAGGACAGGCAGCCCATGCAGTCCACCTGGTCCTTGACGATCTCCGCCTGCTTCTCCGGCGTCACGAAGATCAGCGTGCTGTCGGGCGTGCGCATGGCCTCGGTGAAGCCCTCGGCCTCGAAGCCACGGACCCGCTCCAGGTCGTGCGGGGTCAGCCAGACCTTCCGCTTGCGCGGGCCGACGCCGTATTCGGCCGTGTGGTCGCCCACCGGCTCGGCGCTGTAGGCCACCTGCCGCTCGTTGCGCGCCTCGAGCTCGTGGATGAAGTCGTTGCGTACGGCGGAAGAATAGAAGCCGGTCGGCGAGAAGCGCTGCAGCAGCACGTCGCCGTCCTTCAGGGTCAGCAGGCGCTGCTTCCAGGCCTCGCTGATCGGGCTCTCCTGCGTCAGCAGCGGGCGGGTGCCGAACTGGAAGGCGACGGGCCCGAGTTCCGGGTTGTCGATCCAGTCCTCCCATTCCTCCAGCCACCAGACGCCGCCGGCCATGATGATCGGCACCTCGCCGAGGCCGAGGTCGCGCATCTGCTGGCGCAGCTTGAGGACGCGGGCATAGGGCGCCTCTGGCTTCAGCGGGTCCTCGGAATTGGACAGCCCGTTATGGCCGCCGGCCAGCCAGGGATCCTCGTAGACCACGCCGCCCAGCCAGTCCTTCGCCTTGTGGTAGCTGCGCTTCCAGAGGGCGCCGAACGCGCGGGCGGAGGAGACGATGGGGTAGTAGTGCACCGCATATTCACGGGCGATGTCGGCGAGGCGATAGGGCATGCCGGCGCCGCAAGTGATGCCGTGGATCAGGCCCTTCGCGCCTTCCAGCACGCCGCGGATCACCCGCTCCGCCCCGCCCATCTCCCAGAGGATATTGGCGTGGATGCGGCCCTGGCCGTTGCTGCGCTCATGCGCCTCCCGCGCCTGGGCGATGCCGCCGGCGATGCCGTAGGCGACCAGTTCCTCGTGCCGTTCCCGCCGGGTCTTGCCGTGATAGACCTGCCGGATGACGGTGCCGTCGGCCTCGTAGCTGTCGGCATTGACGGCGGAGAAGGTGCCGACCCCGCCGCCCGAGGCCCAGCCGCCGCAGGTCGCGCCGTTCGACACGGCCACGCCTTTGCCGCCTTCCACCAACGGCAGCACCTCGACCCCGCCCATGCGGATCGCGTTGATCGCCTTCACGCCACTGACCCTCGATGACCCTGGACGCCCGCCCGGAGCCCGTCGCCGCGGCGATCGGACTCCAGACCCAGCCTTTGCAACACGGGACAGGCCGCGGGGCCTGCCGGCCGGCCCGGGCGGGCGCGCTCGCGGCGCGCCGTCCGGGCCGTCGTTTCCCCTACTCCACCGTCTCGTGCCGGTCGCGGCGCTCGCGCCGGTCGCCGCGGTCGCGCCGCGGGCCGCGGTCGCCGCGCTCCTCGCCGCCGTTCTCGCCGCGATCCTCGCGCGGCCGGCGGGCGCCGACCTGCTCGGTGATGTCGGCGCCGGTGGCCTGATCCACCACGCGCATGGACAGCTTCACCTTGCCGCGGTCGTCGAAGCCCAGCACCTTCACCTTCACCGCGTCGCCGACATTGACCACGTCGCTGGTCCGGTTGACGCGGTCGTTGGTCAGCTCGCTGATATGGACCAGGCCGTCGCGGGCGCCGAGGAAGTTCACGAAGGCGCCGAAATCGGCGGTCTTCACCACCTTGCCGTTGTAGATCACGCCGATCTCGGGCTCCGCCACGATGCCGCGGATCCAGTCGATCGCCTTCTGCGCGGCTTCCGTGCTGGTCGCGGCGACCTTGATGGTGCCGTCATCCTCGATGTCGATCTTGGTGCCGGTGTTCTCGGTGATCTCGCGGATCACCTTGCCGCCGGAGCCGATGACGTCGCGGATCTTCTCCTTCGGGACGTTGATGATGGTGATGCGGGGCGCATTCACCGCCACGTCGCCGCGGGAGCCCGACAGGCCCTTCGCCATCTCGCCCAGGATGTGCACCCGGCCGTCGCGCGCCTGGGCCAGCGCCTGGCGCATGATGTCGAAGGTGATGGAGGTGATCTTGATGTCCATCTGGAGCGAGGTCACGCCCTGCTCCGTGCCGGCCACCTTGAAGTCCATGTCGCCAAGATGGTCCTCGTCGCCGAGGATGTCGGAGAGCACCGCGAAGCCGCGATCCTCCTTGATCAGGCCCATGGCGATGCCGGCGACGGGGCGCTTTAGCGGCACGCCGGCATCCATCAGCGACAGCGAAGTGCCGCAGACGGTCGCCATGGAGGAAGAGCCGTTGCTCTCCGTGATCTCGGAGACCACCCGCAGCGTGTAGGGGAACTTCTCCTTCTCCGGCAGCACCGGGTGGATGGCGCGCCAGGCCAGCTTGCCGTGGCCGATCTCGCGCCGGCCCGGGCTGCCCATCCGGCCCGTCTCGTTCACCGAGTAGGGCGGGAAGTTGTAGTGCAGCATGAAGTTCTCACGGTACTCGCCCGTGAGGCTGTCGATGATCTGCTCGTCCTGGCCGGTGCCGAGGGTGGCCACGCAGAAGGCCTGGGTCTCGCCACGGGTGAAGAGCGCCGAGCCATGGGCGCGCGGCAGGATGCCGACCTCGGCCGTGATCGGGCGGACGGTGCGGGTGTTGCGGCCGTCGATGCGCAGGCCGGTGTCGAGGATGCTGTTGCGGACCACATCCGCCTCGAGCTCCTTCAGCAGGCCCTTGGCGGCGTTGACGTCGAGCCCCTCGGCCTCGAGCTGGGCGAGGACGGCCTTCTTGACCTCCCCGACCTTGCCCTGGCGGACCAGCTTCTGGGTCTCCCTGTAGGCCTCGGCCATCCGGTCGCGGCCGAGCTCGGCGATGCGGGCCTTCAGCGCCTTCTCCGCCTCCGAGGGCTCGGGCAGCGGCCAGGGCTCCTTCGCCGCGACCTCGGCCAGCTCGATGATCCCCTGGATGACCGGCTGGAAGCCCTTGTGGCCGAACTCGACGGCGCCGAGCATGATCTCTTCCGAGAGCTCCTGCGCCTCGGACTCGACCATCAGCACGCCCTCGGCGGTGCCGGCGACGACGAGGTCGAGCTGCGACTGCTGGCGCTGCGCGGCCGTCGGGTTCAGGACATACTGGCCATCGACATAGCCGACGCGGGCGCCACCGACCGGGCCGAAGAAGGGAATGCCCGAGAGCGTCAGGGCGGCGGAGCAGCCGACCAGCGCCACCATGTCGGGGTCGTTCTCCATGTCATGCGACAGCACGGTCGCGATGACCTGGACCTCGTTGCGGAAGCCGTCCGGGAAGAGCGGGCGGATCGGCCGGTCGATGAGGCGGGAGACCAGCGTCTCGTTCTCGGAGGGGCGCCCCTCCCGCTTGAAGAAGCCGCCCGGGATCTTTCCGGCCGCGAAGGCCTTCTCCTGGTAGTTCACCGTCAGCGGGAAGAAGTCCTGGCCCGGCTTCACCGAGCGGGCGCCGACCACGGTGCAGAGCACGATGGTGTCGCCGAGGCGGGCCATGACGGCGCCGTCCGCCTGGCGGGCGATCTTGCCCGTCTCCAGCGTCAGGAGCTGGCCGCCCCAGGCGATATCCTTCTTGAAGTAATTCTCGAACATGCGTCGTTCCTTCGCGGGACCGCCGGCCAGGGCTTCTCCCGGCGCTGGCGGTCCGGCCGGACCCATCGGGGACCCGGCGCTGCTTCAAGGCCGGACAGCCCGCGGGGTTGCCCCGCTGGCGGTCCGGGTGGTGCGACGCGGTGGGATGCCGGTCTTCGGCCGAGGGCCCCGCATATGCATGGCGGGGCGCCCGCGGCGGGCTCAGGCCCGGCGCTTCGGGCTGCATGGAATGCGAACCATCCAACGCATCGGCTGGGGAGGTCGCCCCCGGAGCCCGGGGATCCATGTGGCCGGAAACGCCGCTGCCAGCCCTGGCGGGGTCGCGGCGCGATCCTGTCAACCCGCTGCGTGCGCGGCGGATGCCGGCCGGTGCTCGATGCCACATCGGCCGGCCGGCTGCGGGCAGCACATATGGCCCGGTCGGGCGCGGATTTCCATGGAAATCTGCGCCCCCCCAGGCCAGAGGCTCAGGCCGCCCCCGGGTCGGGGGCGGCAGGGAGGGCAGGGATCAGCGGCGCAGGCCGAGGCTGCCGATCAACCGCTCGTACCGGCCCTGGTCCTTCCCCTTCAGGTAGTCCAGCAGGCCGCGCCGCTGGCCGACCAGGACCAGCAGGCCGCGCCGGCTGTGGAAGTCCTTGGCATGGGTCTTCAGGTGCTCGGTCAGGCCCGAGATGCGCTCGGAGAGCAGGGCGACCTGCACCTCCGGCGAGCCGGTGTCGCCGGGCTTGGTCTGATACTGCGCGATGATCGCCTGGCGGCGCTCCGCGGGAATGGCCGACATCGGGTTGTTCTCCGTCTTGGCCGGGCGCAAGCAGGTATCCCCTGGGGCGCCTTCGGCATGCTTCAACCGCCGGCCGCGGGTCCTTCCTGCGCCACCAGGCGTTCCGGCACCATCATGCCGGAGTCCAGGCGGCAGAGACCCACGAACCGTCCCCCCGCCATGGCGCGCACCAGCCCTCCATCGGGATTGGCGTCGCCCGGAATGCGGCCCATCAGGGTGACCAGGCTGAGCGCCTGGCCCTGGTGCAGCCGCACGGCCTCCGCCTCCGAGAGGGCCAGCGCCGGGATGTCGGCCAGCGCGGTCGCCACGGGCAGCAGGAGGTCCGGGGAAGGGGGCGGGGTATCGCCCGGCGTGCCGAGCTTGTCCAGGGGAATCGCCTTGTCCTCGTGGAAGGGCCCGACCCGCATGCGCCGCAGCGCGGCGATATGGCCGACCGTGCCGCAGGCCTTCGCCAGGTCGCGGGCGAGGGAGCGCATATAGACCCCTTTGCCGCTCTGCACCGTGAAGATGGCGGTGTCGGCGTCCGGGCGGCTCTCCAGCTCGAACCGGTCGACGCGGGCCGGGCGGGGCTGGAGTTCCACCACCTGCCCCTCGCGCGCCAGATCATAGGCGCGCTCGCCCGCCACCTTGATGGCGGAGAAGATCGGCGGCACCTGCATGATGTCGCCGCGGAAGGCGGGCAGCGCCGCCTCGATCTGCGCGTCGGTCGGCCGGATGTCGGAGGTGGCGATGGTCTTCCCGTCCGCGTCGTCGGTGTCGCGGGCCTCGCCGAAGCGCAGCGTGAAGCGGTAGGTCTTGGTGCCGTCCATGACATAGGGAACGGTCTTGGTGGCGGCGCCGAAGGCGATGGGCAGCACGCCGGTCGCCAGCGGGTCGAGCGTGCCGCCATGGCCGCACTTCTGCGCCTGGAAGAGGCGCTTGAGGCGGTTGACGACATCGGTGGAGCCCATGCCGGTGGGCTTGTCGACGATCAGCCAGCCATCGATCGGCTGGCCCTTGGGCTTGCGGCGGGGAAAGCGGGACATAGGGTGCGGGTTCGGACCGGTGTGAAAGGGGGTGGGGTTCTACCCGCTTCCGCGGGGATGGCCAGGGTGGGGCGCACGTCGTTGCACGCGGCGAAGGCGATGATCCGGCCACCCTGGGCGATGTCAGGGACCGCTGCGCCCCGCCGAGGTGAGCATCCCGCGCACCGCGCTGCCGCTGGCCTCGCCGCGTGAAGCGGGCCGGCACCGCGGCGCATGCGGGATCGACCAGGGCCCCGGTACGGGCCGCCGCATCACTCCTCGCCGCTCTCCTCCCGCGGCCCGAGATCCCGCGCCACCTCCGGCTGCCGCAGCGCCCGGTCGATCTGCATGGCGTAGTCGAGCGCGGTGTCCGGCTGGAAATGCAGGTCGGGCGCGTATTTCAGCCGCACCGCCTTGGCCACCTGCGTCCTGAGGAAGGGCGCAGCGCGCTTCAGCGCCTGGAACTGTGCCTCCGGCAGGTCGCGGCCGAGGCCGCTGACGAAGGCCGTCATGTGCTTGAGGTCGGGGGAGGCGCGGACCTCCGTCACCGTGACATGGATATTGGCGAGGTCCGGGTCGCGGAAGTCGCGCCGCTCGAAGAGCGCGGCGAGGGCATGGCGCACCTCCTCCGCGACGCGGAGCTGGCGCTGGGACGGGCCGTCGCCGTGGCCGGCGTGCCGCTTGGTCATGGGGTCGGGACCCTTCGCAAAGAGAAAGGGCGCGGCACCTCTCGGCGCCGCGCCCCGGTTCAACGCCGGAGGGTGGCGCGGGTCAGGCCGCGCTCACCATCTCCGTCTCGTAGCACTCGATCTGGTCGCCGACGCGGATGTCGTTGTAGTTGGCGAAGGACATGCCGCATTCGTAGCCGTTGGTGACTTCCTTCACGTCGTCCTTGAAGCGCCGGAGCGTGCTGAGCTCGCCCTGGTGGATCACGACGCCGTCGCGGATCAGGCGCACGCCGCAGCCGCGCTTCACCACGCCCTCGGTCACGCGGCAGCCCGCCACGTTGCCGACCCGCTTGACCTCGAAGACCTGCAGGATCTGCGCGTAGCCCAGGAAGTTCTCGCGGGCGACCGGGGCCAGCTTCGACTTGAACATCTTCTCGATGTCGTCCGACACCTCGTAGATGATCGAGTAGTAGCGGATGTCCACGCCCTCCCGCTGCGCCAGCTCCCGCGCCTGCGAGGTCGCGCGGACATTGAAGGCGACCAGCACGGCATTCGAGGCCTTGGCGAGCTGGATGTCGGATTCGGTGATCTGGCCCACCGCGCTGTGCAGCACGCGGACCCGCACCTCCTCGTTCCCCAGCTTGCCCAGCACGACGCCGATCGCCTCGGCGCTGCCCTGCACATCGGCCTTGACGACGACCGCCACCTCCTTCTGCTCGCCCGCCTGGATGCGGGCCAGCATGTCGGTCAGCGTGCCGCGGCCGGCCATGGCGGTGGCCGCCTGCTTCTCCCGCGCCTTGCGCTGGCGGAAATCGGAGATCTCGCGCGCCCGGGCCTCGTCCTCGACCGCGACGAAATTCTCGCCCGCGGCGGGGACGCCCGAGAGGCCGAGGATCTCGACCGGGAGCGAGGGCGGCGCCTCCTTCAACTGGCGGCCCTTGTCGTCGAGCATCGCACGCACCCGGCCCCATTCGGTGCCGGCCACCACGATGTCGCCCTGGTGCAGCGTGCCCTTCTGGACCAGCACCGTCGCCACCGGGCCGCGGCCGCGGTCGAGCTTGGACTCGATCACCGTGCCCTCGGCCGCCCGCGACGGGTTGGCCTTCAGGTCCAGGATCTCGGCCTGCAGCTGGATCGCCTCGAGCAGCTTGTCGAGGTTGATCTTCTGCGTCGCCGAGACCTCGACCTCCTGCGTCTCGCCGCCCAGGCTCTCCACCACGATGTCGTGCTGCAGGAGTTCCTGCTTCACGCGCTCGGGGCGGACGCCCGGCTTGTCGATCTTGTTGACCGCCACGATGATCGGCACGTTCGCCGCCTTGGCGTGGCTGATCGCCTCGACCGTCTGCGGCATGACGCCGTCATCGGCCGCGACCACCAGCACCACCATGTCCGTCACCTGCGCGCCGCGGCTGCGCATGGCGGTGAAGGCGGCGTGGCCCGGCGTGTCGATGAAGGTCACCTTGCCGCCGTCCGGCGTCTGCACCTGGTAGGCGCCGATATGCTGGGTGATGCCGCCGGCCTCGTGCGCCGCGACATCGGCCTTGCGCAGCGCGTCCAGCAGGCTGGTCTTGCCGTGGTCGACATGGCCCATGATGGTGACGACCGGCGGCCGGGTCTGCAGGTCGGTATCCTCGTCCGCCACGCCCTCGAGGCCCAGCTCGACGTCGGATTCCGAGACGCGGCGGACGCGGTGGCCGAACTCCTGCACCACCAGCTCCGCCGTGTCGGCGTCGATGGTCTGCGTGAGTGTCGCCATCACGCCCATGCGGAACAGCGCCTTGACCACCTCGCCGCCGCGGGCGGCCATGCGGTTGGCGAGCTCCTGGACCGTGATCGCCTCAGGGACCACCACGTCGCGCACCACGCGCTCGGTGCCCGAGCGCAGCCGCGCCAGCTCCTGCTGGCGCCGCTCGCGCTCACGCGCCCGGCGGAGCGAGGCGATGGAGCGGCTGCGCTCGTCCTCGCCCTCGATCGCCGCCTGGACGTCGATGCGACCGCCGCCCCGCCGGTCCGGGCCGGGCAGGCCCTTCCTGGCGGGCGCGAGCGCCGGCTTCTTCGGTGCCGCGGCCGGCAGGCCGGGACGGCGGGCGGCGGTGCGGCGCGCCTCGTCCTCCTCCTCCGCAGTGCGGGGACGGAGCGAGAGCCTGGCCGCGGCCGCCGCCGGGGTGGCGGCGGCGCCAGGCGCCGCGGCGGCCTGGGCCGCCGGGGCCTGCGGCTGGGCCGGGCCGCCCGGACGCGGGCGCTGGGCGCCGGGGCCGACCGGGATCGGCCCCGGACGGCCGGGCGTCCGCAGCGGCGGCGCGACCGGGCGCACCGGCGCCGGGCGCGCGGGCGCGGCCGGCTGGGCCGGGGTCCGGGCCTCCGCCGGGGCGGGGGCCGGTGCGGCCGCCGGGACCTGGCGGGCCGTCACCTGCGCCTGCTCGGCCTCCTCGGCGGCGCGGAGGGCGGCCTCCTCGGCCTCCTGCTTCGCGCGGGCGGCCTCCTCCTCGGCGCGGCGGGCCGCTTCCTCAGCCTCCCGCTTTTCCTCTTCCTCGCGCCGACGCGCTTCCTCGGCGGCGGAGCGGACCATGAGCGCCTGACGCTCCCGCTCCTCCCGCTGGCGCTGCGCCTCCAGCCGGCGCTGCTCTTCCAGCACGCGCTGGCGCACCGCCTGCTCGGCCGCCGTCAGGGGCCGTGTGCCGGCCGCCGGCTGCGGGCCGCGCGCCTGCGGGCCGCCGGCCCGCGGCTGCGCCGGGCGCGGGCCACCGCCCGCGGGCACCGGCGCGGCCGGACCGGCCGCCTGGCGCGGCGCGGGCGCACCCGTCCGCTTCTTCACCACCTCGACCTGCACGGTCTTGCTCCGCCCATGGCTGAAGCTCTGGCGCACGCTGCCCGCGTCCACCGTCTTGCCCAGCTCCAGGCGGCCGCCGGCCGGCCTGAGGCTCAGCCTGCTCTTGCCCGCGTCCTGGTCGTTCTGGTCGCTCATTCGTTGATCCGAACCCGATCCGTCTGCTGCCGTCATGCCACTCGTGCCAAGGGACACGCCCCCGGGAAGCTCCCGCCTGGCATGTCCGGTCATTCCACCGGGCGCGAGATGGCGCGCCCAACCTCACCCGCTCATTGGCCCATCGGGCCGCTACTCCTCTTGCCCTCCGGCGGTGCAGGGGCCGCGCCGCCGATGCCGGCCAGCCGCGTCGCCTCCACCGCGATCGCATCGGCGAGGCGCCCGCGCGCGATCGCCACATGAACGGCATGGTCCCGGCCGAAGATGCCGCCGAGCATCGCGGCCGGCATGGGCGCGATCACCGGCAGGTCCCACCCGCCGACCAGCCGCGCCCGTTCCGCCGGGCTGCCGTCCGAAGCCTCCACCAGCAGGCCGGCCTTGCCGGCCTGCATCCACTCGCGGACGGTCTCCCGCCCGCAGACCGCCTGGCTGCTCCGCCGGGCGAAGCCGATGAGATCGCGGATGCGGACCCGAAGGCCGTCCTCGATCCGCGCGGCAAGGTCAGGGGGCAGGTGCACGGTCCCGCGTGCCGCCTTCGCGAAGGCGCCGCGCTTGATCGCGCGTTCTAACACATCGGCCCTTGCCGACAACCACATTCCCCGGCCCGGGAGCCGTCCGGCCAAGTCCGCGACCAGGGTCCGGTCCGGCCCCAGCACGAAGCGGAGCATCGCCT
Source organism: Paracraurococcus lichenis (assembly GCF_030657435.1). Taxonomy (GTDB): domain Bacteria; phylum Pseudomonadota; class Alphaproteobacteria; order Acetobacterales; family Acetobacteraceae; genus Paracraurococcus; species Paracraurococcus lichenis. The sequence continues at coordinate 65,346 of NZ_JAUTWS010000019.1, read as the reverse complement.
CCTTCGGTCGGCTCTCCCGCGTCACGATGCAGCGGCGAAGCGGGCCCTTCTCGGGCTCGTCCTCCGCCGCCTCGGGCGGGGCCGCCTCAGCCGGGCGTGCCGTCGCCATCCACCGCCTCCGGAGCGGCCTCCCCGTCCTCGAACCAGTGCTGCCGGGCCGCCATGATGATGGCGTTGGCGGTCTCCTCGTCCATGGAGTCCTCGCCCAGCATCTCGATCAGCTCGTCGGAGGCGAGGTCGGCCAGGTCGTCGAGCGACTTCACCCCCTTCTCGCCCAGCGCCACGAGCTGCGCCGGGGTGAAGCCGCCGACCTCGGCGACCGCATCCTCGACGCCCATCTCGCGCCGCTTCTCGTCCAGCTCGACATCCCGCCGTTCGAGGAAGGCCTCGGCGCGGCGCTTGAGCTCGGCCGCGACGGTCTCGTCGAAGCCCTCGATGCCCGCCAGCTCCTCGTCCTCGACGGCGACGACGTCCTCGACCGAGGTGAAGCCCTCGGTCACCAGCAGGCCGGCGATCACGTCGTCCACGTCCAGCGCCTCGACGAAGAGGCCGGTGCGCTTGCGGAATTCCTCCTGCCGGCGCTCCGATTCCTCGGCCTCGGTCAGGATGTCGATGTCCCAGCGGGTGAGCTGGGAGGCGAGGCGGACATTCTGCCCGCGGCGCCCGATCGCGAGGGACAATTGGTCGTCGGGGACGACGACTTCAACCCTGCGTGCATCGTCGTCGAGGACGACCTTCGTCACCTCGGCCGGGGCGAGGGCATTCACCACGAAGGTCGCGTTGTCGGGCGACCAGGGGATGATGTCGATCTTCTCGCCCTGCAGCTCCTGCACCACGGCCTGCACGCGGCTGCCGCGCATGCCGACGCAGGCGCCGACCGGGTCGATCGAGCTGTCGCGGGAGATGACGGCCATCTTGGCGCGGCTGCCGGGGTCGCGCGCCACCGCCTTGATCTCGATGATGCCGTCGTAGATCTCCGGCACTTCCTGGGCGAAGAGCTTGGCCAGGAACCCCGGATGGGTGCGGCTCAGGAAGATCTGCGGGCCGCGGGGTTCTTCCCGGACATCATAGATGTAGGCCCGGACGCGGTCGCCATTCCGGAAGGCCTCGCGCGGGATGGTCTCGTCGCGGCGCAGCAGCGCCTCGGCCCGGCCGAGGTCGACCATCAGGTTGCCGTACTCGGTCCGCTTGACGATGCCGTTGATGATCTCGCCGACGCGGTCCTTGTACTCGTCGAACTGCTTCTTGCGCTCGACCTCGCGCACGCGCTGGACGATCACCTGCTTCGCCGTCTGGGCGGCGATGCGGCCGAAATCGATCGGCGGCAGCGGGTCGACGATGAACTCGCCGGCCTGGATGCCGGGCTTGAACTTCTGGGCGATGCGCAGCGGGATCTGCGTCGCCTCGTTCTCCACCGGCTCCTGCTCCACCACCTCGGTCCAGCGGGACAGGCGGACCTCGCCGCTGCGGCGGTCGATGACGGCGCGGATGTCCTTCTCGTGCCCGTACTTGGCGCGGCCGGCCTTCTGGATGGCCTGCTCCATCGCCTCCAGCACCTCCTCGCGCTCGATCATCTTCTCGCGCGCGACGGCATCGGCGACCTGCAGCAATTCGGGGCGTGCGATCGCGACATCCACGGCCATGGCCTCGGTTCTCCTCAGTGGGGTTTCCCGCCGGAGTCTCGCTCCGCGCCATCGGCGCCCGGCGATCCGGCGGGGGGTGCCGCGGTCGCGGCGATCAGTTCGTCGGTCAGCACCAGCTTGGCGCGGCGGATGTTGCTCCGCGGGAAACTTGCCTCGCTCCCGTCTTCCAGCCGCAGCCGCGCCGTCTCGGCATCGGCGCCCAGCGCGATGCCCTTGAAGCGCTTGCGGCCCTCGAGCGGGACCAGCAGCTCGACCTGGGCGACATGCCCGGCGAAGCGGTTCCAGTCCTTGGCCCGGGTCAAGGGACGGTCGATCCCGGCCGAGGAGACCTCGAGCGTCCACTCGCCCTTGATCGGGTCCTCGACATCGAGCACGGCGCCGACGGCGTGGCTGATCGCCTCGCAATCCTCGACGCGGAAGGGCGCGTCATCGGCGCGGTCGGCCATGATCTGCACGACCGGCCTTTCCTTGCCGGAAACCTGAACGCGCACGAGCTCGTAGCCCATGTGCTCGATGGTGGGGGCGATGGCGTCGGCGATGCGCGCCTCCAGCCCCTCGTGGTGCGGTCGTTCGATCTCGGTGCCCAAAAACAAAAAAGGCGGCCCTTTCAGGCCACCCCCCGCAAGCCCGGATGGTGATTGATGGGTGAAACATAGGAGCCTCGCTCCCCCGGTGCAAGCAGGTTCAGGGGGGCGGCAATGCGGCGGCGAGCGCCGCCGCCGCCTCCCGCGCCGCCCGCCGGACGCCCTCGGCCGACCAGTGGATGCCATCGGCGCCGCTCTCGACAGCCGCCATGTCGCCGCCCGGGAGCAGGCCGAAGCGCCGCGCAGCCTCCGCCTGCGCGTACCGGATCGCCCCGGCCTGCGCCGCCGTGGCGGGGTCCAGCGGCCGGTGCCAAGCCAGGCCGAGCGCGAGGGTCCAGTGGCCGGCCGAGGTGATCCCCGCCAGGCCCGCCAGCCGGCCGGAGCCGAGCAGCGCGACCGCGTCCCGCAGCGGCGCCAACGGCGCCTGCAGCGCCGGCATGGCCGGATTGCCGCCGGCCGCCCGCAGCAGCCCAGCCAGAGCCCCGACCCCCGCCGCATAGGCCGCGGGCGGCGTGCGCGCGAGGGCATCCGAGGTGCCGTGCGCCAGGACCAGCAGGGCCGAGGCCGGCGCCGCCGCCTCGGCCACCCGGACCAGGTAGGGCCGTGCCGGCCCGGCGGGGTCCAGCAGGTCGAGGATGCCGGCATTGCCCCAACTGGTATCCGCCAGCGCGACCGGGATTCCCGGCCGCAGCCGGGCGAGCTCGGCCAGCAGGATGCGGGCACCGAGCGCCTCGCCGGCCGGGCGCCAGCGCGTCTCGCCCCAGGGGCAGCCGGCCGGCTCGCGACAGCCCTCCAGCACGGCGGAGACCGGCGGCGCCGGCGGGTCGGCCGGCCCGACGGGATGCGCGCCGACCTGCGGCCAGGTCGCGAAGAACAGGCCGCCCGCCTGGGACTGGCCGGTGACCAGCACGACATGCCCGGCCGCGAAGCGCCCGCCGACAGGGGCGTCGTCGCGGTAGAGCCGGTACCAGCCGCCGGGCGGCACACGCAGCCCGCCATCGGCATCGGCCGGGCCGGCGGGGCGGACCGGCCGGCCGGCCTGGTCCCGCACCGCCCAGGCGCCCGGGCCGGGCGGCAGCGGGATGCGGGCGGTCGCGCCCTCCAGCGCATGGATGCAGTCGGGCGGCGGCAGGGCGCCGGCGGGCCTGACGACCAGCAGCAGGGCGAGGCCCAGGGCGGCCCTCGCCCAGCGGCGGTTCTGCCCGCGCTCCATCCCGCCCTCCTGCCCTCGGCGCCGCCACGCGCCGAGTCCTTGTGCTGCGGCAGTGGCGGCACGGGGCCGCTGCGGACCCGCTGGCCCTGCCGTGACGCGGGCGCGGAATGGCCGGGGCGGAGGGGCGCTTTCCCGCTGCGGCCCCCTGACCGCCCGGCCCCGCGGCGCTACATTGTACGGCAGGACAGGAGCTTGCCCGTGGTCGCCGTCACCTCGCCCGCCTTCAAGGAGAATGCCGCCCGCGCCCTGGCCGATCCCGGCCTGCAGAAGGCGCTGGGCACCGCCAAGGGCGCCTTCCTGCAGCGCCGCGCCCAGGCCGTGGCGAACCTGCCGGAATTCGAGCAGCTCCGGAACATCGGCCGCGACATCAAGAACCATACGCTGGCCAACCTGGACTTCTACCTGGAAGCCTATGAGGCGAAGGTGAAGGCCGCCGGCGGCCAGGTGCACTGGTGCAGCACGGCCGACGACGCCCGCGCCGCGGTGCTGGAGATCTGCCGCAAGGCGGGCGCCCGCACCGTCACGAAGGGCAAGTCCATGATCTCCGAGGAGCTCGGGATCAACGCCCATTTGGAGGCCAACGGGATCCAGCCGGTCGAGACCGATCTCGGCGAGTATATCCTGCAGCTCCGGCAGGAGCACCCCTCCCACATCATCGCCCCGGCCTTCCACCTGAACCGGGAGGACTGGGAGGCCGATTTCCGCCGCCTGCACACCGACCTGCCCGCCGACCGCGTCTTCGCCGAGCGGCGCGACATCCTGGCCGAGGCGCGCGGCAAGCTTCGGGAGAAGTTCCTCGCCGCCGATGTCGGCATCACCGGCGCCAATTTCCTGATTGCCGAGACGGGCAGCAGCGTCATCGTCACCAACGAGGGCAATGGCGACCTGACCCAGACCCTGCCGCGGGTGCATATCGCGCTGGCCTCCATCGAGAAGCTGGTCCCGACGCTGGAGGACGCGACCAACATGCTGCGCTTGCTGGCGCGCAGCGCCACGGGCCAGGACTTCTCGGTCTACACCACCTTCTCGACCGGCGCCCGCCGCCCCGCCGACCTCGACGGGCCCGAGGAATACCATGTGGTGCTGGTGGACAACGGCCGGTCCAACATGATCGGGACCGAGTTCCAGGAGATGCTGCGCTGCATCCGCTGCGCCGCCTGCATGAACCACTGCCCGGTCTATGGCGCGGTGGGCGGCCATGCCTATGGCTGGGTCTATCCGGGGCCGATGGGCTCGGTGCTGACGCCCTCCCTGGTCGGCATCGACCGGACCGGGCTGCTGCCCAATGCCTCGACCTTCTGCGGCAAGTGCGAGAGCGTCTGCCCCGTGAAGATCCCGCTGCCCAAGCTGATGCGGCACTGGCGGGAGCGGGAGTTCGAGCGGCACCTGACCCCGGCGACGCAGAGGACCAATCTCGGCCTCTGGGGCTGGTTCGCCCGGCGGCCCGCGGCCTACCGGCTGGCGACGCGGGCGGCGATCGGCGCGCTCGGGCTGCTCGGCCGCGGCAAGGGTGCGTTCAAGGCATTGCCGCTGGCCGGCGGCTGGACCCGGGGGCGCGACCTGCCGGCGCCGGAGCCGGGGGGCACCTTCATGGCGCGCTATGCCAAGGCGAAGCAGGGATCGGGGCGATGAGCGAGGGGCCCGACAACCTGGTACTGATCTCTCTCCGCCGGCTCGACCTGGTGGAGCCGGCGCGCTGACCCCGCTCGGGCTTCCCGCCACCCGCGCCAGGGAGTAGCACCCACCGCATGACCAAAGAGGCCATCCTGGGCGCCATCCGGCGCGGACTGAAGCGCGGGCCGCTGCCGGCGGACCAGCAGGCGATGCTGGCCGGGCGACTGGCCACCCATCCGCGCCACCTGATCCCGGCCCGCTCCCGCCTGCCGCGGCCGGACCAGGTCGCGCTCTTCATCCGCAACGTGGAGAAGGAGTTCGGCACCGTCACCCGCGTGCCGGACCTGGCCGCGGTCCCGGCGGCGCTGGCCGACTACCTCGCCGCGCAGAACCTGCCGCCGCGCTTCGCCCTCGCCCCGAACCCCGAATTCGAGGCCATCCCCTGGTCCGACCGCCCGCTGCTGGAATTCGAGCGCCGCCGCGCCCAGCCCACCGACCAGGTCAGCGTCCAGCACGGCTGGGCCGGCATCGCCGAGACGGGGACGCTCATGCTCCCCTCAGGCCCCGGCCGCCCCACCACGCTGAACCTGCTGGCGGAGACCGAGGTCGTGGTGCTGCGCGCCACCGCGATCGCCGGCGCCTATGAGGAAGCCTGGGACCGGCTGCGGGCCGAGCACGAGGACGCGCTGTCCGGCGGCTTCATGCCGCGCAACATCATGTTCGTGACCGGCCCCTCGCGCTCCGCCGATATCGAGCAGACGCTGGAGCTCGGCGCGCATGGCCCGCGCCGGCTGCACATCATCCTGGTGGATGACGACCCGGCCGCGCTGCCCATGGGCGATGCCGTGGCGCCCCCGCGCACCGCCGAGCCCGGCGGCCTCGCCCCGCCCGGCGACTGATCCGCCATGGCGCCACGGCGCCCGGTGGCGGGCGAGGACTGGCCGGCGGCGCCCGCCTCGCGCCCGCGCGCCCGGCGCAGCCTGACCGAGGCCGACCGCGCGCTCTGGCACCTCTACACCGCGCGCGCCCAGGTGGCGCCGCTGCCGGGCAAGGCCCTGACCCCGCCCGCGCCGGCCGTCGCGCCGCTTCCCGCCCCGCAGCCGGTCGCCGTGCCGGCGCCCGCCCCCGCGCCGAAGCCCGTCCCGCACCGCCCGGTGGAGCTGCAGGTCGGCGCCCAGCCCGCCGGCCTGGACGGCAAGCGCTGGAAGTCGCTGCGGCGGGGCGAGACGCGGCCCGAGCGGACGCTGGACCTGCATGGCCGCCGCGCCCAGGACGCGCATGCCGCCGTCCGCCGCTTCCTGCATCAGGCCCAGTCGGAGGGCTGCCGCTGCGTCGCCATCGTCACCGGCAAGGGCTCGGTCGGGCAGGAGATGGGCGTGCTGCGGCGGGAACTGCCGCATTGGCTGAACGCGCCCGACATGCGGCCCCTGATCCTCGGCGCCGCGCATTACGCCGCCGGCAATCCCGGCGCGGTGGTGCTGCTGCTCCGCCGCCTCCGCGGCCCGCGGGAATGACGCCCTTCGGCGCCAAGCTGCGCGCCCTGCGCGAGGCGAAGGGCGTCACCCTGACCGATCTCGCCCGCGCCCTGCAGGTCTCGCCCGCCTATCTCTCGGCGCTCGAGCACGGGCATCGCGGCCGGCCCTCCTCCGGCCTGATCCACCAGGTGAACGAGTATTTCGGCCTGATCTGGGACGATGCGGAGGAGGTGGCGCGGCTCGCCCGCCTCTCCCATCCGCGGGTGGTGGTGGACACCGCCGGCCTCTCGGCCGAGGCGACGGCGCTGGCGAACCGCATCGCGCGGGAGATCCGGCGCCTGCCGCCGGAGACGATCGCGGCGCTCGAGGCGGTGCTGGACGGCGCCGCCGCGGCGGAGGGGCAGGCAGCCCGGAGCCGCCCTCAGGCGAGGTCCAGTTCCCGGTAGCCGCCCGCCGCGATGCGGTCGCACCACGCCCGGTATTCCGGCGCGCTGCCGCTGTAGCGGGCGATGGTGCGGGTCTGCTTGCCCTCCACGTTGAGGTTCACGCCGGTCATCCAGGAATCGACCTGGTTGGTCAGCAGCCCGGCGCCCACCGCCTTCACATGCTCGGTCCAGGCCGCCATCGCCTCCGGCCGCGCCTCGGCCCGCGTCAGGCCGCGGGCCTGCATGTGCCGCAGCAGCGCCGTCACCCAGTCCACGTTGTACTCGATGCTGCGCGGGATATTGCCGAGCGCCGTGTGCGGCCCGAGTAGCATGAACATGTTGGGGAAATCCTCCACCAGCATGCCCATCAGCGTCTGCGCGCCGGCCGACCACTTCTGCTTCAGCGTCAGCCCGCCCTCGCCACGGATGTCGATGCGGTCGAAGGCGCCGGTGAGCGCATCGAAGCCGGTGGCGTAGATGATGATGTCGAACTCGTAGGCCTGCTCGCTGGTCTCGAGGCCGGTCGGCGTGACGCGCCGGATCGGCGTCGCCTTGCTGTCCACCAGCAGGACATTGGGCTGGTTGTAGACCTCGTAGTAGCGGGTCTCGAGCGGCACGCGGCGGGTGCCGAAGCCGTGATTCTTCGGGATCAGCATCTCCGCCACCTTCGGGTCCTTCACCCGCTGGCGGATCTTGCGCGCGACGAAGTCGGAGATCTCCGCATTCGCCGCCGGGTCGGTCAGCATGTCCTTGAAATTGCCGACCCAGATGCCGAAGCCGGGGGAGGCGTAGAGCTGCTCGTAGAAGGCCTCGCGCTCCTCCTTGGTCACCTCGAAGGTGCCGCGCGGGTCGGGCGTGTGCAGGAAGCAGGAGAAGGTCTCCTGGCAGCGGCGGAAGATCTCGGCGTAGTTCGCCTTGATCTCCTTCTGCTCCTCCTCGGTGATCGGGCGGTTGTGCAGCGGCGCGCACCAGTTGGGCGTGCGCTGGAAGACCGTGAGGTGCCCGGCGGTCTTGGCGACCTCCTGGATGGTCTGCACGCCGGTGGCGCCGGTGCCGATGACGGCCACGCGCTTGCCGGCGAAGTCCACCTTCTCATGCGGCCAGCGCGCGGTGTGGAAGGAGAGGCCCCGGAAGCTGTCCATCCCCTCGAAGCGCGGCAGGGTCGGGGTGGAGAGAACGCCGATGGCGGTGATGAGATAGCGGCAGGTGAACTCGCTGCCGTCCTCTAGCGTCACCGCCCAGTCCCGCGTCGCATCCCGCCACGCCGCGCGGCTGACGCGGGCCTTGAACTGGATGTCGCGGCGCAGGTCGAACCTGTCGGCCACGTGGTTCAGGTAGCGCAGCGTCTCCGGCTGCGGCGCGAAATGCTCCGACCAGCTCCAATCCTGCAGCAGCTCCTCGGAGAAGGAGAAGCCGTAGGAATAGCTCTCGGAGTCGAAGCGCGCGCCGGGGTAGCGGTTCCAGTACCAGGTGCCGCCGACGCCCGTGCCAGCCTCGAAGACCCGGGCGGTCAGGCCGAGCTCGCGCAGGCGGATGAGCTGGTACATGCCCGACATGCCGGCGCCGATGACGATGGCGTCGAACCGGGTGGCGGTGGCGGGGGCGGCGCGCTCCAGCATGTCCTGCGCGGCGGTCATCGCATCGTTCCTCCGGGTTTGCCGCAAGGCTAGCCCCGGCCGGCGCCGGGCGGCAAATCGCGAGCGCCTCGCAGCCTCAGCCGGCGTAAACGGCGGTCTCGAACCCGGCCAGCAGGTCCAGCACCGCATGGTCGGCGAAGGGCAGGATCTGCGTCAGCAGCACGCCGGCCATGCCGCGCCCGGGGTCCACCCAGAACCAGGTATTGCCGAGCCCGGCCCAGGCCAGGCTGCCCGCTGCGCGCCGCCCCGGCAGGTCCTGCGTGTTGATCAGGAAGCCGAGGCCGAATTTGCGCGACATCTCCGGGAAGGGGTCGAAGTCGTTGGAGACCGCCGGCATGGTCGTGCGCAGGGGGCGGAATTCCAGCGCGCCGATCTGGTTGCGCGCCATCTCGGCGACCGTCTCCGGCCGCAGCACCCGCGCCCCGTCCAGCGCGCCGCCGCCCAGCAGCATGCGGAGGAAGCGGAGATAGTCCAGCCCGGTCGAGAGCAGGCCACCCCCGCCGCCCAGGAACTCCGGCGCCTCCGGCAGCGCGAAGTCGATGGGCGAGAGCGCGCCCTGCCCGTCGCGCTGGTGCACCCGCGCCCGCCGCGCCTGCTGCGAGGGTCCCGGGACATGGCCGGTATCGGCCATGCCGAGCGGGCCGAGCACCAGGCCGCGCAGCAGCACGTCGAGGCCGGCGCCGCCCGCGGCCTCGACCACGCGGCCGGCCCAGTCGGTGGCGATGCTGTATTCCCAGGCCTCGCCGGGGTCGCGCACCAGCGGCGCGCGAAGCGAGGCCAGCCTGCCGCTGCGCGGCGCCGGCAGTCCGGTGATCTCCATGTACCGCGCCATCCCGGCATTCCAGGTATTGTAGGAGAAGCCGGCGGTATGGGTCAGCAGATGCCGCAGGGTGATCGGGCGCTTCGCCGGCCGCAGCCGCGGCGTGCCGTCCGGCGCGAATCCCTCCAGCACCTCGGGCGCGGCGAGGTCCGGCAGCAGCCCGCCGAGCGGCGCGTCGAGCTCGAGCCGGCGCTCCTCCACCAGCCGCATGGCAGCGACCGAGGTCACCGCCTTGGTCATGGAGGCGATCCAGAAGACCGTGTCGAGGGTCATCGGCGCGGCCGCCGAGAGGTCGCGGCGGCCAAAGGCGCCCTCATAGACCACCCCGTTCCGGTCGGCGGCGAGGGCGACGACGCCCGGCACCGCGCCCGCCTCCACGGTCCGCTGCAGGACGGCATCAATGGCGGCGCGGTTCGGCATGGCGTTATCCCCCTCGGCCGCAGTCTCCGGCGAAGCCCGGAGCCAGGCAAGGCAGGGCGATTTGCCACCCCGCGCAGCCGGGTCGTAGCATCGCCGCCATGCCGCCAGCGTCCCAAGAAGACCTATCCCAGGACAACCTTCTGGCTGGCCGCCGTGCCTGGCTGATCCTCGGCAGCGCCTTCCTGGCCTTCACGGTCGGCGCCAGCGTCATGCATTCCTACACCGTCTTCCTGCTGGCCTTCGTCGCGGATTTCGGCTGGACGCGGGCGGAGAGCTCGCTGGCCTATTCCGTCGGGCAGCTCGTCGGCGGCGCCAGCTCGCCCTTCGTGGGCAGCATGGTGGACCGGCTGGGCGTGCGGCGGATGGTGCTGCTGGGCGGCGCGTTGCTGGTGCTGGGCCTGGTCGGCAGCGCGCAGGCGGGGGCGCTGTGGCAGGTGGTGTTCCTCTACGGCGTGGTGATGACCTTCGGCGCCAATTGCGTCGGCCTGCTGGTCTTCGTGCCGCTGATCTCGCGCCTGTTTGCCACGCGGCGGGGCATGGCGATCTCCGTCCTGCAATCGGCCAATGGCTTCGGCCGCGCGGCCTCCGCCCCGGCCAGCCAGGTGCTGATCGAGGGCTTGGGATGGCGCGGCGCCTACCTCGTCGCGGCCGCGGTCGCCGCCGCCGTGCTGCTGCCGCTCTCCTTCCTCTTCGACCGGCGCGGCGGGGTGGCCCGTGCCGCCGCCGCGCCCGCCGCCGCGGCCGTGCGGAGCTGGACGCTGGGCGAGGCGGTGCGCACGCCGCAGTTCTGGCTGCTCTTCCTCGTCTACATGTTCACCAGCATCGGCAGCTTCCTGGTCTCCCTGCACCAGATCGCCTTCGCGGTCGATGTCGGCTTCGATCCGCTCTATGCCGCGGGCGTGCTGGGGATGGGCAGCTTCCTCGCCATGCCCGGGGTGATCGCGACCGGCACCCTCTCCGACTATATCGGACGCGAGTGGTCGGCGCTGCTGGCCTATGGAATCTCCATCATCGGCGTCTTCTGCGCCATGGCGATCACCGGGCCGGGCGATCACATGCTGCTCTGGCTGCATGCCTGCTTCTTCGGCCTGACCTGGGGCGCGCGCGGCCCCGCAATTACGGCGAAGACGGCGGATCTCTTCCCCGGCCCGCGGCTCGGCACCATCCTCGGCGTCATCACCATCGGCTCCGGCCTCGGCGCCGCCATCGGCTCCTGGGCCGCGGGCTTCGTCTTCGACGTGACGGGCAGCTACCGCGTCGCCTTCATCGGCTCGGTCATCGCCTATGTCGCCGGCTCGGTCGCCTTCTACGCGCTGCGGCGACCGCCGAGGCCGCGCGCTCAATAAGAACAGGCTTCGGGAGGACCCATGCGCATCGTCGATCTCTCCATGCCGATCGCGCCGCATTTCCGCTGGCGCACGCAGGTCAGCGTCACCGGCGACATCAGGGCGGGGGACCAGTTCCGCATCTCCCGCCTCGATGCCGCCTGCCATGGCTTCAGCCATGTGGACGCGCCGGCGCATATCCTGGCAGATGCCCCGACCATCGAGGCGACGCCGCTCGAGCGCGTGGTCGGCCCCTGCCGGGTGCTGGACCTGCGCGACGTGCCGGCCAACCAGCCGATCGGGCCGGAGCGGCTGGCGGCGGCCGATCCGGGCGGCCCGGCGCGGGAGATCCTGCTGCTCTCGGCCGGCTGGGACCGGCAGCGCGACTGGAACACGCCGGAGTTCTGGAAGGAGGCGCCCTGGCTGACGCGGGAGGCAGCGGACTGGCTGCTCTCGCGCGAACCCAAGGCGGTCGCCTTCGACTTCCCGCAGGACTTCCCCATCCGCCTGCTGCTCGACAGGCAGGAGGTGCCCTTCGACCAGCACGTGACGCATGACGTGCTGCTGCGGCGGGGGATCACGCTGATCGAGTACCTCGTGAATACCACCGCGCTGCCCGGGCCGCGGACCTTCCTCTGCGCCGCGCCGCTGCTGGTGCCGGGGGCGGACGGCGCGCCGGCCCGCGTCTTCGCCTTGGAGGGGCTGGCGGCATGATCCCGATCATCGACGCGCACCACCATATCTGGGACCTCGCGGCCAACCGGCATCCCTGGCTGCAGGAGGAGCCGCCGATCCCCTTCCGCTACGGCGACTACCGCGCGCTGCGCCGCGACTACCTGCCGGCCGACTACCGCCGCGACGCCGCGCGGCAGAAGGTCTTCGCCACGGTTTACATGGAAGCCGAGCACGACCCCGCCGACCCGCTGCGCGAGACGCGCTGGGTGCACGACATCGCGGCGCGGGAGGGATTGCCGGACGCCATGGCCGGTGCCGCCTTCCTCGACCGCGCCGATGCCGCCGCGGTGATCCGCGCCCAGGCCGCCATGCCGCTGGTCCGCAGCCTGCGGCACAAGCCGAAGGGCGTGGCGCGGCCGCAGGACTACGACCCGGCGCACCGCATCCCCGGCTCGATGCGCTGCCCCGCTTGGCGCGCCGGCTACCGGCATCTCGCGGACAGCGGCCTGCATTTCGAGTTGCAGGCGCCCTGGTGGCACCTGCCGGATGCGCTGGACCTCGCGCGCGATTTCCCGGGAACGCTGATCGTGCTGAACCATCTCGGCCTGCCCGCGGACCGCAGCCCCGCCGGCCTCGCTGCCTGGCGGGAGGCGATGGCGCGCCTGTCCGAGGCGCCGAATGTCCGGGTGAAGCTCTCCGGCTGCTGCGTGCCGGGGCAGCCCTGGGCGCCGGCGCTGCAGGCGCCTGTCGTGCTGGAGGCGGTCCGCCTCTTCGGCGCGGAGCGCTGCATGGTCGCCAGCAACTTCCCGGTGGACGGGCTGCTCGCCTCCTTCGACGAGGTCATGGGCGGGATGCGCGCGATCATCGCCGACCTGCCGGAGGCCGACCAGCGCCGGATCCTGTACGGCACGGCGGCGGAGACCTACCGCATCAGGACGGGCGACCGACTGAGTCCTTGACCCCGGGGAGGGCCGGGCCTTCAATCGCGCCCAGAGGGAAACGGACCAAGGCGGGATGAGAACCGGAGGGGTTCGCGGCACGGCCGCGGGTGGCCCGAAGGGCTGCATCGGCCCGCCCGGCATGCATGGCGGCACCCCCGCCCAAACAGAAGGACCAGACGCGATGCACGACACGGTCATCCGCGGCGGCACCATCGTGGACGGCACGGGCAAACCCGCCTTCACGGGCGACGTCGCCCTCGAGGGCGGGCGGATCGCCCAGGTCGGCGGCAAGGCCGGGCCGGGGCGGCGGGAGATCCAGGCGGATGGCCTGCTGGTCACCCCGGGCTGGGTCGATGCCCATACCCATTACGACGGCCAGGCGACCTGGGACCCGGTGCTCGCGCCCTCCTCCTGGCACGGCGTCACCACCATCCTCTTCGGCAATTGCGGCGTGGGCTTCGCGCCGGTGCGGCAGACGCACCATGAGGAGCTGATCGGCCTGATGGAGGCGGTGGAGGAGATCCCCGGCATCGCCCTCGCCGAGGGGCTGAAATGGAATTGGGAGAGTTTTCCGGAGTTCCTCGACGCGCTGGACAGCATGCAGCGCACCATCGATGTCGCCGCGCAGGTGCCGCACCACCCCTTGCGCGTCTATGTCATGGGCCAGCGCGCCATCGACCTCGAGGCCGCGACGGCCGACGACATCGCCACCATGCGCCGGCTGACGGCGGAGGGGCTGAAGGCCGGCGCCTTCGGCTTCACCACATCCCGCACCAACAGCCACAAGACGCTGACGGGCGGCATGGTCCCGAGCCGCTATTCGGAGGTCGACGAGCTGCTCGGCATCGGCCGCGCGCTCGGCGATGTCGGCCATGGCGCCTTCGGCATGAACAGCGACTTCGACATCGAGGAGAGCGAGCTCGCCTGGATGACGCAGTTGGGCAAGGAGACGGGCCGCCCCGTCTGGTTCCTGCTGACCGACCGCCCGACGGATGACGAGCGCTGGCGCCGGCTGATGGAGGGCGTGAAATCCGCCCGCGCCCAGGGCGCGATGGTGACGGCGCAGGTGGCGGGCCGGCCGGTCGGCGTGCTGCTCGGCGCCGATACGGCGCTGAACCCCTTCTCCATCCGCCCGAGCTACCAGGCGCTGCTGAAGCTGCCGATCGCCGAGCGCATGCGCCGCCTGCAGGACCCCGCGGTGCGGGCCGAGATCCTGGCCGACCGTCCCAGCGAGGCGCTGGTCGGGCGGCTCAGCCAGTTCCGCCAGCACATCGTCCGCCGCTGGCACCGCATGTTCAAGCTGGGCGACCCGCCGGACTACGAGCCGCCGGCGAGCGAGAGCATCGCCGCGATCGCGGAACGGGAAGGGCGCACGCCGGACGAGGTCGCCTATGACTACATGGCGGCCGACCCTGCCAACCTGATCTTCTTCCCCGTCACCGGCTACAACGTGGACAACCACGACGTCATCCACAGCATGCTGACGGATGACGCGACGGTGCTCGGCCTCGGCGACGGGGGCGCGCATTGCTCCTCCATCCTCGATGCCGGCGTGCCGACCTGGATGCTGACGCACTGGGCGCGCGACCGGCACCGCGGCGCGCGGCTGCCGCTGGAATTCGTGGTCAAGCGCCAAACCAGCGAGACGGCGGAGTTCTTCGGCTTCCACGACCGCGGCGTGCTGGCGCCGGGCAAGAAGGCGGACGTCAACCTCCTCGATTACGAGGGGCTGCGCCTGCACAAGCCGGAGGTCTGGTACGACCTGCCGGCCGGCGGCCGCCGCCTGATGCAGCGGGTGGAGGGCTACAAGGCCACCTTCGTCTCCGGCGTGCCGGTCTTCGAGAATGGCGAGCATACCGGGGCGCTGCCCGGCAGGCTGGTCCGCGCCGGGCGGATCTGAACCGGCGCGATGACCATCCTGTCCCGCCGCGGCGCGCTGGGCCTCGCGGCCGGCCTCTCCGCGCCCGCCCTTGCCCGCGCCCAGGGCAAGGAGCCCGATGGCTGGCCGCAGGGGCGCAGCGTCAGCCTCGTCGTCCCCTTCACCCCCGGCGGCGGCACCGATGTCGTCGCCCGCATCCTGCAGGAGGGTTTCGCCGAGAGCTTCGGCGGCAATTTCGTCATGGAGCATAAGCCGGGTGCCTCCACGACGGTTGGCGCCCGCTACGTCGCCCGGGCGAAGCCGGACGGCACCACGCTGCTGGTCGGCAGCAATTCCGCCTTCGCCATGGCGCCCTTCGCCTATCGCAATCCCGGCTACGATCCGCTCGCCGACTTCACCCATATCAGCCTGCTCTACGCCTCCGCCTATCTGCTGGTGGCGCATCCGCGCTGGGGCAGCTTCGCGCAGGTGATCGAGGCGGCGAAGCGCGCTCCGGGCACGCTCTCCTACGGCACCTGGGGCGTCGGCTCGACCGCGCATGTCCTCATGCTCGACATGAACGAGCGGACGGGGACGGAGATGCTGCACGTGCCCTTCGGCGGCCCGGCGCCGGCGCTGACGGAGATCCTGGCGGGACGCGTGGACCTGATGTTCACCACCTTCGCCCCGGCCCGCGCGCATGTGCTGGAAGGCCGGTTGCGCGCGCTGGGTGCGCCGCACGAGCAGCGCCTCGCCGCCATGCCCGCGGTGCCGACCATGATCGAGCACGGGCTGCCGGAATTCCTGGTCAGCGCCTGGTGGTGCCTCGCCGCGCCGGCCGGGCTGCCGGCGCCGCTCGCCACGGCGCTGGACCAGGGCGCGCGGGATGCCGTCGCCCGGCCTGCCGCCCGGCGCCTCGCCGAGGAGTTCGGCCTGCTGCCCCTGCCGCTGGGGCCGGAGTCGATGCGCGCCCGCACCCGCCGCGACCTCGCCCTGAACGAGGGGCTGATGCGCAAGGCCGGCATCACGCCGGAATAGGCCGCGCCGGGCGGATTTCCGCCGGCCGCCCGCCGCCCTATCCTGCCGCCCCGCCGTTCCGAGGACGCGACCCATGCCGCTCGACCACACCGCCAAGGGGGTCTACGTGATCGCCCCCACGCCCTTCCTGCCCGATGGCCGGATCGACGATGCCAGCACCGACCGCATGACCGACTTCTTCCTGCAGGCGGGCTGCAACGGCATGACGATCCTCGGCGTCATGGGCGAGGCGCCGAAGCTCGACCAGGGTGAGGCGCTCGACATCAGCAAGCGCATCATCCGCCGTGCCGGCAAGGCGCAGATCATCGTCGGCGTCTCCGCCCCGGGCTTCGCCGCCATGCGCGCGCTGGCCCGCGGTGCGATGGAGGCCGGGGCGGCCGGCGTGATGATCGCCCCGCCCAGCACGCTGCGCACCGACGACCAGATCGTCACCTATTTCCGCCAGGCGGTGGAGGCGATCGGCGACGACATCCCCTGGGTGCTGCAGGATTATCCGCTGCTCTTTACCGTGCAGATGACGCCGGGCGTGATCCGCCGCATCGTGCAGGACCTGCCCTCCTGCGTCATGCTGAAGCACGAGGACTGGCCGGGCCTCGAGAAGATCTCGGCACTGCGCGGCTTCCAGGCCGATGGCTCGCTGCGGCCGCTCAGCATCCTCTGCGGCAATGGCGGACTCTTCCTCGACTTCGAGATGGAGCGCGGCGCCGACGGCGCCATGACCGGCTACGCCTTCCCCGACATGCTGGTGGACCTCGTGAAGCTTTCCGCGGCCGGGGAGCGCGACAAGGCCCATGACCTGTTCGACGCGCATCTGCCGCTGATCCGCTACGAGCAGCAATTCGGCGTCGGCCTCGCCGTGCGGAAATACGTCATGATGCGGCGCGGCATCATCGGCTCCGACGCACAGCGCCGGCCGGGCTCGGCGCTCTCCGCCAGGGCGCGGACGGAGGTGGAGTACCTGCTGGGGCGGCTTGGCCGCACCGACCCGCGCGCGCGGCTCGCGCCGGCGGGCTGACCGCCCGCCGGTGGACAGGGGCGCCGAAATACGGGACGTCTTGGCCGACGCGACCGAGGGAGGAGCATCGTGCGGACCGGCGTCTTCTATTTCCCGACCGATTACGGCATCGACCCGGGCGAGCTCGGCCGGGCGCTGGAGGAGCGGGGCTTCGACGCGCTCTTCGTCTGCGAGCACACGCATATCCCGGTCAGCCGCCGCTCGCCCTTCCCGGGCGGCGGGGAGCTGCCGAAGCGCTACAAGCATACCCACGATCCCTTCGTCGCGCTTGCCTTCGCCGCGGCCGCGACGAAGCGCCTCCGCCTCGGCACCGGCGTGCTGCTGGTGCCGCAGCACGACCCGATCGTGACGGCGAAATCCGTCGCCAGCCTCGACCGTCTCTCCGGCGGGCGGTTCGAGCTGGGCATCGGCGGCGGCTGGAACGTGGAGGAGATGGAGAACCACGGCGCGCAATATGCGACGCGCTTCAAGCTGATGCGCGAGCGCGTGCTGGCCATGAAGGCGCTCTGGACGCAGGAGGAAGCAGGCTACCAGGGCGAGTTCGTGCGCATCGAACCCTCCTGGATGTATCCCAAGCCCGTGCAGCACCCGCATCCGCCGGTCCTGCTCGGCGGCGAGACCGACCACACGCTGCGGCGCGTGGTGGAGTTCTGCGACGGCTGGTTCCCGCGCGCCGGCGCCGGCTTCGACCCGGCGGCCGCGGTCGCCCGGCTGCGCGCCGCCGCCGAGAAGGGCGGGCGCGACCCGAAGACCCTCTCCACCACGGTCTTCCGTGCCCCGCCCGAGGCCGCGACGCTCGCCCGCTACCGCGAGGCCGGAATCGACCGCGTGCTGCTGGAGGTGCCCGACCTCGACCGCGACGGCATCCTGAAGCGGCTGGACGAGCTGGCGCCGCTGGTCGGCGCATGAAGGTCGCGCTCGGCCTCGGCCTGGCGGAGTACCCCTTCGCCAGCGCCGCCGGTTTCTGGCGCTGGGTGGATCTCTGCGAGCAGGCCGGGGCGGACTCGATCTGGCAGACCGACCGCATCGTCAGCCGCTCGCCCATCCTGGAATGCCTGAGCGTCATGGCGGCGCTTGCCGGGCGGACGCGGCGGATGAAGTTCGGCATGAACGTGCTCTCGCTCGCCTTCCGCGACCCGGTGCTGGTGGCCAAGCAATGCGCCACCATCGATGTCCTGAGCGAGGGCCGTCTGCTGCCCGCCTTCGGCATCGGCAGCCCGCTGGCGCCGGAATGGCAGGCGCTGGGTCTGGCGACGAAGACGCGCGGCCGCCGGACGGACGAGGCGCTGGAGATCGTCACCCGCCTCTGGCGGGAGGAGAGCGTCGACTTCGCCGGGCAGCACTGGCGGCTCTCCGGCGCCTCCATCGCGCCGCGGCCGCTGCAGGCGGAGATCCCGGTTTGGATCGGCGGTGGGTCGGAGGCCGCGATCCGCCGCACCGCCCGCTTCGGCACCGGCTGGCAGGCGGGCGGCGAGACGCCGGAGGAGGCGCGCGCGGTGATCGCGGCCATCCGACATGCCGCCGCCGAGGCCGGCCGCAGCATCGACGAGGACCACTACGGCGCCGGCTTCGCCTTCTGGTTCGGCAGCCCCTCCGATGCCGAACCGCAGCGCGCCATGGCCGCCTACAGGGCGCGCACCGGGCGCGACCCTGCGCGCGGCATCGTCGCGGGCGACGCCGCCGCGATCCTGGACCGCATCGCCGATTATGTCGGCGCGGGCGTCACCAAGTTCGTCCTCCGCCCCGTCGGCCAGGGGGACGAGGTGCCGCTCGTCCAGACGCGGCTGTTGCTGGAGCAGGTCCTGCCGCGCCTCGCCGCGCGCTGGCCGAAACAAAGGATCGATTGACAGCCCCGGCCCGCGCGGTCCGCAATGGCGACCGGAGAGGAAGCGGGGCCAGGCCATGGACCACCCGATCATTGCGGCGCGCGATAGCGTCGCCGAGGCCCGCGCCCTGGGCCCAACCATCGCGGAGGCCGCGCCGCAGATCGAGGCGACGCGCCGCATCCCGCCCGACCTGGTCGAGGCGCTGCACCGCTCCCGCCTGTTGCGCATGCTGCTGCCGCGCTCGGCCGGCGGCGACGAGGTGCATCCGGGCACCTATCTGCGCGCGATCGAGGAGGTCTCGCGCCACGATGCCTCGGTCGGTTGGAACATCTTCGTCGGCAACAGCGCCGACCTGATCGCCGCCTTTCTGCCGCCGGAGATCGCGCGGGAGGTCTTCGGCGATCCGCGCAGCGTCGTCGCCTGGGGCCCGCCGAATGAGACGATCGCCGAGGCGGTGCCGGGCGGCTACCGCGTCTCCGGCCGCTTCGACTTCGCCAGCGGCTGCCGGCTGGCCACCTGGATGGGCGTGCATTGCCGGGTGCGGGAGCCGGACGGGTCGCTGCGGCCGAACCATCTCGGCCGCCCGGCGATCCGCACGCTGCTCTTCCCCGTGGCCGAGGCCCGGCTGCTCGATACATGGAACCCGATCGGGCTGCGCGGCACGGCCTCCGACTCCTACTCCGTGGAGGACCTCTTCGTCCCGGAAGCCTTCAGCAGCACGCGGGAGGATCCGACGTTGCGGCGGGAGCGCGGGCGGCTCTACGCCTTCACGCAGCAGGGCCTCTATGCCCTCGGCGTCGCCGGCGTGGCGCTGGGCACCGCGGGCGCGATGCTGGAAGCCTTCATGGCGCTGGCCACGCGCAAGGTGCCGCGCGGCCAGGCGCTGCTGGCGGACGACGCGACGATCCAGGCTGAGGTGGCGCGGTCCTCGGCGAAGCTCGGCGCCGCGCGCGCCTGGCTGCTGGAGATGCTGGAGGAGATGTGGCGCGAGGCCGGGCCCGATATGCCGCTGCCGGTGGAGGCGCGGGCGAGGCTGCGGCTCGGCTGCACCCATGCCATCCACGCCGCGATCGAGGTGGCGGATTTCACCTACAAGGCGGCGGGGGTGGACGCGATCTTCCCCGGCAGCCCCTTCGAGCGGCGCTTCCGCGACATCCATACCCTGTCGCAGCAGATCCAGTCGCGCAGTGGGCATTTCGCCGCGGCCGGGCAGGTGATGCTGGACCGGGCGCCCATCGGCTTCCTGTAGCCGCCGGGGCGCTGCGGCCCGGGCGGGATTGCACGATATCGTTCCGGAAAAATCCGCCAGGACCGGCCTCCCCTCCCTGCGGCAGCGGACCGATGGCGGTCCCGTTCACCCGATCGGACAGAGTGTAACTTCTTCTCAAACGATAGCAGGGCGTGTTAGCTGGCCGGCACCCTGGCGGAGGATGCCGCGCATCCGGCCGTCGCGCATTCCTCGAGAGGAGGCAGCCCGATGACCCGGACCTCGCCCGCCGTGAGCACCCGCCGCGCCCTGCTGACCGCGCCGATGCTGCTGCCCTCGCTGGCGGCGCGGGCCCAGGCGGCGCGCGAACTGCTGAATGTCAGCTATGACCCGACGCGCGAGTTCTACCGGGACTACAATGCCGCTTTCGCCCGCGCCTGGCAGGCGCGCAACGGGCAGGCGGTGCGGGTCAGCACCTCGCATGGCGGCTCCGGCCGGCAGGCGCGCTCGGTGATCGATGGGCTGGCCGCCGATGTGGTGACCCTGGCGCTGGCCTATGACGTGGACGCCATTGCCGGGCGCGGCCTGATCGCGCGCGACTGGATCACGCGCCTGCCGCACAACAGCGCCCCCTATACCAGCACCATCGTCTTCCTGGTGCGGCAGGGGAACCCGAAAGGGATCCGCGACTGGGGCGACCTGGTGAAGCCCGGCATCGCCGTCATCACGCCGAACCCCAAGACCTCGGGCGGCGCGCGCTGGAACTACCTCGCGGCCTGGGCCTGGGCGAAGGCGCAGCCGGGCGGCGACGACAAGGCGGCGGAAGCATTCCTCGCCACGCTCTACCGCCAGGTCCCGGTGCTGGATACCGGTGCCCGCGGCTCCACGACCACCTTCGTCCAGCGCGGCCAGGGCGATGTCCTGCTGGCCTGGGAGAACGAGGCGCATCTCGCCCGGCAGGAGTTCAGCGAGGCGAGGCTCGACATCGTCTATCCCTCCCTCTCCATCCTGGCCGAGCCCTCGGTCGCCGTGGTGGACCGGAACGTCGACCGCCGCGGCACGCGCGACCTGGCGGAGGCCTATCTGCAGGGCCTCTACGCGCCGGAGGGCCAGGCGCTGGCGGCGAAGCATTTCTACCGGCCGCGCGAGGCCGGCGCGGCGGGCGCCGATGCCGCGCGTTTCCCGGCCATGGAGCTTGTCACCGTGGACGGCGCCTTCGGTGGCTGGCAGGCGGCGCAGCGCACGCATTTCGGCGATGGCGGCGTCTTCGACCGGATCTACCGGCCGGGACGATGAGCGCGACCCTCGCCCTGCCGGCGCGGCCCGGGCGCCTCCGCGCCATCCCGGGCTTCGGGCTGGCCTTCGGCATCACGCTGCTCTGGCTCTCCGCCATCGTGCTGCTGCCGCTGACGGCGCTGGCGATCCGGCCCTGGGAACTCGGCCCTATCGGTCTCTGGGAGTCGCTGACCGAGCCCCGCGTGCTGGCCGCGCTGCGGCTCTCCTTCGGCGCGGCGCTGCTGGCGGCGGCGATCGACCTGCCGCTCGGCCTGCTGCTGGCCTGGGCGATCGTGCGGCTGCGCTTTCCCGGCCGCGGCCTGCTGGACGCCGCCATCGACCTGCCCTTCGCCCTGCCGACGGCGGTGGCCGGCATCGCGCTGACCGCGCTGCTGGCGCCGAATGGCTGGCTGGGCGCGCCGCTCGCCGCCGCCTTCGGCTGGAAGATCGCCTTCACCCCCTGGGGCGTGGTCGCCGCCCTGGTCTTCGTCGGCCTGCCCTTCGTCACCCGCACGGTGGAGCCGGTGCTGCGCGACCTGGGCCCGGAGGCGGAGGAGGCCGCCGCCACCCTCGGCGCGACGCGGCCGCAGACCCTGGCGCGCGTGGTGCTGCCGGCGCTGCTGCCGGCGCTGCTCGCGGGCTTCGGCCTCGCTTTCGCCCGCGCGGTCGGGGAATACGGCAGCGTCATCTTCATCGCCGGCAACATGCCGATGGTCAGCGAGATCGCGCCGCTGCTGATCGTGGTGCGCCTCGAGCAGTTCGACTATGCCGGCGCCGCCGCCATCGGCCTCGCCATGCTGCTGCTGGCCTTCCCTATCCTGCTCGCGCTCAACCTGCTGCAGCGCCTGCTCCGCCGGGGTCGCGCATGACGCTGCGCCCCGCGACCGAGGAGGCGCGCTGGGCCCGCATCCTGCTCGCCCTGCTGGCGTTGGCCGTCGCCGTCCTGGTGCTGGCGCTGCCGCTCGCCGCCGTCTTCGCCGAGGCGCTGCGGCGCGGCTGGGCGGTCGCGGCGGCGGCGATTGCCGAGCCCGATACCCAGGCCGCGATCGGCCTGACCCTGCTGGTCGCGGCCATCGCGGTGCCGCTGAACACCCTCGGCGGCCTCGCCGCGGCCTGGTGCCTCGCCAAGCACGATTTCGCCGGCAAGCGCGTGCTGACCACGCTGATCGAGCTACCCTTCTCGGTCTCCCCGGTCATCTCGGGCCTGGTCTTCGTGCTGATCTTCGGCATGCAGGGCTGGCTCGGCGCATCGCTGCAGGAGCACGGCATCCAGGTGGTCTTCGCCCTGCCCGGCCTCGTCCTCGCCACGCTCTTCGTCACCTTTCCCTTCGTCGCGCGCACCGTGCTGCCGCTGATGCAGGAACAAGGGCGGGAGGAGGAGGAAGCGGCAGCGACCCTCGGCGCCTCCGGCTGGCAGACGCTGTGGCACGTGACCCTGCCGAACGTGAAATGGGCGTTGCTCTCGGGTGTGCTGCTCTGCAACGCTCGCGCCATGGGCGAGTTCGGGGCGGTGTCCGTCGTGTCGGGGCATATCCGGGGCCAGACCAACACCATGCCGCTGCATGTCGAGATCCTGTACAACGAGTACCAGTTCGCCGGTGCCTTCGCGGTCGCCGCGCTGCTCGCGCTGCTCGGCCTGGTGACGCTGGCGGCCAAGGCGGTGCTGGAACGCCTGACCGGCCGCGCCGGGGGGCGGGCGGCATGACCGTCTCCGTCGGCGGCCTCGTTCGTCGCTTCGGCCCGACCGCGGCGCTCGACGGCGTCTCGCTCGAGATCGCGGAGGGCGAGTTCGTCGCGGTGCTCGGCCCCTCCGGCTCCGGCAAGTCCACGCTGCTGCGCGTGCTGGCGGGGCTCGACGGCAGCGAGGCCGGCGAGGTCCGCATCGCCGGCCGCGTGATGACCGGCGTGCCGGCGCGGGAGCGCGGCATCGGCGTGGTCTTCCAGAACTACGCGCTGTTCCGCCACATGACGGTCTTCGAGAACGTCGCCTTCGGCCTGCGCGTGCGCCCACGCGCGCTCCGCCCGGGCCGGGCCGAGGTGGCGCGGCGGGTGCGGGAGCTGCTGGAGCTGGTGCAGATCCCGGAGCTCGAGCGGCGCTATCCCGACCAGGTCTCGGGCGGGCAGCGGCAGCGCGTGGCCCTGGCCCGGGCCCTGGCGATCGAGCCGCGGCTGCTGCTGCTCGATGAGCCCTTCGGCGCGCTGGACGCGCTGGTGCGGCGGGAGGTGCGGCGCTGGCTGCGCGGCCTGCACGACAGGATCGGCCTGACCACCATCCTGGTCACGCATGACCAGGAAGAGGCGATGGAGCTCGCCGACCGCGTCGCGGTGCTGGAGCGCGGGCGCGTGGTGCAATTCGATCCGCCGGCCATGCTGCTCTCGGCACCGGCCACGCCCTTCGTCGCCGGCTTCGTCGGGGAGGTCGCGCGCCTCTCCGGCATGGTGTGCGGCGGCGTGCTGCGCTTCGCCGTATCAGCCCTGCCGCCGCTGCGGGTGGAACTGCCGGACGGGCCGGCCACCGCCTTCCTCCGCCCGCGCGAGGCGGAGGCGCTGCCCGGCCCTGGCGGGGCCGCGATCCGGCTGCTGCGCGCGACCGCCGAGGGCGAGTTGCGCGCAGTGGTGGAGGCGGGCGGCGTCACCCTGGATACCCTGCTGGCGCCCGACCCGCCGGGCTGGGCCGCGCGCGGCGCGCCCTGCCGGCTGCGCATCGCCTCGGCGCAGGTCTTCGGCGCGGACGGCGCCCGCGCGCTGGCCCGGCCGCACGCGGCCGAGCCTGCCTGGTGACGGCCGGGGGCCGGTCCCTGCCGCGAGAGGCCAGCCGGAGTGACGGGCGGTGAAGCCGACCGGCCGGCCGGCCCACGCTGCCTCAGCAGTCGCGGCGGGCGTAGCTCGCGGTGCGGTCGGCGCGGTTGGCGTCGCGCCCGCTGCCGGTGACGGCGGCGCGGGCGGCGGCGTCCTGCGCCTGGGCGATCGACTCGGCGCAGTAGCCGTCGCGCGCGACCGGCGCGGCATAGGGCGAGGCCTGGGAATAGGCTGGCGGCGCGCTGACCTCCCGCCGCACGACGCAGGCGGGCAGGGTGAGCGCGATCAAGAGGAACAGGGCGACGTTGCGCATGCGGGACTCCTTTCCGGGTGCAACGCGCCTCATCGCCCTGCGCCGGGGACGGTTCCCGCCCGGCGGATCAATCCGCGGCCTCGCCCTCCACCTCCACCAGGAAGCGCGGATCGGCGAGGCCGGCGACGACCAGCAGCGTGCTGGCGGAGCGGTGATCGCCCATCCAGGCGGCGCGCTTCGTCCGCCAGGCCGCGATCAGCGCCGGATCGGTCAGGAAGACCGTCATCTTCACGAGATTGGCGGGCGTCATGCCGTGGGCGGCGAGGATGCTGCCGAGATTGGCGAGCGCTTGGTCGATCTGCGCCTCCCCGCCCTCGGCGATGGTGCCGTCCGGCGCGGTGCCGACCTGGCCGGAGATGACGAGGCGCCTGGTCGCGTCGCGTACCAGCACGGCATGGGAATAGGCGCCCGGCTTGTGCACGCCGGGCGGGTTCGAGAGTTCGAGCGGCATGGGTCATCCCTCCCCTTCCTTATCCGGCCAGGTTCAGGCCGGGGTCGGGGGAGTTTGCGGGGATCGGGCGCACCGCGTCCAATCCCCCTCGATCTAGGTCTTCGGCAATTCCTCGACGGTCACGCCGCCCGGCGCCGGCGGCGGCGCCAGCGTCCCGTCCGGCCCGGGCACCATCGGCACCAGCCAGTCGCGCAGGGACCGGCGGAGCTGGAACTCGAACTCCACGTTCAGGTCGTCCATGGTCCGGCGCAGCAGCGCCTCGGCCGCGCGGGGCCGGGTGGCATCCGTGCCATTGACCGCCCGGCGCGACTGCGCCTCGACGAAGCCCATGCGCTGGCCTTCGGCCGAGAGGATCTCAAGCCGGCAGCCGAGCAGGCAGGTCAGGCTGTCGCGGCCGGAGATCAGCGCCGCCTGGGTCACGGCGAAGCGCGCCTCCCCGGTGGTGCCGGCCGCCACCAGCCGGTCGCGGCCCATGATGCGCACCGCCTCGACCGGGGAGGGCAGCAGCCGCGCCCCGACATCGCCGGGCTGCGGCGGCGGGCCGCCCTCCGCCATCTCGATGCTGACGACGTTGAGCGGCAGCGGCATGAGGTAGGTGAAGCCCATCGGGCCGGGCGGGACATCGGCCGGCTCCGGCCCGCCGCAGGCGGCGACGGCAAGCGGCAGCAGCAGGGCGGCGCGCCGGGTCGGCATCAGGGGAGGCTCCCGCATCGGATCGGTGCGGTCTGTGTACGGCTCAGGCTCGCCCGGCGCTACCCCGCACCTCCGCCCGGTCGAAGCGGAAGTCGAGGTTGCAGAACTCGCAGGTCATGGTGATGCGGCCGTCCTCGGCCATGTGGTCGAGGTCGTCCTCCGGGAAGCCCTGCAGCACGCCGGCGAGCCGCGAGCGGGAGCAGCGGCAGCCATAGGAGAGGCTGCGCGGCCGGTCGAGCGCCAGGCCCTCGGCATGGAAGAGCCGGTGCAGGAGTTGGGGCGAGGGCAGCGCGTCGTCCAGCATCTCGGCATCCGTCAGGGTGCCGGCCAGGGCGAGGGCGGTGCGCCAGGCCTCCTCCTGCGCCTCGGCATCCAGCGAGGGGTCGATGCCGCCCTCGCCCGCCACCTTCTCCATGATGAAGGCGCTGGCGCGCCAGCCGGCCGGGGTGCGGTCGCAGGCCAGGCGGACGAAGGTGCGGAGCTGCTCGGAGGTGCGGAAATAGTGGTCCGTCATCTCGGCGAGCGTCTCGCCCTCGATTGCGACGATACCCTGGTAGCGGTCCATCTCCGGGCCCTGGTCGCAGGTGAAGGCGAGATAGCCGCTGCCGAGCAGCGCGCCCGCCTCCGGCATCGACGCCTCCTCCAGCAGGCTCTCCAGGCGGTCGGCCTCCGCCCGGGCATAGCCGCGCAGCGCGCCGCCCTCCGTGCAGTCGGCGAGCAGCATCGGGACGGGCCCGTTGCCCTTGGCCTGGATGGAGAAGCTGCCGCGGAACTTCAGCGCCCCGGCAAGCCCCGCCGCGAGCGCGAGGGTCTGCCCGGCAAGCCGGGTGACGGAGGGGTGGTTGTCGTGCCGGGTCAGCAAGGCATCGGCGAGCGGGCCGAGGCGGATGAGGCGCCCGCGTACCGGCTGCGCATGCAGGTGGAAGGGCTGGAGGCCGCGCGGCACCACGATGTCGGGTACCGGCGGGCGGTCATGCTGCAGGAAATCGGGCGTGGCGGAGGGCTGGGTGGGATCTGGCAATGCAGGGGGTACCCTGGGACTGGGTCGGGGGATGGCTGGACCATAGATAGGTTCTCCGCCGGCCCGCGGCCATCCGTCCCGCCGCCCTTGTCCGGCATGTCGGATCGGCGGGGCGCCGCCGCCCACCCGCCAGGTCCGTGCTACTCCGCGCGCAGCCGGGTCACGAAGCCCGCGACCTCGCTCCGCAGGGCGGTCCCCTCCCGGGTCACCGCCGTGCCGGCCTCCCGCAGGCGCTCCACGCTGGCATCCGCGGCGGCGATCTCCACCTGCAGGCGGCGCATGGCCTCCTGCGCCTCGGCGGTGCCGTCGGCGGCGGCGGCGGCGCTGCGGGCCATCTCCCGCGTGGCGGCACCCTGGTGCTCCACCGCCTCGGCGATGGTCGCCGTGACCTCCTCCATCCGCGTCACCGCCGTGGCGATGGCATGCAGCGCGCCCACGGCCTCCCCGGTCGCGGCGCGCATGGCGCCGATCTGGGCGGAGATCTCCTCGGTCGCCTTCGCCGTCTGGCCGGCGAGCGCCTTCACCTCCCCCGCCACCACCGCAAAGCCCTTGCCGGTCTCGCCGGCCCGCGCCGCCTCGATGGTCGCGTTCAGGGCCAGCAGATTGGTCTGCCCGGCGATGTCGCCGATCAGCCGCACCACATCACCGATCCGCCCGGCGGCATCGGCAAGGCCTGTGACGGTCGTATCGCTCGCGCGGGCGACCTGAGCCGCCTCGGCGGCAATGCGGGCGCCCTCGCCAACCTGTTGCGCGATCTGGTCCACCGAGCCGGAGAGGGCGCGCGTCGCCTCCGCCATCGCCCGGACATGCCCGGTGACCTCCCCGACCCGCACCGCGGTGGCGGCAGCGTGCCCCGCCGTGCCGGCGGAGACCGCGGCCACCGTGTCGGTCGCGCCGCCGAGGCCGCCTGCCGCCTCCGCCAGCCGGTCAGTGACATGGCCGATGGCGCGTTCGAGGCTCTCGGCGATGCGGGCCTGCGCCTCCCGCCGCTGCCGCTCCGCCTCCGCCCGGGCCGCGGCCGCCGCGGCCTCCTGCGTCCGCGCCTCCCGCGTCGCGTCGCGCAGCGCCGCGACCGTGCGGCCGATCCGGCCCAGTTCGTCCCGCCGGTCGGTGCAGGGCACCACGACGTCATGCCGGCCTTCGCCCAGGCCCTGCAGCGCCGCGGCAAGCACGCCGAGCGGCCGCAGCATCCAGCGCAGCGCCAGCCAGAGCAGCAGGCCGACCAGCCCCAGCACCACCGCGCCCTGGCCGAGGGCAAGCCGCAGGGCCGCCGCTTCCGCCTCCGCCACCGTCGTCAGCGGCAGGCCGACGAAGAGGATGCCGACCTGCCGGCCGTTCTGGTCGCGCAGCGGCTCGTAGATCGTGACGTGCGGGGCGCCGAGGATGGTATTGCTGCCGCGATAGACCTCGCCGCGCCGGACGGCCTCCAGCGCCGGGCCGGGCGCGAGGGCGGTGCCGGTGGCACGGTTGCCATCGGGCTTGCGGACATTGGTGGCGACCCGGGTCTCCCCGGCGAAGACGGTGGCGACGGCGCCGGTCACCGCCTTCACCCGGTCCGGCAGGGCGTTCAGGTCATTCAGCGCGACCGTGCCGCGCAGCAGCCGCCCGTTCGGGTCCAGCCGCCAGTCCTCCCCCTTCTCCTCCGCCAGGCTGCGGAGCAGGCGAAGCGCGGTCTCAAGCCGGGAGGCAACCGCCGCTTCCTCCCGCGCCGTGACCTGCCAGGCGGTGGTCGCGCCGAAACCGGCGAAGCCGAGGCCGACCAGGGCGAGGACGAGGGCGAGCACCCGCGCGCGCAGGCTGATGCGGGCGAGAAGCTGGCGGGCGCGGTCGAGCATGGGATCCCACGGCATGGCAGGGTCACATACCGGCGCATGGGTGAATCGTGGATGAATCCCGCGATCAGTGGCGGACCAGGGAGAGCACGATCTCCAGTGCGATCAGCAGCAGGATCGCTATCTCCAGCAGCTCCGCCCGGCTGGAGGATGCCTCGTCATAAAGCGCCTGGTAGGTCTCCCGCACCGTCTGCAGCTTGCGGTCCACCGCCGCCGAGACCACGGGCACGCGGAACAGTGCCATGGCCGCCGCATAGACGCGGGCGAGGTAGACGTCCTCGGTCACCTGCAGGGCATTGTCGACGCGCTCTGTCAGCTCCGTCACCTCCGCGACCAGCCCGTGCAGGCGGCGGGCGAGGCGGGCATAGCGGCGGGCGGAGAGCAGGGTCGGGGCGCGGCGGGCGGCTTCCACCAGGTCGTAGATGCGCGGCAGCTCCTCATCCAGCAGCTCGTCGTAGAACCGCATCTCGAGGAGCTGGGCGTTCGCCACCTCCAGCACGTCGAGCACATCGGTCTCCTGCCGCGGCTCGTAGACGAAGGCGCGGTCCCAGGTGAGGACCACGAGGTCGTCGGCATAGTAGCTGAAGCGCTGGCGCAGCAGCTCGGCCCGGGCGCCGGCCGAGAGCGGACGGGTCTCGCCGGAGAGGAGCGGGACGAGGTCGACGCACTCGGCGAGCGCCTCGGCCGGCAGCGGTTCCTCCAGCCGGTTCACCACCGCCAGCAGGTAGTCCTCCTCCAGCACCCGGCCGGTCGGGCGCTCCAGCGCCTCCCGCAGCGGGGCGCGCACGGCCTCAAGCAGGCCGCGCCAGAGATCGCCCGCGGCCGCGCCGGGGCCGACGGCCTGCTGCAGCCGGTTCACCCGGACGGTGAAGGCGGACCAGGGCAGGTCGGCGACCGGGAGCGTCAAGGCGAGGGAGACGACGCCGAAATCATAGACCCGCGCCGTCACCTGCGCCTCGGCATCGCCGCCGGGCAGCGCGAGGGGGACGGGCGGCAGGCGGAGCGTCAGCGGCGGCTCGCCGAAGGCCATGGCCTTGGGTGGCGTGCCGGTCAGGCCGCGGCGCTCGCCGGCGCGGGCGGCGCGCGCGGCCCAGAGCGTCTCGGCCCGCTTCAGGTCGACGGCATAGGCGACGTCGAAGAGCCGGAGCGCGGTGACCTGGCCGGCGCGGACCAGGAGGTCCCCGGGGACGTTCCCGGGCGCCATCGCCGTCGGGGCGGAGGCCGCGACGGCGAGGTCGCTCACCCCGCCCCCAAGGCCCAGAGCAGGACGCCCTTCTGCGCGTGCAGGCGGTTCTCGGCCTCGTCGAAGACGACGCTCTGCGGCCCGTCGATCACCTCCGCCGCCACCTCCTCGCCGCGATGGGCGGGCAGGCAGTGCTGGAAGATCGCGTCAGCAGCCGCATGGCGCATGAGCTCCGGCGTCACCTGATAGGGAGCGAGCAGGTTGTGCCGGTTCGGCGCGCCGCTGTCGTCGGTCTCGTCGTTCATGCTGACCCAGGCATCGGTGACGACGCAGCGCGCGTCGCGCACGGCCTCCACCGGGTCCTCGGTCAGCTCGATGGTCGCGCCCTGGCTGCGCGCCCAGTCCACCAGCGCCTGCGGTGGCCGCAGCGCGGCTGGCGTCGCCAGCCGCAGCGTGAAGCCGAACCGCGTGGCGGCCTGGATGAAGCTCTGCGCCACGTTGTTGCCGTCGCCGATCCAGGCGACCACCTGCCCGGCGATCGGGCCGCGATGCTCCTCGAAGGTCAGCACATCGGCCATGAGCTGGCAGGGGTGGGAGATGTCGGTCAGGCCGTTGATCACCGGCACCGTCGCATGCCGCGCCAGCTCCCGGATGCGGTTCACGTCATGCGTGCGCATCATGATGGCGTCGACATAGCGGCTCAGCACCTTGGCCGTGTCGCTCATCTCCTCCCCGCGGGAGGACTGCATGTCGCGCGAGGAAAGCACGACGGCATGGCCGCCGAGCTGGGTGACGCCGACCTCGAAGCTGACGCGGGTGCGCGTCGAGGGCTTCTCGAAGATCAGCGCGACCGTCTTGCCCGCGAGCGGCTTGCCGGCGACGGCGCCGCGCTTGGTCTGCGCCGCGAGGTCGAGCATGCGGCGCAGCGTCGCGCCCTCGAAATCCATCAGTTCCAGGAAGTGCCGGGGGGGAGACTCCCCCCCGGACTTCAGGGCCACCACCGCGCTCACTTTGCCGCGTCCCTGGCTTGGGACGGGGTGATGCGCAGCATGGTGCGGTCGAGCAGCCGCAGCGCCTCGTCCGCCTCCGCCGCGGTGATGATGAGCGGCGGCGCGAGGCGCAGCACGTTCATGCCCGCGGCGACGGTCAGCAGCCCTTCGGCGGCGGCGGCGTTCTGCGCCTCCCCGTTCGACACCTCCGACCGCAGCTTGATGCCGAGCAGCAGGCCGGCGCCCTGGATGCCCTCGATCACCGTGGGATGCCGCTGCGCCAGATCCAGCAGCCCGCGCCAGAGATGGCGGGCCACCTTGTCCACGCCGTCGAGGAAGCCGGGCGCGAGGACGACATCCAGCACCGCATTGCCGGCGGCGCAGGCGAGCGGGTTGCCGCCGTAGGTGCTGCCATGGGTGCCGGCCTTGAGGTATTTCGCCACCTTCTCCTTGGCCAGGATGGCGCCGAGCGGGAAGCCGCCGCCGATGCCCTTGGCCGAGGACATGACGTCCGGCTCGATCCCGGCCCACTGGTGGGCCCAGAGCTTGCCGGAGCGCCCCATGCCGGTCTGCACCTCATCGAGCGCGAGCAGGATGCCGTACTCGTCGCAGCAGGCGCGGAGGTCGCGGAGGAATTGCAGGCTCGCCGGGCGCACGCCGCCCTCGCCCTGCACCGGCTCGACCAGGATGCCGCCGATGCTGCCGTCGATCGCGTCCCGCACGGCGTTCATGTTGCCGAAGGGAACGTGCTTGAAGCCTTCGACCGGCGGGCCAAAGCCGGCGAGGTATTTCTCGTTCCCGGTGGCGGAGAGCGTCGCCAGGGTGCGGCCGTGGAAGGCGGCCTCGAAGCAGATGATGCCGAAGCGCTCGGGATGGCCTTCCTCCGAGTTGTACTTCCGCACGGCCTTGATCAGGCCCTCGTTCGCCTCGGCGCCCGAATTGCAGAAGAACACGCTGTCGGCGAAGGAGGCCTCGACATGCCGCGCCGCCAGCCGCTCGGCCTGCGGGATGCGGTAGAGGTTCGAGGTGTGCATCACGCGCCCCGCCTGCTCGGCGATCGCCTGCACCAGGTGCGGGTGGGCGTGGCCGATGGAGGCGGTGGCGATGCCGGAGCCGAAATCGAGGAATCGTCGCCCCTCCGCCGTCCACAGCCAGGCGCCCTCGCCCCGCTCGAAGGCGAGGTCGGCGCGGTTGTAGGTCGGCATCAGGGCGGGGATCACCGGTGTGGTCTCCAGACTTCCCCTGCGCCGTCGCGGTCCTGCGGGCGCTCCTCCGGGGAAGCCTGGGATTTGGCCGGAAACGCCCCCGCCCGTCAAACGGTCCGGGGTGACATTTTCAGGGTGCTGCCGTGACGGGGGCGCGTGCCGCCGCGGCCATGCAT
Source organism: Paracraurococcus lichenis (assembly GCF_030657435.1). Lineage (GTDB taxonomy): Bacteria > Pseudomonadota > Alphaproteobacteria > Acetobacterales > Acetobacteraceae > Paracraurococcus > Paracraurococcus lichenis. The sequence goes on along the minus strand of NZ_JAUTWS010000019.1, from coordinate 33,693 downwards.
GGAGGATCCTCAGGCCGACCGGGCAGCGCGGGGATGCTCCATCCCGTCCTCGACGGATCGGATAGGCCCTCGGGCTTTTCCACCCTGCGGCGAACTTCGCTAGCCCCGCTTCTCCGCGGTGTTGTCATAGGTGAAGGTCGGCAGGCTGCCTAGGCTCTCCTTCGTCGCGCCGGTCAGCGTCCAGCGATTGCCGCTGCCGGCCGATTGCAGGCGGTCATAGGGCACCGCCACCAGCTTGGCGCCGATGCCGAGGAAGCCGCCGACCGAGATGACCGCGACCGGACCGCTGCCGCCCGGCGGGATGATGATGTCATCCACCTCGCCGATGCTCTCGTTGTTCTCGTTGTAGACCGAGGAGCCGATGAGCTTGCTGGCGCGCCGGCCGTTGCGGAGTGCGGCGCTGTCCACGGCGAGCGCGCCGGTGGTGGCGCCGGCCGCCGTGGCGCTGCGGGCCGTATTGGCGCCGGACGGGGCGCTGCCGGCATTGGCCGGGCTGGCGGTGCCGGTATTGGCCGCGCTCGGCGGGTTCGGCGCCGGCGTGCCGTCCCGACTGTCGGCGCTGCGGGACTGCGGGCCGGCGGGCTGGCCCTGGGCGCGCATGTTGGGCGGGGTCTGCCGGTCGGGCGCGGCGCCGCCCGCGGTCGGGCTGCCGGCATTGTCGCCCTGGATCTGCTGGCCGGTGGCCTGGCCGGCATTCGCCCCGGCCCGGGCGCCCGGCGTGCCGGAGAGCGGCCCCTGCTGCGGCCCGGTCTGGGTGGTCTGCGGCATCATGGAACTGCCGGAGGAACCCTGGGCGAGGCCGAGGGTGGGCGCGCCGAGCAGGGCGGCGGCCGTCAGGGAGAGGAGTCGCTGGCGTGGGCTCATGGGGCGGCGTTGCCTCCTTGCCGGATTGCCGGCCGCGGGTCCCCCCGGGCCGGTGCAAGCCGCAGCAACGCCGCGCAACGAGGGCGGTTTGCTCCCCGGGACCGCGCCTGCAGGTCGGGTCACCGGATCGTTCCGTCGGGGTGCGATTCAGTCTCGATGCGGGTCGGGACCTCGCCCTGCCTGGCGGTGATTCGTCCGGGGCATCGCCCTCCATCGTGGCTTGCGCATGTTCCATCCGGCTACCCCGGCAGAATTGCGCCGAGTGGCAGTTGACCTGGTCGAAGCAGGCAAGGCGTGGGTCGAGGCCAAGCTGCCTATGGCGCGAACCGCCGCTTCGTTGGATGCGCAACTCGCGGGGAATTCGGTCGCGCTGTCGCTCCGCAGGTCGAATTCGATGCCGACGACCTCGCGGCCCGCGTCACCCTGTTCCTCTGCCCTGACCGTGCCGATCCGGTCGAGGCCGGTGGGCCACCCGGAGAGCCCGCACCATGATCCTGGACCCGACCGGCACCGTCAGCAGCACGCGGCCGGTCGGCCCGCCTCCACTGGACGCCTGACGGGCATAGCTATGCGTTTGCGCGCAGCACGCACCGCCGACAACGCCCTGCACCGAGCCGCACGCTGAAGAGGGCTGCGCCGGGCAGTCTGCAACTCCTGGAGCATGACGGCACGTCATCGACTCTCTTGCCCGGCGACGAACAGCCGGTCCGGGGCAGGATCACCAGCCGCGGATATGCGGCGTGTTCCTCGGCATGGAGAAGCCTTGGGTGCGGGGCGCGTTCCAGGCGGTATCGAAGGCGAGCAGCCAGTCCGGGTCCTGGGTCCGGTCGACCTTGGCCGCGGAGCTTCCGGTCGTGATGGCCGCCACCCCGATCAGTGCGAAGGCCACGCATAGGGTCAGGATCGTGATGCGCGTCATGGTGTCTGCCCGCACCTGTGAGAGCACCCCGGCTGCGCCGCCCGGGATTCACCACATCGAACGATGCCGGCCCTCATCGGTGGCATCAAAGCTCGGCGACGGTTACGTCCATCCAGGGCGTGCGGTGCCGCACTTGCCGGTGACCGGCCCCGGCGCCACCTCGCGGCCGCATGTGGCGGGGCGCCGCGGCCCGCCGCAGGGCAGTTGCCGAGGGCACGGCGGCAGGAGGATCCAGAGGATGAACGGCGCGCCCGCGACGACCGATGGCGGCACCGAGCCATTCCGACTGCTGCTCCTGAACGACGACCGGACGCCGCTGGACTTCGTCCTCTCGGTGCTCGAGACGCTGTGCGGCATGACGCGCGAGCAGGCCTATGCGACGGCGATCGAGGCGCACCGGCTCGGCCGCAGCACCTGCGGTATCCATCCGCGACCGGAGGCCGAGGCGAAGGTGGCGGAGGCGGCGGCGCTCGCCCGCCAGGCCGGCCACCCCCTCACCTTCCGCGCCGAGCCGCGCGGCGACCTGCCCGGCGAGACGGCGGACGGGGCGCCCCTGGCCGAGCCCGCGCGCCACCTCCCGGCACCCGGGCCGGAGGCCTGGGATCCGGAGGCGCCACGCGCGGGCATCCAGGAGATCGTCGACGACGCCCTCGACCAATTCAACGAGACCCGGCTCTGGCCGGCGCACCCGCTCGACGAGGGGCTCGCGGACGGGGCGGCATCCCTCTACTTCGGCGCCACGGGGGTCGTCTGGGCGCTCGACCACCTGCGCCGGCGTGGGGCGGCGCGCGTCGCGCGCGATCTCGTGCCGCTGCTGCCGCGGTTGCTGGCGGCGAGCCGGGAGGAAGTGGCGCGCGGCCCCTATCCCCGGCATGCCTCCTGGCTGATGGGAGAGGTCGGGGTGCTGGCGCTCGCGCTGCGCCTCGCCCCGAGCGCCGCCGTCGCGGACGAGCTCCATGCGCGCTGCGCCGCCAATCTCGACCTGCCCGTGCTGGAGCTCATGTGGGGCCTGCCCGGCAGCATGCTCGCTTGCCTCGTGGCCGACCGGCTGACCGGCGGCGAGGAGCGCTGGCGCGCGCTCCATGCGCGGCAGGCGGAACGCCTGCTCGGCTGCCTCGAGGAGACCGGGGACGGGCCGCTCTGGACGCAGGAGCTGTACGGGCAGCGGGCACGCTATCTCGGCCCCGTTCACGGCTTCGCCGGCAACATGCTGGCGCTGCTGCGGGGCTGGGCGTGGCTGGAGCCCAGACAGCGCGCCCGGGTGGCGGAGGCTGTGCCCCGCACCCTCGCGGCCACCGCCTGGCGGTCCGGGGATGGCACTACGGTGAACTGGCACGCGGTCGCGACCCGTGCCTCGCCGCCGCGCCTGCTGCAGCACTGCCATGGCGCGCCTGGCATGGTGACGAGCTTCGCCGATGGGCCGGTCCGCACGGCCGATCTTGACGCACTGCTGCTCGCGGCGGGCGAACTGGTCTGGCGGGCCGGTCCGCTCGCCAAGGGTCCGGGGCTGTGCCACGGCACCGCCGGGAATGGCTATGCCCTGCTGAAGCTCTGGCGGCATACCGGCGACGCTGCCTGGCTGGCCAGGGCGCGCGCCTTCGCGGCGGCCGCCATCCGGCAATACCGCGACGCCCGCGCACGCCATGGGCAGGGCCGCTACTCGCTCTGGACCGGCGATCTTGGCCTCGCGGTCTACCTGGCCGATTGCCTCTCGGGCGAGGCCGGCTTTCCGACCATCGACTGCTTCTGACGCCGCGGGCAGGTGGCCGGGTCGTGCGAGGCGTCGGCGCGCGGCACCGGCTCGGAACCTTCGCTCCGCGGCGCGACCGTTGAGCGGTGGACCGGGCCGCTGCATGCCTGCGCGCCGCGGTGGCTCACGCCGGCGAGCGCGCTGCCCCGGGGCGCGGGAAGCGCGGCGTCTCGCGGATCAGCAGCACGACCAGCAGCGCCGCAAGGCCCGCGAGGCCGATCAGGCCATAGGCATCGGTGCAGGCCAGCACGAAAGCCTGATTGCGCGCTCGTGCGGCGATCTCCGCCGCGGGCGTGCCGGCGAGGGCGCCTCCCCCCAGATGCTCCAGCAGCACCGCGTCATGCACGCGCTCCCGCACGGTGATGACCGCGCCGACCACGGCGCTCGCCAGCGATCCGGCGAGCGAGCGGACGATGTTGAAGAGCGCCCCGCCGGAGGGCGCATCCTGCATCTGCAGGCTGGAGGTCGCGATGAAGACCAGCGGCGTCATGACGAAGGGAAAGGCGCAGCCCTGGATCACCAGCCCGGGCAGCAGGTCGGCGCCGACCCATTCGCCGGTCATGCGCAGCGTCAGGCCCGCGCCCGTGACGAAGAGCGCGAAGCCGAAGGCCAGGACCAGGCGCGCGTCGATCACCCGCAGCAGCAGCGCGGCCAGCGGCGCGAGCAGCATCTGCGGCAGCGCCAGCCAGATCAGGATCGTGCCGATCTGCGCCTCGCGGTAGCCCTGCACCTGCACGGCATATTGCGGCAGCACATAGGCCGGCCCGAGCAGGGCGATGTTGAAGCCGAGGATCAGCACGAGGTCGAGGGTGAAGTTCGGCTTCCGCAGCAGCCGCAGGTCGATCACCGGATTGGGCCGCCTCAACTCGTGCACGACGAAGGCGGCCAGCATGACGCCCGCCAGCAGGAAGAGGCCGTTGATGGTGCCCGAATCGAACCAGTCGAGGTTCTGCCCCTGCAGCAGCGCCGCGACCAGGGCGGCGAGGCCGACGGCGCTGGTGCCGAGCGCGAAGTAGTCGCCGCGGCGGAAGGCCTCCAGCCGCACCGGCTCGGTGGGCAGGCCGACCAGCACCAGGAAGCAGGCGGGCGGCGCCAGCAGCAGGTTCTGCCAGAAGATCGCCTTCCAGGTCAGCGCCTCGGTGTACCAGCCGTCCAGCGTCTCGGCGATGGTCGGCGTCAGCACCGTGACGCAGGCATAGGCGGCGAAGCCCCAGGCGCGCTGGTGCAGCGGCAGGAAGCGCAGCAGCGACATCAGCAGCAGCGGGATCAGCGCCCCGCCGCCGAGGCCCTGCAGGAAGCGGCTGACCAGCAGGACCTGGTAGCCGGGCTGCGTGCTGCAGACGAGGCCGGCGCCGGTCAGCGTCAGCGTTGCCGCGACGATCGCACGCCGGCCGGTGAAGATGCCGGCCAGCCAGGGCGTCAGCGGCACCACCGCGATCTCGCCCATGGAATAGGCGACGGAGAGCCAGGTGCCGTCGATGGTATCGACGCCCAGCGCGCCGCGCAGGTCGGCCAGGCCGAAGCTCACCAGGCGGCTGTTCAGCAGCGCCATCAGCGCCGCCAGCCAGGCGCCGGCGAGGCCGAGCAGGAGCCGCGGCGTCAGCGGCGGCGGACCGGCAGGCGCCGGATCCCGCAGCGGCGGCTGCAGGGCACGCAGCAGGTGGCCTAGGGTCATGGATCGGTCGTCTCGACCGTGACCTCGACCGAGAGGCCCGGCAGCAGGCGCCCGGCGAGCGGGCCGGGATCGTCGAGCAGGATCTTCACCGGCAGGCGCTGCACGATCTTGGTGAAGCTGCCGACCGCGCGGTCCGGCGGCAACAGGCTGCCGAGCGCCTGGCTGCCCGGCTCGAAGCTGTCGACCCGGCCGTGCAGGACGGTGCCGGGATAGGCATCCACCGTGACCTGGGCGCGCTGCCCGGCCTGCATGCGGCCGAGCTGGCTCTCCCGGAAATTCGCCACCGCCCAGACATGGTCGAGCGGCACGAATTGCGTCAGCAGCGTGCCGGGCTGCACATATTGGCCGACCCGCACGGCGCGGCTGCCGACCATGCCGTCCGCCGGCGCGACCACGCGCGTGTAGCGCAGCGTGACCTGCGCCTGTTCCAGCGCCGCCCGGGCGCCGAGCACCGCCGCGGCCGCCTGTTCCAGCCCGGCGCGCAGCACCGCAAGCTGCGCCTGCTGCGCGCCGAGATCGGCGCGATTGCCGGCGATCGTCGCCTGCAAGCGCTGGGCATCCGCCGATGCCTGGTCCCAGATGCGCGGAATGAAGGCGGGCGTGTTGCGCAGCTCCTCCTGCCGCACCTGCTCGAGCTGCGCCCGGCGCAGGTCGGCCGCGGTGGCGTCGATGGTGCGGCGGGCGACCTCCACCTGGCTCTCCTGCTGCGCCGCCTGGGCCTGCGCCAACGCCTGCGCGGCCTCGGCCTGGGCGAGGGCGGCCTGGGCGCGGTCGCGCTGCGCGCGGTAGTCCGCATCCTCCACCTCGAAGAGCAGGTCGCCGGCCTTCACCACCTGGTAGTCGGCGATGGCGACGCGGCCGACATAGCCGGAGAGCCGGGCGCTGAGCTGCCGCGGATCGCCGCGCAGATAGGCGTCGTTGGTCCATTGCCGCGACTGACCGAGCAGCAGCTCGTCCCAGTCCACCACCAACACGCCGGCGGCGAGCAGGCCGAGCGCCACCACCACGGCGCGCACGACGATGCCGCGCAGGCTTGGCGGGGGCGGTGCGGTGGGCGCGGCCGGGAGGGGGGCGGAGGTCTGCGGCCGCAGGTCGCGCAGCTCCGTCATGGCCCTGCCTCCGCCGCGGCGCGGGTGAAGACCTGGGCGCGTGCCGACATGCCCGGGGCGACGCGTCCCGTGAGCCCGGTGCCCGCCAGGTCGAGCGCGAGCTTCACCGGAACCCGCTGCACCACCTTGGTGAAATTGCCGGTGCTGTTGTCGGCTGGCACCAGGCTGAACTGCGCGCCCGTGGCCGGTGCGATGCCGGCGACGCGGGCGGGGATGGCGGTGCGGCCGAAGCTGTCCACGCGCACCTCCGCCCGCGCGCCGGGGCGGATATCGGTGATCTGCCGCTCGGTGAAATTCGCGCTCACCCAGACGCCCTCGAGCGGCGTGACCGTGCCCACGACGGTGCCGGGCGCGACCAGGGACCCCTCCCTCACCTGCCGGGCGCCGAGCCTGCCGTCGATGGGGGCGGTGATGCGCGTCCAGCCGAGGTTCAGCTCGGCCAGCCGCAGCTCGGCCGCGGCGGCGGCCTGGCGGGCGCGGGCCTGGTCGAGCTGCGCCGCCAGCACCGCCCGCTGCCGCTCCCGCAGGGCGAGCTGCGCCTGCGCCTGGGCATGGGTGGCAAGGCTGCGCATCTGGTCGGCCTCCGCCGCCTCGAAGCTGCGTCGCGTGCCGGCCAGGGTCGGCAGCAGGGTCCGCTGCCGCTGCAATTCGTTGGCGATGGCCGGCATCCCGGCCTCGATCGCCAGGACCGCGGCGCGGGCCTGCTCGATCACCTGCTCCACCACGCCCTGCTGCTCCTGCAGGGAGCGGATCGCGGCATCGGCGGCGACGAGGTTGGCGCGGGCCTGGTCGCGGGCGGCGACATAGTCGTCGTCCACCAACTCGACGATGAGGTCGCCACGGCGCACCGGCTGGTTGTCCGCGACCGGCACGCGGCGGACATAGGCCGGCAGGTGCGAGGCGAGCGGCGTCCGGTCGCCGTCCACATAGGCATCCACGGTGACCGGGTCGTCACGCCGGTTCAGCGCGCTGCGGGTCCCGAGCACGAGCATGGCCGCCCCGACCACCGCCGTGACACCCAGGAGGAACAGCAGGAAGGATCGAGGTGGCATCGATGCAGCGCTCTCCGGTCTGCAATCCTGGCCCTATGCCGCATCGCACGGCCGGGACAGAAGGCGCAGGAGAGGCGACCGCGGGGGCCATCAACCGATTGTGTGTCGTTGCCGGGGGCCGGTTCGCGGCACCGGGCAGGTGGGCGCGGCGAGGCGACGCGGTGCCGCTTCGGAAGGCGGATGACAGCCGCGAAGGGCATCGGACCGGGACGCGCGACCGCTGCGCATGCCCCATCCCGTTCATCGCCGCGAAAGGCCGCGTCGCCCGGCAGGGAAGCATCGCATCGGGCCGATGCACTCCCTCGGCCCGGGCCGGCTCAATAGCGGCGGAACAATCTGCTCCACCAGGACGGACCGGGTTCATCCTCGACCCAGGCATAGCCCCGCTCCTCGCCCCATTTCCGGGGGGAGGGTTCGGACGAACCCGACATCCTGCCGGCCGCCGGTTGCGGAATATGGGCCAGTTCCGGACCGAGCTTCAGGGGAGGAACACGCTCCTGGCGCTCCGCGGCAAAGCGGCCTGCGTCATCGGGTGGGCGAGACTGGTGCGCTGCCGTCGTGCCTCGCGCGGCGGTGACAGCCTCACCGATCGCGTCCAGCAGATCGTGGCGCAACCGTTCGATCCTGTCCTGCACGGCGGCTTCCATGGCTTCCGCGCGCCGGAGCATGTCGCGGGCGCTCTGGTCGCACTGCGCCGCGCGGGCCTCGGCGCTGAGCCGGGCTTCGCGTTCCAGGTCAATCTGGCTCTCCGCCGCTTCCGCGCGTCGCTCCGCTGCCTCGGCGCGAAGGCGCAGATCGCCTGCGAGACGGTCGAGTGCCGAGAGCACGGCCTCGAGCGGTGGGCTATTGGCGCTGGAACTGTCGGTCGACATGGCTACGTCCCGGATTTTCGCGTATCAGAAAGCAGGACAAGGCGGCCGAACTTCGGCAGCAATTGGGCCGGGGAGAAGGCGGCGCCAGTCTCCGACGATGTCTTCGGGTCGTGGCGTACCGCTTCGCCCGCGCCGCCTGCCGTGAGGTGCCCCACACTGCCGGCCCTGACGACGTAACGGGCATGGGGCCGGCATGTTGCACCGGCTGGTATCCTCGTCGGCCTGCCGGTGTGGGCCGCGCGGCGCGGAGGCGGTGATGGTGGCCGCCGGGACAGCCCGCAACCGGATCCTTCGGGGCGGCCGATCCGCCCGACCACGTTCGGGATGCTTCGTTCAGTAGAGCGGCGGCGTCACCGCCCAGAGGACGACGCAGCGCAGCGGCCCCGGATTGGCGAAGCGGTGCGGCAGGGTGCTGAGGAAGCGGAAGGAATCGCCCGCCTGCAGCAGGCCTGCGGTGCCATCCACCTCGAGCTCCAGCACGCCTTCCAGCACGGTCCCGGCATCCTCGCCCGCATGCCGGTAGGGCGCCTCGCCGGAGGACCCGCCGGCCTCGATGGTGATCAGCATCAGTTCGATCTTCCCGTCGCCCTCGGGGCTCAGCAACTCCTTCGTGATGCCCTTGGCGGAGAGGTCGAGCACGCGGCGCTGCGCGCGGCGCTGGATCCAGGCCGGCCCCTGCGGCGCGGCGCCGGGGTCGCTGAAGAACCAGCCGATCGGCACCGCGAAGATCTCGGCGAGCTTCTGCAGCGACCGGATCGAGGGCGCGGAGACTCCGCGTTCAATCTGGCTCAACATCCCGACCGACAACCCGCTGCGCGCCGAAAGATCCTGCAGGGTCCATTCCCGCCGCTGGCGCATGCCGCGCAGGCGCAGCCCAAGGATGGGTTCACGCTCCGGCGCCGCGGTCGCGGCCCCTGGCGCAGGGGGGATATCGGGCATCGCCGTGGTCCTCAGGCCTTCCTCGACATTGAAAAATTTCGCCCTGCTTTTTCAATGGGGTTGCAGAGCTGCCGTGCTTCGGTAAGGTAGTCGCCGGCAGTCCAGGAAGCAAAGCATGCGCGTAGGGATCGAGGTGGGGGGCACCTTCACCGATCTGGTCGCCGTGGACCGGGGCGAGGTTCGCGTCGTCAAGGTGCCCTCCACGCCCCGCAGCCCCGATATCGGCGCCTTCAATGCGCTCGGCGCCGCCGGCATCCCCGCCGGGAGCGTGACCGACCTGGTGCATGGTTCCACCATCGCCACCAACGCCATCCTGGAGCGGCGCGGCGCCGACATCGCCTTCATCGCCACCCGCGGCTTTCGCGACATCCTGTTTATGCAGCGGCACGACCGCCGCCGCATCTACGACCTGCACTATGCCAAGCCCGCCCCGCCCGTCCGCCGGCGCGACTGCTTCGAGGTCACCGAGCGCATCGGGGCCGACGGCACGGTGATCCAGCCCTTGGACGAGGCGGCGGTGGCCCGCGACCTGCTGCCCGCGCTCGAAGCGGGCGCCTACCGCGCCATCGCGATCTGCCTGCTGTCCGCCTATGCCTCGCCCGCGCACGAGATGCGGCTGAAGGAACTGATCGCCGCCGCGCTGCCCGGCGTCACCATCACCGCCAGCCACGAGATCGCCCCGGAGTTCCGCGAGTTCGAGCGCGCCTCCACGACAGCGCTCTCGGCCTATGTGCAGCCGGTGATCGACGGCTATCTCGCGCGCTTCGAGGCGACGCTGGCCGGTGCCGGATTCGCCGGGCATTTCAGCGTCATGCAGTCGAATGGCGGGCGCATGCCGGCGGCCGCCATGCGGCGCAACGCCATCTCCGCCCTGCTCTCCGGCCCCGCGGCGGGCGTAGTGGGCGCGATCCGGCAGGCGGCCCGGTCGGGCCGCGGCAACCTCGTCACCTTCGACATGGGCGGCACCTCGACCGATGTCGCGCTGGTGCAGGATGGCGAGGCCGCGCTCGCCGCCGAGACGGAGGTGGACGGGCTGCCGATCCGCACGCCGGTGCTCGACATCGTCACCGTGGGCGCGGGCGGCGGCAGCCTGGTCTGGATCGACGACGGCGGCATGCTGCGCGTGGGTCCCCGCAGCGCGGGCGCAGAGCCGGGGCCGGCCTGCTACGGCCGCGGCGGCACCATGCCGACCGTGACGGATGCGCATGTGGTGCGCGGCACCATCCGCCCGGATGCCTTCCTCGGCGGCGGCATGTCGCTCAACCCGGATGCCGCGCACCGCACCTTCGAGGAGGTGGCGAGGCGCCTCGGCACCGATATCCGCGGCGCCGCCGCGGCGGCCATCCGGCTCGCGGTCGCCAACATCGTCCGCGCCATGCAGCTCGTCTCCACCGAGCGCGGCCGCGACCCGCGCGACTATGCGCTGCTGCCCTTCGGCGGCGCGGGCCCGCTGCTGGCGGCGGAGATCGCCGAGGAACTCGGCATCCGCGAGATCCTGGTGCCGCCCAATCCCGGGGTGATCTCGGCGCTCGGCCTGCTCTCGGCGGATTATGTGACGGTGCGCGGCGTGACGCGGCGCGTGACGCTGGACGAGGCGACGCCCGGCGTCATCGCCGCCGATTGCGCGCGGCTCCGCCAGGCGACAGAGGCGGAGTTCGCCGCGCTCGGCCTCACCGGACCGCTGGAGCCGAGCCTCGAGCTCGACATGCGCTTCATCGGCCAGGCCTTCGAGATCCCGGTGACCGTCGATCCCGCGACGGTCGGTTCCCTCTCCGCCGCCGATCTCGGCGCGCGATTCGCGGACGAGCATCGCCGCGTCTACCTGCATGGCGGCGAGCCCGGGCGGCGGGTGGAGCTGGTGGGGCTTCGCTTCGGCCTGCGCCGCCGGCTCGACGCCCTGCCCGAGGTGCGGGAGCGCGCGGCCGGCTTGCGGCGCCCGGCGACCGCCGAGGTCGTGACCGGCGCCGCCACGGTGCAGGCGCGCCTCGCCGATGCTGCGGCGCTCGGCCTCGGCGAGGTGGTGCAGGGCCCGGCGCTGATCGAGGGCTATTCCTCGACCACCTGGGTCCCGCCCGGCTGGAACGGCGCCCGCGACGCCGCGGGCAACATGCTGCTGCGGAGGGAGGGCTAGGCACCCATGGAACTCGACCCGGTCGAATACGCGATCCTCAGCCAGTCGGTGATCGCGGCCGCGCGCGAGATGGGCGCGAAGCTCATCCGCTCCGCTTATTCCACCATCCTGCGCGAGGCGCGGGACGGCTCCGCCGCGCTGCTCGACGCCGAGGGCTTCACCGTCGCGCAGGCCGAGCTGATCCCGATGCAGCTCGGCAGCATCGGCCCGATCTTCCAGCCCTGCAAGGCGATGTTCCCGAGGGAAACGCTGGAGGAGGGCGACTTCCTCGTCATCAACGACCCCTATTCCGGCGGCCAGCACCTCCAGGACGTGTTCTTCTTCCACCCGATCTTCGTGGAGGGCGAGGTGATCGGCTTCGCCGCCTCGGTCGCGCACCATCTCGACCTCGGCGGCGGCGCGCCCGGGCTGAACGCGGCCGCGCGCGACGTCTATGCCGAGGGCCTCATCATCCCGCCCATGAAGCTCAACATGGCGCGCGACTGGCACGGCGGCGGCTTCCAGCGGCTGCTGCGGGCGAATGTCCGGGTGCCGCAGCAGACCATGGGCGATTTCGACGCGCAGATCGCCGCCAACAACATCGGCGTGCTGCGCGTGCAGGAACTGGCCGCGCGCTACGGCAAGGCGAAGGTCAAGGCGACCATGGCCGCGCTGCAGGACTATTCCGAGCGCCGGATGCGCGCGGCCATCGCGCAGGTGCCCGACGGCACCTATCGCGGCGAGGCGCAGATGGACGACGACGGCCTCGGCAAGAGGCCCATCACCGTGTGCGTGGCGGTGACGGTCGCGGGCGATTCCATCGCGGTGGACTTCGCCGGCACCGATCCGCAGGTGGGCACCAACCTCAACTGCCCCTTCGCCTCGCTGATCTCGGCCTCGGTCTCCTGCCTCAAGGCGGCGCTGACCAGCCCCGACATCCCCTTCAACGACGGCGCGCTGCGGCCGATCCGGGTGACGGCGCCCAAGGGCTCGCTGCTGAACCCGAACCATCCGGCGCCGGTGCGCGCGCGCATGATCTCCGCCTCGCGCGCCTGGAACGCGGTGATGATGGCGGTGGCACAGGCCGCGCCGGAGAAGGCGATCGCCCAGGGCTACGACACCACGACGGCCTTCTGCCTCTCCTGGCTCGGGCCGAAGGGCTGGTCGGTCTATCTCGAGGTCTATGGCGGCGGCTATGGCGCGGGCCTCGCCAATGACGGCTGCGACGCCGTCGACAATCCGCTGTCGAACTGTTCCAACACGCCGGTCGAGGCGATGGACCAGGACTTCTCCTTCTTCCGCGTGACCGAATACGCGCTGCGGCCGGACAGCAGCGGCCGCGGCGCACGGCGCGGCGGCGCCGGCTTCAGCCGCAGCTACGAGATCCTCGCCGAGGAGGCGCTGGTCTCCTACTACAGCGACCGCTTCACCGGCGCAGCGGCCGGGCTCTTCGGCGGCGGCACCGGCGCTTCGGGCAAATGCGAGGTGCGCCGCGGCAACGAGATCATCAGCCTCGACAGCAAGGTCTCCTTCGCGCTGCGCCGGGGCGACCTGGTGACCATCAGCCTCGGCGGCGGCGGCGGCTACGGCGCGCCCGCGGATCGCCCGGCCGCGCTGATCGCACGCGACGTCGAGGACGGGATCGTCACGAGAGACCTCGCGGCGGCCTGGGCGCAATAGCGCCGGCCAGGGGAGACACGGTGATGCAGCGCAGGTCCTTCCTCCAGGCGGCGGGCGCCGCGCTGATGGCGCCTGCCCTGGCGCAGGCCCAGGGTTCGCGCGTCATCCGCTTCAAGCCGAATGCGGATGCGACCATCCTCGATCCGCTCTTCAGCACCGCCTTCTCCACGCGGTACTTGGCGCTGCTGAGCTACGACATGCTCTACGGCATGGACAATGCGCTGAACCCGCAGCCGCAGATGGCCGCGGGCCACGTCACCGAGAACGAGGGCAGGCTCTGGCGCATCACGCTGCGGGAGGGGCTGCGGTTCCACGACAACGAGCCCGTGCGGGCCAGCGACTGCGTGGCGAGCCTTCGCCGTTGGGGCCGCGTGGACGTCATGGGCCAGATGCTGATGGCCGCGACGGATGACCTCTCGGCGCCGGACGACCGGACGATCGTCTTCCGCCTGAAGCATCCCTTCCCGCTGCTGCTGCATGCGCTCGCCAAGAGCACGAGCTACATCCCGGTCATGATGCCCGAGCGGCTCTTCGCCGCCGATCCCACCAAACAGGTGACCGAGGTGGTGGGCAGCGGGCCCTATCGCTACCTGGCGAGTGAGCGGGTGAACGGCGCCCGTTCCGTCTGGCAGAAGTTCGAAGGCTACGTGCCGCGGCCGGACGGGGTGCCGCAATTCACCGCCGGTCCCAAGCACGCCCATATCGAGCGCGTCGAGTGGAGCATCATCCCCGACCACTCCACCGCCGCGGCGGCCGTCATCAGCGGCGAGGTCGACTGGTACGAGGACGTGCTGCTCGACCTGCTTCCCGTCCTGCGGCGGGAGCGCAATGTGACCATCGGCAGCTACAACCCTGCCGGCAATATGGGCATCCTGCGGCTGAATCATCTGCAGCCGCCCTTCGACAACCCGGCCATCCGCCGCGCCCTGCTGGGCGCGATCGACCAGGCCGAGATCATGACGGCGGTCGCGGGCAGCGATCCCGCGCTCTGGAACGCGAAGGTCGGCGTCTTCTGCCCCGCCTCCCCCATGGCCTCGGATGCCGGCATGGCGGTGCTGAACGGGCCGCGGGACTACGCCAAGGTTCGTCGCGACCTCGAAGCCGCGGGCTACAGGGGAGAGAAGATCGGCTTCCTCTCCGCCGTGAATTTCGGGACCATGGCACGCCAGGTGGACGTCGCCGCGGACCAGTTCGCGCGCGCGGGGCTCAATGTCGAGGTCATTCCCGTCGATTTCGGCGTCTGGCTGCAGCGGCGCGCCAATCGCGGCCCGGTCGATCAGGGCGGCTGGAGTTGCACGACGACGCTGCTGCCCGGGCTCGACCTCTGGGACCCCACCGCGCATCTCGGCCTGCGCGGCAATGGCCTCGCCGCCTGGCCGGGGTGGCCGACCAGCGAGGCGCTGGAGAGGCTGCGAGCCCAATGGGTGGAGGCACCGGATGTGCCCTCGCGGCAGGCGATCGCCCGGCAGTTGCAGGAGCAGGCCTTCCAGGACGTGCCCTATATTCCGACGGGCCAGTGGAAGGACCTGACGGCCTATCGGCGGAACCTGACCGGGATGCTCTCGGGCATGCCGCTCTTCTACAACCTGCGCAAGGGCTAGCCGGTCGCGGGCCGGTCCAGGAGTTCGCCGATGCTGCCGCCGAGCCTCTATGCCGCCACTGCCCGCCCTGCGGTGCCGACGCCGCCGCTCCAGGGCGACCGGCGGGCCGATGTGGTGGTGGTGGGCGCCGGCTTCACCGGGCTTTCCACGGCGCTGCACCTCGCGGAGCGCGGCACCGATGTGGTGGTGCTGGACGCGCAGGAGCCGGGCTGGGGCGCGTCCGGGCGCAATGGCGGGCAGGTCAATCCCGGCCTGAAGGCCGATCCCGACCAGGTGGAGGCGGATTTCGGGCCGGAGCTCGGCGGCCGCATGGTGCGCTTCGCCTGGGGCGCGCCGGAGACGACCTTCGCGCTCATCCGGCGCTGGCAGATCGCCTGTGATGCGCGCCAGGGCGGCACGCTGCGCGCCGCCTACCAGCCGGCGCCGGCGGAGGGCGTGCGTCGCTCCGCCGAGCAGGGCATGCGGCGTGGGTTCCCGGTGACGCTGCTGGAGCGCGACGCGGCGCGGGATGCGACGGGTATGGACCGCTATGCCGCGGTGATGCGGGATGCGAGCGGCGGCGATCTGCAGCCGCTCGATTATGCGCGCGGGCTGGCGCGCGCGGCCACGCAGGCGGGGGCGCGGGTGCATGGCGGCACGCCGGTGACCGCCCTGACCCGCGCGGAGGGTCGCTGGCGCATCGCAACGCCATCGGGGACGGTCACGGCGGATACCGTCGTCCTCGGCACCAATGGCTATACGGACGACCTCTGGCCGGGGCTGCGGCGCAGCGTGGTGCCGGTCTTCAGCTCCATCGCGGCGACGGCGCCGCTGCCGGCCGCCGCAGTGCGGGGCATCATGCCGATGCGCGCCTCGCTGTACGAGAGCGGGCATATCACGGTCTATCTGCGGGTCGATCAGCAGGACCGGCTGTTGATGGGCGGTCGCGGGCCGCAGCGGCCGATCGGCGATCCCTCGCCCGTCGCCTACCTGATGCGCTATGCGGAGCGGCTCTGGCCCGGGCTGGCCGGCGTGGCTTGGACGCATGGCTGGAACGGGCAATTGGCGATGACGCGGGATCACTACCCGCATCTCCACCAGCCGGCGCCGGGGCTGATCTGCTGCCTCGGCTACAACGGCCGCGGCGTCGCGTTGGCGACGGCCATGGGCGGCGAGATCGCGCGGCTGGCGACGGGCACCCCGGCCGCGGAGATCGCCATGCCGGTGACGCCGATCCGGCCCATGCCGTTCCACGGGTTCTGGCGGGTCGGCGTGGCGGCGAAGGTGCTGGAGGGACGGCTGCGCGACCGGCTGGGACTGTGATCAGCCTCGAAGCAGTCCTCCGCTTCCGGCTTTCGCGCCGGGGCGGAGGCGCCGCCGGTCACCCGGCATCGCTCGTCAATGCCCCGGCGGTCTCCGGCCCGGCCACCGCCTTTTCGATGGGGCTATCGCCGCCCGGCATGCCCCGCAGCGCGGACACCACCACCGGGTCGAGGCCCGCCGCCCCGGCGCGCCAGAGCGCGAGGAGGTCGTCGCGCATCCGCGGCGTCCAGAAGGCGACGAGGTGCTCGCGCGTGCCCGCCACCGCCTCGGCCTCCGGATAGGGGTGGAAGAAGGCGGCAATCTGGTTCGCCATGCGGACCAGCGTCTCGGCCTGCCTGCTCATGCCGGCACCGCTTCGGTCAGCACGCGCTCTGCGCCGTGGAAGACGGTGACGGCATCGCGCCGCGCGATGGCCAGCAGGGTCATGTCGTGGTGCCGGGCGCGCTCGAGCGCGAGGGAGGTCGGCGCGGAGATGGCGACGAGCGCGCGCGCGCCGAGCATCGCCGTCTTCTCCACCATCTCGAAGGAACAGCGGCTGGTGACGAGGACGAAGCCGTCCGCGGCCGCGATGCCGCCGCGCAGCATGGCGCCGGCGAGCTTGTCGAGCGCGTTGTGCCGCCCGACATCCTCCCGCACCAGCACCAGCCGCCCCGCCCCGTCGGCGAAGGCCGCCGCGTGCACGCCGCGGGTCGCATCGCCGAGCGGCTGGCGCGCCTCCAGCGCCGCCAGCGCGCGCCGCACCGCGCCCAGCGCCAGGCGCGGCGCGGGCCCGGCGGCGCGCGGCGCCTCGGGCAGATCCTCCAGCGCCTCGATGCCGCAGAGACCGCAGCCGGTGCGGCCGACCATGGCGCGCCGCCGTGACAGGTGCGCATGCAGGCGGGCCGGCGCCAGGTTCACCGTGAGGCGGAGGCCACGCTCCTCCTCTTCGACCACCACGCCCCGGATGTCGGCGGCCGCGCCGATGACGCCTTCCGTCAGGCTGAAGCCATAGGCAAAATCCTCCAGGTCGGCGGGCGTCGCCATCATGACGGCGAAGGGCACGCTGGCATAGGCGATGTTCACCGCCACCTCCTCCGGCACGGCGCGCTCGCCATGCTCCGGCTCGCCCTCGAAGGGCAGGACCACCGCCCTGGCCGGGACGGCACCCACGGGGAGCGCCCTACTCGGCGGCATGTGCGGGTGCGGCGCGGCGGGTCAGCGCCGCGTCCTCCTCGAAAAAGCGGGCCTGCCAGTCCGACGGCCGGTTGGTTCGCCGCACCTGCACCGCCGTCACCTTGTATTCCGGGCAGTTGGTCGCCCAGTCCGAGAAGTCCGTGGTGATGACATTGGCGCCCGTCTTGGCGTGGTGGAAGGTGGTATAGACCACGCCGGGCTGCACGCGCTCGGTGATCCGAGCGCGGATCGCGATGTCGCCGGAGCGGCTCTCGACCGAGACCAGGTCGCCATCCCTGATTCCCCGCAACTCGGCATCGAAGGGGTGGATCTCCAGCACGTCCTCTTCGTGCCAGCGGCTGTTCTGCGTGCGGCGGGTCTGCGCGCCGACATTGTACTGCGTGAGGATCCGGCCGGTGGTCAGGATCAGCGGGAAGCGCGGCCCGGTCCGCTCCTCGGTCGGGACGAAGTCCGTGAGCATGAACCGGCCCTTGCCGCGCACGAAGCGGTCCACATGCATCATCGGCGTGCCTTCGGGCGCGGCCTCGTTGCAGGGCCACTGGATGGAGCCTAGGGCCTCGAGCTTCGCATAGCTGACGCCGGCGAAGCTCGGCGTCAGGGCGGCGATCTCGTCCATGATCTCGGAGGGATGCGCGTAGGTCATGGCATAGCCGAGGGCACTGGACAGCGCCATGGTCACCTGCCAGTCGGCGAGGCCGCCCAGCGGCTCCATGACCTTGCGCACGCGGTTGATGCGCCGCTCGGCATTGGTGAAGGTGCCGTCCTTCTCCAGGAAGCTCGATCCCGGCAGCAGCACATGGGCGTATTTCGCCGTCTCGTTCAGGAAGATGTCCTGGACGACGACGCATTCCATGGCGCGCAGCGCGGCGGTGACGTGCTGGGTGTCCGGGTCGGACTGGGCGATGTCCTCGCCCTGGACATAGAGGCCGAGGAAGCGGCCCTCCACCGCCTCGTCCAGCATGTTGGGGATGCGGAGCCCCGGCTCGGCCTCGAGCCGCACGCCCCAGAGCGCCTCGAAGCTCTGCCGCGTGGCATCGTCCGCGACATGGCGGTAGCCCGGCAACTCATGCGGGAAGCTGCCCATGTCGCAGGAGCCCTGGACGTTGTTCTGCCCGCGCAGCGGGTTCACTCCGGTCCCCTCCCGCCCGACATTGCCGGTGGCCATGGCGAGGTTCGCCATGGCCATGACCATGGTCGAGCCCTGGCTGTGCTCGGTGACGCCGAGGCCATAGTAGATCGCCGCGCGGCCGCCGGTGGCATAGAGCCGCGCCGCGGCGCGGAGTTCCGCCGCCGGCACGCCGGTCAGGTCCTCCACCGCCTCGGGCGCGTGCCGCGCCTCGGCGATGAAGCGGGCCCAGACCTCGAAGTCGCCGATCTCGCAGCGCTCCCGCACATAGGCCTCGTCCACCAGCCCCTCGGTGACGATGACATGCGCCATGGCGTTCACCACGGCGACGTTGCTGCCGGGGCGGAGCTGCAGGTGGTGCGCGGCGCGGATATGCGGGCCGCGCACCAGGTCGATCCGCCGCGGGTCGATGACCACCAGCTTCGCCCCCGCCCGCAGCCGCTTCTTGAGGCGGGAGGCGAAGACCGGATGCCCCTCCGTCGGGTTGGCGCCGATCACCAGCACCACGTCGGACTGCTCGACCGAGCGGAAGTCCTGCGTGCCGGCCGAGGTGCCGAGCGTCGCCTTCAGCCCGTAGCCAGTGGGGGAGTGGCAGACCCGCGCGCAGGTATCGACGTTGTTGTTGCCGAAGCCGGCGCGGACCAGCTTCTGCACCAAGTAGGTCTCCTCATTGGTGCAGCGGGAGGAGGTGATGCCGCCGACCGCGTCGCGGCCGTATTGCGCCTGGATCCGCCGGAACTCCGAGGCGGCATGGGCGATCGCCTCCTTCCAGGAGACCTCGCGCCAGGGATCGGTGATCCGCGCCCGGATCATCGGCTGCGTGATCCGGTCCTTGTGGTGGGCATAGCCCCAGGCGAAGCGGCCCTTGACGCAGGAATGGCCTTCGTTCGCGCGGCCAGCCTTGTAGGGCACCATGCGGATCACGGTGCTGCCCTGCATCTCCGCCTTGAAGGAGCAGCCGACGCCGCAATAGGCGCAGGTGGTGACGACGGAATGCTCGGGCTGGCCCTGCTCGATCACCGTGTTCTCGATCAGCGTCGCGGTCGGGCAGGCCTGCACGCAGGCGCCGCAGGAGACGCAATCGGAGGCGAAGAAGTCCGTGCCGCCGGCCGAGACGCGGCTGTCGAAGCCGCGGCCCTCGATGGTCAGCGCGAAGGTGCCCTGCACCTCCTCGCAGGCCCGGACGCAGCGGTTGCAGACGATGCATTTGGACGGGTCGTAGGTGAAATAGGGGTTGGTCCTGTCCTTCGGCAGCGCCAGCGGCGAGTCCGCGTGGACGTGGTTGGCGCCCTCCGTGCCGTAGCGCACCTCGCGCAGCCCGACCTGCCCCGCGGTGTCCTGCAACTCGCAATCGCCATTGGCCGCGCAGGTCAGGCAGTCCAGCGGGTGGTCGGAGATATAGAGCTCCATCACCCCGCGCCGCAGCCGCCCCAGCCGCTCCGTCTGGGTGCGCACCACCATGCCCGGCTCGGCCGGGGTGGTGCAGGAGGCGGGGGTGCCCCGCCGTCCCTCGATCTCGACCAGGCACATGCGGCAGGAGCCGAAGGGCTCCAGCATGTCCGTCGCGCAGAGCTTCGGGATCCTGGTCCCGAGCAGCGCCGCCGCCGCCATGACGGAGGTGCCGGCCGGCACCGTCACGGCCTGGCCGTCGATGGTGAGCGTCACGCTTTCCGCCGCCGGGCGGATCGGGGTGCCGGTATCGGCTTCGCGGATCAGGCCCATGTCGCGTACCCTATTCCGCTGCCAGCGGCGCCGCTTCGGGCGCGAAATCCTCGGGGAAATGCGTCAGCGCGCTCATCACCGGCAGCGGCGTCAGCCCGCCCATGGCGCAGAGGGATCCGTCCTGCATGACCTCACAAAGATCCTTCACCAGGGCGAGGTTGCGCTGCGGCTCGCGGCCGGCGATCACCTTGTCCAATGTCTCCATCCCGCGTACCGCGCCGATGCGACAGGGGGTGCACTTGCCGCAGCTCTCGGCGGCGCAGAATTCGAAGGCGAAGCGGGCCTGCCGGGCCATGTCCACGCTGTCGTCGAAGACCACGACGCCGCCATGGCCCAGCATGCCGCGGGCGCCGGCCAGCGCCTCGTAGTCCAGCGGCAGGTCCAGCATGCCTTCGGGGAAATAGGCGCCGAGCGGGCCGCCCACCTGCACCGCCCGCACCGGCCGGCCGCTGCGCGTTCCGCCGCCGAAGCCCTCCACGAGATCGCGGAGCGTCAGGCCGAAGCCGAGTTCCACCAGCCCGCCGCGCCGGACATTGCCGGCGAGCTGGAAGGGCATGGTCCCGCGCGAGCGGCCCATGCCGCACTCCGCATAAGCCGCGCCGCCATGCGTCAGGATCCAGGGCACGGCGGCGAAGGAGAGCAGGTTGTTGACCAGCGTCGGCCGGCCGAACAGCCCGCGCAGCGCCGGGATGGGCGGCTTGGCGCGGACGATGCCGCGCCTGCCCTCCAGGCTCTCGAGCAGCGAGGTCTCCTCGCCGCAGATATAGGCGCCGGCGCCGAGCCGCACCTCCAGGTGGAAGGCCTGCCCGCTGCCGAGGATATCGGGGCCGAGCAGCCCCGCGCCCTCCGCGACCGCGATGGCGGCGCGCAGCATGCGATGCGCCAGCGGGTATTCCGAGCGGAGATAGACGAAGCCCTTGGTCGCGCCGGTCGCCAGGCCGGCGATCACCATGCCCTCGATGAGCGTGAAGGGATCGCCTTCCATCAGCATCCGGTCGGCGAAGGTGCCGCTGTCGCCTTCGTCGGCGTTGCAGACCACGTATTTGCGGTCGGCCGCGGCGGCGCGGACGGTGCGCCACTTGATGCCGGTGGGGAAGCCGGCGCCGCCGCGGCCGCGCAGGCCGGAGGCCGTGACCTCCGCCACGACAGCCTCCCCACCCATGGCCAGGGCCGCCTCCAGCCCGCGCAGCCCGCCCGTCGCGCGGTAGTCGGCAAAGGAGAGCGGGTCGATGATTCCGCATCGGGCGAAGGTGAGGCGCTGCTGCCGCGCCAGCCAGGGCATCTCCTCCGGCCGTCCCTGCCGCAGCGGGTGCGCGCCGCCGGCGAGGAACCCGGCCTCGAACAGTGCCTCGACATCGCCGGGCGCGACCGGGCCATAGGCAATGCGGCCCTCGGGCGTCTCCACCTCCAGCAGCGGCTCCAGCCAGAGCATGCCGCGGGAGCCGGTGCGGACCATCGCGATGTCGAGGCCGCGGCGATGCGCGCCGTCCCGCAGCGCCTGCGCCACCGCCTCGGCGCCCAAGGCCTGCGCCACGCTGTCCTGCGGCAGAAAGACCCGGATCATGCCGCCCCCAGCCGCAGCGCCAGCGTCGCGGCATCCAGCCGCGCGACCGGCTCGCCATCCACCAGCGCGGCCGGGCCATTGGCGCAGAGGCCGAGGCAGAAGACCGACTCCACCGTCACCCGCCCGTCGGGCGTGGTGCCGTGCCAGCCGATGCCATGCGCCGCCAGCAACTCGGTATGCAGGGCATCGGCGCCGACCGCCTGGCAGGCCTCGGCGCGGCAGAGCTTCACCACATGGCGCCCGGCCGGCTCCCGCCGGAAATCGTGATAGAAGGTGAGGCAGCCATGCACCTCGGCGCGGGAGAGGTCCAGCGCCTCCGCCACCATCGGCACGGCCTGTGGCGGCACGTGGCCGAAAGCCTCCTGCAGGGCGTGCAGGATGGGCAGCGTCGCCCCCTCCATCCCGGCATGCCCGGCGATGATGGCCGCGGCGCGCGCGGCATCCCAGGACTCGCGTTCCTGCACAGTCTCCGTCCCTGACAATCCTTGGGAGGATGACGCGTCCCGGTTGCGTCCGGGTCAAGCAAGCCGTTCCGTCGGGCGACAGGCAAAGCCTGTCGAGACCCTGCTGCGCCGCAGCGTCAGACGAGGGTGTCGTCCGTCCCGCTCAGGCGCAGCGCCGCCTCCCGCGCCTCGGCAAGGAAGGCGCCGACCAGGGGCAGGGCGGGGTCGCGGTGCGGCGCGACCAGGCCGATGGTGTAGGACACCTCCGGCCCGGTGATCGGGATGGCCCGCACATGCTCGGTCAGGCCCAGCACCTCCGCCAGGACGCGCGGCATCACGCTGGCCCAGCGGCCGGTGCGGACATGCGTCATCAACACGATCATGGAATTGGATTCGAGGGTCGGTGCCGGCTCCCCGCCCGCCGCGCGCAGATGCGCGTCAATGATGCGGCGGTTCTGCATGTCCGGCGTCAGCAGGCAGAGCGGAATGCCCGCCACCTCCGCCCAGGTCACCGCATCGCGTCGGCCGAAGGGCGCATCCGCGGCCGTCAGCAGCCGGTAGCTCTCGCGATAGAGCGGCAGGGCGGTGACGCGGCCGAGCGGCTCGTTGTCCAGGTAGGTCAGGCCGACATCCGCCTCGAGGTTGGTCAGCAGGCTCAGGATCTCGGCCGAGGTGGTGGAGCGGATGGTGAAGCGGACATCCGGGTGGCGCGCGCGGAAGGGCGTGGTGAGGGAGGCGATGACCGGCAGCGCCGTCGGGATCGCCGCGATGCGCAGGTGCCCGTCCAGGCCGCGGCTCAGCGTGCGGAGGTCCTGCCGCATCGCCCGCACGTCGCCGACGATGCGGCGCGCCCAGTCCAGCGCCTTCTCGCCCTCGGCGGTGAAGCCCTGGAAGCGCGAACCGCGCTGCACCAGCAGCACGCCGAGCCGTTCCTCCAGCTGCTTGATGCCGCTGGAGAGGCTCTGCTGCGTCACCCCGATGGCTTCCGCCGCGCGGCCGAAATGCCGTTCGGAGGCGAGGGCGAGCAGCATCTCAAGCTTGTCGATCACGCCGGTCCCGGACGCCTCCCTGTCCCTGTCCCTGTCCCTGTCGCGTCAGCGGTCAACGCGGCCGCGCGATGATCGCGCCGCGTTGGGTGCCCGGGCAATGCCGGATTGCGCGGGCGCACCGACCGCGGGCAGGTAGCCGGCGCCGTGCCGCAGCAGGTGGTCCCACATGGCCCGTGCCGCCGGCAGCAGCCGCTTCTCCGACCGCCGCACCGCGAACCACTGCCGCACTGCCGGCAGCCCCTCGACGTCGAGGATTGCCAGCCTTCCGTCCCGCACCTCGGCCGCGATGGTATGGGCCGAGATCAGGGCGATGCCCATGCCGGCCATGACCGCCTGCTTGATCGTCTCGTTGCTGCCGATCTCGAGGCTCGGCGCCGCCGGCATCGCCAGGCCCGCGGCGGCGAAGAGGCGCTGCATCAGGTCGCGCGTGCCGGAACCCGGCTCGCGCAGCAGGAGGGTCTCGTCGGTCACCTCGCGCAGCGGGATGCCGCGGCGGCGGACCAGGCGATGGCCTGGCGCGCCGATGATCACATGCGGGTGGTCGCCGATCACCGCCCGTTCCACCGGGAAGCGTTCCGGCGGGTAGCCCATCACCGCGACGTCCAGCTCGAAGGCTTCCAGGGCCGCGACCGTCTGCTCGCGGTTGCCGACCAGCAGGCGCAGCTCGATCCGCGGATAGGCACGCTGGAAGGCGGCCAGCGCGAAGGGCGCGAAATACTTGGCCGTGCTGGTGACGCCGACGGCGACGCGGCCCGTCTCCATGCCCTGCAACGCCTCGACCGCCGCGGCGCAATCGGCCAGCGCCGCCTCGATCCGCGCGAGCGCGGCCAGCGCCTCGCGCCCCGCCTCGGTCGGGCGCAGGCCGCCCGGAGTCTTCTCCAGCAGCGGCATGCCGTCCAGTGCCTCCTCCAGCAGCCGCAACTGCTGCGCGACGGCCGGCGGAGTAACGGCAAGCTGCTCCGCCGCCGCTGTCACGCTGCCCGTGCGCGCCGCCGCACCCAGCGCGCGGAGCTGCCGGAGCGAGGTGCGACGGGCGAAGTTGACAAGTTTTTCTTTCATTGACAGCAAGATTAAAGGAATTTCTTTGAAGCGCCAGCCCTCCTAGTGTCGCTCCATCGGAGCCCGCCGATGCGCCGGACAAGGCGCAGGGCAGGAGGAGGGACGCCGAGTGACGCTGCTCGCGGAACATCTGAGGGTCTGGGCCGGCGCCAGCGCTGGGCGCCAGGCCATCGCGGAGACCGTCGCGGCGCTCGCCCGCGCCTCCACCGATCTTGCGGAGATCGTGGCCGACGGGCCGCTGGCGGGCGAGCTCGGCCGGGTGATCGGCGCCAGCGAGGATGGCGACGGCCAGAAGGCGCTCGATGTCCGCGCCAACGACCTCTTCCTCGACCACCTCCGCGCGGCGCCCGTCGCCGCCGTGGCCTCGGAGGAGATGCCCGAGGCCATCGAGCTGCGCGGCGCCTCGCCCATCGCGGTGGCGCTCGACCCGCTCGACGGCTCCAACAACATCGACATCGATGCCCCGATGGGCAGCCTCTTCACCCTGCTGCCGAGCGAGCGGCAGGACGACCCGCGGCTGCCCTTCGTCGCCACCGGCGACCGGCAGCTCGCCGCCGGCTTCGTGCTCTACGGGCCGCATACGGTGCTGATGCTGACGCTCGGCGAAGGCGTGCAGGCCTTCACCCTGGATCGCCGCACGCGGGAGTTCCGCCTGACCCGGCCGCTGGTCCGGATCCCGGAGGCGCGGCGGGAATACGCCATCAACGCCGCCAATGCCCGGCACTGGCCCTTGCCGATCCGCGCCTTCGTCGAGGAATGCATCGCCGGCGCCGCCGGGCCGCGCGGGGTGGACTACAACACCCGCTGGCTCGGCTGCGTGGTGGCGGAGGCCTACCGCGTCCTGCTGCGCGGCGGCATCTACCTCTATCCCGGGGATGCGCGGCCCGGCTACGAGCGCGGCCGGCTGCGCCTGGTCTACGAGGCGAACCCGATCGCCCTGCTGCTGGAGCAGGCCGGCGGCACCGCGACGGATGGCTTCACCCCGATCCTCGAGATCCCGCCGCGCAGCCTGCACCAGCGCGTGCCCTTGATCTTCGGCTCGCACGACAAGGTCTCCCGCGTCGTGCAGATGCACCTGGAACGCGTGCCGGATGCGGGGCAGCGCCCGCTCTTCGGCGCGCGCGGCCTGTTCCGGTCCTGAGGGGCGCGCGATGTCCGTCCGGCACCCCATCATCTCCGTCACCGGCTCCTCCGGCGCCGGCACCACCACGGTGAAGCACACCTTCGAGCAGATCTTCCGGCGCGAGGGGCTGGCCGCCGCCTGGATCGAGGGGGATGCCTTCCACCGCTACGACCGCGCCGAGATGCGCCAAGCCATGGCCGAGGCAGAGGCCTCCGGCAACCGCCACTTCAGCCATTTCGGCGAGGCGGCGAACCTGCTGGAGGAGCTGGAGGGCGTCTTCGCCGCCTATGGCCGCGACGGGCGCGGCCGCACCCGGCACTACATCCATGACGAGGCAGAGGCTGCCCATTACGGCGCGCCGGCCGGCACCTTCACGCCCTGGGAGGACTTCCCGCACGGCACCGACCTGCTGTTCTACGAGGGGCTGCATGGCGCGGTCGTGACCGAGCGCGTGGACCTCGCACGGCATGCCGACCTCAAGATCGGCGTGGTGCCGGTCATCAACCTCGAATGGATTCAGAAGATCCACCGCGACCGGTCGGCGCGCGGCTACTCCACCGAGGCGGTCATGGACACCATCCTGCGCCGCATGCCGGACTATGTCCGCGTCATCTGCCCGCAGTTCACCGAGACGGACGTGAATTTCCAGCGGGTGCCGACGGTCGACACCTCCAATCCCTTCATTGCCCGCTGGATCCCGACGCCCGACGAGTCGATGGTCGTGATCCGCTTCAAGAGCCCCCGCGGCATCGACTTCGCCTACCTCACCAGCATGATCCAGAACAGCTTCATGTCCCGGGCGAATTCCATCGTCATCCCCGGCTCGAAGCTCGACCTCGCCATGCAGCTCATCATGACACCGATGGTGCTGCAACTGGTCGACCGCAGCCGCCGCGCCCGCTGATCTCCGGGCCGCGATCCAGGGATCGCTGCCTTCGATGTTGTTTGGTCGCGTGATTCACGCCTTCGGGCTCTACCTTTCGACGATCACGCTCTGGGAGAACAAGGATGGCCTTCGTCACGCTCCGCCAGTTGCTGGACCACGCCGCCGAGCACGGCTACGGCGTGCCGGCCTTCAACATCAACAACATGGAGCAGCTCCTGGCGATCATGCAGGCGGCGGCGCGGACCGATGCGCCGGTGATCCTGCAGGCAAGCCGCGGCGCCCGCTCCTATGCCGGGGACCTGATGCTGAAGGCGATGGTGGAGGCGGCCGTCGCCACCTGGCCGGATGTCCCGGTCTGCCTGCATCTCGACCATGGCGACCGTACCGCCACCTGCCTCTCCGCCATCCAGCACGGCTTCACCAGCGTGATGATGGATGGCTCGCTGCGGGAGGACGGCAAGACGCCGGCCGACTACGACTACAACGTCGCAGTCACGGCGAAGGTCGCCGAGCTGGCGCATAGCGTCGGCGTCTCGGTGGAGGGGGAGCTGGGCTGCCTCGGCTCGCTAGAGAGCGGGCATGGCGAGCAGGAGGACGGGCATGGCGCGGAGGGCACGCTCTCCCGCGAGCAGCTCCTGACCGACCCGGATCAGGCGCGCGACTTCGTGGCGCGCACCGGCGTGGATGCGCTGGCCGTCGCCATCGGCACCAGCCACGGAGCCTATAAGTTCACCCGTGAGCCGACCGGCGACATCCTGGCCATCGAGGTGGTGCGCGCCATCCACGCGCTGCTGCCCAATACGCATCTGGTGATGCATGGCAGCTCCTCCGTCCCGCAGGAGCTGCAGGACATCTTCAACGCCCATGGCGGGCAGATGCCGCAGACCTGGGGCGTGCCGGTCGCCGAGATCCAGGAGGGCATCCGGCACGGCGTGCGCAAGATCAATATCGACACCGATTGCCGCATCGCCATGGCCGGGCAGTTCCGCAAGGTGGCGCAGGAGAAGCGCGCGGAATTCGACCCGCGCGCCTTCATGAAGCCGGCCATGGCGGCGCTGACCGCGCTCTGCGCCCGACGCTTCGAGGAGTTCGGCACCGCCGGCCAGGCGCCGAAGCTCAAGCCGGTGCCGCTGCCCGCCATGGCGGCGGCCTATGCCAAGGGCGCGCTCGACCCCGTCATCGGGTCCGCCCCCGCCCGCGCCGCCTGACATCCCATGCCAGCGAAGGAATCTACGTGATGAACGTCGCCTCCCCGCCCGCACGCAAGGGCCGCTACGACGCCGGCGTGATGAAGTACAAGGAGATGGGCTATTTCGACCTCGACTACGAGCCGAAGCCCACGGACGTGCTGGCCTGCTTCCGCGTCACGCCGCAGGACGGCGTGGACCCGGAAGAAGCGGCGGCCGCCGTCGCCGGCGAGAGTTCGACCGCCACCTGGACGGTGGTCTGGACCGACCGGCTGACGGCGGCCGACAAGTACCGCGCCAAGTGCTACCGCATCGACCCGGTGCCGGGCGCGCCCGGCTCCTGGTTCGCCTATATCGCTTATGACCTCGATCTGTTCGAACCGGGCTCGATCGTCAACCTCTCCGCCTCCATCATCGGCAATGTCTTCGGCTTCAAGCCGCTGAAGGCCCTCAGGCTCGAGGACATGCGGCTGCCGACCGCCTATGTGAAGACCTTCGACGGGCCGGCGACCGGCATCGTGGTGGAGCGCGAGCGGCTCGACAAATTCGGCCGGCCGCTGCTCGGCGCGACGGTGAAGCCGAAGCTCGGCCTCTCCGGCCGCAACTACGGCCGCGTGGTCTACGAGGCGCTGAAGGGCGGGCTCGACTTCACCAAGGACGACGAGAACATCAACAGCCAGCCCTTCATGCACTGGCGCGACCGGTTCCTGTACTGCATGGAGGCGGTGAACCGCGCCCAGGCCATGACCGGCGAGGTGAAGGGCACCTACCTGAATGTCTCCGCCGGGACGATGGAGGACATGTACGAGCGGGCAGAATTCGCCAGGCAGCTCGGCTCCACCATCATCATGATCGACCTCGTCATCGGCTATACCGCCATCCAGTCCATGTCGAAATGGGCGCGGCGGAACGACATGATCCTGCACCTGCACCGTGCCGGGCATTCCACCTACACCAGGCAGAAAACGCATGGCGTCAGCTTCCGCGTCATCGCCAAGTGGATGCGGCTCGCGGGCGTCGACCACATCCATGCCGGCACGGTGGTCGGCAAGCTGGAAGGCGACCCGGCGACGACGCGCGGCTACTACGACATCTGCCGCGAGCCCCACAACCCGCTGTGCCTCGAGCACGGGCTGTTCTTCGAGCAGGACTGGGCGAGCCTGCGGCGCATGATGCCGGTCGCCTCCGGCGGCATCCATGCCGGGCAGATGCACCAGTTGCTGACGCTGCTGGGAGAGGACGTGGTGCTGCAATTCGGCGGCGGCACCATCGGCCATCCCATGGGCATCGCGGCCGGCGCCATCGCCAACCGCGTGGCGCTGGAAGCCATGGTGCTGGCCCGCAACGAAGGCCGCGACATCATGGCCGAGGGGCCGGAGATCCTGCAGGCCGCGGCGCGGCATTGCACGCCGCTGGCCCAGGCGCTGGAGGTCTGGAAGGACGTGACCTTCAACTACGCCTCCACCGACACGCCCGATTTCGTCCCCACCGTCTCCGTCGCCTGACGCGGACCGGTGGCCGCAGCGCCGCAAGGCGCGGAGGCCTGAATCGGCCCGCTCAACATAGCAGGGAACCGCACCCATGCGCCTGACCCAGGGCACCTTCAGCTTCCTGCCCGACCTGACCGACGAGCAGATCGGCAAGCAGGTCGCCTATTGCATCCGCCAGGGCTGGGCGGTGAACATCGAGTACACCGACGACCCGCATCCCCGGAACACCTATTGGGAGATGTGGGGCCTGCCGATGTTCGACCTCAAGGACCCTGCCGCGGTGCTCTACGAGCTTGGCGAGTGCCGCAAGGTGCAGGGCGGCCGCGCCTATATCCGCATCTCCGCCTTCGACAGCACGCATACCTGGGAGAGCCTGCGGCTGTCCTTCCTGACGGACCGGCCGGCGGAGGAGCCCGGCTTCGCGCTGGAGCGCGCGGAGGCGGATGGCCGCAACCTTCGCTACACCACGCGCGCCTATGCCGCTGCCAAGCCGACGGGCGCGCGGTACGGGGCATGAGCACGCCGGCGAGCGTCGACCTGCGCGCCGCCTTCGAGGACTCCGGCCTCGGCGCGGTGCTGGAGGAGCTGGACCGCACCTTGGTCGGCCTTGCCCCGGTGAAGCGCCGCATCCGGGAGATCGCGGCGCTGCTGCTGGTGGACCGGCTGCGCCGCGACCTCGGGCTGACCAGCGAGGCGCCGACACTGCACATGTCCTTCACCGGCAATCCCGGTACGGGGAAGACGACGGTGGCGGCACGGATGGCGGACATCCTGCACCGCCTCGGCTACATCCGGACGAACCAGCTCGTCTCCGTGACGCGCGACGACCTGGTCGGGCAGTACATCGGCCACACCGCGCCCAAGACCAAGGAGATCCTGAAGAAGGCGATGGGCGGCGTGCTCTTCATCGACGAGGCTTATTATCTCTACCGGCCGGAGAACGAGCGCGACTACGGGCAGGAGGCGATCGAGATCCTGCTGCAGGTGATGGAGAACCGCCGCAACGACCTGGTGGTCATCCTGGCCGGCTATGCCGACCGCATGGAGCGCTTCTTCACCTCCAACCCCGGCATGCGGTCCCGCATCGCCCACCATGTGGACTTCCCGGACTACACGGGAGAGGAGCTGATGCGCATCGCGGAACTCATGCTTGCCGGGCAGAATTACCGCTTCAGCCCGGCGGCGCGCGAGGCCTTCGGCCGCTATCTCGCGGCGCGGATGACGCAGCCGCACTTCGCGAATGCCCGCAGCGTGCGCAACGCGCTGGACCGGGCACGGCTGCGCCAGGCAGTGCGGCTCTTCGAGGCCCGCGGGACGGTGACGCCGGAGGAGCTCATGACCATCGGGCCGGAGGAGATCCTGGCCAGCCGCGTGCTTGCCGCGGACCGCGCCACGTGATCCGTGCGGCGGGAAAACTGGCGTGGTCCTGCGGGGCTCCAGAAAGCCGGGAAGCAGGAGCCCCGACGGAGCATCGGGGTCCGTCGGTCGACCCGGTTGGTTACGACGCAGGGAAGAAGATCAAGGGGGTCAAGTACCACGTCCTCGTCGACACGCTCGGCTTGCTGCTGAGCATCGTCGTGCACGTGGCCAACCTGCAGGACCGCGACGGCGCGGCACTCGTGCTCGATCGCCGCACCAGGGCCCTGTTCCCCTTCCTCGGCACCATCTTCGCCGATGCCGGATACCAGGGACCACGTGCGGCCAGCGCGGCGCGGCGAAGCGGCCGATGGCGGCTGCACATTGTCCCTCGCGCCGAGGGTAGGCGCGGCTTCGTCGTGTTGCCGAAGCGGTGGATTGTCGAGCGGACGCTGTCGTGGCTGACCTGCTGTCGCCGTCTCGCGCGTAACCTCGAAAATCTGGTCCGAACCTCGGTTGCCCTGATCCGTCTGGCGATGATCAAGCTCATGGCAAGGGGCTTGGCACGCTCATAAACTTCTCGGACCGGCTTTTAGAGACCGCACCGTAGCGTCGCATCCGGACGCGGCGCTGGCTTGCCTCAATTTCGGGCCTGGACGTTCTCAAGCGGCCTGCTCGGGCGAGGACGTTTTAATGCCGCACTCCCCTTAGATGTATTTTTGCGGTAGACATACGCCTCCAAGGCGAGAAGCCGACTGCTGAGAGACGGAAAAAAATGATCAAACAAGGTTATCTAACACTCGCGACAGGACCCAAGAAATATACTGATATGGCTATTAATCTTGCAGCGTCTTTGCAGGTAATGGATCCGAAAAGACCCATATGTCTGTTTTGTGACGAAACATACAAGCCAGATGAGTTTGCGCGTTTCTTATTTCGAGACATCATAGTTCTGCCTCAAGATTCTCAATATCCGCACGTAATGAACAAGATCAGGGTTTTCGACAATTCGCCATACGACGCTAGTATGTTTGTTGATGCCGATTGTTTACTTGTGAAGAACGATGTGGATCATTGGTGGCGGGCTTCATCTCAGCGCGCGTTCTCCATTACCGGTCTGCCGCAAACGGCAGGTGAATGGAAGGGCGTAAAAATCGAGGACGTAATCCGGCAGGAGAACATTAACTATTTAGTTAAAATGAACGCTGGAGTCTATTATTTCGACAAGTCGGATTCTGGGAAAGATTTTTTCAAAGGTCTTAAAGATTATTACGTGAAGAGTAAGGAACGTCTCTCAATTTCCAACTATAAAGGCCCGAATAGCCAATCATTCGAATTGTATCTAGGATTATTTATGGGGAAAAATAATATGGACTGCACCAACGTGGCGAATTTAGGAGAAAATTCCTGGATGGTTTCAACATGGCGGGCGTTATGGTGCGACTTCCGACCACATCAGGGAGTATCCACCATCTATAAGGGTGATGATCACCTTTTCCAACTTCCATTCCTGCCTCGCAAGGTGACCAAACTGTCCCCTACATTTGCCCACTTCATTGGCCTAAAGCCGAAACGGATATATCAAAAACTGGCAGCGGAATTCCGTGCAACAGCCCTCATGCAGCGCGAAAAAGGAGCAACTGCGTCGGAGCTTTCATCGGGGCTGCCGTCCTAAGCTGGACGTCTGCGGTCTGGCACCGCAGTTCTTGTTGGATTGTCTGGCCGCGTCTCGATATTCGGCATCGCCGGACTCGCCGGGGATTGCGCGCCGCCCGGGACACCAACTTTCGGCTTTCCAGCCACCTATCCTGCCATCACACCCATTTATCACTAGCGCCTCATCAAAGTATGCTGGCTACTCGCATTTACCAATTTTTTAGAATTTATCATTAATTTGACGAAAGGCGTCGGCCCGTTCCGCGCGCCATTTCAAGTTCGGAGGACAGCGGTGAAGGGGCAGCAGACCCAAAGGTGCACAGAGGAATTGGCGCTACGCCTGGGCCTGCTAAGAATGGAGGCGCAGCCATATCTGCCCTGGCCGACCGCGATCCTGGTCATCGCGCTGATCTCGCTCGCCACCTGGGGTGTCCTCGGCGGTATCGTACTCCTGTTCCGGTGACACCGGGCAGGATACTGACCGGCAGCGGCGATGGGATTGCTCCCTAACTTGTGAACGACTTTGCTCGCACGATTATGCCCCGCACGGTCCAGGGCAGCCGCTTCGGGTCGGTCTGCCAGGGGTGTTCAGCCAGGCAGGACCTCGCCTGCCGCCGGCCGGAGCCGCCGGCGCAGCGCCCCGGCCGCCTGCCGCGCCAGGGCCAGCAGCCCCGCCGGATGCATCGGGTCCGCCAGCAGCAGCCCGATTCGCTGCCGCCGCGCCCCGACCCAGAGCCGCTTGTAGTCGTCGTCGCCCCGGCCGAAATCGAGTTCGGCGGTGCCCTCCTCCAGGAGCCGCCGGATCATGCGCGCCGTCAGCACCGTGCCTGGGGAGGCGGCGCGGCTGTCCTCGGCATGCGCGAGCTTGAGCACGGTCGCGCGCCGTCCGCCGCGATCAAGGATCCAGTACTGCGCCGCCATCGCCCGGCCGGCGGCGTCCCGCAGCACCCCCAGCCGCAATACCCCGAGCCCGGCCGCCACGCGCATCAGCGCCGCATCGAACTCGGGGAAGGGCTCGTCCGGCTTCCAACTCCGGGCGCGGACATCGGCATAGGCGGCGATTCCCTCCTCGAGCGCCCGGCCGGGCGCCGCCAGCCAGTCGAGGCCCGCGCCGCGCGCCGCGCGCAGCTTGCGGGCGATGGTGTTGCGCAGCGCCGGCGGCCGGCCAGCGAGGTAGTCCTCCCAGCCCGTGCCGGGCGCCAGCGCCTCGTGCCAGTTGCCGGTGTGCAGGAAGCGCAGCGGCCGCAGACCCGCGGCCGAAAGCCCCTCCAGCAACGGGACGAGACCCGGCGCCTCCGGGTCCAGCGTGTCCAGCCGGGTGGGCGGCCGGCGCCGCAGCCGGCGGCCCAGCGCGGCGCCGGCCGCGCGCAGCACCGCCGCATCTGCGCCGGGCGCGGCCAGGGGCCGCCAGTCCAGCGTGTAGGGCGAGACCAGCGCCGCGAGCCGCCCGCCAAGCCGCCCCCCCTGGCGCAGCAACGGCAGCAGCGCGGCCTCCCCGACCAGGGCGAGGACCGGCTGCGTGCCGGCCGGCAGGGCGCCGGCAAGCAGCGTGTCGTACCAGGCGCGGCTTGCGAAGAACTCGCCGGCCACGGGGTCGGCAAGGAAGCGGTCGCACCAGCCGGGGAGACCGGTGGGCGCGGCCGGCAGCAGGCGGGCGGCGGGGCGAGTGGGCATGCGTGCGGCAGTCTCGAGCCGGGTGCTGGGAACGGCGGTTACCGCCCCCACGACCCGGCGCTAAGTTGGTTCGCCCTTCGAGAAGGACGGGACGACCGGTCCCTGGGCTGCGCGACGGGCGTTGACCTGCGCCACCACTCGCCCCTCTGCCGCGCCAGTGGCCTGACTAAGGGGGCGATCCGGGCAGGAAAACGAAGTTGAACACGTGGTCCCTCGCCATTCGGCCTTCCGCGTCCAGTGCTTGGTGGACGCCCGCGCGGAACGCGGATAGCGGGGCCATCTGGCCACGAAACAGGAAGAAGCCAACATACC
>NZ_JAUTWS010000189.1 GCF_030657435.1 Paracraurococcus lichenis | reverse complement strand
TTGAACGGCATGGTGGCCCTCCCTCGAACGAGGGCTCGCCCCCACCCGAACCTACCCGACGCCGCTCGATCCGACGATCCCTGCACCAACATGACATGGCTTCGTATCGGGCCACCGCGTCCGCAGTCTCCGCGGGATCCAGCGCAGGGCCACGCATGGGGGCCGGAGCGCCGGAGGGCTTCAGGCGGTGCAGGCCGAGCAGCTCGCGCTTCCACCGGGCCAGCGTGGGCTCGAGGGCCTGCCGGATCTCCTCGTCGCCCGGGAACCACTTGGTCCGCACGGCGCGCACCGTCTCCGCCGTGAAGAGGCTGGCCGGGAGATCGCCCAGCATGAAGGCTAGGCCCGCCACCCGGTAATGGAAGTCGGTCGGCGTCTCCGGCCGGCTGCATCCCATGTTCTTCGGCCAAAGCCACACGGCGAGGTGTTCCGGGGTAATGCGCGGCCCGTCGATGGCCTCCACCAGCCAGCCGATGCGGGCCTTCACCGCCTCCATGTCCGCCGGGGTGAGCCGGGTGCGGCCATAGGCGTCCATGCGATCCAGCCGCGTCTCATCCGCCTCGAGCGCATCGGCCACCGCGCGCTGGACGATGGCGGGCGACAGGGGCTCCTCCAGACGCATGGGCAGGGCCACCGCGACGTGATCGGGGGCATCGCGCAGCCCCAGCGCCTCCGCCGGCACCTCCACCGAGCGCACAACGGCATGCTCGAGGATGCGGGGCAGAGCCAGGGCAGTTGCGTGGCAGCTATCGGGCGCAATGGTGGCGGGCAGTGTCTCGCGGCGCATCTAGCGGATCTCCTCCCCGATGCCGTCGATCACCGGGCCACCAGCGCGCGGGGCCTGCGGTGCGGACTGGCGGATGGGCGCGAAGCCGAAGCGGGACACGCGCGGGCCATTGGCCACCTGCCGCGGGGCCTCCGGCTCGCCGTGCTGGCGCTGCTGCACGATGACCCCGCGCAGGTAGGGCTCGAGGGCCTCGCTCATCATCCCAGCCATGCGGAGCTCGAGCCAGCGCGCCAGGAGGGCCTCCACCCGATCGCACACCGCCACGGTAGGCGCCGGCGCCCCATCGCAATGGGCGCGCAGCAGGGAGTTGCAGAGCTCGAAGGTCCGGCCCTCCGTAATCCGGGGCTGGTGTTGCTTCAGGAAGGCGCGGATCCGGCCCTTTGCCTCCTCCACCGGGTTCGCTGGCAACGGCACCACCTTGGCGCCCAGCGTGTCCCTCGGCGGAGGGATCCCGGCCACCTTACGTGGCGGCTTGCCGCCCTCTTCCCGTAGGGAAGAAGAATCTCTGTGATTCTGTATCTGTGTTGTGCAACCCAACTGCAAACCTAATGCTTTTGCATTGCCGTCAATCTTTGTTTTCAAATGCTTAGTGATAGACTCTCTGGGAGCTTCTCCCCGGGTGGTAGATGACGATTTTCCGCCCTTCGATGCCGCTTCCTTGCTGCGGGTCCACCGTTCGGCCGCAGCTCCCGCCCGCTTCGACGCAACCTCCCGGGCGTGGTCCTTCTCCGCGATAAGGCGCTGCTGAATCAGCGTTCCGGGCTCTGGGCCCGAGATGAAGAAGGCACGGATTGCCCGCGCGATCTTCTGCCAATGGTCCAGTCGCAGATTCGCAATTCGGGCCAGCATCACGTCATCATCGGGCAGATGCCCCAGCCGCCAGTGGGCCATCAGCAGCAGGAAATAGGCACCGTGCTCTGTGGTGCTGAGATGCGGGGTGTCTGCAAGATAGTCCCCTATGTGGAGAGGCATCCACTTGTCGACCTTCCCGCTCATCGCATACCCCCGCCCATGAGGGTCTCCATGAACTGCCCGGGGCGTCGTACAGCCCGGAGGCGCGGCGATGGGCCATTCCGTAGGGTTGGGATCCCTAGCGTGAAGACGTCATCAGCACTGCCTGTAGTATCGACGTGTTCTCGCCCACCGCGGCCGCGAGTATCCGCAAGCCGAATGACGCGATAGTCGGCACTAGCCGACTCGCTAAGACCTGCCATCGATGGATGGACCCACGTATCCGCTCCCTAATCGGGAGAGATGCGCAGGTGCCTTCCCGTCAGTCAGCAGACACGGAGGCTGCGAGCGGCTCCAAGCCGAGAGCTTGCGCCACTAGCGGCAGGTGTGCGCGCTCGATGAACCAGCGCGACCCGACACGCACCGCCGGTACCTTGTCGGCGAGCACGGCTTGGTACAGGCGCTGGTACGGAACGCGCAGCTCACGCGTGGCGTCCGTGAGAGGGAGCTTTGAATCGGACATGGCACTCTGCCTCTTCGTTGATGAGTGCCCGCCTCAACAACCTTGACACAGAGCGCCAAAATAGGGAGAACCCTATTTGTAGACTAGAGCTCCTGCCTCTGCTGCGAGGTGGGTAGATTAGAGCGCCGTCCTGCCAGGGACGGCGCTCTAATTGTCTTTCTTTTTTGCGGCGTAGGCAATGCCAATTCGGCCGCTCGCCGCAGTTCGCTTCGTCATGCTGCGTTGGCCGAGGACAGCATCGTCGCTAGCGTGGCGAGGCCTTTGTCCGTCACCAACACCTGCGTGCGAGAGCGCTCGACACCGCCTCGGTCGCGGTAGCGCACCGGCCTATGCTCGAGCATGCCGGCTTCAATCTGGCGCTGGTAGCCAACCCACTCCTCGCTTCCGCCGCGCCGGTAGATCCAGCTCCGCGCAGCCAAGAGGCGGATGAGCTCTCGCGGCTGCAGCTTCAGCTCCTTGGCCGCAACAGTCATGCAGCGCGATCCCTCGCTGCCCTCCAAACGATCCAATGCCTCCACCTTTGGTGCCATGGCCGCGTTCTCCGTGGTGAGCCGCGCGGCCCTTGTCTGGAGCACCACCATCGCGCGCAGGACGAGCTCGTTCTCTGACAGCTCGCCGGCTCGCTCATGCTCTGCGCCCGTGGTGTATCCACCCTTGCGGCGGACTGCGGGCAGCACTTCCGATGTCACCCATCGGCGGAAGCGGTGCGCCACACTTCCCGGCGTCGTCGCCTGCCGAGATCGCAGGATGAGGGCGTAGAGGCCGCTCTCCGCGATGAGCTGCACATACTGCCGCCCGCCAAGGGTGTCGACTGAACCGACACCCTTCTCATCGGCGTCCAGCTTCGCCAGCGCATCGCGGCTATTAGCGATACACAGAGCATGGGCGACGTCGACGGCCACGAACCATGGCGTTCCAACCTGATCGACGACCCGGATCGAGGCGTCCTCGAAGACGAAGGGCCGTAGGGCACCTGCGATCTGCGTCACCGGAGCGGGGAGCTGAACCTCACCGACTTCCGCAGTAGGCGCTGCCATCGCGCTCTCGACCCAGCGGTATAAGGTGGCGCGGCTGGCGCCCTTGTCGCGGAACCGCGCGACCAAATCGGCCCGCTTCAGCGCAGGGCCTTGTCTCTCAAGCTCGACGCGCACCGCCGCTGCCACAGCTCTTTTCAGCGTCGTTCGTGAGAAGTCCACGATCTCAGTTTCTCTCATTTTCGTCTCAAAATCCCATACCTGCGTCTCAGCGCGTGTCTCACTGGAAACCTACGCGGCCGTTTACAGCGCCAGGTGTACTCCGCTCCGCGCTGCCAGCGTTTCGACATCTGCCAGAGCGGCTTCAGCAACCTCGATGACGAAGTCCGACAGCTGCTCGTGCGGCTCCAAGAGCGTGATCAGCTGCTCAAGCCGAGCAGCCACGCCAGCCAGGCTTTGAGCGCGAGTAACC
Source organism: Paracraurococcus lichenis (assembly GCF_030657435.1). GTDB lineage: Bacteria > Pseudomonadota > Alphaproteobacteria > Acetobacterales > Acetobacteraceae > Paracraurococcus > Paracraurococcus lichenis. The sequence goes on along the minus strand of NZ_JAUTWS010000189.1, from coordinate 1,052 downwards.
AAGGCACGACGGCATAGCGCGGCCTCTTCAGCAACCAGCGCTTCGTAGATGCCACCACCGGGAATGAGACGGCTGGCGGCATCAACAAGTTCGTCGGAGCGGCGCAGCATCGCCGGAAGCAGATCGCTGTGCAGTGAGTTGGTAAGCATCAGAAAATCCTTCGCATGACGGAGAACCTTGAGGCCGCAGCTCCAAATTTGGTGCTTTTGCACCTAGAGCACCAATAGCCCCTACAGCCCGTTCCACGCAATGGAAATTTGCACCAAACGCACCATAGGTGTTGTGGCGCAGATTCGTGGTCGCTATCGTTTTCGGATGGAAAAGCCCGACCCGATCGTCCGAAAGACCGTCTCGCTGCCTGCCAGTCTCTGGGCACGGATCGACGACTATCAACTTCGGCACCGGATCAAGCGAGACACCGCGGCAGTACGACAGCTGCTTCAGGAGGCGCTTGATGCTGCTGACCGCCAAGCCTCAGAGCCAAAGAAGCACGCCCCCTAACTGGGGCTGCACACGATGGGAGAGGAGGGAGGCCACCCAGGCCAGAAGGCGTCGCGCCTATTAATGAGCTCGAGCGGCAGGAGAGCCGAAATCGATGGATGATGGAGCACCAGCGCCGATGAAGCTGGCCATCCTTCCCTCGCTGGCGGCGCTGATACTGGCCGGCGTCGGCCCGGACCAAGGGCAAGATTGCGCTGGCCGAGCTGGATCGACTCATTGCTGCCGGACTGCGTTTCAGCCTGACGCTGACCGGTGCCAGCTACGGCGCGAGTGCGGCCTGACCTGGGCGTGGGCATCCCGCGTAACCGGAAGGTCTATGGCGCCGACGTCGAGCTGGTCCCGCCCGCCGGCCGCAAGCGGCACCCGGCATCGGACCAGGAGCCCCGAGAGACCGGGGTGATGCTGGCGGACATGACCTGGCGGCCTAGCACCAAAGGCCCTCTCGTGGCGCGGTTCGCGGCCACCCGCGTGCGGGTCGGTGATGGCGCGACCTGGGCGAACAACTGTCAACCCGCCGGGTCCGCTACCGCGGAGCTGCGCAAAATGGCCAT
>NZ_JAUTWS010000188.1 GCF_030657435.1 Paracraurococcus lichenis | reverse complement strand
CGGCAGCAGATGCGATGGTCGCCCCAAGGGGCCCACCGCGTGCTGCAGGTCAGGGCCGCAGTGCTGGACGGCCGTTTCGGCCAGCAGGCGATCCAGCTCGCAGCATAGTGCCCCAGGTTTTTGACACTCCCGCCTCCATCTTCAGCACCATGCAGGCTGACATGATGAAGGCACTGCATGATGGGGAGAACGTCTCGTCAGCCAGGGCCGCCGCCGTGACGGCAATGGAGAGACTCCGCGCCGGCATGATCGCTGCCGTGAACAGCGCCTGCGACGATGCCAGGACCCTCCTCGTCCAGCGCACCGTCAACATGGACAAGGCCGACAAGCTGATCGGGCTGTCCTTCCGCCCTACAACACCTGTGAACGAGGCGCTGAACGCGGCAACTGCCGCCCTGCGCAAGATGAGGGAGTAGTGAACGAGCGAGACCGCCTTCGGGCGGTCTTTTGTTCTGGAAGCTTAGGTCAAGGTGTGCCATTCCAGCGAAGCTGGGACACGAAAGTACTTTTGCCATTCCGCCCCGCAGCCCCAGCAGCCGCGAGCGCCTCCTACATCGCCCGCTTCAACGCTTCGGTCGCAACTGCCACGCCGATCTTTTCAGCGACGCCGAGCGCCCACTTCCCTGCGCTCTTGAGGTATCCCAGGGCGGCCTGGCCATCACCCTTGGCCGCCGCCTCTTCCGCGTCAGCCACAGCGCCGATCGCCTTGTCTTGCTCGCGCGTCCCCGTGGCCTCGCCCTTCATGGCGGCACGCAGTCGCCCCAACTCCTCCGCCAGCTTCGCCAGGTCGACGCCGCCCTGGACCTGCTGGAACGTGTTGTCGTGGGCGTGCGCGCGAGGAGCGACTGCTCCGGCTTGCCCGGAAACGTTGTAGGTGTCTCGGCTCATGGTGGGACCCTCGATTGCACTTGGCCCATGGACATGAATCTCTTGCCTCTGCCTTGGCTGCGCCAAGGCAGAGGCCATTCTGAAGATGCCTTCCCGGAGTATCGAATCTAGGCGGTCTCGCTCGTTGGCGATGCACTTCAGCTCGATTTGCAGGCGCATAAGCTCCTGCCCAAATGCCTCGGCACTGCGGCCCTCAAGGTCCTCAACAGTGATCGTGACCGAAGCAGCGCCAGCCTCATTCTGCACTGAGCGGACCTGAAGCACGCTGCCGGGGTGTTCGGCTTGCAGGCGTTCCACAATAAGCGGCAGCGCAAGAAGGTCCACGGGTGACATGCCGCCTGGGTAGCGCAGCACTATTCGCGGCTTGTCGGCAAAGATACGCTCAAACTCGCCTTCGCCGTACACGATCGGATCCTTGTCTTCTCTGTCCCAAAAGGCATGCTGACAAGTGACGCACTTGATTGACCAACCCTCTCGCTGAGTTTCCCAGAGCTTCGCTCCGGTTAGATCAGCACGATCGAGGCGTGCATCAACAAGATTCGCTAACTTCAGGTCCGCCGATCCGAGCTTCGCCTTTCGGAGGTCCGCTACAGAGAGATTTGCCCTACGCAAATCGCTCCTGCTGAGATCCGCTTCGCGGAGGTCCGCTCTGCGGAGATGCGCCTCAATAAGGTTTGCTTCCCGGAGATCAACTTCGCTGAAATCTACCCAGACGAGGTTAGCCCCACGGAAATCTACCCCGCCAAAGTTCGCCTTTCGAAAGTTTTTAAAGCTAAGGTCCGTACCACTGAGGTCTGGCCTGACACTCGGTTCTTTTTCCCTCCAAGCATTCCACGCTTCAACCCCTTGCCGGAGCAAGTCGAGGTGGTCCGCATTGGCCATCGCTGTCACACCACCAGTCCGAGCACTACTACTCACTGGGAGGTTTACGCAGGTGCTTTGGCTTCTCTGCAGATCCTGGCAGACCGTTGCCGCCCTGGGCCTGTTGGAAGCTGTTGTCCTGGGCATGTGCGCCGGGACCAACTACCGCAGCTTGCCCGGAGATGTTGTAGGTGTCTCGGCTCATGGCAGGGCCTTCGATGGCGGTTAACCCACTCGAACTGTGAACATGAACCTCTTGCCTCGGCAGCGACAGGAACTCGGCCATCTTCGAGATGCCTTCCGAGAACATCGCCCCTAAGCGCTGTCGGAGGTGATCTCGCTCTTCGACAATGCATTCCAGCTTGGCCTGGATGCGTACAAGCTCATGCCCAAACGCCTCGGCACTACGATCCTTTAGGTCCTCAACGGTAATTGTGACCGCCACGCCACCAGCATCGTCCTGCATCGAGCGAACCCGAAGCAAGCTATCAGGGTGTTCGGCCTGCAGGCGCTCAACAACCAGCGGCAGCGCGAGAAGATCAATTGGCGACATACCGCCCGGGTAGCGCAGCACGATGCGTGGCTTCTCCGCGAAGATGCGTTCGAACTCACCTTCTGCGTACTCAATCGGCTCCTCGCCCTTCCTGTCCCAATAGGCCCTCCGACAGATGACAGCTTGAATCGACCAGTCAGCACGCTGAGCTTCCCAGAGCTCTGCGCCAGTTAGGTTGGCACGGTCGAGGTGAGCGTCGATAAGATTTGCTCGCTTAAGGCCCGCCCAGAAAAGGTTTGCGCCGGAAAGGTCGGTTTTGCGAAGGTTTGCCCCGGAGAGATCCGCTCCTTCGAGGTCTGCCTCGCGAAGGTACGCCAAGAAAAGGTTTGCCTCGGAGAGGCTCGCTTTGCGAAGGTTTGCCCCGGAGAGATCCGCCCCTTGAAGGTTCGCTTCCCGGAGGTCCGCCCAGAAAAGGCTTGCGCCGGAGAGGTTCGCTTTGGAAAGGTCCGCTCCTGAGAGCTTCACCTCCCAGAGGTTCGCCCCAGAGAGGTTCGCTTCGCGGAGCTTCGCCCCGGAGAGGTTCGCTTCGGAGAGATTTGCCCCGGAGAGGTTCGCTCCGGCGAGGTCTGCCTCGCGAAGGTTCGCCCCGCCGAGTTTCGCCGATATAAGATCCGCTTCGCTGAGGTCCGCTCCGCTGAGATCCGCCCCACTGAGGTCCGCGCCGAAGAGAAACGCATTGCGGAGATTTACCTTTCGGAGAAACGCTTCACGGAAGTTCACATCGCTGAGGTGCGCCCGGCCGATGTTCGCTTCGCTGAGATCCGGCCTAATATACGGCTGTTCCTCTCTCCACACATTCCACGCCTCAGCCCCTTGCCGAAGCCGTTCGAGGTGGTCCGCATTGGCCATCGTCGCTGCACCTGCCGATCCCGACCACGACCATACGTTAGATGGCTCACAGGAGCGGCTTTCCTCACAGGCGGTTGTATGACCGCATTCAGGAGTAGGGGCCGCTGGCGGCTGCTGTCCCGTGGGGCTGACCAGGGGTGCCCCCTGCAGCGAAAGGTGCGTACCCGCCTGGCTTCTAGGACAGAAGTGTAAAGTACTTTCGTGCCCCAACCTTTTTTATCTCAGGAATACTTGATCCGCTGAAGAGGAATATCGATTTTGACTAAGGAAGACGCTGTACGAACCCGCTCGGTACGCTCCGTTCGCACACGCCTTTAAGGTTGCGCGTGGTCAGCCACGGTCGATGTACCAGTACCCGCAGACGCTCGAACGACCGTCTCGGGGGCGCATGCAGGCCCGAGTAGCAAAGTGATTCTGTGTTGTTGTGTTCCAGTTCATAACCAAATTCGAAACCTTTCTTTTAAAAGGACCACACTGCTTCCAGCTTCCGTTGTCTTTTACCTGCTGTTGTGTTGGATGTGCTGGCAAGCTCCTCGGCATTCCACGCAAACTGCGGTCTATCCACACTAAGTCCCCACGCTCGTAGCCGGTACTGATGCGGGCAAAACTGAAGTTGAAGGCCGAACCATTGAGCAGCTCCACAGTCCGACCGTACGCGGTAAACGAGCTGCCGCTTTTGACCACTCGATAGACATCTGGCCGAGAATCCACATCACCAGCATCACAGTCCCCAGAGCTGGCTGCTGCTGGGCTGGCTCCGGCGACGCTAACGAGGACTGCCAATAGGCCTCCCGTCGCCAGCGCCGCCAGCCGCTGGTTTCGCCTCACCGGGACCGAGCTGCCTGAGTTAATCTTCGCGCTGTGTTTGCCATTGATGCTCCGAGTTACCGGACCCCAGAAGCTAAAAGGACTAATCATCATGGTGTTCTTTCCTATCCTAGCAATCATGGCAAAATCAAACGTATTTAAGTATCAGTAAGAAACCCTCCTGAAGAAAACACATGCATTTGCATTCAGTCAATGGAACCAGAGCTTTCGCTACACGATCTGTGTTCGAACGCACAGCCCGTGCATGCACTCTCAGCACGTATTTGGATCAGGGATAGCCGCTCACCGCGGTTTCTGAAATCCAAGCTCTCGGCCGGGGAACGCAAGGCTCGACAGGCTGAAGATTATTCGCCTACAGCTGGCGATCGGCCGAGCGCTGGAGGAGCGTGGCATCACCACCCCTGTCGCAATCGGCGATGCCCTTGGGGATGCCGGCGCCGGAGGCGACCAAGCTGCTGAACCAGCACCAGTGGCGACAGGGCGACGTGGCGCTGCTCGAGGGCGCGGCGGTGCGGCTGGGGTGCTGGCGCCAAGCCAGGAACGCACCGGCTCGAGCTAAAAGGCGGTTTTCAGAATTGCTTGGCGACGCGGCTTGCAACCAGGAATACGCAAGCGGCCTGAAGCAGCGACGCCGTGATGAAGTCGAGCCGGTCGTAGCGTAGGGCGAGGCGCTTGTTCTCCAGCACCCAGGCATTGGTGCGCTCGACCGGCCAACGGCGCTTGCCCAATCCGGATCCGTGCGGGCGACCACGCTTGTGGATCTTTGGCTCGGCGCCGAACTGGCGGCAGAGGTCGCGATGGTGCTCGGCATCGTAGCCCTTATCGGCGAAGACCGTGCGGATACGGGCCATGACCGCAAAGG
>NZ_JAUTWS010000187.1 GCF_030657435.1 Paracraurococcus lichenis | reverse complement strand
ACCTCCGGTTGCGGTGATTTCTACCGCAGCCGTCTGTCTCATCGAACCGTGCCGCACCCCATCCCAGTCAGGCGCGCGCGAACTCGATCGCCAGCGTCGTGCCCGGCCTGACCCCGACCTGGAGGGTTCCCCCGAGTTGGCCCGCGAGGGCCTGCATGATGTGCATGCCCAGCCGCTGCCCCGCGGGGGCCGGGGTCGGCGCCGGATCGATCCCCGGTCCGTCGTCGCGCATAGTCAGCAGCAGGCGCCCGCCCGCCTGCTCGCGCAGCTCCACCTCGAAGAGCGTGCCCCGCTCGGGACGGAAGACGTGCTTGAGCGCGTTGCTCGCCGCTTCAGTGACGAGCAGGACCACCGCGGTCATCTGCTGCATGGGCAGCGGCCCCGGGCGGATGTCGAGCCGGACATCCACCGGCACGCCCTGGAACAGGTCGGCGAGCACGTCGCGCAGCACCGGCTCCAGCCCGTGCGCGTAGGTGGCCGGGTCCTGCAGGCGCCGGTGCAGGCGCGCCATGGCCGCGATGCGGGCCGCGGCCTGCTCCAGCACCTCGGCGGCGGATGCGTCCGCGACGTCGCGCCGCGCCAGCCGCAGCATGGAGGCGACGAACTGCATGTTGTTGCCGACCCGGTGCTGCAGTTCGTGGAACAGCGCCTCCTGCGTTCTTCTGGCGACCTCCAGGCGGCGGATTACCTCGACCAGCGCCGCGACGAGCAGGACGTCGAGGCCGCCAACCAGGAGGAAGCCGAGCAGGGAGGCGACGGTCTCGGGCCCGCTCAGCTCGAAGGACCAGAAGGGCGGCAGGAAGAAGTACCAGGCCGCCAGCGCCGAGAGGCCCAGCACGAGCGCGCCCGGGCGCCAGCCGCAGAGCAGCGTGCTGCCGACGATGGCCGGGAAGAAGGTCAGGAAGGGGATGGAGGCGAGCAGGTCACCGAGCGCGAAGCGTGCGCCGAGGCTGGCCGCGAACAGGGCCAGCGAGACGGCCCAGCACCGTGCCGCCAGGCCCCTCCGGGTCAGGCTCGAGAGGTGGCTCACCCAGGCCAAGGCGACGCCCTTCCCCGCTCTCACATGCCCGCACAGCGGCGTAGCCGTGGACGGGTCCGTAACATAAGCCGCCCGGGCCGTTGCGGCCACAGCCGATGTGCCGCCCGAAGACGCGTTTGTGCGTCGCACACATTGTGAGCGGGGACAACCGCGGAACGGTTGAGACCGCCCCGGCCCGCGCCGGTATGTCTACCGCACTGCAGCATGACAGGGGAGCACGATGGCCAGCATCCAGCCACCCCCGCCGACCCCTGGCTGGGTCGAGATCGGACGGGCCTCGCCCGAGGCCGCCGCCACTTGGACGGTGTGGACGACGCTCCTCCCGGAAGGCGGCGCACTCTACCGCATCCTCGTCCTTGCCGACGGCTTCGCCTCGGTGACGGTTGAACTGCAGCCGCGGCACCCCGCCGCGACGCGCAGCCTGCACAAGGGAAGCCGACGTCTGCCCGATACGCAGGAGCAAGAGGAGGCGCTCCGCCCCCTCCTGGCCGCGGCGGATGTGGCGGTGGCCACCGCGCTCGCCCGGACCGGCGGCGCGGACCAGACCCGCTCCGGCCGGAGCGCCAGGACCGCGCCGGCGGAAGACGACCGGCTCCCTGCTGGGGACAGCGCCCCCGCCGCCGAGAGGCGCCAGTCCGAGGCACGGTTGGAGGGACCGTAGGCCGTCCCTTCCATGCCGCTCGGCCCGGGCACGTCGGAGATGCCGCGCCAGGGTCGCGTCGGGTGGCCCCTGAAGGGAAGAGGCGCAGCCCGCTGGGGGCGACACGAATTATGCGGCGCAGCAAGGCGGCGTCTCCGTCGCCCTGCTGCATTCTTGGACGTTTCCTCCCTAAACTCGGCGGCGGTCGCCCAGCGGGCGTCGCCTTCCTTTTGCCTGCGGGAGGCAGACGCAACCTATGCCGTTGGGAACGGGCGGCACCAGCCTCTTTCCCGGTCGGCTCGGCTTCGGGCCATCACCCGCGGACGGCTGCCCGCCTTCTCCGGCCCAACCTTCAGTCCAGCGCCAGCGCTTCATCCTCCCAGGTGCCGCGTCGGGAGGCGACCACCTCAAGAGTTCCGTCCGGCGCCCAGGCGATCCTGAGCATCCGGTCGTCGGTCCAGACATCGAGGCCGTAGAGGAGCGGAGGCGGTCGGTGCCCCCGAGACCGCATCGGCTCGGGCGGCTCAGAGAACTGCGATGCTCGCGCAGGCAGTGGGCCAATGGAGCCCCGCAGCACGCAGCGGAATGGGCCCGTCTCCCAGGTCGTGAGGCGCAGCGGCCCCGATTCGCCCCCTGGCCGTACCGGTGCCGCTGGCCCCTCCACTAGACGAGCGGGACAAGGTGGTCCCCGAGCGCGGCCGCTCGGCCGCGGTGGATGCCCGGACCCTCGACAAGCGATCCGGCCGTGTCCATGGCCGGAACGCCTTCAACCTTAGGAGCCGATGAACGCCTTCGGCGAGAGGTCCGTCGAGCGGCGTCGCAGCTCCGCCGTCCATGCGCCTGCGCCGATGACACTCGCCAACCCGGCGACAGCCCAGACAGCGGGCTGGATCAGGGCGGCGATGACGAGGGTCAGGACGGCGGCAGGGATGCCGTTGACGAGCCAGAAGGTGAGCGTTCGGGGTGGGTCGAAGAACATCGCGTAAGTCCCGGTCTTTTTTTTGCTGCAATGCAGCATTCTGGACGGGCGCCCGGGACGGCTTCAACCCTGCCGCTCCCGTTTGTTTGCCCCGCCAAACCGGAATTGCACCCAATCTGGGCGATGTTTGATTAAGATAAAGGCTGAAATCTGCGCACTCAGGCTGTGAGCACCAAAAATAGGCAAATCACGCCTTGTTCGCCGGTCCCCTGAACGGCACCTTGCGCACGGGAAGGGGCTGTTCCCTTCCCGCCGTGTGACTGGCGTTTCCTCCCTAAACTCGGGCCGCCTGACGAGGGCGGCCCCTCATTTTCGGACAGCCCGTCGTGCGTTGGCCCCGCAGCCGGGCGTGGAAACCTCGCCGGCTACGGCCACCTCCGTTCCATCTGCCCCGCCGAGCGTGCGGCAGAGCACGACCGTGCGTGCCGCTGTAACCTTTTTGCCCGGGTTGCAGAAGAATGCCGCTCGGAGTTCACATTCGAGATTAGCTTTATTTTGCGGTGCATCATAAATTCGGTACCACGTTCATCTGCGGGGAGGGCGTCGCCGATCAGGGAGACTGCCGCATGCCCACCTACGCTCCGTCCACCGCCGACCTGCTATCCGCGCCTGGAGCACCGCCCGCCACGCCGGAGGCGCCCCGGGGCGAGCTCGCCGCCCGGACGCTCGCCATGCCCGCCGACACCAACCCGGCGGGCGACATCTCCGGCGGCTGGATCATGGCGCAGATGGACGCCGCCGCCGGGATCACCGCGACCCCGTCGGCTGCAGGGCCGGACGGTCACCTTGGCCGTCACCGACATGGCCTTCCTCCAGCCGGTGAAGGTCGGCGACGTGGTGTGCTGCTACACCGACCGCTTGCGGGTGGGACGGACCTCGCTGACCCTGCACGTCGAGGTCTGGGTGCTGCGCCAGGGCCGCGGCGAGCGGGTGAACGTCACCTCGGCCGAGTTCACCTTCGTCGCCCTGGATGACGACGGTAGGCCCTGCCCGATCCCGCGTGACGACACGGCGCCCAAGGACCGCCCCGCCGCGCTCCAGCCGGAGGCAGTCTGATGACCTGCGGCGAGGAGAGCGACGGCGCGTGCCGCTGGGCGATAGTTGAGGTGTGGCTGCACGAGCCGGAGGTGGTCAGCGGAGACACGCCGCGCGGCCCGCCTCGCTTCCGTAGCGGGACAAGGGAGGTCGCCCACGCCGCCCCGCGATGCGCTGCCGGGACAGCCTCACCGCGGCATCCGCCTCCCTCACGGCTCTGATGTCCTGGGCTGAGTAATCGGGCAGTGATGAACCAGCCGTGAATGGAATTGTGCGCTGCAGCATTTAACTAAGACGAAGAGTGTGGGGAGGAACAGCAAAGGGTTCCTCCATGCCGATACTTGCTTCCTTGCTCGCCGTGCTGGCCGTCGTGGGCGTCCGACTCGCCCTGGAGCGGTCCAAATTCATCCAAGAACACGCGAAGACCCTTCCGCGACTGCCGCTTGGCCTATGAGGCCCGCGGCGGCGCCGCGACCCAGAGCGCCGTGTCGATCTGCGCCCGGGCGCGCCCTTCACCCGCATCAGCGGCTCGGACCGCCCCGGCATGCCCGCCGGGGATGGCCGCCGCGCGCCCTGGATGCAGAGGATCCGATGAACACTGTTCCGCTTGATGTCCCCGCCCGACCCCTCCCAGGCGCTCCGACCGTGGCCGCACGTCCGGTGACGCTTGCCCTGCAGGGCGGCGGCGCGCTCGGGGCCTTCTCCTGGGGCGTGCTGGACCGCCTGCTCGAGGAGCCGCGGCTCCGCATCGCGGTGGCCAGCGGCGCCAGCGCCGGGGCGATGAACGCGGCCATGCTCGTCCAGGGCCTCGCCACCGGCGGCCCGGCCGAGGCCAGGCGCCTGCTCGAGGCGCTCTGGCGCCGCGTCGCCGTCGCCTCGGGCTCGCCCGACCTCGACGGCGCCACCTGGCTCCGGCCGTTCCTGGGCCTCCTCCGCCCCATGAACGACGCGCTCCGGCACGCCGCCAACGAACTGCCGCCGTCGCGGCTCGCTCCGCTCGGCCCTAACCCGCTGCGGCGGGTGCTGGACGGGCTCCTCGACCCGTACGTCTTCGGCCGGGACGGCGCGCCAACGCTGGTCGTCTCGGCGACGCGGGTGAGCACCGGCGAGGCGCGGCTGTTCTGGGACGCGGAGGTCACGGCCGACGTCCTGCTGGCCTCCGCCTGCCTGCCGCAGATCTTCCCG
>NZ_JAUTWS010000186.1 GCF_030657435.1 Paracraurococcus lichenis | reverse complement strand
CCACGCCAGAGCCGACGACCGGTATCGTCGACAACACAGATGGCTGTCAGCTTCTGCGAAACGTCCAGTCCTACAAACCGGGTCATCGAGAGCCTCCCATCCTGCGAGGTGCCGGGCGACACCGCCCAGATCGAGGCACTATGAGCGGGCTTCGCTCAAGCCGCGATTACCCGATGTCCACAGATGCTGCACCTGCCCAGCGCCTATCCCGACCAGGCCATCATGCATCTCGCGCTCGAGCGACTGCCGCGCCTAATCAGCTGAGCCCTGGGGCAGATGCCCCTCCCGAGCCCTCGTCACCGCAACCTCCAAGACCCCGCGATCTGCACCCGTCAGCTGGCTGTCAGGCCAGCAGCGATCCCGACTGCGCGCACAACTGCTAGGCGAGCCAGATCACCCCAACAGGACCGCGCCGACCCCCTTCGTGAATTTTTGCGGCTAGCGATGCATCAGGCCATTCAAGACGTCCTGCGGAAGCGGGAAACGAGGCTGAACCCAAGCCTCCAGAACGGGGCCGTGGCCTGGTGCGTCACCTCCCACCGAACCCGGCATGATGCTTTGCGGTGCCCAGAGATCTAACGCATCAAGCTGCGCCCGAATGGTGGGTGAATGCCGTTCCCAGGTTCCACACCAGTCGAGCACAGATTGATCGCCAATTACGCCATTCAAAAGCTTACGAGGAAAAGCGTCCGCTCCGAATGTCAAATAGCGCTCGACGATAAGCTCTCCAATGCGATTTTTTCGGTCGCGAAGCTCGGGAAGAGCCCATTCAAGGTTTGCATCGAAAATAGTGAGCCAGTACGCTAAACGCTCTTCGAGCATGTGGCAATTTACCCGCTCACTAATTAGATCGTTCGTCCATAGTCTCCAAATCAAATACTGAAGTCCATTGGTTTCGGTCCGCCTCAGTTTCTCACCGTCAAATGCCCGAAAGTATCCATAAGCTATGTTTATGCGGATCAGGCCTGGATCAATCGTGAGGATATGATGAACCTCAAAGTCTGGGTGGACTAACACGCGCTCACGACCGTCACAGAACCCTTGCCGCGGATGCATGTCGTCGAGGGTCACTTCATCCCCTTGGATATCAATCCCGCGCTTTGTAATCTTGAGCAGACTTCCTGGAGCGCCATATTGATCGTCACGGAACGGTGTGGTCGATAGAGAGTTCGATAAATTGTATATCGTTTGCGCTCCCAATTCGGCAGCGGCATGGCCGGGCAGAACTTCTCGAACCCCCGCATCCACGTAGGTGAAGTTTGTCGAAGGTGTCTGTATCGGGCGTGCAGCGAAGAAACCGGGAATGGCGGCCGAAGCCATGGCACCAAGGACAAGCGGATCAGGATCGACAATGGGCTCATTAAAGTAGGGCGAAGCCGCGCTCTCCCCGATAAGGCGCGAGCCTTCCGTCACATACCGAAGCTCGCCGTCCTCAAGGGCAACAACGGCTAGCCGCATCTTCATTCCGCTGTTCGCAATGCCGCCCCGATCAATAGCTTGAGACATCTTGTCCCTAACGGGTTCCAAATCGATCAAATATGACGCATTCACTAAGAAATCGGACATGTCTCCGAGGCGGCTCGCTGTCTCTCCCACTAAGGATGCTAATCCTGCGATGAGACCACCGACGGGTCCTGCTAGCGCCCAGCCTGTGGCAAACCACCCGGCCACCGCTTCCTCGTCAACGACGTTCCAAAGAGTTAAGTCGATCCCTCCTTCGTGAGCATCCTTCAGCTCCGCCACAAAAGCTTCAAACGGAACTTCCACAGCCGCTAAGGCTAACTCGAGCTCCGGAGATGGGCGGTACATGTCAGCGGGAACTTCGAGGGCAAGCCACACTGATTCGAGGGTATCAACGCCACTCGAAGTTAGAGAACCTGCGACTGCCAGGGCATTAATTGCGCCTACTGATGTACCGCATACAATCGATGGTGATATCTCATGCCAGATCTCACGTAAAAACAGAAGTGCTCCGACTTGGAAACTTCCTTTCGCGCCGCCGCCTGAGAGTACGATTGCGGTCGAGTTCTCGACCACTTCGTACGTGATGCGGTCATCTAAATGGTTGGGCGCCGTCGCGGTTATGAATACTTGACCAAAGCTGCCCGCAAAGGTCCTGAGGCTTACTACTGCACTCAGTTCCCCAGGCGACACTGACACTGACGCCGGCGCATCAATGATCGTGTAATCGCTGAGATGAAGAAAAACGTCGAGACCCGTGGCCGGCGCTGGGCACGAAATCCGAATTGATAATGTTGCGGACTTACCTGCTACGATCGAAAGCTGATGAGGCTCCCGTGGTTCAAGGTGAAGTTTATGCTGGCGTACTATGCGGATGAGGCTGGAACTAACTTGACCACAAACGTCTTGCAGACCTACGAACCGCTGAGTTTTAGGAGTCGCCTTTCCACGCTGACCAGATCGAATTAGTTGCGCCGGTACCGACGCTTTCGCAACTAAACAAAACGTCGCCGTGACGGGCGGATTGGCTGTCCAGTGCCCAAATCGTTCATTTGACTGATGGTGGACTTGCCCCGTTTCATCGATAATCTGTATGGATATTTCGCAGCCCGGCGGCACCAGCTGATCAGGTTCAGAGCCCTCTAGGTAAACGCTCCACGAGAATTCTAGAGCCGAGCAAGCCTCGGTCGTGATCTCCGCGTCAGCGATCCCGTTTACATTGAAAAACTCAATCATCGGTGGCCGGATGACTGAGATCACCGCGGCGGGTGCAAGAGGAACGGATTGCCCATGCGGGCCCTGAAGGTCGGGAATGCCGCAGAGATTGGCGAGAACGTGCCCAAGACTTATTGCGGCGCTTACCGTGCCTTGGGTAAGGTACACAAAACCACTTTTCGAGTCCGGCGGAAGGGTAAATCGAATTGATCCAGATGCCCAGGAGACAATTCGGTCGGTTATATCGGTGTGTCGGAACATCAGACGGTAGTTTCCGCGCGCTTTAGGGAAATCTCTCCCGGCAGCTGGAAACGCGTCGAACGTTGTGTCGCTAGTCAGACTTTGAGCGCATACGCACTGGGGAACTACACTTGCAAGCAGTTGTGCGTCGTCGTCGGCCAGAGCCGCGGCGGCAAATCTTTGGAAAAGGTCGATACATATCCCGCCAAAATCGCCCCAAATGTCATCATTCGGAGCGGGCACGTCTGGTATCTCGGGGACCCACGTGTCTGCCGGGAAGAGTGGAGAGGGTTCGTCGCCATAACCTCGACTGCGCAGCAATGGGCTCGCTAGCGGCTTTGCGCCAAATGGCTCGTCACTGACCGAGGCAACTGGTCTCTTTTCAATACCGCGGCCGCGAGTACCCACGGGCAGCGCGCCGACCCGCAACGAGGCTGGGCGCGGCAATGCGCGGAAGGCTCGCCTTTCTGGGAACAGTGCCGGCCGTTCCCTTGATGCGGCCGCTCTATGCGCTCCCGGGCGGGCCAGAGCAGCTCTTGCTGTATCGGCACGCAGAAGCTCGCTTTCGAAGGTTTGCAGCAGTGCACGCCGCTCCATGATGTACCGAGCAGCCCGTACCGTTAGTCTGGCATCTCGATGCCCGGCCGCACTATCGATCCGGAAAACCGCATGTAAGACGTTTAAATCCGCTTGGACGCAGGCGGTGCAGGGCCTACCAGTTAAGATTCCTATAGGGGCCATGGCTATTAGTGCAGCGGAATGCGCGGTTACCGCTACACTTTTGGCGCGGTGCCCCGGGCCAAGGGGCATGTCGCCGCCGATCCTCGCTATCAGCTCCACTTGAGCGTGCACATCACCGCCGAAACTCTCTGATGCAAGTTTCTGTGTTTTAAGTAGCTCGCGGCTTGCCGCGGCGACTGAGCGCTTTGCCTTCACCTGATGAGGCGCGACGTTCTGTCGCTTGGAAAGCGTCTTCCCAAGACGGAGTATCTGTGGGTCACGAATAGCCATGATGTCCTCCAAATTTTATTGGTGGGACTTGGGCTAATCTTGAGAGTTCCAGGCAAAATCCCGTGGATGGCTTTGAGCCATCCGCCGTTTGAGCGAATCGGGATGATGTCTTTTTTGGGTCGCGCGGGTCAAGGTGAAAGCTTGAGTTTCGAGTTCATCTGGCCGTGCTCCGGCAATGGCCGCGGTCTGATCGGGCTGTTCGGGTCGGTTGCAGGTGGTCAGAAACAGCCATTGAGCGACGCTCCTGCAGCGGCGGCGCGCCCAGGCGGTCCGGTGCCACGGAGCGGCGTGGTTCAGAAGCAGCCGATTTTGGGTCACACGGGCGCGCGAAGAGCGCCGGCCTGTGAGGGCCGGATGTCGACGTCCGATGTGCCCGATGCGGGAGGCGGTCACCCTCCCCGCGTCAAGCCCGCCGCGGCTGAAGCGGTCCCAGGCCGAGCAGGGTGAGCCAGTGGGTTTTGTCAGAACTCGTGCCAGACCCGACGACATGAGGCGAAAGCCAATGTCGGCTTACGCCGCTTCGAGAATGGCGAGCACACTGGTGGCGCGACGGAGGTGGAGCAGGCGACGGCGGCGGGCAGAGACGTATTGGTTGTGGCGAGTGCAGGGGCGGAGGAAGTTGCGGAGCTCGTCGTAGCTTCGACAGAACCGCTCCGCCGACGCGAAGCTCTTGAAGCCCCGCATACATCGCGTGCGCCCTTTGATGCCCCGGTGGTCTTGCTCCAGTCTATTGTTTTTGTAGGCGCTGGTCCGGTGCTCGACATCGCGGCCGAGCGTGCTGTGGATCGCCCGCGGGAGGAGCCGTGCCCGTCCGTGGTGACCTGATCAGGCGTCACCCCCGTGACCGACTTGGCTGAGCCGAAGAAGGCCTGGGCTGCCGCCATGTCGCGGTGCTCGCTGAGCATGGTGTCCACGAGATTGCCGTCGCGGTCGATGGCCCTATACAGGTAGGCCCAGCGGCCACCGACCTTCAGGTAC
>NZ_JAUTWS010000185.1 GCF_030657435.1 Paracraurococcus lichenis | reverse complement strand
CCAGCCCTATGCGCCCAGAAGGGATGACGAAGACGACATCGGAGCGGGCACGAACGACACGATAGAGGGCACGACGACACGGATCAGGGCATGCCCAAGCCCCTGGAAATCTACGATCCCGTACGACATCGATCAGGAAATGTGACACCGACGCCGACCTCGTCCGCGCCGCCGGCTATGCCCGCCAGGCGCTCTCGCCGGCGACGCTGGCCGCCTACGCCGCGGACTGGGCTGGCTTCGAGGCCTGGTGCACGGGCAGGGGTGTCACCGCCCTGCCAGCCACGCCGGCAACCGTCGCGGCCTACCTCGCCGCGCTCGCCGCCAGCCATGCCGGATCGACGCTGCGCCGACGGCTCGCTGCCATCGGCCGCGCCCACCACGTGGCCGGCCTGCCCTGGTCGGGCTCGCACCCGGCGATCCGCGACACCCTCGCCGGCATCGCCCGCCGGCACGGCACGCCGCAGAGACGTGCCGCGGCGATCGGCACCACCGAAATCCGCCGCCTCGTCGCCACCTGCACCGACGGTCTCACCGGCACCCGCGACCGCGCCCTGCTGCTGCTGGGCTTCGCCGCGGCGCTGCGCTGCTCCGAGCTGGTTGCGGTGCAGCGCGAGCACATCACCCTCACGCCCGAGGGCCTGCGGCTGCTGATCCCGCGCGCCAAGACCGACCAGCAGGGCAGGGGGGCCGAGCTCGGCCTCCCGCGCGGCCGACACGCTGCGACGTGTCCGGTGCGCGCGCTAGAGGCCTGGCTGCAGGCCAGCGACTGCCGCTACGGCCCGGTGTTCCGCAAGATCGACCGCTGGGGCAACGTGGAAACCGCGGCGCTGCACCCCTACGCGCTGCCGCGGATCCTGGCGCGGCGCTTGGCGCTGGCCGGCATCAAGTCCGCGGGGCTCGAGCGGTTGTCGCTGCACGGGCTGCGGCCGGGCTGCATCACCGAAGCCTACAAGGCCGGGGCGCGCGACGACACCATCATGGCGCACTCCCGCCACCGCGACATCCGCACCATGCGCGGCCATGTCCGCCGCGCCAAGCTCGTCGACGAGAGCCCGGCAGGGATCGTCGGGCTCTAGCCGTCCATCCTGTACGGTACGGGCGAGCGAGGCAGTCTGGACTCGCTGAAGCGTCTCAAACAAGGTCGCTGGCCTGGATCTGGGCCGGACCCCCGGCCGGCGATGGAGGGCACGGTATGAGCCCGGTGGCGCAATTCGAGTTGGTGCTGGTTCTACTGGTCGCAGTGGCGTGCCTGGGCCTCGCGGCGCGGTGGCTCCGTCTACCACCGGCTGTGGCCTTGATCCTCGGTGGAGGAGCGTTGGCCTTCGTTCCCGGCATGCCGGTGCTGACCCTGGACCCAGAGTTGGTGCTGGTGCTGTTCCTGCCCCCGCTGTTGACGGCCAGCGCGTACTTCACGGTCTGGCGCGACTTCCGGCGCAACCTCTCGGGCATTCTCGGTCTCGCCATCGGCGCGGTGGCGTTTACCACGCTGCTGGTCGGCATCGCGGTGCACTGGGCGGCGCCGGAGTTGCCCTGGGCGGCTTGCTTCGCGCTCGGTGCCGTGGTTTCGCCTCCGGACGCCGTGGCCGCCAAGGCGGTGCTGGAGCATGTGCGCCTGCCGCGACAGACAATGGTGCTGCTGGAAGGCGAGAGCCTGTTGAACGACGCCGCCGGAATCGTGCTGTTCCGCTTCGCCGTGGCGGCGGCGCTGACCGGCACGTTCAGCCTGGCGGACGCAGCGGCGAGCTTTGCGGTGCTGGCGCTCGGCGGCATCGTCGTGGGCGGGGTGGTGGGCCTGTTGTGCATAGGAGCGGTGTGGCGGCTGAAGCGGCTGCGCGAGTTGGAGATCGGCATCACCACCACGCTGCTAATGCCCTGGGCGGCGTATATCGGCGCCGAGCGGATCCACGCCTCAGGCGTGATCGCGACTGTCGTGTCCGGGCTGTTGCTGGGTTGGTACCAGCACGACGTGTTTGGGGCGAAGGGGAGACACACGGGCACCGCGGTCTGGCAGGTGATGGTGTACCTGCTGGAGGCCTTCGTGTTCATCCTCATCGGGCTGTCGCTGCGCGGTATGATTGAGCGTCTTGGGGGTGCCGGCGACGTGGCGCAGGCGCTCGGATTTCCCGTGCTGACCGTGGTGGGTGCGGTGGTCCTGTCGCGCTTTGCCTGGATCCTCGGCGCCGACCGCCTGGCGGCGCTGCTCGACAGGGTCAGGGGTGGCGGCGTGAGGCCGTCGAGCCTCGCGGCCTCGGCGGTCATGGGGTGGGCGGGCATGCGCGGCGTGGTGACGCTAGCCGTGGCCCTCTCGGTGCCGGAGGCGATGCCCGGACGCGACCTGATCCTGGTGTCCGCCTTCGCCGTGATCCTGGCGACGGTGCTGGTGCAAGGGACGACGCTGGGAGCACTGATCCGACTGTTACGGCTCGACGCGACGACGGGTCGTGAGGAGCAGCTGCTTACACGGGCCGAGGCGGCTTCGCGCGTTGCGGCAACTCAACTTGAGACCGTGGAGACGTTGGCGCGCGGCACCGACGGTCAGGTCCACCACCCGCGGCTGCTGGAACAGTATGGCTATCGTGCCCGTGCGGCGCAGCGCTTCAGCCAGGACGCCGAGATCCTGAAGGGTGAACGCGACGCTCACTTCGAGGTGGTGCTGGCCGCAGTGGCGGCCGGGCGAGCAGAGGTGCTCCGGCTGCACCGCTCCGGCCAGATCCACGACGAGGTGCTGCACGCATTGGAGCACGACCTCGACCTGCAGGAGCTTTCGACGGAGCGACTGCGTGGCGAAGGATGAGGCTCTCGGCAAGATTGAGTGCACTATGTTGCATCATCAGAGGCGAGAAGAGTTTGCCGTAATCAGCGCAAGCAACTGGAGTTAGAGACTACACTGTCGCGTCGCGCGGCCGTCGGCTGAGGACGAGGCGCATCAAGCGCGGGGCAACATTCAGGACCTGCCGGGCGCGCAGTGGTTCACCACCGCGGCTTTCGGCGCGGCGTTCACGGCCAACTCCACCGTGTCGGGCGTCGTCCATTGCAGGGTGCGCGTCGGCCCTAAACTGGAATCGTCGGCAGGTGCACCATAGCGCTGCAGCACCTGCGTCCGCAGTGCGTCGGCATCATCGCCGGTGTTGCTGATGACGCAGCGCAGCCCGCCGCCCGGCAGATCGAACTGGAAGCCGATGGCGAGCCGGGGCGGACCCTACACCGTGCTCTCGACCGTGATCTCGTACCCGCCAGCCTCGTCACGATAGCGGCGCATTAGCGGCATCGCCGGGCTTTGCTGCCGGATGCGGCGATTACCTGCTCGGCGGTCATGCCCCACTGCGTGTACTCCCAATGCGCCAAGACGGGGCTGGCGGCCGCCGCGACCATCAGGGCGGCAGTGATGGTGAAAAGCTTCATCGCAAAGTCCCTGGTTGGCGTGCTCCGCGAAGCTGGTATCTGAAAGATCCGGTAGGATCTGCCCTGGGTACAGAGGCAGCGTCCCATGTCAGCCTGGCACCCGCACCCCCAACCGCGCTGCCACGGCCTCCAGCAGCGTCACATCACCGTCGCGCCATTGGCGCCGTGTCAGGAGGCTGGTTGCCTCGGCCGCTGACATGCCGAGCGCCTCACCGACCTCGGCTGGCGTGATAGCGCCACGCTCATCGAGGTCACGTCGGATCGCCAAGCGCAGCCGGATGGTCTTCAGTCGGTCCTCCTGTCGGATCCGCCGCTCCGCGGCTGACATCTTCGGCTTCACAGGAGGCACGGACGGCGGGGAATCGTCAGGCGGCAGGCTCATACCGTGGCAGGTAAGCGCGGCGACAGCCGGCGTCATCTCCATCTGGCCTTGCAGGTGTTGATCAACGGGAAAACAGACGTCAAAGGCGGGTCGTCGCCAAGCCGGACGCCATCAAAGCTCTGCCTTTCCCATTGCTTGAAGGTTCCTCTAGTGCCCGTCAGTTCCTGAGTGTTACCCTGCCAACCTGAGGGTCTGTTTCGGGACGAAGGCGGAATGCCCGCATTTAGACGCTCTACCTTGGTAAGCTGTGCGGGGACGGCGACTGAGAGCTGCGATGCAGAATCTTTCGGGCACGATTTGGAAGCTTGTTGAAGTGCATGCCACCGGCGAGGACGGGCGAGAGGTAGAGGCGCCGATCCTATGTCCCCTGGGCATCACCATGTTCGGTGACGAACGCGTCCTAGCGGCGGTGACTGATACTCGCCCGACGCTGTCACCGGGTGCTCCAACGCGGCCTTTCTTCTCCTACACCGGCACCTACCAATGGGATGGCACTACGCTGTCCACCGTCGCCGACGCCGCGTCGAAGCCCGACATGGTGACGGAGCATGTCCGTGACATGCACTTCGACGGTCCGACACGCCTCGTGGTCACGCCCAAGACGAGCCTGCTTGGCAGGACCGCGGGCCTGACCTTTGTGTGGGAGCGGGTCGAATAGCGCCGGTCCGGTCGGACCGACACGCACATCTCGGTCGAGTTCTGGAGCGGGCTTTGAAATGATTGAAGAAAGCAGGCCACAGGTTCTGACGGATGCGCACTGGGGGGTGCTGGCGCCGCTCACCGAGGCGTGCCGTCCGCCACACAAGACGGAGCATCATGACCTGCATCGCACCATCGAGGCGATCATCTGGCGACACGACAGATGCCTCCGGTCGCGCGATCGGCTTCGCCCTGGCTCCCGGGCAGGCGCACGAGTTGCCGCTGGCACCGCTGCTCCTGACACTCCTCTCGATCATCCCCGCCTGGATCGTGGCTGATTGCGGATACGCCAGCCATGCCTTCCGTGACCTCATTTAGGACCTTGGCGCCCACCCCGCGATCTCGGCGAAGCGCAACGAAGCCGCTGTCGCGTGTCCGACCTGGATCTACCACAACCGCAATCGGGTCGAGTGTCTTTGGGCGTGGCTCAAAGAGTGGCGCGCTGTCGCCACCCGCTACGAGAAGACCGCGTGTTCCTTCATGGGCGTGCTCTGCTTGGCCGCCACTATG
>NZ_JAUTWS010000184.1 GCF_030657435.1 Paracraurococcus lichenis | reverse complement strand
AAAAACTGCTTGGCTCCACCTTCTCCCGAAGGTGCCGTGAACCGGCGCAAAGCCATCTCACGAACTGAGCGCGCGTCTCAGCAATGACGCGTGTCATGACTTGCGAACTCAAACGCAGTCGGTGCCCGTCTTGCGGTGCGACCATACGTCGATCCCGCGCATGGGAGAGTGTTGGCTGTGTCTCTACTTCAAGCTGAGGGAGAATGTTCATCATGGCCGACAACAACAATACGAGGTCCCAGCAGGAGCCCCGGGGCGCTACCGAAGCGGTGCAACGCAGTACCAGTGCTGGTGCAGAGACGGCACGGCGAGGCGCTACCGCAGCTGAGGACATAGCCCGTCAGGCGAGCGCTACACTGCGCCAGGGCGCGGCGATTGGATCCGAAGCTACGCAGCGCGGCAGCCAGGTCACCAGCGAGATGATCCGACAGGGCGGCGAGGTGCTCGGCAGGACCGAGACTACCGCCGGCGAGGTGCTGCAGCACGGCGCAGAGACTGCCGCTGGACGGCAGCGCCAACTCACCGAGACGGCTGCCGAGCAGTTCGAGCAGGTCGGCCACAAGCTGGCCGAGGCCATGCAGCAGAGTGCGCAGGACATGCGCCGGCTTATCGCGCTGCCGCAGGCGGCCGAAGGTGGCCTGCGCGACCTGCAACAGGCCCTGGCCGGCCTGGCCCAGGGCGTGATGCAGACGAACCTGCGGGCCGCCCAGGAGCTATTCCGGTTCGCCAATCCGGGGAGCGTCATTGAGCTGCAGCAGCGCTTCGCGCGCGAATACCTCGGCACCCTCTTGGAGGGTGGGACCACCATCCTGCAGGCGGCTCGTCGCACCGCGGATGAGGTGCTGCAGCCCCTCGAGCGCCAGCTGGAGCAGCGCCGCCGCGAGCAGAACAGTGGGCAGGGACGTCAGCAGACCGCAGGGCGGGTCGCCGACGTGATGACCCGCAACGTGCGCGTGGCCAGTCCCGAGGACACGGTGCAGCAGGCCGCGCGGCTGATGCGCGACGAGGATACCGGCGTGCTGCCGGTGGGCGAGAATGACCGTCTTGTCGGCATGGTAACCGACCGGGATGTCGCCCTAAGGGTCACGGCCGAGGGCCGCGATCCCGCCCGTACCACGGTGCGCGAGGTGATGACCCCGGAGGTGCGCTATGTCTTCGACGACGAGGACTTGCATCGCGCTGCCGACAGCATGGCCGAGCAGCAGGTGCGTCGCTTGCCCGTAGTGAACCGCGCCAAACGGCTGGTCGGGATTGTCTCGCTTGGCGATATGGCTGCGGCGGGCGGCAGCTCGCGGCTCGCCGGCCGAGCGCTCGGCGGCGTCGTGCAGGATGGCGGGCCGCAAAACCTGGTCGCGGCGGAATAGCTGCGACCAAGCCGGTGGTGGGCGCGGTTGAGCGCGTCGCGGTCGCGCCCGTGAGGTCGGACGGCGACGCGCGCCCGGATGGCGGCCGGTTCAGCTCCCTCGGCAGGACCGGCCTCGGCCTGCAGGCGCACCTGCTCGTCTTCGCACTCGCCGTGCTGCTGCCGGCGCTGACCCTCGGTGCCACAACAGCCTGGCATCTGGCCGGCAACTACCGCCGGGCATTCGAGGCGAGGTTGGCCGACACCGCCCGTGCCCTCGCCCTTGCGATGGACAGCGAGGTTGATCGCCTCGGGGCGGCGCTCGCTGCTCTTGAGGCCTCTCCTGACCTGGCACGCTGGGATGGAGAGGGAGCCGCGAACCTGGAAGCCTTTCACGCGCAAGCGCGCACGCTGGCCGGCCAGCTCGGCACCAACTTCGCCCTCATGGCTGCAGACGGGCGCCAGCTGCTCAATGCTGCCGTCCCTCCGGGCGCGCCATTGCCAGGCAGCAACCCGGCGCCAGAGGCGCTGCGCCGAGTGTTCGAGACTGGGCGCCCCTTCGTACGCGGCCTCGCGGTTGGCCCGGTGGCCGGCAGCGAAGTGGCACTGCTGATCGTTCCCGTGATCCGCGATGGTCGTGTTGTCGTGGCTGCCACCGCACGACTGGATCCGATGCGCCTTTCGCGCCTCCTGGAGGGGCAAGGTTTCCAGGGCAGAGCCTTTGCCACGCTGGCGGACGACAAGGGCCGCGTTGTCGCCCGCTCGCGCGAGCTTGGGCGCTTTCTGGGCCGGCCCGCGCCAGCATGGTTCGCGCCGGCGATTGCTGGGCGCAAGCGCGGCCTGGTCGTGGGTGAGAACCTGGAAGGCGGGCGGTTTCTCCTCGCCTTCGAGCGGCCGCGCTCGGCGCCCGACTGGGCCGTGGTGGTTGCCGAGCCCTGGGAAAGCTACCGGGCGAGCTGGTCAGACCCGCTGATGCAGCTAGGGGCGGGTGCCGCTATCGCCCTTGCTCTCACCGCACTCCTTGGTTCTCTCCTTGCGCGGCGGTTGGTCCGGCCGCTCGCGGTTTTGCGCCGCCAGGCGGAGCAGGTAACTGCATCGCGCAACGACGGCGCGGGCAGCGGCCTGGCACTCGCCCCTGCCACGGCCGTAGGCGTAGCCGAGTTCGACGCGCTGTTCGCCTCCCTCGGCCAAGCCGATGCAGCGCTGCGTGCCAGCGAGGTGCGGCTGCGGGACCTCCTGGCCACGCTAGACCTCGGTGCCTTCATGGCATGCGACCTCGACGGCAAGATCCGGTTCTGGTCGGTGGGATGCGAGCGCCTCTACGGTTGGACGGCGGCGGAGGCGGTCGGCCACGCCGCGCACGATCTGCTCGGCACCGCCTTTCCTCTCCCGCGTGCGGACATCGAGGCGACGCTGCAACGTGATGGCGAATGGAACGGCGATCTTCGCCATCGCACCCGGGATGGGCGAGAGGTGGCCGCTGCCGTGCACAAGGTACTGCGCCGCGATGCCGAAGGCCGACCAGCGGGCGTGCTGGAGAGCGTCATCGACGTGACCGCGCAGCGGCAGGCCGAAGCGGCGCTGGCCGAGAGCGAGGCGCGGCTGCGCTCAGTCGTGAAGACCGCCGTGGATGGCATCCTGGTCGCGGATGCGGACGGCCGGATCGTCTCCGCGAACCCCTCAGCGGTGCGGATGTTCAGCTACGAGACCGCCGGGGAACTTATTGGGCAGAACCTCTCGGTCCTCATGCCCGAGCGTGAAGCTGAGCGGCACCGTGAGCATCTTGCTGCCCATCATGTCACCGCTCGCTCCAGAGCCGTCGGGATCCCAGGACGCGAGCTCGTCGTACGGCGCCGGGACGGGACGGAGTTCCCAATCGATCTCTCCGTCACCTCCTTCCAGGTCAGGGGACAGCGCTTCTTCACTGGCATCGTGCGCGACGCGACCGATTGGGCGCAGGCGGAGCAGCGTCGCAAGCTGCTGGTCGCCGAGCTGAACCACCGGGTCAAGAACACCCTCGCCACGGTGCAGTCAGTCGCAGTCCAAACTCTGCGCGGCGCAGATGGCGATGTGGCGCGCTTTGTCCGCGATTTCAGCTCGCGGCTGCAGGCGCTCGCGGTGGCCCACGATCTGCTGACCGCGCACGCCTGGCAGGATACGGACCTCGCCACCGTAGTACGGGCCGCGCTCGCTCCTTGGATGGGCGGCGACAGCCAGCGCATCATTCCCGCAGGGCCGGAGGGCGCCGTGCCGCTCCGGCCGCTGCAGGCGCAGGCGGTGGTGCTGGCCCTGCACGAACTGGTCACCAATGCCGCCAAGCATGGGGCGCTGTCGCGGGCCGGCGGCCGGGTGGAACTCCGCTGGACCGAGCGGCAGTCCGATGGCCCCGTCCAGGTGAAGTGGGTGGAGGCTGGCGGCCCCCGCCTCGCTGGACCACCCATCCGGCGTGGCTTTGGCATTCGGCTGCTCGAGCGCGCCATTGCACAGGATCTCGGGCCTGGTGCCCAGGTTGAGCTGCACTTCGAGCCTGAGGGACTGCACGCCGCGTTCCGGTTCTTCCCCACCCTGCCGGACAACCGGACGGCCGCCTGATACTCGGAGCTCCAGATAGGGAGCATGCTGTCGCGGCTGAGACCCCGCTTGCTCCTGCCCTCGGCGGTGCGGCGCCGGACGTAGTCGAGGGTTGGCTGGTGGGTGCGCATCCGCACGACCATTACGCGGTGGAGAGCGGCGTTGGCCTGCTGCTGCCCCCTCCCCCCGCGGTTGAGCCTGTGCCTGCTGGTCTTGCCACTCGAGGCCGGAACCGGGCAGGCGCCACAAAGTTTGGCGAATGCGGCTTCGGAGCGGATCCGGTCTGGTTCGTCGCCGACGACGACAAGCATCTCCGCCGCGGTCGCGGTCCCCATGCCGTGCGCCGCGATCATCTCCGGCGCGCACCGCTGCGTCAGCCGGTCGAGGTGGGCGTCGTGCGACCTAATCTCGGCTTCGAGGTCGAGCCAGCGGCGGGCGACGGCGCGCAGACTGGCCCTAGCTGAGGCGGTGGTCGTGGTCAGCGGCCCCGGCCGGAAGGCCGCCAAATACCGGACCAGTCGCCATCTCGCCGGCGACTGCATCGAGCTGCTCGCGCAGAGCCGCCGGAGCGCTGAGGATGATGGCCTTCAGCGCTAGCCTGGCCTGGGTGCGTGCCTTGACCGCGGTGTCGCGGGCGACCTTGAGATGCCTGATCATCTCTACCTCGCCAGTGCCGGCTTTAGGCAAAGCCGTGGCCTGCCCGCCGGAGCACGGCGCGGGCGGCGCCCTCGGCATCAAGGTGGTCCGTCTTGCCATGCCGGTGGCGCAGCCCGCGATCGGGACGGCCCGCGCCTGACGTCCGCCGAGATCCACCTCAATGCAGCGGCTGATGTCATGCACGCGCGAACTCAACCTGCAGCGTCGTGCCCGGCCCGCCTCCGACCCGCAGGGTTCCCCCGAGCTGGCCCGCCAGGGCCCGCATAATGTGCATGCCGAGCCGCTGTCCGGCGTGGGGCGGGGTCGACGCCGGGTCGATCCCCGGCCCGTCGTCACGCACGCTCAGTAGCAGGCGCCCACCCGGCCGCTCGTGCAGCTCTACCTCGAAGACCATGCCCCGCGCTGGATGAAAGACGTGCTCGAGCGCGTTGGTCGCCGCCTCCATGACCAGCAGGAC
>NZ_JAUTWS010000183.1 GCF_030657435.1 Paracraurococcus lichenis | reverse complement strand
AGCGTCATTCCATACCTGCCGGACCTGGTGCGAAGCCGCTGCCAGCCCGCCTGACTGCCACAGGTTTTGCCCCTCTTACCCACAATCGCGGCAAGCTGCTGGAATCCCGCCATGGCCGACCTGCCCGCGCCTCGCGCGCCCCGGCGACGCTGCGCGCCTACCAGGCCGGCTGGCAGGCCTTTTCCGAGTGGTGCCACCTGAGTGGCCGCATCGCGCTGCCGGCCGCGCCTCGCTCCAAGCGGCTCGCCGCCATCGGCCAGTACCACCGCCTGGCCAACCAGACCTTCGCCACCGATCATCCGGCGATCCACCACACCCTGCGCGGCATCCACCGCGCGCACGGCCGGCCGGCCCGCCGCGCTCGCCACGCCCGAGATCAAGCGGCTGGTCGCCGCCTGCCGCACCCGCAGCTTGGCCGACCTGCGCGACCGCGCCCTGCTACTCGGCTATGCTGGCGCGCTGCGCCGGGCCGAGCTGGTCGCCGTCGCGCGCGAGCATGTCAGCTTCACGCCTGAGGGCCTCCGGTTGCAGATCCCGCGCAGCAAGACCGACACAACGGGGCAGGGGGCCGAGCTCGGCATCCCCCGCGGCAGCAAGGCCGAGACCTGCCCGGTGCAGGCGATGGTGGAGGCTTAGATCGAGGCGAGCGGCCGCCGCTTCTGGCCGGTGTTCCGCAAGGTCAATCGCTGGGGCGATGTCGAGCCGGCGGCGCTGCACCCGGATGCGGTGCGGCAGATCCTTCGCCGCCGCGCGGTGCAGACCGGGCTGACGGTCTCCGGGCTGGAGCGGCTATCGCCGCATGGACTGCGCGCCGGCTTCATCACCGAGGCCTACCGCCAGGGGGCGCGCGACGAGGAAATCATGGACCACACCCGCCACCGCGACCTCAGGACCATGCGGGGCTATGTGCGCCGGGCCAAACTGCTGAGCGAGAGCCCGGTCAAGAAGCTGGGGCAGGGGAGTCGTTTGGCCATGCCACGGAAAGCGGTGTACTGGCGCTGCCGCACACGGACTGGCTCTACCACCACCTTAGGGTCACCGGAGAGCTTGGCGACGTCGCAGGCTTCCGCGCCGCGGCGGCCGGCGCCTAGGTAATCCCCTGGGCGCACGACCTCGACCCGGCGGCGGAGGACTGGTTCCATCGGCTGGCGGTACCCCCGGCGCCGCAGCGGCGCAGCCTCAGCCTGGAGGGATGCCGCATCCTGGCCGGCCAACTGCGTGACGCCGCCGAGGCGCGGCAGCGCCGGGTCGCCGAGCGGGCGGCGGCCAGCCGGGCCTGCCCGCTCGACCTGCACCGGCTGCTGCCCGTCCCCGACCGGCTGCTGCGGCTCGGGCCTGACCAGCCGGAGACCTTGGCCTGGGGCAGGACCTCATCGTCGCAAGCCAGGCGCCAATCAAGTGCCAGACGCTGCCCTAGGCGGCGCCACAGCCCGAGCCGGGACCAGCGGGCGAAGCTCGTGTGCAGCGTGGTGAAGGGAATGCCCGAGAGCCAGCCGGCGATGCGCCATTGCATGCCGCCGAAGGTCAGCATCCAGATGAGCCCGATGAGGCGCCGCCGCAAGCTCAGGTCCGGCTTGCGGTCACGGCGGTGCAACCCGATCCGCTCACGGTCCATGAACTCCAGCTCTGCCTCAACGGCGAAGACGAACACCTCCACGTCAGCCAGGATGTTCCAGTCGTCGCCGCGGCTGGGGCGGGGAACGCGACGGGCAGACGGCGGCGGCAGATCAACGGGGTTCAGAATACCAACGGGCGACATCGGCCCAATATGGTGGCGGTGGGTCGGCGCGGCCCAACGTATCGGTTCCGCGCTGATCTACTCGGTTATTTCACGTTCAGACTCTTAGCGAGGGAAATAGTCGGGAATCGCTTGGGGCTCATCCCGGGCTCCTAATGTGCCATTAACAACGACGCCAGAACTCAACGAACTGTGATCCCGATGTGTGGTTGACCCGCTCAATTTTGCTGCAGCACTGCCCTACGCACAGGTAAGATGCGGCGGAAAGGTTGTTGTTCTGCATGAACACGAACCTGTCCAGCACCTATGGTGATACTTTCTCTATAGGTGACTTCATAAGTTCTGCTTTGCAATGCAGCGTAGCAGACCAGATCCGCCGAACAGCCTAGCAACATTTATTGCGATTTGCTGGAATAACAGACGCCGAAGGCGAAATCCATCGGAGGCTAGAAATGGATATGCAAGCTTTTCTGGGCGGTGTGTCCATCGGGAAAGAAACCTCGGGTAACTTGAAACTTAGCTTCATGGGTGACGTGGCCGTTCGAACCCCTGATGGGAAGTATGTTGTCGGTAAGAATGGGCAAATAGCCGACGTAACGGCCTTTATATTGGACGGGTCGGAGAAATATCTGCTGCGCATTCCGACGGCCAAGATCAAAGCCGATGATCTGGTTGTCGTATCCGATAATCCATTTAAGGTTATTTCTGTTCTTGAGGCGAACGAGGATGGGCGAATTAAGGGCATAGATCTGATGGCTGGGACTGTCGTAGAGCACGCGCCAAGGGCGGGAGTCATACTTCCGTTTGGGGTAGTGCCACAGAAAGTTTTTGTAAAAGTGGCAAGTTTACTTGAAGCCTTTGGGGCCGAAGATATGACAAAAATGGGGGGTATTGAGAGAATGATGCCGTTGCTCCTTTTTGGTAACGCACAGGCTGATGGAAGTAAAAAAACCGACTTAATTGATACAATGATGATGATGAGAATGATGAGTGGTGTAGGCTCAGACGAAGGAGCTTCGTTTTTGCGCCCAAACCGCGCTGAGGAATAAGGCAAAATATAATCTGAGCTGGACAACACTTCGGGCAAACGAGGGGAACCGCTGGAATCAGCTCCTAGATCGCTTGGAGAAGCACGTTCCGCGTAAGATGAAGAAGACTCTGTCGACAGTGAAGATATGCCGGAGTGCCGCGGCGGAGTGAGCTCCGAGTGCGATTTGTGGTGCGGCGCTGTAGCCCCGGACGCATTGGTAAGGCCGCGACTATTCGCTTGCGGGTGGTCAAAGGCTTTCAGGCAGGTCGGCGGCTTGCCGGCGTTATACTCAGGGGCGGCCTCTTCTGGCGCCACGCACCATGCGAATAGCCTAACGGCATGCGCAAGCTAAGCTTTGAACTCCATCGAGAATTTTTTCAATAAATAAACCCAGACAGCTCCTTGGTTGTAGGACGTGCGAGGAGCGCCGGCTGCTAGGCTACAACTACAGCCACGCTCCATGCCAATAGCGGTGTTCCGGTAGGAGGGCGGGCATGGCGCCGAAAGCTCACACTGGTGCTGCGGTCGGGGATCCTCAAAGAAGCGCTGACACCGATGTACAGGCGCGTCTTAATGCGGCAGTGGTGGCTTTCGGTCTTGTCGGCCACTCACCCTCTTTCCGGGCGGCACTCGATTTACTAACGAAGTTTGCCGGCTGCGACGCGCCCGTCTTGTTGCGTGGCGCGACCGGTACAGGGAAGGAACTCTTTGCGCGCGCGCTCCACTATCTCGGCCGCCGGGCAGGCCACGCCTTCGTGCCAGTGAACTGCGGTGCGCTGCCCGACACCTTGCTCGAAAGCGAGTTGTTTGGCCATGTGCGCGGCGCCTTCACGGATGCGCGCACTGACCGCCCGGGCCTCGTTACCTCGGCTGAGCACGGCACGCTGTTCTTAGACGAGGTGGACAGCCTGTCGCCGCACGGGCAAATAGCGCTGCTGCGATTCCTGCAGGACCGCGAATACCGCCCCGTTGGCGGCCGCTCGGCCCGCACCGCAGATGTGCGCGTGCTGGCAGCGACGAACGCTGATCTTGCCGCACTGGTGGTACAGGGGCGGTTCCGGCAGGATTTGCTGTTTCGGCTGGACATCCTGGCGATGGACCTTCCCTGCTTGGCGGAGCGGCCAGAGGACATCCCATTGCTGGCGCGCCACTTCGCGATGCGCTTCGCCACGCTCTATGGCCGCCCCGTGCCGGTGCTCGATCCCGCCGCGCTCGCTTGGCTCATGGCGAACCCATGGCCCGGCAACGTCCGGGAACTGGAGAACGTGATGCACCGCGCGGTGCTGCTGGCCGAGGATGGCCGGCTCGCCCTGCCCGGCCTCAGTCGTCGGCCCGGCGCGGCGCCCGCCGCGGAGGCCGGGCGGCTGCACGCGCATGGGGGGCTGCGCGAGGTCTGCGCACGCGGCCGCCGCGAGACGGAAGAGCGCTACCTGCGCGGCCTGATCGCCGAGACCGGCGGCAACGTGTCCGAGGCGGCGCGGCGCGCCGGCGTGGAGCGGCGCGCCATGGGGCGGATGCTGAAGCATCATGGGCTTGTGCCGGGATTGCCGCGGCCGGGACCGGACTAAGCCGTGGGGATCGCCGCGGCCGCCACCCGAGGATACTTCGTCGAGGCTGCCATCACCCTGGAACAGGCTTCGCCAATGCTGCTTCCGCTTCCGCCACCAGCGCGAGCAGGTTCGGGCGCGGCCGCTCATAGATCGCCGCATGGGCCACGGCGAACGGGTCCAACACGGCGTCCGGCCCGGCGGGGCATTGCATGCCGCCGACGACGTAGTTGCCGAAAAAGCGCTGGGCCGGATCGCGCTGCACAGCGAGCATCCCGCCGAAGCGGCTGACAAGGCCGCGTGCGATGAGCAGGCCCGCACGGTTCAGCAGCCAAATTCGCGCATCCTCCGTCGCCCCGTCGAGATCCGTATTCTGCAAGAACGCGGCGAGACGCTCGAGGCCGCGCCAAGGGTCGTCCAGTACCAAGCGTGGCGGCGAGATGCTGAGGATCTGGGCCAGTTCCTCCAGCATGCTGTCGGAGCGCGCGACCAGCTCTGCCAACCAGGCGTCGCGGCCGGCGAGGTAGGCGGGTGATCTGTTCCTGCAACCTGGGCGTCAGCTCCACGGCATTGCGCTGGGCCTGCTCCTCGACGGTGATCCAGCGCGTGTAGGATTTCACCTCGCCGGCCAGGACGCGTCCGCCGGGGCCGGCCGCCGGGACGTCCACGAAGCGACCGCCGGTGCCCGGGACTGGGAAGTGCTGCTCACCGGGCGCGCCATA
>NZ_JAUTWS010000182.1 GCF_030657435.1 Paracraurococcus lichenis | reverse complement strand
GTCCATGGCCTCGGCCGCGCTGCGTCAGGCCTTCCTGCAGCCCGATCAGGCCAGCGCGCAGCAGACCTGGCGGCACGTCGCCGACCAGCTCCGCCCCCGCTGGCCAAAGCTCGGCGTGCTCATGGATGAGAGCGAGGACGATGTCCTCGCCTACATGTCCTTCCCCGCCCCGCACAGGTCGAAGCTGCACTCGACCAACACCCTGGAGCGGCTGGACAAGGAGGTGAAACGCCGGGCCGACGTGGTCGGCATCTTTCCCTCAGAAGCCTCGATCATTCGACTGATCGGCGCCGTCCTGCTCGAGGCCAACGATGAATGGCAAATGCAGCACCGCTACATGGGCGTCGAGGCCATGGCCGAGATGCTCAGCCCGGCGCCCACCAATGAAACCCTGCAACTGCCACCCAGGCTCGCCTGAGCCGTGGTCACCCGCAGACCATCAGCCAATTCCACCACATTGACGGACGCGACCTCCGCAAGCTTCTGCGGTCTCATCACCCCCGATTCTGTGACGGTCCCATTTCAGGCGCGCAGGCGGTGGGCGCGGGCAAGGTCCCGCGGCCCGGCCCGAAGGTCAATACCGCCGCCGGTCCGACCCCCACGGTCGCGGGCAGGGCGTGGCTGCCCAGACGCGGGCCGCCCTCCACGGCGCCGCCGGGACGCGGCCGCGCCCTGCCCCAGGCGGCGCGTCCTTGCTGCGAGCCCGGTCCGGCCCTGGCTTCGCCACCGGCACCGGTTGCGGTAACCATGCCGGATGACCTCGGTGACGACTCCGACACTGGACCTGGAGGGACTGACGCGCCGCTTCGGGGCGACGGCGGCGGTGGATGGGGTAACCCTGACGGTTCCGGCGGGCCAGATGCTCGGCATCATCGGCCGCTCGGGCGCCGGGAAATCCACGCTGCTTCGGCTGGTGAACCGCCTGGTCGAGCCCAGCGCCGGCCGCATCGTGTATGGCGGGCGCGATATCACGAGGCTGCGCGGCCGCGCGCTCCGCGACTGGCGGCGGGACTGCGCCATGGTCTTCCAGCAGTTCAACCTGGTGCAGCGGCTGGACGTGCTGACCAATGTCCTGCTCGGGCGACTTGCGCACCAGCACGGATGGCGGCGTGCGCTCGTGCTGCTGGCATCGGCCTTCACACCGGCGGAGCGGGCCATGGCGCTCGCCACGCTCGAGCGTTTCGGCCTGCTGGAGGTGGCGTTGCA
Organism: Paracraurococcus lichenis; assembly: GCF_030657435.1. Lineage (GTDB taxonomy): Bacteria > Pseudomonadota > Alphaproteobacteria > Acetobacterales > Acetobacteraceae > Paracraurococcus > Paracraurococcus lichenis. The sequence continues at coordinate 3,841 of NZ_JAUTWS010000182.1, read as the reverse complement.
GCGGGCGGAGACACTCTCCGGCGGGCAGCAGCAGCGGGTCGCGCTCTGCCGGGCCTTGCTGCAGCAGCCGCGCCTGGTGCTGGCCGATGAGCCGATCGCGTCCCTCGACCCCGCGAATGCGCGGGCGGTGATGGAGGCGTTGCGGGAGATGAACCGCGCGCGCGGCCTGACGGTGCTGGTGAACCTGCACCACCTCGACACGGCGCAGGCCTATTGTGACCGGATCCTCGCCCTTCAGGCGGGGCGGGTGGTGTTCGACGGCTCACCCGGGGCGCTGGACGCGGCGCGCATTGGCGCCATCTACGGCATGTCCGAGGAGGAATTCGCGGCCGAGTCCGCGGCCAGCGTCGAGGCTGCCCAGACCCGGCCGACGCTGGCATGATCATCCGTCATCCCGGAGGGAGCCCGCCCCCATGATCACGCGTCGCGCCCTCGGCGCCTTGCTCGCCGCCAGCCCCGGTGCCGCTGCCCTTGCGCAGACCGCACGACCGGCCCGGCGGAGCCTCGACCCGGACATTGCCTTCCCCGCGGCGGGCCCGCGCCCCTGGGGCGAGCAGATGAAACAGATCCGCATCGGCCTGCTGGGGGGAGAGAATGAGGCAGACCGGCTCGGCCGCTTCGGTCCCTATCGCGAGCTGATGGAGGCGACCTTCAAGGTCCCGGCGCGGCTCTACCCCGCCAGCGACTATGCCGGGGTGATCCAGGCCTTCGGCGCGAAGCAGCTCGACATCGCCAACATGTCGCCGGCCGCCTATGCCGCCGCCTGGATGGACACGCAGGGCGGCGTCGAGCCGCTGCTGACGACCGAGGAGGCGGACGGCTCGATCAGCTACGTCGCGGTCATGCTGGTGCGGGCGGATTCCGTCATCACCGGCCTCGAGCAGATGCGCGGCAAGGCGATGGCCTGGTCCGACCCGAACTCGGCCAGCGGCTACCTGATCCCGCGCTTCGCACTCCGCCGGCAGGGGATGAACCCGGAGCAGTATTTCAGCCGCACCGGCTTCGCCGGCGGGCACGAGCAGGCGGTGATCGCCGTGGTGCAGAAGCAGTACGACGCCGCCGTCACCTGGGCGAGCGGGCAGGGCGACGTGAACCAGGGCTATACGCGCGGCACGCTGCGGGCGATGGTCGACAAGGGCCTGCTCGACATGCGTCAGATGCGGGTGATCTGGACCTCGGATCCGATCATCAACGGCCCGCAGACCGTGCGCGTGGACCTGCCGGACGGGTTCAAGGAGGACATGCGGCTGTTCCATCTGGCCCTGCCCAAGGCGCATCCGGACATCTATCGCCAGATCGAGCGCGGCGGCGGCGCGGGTTACCGCGAGGTCTCGCACCGCGACTACGAGTTCATGGTCGAGATGCGGAAGCAGGAGGCGACGGAACGTCGCCGGCGGAACTGAGCGCGGCGGCCGCGCGCGCGGAGGCGGCCTGGTGGCAGGCGCGCCGGCAGCGCCGCCGGGCGACCGTGCTGGGGCTCACCGCGCTCCTCGCGGCCCTGCTGGCTGCCGCCTGGATGAGCGAGGTGCGGCCGGCGACGCTGGCATCCGGCCTGCCGAGGATCGGCGAGTATTTCGCCAGGATCCTGCCGACCCTGCGCTGGCCGGTGCTCCTCGCCGACAGCCAGACCGAGGGCAGCCTGGCCGCCTGGTTCTACCGGCTGGATTCCTGGTCCTGGCTGCTCTTCGAGACCGCCAACATGGCGGCGCTGGCGACGCTGCTCGGGGCCGGCGCGGCGCTGTTGCTGGCCTTCCCCGCCGCCCGCAACCTCGGCGCCGGCATGCTGGCCTTCCAATGCGCGCGCCGTTCGCTGGAGGCGATGCGGACGGTGCCGGAAATCGTCGTCGCCCTCATCCTGGTCTGGGCCTTCGGCGTCGGGCCGCTGGCGGGCATCCTGGCAATCGCCTGCCACACTGCGGGCGCCCTGGGCAAGCTCTTCGCCGAGGCCATCGAGAACACGCCGCGTCTCGCCTGGGACGGGGTGCGCGCCGCGGGCGGCACCTGGCCGCAGGCCTGCCGCTTCGCCATCCTGCCGCAGGTCGCACCCAACCTGCTGAGCTACGCGCTGCTGCGGTTCGAGATCAACCTGCGCTCGGCCAGCGTCATCGGCTTCGTCGGGGGCGGCGGCATCGGCGAGGAACTCTACACCGTCATTGCGCAGAACTACTATGAGGAGATCAGCGCCATCGTCGTGCTGATCCTGCTCGCCGTTGCCTGCATCGACCTGCTCTCCGAGGCGCTGCGCCACCGCATCATCGGCGCCTTCGGATGAGCGGCGCGGAGATCGCCGCCTGGCGCGCCCGCCTGCCCTCCGCCTTCGGCTTGGCGCCGCGCCGGCGCTTGGTCCGCGGTCTGGCCATGGCGGGCTTCCTCGCCTGGCTCGGCTGGGCGCTGTGGCATTTCGGCTTCGCGCCGCAGCGCCTGTGGAACGGACTGGCGGGCCTCGCCAGCATCCTGCGGCTGATGATCCCGCCCTCGCCGGGGGATCTCTGGGCCGATATCCTGACGGGGCTGGCCGAGAGCGTCGCCATGGCCTTCCTCGGCACCGCGGCCTCGGCGCTGCTGGCCGTGCCGCTCGGCTTCCTCGGCGCCGGCAATGTCGTGACCGTCACGCTGCTGCGCTTCTCCATCCGCCGGGTCTTCGACGGCTTCCGCGGCATCGACCAACTCATCTGGGCGCTGGCCTATGTGCGCGCGGTCGGGCTCGGGCCGCTGGCCGGCGTGCTGGCGATCGCGACAGCCGACATCGCGGTTCTCGGCAAGCTTTATGCCGAGGCGATCGAGGCGGTGGAGCCGCGGCAGGTGGATGGCGTCACCGCGGCGGGCGGCGGCTGGGCAGAGCGCCTCCGCTTAGGCGTGCTGCCGCAGGTGCTGCCCGTCATGCTGGCCCAGGCGCTCTACTTCTTCGAGAGCAACACGCGGGCGGCGGCCATCCTCGGCGTGGTCGGCGCGGGCGGCATCGGGCTGCAGATCGCCGAGCGCATCCGGGTCCGCGCCTGGGACGAGGTGGCGTTCATCATCCTGCTGATGATCGCGACCGTGGCCGCGATCGACTGGGCCTCGGCGCGGCTGCGGCGGGCCCTGATCACGGGGTGATGCCGGGGAACTCCGCACCGCCGCGCGAAGACCCATGCCGGTCGGCATGGCTGGTTGTTTGGCGCAATGCCGCCGAAGGTGTGTTTTCACAATTCGCTGGCGAAGCAGCCCGCAACCAGGAGTATGCATGCCGCCTGCAGCAGCGATTACACGATGAAGCCCAATCGGTCGAAGCGCAGGGCAAGTCGGCGGTTCTCGAGCAGCCAGGCGTTGGTGCGTTCAACCGGCCACCTGCGCTTGCCGAGCCCGGGTCCGGCAGCCTGCTTGCTGCGGTGAATGTGTGGCGTCGTAGCCCTTGTAGGCGAAGACCGTACGGATGCGGACCATGACCGCGAAGGCGGCGAGGAAGAGCCGCTCGAAGACCAGCGCGTCGTTGACATTGGCCGCGGTCGTCGTGCAGCCGACCGGCACTGCGGATTCCGATAAAGTCAACCGCCCATTCCGGGCTCTCCCGCACGTCGTGTGAGGCCCGCATCACCGCCCGCACAGTGGAGTTGTTCCACAAGGGCGAGCGCGTCGCCATGCATGTCCGCGGCGAGCTGCGTGGCCGGCACACCACCCTGCCGGAACACATGCCGCAGGCGCCTCGGCGGCATGCCGAGTGGACCATCGAGCGGATCGGCCAGGAGGCAGCCGCCGTCGGTCCCGCGACCACGCCCCGGCCGCGTGGCTGGGCCTGCTGCTCGACCGCGAGATCGTCGAGCGGCAGGACCGCCTCCTCGAGGCCAGGCTGCGGTTGGCCATG
>NZ_JAUTWS010000181.1 GCF_030657435.1 Paracraurococcus lichenis | reverse complement strand
CGCCTGATGGCGCCTGCCGAATGGTCCGTAACGCAGAACTTGCGAACCACATCCTGTAGATCTCAATCGCTTACGCGATTTCTAAATTCAGAAGCAGCAACAAGCGTGACGCAATAGGTGCGAGGATGATGCGGGCGATAAGCAATAAATGCCATTGGCTTTCGCATATAACCGATGCTCGTGATTCCGAGGTGCGATGCCGATTCGCCTACTCGTCCTAACGTCCTTGGGCCTGGAATCCGCATCGGAGCACCGCTCCCTCACGCAGGAGCGTTTCCAGCGATACTATGTTGGTCGAACAAGCGCTTCACCGATGACAGACGAGATCTCACCCCCGCTGATACCAACCTGGGAAAAGGCTGATCCATCGGCGGGAGCCTACAGGACTGTGTCCAGCACGGTTGGAATGGGTCAGCCTCATCCCGGGCTGGTATGACACGCCGGACAAGCGGGGCCCGCTTCACCTGCTGGGCCGGGGCTGTCCGTGAGCAAGCCAGGGCTTCCACCGCCGAGCGCTCTGCGGCAGGCAGGACGTGTAGCCAAATAGGCTGGTCACAATGGGTACATCTCTCGGTCCAGAGAGATCACCATTACATCATGTCGACTAACAAACGAAGCGCGGGTGGGGTATCCCCCGTCACCGTGCAATGCGACAGCAGCCGCATCTTCAGACGTATGCGAGGCCGGGTACAGGTTCCGCCTTTTCTCTTCCTCGCCGCCGCCATGCAGCGCAACATCCAGATTGTCCTGACAGGCTACCACGGACACTCAGTTCAGCCGCCAAGCAGTCCCCGCACCCTAGCGACACCAAGTAACCACTACACCCCCTCTGTATTGCCGCAGTCAAGCCTGTCCTCGCGCGCCTCCCTTAGCCAACGATACACCGCCGTTTTTCCTACAGCATAGTGTTGGGCCACTTTTATTGGGTTCTCACCCGCCTCGACTGCCGCTAATACCCTGTCCCTCACATCAATCGAGTATCCTCTTACCTTTACGACCTCTATTCTTGGAGTAGGATCGATTGTCCCGACTTTTTCGCTGCTTGCATTAGTGCCGCGACAATATCGGCCCGCCGGAAGGCGTATCGGGCAAGTCCGGCACTCCCAGGCACCATGCAGGCGGGAGAGGCGCCACTCATGAGCAGCGCGTCCACAACTTCAGCCACCGAGTATTCGGAAATGATGGCAAAGAGGCTTGGAGTGAATTCGCCGGGCCGTGCCAAGCGGAAAGTTGTCGCCGTCCCGGTAAGACCGTCCACGCGCGTGAGGAGCCTCTCGACGGCCTGCCGAGTGATAAACTGACGGAAACCGACGCTTACGCGCTCGCCCAATAGGCCTAAGGTGGCCATGTCCTCGACAGCACGCGGTCCGACCGACAGAAGACGTTCGACCTCCTTACGAGGCAGTGCGTCACGATTTTGTTTCACCGTGGTGAAGTCGACGTCCAGACCCAGCGACTCAACAGCCGCGGCGAACTCGTCAGGGCGCACCAGCAGGCGTATCCACTTGCCCATACGGCGCTTCTCGACGCGTAGTGCACCCCGAAAGACGAGGCGCTGCGCAGTCTGGTAGCTGAGTCCCATCGCGAGCCTAGCCTTGCGCAGCGGCACCAGCACGTCGCCGGACGGTGCGTCCAGCTTCTGCGCAGGGAAACCCGACGCGGCGTGCGCCCGGAGTTCTGCAGCAACAAAGGATAGAGGGCCGTAGGCCGTGTGCATGATGCGGCGGTAGGCTGGGCCGAACCGAGCGTCTAGGTTAACGTCGCTTGTCGCATGCCCGCCCCCGGCCATCTCCAGCGCTGCGTGAAATGTGCCAGGCCATCCGGCTAAGATGAGTGCTGCCTCTTCGACAATGCGCTCGGCTTCGGAGCCGATGGCCTTTTTCGCCCTATCGCGACCCATGAACGGCGTGGTTAGCCTGCCAAGTAGCCTAATGAGCAGGCACAAGCTCCGCAGCGGTAGATCCGCGGTTAGGCGAACTAAGTTGTCAGGAGGCGGCGGTGAGGGAATACCGACACGCGATGCCAACAGGCGCAGCAATGCGATTGCCTCTGGTAAGGCGGGCTCCACCGGCATCTCAGCGAACGGTGTATCCCCACAACACCTGTCGAGATGACGGCGATGCCAGGACAGGGGCTGCTCGCATCGCGCACAAGTCCATAGCATCCGGGTGCCGTGTATTGGGCACGCGGTCCAGCACGCCATGTCCCAGGCAAATGGCAGGATCTGCCGGGCCGCAAGGCAGCCAGGACATACCTTCGGGTGGCGGCGATCAATGTCAGCCATGGTTAACGCTTGGTCGCCCTGCTCATTAGGCTGCGTGGCAGGGTGTAACGTGGTCCAGCCGCGCTTTACAGGAAGCGACGCGCCACGTGGCCTAGTAGGAACGGTCCTTGGAAGCCAGAACGGCGACGCGAAGCCGTTCGCCGAGGACAGTCGCAATGAGAACCCAAGCCTGGACTCGTCGGGCTCTGCTTGACCACGCACCAGGAGACGAGTGTTGTCCATCATGCTCCCTCGCAGTCAGAGCGGCGCCAGACCGCCGAGAGCCCCCGCGCCGGATCCCGCGGCAGAACCGGTGCAATGCCCGCCGCGGAAAGGCGCCGTGTGACCTCCCGCGTGCTCGTGCGCCAAACGGTGGCAAGCCCTGCCGCCGTTGTGAACAGCCCAGGGAACGCCACGACCGACGCGGCCGTCACGGCACGACGGCCAAGCCGACCTCCGATCCCCCGTGCCGCAGGGGCCTGAAGGCAGCCCGCTTTGACAAGTCGGGGTACCATGCGGACGCTGACACCCAGCGATGAAGCGGCTGCCCGCACGGGGACGCAGGGATCTGCGACACCCATGCCAGTCGGGGCAGCAAGGCATGCGGATGGAGCCAAGTAGCGCCGCAACCCTGGCGCCCCGGGCCCAACATCGCAACGCGCCACCGACAGCGTACCCACCAAAATGCAGTGGAGCGTTGGCACAAGCGCTGCACGGCCCCTTTCGGACAAATCTGCAAGGGTGCAATCGGCGGCGCCACTCTGTCTCGGACGGCCGCAGGCCGCGTCCAGACGGGCCTCGAGCTCATTTAGGGCGCCAGGCTCAACGTAAACCCCTCGAGGACGACCCGGAGGACTCCGAAGCACCCGGATAAGCCCTGCCCGCGCGAGGCGTTCGACCTGTCCCGCGGTCACGCCGAGCCGACCGGCAGCCGCTTCCAACGTCAGCGCGGCTGCACTCCGCGCGAGCAGTGCGGTGACCGCGGGTTCAGGAACGAGGTGGAACACGCGGCTGCCCGCCCGGCTGGTCCGAGCATCGAGAAGTTTGGCAGCTACGAGGCGCGGCACGCGCGACGGCGTGACTCCGAGCCGCTCGGCCGCCTCCACCCCGGTAAGAAGCTTTCCGGGGCGTGGGGGAGCGTACAGCGGCGACCATGGCTTTACGTGGCCGCCCCGCCAGTCGTCTGCGAGCCAGCGCCGAACTTCGGCGTGCAGGAAAGCAAACTCGGGACCGCGCAGGCTAGCCATCAGCCGGTGGAGCACGGGACCGAAGGTCGCCCTCACGCCGACACCGTTGGCAACCAATTCGGCCCTGGAGCGAAGCCAAGCTTGAAGTCCGTCCGGCCAGTCGAGTAGCACGGGTGCCGCGGCGGACACGGCCGAGACTATCTCGGCTGAGCCTGGCTTCGCCATGTGAAAGCTCCGCCACCCAGTATGGCGCTCCGCAATGTCCGAGGCCACAAACCAGACGAGCTGTGCCGCAGCGGTAGCATCAGGAACCGGCGCGAGTCTCGAATCGTTGGGGCACCGCCCGGCGCATAGCCCCGCAATGACGGCAGCCAGATCGACGAGGACGGGCAGGGCTGCAACCTGAGTAGCCGTCAGGAGGTCATGGCGGCAGGTGCACTGCCCGAGGCCACGTCTCCGCCAGGTCAGGCGGGTGCCGCATCGCGGGCAGGCGTCGAGGAGCATGGAGCAGTGCTCCGGGCAGGCCAGCACGACGCGGATGCTCCACAACCGCCGGAGCCATGGGCTCGCCCGCAGGCAGGCGATGCACAGCTTGGGGTGGACAGCATTCACTATGTCGTCTGGTAGCGGGCGGGGGGGCACCGCGGCCGCCGCGAGCGCTGAGGGTTCCGCACCAGTCAGCCGCGCCAGCGCTTCGAGACCTGAGGGCCCGGCGCATGCCGCCTTACGGCCCTCACCGAGCAGCCACGTTGGGTCTGAGTAGCCATTCGCCGTTGCCACACGCAGCAGGTACTCAGGGAGGCCCTCGTCGTCAGCGCCCACAGGCTGCGTGCGGACCAAGAGGTGGCTCACCAGCCCAGCCATGTCAGCGGACCGTCATCGCGGTGCGTAGTGCCCGCGACTTCTCGCGCTTCGTCGGCCGACGCCGACGCTTCTTCGCGTGCAGGAGCAGGCTGTCGTCCCTGAGGGGGGGTGGAAGGTGTGGCTTTCCGTCCGGCAGGAAGGGCTTCCACTCTTTGGAGAAGGGGTTTTCCATGCCCTTCTGCTTGAACCTGAACTCAGCCGCGAAGGCGGCTTCCAGCAGTGCCAAGTCGATTATGGAGTGCGCGGCAGGGTTCCGGATAGCGATGCGGAGCGCCGCCTTGATAAGCTTCGCCTCGTACCCGGGCACGCCCCGCGATGCATAGTAGAAGCGGAGTGCCGCCTTATCGATGTCGGTGTCGTCCAACTGATCCAGACGCAGGTCAGCAGCGAACGGAATGGGCGAGGCATTTTGAAGAGCCAAGACGAAGCCGATATAGTCTGCTTGGTCCTCCAGGTTGGCTTCACCCTTGGGGCCAACCCACCAGTAGGGCTCAATACGTATCTCATTGCTCCAGCGCCGCTCAATCTGATCGTCCCGTTCAATAAGGTATCGGAGGCGGCCAAGGCCAAGAAGCACAATGCAGCACCCGGTATTCGCGTGACGCTCTTTGAACCAGTCGGCCAGATCGTCGCTGCGGACCTCGCCATTCCGGTCAACCATGCGCTGCGCCTCGTCGCCGAGCAGCGCGTGCGTACCGGAGTACCGAATGGCCGAGTCGACGCGGTCGGTCAGATTGTCGCGGTCCCCGCTCCGCCATTTCGGGTCGCCAAACTGCTTTAGGATTCGGCGCGCAGTGCTGAT
>NZ_JAUTWS010000180.1 GCF_030657435.1 Paracraurococcus lichenis | reverse complement strand
ACTGCTCCACCCCGCCCGCGGCTTCATAAAACTCGAGGACACCATTGTGGTGACCGAGACGGGCTATGAACCTCTCGGCGATGCTGGGCGAGGTTGGAACCGGGCGGGCTCTCAAGCCTAGAGCAGCCCTGCCGAACTCGCCCGACGGCCTTATTTGCGACGTCCAGGATTTTCTAGCCCGGCGACGAAGCTGCGGCCCATGCGGACCGTCCAGGCGATCGCGGCCATGACCTGGTCGCCGGCCGGTTCCTCCGGCCGGTGCGGCACCGCGAGCACCTGCTACTGCCCGAGGCCGTCGCACAGCCCGCGCGGGCTGGCTGTGCGGGTGCCAGCGTGGGCTTCACCAGGGTGGGGCGAAGCGCCGGGATGACGTTCGGCAGACCGAGCACGCCGAGATGCCGATCACCCACGTCATCGCGCGGCGAGTGTTCGACCGTACGGACCTGCTGCAGCGGGTGCAGGACGCACACGGGGACGGCTTGCTGCTCCTCGGCCGCAGTCGTGACTTCCGCTGACGGCGGGTTCCGCATCGCTGACAGCTGGCGCGGGCTGCGCTGGCTCGGCCGCGGCCCGCCATCCCGTCTACCAACAATACGGGGCGCGGCAGAACGGACGGGCGCGAGGTGTGCAGCAGCAGGCCACGCTCCGTCACCTCTACTTTCGCGTGACGGTACACCGCCAGCGTCAGCCCAAGGTTCTCCAGGAAGGTCGGCCGGAAGTTGTCCATGCGCGCACAGCTGGCGCCGAACTACGCCTTCAGCGCCGCCCAGGGCACGAGTGTGGACTTTGCCAGGGCATGCAGGCGGTAGGCGGGCATCCATGCGGCCGAGCATGAATAGGGCGGGGTAACTCGTGGTCCCCGGAAGCGCCGGAGCGCCGCGCCGAGATCGCTGTTATGCTGATCGCTATTGCCATCACCCCGCCCGGCAGCGCCAATCCGGCTTCGCGTGTGACCCGGTTTAGCACCACGCCCGCCTTCTATCCTTCGCCCCGGCAGCTCAAACTGCGGAAGCCTGCCGCAGTAGGTAGTCCGCGAACTCTTCACGCAGGGCGAGCTTGTTCAGCTTGCCGGTTGCGGTGTGCGGCAGCGCATCGACCACGACGACGGCATCCGGCAGCCACCAGCGGGCGACCGGCCCGTCGTAGAGCGCCAGCACGCTCTCCGCCACCACGCTGCGCCCTGGCTTCGGCACGACCAGGAGCAGCGGCCGCTCCATCCATTTCGGGTGCCGCGCGGCGATGATCGCCGCCTCCGCCACATCCGGGTGCGAGACGGCGATGTTTTCGAGCGCGATCGAGGAGATCCACTCGCCACCCGACTTGATCACGTCCTTGGAGCGGTCCACCATCTCGGCATAGCCCTCCGGGTCGATGGTGGCGACATCGCCGGTGTGGAACCAGCCCTCCGCATCGGCGGCGCCCTCCGGGCCGCGGTTCAGGTACTCCTGGCAGACCCAGTGGCCCCGCGCCTCAAGGTCGCCGAAGGCCATGCCATCCCAGGGCAGTTCCCGGCCCTCGGGGTCCACGATCCGGATGTCGGTGCCGCAGACGGCGCGGCCCTGCTTGAGCCGGAGACGCATGGCCTTCTCAGGCGGAAGATTAGCGGTTGTGGGCTTGGGCGCGTTGAGAGTGACGAGTGGGCTCGTCTCCGTCATGCCCCAGGCGTGCAGCACCTCGACACCCTGGGCGCCCAGGCCCTCGATCATCACCCGCGGCACGGCTGATCCGCCGCTACCCACCCGTCTCAGCGTGGCGAGGCGCCCGCCCGTGGCCTGCAGGTGCTGCAGCACGCCGAGCCAGATGGTCGGCACGCCGGCGGCGAAGGTGACCCGCTCCTCGTTCAGGAACTGCACCAGGCTGGCGCCGTCCAGGTGCCGCCCGGGCAGCACCAGCGCGGCGCCAGCCATCGGCGCGCAGTAGGGCATCGCCCAACCGCAGGCGTGGAACATGGAGGCCGCGGGCAGCACCCGGTCGGTGGCGCGGAAGCCGAAGAAGTCCGCCATGTTGGCGGCGTAGGCGTGCAGCATGGAGGAGCGGTGGCTGTAGAGCACGCCCTTCGGCCGCCCCGTGGTGCCGGAGGTGTAGCAGAGCGCGCTCGCGGTGTTCTCGTCGAAGCGCGGCCAGGCGTAGTTGTCGCCGGCCGCCTCCATCAGGCCCTCGTAGCAGTGCAGCGCCACGCCGGCGGGTAGCGCGATCTCCGGCATCTCCGCCGCGTCGCACATCAGCACCACCGCGCGTAGGCCCGGCACCCGCGGCGCTAGTGCCTCCGCCAGCCGGATGAAGCTCAGGTCGACGAAGAGCACCTCGTCTACGGCGTCGTTCATGATGTAGAGGATGTCCTCGGGCGCGAGGCGCGGATTGACTGTGTGGCAGACCGCGCCCATGCCCGAGATGGCGTAGTAGAGTTCCAGGTGCCTGTAGCCGTTCCACGCCATAGTGGCCACCCGGTCACCCATTCCCACCCCGAGTTGCTGCAGCACGCGGGCCAGCCGGCGCGAGCGCCCCTCCACCGTGGCGTAGTCCGTGCGGTGCAGGCTGCCATCGGGCAGCTTCGAAACCACCTCCGCCCTGCCATGGTGGCGGGCGGCATGGGTGATGATGGTGGAGAGCAGCAGGGGGTGCTGCTGCATCAGGCCGAGCATGGAGGCCTCCCTGGTCCGTTCTCATTTGCCTCGGATTGGCCCCGACGCCAATGGCAGTGCGGCCCGCTCTCGTCCGGACCGAGGAATAGCATGACCCACCATATCCGAAACGAGCTACGGGAATATGGTGCGGTCTGCTCATCTACCGAGGACGCCGGCTCGAACCTGGACGAGGCCAAAAAGTCACCGAGCTGATCGCTTTGAGTGGTTCTGCCTACGTACCGGATCACCCTTGCCCGGCCGCTCTCCTGGCGTACAGAGCTACCGGCGCCGCCATATCCTCTCTGAAGGGGGCGCTGGCAGGGAAGATCCCGGTGACGGCCGCGTGCCCTTAAGCCGCTTGAGACGGCGGAACAGGGCTTTTCCCATTGCGTTTCGTTCGAAGCGTGCCAAGTGCTTGTAAAACGCTCTGCGTCATTTGTGACGGCGCAGCTTCATGTCAGCAAGGAGGCGGCGGTGGCCAAGCAGGACGACGGTACCAAGCCGACGCTTGAAGATGTTGATCGAATGATCCTCGACCATGAGCGCAAAAATGCGGCTGATCAGAGACCGCAGAGTGCGGTCAAGCAGCGCGCCGCAAAGGATCCGGAACCCACCAAGGATGTGCACTTCAAAAAGGGCGAAAGCCTCTGGGACCGCCTCGGCCGCGAGATCGATGCCGCGGATGAGAGCCAGAACAAGAGCTGATCCGGACACTGTAAAGGGCACAGTCAACTTGTCGCCCTCGGGCTGAGCGAGTTGGCATGCTGAGGACAATGCCGGCACGGAGTTCAGGCTGCAGGGGACTGTCGCAGAGTTGGGGGTGAGCTGCAGCAGGTCCGCTGTACCGCCTTCACCGACATCTCTAGATTCCACCCCAAGCCACGCTTTCCGCTGGCTGACCGCTCTCGTCCGCGAGCGTCTGCCGCCCCGTCGCCCCCAATTCTGCGCCGGTCCCGTCTCCCGCACGCTGGCCTGCTGCGCCTCGAGCCCTGAACCACTTTGGCCCTGCTTGGCCGTCAAGGCCCGGTAGAGCCCGAGTGCGAGCGAGCACCGCTGTTCAGCGTCGCCCCCCCCAGATGCTACCGCCAAGCCTCGCTTTGAGGATCAGCCACCCAGCCGGTGCTTGAGTTCTGCCCAACGGTCGACAATAGGCATAACCTTGTCCTTGGTCTCCGCTGGCAAGCTGAACACCACGCGGTCGATCCCGATCTCCTCACAGTACTTCAGGCGGTCGAACTCCTCGGGGACACGGAAGATCGTGATTGGCAGGCTGGCGGGGTCACGTCCAGATTCGGTCGCCATCTGACGAAACTTGCTGATGAGCACGCCGACACCCTCCTTCTCCAACCGATCGGCGCGGGGTATCCATCCATCGCCGTAGCGGATTGCCCGCCGGGCGGCATAAGGGAAAGCACCGCCTACGATGATAGGAGGGTGAGGCTTCTGACGTGGCTTCGGCCATTGCTGCATCTTGTCGAAGTTTACAAATTCGCCGTGGTACTCAGGTTCCTCCTGCGTCCAGATCGCCTTCATCGCCTCGATCCGTTCGCGCGCTAGCTTATGGCGGGAGGCGAAGTCGGTACCGTGGTTCTCGACCTCGTCCTGGTTCCAGCCATTGCCGACACCGAATATGAAGCGGCCCTGCGACAGCTGGTCGATGGTGGAGATCATCTTGGCGGTGACGATGGGGTCGCGCTGTGTGATCAGGGCGATGCCAGTTCCGATCTTGAGGTTTGTCGTGGCCGTCGCCGCTGTATTCAGCGCCAAAAAGGGGTCCATGATGTCGTAGTAGGGACGGATCAGAGCGCCGCCGGCGGGATACTGCGTTTTGCGGGAGGATGGGATGTGAGTGTGTTCGGGCACCCAGAGGGATTCGAAGCCCCGCTCCTCCAGCATTGGCCCGAGTTCGGCAGGCTGCAGGGAGTAGGTCGTGAAAAACATCACGGCACCGATTTTCAGCATGAGGTCTTGTCTCCGGTGTCGCGCGATAGTGCGGCAGGTAGAGAGAAGGCCGTCAAGGCCGGTCCGTCACGCTCTCGAGCTATTCGCCTCCGTGCCTGTGGTCAGCCCTTCCCGTGCGAATGGCCCAGTGCCATCACGCCGCCCAGCAGCGCCAACCCAGCCCCGCGTGTGACCTGGTTTCGAACCACGCCCATGCTCGGCATTGCGTGGGTTAGCGTCAGGGACACCTGCTGGACCTCCATTTCCTGTCGTCGCGGCGCCCGCTCGGTCGGCTTGTTGGCGGAGCCCCAGTAGAACCCTACTGGTACGACCTGGGCTCTGTAGCGAAAAGCCTCAAGAATCCCCTCATTCCAGGCTCAAATGGTGCCGAACATCTCGGTGAAGACGGTCTGTTGCTGGAGCAGCGAGGCGAAACGCGCCATGAGGGGCAAGAGCCTGTGCTCCGGCATGGTGGGGATGAGCTCGTAGAGCATGATCCCTTGGCGGAGCAGCGAATGGGTGCGCCGCTTTGTGGTGCTGGTGCGGAGCATACGGTCGTAGCCGAGTTCCTCACCGGCGGCGCCGAGCAGGGTGAGCAGGA
>NZ_JAUTWS010000018.1 GCF_030657435.1 Paracraurococcus lichenis | reverse complement strand
TGTTGGCCTCGGTATCCAGCAACCGCATGCGGAGTTGCTCATGCAGCGGGTTGGGGCGCTGCAGCCCGCCCACGCGGCCGCCGGTTGCCGGCTTGCCGGCCGTGGCTGCCGGCAGGGGGGAGGCCCGCAATTCGGCCAGTTGGCGCCGCGCCGCGACCACCGCCGGATACTGGTCGGTGTAGGTCAGCCGGAGCTCGCTCAACTGACGCTCGACTTCCAGGATGCGGGGATCGCCGCCCCCGCCGCCACCGCCGCCGATGACCTGGTCGGCGACCATGGCCGGCGTCTGCTCGAGCTGCTTGCGCAGGGTCTCCTGCCGGTTGACCACGTCGGTGAGATCGCCGCGCAACTGCTGCAGCTTCGCCCGGCTCTGCTCCAGCTTCGTCAGGCCGCCGGCCGCGTCGCTCGGCAGCAGGTCCAGGTAGCGGCTGCGGAACTCCGCACGGCGTTGCTCGGCCTCGCGCAACTGGGCCTCATAGGCAGCGATCTGCTGGTTCACGAAATTCCGCGCATTCTCCATCTGCTGCCGGTCGTTCGCGGTCGCCTGCTCCATGAACAAGGTCAGCAGCGCCTGCACCACGTCGCGGGCCATGCGGGCGTCGTGATCGATGTAGGAGAAGGTGAAGAGGTTCTTCGACTGCGTCCCGATCTGGATGTCGCGCCCGAGCTTCTCCAGCAGCCGCTCGCGCGCGCGGGCACCGCTGGCCCGGAGGTCGAGGCCGGTGCGGGCGGCGATGCGCTCGAGATTGGGACGGCTCAGCAAGGTGCGCGTCAGCAGGTCCACCTGGTTGGCCGGAGCGGGGTCGACAGCGATGTCGCGCAGCAACTGGCCGAGGATGGCGTCCGCATCGGCATAGATGCGGGTGCCGGCCCGGTATTGGTTCGGCAGCGCCTGCACGACTGCCCAACCCGCCAGGCAGACGACCCAGGCGAGAATGAGGGCCTTCCAGCGGTGTTGCCACCCGGCGGCGGCGTAGCGACGGATCTCTCCGAGGATCAGCATGGCCTCAGAACCAGCCCTGTGGGATCACCAGCGTGTCGCCCGGGCGCAGCGGGGCGTCCTGCGTGATGTCGCCGTCGCGCAGCAGGTCGGAAAGCCGGACCGGGATGATCTGCTGGGAGTCGCTTCCGGGCTCCCGGCGGATGATGCGGGCACGGTTCCCGGCGGCGTAGCGGGTCAGCCCGCCGCCCTCGATGATGACGTCGAGCACCGTCAGCCCGTCCCGGTAGGGGATGCTGCGGGGCGTCGCCGCCTCACCGACGATGCGGATCTGCCGGCTGGTCGGGCCGACGAAGGAGCGGACGATGACGGTGACGTTCGGCTCCCGCACATACTGCTTCAGCCGGCCCTCGATCTGCTTGCCGAGTTCGGCGGGGGTGCGGCCCACCGCCTCGATGTCGGCGACCAGCGGGATGGAGATCCGCCCATCCGGCCGCACCGGCACATCCACGCTCAGTTTGGGCGCGTGGTAGACGAAGACCTGCAGATTGTCGCCCGGGCCGATCAGGTAGTTGGAGGAGGGCGCCGCGGCGGCGTCGGGCGCCGCCTCCGGCGGCCGGCCGGAGGAACAGGCGCCGGCAAGCAGGGCAAGCAGGGCGGCGCAGGCCAGCCTGGTACGGAATGGATAGGGCGCCATGCCCTGCCTCCTGTCGGTGTCGATGGAAGGACGGCGCGCCGACCGAATACGCCCCGGGATTGAATATGAATGCTTCTTTAGCACATTTCGCGGTGTGTGGGTAGTTGCACAGAGCGATATTGGCAACCAAAAGCGACGACCGTCCGGTGTGGCCCGACGAGCGTCACCCGCGCCGGCGCCGGGCATGCGCGATCGTCCTGCTGCATCGCTCGGCCTCCCGCGCGGCCGAAGGCGCCCGGCCGTTGCTTCCAAGACGGATTGCCGCCGGACATCCATGCCCGGGGGCAATCCGGTCTGACCGGAAGGGGTTGCTGATTCGTGTGTCTCAGGGTGGTGCCGGCCGTCCGTGCAGGGCCGGCACCCGCACCGTCAGTTCCAGGCGAAGTCGCTGGCCGAGAATCCGGCCGGGAGGCCGCCGGTGAGCCTGACGGCCATGTCCGCCGTCCCGTCGCCGTTCAGGTCCATCTGCAGCGTCTGGCTGGCGGCGACGAAGCGTGCCTGGGTATTGCCGCCGCCGGTAAACGGGGCGCCGCCGAGCCAGGCGAAGCTGCCGGTGAGCAGCCCCTGGAACACCAGCCTGTCCACCCCGGGCTGGAAGTCCTGGATCGAGTTCGGCGTCGTCACCGGGCTGTCGCCTGCCGCGAGGAAGACGAAGTGGTCGGCCCCCTTGCCGCCCGTCACCAGGTCGATGCCGCCACCGCCGATCAGCGTATCGGCGCCGTCGCCGCCCGTCAGGGTATCGTTCCCTGCCCCGGCATCCACCCGAGCCGAAACCGCGCCCGTGACAAGGATGCGGTTCGCGACGGCATTGCCGATCACGGCCTCCACGTTCGCGACGGTGACGCTGTTCGACCCGGTGGTCGCGAGCGTCAGCCGGTCCACCCCGTCGCCGAGGTCGACCATGCCGTTGCTGGTCACCGTGGTCAGGGTCACGTCGTCGGCCGCCGCGCCGCCGAGAATGGTCTCGGTATTGGCGACCGAGAGCGTGTTCGGCCCGGCCGAGGACAGTACCAGCTTGTCCGCGCCATTGCCGAGGTTGACCACCCCGCCGACCATCGCGGTGCCCAGCGTGACCGTGTCGGCCGCACCGTTACCGGTGATGCTCTCGGTGTTGCGCACCGTCAGGCTGTTCTCCGCACCGCCGAGCACCAGCACGTCCTGGCCGTCGCCGAGGTCCACGAAGCCGCCGACAATCCCGGTGCCGAGGGTGACGGTGTCGCTGGCAGACCCGCCCTGGATGGTCTCGAGGTTGCGGGCGGTGATCCCGTTCGCGCCGGCGGAGGACAGCACCAGCCTGTCCTCGCCGCCGCCCAGGTCGATCACATAGCCCGTCCCCGCCGTGCCGAGGGTGACCGTATCGGCGCCGCTGCCGCCGGTGATGACCTCGATGCCGCTGGCGGTGACGCCGTTCGGCCCGCCGGAGGCGAGCGTCAGCCGGTCCGTGCCCAGGCCGAGATCGATCGCCGCGCCGAGGATCGGCGCGCCGAAGGTGACGTTGTCGTTGCCGGACCCGCCGGTGACGCTCTCGGCATTGCTGACGGTGAGGGTGTTCGGACCGGTCGAGGACAGCAGCAGCCGGTCCCTCCCGCCGCCCAGGTCCACCAGCCCGCCATTCATCGCCGCGGTCAGGGTGACCGTGTCGTTGGCCGCTCCGCCGATGATGCTGTCGGCTCCGGCGGCCTGCAGCACGTTCGCGCCGAGGCCCGACAAGGTCAGCCGGTCGGGCCCGCCGCGGAGGTCGACCACCATCCCGTTCACCGCGGCACCGAGCGTCACCAGATCGGCGCCGCCGCTGCCGGTCAGCGTCTCGACGCCACGTACCGTGAGGCTGTTCGCCGCCCCGGCGAGGGCGAGGCTGTCGCTGCCCTGGCCGAGATCGACCTGCCCCTCCGAGATGCCGGCGGTGAGGGTGATGGCGTCATCCGCGCTGCCGCCGATGAGAGTCACGACCCCGCCGATGCCGGCCTTGTTCGCCCCGGCGGAGGACAGGGTCAGCCGGTCGTTTCCCGGGCCGAGGCTGACGGTGCCGCCATTGAGCACGGTCAGCAGGGTGACGTCGTCGGCGCCGTCGCCGCCGATGATGGTCTCGACATTGCTGACCCGCAGGCTGTTCGGCCCGCCGGAGGCGAGCACCAGGCGGTCCTGGCCGCCGCCGAGGTCCACCACCGCGCCGGCGATGGGCGCGCCGAAGGTGACGGTGTCGTTGCCCGTGCCGCCGGTCACGGTCTCGACCCTGGAGACCAGCACGTCGTTCGCGGCATTGGCCAGGAGCAGCCGGTCGGCGCCGCCGCCGAGGTCGATGACCGCGCCCCGGCTCGCCCCGCCCAGCGTGACGGTATCCGCCGCCGCGCCGCCGAGGATGCTCTCGACATTGCCGACGGTGATGCCGTTCGGCCCGGCCGAGGACAGGGTGAGCTGGTCGCGGCCCCCGCCGAGGTCCACCATGCCGCCGGCGACGGGCGCGCCCAGCACCACCGCTTCCGCGCCATTGCTGCCGAGGATGGTCTCGGCGTTGCGCACCGTCAGGCTGGCATTGCCGGTGGCGGCGACGAGCAGCCGGTCGCTGCCGCCGCCGAGATTCACGGTGACGCCGGCGACGCTCCCGGTCAGCGTCACCACGTCATTGCCCGCGCCGCCGGTCAGCAATTCGGCATTGCCGACCGTGACGATGGCGCCGCCCTCGCCGAGCGTCACGGCATCGAAGCCGGCACCGCCGATGATCGTCTCGACGTTGAGGGCCTGCAGGCTGTTGCCGCCATCGGCCAGGGTCAGGCTGTCGCTGCCGCCGCCGAGATCCACCTTGCCGCCGGCGAGCGGCGTGATCAGGGTGATCCTGTCGCTACCCTTGCCGGCGATGATGGTCTCGGTATTGGCGACCGTGCCGGTGTTGTTGCCGTCCGGAAGCTCCAGGCGGTCCTGACCGGGGCCGAGATCGGCCTTGAGCGTGGCGGCCGGGCTCTTCAGCACCTTGATGTCGTCGCCGGCGGTGCCGAGCACGGTGCCGCCATAGACGCCCGGCAGCATGACGGAGAACTGCGGGTCGCTGGCGATCGACGCGGCGGTGGTGAAGGGCGGGCTCTGCTCGGCCAGGCGGTAATAGGCTCGGGCGGCGCGCTCATCGCCGGTCAGCAAATAGATGCCGGCGAGGGTCGTGAGGGCGAGCCGGCCGTAATAGCCCTCGCTGGCTCTCCAGCCATCGCCGTTCGACTGGCCGGCCGCCCGCGTCGCGGCGCCGACCTCGGCCCAGGTCTTGTAGCGGAGGCCGGTCGCGGGGTCGGCGGCCACCAGGCTATAGGCCATGCCGTCATTCAGGACGAAGCCATTGTCCGCCTGCTCGAAGCGGCCGATCAGGAAGTTCTTGGCCCAGTTCAGGTAGGTCATCGCTTCGGCATTGCCGCGGGAGGCCGCGGCGATGGCCGTGCTGGCGAAGAAGTCCTGCTGCCAGGGGGCGATGTTGGGGGTGGTCGTGGTCGGCAGGTAGCCATGGAGTTCGCCCTCCGCGGCGGTCCAGGCCGGGATATGGCTGACCAGGAAGCTCCAATTGTCGTCGGAGACCTGCTGCAGCCAAGCCTTCTCCGGCGTGCCGTCCGGCGTGGCCCAGAGCGCGTTCTCGATCTCGCGCAGCCCCCAGGCCATGCTGCGGACCTGCTGGTCATCGACGATGACATCGCCGGCCGTGCCGCGCTGCGCCGGCCAGACCGAGGTGAGGTTGAAGGCGGCCTGAGCCTGGAGATTGTCCAGGATCCAGCGCTCGCCCGTCAGGATGTAGGGCACGAAGGACAGGTCGGGCTGGTGCGCGCGGTCCGGGCTCCAGCCGGTCAGGCTGTCGGCAAGCTGCGTCGGCCCGGTCGCCTTCGGATCGCCGGGCTTGCCGGTCCCGCCGCGCGGATCCATCCAGAGCTTCGGGTAATCGGTCGGGTTCAGCCAGGTGCCGTTGGCGCGGTCGTAGTAATTCCAGGGCACGGCACCGGCCGCCTCGGCCTGGCCCATGGCATAAGCAGCGGCGCGGGCATCCTGCGTCGTCAGCCAGGCCGTATTGGCCTGGGTGACGACGCCGATATCCGGGCGCGAGCCGGTGGCCGGGAAGTATTGCGTCACGCCATCGGCGGCGAGCGGCGCGCCCCAGCCGGCGGCCTGGGTGGCGGCGTACCAGGCCTGCAGCCTGGCCTCGGCTATGCCGATCGTCAGGTCGTAGTCGGCGACGGCGCCGATCTTCTCGAGGCGGGCGACGTCCTGCTGGATGTTCAGCCAGCCGGCCTCCGGGCTGCCCAGGCCCTGGCCGCCGTCATGTCCGTCGGAGAAGGTCCGGTGCCAGTTCTGGTACTGGCCCTGGCTCACCGTCTCCTGCAGGACCTGCTTGCCGTCGAGCCTCGCGGCGAGGCTGTAGTCCACCCGGCCACCGGCCAGTTCCATGGCACGGTCGTTGTTGAACTGCGCCTCCACCTCGATCCCGCCGCCCTTGAAGGCGGTGACGTCGAAGACCAGGCGCTGCGAGCCCGCGAGCGGGATCTCGACCCGCGCCTGGGTCGCCAGCGCGCCCTTCTGCCAGAAGGACGCGGTGCCGTCGGCAAGCGCCTTCTGCAACGCGTCCAGCACATCCACCGTGACGGCAGGCTTGCCGGCCAGCGTGATGTCGAGGCTGAAGCTGTGCGCCTTGATCGCCTGGGCGAGATCGATCGCCGGTCCGGCCAGCGGCGCCCCGGTGCCGGCCCGGGCCAGCACCACGTCCAGCGCGCCGCCTGCCGCAATCTCCGGCCGCGCCACCGACAGCACGGCCATCTTCACCGAGCCGTCCGGCCAGGTGGTCTTCACGTCCAACTGCACCGACACCGCTTGGCCGCCGATCCGCGCGACCAGGCCCGTGCCGGCCGGCAGTTCGCCCTGCAGGAAGCTCTGGCCGAAGGTGGTGATGCCCCCCGCCAGGGTCGCGGTGCCCGCGTTCTGGAAGGCTAGGCTGGCGAGGTCGCCGGCGCCCAGCCGAGCCAGGGAAGGAGCGGTGACTGTGCCGGGCAAGGAGTCCTCCTTCTGACGATCGGCAGACCGGGCTGCAGAATCGAGCGTGGAGGACGCACGTGAATCGAACTCTACCGGTTATATCACTTTCCTGTCTCGATCGAATGACGGCAGATGCTTCGCCGCATCGGGACAGCGGTGACGGTGCGCCGTGCCGGTCTGCTCAGCAGGCGGGATCGCGGCCGCGCTCCAGCAGCGCCGCATAGGCCTTGAACATGGTTTCCTGGTCATAGGCCTGCTCGGCCCGCAGCCGGTTCGCCGCGCCGAGGCGCGCCCGCAGCGCCGCATCGGCGAGCAAGGGCCGCAGCGCCGCGGCCAGCGCGCCGGGGTCGAGCGCCGCGACCTGCGCGGCATGGCCGGGCCCCAGCATCACCCGGACGTCTCCCACATCGGTGCTGGCGACCGGCAGGCCGCTCGCCATCGCTTCCATGACCGAGAAGGGCATCTGCTCGGTGTCGGAGGAGAGGGCGAAGAGGTCCATGGCGCGATAGGCCGCGGCCGGGTCCGGCACATGCCCGGCGAAGAGCGTGCCGCCAAGGCCGAGTTCGGCCGCCAGCCTCTCCAGCATTGGCCGCTCCGGCCCGTCGCCGATGACCAGCAGGCGGAAGCCGAGACCCTCGGCGCGCAGCAGGGCGGCAGCGCGCAGCAGGCGGCCCAGGTTCTTCTCGGCGCGCAGCGCGGCGACGGTGCCGATCACCGGCCCCTCGCCCGGCACCGCGATGGCGGCGGGCGGCCCGTCCGGCCGGAAGCGGGCGAGGTCGAGGCCATTCGGGATGTGATGCAGCCGCGCCTCGGGCAGCCGCCAGGCCTCGCGTGCCGCCCGCAGCAGCACGGTCGAGGGCAGCGCCAGCGTGCTCCAGCGCAGCGCGAGGCGCCGGGCCAGCACCCGCCGCGGCTTCTGGCCCGCCGCCTCGTCCGGGCCGAAGCCGTCCTCGGTATGGACATGGTGGATGCGAGGCGGCGCCAGGTTGGCGATCGCCCATTCGATGCTGCCCCAATTGCTGGTCACCAGCGTCGCCGGCCGCAGCCGGCGCAGCAGGGCGCGGATGCGGAAGCCGGCGCGGAGCGGATCCAGCCCGCGCGGCACCGGTGCCGGCAGCAGGGCGAAGGGCACCGTGGGCGCCAGCCGCTCCGCGCAGTCCACGCGGCCGTCGAGGGAGGCGATCACGTGCCGCCAGCGTGGCCCGAAGCGATTGGCCAGCGCGCAGAAGCGCACCTGCGCGCCGCCGACCGCGAAGGTCGGGAAGACGTGCAGGATCAGCGGGGCGGTGCCCGGCGGCACCGCGATGTCGCCAGGCAGGAGCATGCCCGGCTCAGCCGGTCACGGGCTGGCCGAGCGCCGCGTCCGGCGCGGTGCGCCGCCGCCGCTCGGCCTCGGCCAGGGCGACGACGCGGCGGGCATTGCCCTCCCAGGTGAGGTCGCGCCGGTCGACCTCCTCCCGCGCCGCGGCGCCGAGCCGCGCGCGCAGCCCGGGATCGGTGGCGAGGCGCAGCACCGCCTCCCACAGCGCGCCGGGGCGGGCCGGATCGAAGAACAGGGCGGTGCGCTCGTGCTCCAGGATCTCCCGCAGATTGGGCTGGTCGGGCGCGACGATGGCGCGCCCTGCCGCCATGTATTCGAAGACCTTGAGCGGCGAGGCATAGGCGACGGAAGCCGGCTGCAGGGCGATGTCGAAGCCGGCGACCAGCCGGGGGATTGCCTCGCGTGCCGCGAGGCCGGTGAAGCGCACCCGATCGGCGATGCCAAGCTCGGCGGCGAGGCGCTCGAGCCCCGGCCGGGCCGGCCCCTCGCCCACCACCAGCAGCGAGAGGCGCGGCGTGCCCTGCCAGGCGGCGATGGCCCGCACCACCGCATCCAGCCCATGCCAGTCGCGGACGAAGCCGACGAAGCCGAGCACCAGCTCGGCCTTGGGCTCGGCCGCCAGCAGGGCGGGGGCGGCGAATTCCTCGGGGTGGATGCCGTTCGGGATGACGGCGATGCGCTCGCGCGGCACGCCGGCGGCAGCGACATGGCCGGCCAGCACCTCGGTCACCGGCAGCACGCGGTCGGCGCGGCGCCAGACGAAGGCCTCGGTCCAGCGGGCGAGGCGGCGGAGGCGGAGGTTGCCGTGGCGGGTCCGCTCCTCGGCCAGCGGGGCATTCACCTCGACCAGGAAGGGCAGGTTGCGCCGCCGCGCCACCAGGGCGCCGGCGAGGTAGAAGAGGTTGTAGCGCTCATAAAGCGCGTCGGGCCGGAACTCCGCCGCGGCGCGGGCGAGGCGGAGGGTGGCCGGCAGGCTATAGGCGAGCTCGGCCAGTTCGGCCGCGGCCGGCGGCAGCCAGCGGCGGAGCAGGGCGACCAGCCGGCTCTCGCCGCCGAGTTCGGCCTTCTCGAAGCCGGAAGGGCCGACCACGCGGACCTCGTGTCCCTCCGCGCGCAGGGCATCCACCAGCGCCTGCAGATGCACGCCCTGGCCGTCGCGCGACTGGATGCGGTGGCTGTAGAGGATCCTCATGCCACCAGCCCACCACCCGGGCGCGGTACGATCCCGTCTCCGCGATGGCCGCTACCCTGCCGCCCCATCCAGGCCTCTTGCTCTAATGCACGGTTGAATGTCTGAAGCGTGGATTAGCCTATTTGTCGCCACCGCGTCAAAGACGCGCGGATGACAAGCGCGGGGTGCCAGCGGCCAATGCGTCACGGAACCGGCACATCCGTTGCGGATCTCGCCGAGGTTGCCTCCTGGCTGGCCTGTCGCGGCGGATGGCCGCCTGTCTGGTTCGCGGTGCAGGATTTGTCCTGCCGGGATGCGTGGCGGCTGCGGCCGCGCTGTCGTGGCCGGGGCGCCAGGGCCGGAGCCGGGGCCCGGGCCTGCGTGCCAGAGGCGATGGTCGCCTCACCAGCCAGGGCGACCTGCGCGCTGGCCAGGGTCCGAAGGGCCCGTCCCGCGGTGTCCCGGCGGGATGCGAGGTGTCGACGCCAGGACCTCGCCGCCTCGCGGCAGCGATGGGCGCATGGCGCGCCCGGCAAGAGGGCCCGCGCCTTTCGCCGCGGCACTCCAGCAAATGGCGATCGAGGCAAAACCAGTCTTCACAACCGTTAGACAATCATTACACAAGTCGTTAAACCATACGCTGAGGCCCGGACCGTAGAGAATCCCGGCAACGGCCGTCCTGTGCAGTTCCGCTGCTGGTGGTGCTGCGACGGGTGACCCGAAACGAGGGACCGACCATGCGTGGCGAGGCAACAACACGGCGGCGCGACCGGGTCCTGCATGTCCTGAAATACTATCGGCCAGCCTTCACCGGCGAAGGCGTCTTCCTTGAACGCTCGAGCGCCGTGATGCAGGAACTCGCCCCGACCGTCGAGCACGAATTGCTGGTCACGCATACTCCGGCGCCCGCGGACCTGGCGGCCGAGGCCGCCTGCTCCACCCTCAGCCGGATCAGCTATCTCTCGGCCCGCCCACTCGGCTCGCTCGCGCTGCATCTCCGGCTGGCGTGGTGGATGCTGCGGAACCTGCACCGCTACGAGACCGTGCATGTCCGCACCCACGCCGACTGGTATTTCGTGAGCTATCTCCTGGCGCGCCTCGCCGGCCGCCGCCTGGTGCTCTCGGCGACGCTCGACGACAGCCTGCCGGTGCTGATCTCGCACTACCGGCCCCGCCTGCGCGGCCTCGCGCGGCCTCGCGCGGCGCGGCTTCGGCCTGTTCCAGGCCTATGTCAGCATCAGCCCGAAGCTCGACGCGGAAACGCGGGGACTTGCGCCGGCCGAGCGCTGCCACCTGGTCCCCTGCGGAATCACCGCCCCGCCCCAGCCGCCGGCCGAGCGCGCGCGCATTCGCGCGGCCATCGGTGCCGCGCCGGAGGATCCGGTGCTGCTCTCCGTCGGCGGCCTCGTCGAGCGAAAGGACCCCCTCCTCCTCATCGAGGCGCTGCCGCGACTGCGCGCCCGCCACCCGCGCCTCCGGCTCGTGCTGGTCGGGCCGGTGGTGGAACCCGATTATGCCGCGCGACTGCACGAGACCGCCGCAAGGCTGGGCCTGGCGGAGGCGGTGGTCTTCGCCGGCGAGCAGCGCAACCCGCATCCCTGGTTCGCTGCCGCCGACATCCTGGTCTTCGCCTCCCGGCTCGAAGGCTTCGGCACGGTGGTGCCGGAGGGCATGGCGCATGGCCTGCCGGTGGTCGTCCGCCACCTGCCCGGGGTGAACGACGACTTCGTCCTCGAGGGCCGCACCGGCTTCCTGTTCCGCGACGAGGACGGCTTTGCCGCGGCCACCCTGCGGCTGCTGGACGACCCGCCGCTGCGCCGGCGCATCGGCGCCGCGGCGCGCCGCCTCGCGCGGGAACGCTTCGGCATGCGCGGCATCGCCGCCCGCTATCTGCAGATCTACGGTCTTGCCGACCGCATGATCAGGCTGCCGGTCGCCGGATTGCCGGAGACCGGCCTCGGCTGCACCGCCTCGGTAGTCGATGCGCGCTTCCACGCCCCGGCCCCGCCGCCGCCCGGGCCGCCGCTGCTGCTGACCACGGTGGATGCCGAGGAAGCCTTCGACTGGAGCCGCCCCTTCTCGCGCGAGACCGTCGATGTCCGCGCCATGGCGGCGCAGCACCTGGCGCATCGGGTCTTCGAGCGGCACGGCGTCGTGCCGGTCTACCTCGCGGACTGGCCCATCGTGTCGCAGGCGCATGGCCGCGCCCCCTTGCGGGAGATGCTGCGCGACGGGCTCTGCGATGTCGGCGCGCAGTTGCACCCCTGGGTCAACCCGCCCTTCTTCGAGCAGGTGAGCGAGCATGCCAGCTATGTCGGCAACCTGCCGGCGGCGCTGGAATACGAGAAGGCGCGCCGGCTGACCGAGGCCATCGGCGAGCATCTCGGCGTCACGCCCCGCATCTACCGCACCGGCCGCTTCGGCGCCGGCCGGCGGACCGGGGACATCCTCAAGCGCCTCGGCTACCTCGTGGACAGCAGCGTCTCGGTCTGCTGGCCGCCCGAGGGCGCCGACTGGCAGCCCGGCCGCTGGACCGTCTCCGCCCGGCCGCACTGGATCGACCGCGAGCGGACCCTGCTGGAGGTGCCGGCCTCGGCCGGGCTGGTCGGCCGGCTGGGGCCGCGGCACGGCCAGCGCCTGGCCCCGCTCGTCTTCCACCCGCTCGCGCAGCGCCTCGCGGTCAGCGCGGCGCTGTCACGCCTCGGCCTGCTGGAGCGTATCCGCCTCAGCCCCGAGGGGATCACGATCGAGGAGGCGAAGCGCCTGGTGCGGCACATGCTGGCCGAGGGGCAGCGGGTCTTCGTGCTGACCTACCACTCGCCCTCCCTGGTGCCGGGCAACACGCCCTATACCCGCACGGCCGATGACGTGCGCCGCTTCCTCGCCTGGCTCGACGAGTTCTACGCCTTCTTCCGCGAGGAGGCGGGTGGCCGGCCGGCGACCTGGCAGGAGGTGCGCTTCGGCCCGCAGGCGGCCGTGCCGATGCCGGAGCCGGTCGCCGCGGGCTGAGTGCCAGGCCGGGCCGGCTTCCGTTCGCCGGGTCTTTGGTTGACCGGTTCGCCCGCCCGGACCCCGGCGGCCCTCTGTCACGGGCCGCACCAGCAGCAGCAAGCCCTTACCCCGGAGATCCGCGTGCCGCCGCGATCCGTCGTCCTTGCTGCCTGCGACGCGGATTTTTTGCAAAGGCCGAATGTTTTCTGCCCCAAGGGCCCATCGCTTCCGCTATGCAGACGCCCAGCCGAATGCAACCTCAAGTGGCGATCCGGGAGGTCTGGCGCGGGCAGGATTTGAGACCGTGCCGCGGATTTCTGGCGTTCCCGTCAGCTCAAGGTCGATAGCCCCGCATGATCCTGATCTTCGAAACGAACTGGACTGACACCGTGCATGCTCCTGGCAACAGCGCCACGACGCAGGTCATCGCTCGTGCCTGGCCGGAGCAGCAGGTGTTGTTCCATGCGGATCCGTCGCATCTCGAGGAACTGCGGCGGGACCCGGCCCTGACCGCGCTGCCGAACCTGCGCCTTGTCCCGATCGAGATTCCGTCGCTCTGGCGCAACCGGCCGGCTGTCGTTTCCTGGGCCCGGCTGCAGCAGGAATTCCGCATCGTGCGTGCAGCCTTGCGCGCGGCGCCGGCGGGGGAGGCGCATCTCGTCTTCCTCATGTCCACGACAGCGACTGGCAGCTTCGCCACCGCCTGGGCCGCGCGTCTTTCCGGCCGCCGCGCCGCGGTGCAGGTCTGCCTGCACGGCAACCTGAACGACGCATTCGGCTGGCGGTCCCGCAATCCGCTGACCCGCTCCATCGACATGCGCGCCTCGCTCGATGCGCGCTATCCGGTCCCGCTGCGCTTCCTGGTGCTGGAACAGGGGATCAATGTGGCGCTCACGAAGCGCGTGTCGCGCGCCGGGCCCAGGACGGATGCATTGCCGCTTCCCATCAACCCGGCCGAAGCCGCCGCCGAGCCCGCCCGATTCTCGCCACCCCTCCGTTTCGGCTATGTCGGCCTGGGCACACCCGACAAGGGCATGGACACCTTCCTGCGCATCGCAGACCATATCCGAACCCGCCATGGCGACCGGGCAAGCTTCGTGCATGTCGGCCGGGTGCCGGACGGGGTCGATCTTGCCGCCTTCGCGGCATTGTCGCTTCCACCGATGACCACCCGCCTGTCCCGGGCCGAATTCGCCGAACGGCTCGGCAGCCTGCACTACATCGTCCTGCCCTTCCGGCGAGGCTACTACGACCTCTCGGCAAGCGGCGCGGTGATCGATGCGCTGACCTGGCTGAGGCCGATCATCACGATGCGCGTGCCGCTCACCGAGCAGATGTTTGCCGATTACGGGGATATCGGCCTGCTCTGCGAGGATGAGGCGGAACTGCAAGCCAGGATCGAGGAGGTGATCCTCCGTCCCGACCCCGACCGCTATGCGCGACAGGTTGAAGCGCTGCAGCGCGCGCGGGCGACGCGCGATCCGGCCGTTCTGACGGCGCAGTACCGCCGCATGGTGGCCGAGGGCTACCCTGGCCTGCTGACGCCGGCGAATGGGCGGTGATGCCTGTTTGCCGGGATGTCCCGGTGTAACGCGACGGCACCGGCCCTGGCCAGGAGACAGCCGAGAAGTGCCTGGCAGGCTCTGAAGCGGCACGCCCGACAGGCATGGCGCGTGCACCGCCGCGGCCTGCCGGCATTGCCTGCGCTGCGGCTCGCCGGCCGGACTGGGCGGAGGAGACCCGGCCCGGACGCCCCCTCCGCATCGGCCGCCGGCTGGCGGAGCAATCGCGCGGGCGACTCGGCCGACCCTTCCTGATCGACAACCGCCCGCGCGCGGGCGGCAGCATCGGCATCCGCGCCGTCATCCAGTCGCCGCCCGATGGCAGCGCCTTCCTGCCGACCGGCGCCTCGCTCGCCTCCATGCCCGCGCTCGATCCGGGCCAGGGCCTTGATCCCCGCACGGCGCCGACGCGCGTGAGCCTGATGGCGGAGATCCCGACGCCGATGGTGGTGCGCACCGACGGCCCCTGGCACAGCGTGCAGGACGTGGTGGCGGCGCCGGATCCTCCAGCCACCTCTCGGGCGCGTTCTTCGTCCCGGTGGCGGGCAGCAGGCTCGAGCATGTCTCCTGCCGAGTTGCGGCGCCGGCGATGATCGCGCTGCCGGCCGGGGCGACCGGCATGGTCTTCGCCTCGCCGGTCGAGACCCTGCCGCGTGTGCGCGAAGGGCGCGCGGCCGCTGGGCGTGGCAACGGAGCGGCGGGTGCCGACCTGCCCGACACGCCCGCGACCAAGGAGTGCGTACCCGGCTATGTCGCGCTGAATTGGTATGCGATCATCGCCCGCCTGTCGGAGACGCCGGCCACCCTGCGCGCGCTGCCGGAGGCGCAGGCGCGCTTCGCCGGCACCGCGCCGCCGCTGACCGGGCCGGAGCGGCTGATGCGGCTGCTGGAGGGCGACGTGCCGAAGTGGCAGCAGGTGGCGGCGGACGCCAAGATCCGCGGGGAATGACGCCGGCGATGACCGGAGCGCCGGCGGACGCGGAGGTCCGGATCGCAGGTGCGAAGAAGGGATTGGGAGGAAGCAAATGTCGAGAACCGTGGGCCGCGTCCTCGCGGAGAGCCTGATCGCGCATGGCGTGGACACCATCTGGATGGTGCCGGGCGAGAGTTTCCTCGGCCTGACCGATGCGCTGACCGAGACGCCGGAGGTCCGCCTCATCGTCTGCCGGCACGAGGGCGGCGCCGGCTTCATGGCGGTCGCCGACGGCCGCATGCAGGGCGGCCGCGCCGGCGTGCTGCTGGTCTCCCGCGGCCCTGGCCTCTCCAATGCCTTGGTCTCGCTGCACACGGCCTGGCATGACGCGACGCCGCTGGTCGTCCTCTGCGGCCAGGTGGAGCGCCGCGATTTCGGCCGGCTGGCGCTGCAGGAGCAGAATTACTCAAAATTCCTCTCCGACGTGACCAAGGACGTCATCGAGGTGAACGAGGTGGTGCAGGCCAGCGAGAGCATCGCCCGCGCCTTCCATCTCGCCGAGAGCGGCACGCCCGGCCCCGTCGCCGTCATCCTGCCGGAGGACATTTTCGATGAGTTGACCGAGGCGCCCGTCGCCAGGCCGCGGCCTCGCGTGTTCGGCGGCCCGCGCGCCGAGGATCTCGACCAGCTCGCGGACATGCTGGCCAAGGCCGAGCGGCCACTGCTCTGGGTCGGCGGCGCGCTGGCCAATGCGAGCGGGGAGACGCTGGAGGAGCTGCGGCAGCTCGCCGAGCAGTGGATGCTGCCGGTCTGCCCGACGCATCGCCGGCCGCAGCTCTTCGATTCCACGCATCCCAACTACGGCGGCTATATGGGCATCCGCGTGCCGAAGCAGCTCGTCGAGGAGATGAGGAAGGCCGACCTGCTGGTCGCCCTCGGCGAGCGCATCACGGATTCCGTCAGCCAGTCCTACAGCTTCCCGACCGCCCCCGACCCGCAGCTTCCGCTGGTGCAGGTCTGGCCGGACCCGAACGAGATCGGCCGCGTCTTCCGCCCCGATCTCGGCCTCGCCGCCGAGCCGGCCTCCGTCATCCGCGCCCTGCTGCGGCGCGGTGCGCCGGCCGATGCGGCGAAGCGCGGCGGCTGGGTCGCCGGGCTGCATGGCATCCACCGCAAGCTGATGACGCCGGACTGGGACAGCATGCCGGACGGGGTGAACTTCGCCGCCATCTGCGTCGAGGTGGCGAAACACCTGGCGCCGGATGCCGCCGTCACCTCGGATGCCGGCAATTTCTCTTCGTTCATCCATCGCTACATCGGCTTCCGCCCCGGGCAGAACTTCCTGTCGTCGGTGGTGGGTGCCATGGGCGCGGGCGTGCCGATGGCGGTCGCCGCCGCCATCCGCCGGCCGGGGAAGCAGGCCATCGCCTTCGTCGGTGACGGCGGCGCGCTGATGAGCGGCAACGAGATCGCGACCGCCATGCAGTACGGCGCGGCGCCGATCATCATCATCAGCGACAACAAGCGCTACGGCACCATCGGCATGCACCACGAGGTGCGCTACCCCAACCGCCCCTACGAGAATGCGGTGCGCCTGACCAATCCCGATTTCGCGGCATGGGCGCGCGTCTTCGGGGCGGAGGGCATCACCATCTCGACCGAGGCCGAGGTGGAGGCCGCCATCGCCCGCGCCTTCGGGGTGAAGGACCGGCCGGTGGTGGTGCATGTGCATACCAGCGCCGAGCAGATGAGCGCCTGGCGCCGCCGCGGCGCGCCGCGGCTGCATGGCTGAGGCGCGTCCCGACCCGTCCTCGCTCAGCCTGCTGCGCCGGGCGGCCCGTCGGGGCCGCCCGGCCTGCGGCAGCGCGCTAGATCGCGGTGCCGGCGGTCAGGATGGGCCCGGGCCCCGGGCCGGGGATCGGAATCGGCACCCAGCCCGGATAGCGCGTGCCGCAGAGCGGGCCGTCGTAATCCGCGGTGACGAGCTTGGTCGCGAGGGCCAGGCTGGCGCCGCCGCCACCGACCAGGTCGAGCGCGGCATCGTCCAGCGGGACGAGCTTGTCGGTCTTGTCCATGAGTATCCTCAAATGCCAGGCGTTGTCCCCTCGGCGGAATGGCCGTGGGGCGCAACAAGCCTGACGCCGCGCCCAGGCGCGGTCTGTGCCATGGCGCATGATGCCTTCGTGAGGAAACGTGCCGCATGACCCCGACGCGACGCGCGGCGCTGGCCGCGCTGCTGGCCCTGCCATCTGCCGTGCGGGCGCAGCCGCCGTCCTGGTCCCCGGACCGGCCGGTGCGCATCGTCGTGCCCTATCCGCCCGGCGGTCCCACGGACATTCTCGCCCGCGCGCTCGCCGCCGCGCTGACCGAGGCCTGGCGCCAGCCGGTGGTGGTGGAGAACCGCCCCGGCGCGGGCAGCACGATCGGCACCGAGGCCGTGGCGCGCGCCGCGCCGGACGGCACCACGCTGCTGCTCGCCGCGACCGCGCATGTGATGAACCCGGCGCTGATGCCGAAGCTGCCCTTCGATCCCGTCCGCGACTTCACGGCGATCCTCAACTGCGCCTTCCATCCGATGCTCCTCGCCGTGCATCCCTCGACCGGCATCGCCGACCTTGCGGGCTTCGTCGCGGCGGCGAAGGCGCGGCCGGGCGCGCTGACCATGGGCTCGGCCGGCATCGGCAATGCCAGCCACCTCGCCATGGCGCTGTTTGCCTCCGTTGCCGGGATCGAGCTGACGCATGTGCCCTTCAGCGGCGCCGCGCCGGCGCAGACCGCGATCCTCGCGGGCCAGGTGAGCGGCGGGTTCCTCAACACGACGGTCGCGGTGCCGCAGATCCGCGCGGGCGCGCTGCGCGGCCTGGCGGTCGCGGATGCGCGGCGCTGGCGGGAGGTGCCGGACCTGCCGAGCTTCGCCGAGCTCGGCTATCCCGGCGCCGAGGCGGGCTCCTGGTACGGCGTGCTGGCCCCGGCCGGGCTGCCGCAGCTCCGGCTGGCGCAGCTCCACCGCGACATCCTCGCGGCGCTGCGCCGGCCGGAGCTGCGGGAGCGCATCGCCGCCGCCGGGCTCGACCCGCTGGAGACGGGCCCCGAGGAATTCCAGGCCCAGCTCGCCGCCGAGACGGCGAAATGGGCCAGGGTGGTGCGGGAGGCGGGGATCAGGCCGGACTGATCGTCACCACCCCAGGCCTCACGCCCCGGGGCCTCAGGCCTCGACGAAGACCTCGCCGCCCTCGACCTTCACTTGGTAGGTGGCGACCGGCACCTCCGCCGGCTCGTTCAGCGCGGCGCCGGTGCGGATGTCGAAGCAAGCCTGGTGCAGCGGGCATTCCAGCTTGCCGTCCTCGCAGAAACCGTCCGATAGCAGCGCGTATTCATGCGTGCAGACATCGTTCACGGCGAAGATCCCGTCCTCCAGCCGCACCACGGCGATGGAGAGGTCGCCGATGCGGACGGCGAGCGGCATGTTCTCGGCAAGGTCGGACTCGTTGGCCACGCGGTGCCAGGCTGGCATGGATCGTTCCCCTTCTGCTGCGCGGGAAATTACCGCGCGGCGCCGCCGCTGTCGAACCGGCCGCCGGCGGAGCGCTCAGGCCGCGCGTGCGGCATTCTCGCTGGCCGGCGCGCCCTGCGCCTCGGACCAGGCGGCAAGGGCCACGTATTCCACCGGGTCATGCGTGCAGAACACCACCACGGGCGAGGCCGGGTCATGCGCCAGCAGCCGCACCCGCTTCTGCTGCGCCCGGACCAGCGGATTGCTCCAGGCCATCGCCGCCTCGTAGGCCGCCGTGCCGGGCGGGCAGTGCGGTACCTCCGCATGCATCTCCGCGCGGTTGAAGTAGGTGTCGCCGGCATGCAGGATCCAGCCGCGCGGCGTCTCGATGCCGACCCCGGCATGCCCCGCCGAATGGCCCGGCAGCGGCACCAGCACGAATTCCTGCGGCAGCCCCTCCAGTTGCAGCACGGCGTCGAAGCCGTACCAGCGGCCGACATCGCGCTCGGAATAGACCTGCCAGCGGGAGGTGTCGCCCCATTGCACCGGGCGGTAGCGGGTGCGGCCCAGCACGCCCTCCCGCGCCCGGGCGGCGCGCGCCTCGGCCTCCATCAGGTGGACGCGGGCCTGCGGGAAATCGACCAGCCCGCCGGCATGGTCGAAGTCCAGATGCGTCATGATGATATGCCGCACGTCGGAGGGATGCAGCCCGAGGTGCTTCATGTGCCGCAGCATGCTGCGGTCCGGGTCGTAGCGGAAGCGCAGCAGGCTGCTGTTCACCCGCGGCAGGCGGCCGGCGGGACGGATCATGTCGCGCAGGCCGAGGCCGGTATCGACCAGCACCACGCCATGCCGCGGCGTCTCCACCGCGAGGCAATGGCAGGTGAGGCGGCCGACGGCGCCCGGGCTCACGCCATCCATCAGCGCGCCGCCGAGAGGCCGCGCCGGCCCGCAATCGAGGTGATGGATGCGCATGCGCCGGTTCTCCCTTCCCTCGCGGGGCAACGGGGCGCGGCGGCGCGGGGTTGCATGCCGGGCCCGGCCAGGCAGACCCCTCGGGCTTTGCGCCGCGACAGGATCCCGAGCAGGTTTTCGCGGTCGGGCCGCAGGTCGTGCGGCAAAGGCCTGCTCAGGGAGCGGCGAGCACCCAGTCGCGGAACAACGCGAGGTCGATGTTGCCGCCGCAGAGCACGAGGCCGACGCGCCGGCCGGCCATGCGCTCGCGCTCCTGCAGCAGCGCCGCCAGCGGCGCGGCGCCCGCCCCCTCCGCCAGGTTGTGCGTGTCCTGCCAATAGGCGCGGATCGCCGCCGCCACCTCCGCATCCGTCACGGTGACGACGCGCGCGGCGCCCGGCTTCCCATGGGCGTCGCGGTGCGGCGCCGCCGGGTTCCCGCCGCGGCGGATGATCTCGAGCGCCGCCGTGTCCGGCACCCGCACCGCCATGCCGTCAGCGCGCGTATTCGCGCTGTCGGTCGTGACGACGCGGCCCGCCGCGACGGAGAGCGCATAGGCCGGCGCCTCCGTGCTCTGCACGCCGATGATCTCGGTCGGCAGGCCCAGCAGGTCGCGCGCCAGGATGCAGCCGCAGATGCCGGAGCCGAGCCCGATCGGCACATAGAGCGCGTCCAGCGGCGGGGCGCCCCGGAAGAGTTCGAGCGCATAGGTGGCGACGCCCAGCACCAGGTCCGGCGCGAAGGAGGGGGCGAATTCCAGCCCACGTTCCGCGGCCAGCGCCACCGCATGCTCCCGGGCCGCGTCGAAATCCTCGCCATGCTCCACCAGTTCGGCGCCCTGCGCCCGCATGGCGGCGTTCTTCTCCGTGCTGTTGCCTTGTGGAACCACGATGGTGACCGGCACGCCGTGCCGGGCCCCGGCATAGGCCAGGCTCTGGCCGTGGTTGCCGCGGGTCGCGCTGATCACGCCGCGCACCTGCGGCCGATCCCGCTTCAGGCGGTCCATGTAGACCAGGCCGCCGCGGAGCTTGAAGGCACCGGTCGGCGTGTGGTTCTCGTGCTTCACCCAGACCTCCGCGCCGGTGCGCGCCGCCAGCAGCGGCCAGGCGAGTTGCGGCGTCGGCGGGAAGGCGCGATGCACCAGGGCGGCGGCAGCCTCGAGGGCGGGCAGATCGAACACGCGGGTCTCCCGGAACGGTGGTCGGGGGCCGGGCGTTGCCCGTGCCTCATCATCGCAGTCTAGCGAAAGGAGCCCGCATGCCCATCGTGGTGGACAGCAGCCAGTGGACCGGCGAGCACGACGACCGGCCGATGGCGAGCCCCGTGGTCTGGGGCGAGTTCGCGGAACGCGCCGCGCTCGACCGCGCGGCGGAGCGGCTGCAGGCGGCCGACTGGTTCCGCCAGTCGCAGGCCTCGGCCGGCGAGGGCCAGCCCGGCCGCGCCGACAACGAGCAGGTCATCATGCCGGACGAGAACCCGCATGAGGCCAGCCAGCGCAATCTGCGGACCAACTGGGTCGGCACGGCGACCGCCGGCACCTCCATGCTCGCGGCGGGGCTCGTGATCGCCACCGGCGGCGCGGCGCTGCCGGCAGTCGCCGCGGCGGCGGCGGCGGGCGGCGCGACGCTCGCGGCCGGGGAGGCCGTGGGCAAGGCGGCCGAGCCGCGCCAGGCGAAGGAGGAGGCCGAGAAGGGCGAGCGCATCGCCGAGCGGGCGGAGGGACCCGCGCTGGGCATCCAGGCGGCGACGCCGGAACTGCGCCAGCAGGCCGAGGCCTTCCTGCAGCAGGAGGGCGCGCGCCGGGTCTGGGTGCAGGAGACGCCGGCGGGCTGAGCCCGGCCGACAGGAAAAGGGCCCGGTCTCCCGGGCCCTTTCGCTTACATCGGCTTGAGGTTGGCGGCGGCCGCCTTGCCGCGCTCCATCACCACGTCGTAGCTGACCTTCTGGTTCTCGTTCAGGCCCTGCAGCCCCGCCTTCTGCACGGCGGTGATGTGGACGAAGACGTCCTTGCCGCCGTCCTGCGGGACGATGAAGCCGAACCCCTTGGTCGCGTTGAACCACTTCACGGTGCCGGTCGCCATGCGACGCACCCTCCTTGTGTCCTGCTGCGCGGACGCCGATCGCCCGCGCGGAAAACCAGCGGGCTGGATCGCTTGAGGGCGCCCGGGGAGTTCTTCCCCGGGGAGGCACGGCAAGGCGGCCAAGATCGGCTGGCCGAGGCAGTCAGCACAGATCGCCCTCGCGAAGTCAAACGGCTTGCACTAGCATTTATGTGAGTAGCGCAAGCGGCTGTCGCAAAATCAGAGCAAAATCCAGCAAAGAAAAAGGGCGGAACCTTGCGGTTCCGCCCCCTTCAGTCACTTCAGGTCCCTGAGGGATCAGAAGTCCATGTCGCCCATGCCGCCGCCCGGCGGGCCACCGGCCGGGGCCTTCTTCTCCGGCCGCTCGGCGACCATCGCCTCGGTGGTGATCAGCAGGGCGGCCACGGAAGCGGCGTCCTGCAGGGCGGTGCGCACGACCTTGGTCGGGTCGATGATACCGGCCGCAACCAGGTCCTTGTACTCGTCCTTCTGGGCGTCGTAGCCGAAGGCGTACTCGGACTTGCGCAGCACCTCACCGGCGACGACGGCGCCGTCCTTGCCGGCATTCTCGGCGATCTGCTTCGCCGGCGCCTGGATGGCGCGACGGACGATCTCGATGCCGACCTGCTCGTCGTTGTTGAGGCCCTTCAGCGAGCCCAGGTTCTCGGAGGCGCGCAGCAGCGCCACGCCGCCGCCGGGGACGATGCCTTCCTGGACCGCGGCGCGGGTCGCATGCAGCGCGTCGTCGACGCGGTCCTTGCGCTCCTTCACCTCGACCTCGGTCGAGCCGCCGACGCGGATGACCGCAACACCACCCGCCAGCTTCGCCAGCCGCTCCTGCAGCTTCTCGCGGTCGTAGTCCGAGGTGGTCTCCTCGATCTGCGCCTTGATCTGCTCGCAACGGCCGTTGATCTCGGACTTCTCGCCCGCGCCGTCGACGATGGTGGTGTTCTCCTTCTCGATCCGCACGGTCTTGGCGCGGCCGAGCATGTTCAGCGTGACGTTCTCGAGCTTGATGCCGAGATCCTCGCTGATCACCTGGCCACCGGTCAGGATCGCGATGTCCTCGAGCATCGCCTTGCGGCGGTCACCGAAGCCCGGGGCCTTCACGGCGGCGATCTTCAGGCCGCCACGGAGCTTGTTGACGACGAGCGTCGCCAGGGCCTCGCCCTCGACATCCTCGGAGATGATGACCAGCGGCCGGCCCGACTGCACCACCGACTCGAGAAGCGGCAGCATCGGCTGCAGCTGCGACAGCTTCTTCTCGAAGATCAGGATGTAGGGGTTGTCCATCTCCGCGATCATCTTCTCCGCATTCGTGATGAAATACGGGGAGACGTAGCCGCGGTCGAACTGCATGCCCTCGACGACGTCGAGCTCGGTCTGGATGCTCTTGGCTTCCTCGACCGTGATCACGCCCTCGTTGCCGACCTTCTCCATGGCCTTGGCGATCATCTCGCCGATCTCGGCCTCGCCATTGGCGGAGAGGGTGCCGACCTGCGCCACCTCGGCGGAGGTGGTGATCTTCTTGGTCTTCGCCTCGAGCTCGCCGACGATCTGGGCGACGGCCTTGTCGATGCCGCGCTTCAGGTCCATCGGGTTCATGCCGGCGGCGACGGCCTTGGCGCCCTCGCGGATGATGGCCTGGGCCAGCACGGTCGCGGTGGTGGTGCCGTCACCGGCCAGGTCGTTGGTCTTCGAGGCCACTTCGCGCACCATCTGCGCGCCCATGTTCTCGAACTTGTCGGCCAGCTCGATCTCCTTGGCGACGGTCACGCCGTCCTTGGTGATCCGCGGCGCGCCGAAGCTCTTGTCGAGCACGACGTTGCGGCCCTTCGGGCCCAGCGTCACCTTCACCGCATCGGCCAGGATGTCGACGCCGCGGATCATCCGCTCGCGGGCGCCGGCGCCGAACTTGACGTCCTTCGCTGCCATCGTTGCGTATCCTCTGGTTGCTCAGGCGCTCACGCTTCGCGCCCGGGCTCGGGCCCGGCGCGCGTCGGAACGCCCTGGTTGGAGACGAGTCTGAGGTTCGGTCTTGCCGCCGGGCCGGACCGCCGCGCCTCGGGCGCTTCGGCCGCCGGCGGCAGGGCCCTCAGGCGGCCTTCGCGACGGAAGGGTTGTCGAGGATCCCCATGATGTCGGACTCCTTCATGATCAGGAGCTCCTCACCATTGAGCTTCACCTCGGTGCCCGACCACTTGCCGAACAGGATGCGGTCGCCGGCCTTGACGTCGAGCGGGCGGAGCTCGCCCTTGTCGTTCAGGGTGCCGGAGCCGACGGCGACGATCTCGCCTTCCTGCGGCTTCTCCTTGGCGGTGTCGGGGATGATGATGCCACCCGCGGTCTTCTCTTCGGCCGTCACGCGGCGAACGAGAACGCGGTCATGCAGGGGACGGAAGCTCATAGGTCCTCTCCTGATGCCTTTATCACATGCGTTTCCTCGACCGGCAGGTCCGGCCCGCGTCCGCCTTGGCAGCCCGCTGGCACTCCCCCCGGAGGAGTGCCAGCGATCTAAGGGAGTCGTTCGTTCTCGTCAAGGGATTGCAGCACTCTCGGAGTGCGAGTGCTAACAGACTGATACACAAGGTTTTTCTTGCAGGGAACCCCGCCCATCGTGGCAAGCTTCAGACCTTGGCCAAGGAGGAAAGACGCCGGTCCGCGCCTCAGGACGGATCGATCAGGCTAGGAAAGGACGACAGGCGTGCTGCGTGACATTGCCAGCTTTGTTCGCGTGCCCGAGTTCCACATCCCCGACTGGCGGCTGACCACCGCCGAGATCCTCTACCACATGCCCGACCATCCCGAGGTGCTGCAGACTTTCGTCTGGCAGAAGCTGGACCGGGCCCCGGTCTTCCCCGAGCTGACGAAATTCCTGGACTTCTGGCGGCGGGAGATCGAGGGGCCGCTGCATTCGGTGCGGGTCGCCTCCTCGGCGCTGATCCGCCCGGCCGAGCTGCGCTACGCCGACGGGCAGTTCACGCTGCATTGAGCGCCGGGGCAGCGGCGGCAGGTGCGAGAAGCGGGCGCATGCGCATCGCGATGTTCAGCACCAAGCCCTATGACCGCCGCTCCTTCGAGGCGGCGAACGGCGCCCATGGCCATGAGCTCCTCTTCCTCGAGCCGCGGCTGACGGCGGAGACGGCGGTGCTGGCCCAGGGCGCCGCCGCGGTCTGCCCCTTCGTCAACGACGAGCTCCCGGCACCGGTGCTGGCGGCGCTGGCGGCGCTGGCCGCCTCCGGCACGCGCCTGATCGCGCTGCGCTGCGCCGGCTTCAACAACGTCGACCTGCGGGCGGCGGCGCGGCTCGGCCTGACGGTCGCGCGGGTGCCGGCCTATTCGCCGCATGCGGTCGCCGAGTTCACCATCGGCCTGCTGCTGACCCTGGTGCGCGGCATCCACCGCGCCCACCAGCGGACGCGGGACGGCAATTTCGCCCTCGACGGGCTGCTCGGCTTCGATCTCTTCGGCAAGACCGTGGGCGTCATCGGCACCGGCCGGATCGGCGCGCTGGTGGCGCGGGCGCTGGCCGCCGGCTTCGGCTGCCGCGTGCTGGCGCAGGACCTGGTGCCGGACCCGGCGCTGGAGGCGCTCGGCATCGCCTATGCCGATCTCGACGCCATCGTGGCGCAGGCGGACATCCTGACGCTGCATTGCCCGCTGACGCCGGCGACGCGGCACCTGCTGCGGGCGGAGACGCTGGCGCGGGCGCGGCGCGGCATGCTGCTGGTCAATACCAGCCGCGGCGGGCTGGTGGATGCCGAGGCGGCGATCGAGGCGCTGAAGAGCGGCCGGCTCGGCGGCCTCGCCATCGATGTCTACGAGCAGGAGGCCGACCTGTTCTTCGAGGACCTGTCGAACCGGATCATCCCGGACGACGTGCTGGCGCGGCTGCTGACCTTCCCGAACGTTGTCGTGACGGGGCACCAGGCCTTCTTCACGCGCGAGGCGTTGGCGGCGATCGCCGACACGACGCTCGGCAACGCCACGCGCTTCGCCGCCGGCGAGCCGCTGGGCGCGGCCGAGGTGACGGAGGCCGCGATGGTGCCGCCGAAGCCCTGACCCGGTCGTCGGACGAGGCCCGGACGGGCGCTCGACCGCGTCGAGCGACCTCCAGCCCAAGCCATGGGCCCGGAGCCTCGTCAAGGGCGAAGCCGCGCTTCGCGCGGTGCGGCGAAGCCGCACCCTTGACGAGGCTCCGGGCCCATGGCCGCCGGCACTGGTCGCCTTCGACGGTGTCGAAGGCGCTCCATGCGCCTCCGGCAATGCCGGATCGCCCGCGGCATGCGATGGCGCACGCGCCTTCAGGGCGCGGCCAGCGCCCGCCCCGCCCGCGCCCGCCGCAGCAGCGCGAGGCCAATGCCGACCGAGACCGCCAGCAGCAGCCCCGCCAGCGCCAGTTGCCAGGCGCCATCCACCCGCACGCCCTTGCCCAGCAGGGCGAAGACCACGGTCTGCGGCAGGTAGCCGAGCGCCGAGGCGGCGAGGAAGGGCAGCGGCGCGATGCCCGCCAGCCCGCCCAGCAGGTTCAGCGCCAGGTTGTTGCCGACCGGCAGCAGCCGCAGCGCCAGCGTCGCGCCGAAGGGGCTCTCGGCCAGCACGTCGCGCACCGCCCGCAGCCGCCGCCCGTAGCGGCCGGCCAGCACGCGCTCCGCCCAGGCCCGCCCGACCAGCCGCGCCCAGAAGACGGCCAGCGCGCAGCCGAGCAATTGCGCGAGCAGGCTGAGCAGCGTGCCGATCACGGCGCCGAAGGCATAGCCGCCGAGGAAGGCGACGCCCTGCCGCGGCAGCCCGGCCGCCGCGGCGGCGGCGCCGACCAGCAGGAACAGCGTCTCGCCGAGCAATCCCTGGTCGCGGATGTAGCGGTCCACCCATTCGGTCCCGGGCACGGCGCCGAGCGCGCGCAGCAGCAGGCCGCCCAGGACGAGCCCGAGGGCGAGGACCACCAGCTTGCCGACCGCCCGCAGCCGCTCGCGGCCCGGGCCGGGGCCGTCGCTCATTCCGCGGCGTCCACCACCGGCCGCTTCCAGCGCCGCTGCAGCCAGGCGACGCCGACCAGGTCGAAGAGGCTGACCGCGAGGCGATCGAGCGTGCCGTAATTCGACCGGCCCCGCACCCGCGGCCGGTGGTTCACCGGCTCGCTCACCACCCGCCCGCCCTGGCGCAGCACCAGCGCCGGCAGGAAGCGGTGCATGTGGTCGAAATGCGGGAGGTCGAGGAAGAGCGCCCGCGGGAAGACCTTCAGCCCGCAGCCGGTATCCGGCGTGGCGTCGCGCAGCAGCCGCGCCCGCACCGCATTGGCGATGCGGCTGGAGCGGCGCTTCACCCAGGAATCCCGCCGCGTCACCCGGTGGCCGGCGACCAGGATGGCGCCGCCCTCGGCCTCCGCCCGCGCCAGCAGGCGGGGGATGTCGGCCGGGTCGTTCTGCCCGTCGCCGTCGAGGGTGGCGATCCAGGTGCCGCGCGCCGCCTTCACCCCGGTGACGATGGCGGCCGACTGGCCGCAACTCGCGCGGTGCCGCAGCGCCCGCACCGACGCGCCCGCCGCTGCCGCCCGCAGCGCCGCCGGCGTCGCGTCCGAGGAGCCGTCGTCCACATAGACGATCTCGTGCGGCACCCCGGCCAGCGCCGCCTCGATCTCCTGGACCAGGGGGGCGATGTTCGGCGCCTCGTTGCGCACGGGGATGACGACGGAAAGCGGGAGCGGGCCGGCCGGCACGCCGGCCGCGACCGGCGAGGCCGGCGCGGCGGCAGCCGGCGCCGCGGTCTCGGCGAGGGGCATGGGCGCGCGGGTAGCAGTCCGTGGCGCCACCGGCAAGCCGCGGCACGGATGCACCCGAAGCGGCGCCACTCTATAGTCCGTTGTATGCCATTCGACGCCGAGACCTCCGCCGCCACCGCGGACCGCACCGAACCCGATCCCCGCCCCGTCGCCCTCTGGCTGCTGGGCGTGGCCGCCATGGTCTGGATCATGGTCGCCCTAGGCGGGGCGACGCGCCTGACCGGCTCCGGCCTCTCGATCATGGAATGGGCGCCGCTCTCGGGCGCCCTGCCGCCGCTGTCGGAGGCGGAGTGGCAGCGGCTCTACGACCTCTACCGGACCATCCCGCAATACGCCCTGGTCCATGCCGGCTTCGGCCTCGAGGGCTTCAAGGAGATCTTCTGGCTGGAGTGGACGCACCGCCTCTGGGGCCGGCTGATCGGCCTGGCCTATGCGCTGCCGCTCGCCTGGTTCTGGCTGCGCGGCCGGATCCCCGCCGGCTACCGCGGCCGGCTGCTGCTGCTGCTTCTCCTCGGCGGGCTGCAGGGCGCGGTCGGCTGGTTCATGGTCGCCTCGGGCTTCGAGGCCGACCGGACCGCGGTCTCCCCCTACCGGCTCGTCCTGCATCTCGGCCTGGCGCTCGGCCTCTTCGCCGCGCTGCTCTGGACCGGGCTCTCCCTGCTGCGCGCCCCCGCCGCGCCGCAGCCGGCCACCGGCTCGGTCCGGCGGCAGATCAAGGCGGCGGCCTGGCTGGT
Organism: Paracraurococcus lichenis; assembly: GCF_030657435.1. Taxonomy (GTDB): domain Bacteria; phylum Pseudomonadota; class Alphaproteobacteria; order Acetobacterales; family Acetobacteraceae; genus Paracraurococcus; species Paracraurococcus lichenis. Next base: position 101,871 of record NZ_JAUTWS010000018.1, on the reverse strand, counting down.
GGTCGCCACCATGCTGGCCGGCGGCTTCGTCGCCGGCATCAAGGCCGGCTTCGACTACAACACCTTCCCGCTGATGGACGGGCAGCTGGTGCCGGAAGGCTATGGGCGGCTCTCGCCCTGGTGGCAGAACCTCACGGCCAATATCCCGGCGGTGCAGTTCAACCACCGCCTTCTCGCGACACTCACCGCCCTCGCCGCGCTCGGCGCCGCCACGGGGGGCTGGCGGCGGCTGGCGCCGGGCGCGGCGCGGCACGCCTGCCTGCTGCTCGGCGGCGCGGTCTGCCTGCAATATGCCCTCGGCGTCGCCACGCTGGTGCATGTCGTGCCGGTCTGGCTCGGCACGCTGCACCAGGCCTGCGCGGTGCTGGTGCTGGCGGCGGCGCTGCTCGCCCTGCATGGCCTGCGCGAACCCCGGAGACCTGCATGACACAGCACGGGGGCGCCGGGGCGGCGCTCGCTGCCGCCCTTGCCGGGCTGCCCCTGCCGGTCTGGGTCATCGGCCCGGACCGGCGGCTCGCCTTCGCCAATGCCGCCCTGCGGCAGGCCGCCGGCCTCGATCCGGAGGCGCTGCCGCCTGGCACGCCGCTCGAGGCCCTGCTCCGCCGCCTCGCCGAGCGCGGCCTCTACGGCCCCGGCGACCCCGAGGCGCTGGCGTGCGAGCACCTGGCGCGCGAGCATCTGGCGCTCGACCATGGCCAACCCTCCCGCCGCCGCCTCCGCCGCACCGACGGCACCTGCTTCGAGCAGACCACGTCGCCGCTGCCGGAGGGCGGCCATGTCGCGGTGCTGGTCGAGATAGCCGCCCCCGCGGAGGTGCCGCCGCCCCCCTCCGGGCTGCAGCGGGCGCTCGATTCGATGCGCCACGGCTTCATCCTCTATGACGCGGCGGGGCGGCTGGTCACCGCGAATGCCCTGGCCGCCTCCTTCTGCGGCCTGACGCCGGCGGATCTCCGCCCCGGCCGGCCCTTCTCCGACCTCGCCCGGCTGCAGCATGCCGCGGGCGCCTATGGGACGGGGGCGGAGGCGGATGCCTTCCTGCAGGCCACCCTGGCCTGGGACCGCCGCCGCTCGTGGCAGGCCCGCCGGAGCATGCGGGACGGCCGGGTGATGGAGGTGCTCTCCGCGCCAACGCCGGATGGCGGCTTCGTCATCACCCTGACCGACATCACCGCCCTGGCGCATGCGGAAGCGGCGGGGCGCGAGCGCGCCGACCTGCTGCAGGCCATGCTGGACCACCTGCGGCACGGCATCGCGGTCTTCGACCGCGACGCCCGGGTGGTGGTGGCGAACGACCTCTGCAGCGGGCTCGCCGGCCTGCCGCCGGGTGCCGTCCGGCCGGGGCGCAGCCTGCAGGACCTCGTCGCGGAGCGGGTGGGCGGCACCGGCCCGGACCTCGCCCCGGCGGCGGCCGAGGAGGTCGCCCGGACCCTCGGCCTCGACCGGCGGCGGCCGCAGCGCCGCACCCGCCGCAGCGCGGGCGGGCGCACGGTCGAGGTGCTGTCGGATCCGCTGCCGGATGGCGGCTTCGTCATCAGCTACATCGACACGACCGAGGTGACGGCGGCCAAGGCGGAGATCCAGCGGCGGGCCGAGCTGCTGCAGACCATGCAGGATTCGATGCGGCACGGCATCGCGCTCTTCGGCCCCGATCAGCGGCTGATCCTGGCGAACCGGCTGGCCGCGGGCCTCGCCGGCGTGCCGGATGCGGAGCTGGTGCCCGGCATGACGCCGGCGGAACTGGCGGAGCGCCAGTTCCGCCACGGCGTCTTCGGCACCGGCCCGGCGGCGGCGGCCGAGGCGCGCGCGGTCGCCGCCCGGGACCGCAGCCGGCCCCACCCCGTGCGCCGCGTCATGCCCGATGGCAGGGTGGTGGACAGCGTCTCCGACCCGACGCCGGATGGCGGCTTCGTCATCACCTGGACCGACGTGACCATCGAGGTGCAGGCGGAGCAGGCGGCGGCGCAGCGCGCCGCGACGCTGCAGGCGATGCTCGACACCATGCATCACGGCGTGGTGCTGTTCGGCCCCGACCACCGCTTCCTCGCCGACAACCGGCTGTCGCGGGAGCTGGCCGGCGTGCCCGAGGCGCTGGCGCAGCCGGGCACGCCCTTCGCCGCCCTGATAGAGACGGTGGTCGCCTCCTGCGGGACCGGCGATCCCGCGCAGGACGCCGACTTCGCCCGCCTGGTGCGGGCGGCCGACCGCAGCCGCCCGTTGCACTACATCCGCCCGATGCGGGACGGCCGCACGCTCGAGGTCTTCTCCGACCCCATGCCGGATGGCGGCTTCGTCCTCAGCCTCTCCGACATCACGCCGCTCGCGCGGGCGGAGGCGGAGGCGAAGCAACGCGCCGCCACCCAGGCGGTGATGCTCGACGTCATCCGCCACGGCATCCAGCTCTTCGGCCCCGACCACCGGCTGATCGCCGCCAACCGCCTCGCCGCGCGGCTGAGCGGCCTGCCGGAGGAGCGGCTGCCGCCCGGCATGGCGCATGCCGAGATCCTGCGGCTGCAGCAGGCGGCGGGCGTCTTCGGCGCGGGCGAGGAGGCGGAGGCGATGGCGCGGCGGCTGCTCGCCCTCGACCGGTCGCAGCCACTCCGCTACCGGCGCCGCAGCCCCGAGGGCCGGCTCATCGAGGTGGTCTCCGACCCGACGCCGGATGGCGGCTATGCCATCACCTTCTCCGACATCACCGCGCTGGCCGAGGCCGAGGCGGCCGCCGCCTGCCGCGCCGGCATGCTGCAGGCCGCGCTCGACAACATGCGGCACGGGCTGCTGATCTTCGGGCCGGACCGCCGGCTGACCGCGGCCAATGCCCTCGCCGCGACGATGCTGGGGCTGTCGCCGGAGCAGGTGGCACCCGGCCTGGCCGCGGCGGCGCTGCAGGGCGCGCATGGCCCGCCGGAGCCCGCGGCCGGCGCGGCGGAGGGGTTCCTCGACCTCGACCCGGCGCGGCGCAGCCGCGTGCTGCGCCACATGCCCGATGGCCGGCAGATCGAGGTCTTCACCGACCCGACCCCGGATGGCGGCTTCGTCGTCAGTTGCACCGACATCACCGCCCTGGCGCGGGCCGAGGAGGAGGCGCGCCGGCATGCCGGGATGCTGCAGGCCGCCCTCGACAGCATGCGCCATGGCCTGATGCTGTTCGGCCCGGACCGCCGGCTGCTGCTGGCCAACCGCCTGGCCGGGCCGGCCTATGGCATCCCCGACCTCGTGGCGCATCGCGGCAGCCGGTTCGACGACCTCGTCCGCCTCCAGCACGCCAGCGGCCATTTCGGCGAGGGCAAGGCGGCCGATGCGCTGCTCGCCGACATCCTCGCCCTCGACCGTGGCCAATCGGCCCGCTACCGCCGGGTGCAGCCGGACGGGCGGGTGATCGAGGTCGGCTCCGACCCGACGCCGGAGGGCGGCTTCGTCGTCACCCATACCGACGTGACGGACCTGGCGCAGGCGCAGGCCGAGGCCCTGGCCCGCGCCAGCCTGCTGCAGATCATGCTCGACAACATGCGGCACGGCATCGCCCAGTTCGACAGCGCCAAGCGGCTGGTGACGGCGAACCGGCTGGCCGGCGAGCTCAACGGCATCCCGGCGGCGGTGCTGCGGCCGGGCGTCACGGCCGCGGAACTGGCCGCCGCCGCGATGCAGGCCGGCGTCATCTCGCCCGAGGCGGTGCGGGCCGCCGCGGAGGACGACTACGGCCGGCCGCAGCGGCGCATCCGCCGCCACCTCGACGGCCGGGTCATCGAGATCTTTACCGACCCGACGCCGGATGGCGGCTTCGTCGCCACCTACAGCGACATCACCGCGCTGACCGAGGCCGAGGCCGCCGCCCGGCAGCGCGCCGGCGTGCTGCAGGTGATGTTGGACAGCATGCGGCACGGCATCTGCTACTACGGGCCGGACCGGCGGGTGATCTCGGCCAATGCGCTGGCCGCCGAGCTCGGCGGCTTCCCGCGGCACCTCATCGAGACCGGCGCCTCGATCGACGAGCTGATCGACTACCAGCTCGCCGCCGGCTCGGTCGGCGGCGACGCACGGGCGACGGCCGGCATGGCCCGCTCGCTCGACCGCAGCCGCCCCGCGCGCTACCTGCGGCCGCATGCCGACGGGCGGATCATCGAGGTCACCTCCGACCCGACGCCGGATGGCGGCTTCGTGGTGACGATGACCGACATCAGCGCCCTCGCCCGCGCCGAGGCCGAGGCGCAGCGCCGCGCCGGCATCCAGCAGGCCATGCTGGACAATATCCGGCACGGCATCGCGCTGTTCGATGCCGATGGCCGGATCCAGGCGGTCAACCCCGTCTTCCTCGCCCTGCTCGACCTGCCGCAGGAGGTCATGCGCGCGGGCGGCAGCTTCGCCGGCTTCATCGACCACCTGCAGCAGCGGGGCGAGTATGGCGAGGGCGAGGCGGGCCTTGCGGTCGCAGCCAGGCTGAAGGCGCGCGACCGGCGGCAGGCGACGCTGTCCACCCGCACCCGGCCGAATGGCCTGGTGCTCGAGATCGCCTCCGAGCCGGTGCCGGGCGGCGGCTGGGTGCTGGCGCTGACCGACGTGACCGAGGACCGCCGGATCCGCACCGAGCTCGAGGGCGCCAAGGATGCCGCCGAGGCGGCCAACCGGGCGAAGTCCCGCTTCCTCGCCACCATGAGCCACGAGCTGCGCACGCCGCTGAACGCGGTGATCGGCTTCTCCGAGGCGCTGGGCGTCGACCCCGACCCGGAGCGCGGCAAGGACTATGTCCGCTGCATCCACGAGGCCGGGCGGCACCTGCTCTCGCTGATCGACGACATCCTCGATGTCACCCGCGGCGAGACCAGCGGCTTCGCGACCGTCGAGGGCGAGGTGGCGCTGGTCCCGCTGGTCGAGGGCGCGATCCGGGTGATGCAGGCGACCGCGGCGACCGCCGGGGTCACGCTGCAGGCGGCGCTGCCGCAGGCCTTGCCGCCGCTGCGGGCGGACGAGCTCCGGCTGCGGCAGGTGCTGCTGAACCTCCTCTCCAATGCGGTGAAGTTCACCCCCGAGGGCGGGCAGGTGACGGTCTCGGCCGGGCAGGAGGCCGGGGGCGCGGTGGTGCTGCGGGTCACCGACAGCGGCATCGGCATGCGGCCCGAGGACATCCCGCGCGCCTTCGAGCCCTTCACCCAGCTCGATTCCTCCCTCTCGCGGCGCTTCCCCGGCTCCGGCCTCGGCCTATATCTGTCCAAGGCCCTGGCCGAGGCGCAGGGTGCCACCCTGACGCTCGAGAGCGTGCCGGGCGCGGGAACCACGGCGGTGCTGCGCTTCCCGGAATCCCGCCTGCTCGCCACGCTCGCCGCCTGACATTCCGAAGGAGAGCCCATCCCATGCCGCTCGACACGCCGCTCTCGGTGACGGACCGCCTCTTCTTCAGCGAGCTCGACCGCGCGGGGTCGGAACGCATTCTCAAGGAGGCGCTGGCCGGCGCCGAGGATGGCGAGCTGTTCCTCGAATACCGCGAGAGCGAGATGATCTCGCTCGATGACGGCCGCATCCGCTCGGCCAGCTTCGACGCGACCAAGGGCTTCGGCCTGCGCGCCGTGGCGGGCGAGGCGGCGGGCTATGCCCATGCCGGCGAGCTGAGCGAGGCGGCGCTGAAGCGGGCGGCGGAGACGGTCGGCGCGGTGCGGCAGGGCCGCAGCGGCACGCTCGACGTCGCGCCGCGCGCGACCAATGCCCGGCTCTACGAGGACGCCAATCCGCTGGCGCTGCTGGACTTCGCGGCCAAGACGAAACTGCTGGCCGAGATCGACGCCTATGCCCGCGGCCGCGACCCGCGGGTGAAGCAGGTGATGGCGAGCCTCGCCGGCGAATGGCAGGCGGTGCAGATCCTGCGCCCGGACGGCACCCGCGTCGCCGATATCCGGCCGCTAGTGCGGCTCAATGTCGCCGTCGTGGTGGAGCAGGACGGGCGGCGGGAGACCGGCAGCCACGGCCTGGGCGGCCGCTTCGACTATGCCCGCATCGTCGCCGAGCCGGTCTGGCAGGGCGCGGTGCAGGAGGCGCTGCGCCAGGCGCTGGTGAACCTCGACAGCGTGCCGGCGCCGGCCGGCGAGATGGAGGTGGTACTCGGCCCGGGCTGGCCGGGGATCCTGCTGCACGAGGCGATCGGCCATGGCCTCGAGGGCGATTTCAACCGCAAGAAGACCAGCGCCTTCGCCGGCCTGCTCGGCCAGCGGATCGCGGCGCCGGGCGTGACGGTGATCGACGACGGCACCATCCCCGACCGCCGCGGCAGCCTGACCGTGGACGACGAGGGGACGCCCTCTAACCGCACGGTCCTGATCGAGGACGGCGTGCTGGTCGGCTTCCTGCAGGACCGGCAGAATGCGCGGCTGATGGGCGTCAAGCCGACCGGCAATGGCCGCCGGCAGAGCTTCGCGCATATCCCCATGCCGCGTATGACCAACACGGTGATGCTGGGCGGCAAGCACACGCCGGACGAGATCATCGGCAGCGTCAAGCGCGGGCTCTATGCCGTGAATTTCGGCGGCGGGCAGGTGGACATCACCTCGGGCAAGTTCGTCTTCTCGGCCTCCGAGGCCTATCTGATCGAGGACGGCAAGCTGGGCGCGCCGGTCAAGGGCGCAACGCTGATCGGCAACGGGCCCGACTCGCTCACCAAGGTGGCGATGGTCGGGAACGACATGGCGCTCGACCCCGGCATCGGCACCTGCGGCAAGCAGGGCCAGGGCGTGCCGGTGGGGGTCGGGCAGCCGACGCTGAAGATGGCGGGGCTGACGGTGGGCGGCACCGCCGTATGATCCGCCAGGCGCGCCCGGCGGAGGCGCCGCTGCTCGCGGCCATCGTCGAGCGCGCCTATGGCCCCTGGGTGCCGGTGGTCGGCCGGCGCCCCTTCCCGATGGACGACGACTACGCCGCGCGCATCGCCGCCGGCGAGGCCTGGGTGCTGGAGGACGCGGGCGCGATCCGCGGCCTCGTCGTCATCGAGACGCATGCCGACCACCTCATGCTCGACAATATCGCGGTCGACCCGGCGCGGCAGGGCAGCGGCGAGGGGCGGGTGCTGCTCGACTTCGTGGAGGCGGAGGCGCGGCGGCGCGGCCTGCCGGAGGTGCGGCTCTATACCAATGTGCTGATGGAGCGGAACATCGCGCTCTATGCGAAGCGCGGCTATGCCGAGACGGAGCGGCGGCAGGAGAAGGGCTTCGCGCGGGTGTTCATGGCGAAGCGGGTGGGGTGAGGCGGCGGGCCGCCCAGGCCTCGACCCCATCCAAAGCCCGCAGGACCACCGCCGCCGCGGCCTGCACCCGGTTCAACTGGCCCGCCTGTTTCGCCGGGTCCGCCGGATAGACATGGGAGAGGCGGTTGCGCAGCTTGACGGCGTCGAGGAAGCGGTCGGCCGCGTCCAGCACCCCGATCTTCTCCATGTAGTCGAGGACGTCGCGGCGCGACATCCGGTCGGGGTCGCGTGCCAGCTCCCGTTCCGCGATCTGGCGGAAGACCTGGTCCTGCAGCGTGTTGACCAGGTTCTCGAAGCGCTTGATGAGCGCATCGGTGCGCTCGCGCTGGTCCTCGTCCAGCGCGGCGACGCCCGCGGCGTCGAGCGGAAAGAATGGCGCCAACCGCTCCCGCGACCGGCGCAGCGCCTGGGCGATGGCCTGCGCGGCCCGGATGGCCTCGGCGAGGTCGGCCTCGGTCAAATCAGCACGCCCGTCTGCAGAGCCACCTCGTCGATGCGGCGCGCAGTATCCTCGCGGCCCAGCACCAGCAGGTCGGTGTGCCGGTCGTCCAGCGCGTGCTCGATCGCCATCGCAACGCGGTCGGCGACGCTCTCCGCCGGCGCCCGTCCCGGCACCAGCACATGCAGGTCCAGGTCGCCGCCCCGTGCCTCCAGCCGCGCCCGGCTGCCGAAGACCCGCACCTCCGCCGCCGGCCCGAAATGCTCGGCCACGATGCGCTTCACCGCCGCGATCTCCTCGGGCAGCAGGCGCACCGGCGGCGTCACCTCACACCTCCGCGTGCCGCAGCGCCCGGCCGGCATCGCCGCCCCAGGCGCGCTCGTAGAGCTGCAGCAGCCGGTCCGCCTGGGTCAGGCCGCTCGCCACGATCTCGTCGAGCGGCGCGAGATAGACCTCCTCGCCCAGGCCGCGCGCCTTGAGCCCGTCGCGGGCGATCGCCACCATGTCGCGCGCCACGTCCCGCAGGCTGCGGCCGCGGATGCTGGCCCCCAGCGCCTCCCGCGGCACGGCCAGCCGCAGCGCCCGGATCTCCTCGACCGTCCAGTCCCGCGTCAGCGCCGCGGCCGCCTTCTGCGCGGCGTCGTCATAGAGCAGCCCGACCCAGAGCGCCGGCTTGGCCACGATCATCGCCGCGCTGCCGGCATCCGAGCCGCGCATCTCGAGGAAGCGCTTGAGGCGGACGTCGGTGAAGGCGGTGGTCACGTGGTCGGCGAAGTCGCCCATGGTCGCGCGCTCGCCCGGCAGCAGGTTCAGCCTGCCGTCGAGGAAGGCGCGGAAGCTCGCCCCTGCCGCGTCCAGCCACTTGCCCTCACGCATGACGAAGTACATCGGCACGTCGAGCAGCCATTCGGCAAAGCGCTCGAAGCCGAAGCCCGGCTCGAAGACCACGGCCGGGATGCCCGTCCGCGCATTGTCGGTATCCGTCCAGACCTGCGCCCGCATGCTGCGGAAGCCGTTCGGCCTGCCTTCGGTGAAGGGGCTGTTGGCAAACAGCGCGGTCGCCACCGGCTGCAGCGCGAGGGAGATGCGCAGCTTCTCGACCATGTCGGCCTCGTCGCCGTAGTCGAGATTGGCCTGCACCGTGCAGGTGCGCGTCATCATGTCGAGGCCCATCGAGCCCACCGTCGGCATGTAGCGCCGCATGATGGCGTAGCGGCCCTTCGGCATCCACGGCATCTGCTCGCGCGCATGCAGCGGGTGGAAGCCGAGCGGCGCGAAGCCGATCTCCATCGGGCCCGCCACCTCGTGCACCTCGCGCAGGTGCTGCTGCAGCTCCGCCCAGGTGGCATGCAGGTCCGGCAGCACGGCGCCGGACAGTTCCAACTGCCCCGCCGGCTCCAGGCTGATGGAGGCGCCGCCGCGCTTCAGCCCGATCGGGTTGCCGTCGTCGAGGATCGGCGCCCAGCCCTTGCCCTGCAGCCCCTCGAGCAGCGCGCGGATGCCGTGCGGCTCGTAGGGCGGCGTCGCGAGATCCCCGCGATGGAAGCCGAACTTCTCGTGCTCCGTCCCCACGCCCCACTCGCCGCGCGGCTTGCTGCCGGCGGCGAACCATTCGGCAAGCTGCCGAACGGAGGTGATCGGCGTCAGGTCCGCCTCGCCGGGATTCGACATCCTGCCCTTCCAGTGTCCTCGGGCCCTGGGCGATCGCCCGGCACGATCAGGTTGTATTCCAGTCGCCGGCAAGCGCCTGCAGCACCGCCAGGCCCGCCACCGCGGCGGTTTCCGCCCGCAGGATGCGGGGCCCGAGGGAAACCGTCGAAACAAAGGCACGGCGGCGGAGATCGTCAAGCTCCGCCCGTTCGAACCCGCCCTCCGGCCCCACCAGCCAGGCCCAGGGCCCGACCGGCAGGCCCTGGGCGAGGGCGGCGAGCGGCGGCGACTCCCGCCGCTCGTCGCCGACCAGCAGCGGCGTGCCATCCCATGCATCCAGCACCGCATGCAAGGGGGCGGCCGGGGCGATGGCGGGCACCGTCAGCCGGCCGCATTGCTCGGCCGCCTCCTGCGCGATGCTGGAAAGGCGCCCCGTATTGACGCGGTCCGTGATGCTGCGGCGCGTCAGCACGGGCTGGATGGCGCCGATGCCGAGCTCGGTCGCCTTCTCCGCCATCCAGTCCATGGCGTCGCGCTTGACCGCCGTGACCAGCAGGCGGGTGGCGGGCGCCACCTCCTGCGCGCGGGTCCGCCGCTCGGGCCTGACCAGGCAACGGTCCTTGCGGAGTGCGGCGATGCGCGCCTCCCACTCCCCGTCCCGGCCATTGAAGAGCAGCACCGCATCGCCCGGGGCCCGGCGCATGACGCCGCCGAGGTAATGCGCCTGGGCGGAGGTGGCCGGGACCTCCCGGCCTTCCTCCAGCGGCTGGTCCAGGTAGAGGCGCGGGGTGGACATGCGGCCCTTTCGCTGACACGGAGCCCCAATTCAAGGGCACAGCATGCAAGGCCATACCGACATCCGCACCCAGGGCCTGGTGGCCCGCCTGCCCGCCGGCTGGCGGCCCTATGCGCTGCTGGCGCGGCTGGACCGGCCCATCGGCTCCTGGCTGCTCTTCCTGCCCGGGCTCTGGGCCTTCGCCGCCGTGGCGCCGGACCGGGGCACCGGGCTGTGGCTGACGGCGCTCTTCGGCATCGGCGCTATCGCCATGCGCGGGGCGGGCTGCGTGGTCAACGACCTCTGGGACCGCGACATCGACCGGCGGGTGGAGCGCACGCGCGGCCGGCCGCTCGCCTCCGGCGCGGTCACCCCCGTCCAGGCGCTGGTCTTCCTGGCCGGGCTCTGCCTGGTCGGGCTGCTGGTGCTGGTGCAGCTGAACGGGGCCGCGATCCTCTTCGGCCTCTGCTCCCTGCTGCCGATCCTGCTCTATCCGCTGGCCAAGCGCGTCACCCATTGGCCGCAGGCCATGCTCGGCCTCGTCTTCTCCTGGGCGGCGCCGCAGGGGGTGGTGGCGGCGACCGGGGCGCTCGGGCCCGTGGCCTGGCTGCTCTGGGCCGCCGGCTTCTGCTGGATCCTCGGCTATGACACGATCTATGCCCACCAGGACCGCGAGGACGACGCGGCGGTCGGCATCGGCAGCACGGCGCTGCGCTTCGGGGAGCGGACGCGGCCCTTCCTCGCCGCCTGCTATGCCGCGATGCTCGGCCTGCTCGCCGCCGCGGGCTGGGCGGCGGGGCTGGCCTGGCCCTACCTGCCGGGCCTGCTGCTGCCGGCGGCGCTGCTGGCGCGGCAGGTGGCGACGCTCGACATCCACGACCCCGCTCACTGCCTCCGCCTCTTCAAGGCGAACCGTGAGGTGGGGCTGGCCGTCGCCGCGGCCTTCCTGCTGGGCCGGCTGTGAGGGACCCGGAGGCCTTCATCCGCGCCCAGACGGCGATCGCCCGGCCGGCCCTGGTACCGGAGATCCCGCTGCATCTGGCCACCGAGATCACCCCGATCTGGCAGGCGACCGAGGCCTGGCTGCAGCAGGAGGGGATCGAGCCGCCCTTCTGGGCCTTCGCCTGGCCCGGCAGCCAGGCCATGGCGCGGCTGATCCTGGACGACCCTGCCCGTGCCGCCGGGCGACGGGTGCTGGACTTCGCGGCCGGCTGCGGCCTGGCCGCCATCTCCGCGGCCAAGGCCGGCGCCGCCCTGGTGGAGGCCGCCGAGATCGACCCGCTGGCGCTGGCCGCGACCCGGGTGAATGCCGCGCTGAACGGCGTCGCGGTAGCGACGCCCGCGGGCGACGTGGTCGGCGCCGCCTGCCGCTGGGACCTGATCCTGGCCGGCGATGTCTGCTACGAGGCGCCGATGACCGGCCATATCCTGCCCTGGCTGCGCGCCATGGCGGCGGCGGGGGCGGAGGTCTGGCTGGCCGATCCCGGCCGCGCCTATGTCCCGCGCGAAGGGCTTCTCGAAGTGGCCCGCTTCGAGGTGCCGACGACGCGCGAGCTCGAGGACCGCGACAGCCGCCGCGTCACCATCTCCCGCCTGCTGCCCTGAGCCCGGGCCGCGCCGCGGCGGCCAAGCCTCGCCCCGCGGGGTGCGTCCAGCCGGGGGCCGGAGGGAATGGCGGCTCATCGCGTCGCCACCTCGAGGAAGCGGATCAGCGCCGCCAGCTCCGCAGGCTCCCCCACCCGTTGCACCGGCATGCGCGTGCCGGGGGTGACCAGGTCGGGGCCGCGGGTGAAGAGGTCCGCCACCGTCTCCGGCGTCCAGGTGATGTCGCCGCGGGCGAGGCGCTCGGAATAGGCATAGCCCGGCACGCTGCCCATCCGCCGGCCGAAGAGGCCGTGCAGCGTCGGCCCGGCCATGGGCCCCTCCCCATCCGTCAGCGCGTGGCAGGCGCTGCAGGCGCGCCAGACCCGGGCGCCCTCCGGATCGGCGCCGGCAGGCAGCGCGGCCTCGGACACCGGCGCGACGGGGCCGAGCGGCGCGCCCGTCGCCGCATCCCAGCGCCGTACCCGCCGGTCCTGCCCGCCGGTCCAGAGGCTCCGGCCATCCGCGGCGAAGGTAACGGACCAGAGCGGCAGGCCCGGTCCCTCCAGCGTATGCAGCAGGCGGCCATCGGCGACCGACCAGAGCCCGGCGCTGCCGCCCATGGAGGCCGCGGCCAGCACCCGCCCGTCCGGCGAGGCGGCCAGCGCCACCACCGGTCGGCTGCCCGCCGCCATCTCCCGCACCGTCCCGTCCGGGCCGAGGATCCGCACTACGCCATCCGCTCCTCCGGCGGCGAGCGCCCCGCCCGGCAGCGCCGCAAGCGCGTTCTGCGGCAGGCCGAACTCCGCCAGCACGCGGCCGCCGCCCGATCCGCCCGTGGTGTCCCAGAGTCGGAGGGTACCGTCCGCCCCGGCGCTGGCGAGGCCCGCCGGGAGCCAGGCGAGGCCGCCCACCGGCCCGGCATGGCCCTGCAGCACCCGCGCCGTGCCGTCCCGGGCCCAGAGCCGCACCGTGCCGTCCCAGCCGCCGGAGGCGAGCACCCCGTCCGGCGCCGCGGCCAGCGCCGTGACCGGGCCGTCATTCCCCTCCAGCACCCGCAGCGGCTCGGCCGCGCCGCCGGCGGGCCAGAGGGCGATGCGCCCCTCCTCCCCCGCGCTGGCCACCCCGCCGCCGGGCAGCGCGGCCAGCGCCGAGAGCGCCCCGGCATGCCAGCGCATCACCCGCCGCGCCTTCCCCGCCGCCGGGTCCCAGAGGATCACCGCTTGGTCGAAGCCGGCCGAGGCGAGCATCCCGTCCGCGAGCACCGCCAGCGCCCGCACCGGCCCACCATGGCCGGCGAGGTCCTGGGCGCGCGGGGACAGCGGCACAAGCGCGAGGACGAGTAGCAGGATCAGTCGCACAGGTCGGGAATTCCGAAGCGGCACCGGAGGAGAACGCGGCTTTCGGACAAAGGCGGCCGGGGAAATGTGGCAAGAATGTGCAGCCGGCGGGACCTGGACCGGGATCTGGAGGGGTGGGGCGGGACGCATGGATCGGCCTCCGGCAGCGCGGGCACGTTATAGGAATAATTTCCAGAAACGGCAAGCCGGGGATGGAGGCGGCCGAGGGTCCCGCCGTCCGGACCGCGCTTCCCGCGGCAGGCTTCGTCGTTGCATCCGGGCAGGCAGCGGCGCAGGCTCGGCCCTCGCATTGCCTTGCGGCCGATACGCCGCCGCCGCAGTCCCGGCGCGCTCCCCTCCGGGACACCCGCAGGGAAGGCCGCCGCTTCCCTACCGACGCCGCTTCGCTCCACCGCCGCGACCGACGAGTGCACAGGAGGCAACGGACATGAAGGGCAGACGCATGGCGATGACCCTGGCGACGGCCGCCCTCCCGGCGGCGCTCGGCGGCATCGCCCCCGCGGCGCAGGACCGCTTCGCGGTGACGGTGCCGGACGGGCTCTCGCTGGCCGAGTTCCGGGGCTACGAGACTTGGCAATACGTCGCCGTGAGCGCGACGGAGGAGGGGCTGAAGGTCATCGCCGCGAACCCCGCGATGATCGAGGCCTACCGGGCCGGCGTGCCGGGCAGTGGCCGGCCCTTCCCCGAGGGCTCCATGGTCGCCAAGATCGAGTGGTCGCGGCAGGCCAGCGCCGAATCGCCCTATGCGGTGACGGTGCCGGGCGTCCTGAAATCGGTCTCCTTCATCGAGAAGGACACCAAGCGCTTCCCGGCCACGGCCGGATGGGCCTATGCCCAGTATGCCTATGACGCCGCCGCCGATAGCTTCCGGCCGAGCGTGACCGGCACCGCCTGCGGGCATGCCTGCCACACGGCGGTCGCCGCGAAGGACTATATCTTCACGGCCTATCCGATGCGGTGAGCGACTCGCCGGCGCTCAGGCGGTGATGCCGCCATCCACGTGAAGCACCTGGCCGGTGACGTAGCCCGCGGCCGGGGAAGCGAGGAAGAGGATCGCCGCCGCCACCTCCTTCGTCTCGCCGAGGCGGCGCAGCGGGATGCGGCCGATCCGCTCCTCGAAGGCCTTCGGGTCGAGCGCGGCGTGCGCGCCCGGGTCCTTCCGGGTGAAGCCGGGCGCGACCGCGTTCACCGTGATCCCCGGCGCCCATTCGATGGCGAGCGCTTTGACCAGCGCCTCCAGCCCCGCCTTGGCGGCGGCGGAGGCGGGGAAGAGCGGCTGCTCCAGCCGGAAGACATGCGCCACGAAGGAGGAGACGGCGACGAGGCGCGGATGCTCACCGCGCGCGAGATGCGGCCGGGCGGCGCGGGCGAGGCGCAGCAGGGCGAGGGTGATCGAGTCGTGGCTGCGGGTGAAGGCCTCGTCGGTCAACCGGTCGATGGGCGTGCGGTCGGCGAAGCCGGCATTGGCGATGACGACGTCGAGTCCGCCGAGGGCGGCCGCGGCCTCCTCCACCGCCCGCTCGGGTGCCCCGGCCTCCGCGAGGTCGCCGAGCAGGGTGTGGGCGGTGGCGCCGCGCTCCCTGACCTGGGCGGCCATGTGCTCCAGCCCTTCCCGGTTCTTCCGCGTGTGCAGGGCGATGGCATTGCCCGGCGCGGCGAGCAACCGGCAGCAGGCGGCGCCGATGCCGCTCGCCGCGCCGGTGATGAGGTAACGCCGCGCCATCCTGTCCTCCGACCTGCATCCGTCATTCCGCGACGCGCCCCGCCCATGCCGGCAGGGCCCCGCCGCAAGGCACAGAAGACCATCGGCGGCGCGCCATGACCATCCTGTCCGCCGCGGGGCGGGGCGGATTGCGTGGGTCGCAGGGCCGCCGCATTCTGCCCGCCCAACCGATCCAGGGGGAAACGCGCGCGATGCTGACGGTGCTCGAGCCCGAGGGGCTCTATCCCGATACCAGGCTCGAGCAGGAGATCCTCGGCCCCGGCGTCCGCATCCTGCAGGGCAACGCGAAGGCGAGTATCGCCGAACTGCCGGACGCGCTGCTGGCCGAGGTGGAGGGGCTGATGACGCTCCGCATGGCGGTCCCGGCCGAGCAGGTCGCGCGCTTCCCGAAGCTGAAGGTCGTCGTCCGCATGGGCGTCGGCTACGACCGCGTGGACCGCGCCGCCTGCGCCGCGCGCGGCATCACCGTCTGCAACGTGCCGGACTACGGCACCATGGAGGTGGCGGAGTTCGCCGTCCTCCTCGCCCTCTCGCTCCGCCGCGGCCTCATCCTCTACCACGACACCCAGCGCGGGCCGGACCCGGCGCCCTGGTCCGTCCTGCAGTCGCCGCTGCACCGGCGGCAGCAGGTCCAGACCTTCGGCATCCTCGGCCTCGGGCGCATCGGCAGCGCCGCCGCGCTGCGCGCCAGGGCCTTCGGCTACCGCGTGGTCTTCCACGATCCGAACCAGCCCAATGGTTGGGACCGCGCGCTCGGCATCGAGCGCGCCCGTTCGCTGGACGAGCTGCTGGCGCAGTCGGACGTGCTCTCCATCCATTGCCCGCTGACGCGCGCGACGCGCGGCCTGATCGGGGAGCGGGAGCTGCGCCTGCTGCCGCGGAACGCCGTCGTGGTGAACACCGCGCGCGGCCCCATCCTCGACATCGATGCGCTGGAGCGCTGCCTGCGCGACGGCCATATCGCCGGCGCTGGCCTCGACGTCATCCCGGAGGAGCCGCCGAAGGAGCCGATCCCCTCGCTGCTCCGCGCCTACCGGGACCGGGAGCCCTGGCTCGCGGGGCGCCTCGTCATCACGCCGCACATCGCCTTCCACACGCCCGAGGCCTGGGACGACATCCGCCGCCTCGGCGCCGAGACCATGCGCGACGTGCTGGTCGAGGGGCGTAAGACCAACGTCATCCCGCCCGAGAGCGAGTGACCTCCGGCGCGCTCAGTTCGTGCAGACCGGGATCGGGTTGCGCCCCTGGTGGACGCAGTTCGTCCCGACTGGGCTCGGCCTGACGTATTCACAGGCCCCGAGCAGCAGGGGCAGCAGCAGCAGAAACAGGCGCATGGGCGGGTCCTTCAACCGATCCGCCTGATGCGCGCGCCGGCATGAACCGTCCAGTTACGCCGCGGACAGGCGCCGCCAGCGCCGCAGCATCAGCAGCGCGACGGCGCCGAGCCCCGCGGCCAGCCCCACCCAGATCCCGGGCGGCCCCAGCCCCGCCCCGGCCGCGAGGCCGACCCCGATCGGCATGCCGAGGCCCCAATAGCCGAGCGCGGCGAGCAGCATCGGCACCCGCGTGTCCTTCAGACCGCGCAGCGCGCCCGCCGCCACCGCCTGCACGCCGTCGGCCAACTGGAAGATGCCGGCGATGGTCAGCAGCACCGCGCCCAGCGCCGCCGCCGGCGCCGCCTGCGGGTCGGCCGCGTCCAGGAAGGCCCAGGCGATGCGATGCGCCCCGGCCAGCAGCAGCATCGCCATCGCCGCCATGAAGCCGGCGCCGAGCGCGACCGCCACCCAGCCGGCCCGCGCCGCCTCCCGCCCCCGCCCCTCCCCGGCGAAGAGCCCGACGCGCGCCGTCGCCGCCTGGGCGATGCCCATCGGTACCATGAAGGTCATGGCCGCGACCTGCAGCGCGATGGCATGCGCCGCGACCGCGGTGGCGCCGAACCAGCCCATGGCGATCGCCGCCGCGCTGAACACGCCGATCTCGAGCAGCATGGTGCCGCTGATCGGCAGGCCGATGCGCGTCACCTCGGCCAGCTTGGCCCGGTCCGGCCGCCAGAAGCGTCCCAACAGGCGGAAGCGCCCCAGCACGCGGTCCCGCGCCATCAGCCCGAGCAGCCCGAGCACCATCAGCGCATTGGCGAGCGTGCTGGCGATGCCCGCGCCGCGGATGCCGAGGCCCGGCCAGCCGAAGGCGCCGAAGGTCAGCAGCGCGCAGAGCGCGGCATTGACCAGGATCCCGGCGAGCGCGATCCAGAGCGCCGGCGCCGGCCGCTCCATGGCGGCGAGGAAGCCGCGCAGCACGACGAAGGCGCAGAAGAGCGGCAGCCCCCACATCAGCGCCCGGACATAGCGGCCCGCCAGCGCCGCCAGCCGCGGCTCCTGCCCCATCGCCAGCAGCACCGCCTCGGCAAACCAGAGCAGGACCATCGACGGGAGGAGCATGGCCAGCGAGGCCCAGAGCGCGCTCCGCGCCCCGCGCCGCATCTGCCGCACCCAGCCCCGGCCGCCCGGCAGCCTGCCGGCGCCGCGCGCCTGCGCCAGCAGGGGCGTCGCGGCGAGGGCGGTGCCGAGCGGCGCGGCCATGACGGCCCAGTAGAGATTGGCGCCCAGCGTTGCCGCCGCCAGCGCCTCGGTCGAGAGCCAGCCGAGGATCATGGCATCCGTCAGCGCCAGCGCGTGCTGGCTGAGATTGGTCAGGGCGAGCGGCCAGGCGAGGGCGAGCGTCGCCCGCGCCTCCGCCGCCCAGGCGTTGTCCCCGGCGGCCCGTGTGATGGCGTCCATCCGCCCTCCTCTAGCGGGTCCGCGCCGCCGGGTCGCGTGACACGCCGCACGCGCCGCGCGGGCGGGGGCCGCGCCTGTGGCCGGATGGTTGCGCCCGCCGCCCGATCGCGCGCCGCCCCCGCCGCATGCCCTTCCGTTCGGCGCCGAGTGGGGCGACACTTCGCGGCCGAAAGCACGGCCCGCCCGACGGGCCGGCACAACCGGAGTGACGCCATGCACCGCCGCGCGCTTCTCGCCGCCCCGATGCTCGCCCCCGTGGTCGTCCCTGGCGCCGTGCAGGCCCAGGCGCCGCAGATCGCCACCGAGGAATTCATGGTCCCGTCCAAGGATGCCGGGATCGAGATCTTCGTCCGCAACAAGCGCCCGGAGAGCGGCGCGGCGCCGCGGCCGGACCGCACGCTGCTCTTCGTCCATGGCGCGACCTATCCGGCCTCGACCGCCTTCGACCTGCCGCTCGGCGGCCTGTCCTGGATGGACTACATCGCCGGCCGCGGCTTCGACGTCTGGTGCATGGACCTCCGCGGCTATGGCCGCAGCACCCGCCCGCCGGAGATGGCGCAGCCGCCCGAAGCGAACCCGCCGCTCGTGCGCGGCGAGACGGCGGTGGCCGATATCGGCGCGGTCGCCGCCTTCATCCGCCAGAAGCGCAACCTGCCGCGGATCGTCCACATGGGCTGGTCCTGGGGCACGGCGACGCAGGCGCGCTTCGCCGCCGACAACCCCGCCCTCGTCGAGCGCCTCGTCCTTTATGCGCCCGCTTGGCTGCGGGAGGGGCCGAGCCTCTCGGCCGCCGGGACCTCCGGCGAGCTCGGCGCCTATCGCTTCGTCACCCAGGCCCAGGCGCGGGAGCGCTGGCTGACCGGCGTGCCGGCCGAGAAGCGCGCGGCCCTGATCCCGCCCGGCTGGTTCGAGCACTGGGCCGGCGTGACCTGGGCGACCGATCCGGAGGGGCAGCGGCGCAACCCGCCGGCGCTGCGCGCGCCGAACGGCGTGCTGCTCGACGGCCGGGAATACTGGCAGGCCGGCAAGCCCTTCTACGATCCGGCGAAGATCACCGCGCCGACCCTGCTGGTGGTCGCGGAATGGGACCACGACACGCCGCCCGCGATGGCGACGACGCTCTTCCCGCTGCTGACCGCCTCGCCCGGCAAGCGGCTGGTGATGCTGGCGGAGGGGACGCATACCATCATCATGGAGCGCAACCGCGGCGCCCTGTTCCAGGCGGTGCAGGTCTTCCTGGAGGAAGCGGGGGCCTGAGGGCCTGCCTCCGCCCGCGCGATGCGCGTGGCGGAGGCGCGCGGCGTCAGGTTGCGGCGGCTTCCCCTGGGTCCGGCAGGTCGGCATCGGCCCAGCGCCCGACGCCCTGATGCTCGATGTCGTCCGGCATGCCGAGGAGGGGCCGGAAATTCCCGAGCGTGGCGCATTCCAGGAAGCGCAACCGCGTGCCGGTGTCGGCCGCGGCGCAGATCAGGATGCCGCGGACGCCGAGGCCGGCGGTCCGCCGGTCCGCGCCTCCCGTCACCTCGGCAAAGTCCAGGCTGCGGTCGCTGGCGATGACGATGTCGATCACCGCGCGGCCATCCGGCAGCCGCAGCGCCGCGGCGCGCTCCTGGGTAACCTCGAAGCTGACCCATGCATGGGAGGAAGGACCGACGGTGACCTCCTGCTGGCCGATGCCCTGCAGCGTGACCCGGCCCCGGCACTCCCCGCGCGAGAGCCCGAGCAGCCCGATATGCACGATCGCGCTGCCTTCGTCGGGAAGCCTGACGAGGGCGGCAAGGCGCGCCAGCTTGCCCCGCGTCCAGCAGCCCCAGTCCTCCAGGTCCCACCAGTTCTCGCCCTGCCGCAGGGCCTCGGGAGCGGAGCGACCCGGCCAGAGTTCGGTCTCGCGGCAGGGGGAGAGGCCGAGCCAGATGCCGAGCGGCATGTCGCAGGGCCAGAGACCGCGCGCGGCGAGGTCGCGGTGCCAGCCGGGCGCGGCGGGCGCGGAGCGCGCCCAATCGCGGACGAGGCCGGTGATGTCCGCGGCGATGTCGGACCAGCGGCGGGCCCGGAAGGCCGCGGCGATACGCGCCTCCATCCCGGCCCGGGCCGCATCGTCGAAGATCAGCGATTCCAGCGCCTGCTCGAGCGACGCCTGCGAGCCCAGGTCGAAGTACCGCGCGAATTCGCCGCCGGCCTCGGGCAGGCTGGAGGTCCGGGCCACCAGCGGCACGCGGCCGTGGCACAGCGCCTCCGTCACCGGCAGGCCCCAGCCCTCGTAGAAGCTCGGGTAGAGGGTGAAGCGGCAATGCCGGTACAGCGCGGCCAGTTCGGCATCCGTCACGTCGGACAGGATCATGGCCCGGCGCCGGAGCAGGTCGTTGCTGGCAAGCCGGGCGTAGATCGGGCCGCTCTCCCAGCCTGGCTTGCCGATGCAGACCAGCATCGGGACGCGGGCCGGGCCATGGCGGCGGAGCAAGGCCAGCCAGGCCGCGAAGACGGCGAGGTGGTTCTTCCGCGCCTCGATGGTCGAGACCATCAGCACGAAATTGCCGCTCGCCAGGTCCTCGCGCAGCGGCGCGGGCTGGACGCGGGTCTCGGCGGTCCGGAAATCGGCGTCGAGCGTCACCACCGGCGGCATATCGAGGGATTGTCCGAGCGCGGCGGCGACGCGCCGCAGGTCCCGCGCCGAGGCGCGGGAGTTCACGATGATCCGGTCGGCGTGCTGGAACACGCCCAGGATCCAGTCGAGGAACTCGCGCGTCTGCTGCGGCGCGCAGTATTCCTGCGCCGTCAAGGGGATGCAGTCGTGGATGAAGGGGACGTAGCGAAGGCCGTGCAGGACCTTGGCCTTGCGGAGGTGCAGGAAGTAGTTCGGGATGCCCCAGGACGAGCCGAGGTTCACCAGCCAGGCGCCGGCCGGGAAGGCAAAGGGCGGCGCTTCCTGCAGGCGGCCGTGAAAGGCTTCGAAGGCTTCGCGCCATTCCGGGGCCTGCGCGTCGCCCTGCCGCATGGCCAGGTCCGCCAGTGCCATCAGGTCCGCCGGGGCGATCTCCGCCCAGCCCTGCATCGCCCGGACGAAACTCACGAAGCCGATCTCGATATCCGACCGGGGATCGGCCAGCAGGTTGCGCGCCACCTCGATCTGCACCCGCTGGATGCCGGTCGGCAGCCGTGAATGGATGAAATACTCGATCAGGTCCGAGACATCGAACACCATGGAGACCGGGACGGCCGCCGATAGACCCGGCCCGGTTGCGTCGGCAACAGGCGCAAAGAGCTTGCCGTCATCCATGAGGAGGTTCTCCTGGCGCACATCACGAATTCGTGCGCAGGAATAACGGTATTTTCGTTCGTTTCAATAAAGGATACCGGCCGCCGTCGCCGGGATCGGCTACTGCCACAACCCCCGCGCCGCCAGCCAGTCCTGCACCACCTGCGCGACCGCCTGGTTGTTCCTGTCCATCATCATCATGTGGCTGTTGCCGCGGAGGCCGCGCTCGGGCAGCGAGACCACCTCCACGGCCCCGCCCGCCGCCCGCAGCTTTTCGTAGAAATCGAGGCCGCGCTGGCGGATCGCCGGCCAGCGCGCGTCCTGGTCGATGAAGTCGCCGTAGAGCGCGAGGACGGGGATGCCGCGCAGCGCGCCCAGCGCCTCCGGCGTCGCCTCCCCGAAGCCGGAGGGCTCGAGCAGCACCAGCGCCCGGACCTGCGCCGGCTCCGCCTGGGCGGCGCGGCAGGCGAAGAGCCCGCCCTGGCTATGCGCCAGCACGACCGCCGGCCCGACCTGCCGCAGCAGCGCCCGATAGGCCGCAAGCTGCGCCGCATCCGTCGTGGTCCAGCGCGGCACCACCTGGCGCATGAAGGCGTCATAGGCGTCGATCGGGAACTGCGTGCCGGGCAGCGCGGTCCGCGTCCGCCAGCTTCCCGGCCCGGCGCCGATCCGGAAGCGCTCCCAGGGGTCCTGCTTCGTCAGGAAGACGGGATCGCCCTGGAAGATCTCCGGCGACATCGCCCAGCCGGCGCGGCCGCGCTCCACCGCATCAGAGACATAGGTCGCCCAGCCCCAGCGAAGGAAATACTGCTGCCAGCCCTCGCGGCCGTCGGGCGTGCTCTCCCAGGTCACGCCGGTGAGGCCGCCGCCATGCCAGAGCAGCAGCGGCACCGCGCCGCGCGGCGCGGCCGGCAGGTGGTACTGCACGTACATCGCCTCGACCTGGTAGGTGCCGTTCGGGTCGATGCGGGCCGGGACGCTGCCTGGGACCAGCGCTACCTCCTTCACCGGCCGTCCCGTCACCACGGCCTCCCGCCCGCCGATATGGAAGCTGCCCATGGCGCGCAGCGCGATCGGCGGCTCCCCGGCTCCCTGGGCCAGGACGGGGGCGAGGCCGGGCGCGGCGGCGAGCGGGGCGGCGAGCAGCCGGCGGCGCAACATGGCGGGTCTCCTCCCCCATCGTTCCGCGGAGGCTAGAGCAGATCGCCGCAGAGTGGAAACGCTCGGAGGCGTGAATCTGCTCCAGAAATCAAAAGCCTAGGGCATTCTCACGCTGCACGGTCAGCGTGAGAATGCCCTGGCCTGCGCACGCGCCGTTGACACCCCAACTGGCGGGTCTAACCCTTCCATCCCTCGGGGAGTGATCGCCATGGCCGGTTCCGACCAGACCAAGAAGAGTTTCAAGCTGCGCAGCCAGCGCTGGTTCGATGATCCGGAAGACCCGGGCATGACCGCGCTCTATACCGAGCGCTACCTCAACTTCGGCATGACGCGGGGCGAGCTGCAATCGGGCAAGCCGATCATCGGCATCGCCCAGACCGGCAGCGACCTCGCCCCCTGCAACCGCCATCACCTCGACCTCGCCAGGCGCGTCAGGGACGGCATCATCGCCGCCGGCGGCATCCCGCTCGAGTTTCCCATCCACCCGATCCAGGAGACCGGCAAGCGCCCGACCGCGGCGCTCGACCGCAACCTCGCCTATCTCTCCCTGGTCGAGGTGCTGCACGGCTATCCGCTGGACGGCGTGGTGCTTACCACGGGCTGCGACAAGACGACGCCGGCCTGCCTGATGGGCGCGGCGACGGTGAACATACCGGCCATCGTGCTCTCCGGCGGGCCGATGCTGGACGGGCATTTCCGCGGCCAGCTCACCGGGTCCGGCACCATCGTCTGGGCGGCGCGCAAGCAATTGGCGGCCGGGGAGATCGACTACGAGCGCTTCATGGAGCTGGTCGCCTCCAGCGCGACCAGCGTCGGCCACTGCAACACCATGGGCACCGCGCTGTCGATGAACAGCCTGGCGGAGGCGCTGGGCATGTCGCTCCCCGGCTGCGCCGCCATCCCCGGCCCCTACCGGGAGCGCGGGCAGATGGCCTACGCGACCGGCAAGCGGATCGTCGAGATGGTGCACGAGAACCTGCGCCCCTCCGACATCCTGACGCGCCAGGCCTTCGAGAACGCGATCGTCGCGGCCAGCGCCATCGGCGCCTCCACCAATTGCCCGCCGCACATCATCGCCATCGCCCGGCACATGGGTGTCGAGCTGAAGATCGAGGACTGGGACCGGATCGGCCAGGAGATCCCGCTGCTGGTCGATTGCCAGCCGGCCGGCCGCTTCCTCGGCGAGGCTTTCCATAGAGCCGGCGGCGTGCCCGCCGTGATGAAGGAGCTGCTGCAGGCCGGGAAGCTGCATGGCGACGTCATGACGGTGACCGGCAGGAGCTACGCGGCAAATCTCGAGAGCCTCGAGGAGCCGGACCGCGAGGTGATCCGCGCCTATGGCACGCCGATGAAGCAACGCGCCGGCTTCGCCATCCTGTCGGGCAACATCTTCGACAATGCCGTGATGAAGATCTCGGTCATCGATGCCGAGTTCCAGCGCCGCTTCCTCTCCGAGCCGCCGGGCGTCTTCGAGGGCAAGGTCGTGGTCTTCGAGGGGCCGGAGGACTACCACGACCGCATCGAGGACCCCTCGCTCGGCATCGACGCGCGCACCGTCCTCGTCATCCGCAATTGCGGCCCGGTCGGCTATCCCGGCTCGGCGGAGGTGGTGAACATGCAGCCGCCGGCGGCGCTCATCAAAGCCGGCGTCGATACCCTGCCCACCATGGGCGACGGGCGGCAGAGCGGCACCTCGGGCAGCCCCTCCATCCTCAACGTCTCGCCGGAGGCGGCGGTCGGCGGCGGCCTCGCCCTGCTGAAGTCGGGCGACCCGATCCGCATCGACCTGAACACCCGCAAGGTGGACGTGCTGATCCCGGAGGCGGAGCTGGCCGCCCGCCGCGCCGCTTGGCAGCCGCCGAAGCTGGTCCACAAGACGCCCTGGGAGGAGATCTCCCGCAGCATGGTCGGGCAGCTCGGGACCGGCGGCTGCCTGGAGCCGGCGACGCTCTATCTCAACATCCTCGAGACAAAGGGGGAGAGCCGGCACAACCACTGAGGGTTGCCCGGCGGTTCCGTCGGGCGGGAATCCGCCTGACGGATGACGGCAATCGACATGCCGCATTGGAATCGGCGGCCGGGATGCGCAAGTATGGCGCCAAGCGAGGGGCGGCTATCGGGCCGCCCCCTCCAGAGGGTCGATCCACATGTCCCGCATCCTGCCTGCCGCCGCCCTGCTTCTGGGCCTGGCCGCGGCGCCCGCCTTCGCCCAAGGGTCTCCCGCGCCGGAGGATCCCTCCGCCCGGACCCTGCAGCAGAACCAGCGCGCCTTCATCCCGACCCCGGCACGGCCCCAGCCCCGCCAGGCCGAGGCCGTGAAGCAGCCGCCGGTCGCCGCGCTGCCGCCGGCGGTGGCGCGCCGTTTCGCCCAGGCGGAGCCGGCGCGGCGCTGAACCGCCACCCGACACTCCGCTGACGGCCAAGGGCCGGGGGACTACCCCCGGCCCTTGTCGTATCCGACCCCCCGCGACGTTTTCCCTCCGCCGGACAGGCGTTAGGCTCCCCCGCAACACCACGGGGGAGATGTCCGATGCAGGGACCCGCATCGCGCCGCGCCATGCTCGCCGGCGCGGCCACAGCCGCCGCGCTCGCCGCCGGCCCCGCCGCGGCCGAGGAGGCGGCGGTCTGGGGCGCGCAGTACTGGGCCGGGAAGGGCCCCGTGCGCCTCTGCCTCTACCGCAAGCGGCTCGGCGTCCCGCGGCCCGGGGAGGCGCCGCGGCCCGTGCTCTTCCTGGTGCACGGCTCCTCCAACTCCGCCCAGCCGAGCTTCGACCTGACCGTGCCGGGCAAGGGCGAGTACTCGCTCATGAACGTCTTCGCCCGGCTCGGCTACGATGTCTGGACGATGGACCACGAGAATTACGGCAGGTCCTCCCGCACCGGGTCGAACTCGGACATCGCCAGCGGCGCCGAGGATCTCGCCGCCGCCGCGCCTGTCGTGGCGCGGGAGACGGGCGCGGCGCGCTTTCACTACTGCGGCGAAAGCTCGGGCGCGCTGCGCGCCGCGGTCTTCGCGGCGCGGGAGCCTGCGCGCGTCGATCGCCTGGTGCTGTCGGCCTTCACCTATACGGGGAAGGGCTCGCCGACGCTGGCCGAGCGCGCGAAGCGCCTGCCCGAGTACCGCGCCAGCAACCGCCGCCTGCGCGACCGCGCCATGATCCGCAGCATCTTCACCCGCGACCTGCCCGGCACCTCCGACATGGCGGTCGCCGAGGCGCTGGCGGATGCCGAGCTTGCCTTCGGCGACCAGATCCCGACCGGGACCTACCTGGACATGACGGCCAACCTGCCGGTGGTGCAGCCGGAGGCGGTCAAGGCGCCCGTCCTCATCATCCGCGGCGAGCATGACGGCATCGCCAGCCTGGCCGACCTGCAGGACTTCTTCGGCCGGCTGCCGAACGGCGATCGGCAGTTCGTCACGCTGTCGCATGCCGCGCATGCGCTGGGCTTCGGGCTGAACCGGCAGCAATTCTGGCACGCCATGCACGCCTTCCTCGCCATGCCG
This sequence comes from Paracraurococcus lichenis, assembly GCF_030657435.1. GTDB lineage: Bacteria > Pseudomonadota > Alphaproteobacteria > Acetobacterales > Acetobacteraceae > Paracraurococcus > Paracraurococcus lichenis. Next base: position 76,421 of record NZ_JAUTWS010000018.1, on the reverse strand, counting down.
CCGCCGGTCGCCGCCTGAGCCCCCACTGACGCCCCCCCACTGACGCCCCCCCATTGACGCTGCGGGCGCCGCCGCGATGATGGCGGCCGAAGAGCAGGGTGGGGACGGGCCATGGCCGGCAGGCTGCAGGGCAGGCGGTGCTTCGTGACGGCGGCGGGCCAGGGCATCGGCCGGGCGGCCGCCCTCGCCTATGCCGCGGAGGGCGCGAGCGTCGTCGCCACCGACCGCGACGCCGCTAGGCTCGCGGGGCTCGAGGCGCAGGGGATCGAGACCAGGGCGCTCGACGTGCTCGACGATGCCGCCGTCGCCGCCGCCTTCCGGGACGCCGGGCCGCTCGACGTGCTGTTCAACTGCGCCGGCTTCGTGCACCAGAACTCGGTCGAGACCTGCACCGACGACGAGTGGACCTTCGCCTTCGGGCTGAATGTCCGGGCGATGTGGCAGACCATCCGCGCCGCGCTGCCGGGGATGCTCGGCAAGGGCGGCGGTTCCATCGTCAACATGGCCTCCGCCTGCTCGAGCGTGAAGGGCGCGCCGAACCGCTTCCTCTACGGCACGACCAAGGCCGCGGTGATCGGCCTGACCAAGTCTGTCGCGACCGACTACGTGGCGAAGGGCATCCGCTGCAACGCGGTCTGCCCGGGGACCGTGGACACGCCGAGCCTCGGCGACCGCATCGCCGCCAATGCGGCGCAGGCCGGCGGCCTGGATGCCGCGCGGCAGGCCTTCGTCGCGCGCCAGGCCATGGGCCGGCTGGCGACGGCCGAGGAGATCGCGGCGCTGGTCGTCTATCTCTCCGCGCCCGAGAGCCAGTTCGTCACCGGCCAGGCCATCGTCATCGACGGCGGCTGGATGCTTTGATGCTTCGCGCCGGCATCAAGCCGCCGCGCCTCTTTCCTGCGCCGACGCAGCCAGCCGCCACACCAACCCTGCCTGCGTCGGCAGTATTTCGTTTCCGGAGGACCCACCCATGAAGCTGCTCCGCCACGGCCCAGTCGGCCAGGAGAAACCGGGCCTGCTCGACGCCTCGGGCACCATCCGCGATCTCTCGGGCGTCGTCTCCGACCTCGCGGGCGAGGTGCTCTCGCCCGCCGGGCTGGCGAAGCTCGCCGCGCTCGATGCGGCCTCGCTGCCTGCGGTCGATGCCGGGGTGCGCATCGGCCCGCCGACCTCGGGGATGAAGAACCTGGTCTGCATCGGCCTCAACTACGCCGACCACGCGGCCGAGACCGGCGCGCCGGTGCCGAAGGAGCCGATCGTGTTCCTGAAGTCGCTCGGCGCCCTATGCGGCCCGAACGACGACGTCATCATCCCGAAGAACAGCGTGAAGGCGGACTGGGAAGTCGAGCTCTGCATCGTCATCGGCACGAAGGCCAAATGCGTGTCGGAGGACCAGGCGCTCGACCATGTCGCGGGCTATGCCGTCGGCAACGACGTCTCCGAGCGCGAGTGGCAGATCGAGCGCGGCGGCTCCTGGGACAAGGGCAAGGGCTGCGACACCTTCGGCCCCGTCGGCCCCTGGCTGGTGACGAAGGACGAGATCCCCGATCCGCAGAACCTCGCCATGTTTCTCGAGGTGGACGGCAAGCGGATGCAGAACGGCTCCACCCGGACCATGATCTTCGGGGTGAAGGCCATCGTCTCCTATGTCTCGCACATGATCACGCTGCACCCGGGCGACGTGATCTTCACCGGCACGCCGCCCGGCGTCGGCCTCGGCATGAAGCCGCCGGTCTTCCTCAAGGCGGGCCAGACCATGCGCCTCGGCATCGAGGGCCTGGGCGAGCAGCGGCAGCGCACCGTCGCCTACGAGGGCTGACCCGCCCGTCCCGCCGATCGTCGGCGTCACGGAAAGGGCCGGCGGCGCATGGGCATTGCGCCGCCGCGCCTGGCGGCGGCAACATCCGCCGGGCATCGGACGCGCTCAACCACCTGACGGGTGCGCCGCGCGTCCATGGCGGCGACGTCCTCGCGGTCGGACGCCGCGAACGGGACGCGGAACGGCTCCACTATCCCGGGCGGGCGAAGCGGCTGTTCGTCGATCCGAACAGCCGCTGGCCTGTCTGGGTCAGGCGAACATCTGGTCCGTCTGCGGTGACGTGCCGCCGAACTGCGTCTCAAGCGTCTGCGCCAGGCTTGCCAGCGCCACGGAGGCATCCGGGCCGTCGAGCGGCAGGTAGATGCCGTTGGCGACGGGGAGGCCGGGCTTGTAGCCGGCCTCGCCATTGACCTCGTTCACCGTGCCCGCGCCCTGCTGCGCGGTGACGTCGAGGCCGTGCACCTGCACCTCGCGCCCCGTCAGGCGATCCTCGAGCTCGCTGAAGATCTGCCGCTGTACCGGGTCGTTCTGGTCGAACTGGTAGGTCTGGTGGATCTGCAGGTTGCCGGACGCATCGGCGGTGCCGGAATTCGCCGTCAGGACCGCATCGCTGATGCTGCCGTCCTGCGTCAGGGTCAGGATCACCGGGCCGGTCACCCGCTCACCCTCCGCATCCTCGACGAAACCGTCGCGGTCCGTATCCAGGCTGGCATTCGGCAGCAGCGAGGGCGCGTTGTTGGAGAAGCCATGGATATGCGCGGGATGCGCCTGGTCCGGGGTCAGCCCGGCCATCCAGAGATCGACTTGCAACGTCCCCGCCGCAGCGTCGAGATGCGCCATCGAGAGGCCGTAGGCACCCGAGTTGTTGGACGGGAGCAGCACCGCGGCGAATTCCGTGGCACCCGGCTGGGTTGCCGCCGCTGGCTCCGGCAGGACCGGGCCGCTGCCATCCACCTTCAGCGTATAGGCGCCGAGCGCGACCACCACCGCGCCGGCCTGCTGCAGGAAGGTACTGGCATCGTTGGCGAGCGGGCCGGCGGCGGCCGCATCGGCGGCCGTCAGGGCGAGGACCTGGCCCTGGGCGGCGGGCAGGGTGGGATCGAAGGCCGTAGCGGTCGTGGTCCCGCCGATGCCCAGGATGCTGCCCGCGAGGTGCGACAGGAGCTGCGCGTCGTTCGGCTGCGCCGGGTCGAGCGTGTAGTTCTGGCTCAGCGCCAGCACACCGTTCGCATCCGCCACCGGCGCATCCGCCCCGGCGCCGGCGCCATGCGTGTTGGTCCCGGAGGGGGTGACGTCGAAGAGCGGCGCGCCGGTCGCCACCGCCGCCTCGGCGCGCTCGATGATGCCGTTGCCGTTGGTATCGTCGCTGGCGACCGCCAGCCGCGCGGCACCGCTGCCATCCGGGAAGCCGTCGATCTGGATCGGATGCGCCTGCCCGGGCGTGAGCCCGATGGCAACCAGGTCCACATGCAGCGTCGTGCCGTCGAGCGTCATGCGCGCCAGGCTTGCCACGCCCGAATTATTGGCGGGCGCCACCGCGCTGAAGAAAATCTCGGCCATGAACTGTCTCCTCCGCGGGCCGCAGGCCACAGCGAAGGCGCCGCCCGCCGGTGCGCAACGCCGCCGGCGGCGCAAGGCGCACCTCACGATGATGACAGGAGATTCTCCGGAACAAAGCACGTTCCGGCAGAATCGATCTTTAAAATCGGTCGTTCTGCCGGTGACTATGCCGGCCGTAGCGCCGCCGGCCGGCGCCGCTGCCGGACGCCGCTACATCGTCGCGCCGAGCACCCAGGGGGCGAATTCCGCCGCGCCGAAATCGAAGGCTTCCGATTTCGTCCGCTGGCCGCTCGCGGTCGCCAGCATCAGGTCGAAGATGCGCGCGCCCACCTGCTGCACCGTCTCCTCGCCGGTTACGATCGTGCCGCAATTGACGTCCATGTCCTCCTCCATCCGCTCGTACATCGGCGTATTGGTCGCCAGCTTGATGGAGGGCGTGGGCTTGCAGCCGAAGACGCTGCCGCGGCCGGTGGTGAAGCAGAGCAGGTTGGCGCCGCCCGCGACCTGGCCGGTGGCGCCGACCGGGTCGTAGCCGGGCGTGTCCATGAAGACGAAGCCCTTCTTCGTCACCGGCTCGGCATAGCGCACGACATCGACGAGGTTCGTGCTGCCCGCCTTCGCCATGGCGCCGAGCGACTTCTCGAGGATGGTGGTCAGGCCGCCGAGCTTGTTGCCGGGCGACGGGTTGGCGTCCATCTCGGCACCCTCGCGCTTCGTGTACTCCTCCCACCAGTGCATGACGTCGACCAGCTTCTGCCCGACCTCGGGGGAGACGGCGCGGCGGGTGAAGAGGTGCTCGGCGCCATAGGTCTCCGGGCTCTCGGAGAGGATCACCGTGCCGCCATGCCGCACGACGAGGTCGGAGGCCGCGCCGAGCGCGGGATTGGCGGTGATGCCGGAATAGCCGTCCGAGCCGCCGCATTGCAGCGCGACGCAGAGCTCGCTCGCCGGCACGGGCTGCCGGGTGACCCGGTTCGCCTCGTCCAGCACCTCGCGGACGAAGTCGATGCCGGCCTGCACCGTCTTGCGCGAGCCGCCCATCTCCTGGATGGCCATGTTGCGCAGACGCCCCGACAGGCGCTGCTCCTCCAGCAGGCCGCCGATCTGATTCACCTCGCAGCCGAGGCCGATGGCGATGACATGGGAGAAGTTGGCGTGCCGCGCGAAGCCGCCGAGGGTGCGGCGCAGCAGCGCCAGCGGCTCGCCCTGCGTCATGCCGCAGCCGGTCTTGTGCGTCAGCGCCACCACGCCGTCGACGTTCGGCCAGGCCGCCAGCGGGTCCTCGCCGGTCAGCGGGTTGCGGCGGAAGGCGAGCGCGATGAGTTCCGCGACATGCGCCGAGCAGTTCACCGAGGTGATGATGCCGATGTAGTTGCGCGTGGCGACGCGGCCATCCGCGCGGACGATCCCCTGGAAGGTCGCCGGGACGGGAACCGGCTCGGTCGGCTTCGCATCCTGGCCGAAGGCATAATCCCGGGAAAAATCGCCCATGGCGAGGTTGTGGGTATGCACCCACTGGCCCGGCAGGATCTCCTCGGTGGCAAAGCCGATGATCTGGCCGTAGCGCCGCACCGGCTCGCCCTTCCCGTGCCGCCGCACCGCGATCTTGTGGCCGGCCGGGATGCGGGCGGCGGTCGAGACGCCGGCGCCGACCGGCGTTCCCGGCGGCAGGACCTGGCGGGCGATGACGACGCCGTCCTCGGGGTTCAGACGAATGACGGGTGGCTGGGTGACGGCGTCCATGGCGGTTGCTCCCTTTCGAGGCATATCCTAGCGGCTGGGCCGGATTCCGCCATCCGCACCCGGCTTGCGCCGCGGCGCGGCTTCGTTAGCCTTCCGGTCCGGGGAAAGCGCCACGGATCGAGGAGACATTGCCATGGCGCCCCTGCGCCTTGCCCTGACGCTGTCGCTTGCCCTGACGCTGTCGCTTGCCCTGCTTGCTGCCCTGCCCGCCGCCGCCCAGACCCGGCTCCGCTGGGGCCATGTGCAGGAAGCGACGGAGCCGCACCACCTGGAAGCCCTGCGCGCCGCGAAGGAGATCGCCGAGCGTACGCAGGGCCGCATCCAGATCGAGGTCTTCGCCGCCTCCCAGCTCGGCTCCGAGCCGCAACTGAACCAGGGCCTCGTGCTCGGCTCGATCGACATCGCCTATACCGCGGTCGGCTTCGCCGCCGGGCAGTACAGGCCCATCGCCATCTCCGGCGCGCCCTACATGCTGCGCGACTTCGGGCATTTCATGGCCTATCGCGACAGCGAGCTGTTCCGCGAGCTTGCCGCCGGCTACGACCGCGCCAGCGGCAACCACATGGTGACGCTGACCTATACCGGGGAGCGGCACGTCACCGCCAACCGCGCCATCACCCGGCCGGAGGACATGCGCGGCCTGAAGCTCCGCGTGCCGCAGGCGCCGCTCTACATGATGTTCGCCCGCGCGGTCGGGGCGAATGCCACGCCCATCGCCTTCGCCGAGGTCTATCTCGCGCTGCAGAACGGCACGGTGGACGCGCAGGAGAACCCGCTGCCGAACATCGCCGCCAAGCGCCTGCAGGAGGTGCAGAGCCACGTCATCCTGACCGGCCACATCACCGAGGCGATCAGCACCGTCATCGGCGGCAGCGCCTGGCGCAGGATCGGCGAGGCCGACCGGCCGGTGGTGGAGCAGGCGCTGCGCGAGGCCGCGACGCGCTCGACGCTGGCGGTGCGGGAGATCGAGGCGGCGCTGCCCGGCCAGTTCGAGCGCGAGGGGAAGGTCATCCTCCGCCCGGACCGCGCGCCCTTCCGCGCCGTGACGCTGCCGCTGCTGACCGACCCGTCGGCGGGCGCGGGCTGGACGAAGGAGCAGTTCGACCGGCTGCAGGCGATCGCCAGCGCGACCAACTGAGCAAGCCTCAGGCTTCCCCGGCCACCGTGGTGCGGAACATCAGCCGGACATGGCGGGTGTGGTCGAAGAGGGTGGCGGTGTGCAGGGTCGCCAGGTTGTCCCAGGCGACCAAGTCGCCCGCCTGCCAGCGGTGGCGGTAGAGGTAGCGCTCCTGCGTCGCGTGCCGCATGACCTCCTCGATCAGCGCATGGCTGTCCTCGGCGGACATGCCCTCGATGTGGCTGATGACGGCGGGGCAGACGAAGAGGGAGCGGCGGCCGGTGACGGGATGCCGCCGCACCAGCGGCTGCGCGACGGGCGGGAATTGCCGCCGCGCCTCCGCCGACAGCGGCGGGCGGCCGGGCGTGTGCCGGCGGTTCCACTCGGAGAGCGTGTTCAGGTCGTGCACGCCGCGGCGGCCCTCGATGCGCGCCTGCAGCGCCGGCGGCATCTCCGCCCAGGCCGTGACGGCGTCGAGGAACCAGGTCTCGCCGCCCTCCGGCGGGACGATGGCGCCGTAGAAAAGCGAGGCGCGGCTCGGCACCGGGCGGAAGCTGCTGTCGGCATGCCATTGCTCGACGCCGGTGGCGAAATGCGCCTTCGGGCCGCCCGGCGCCTCGTAGTTGCCGACGCAGAAGATCTCGGGGTGCGCCGGATGGGTATGGGCCGTGGAGGAATGCCGCTCGAGCGGGCCGAGCCGCTTGCTGAAGGCCACCTGCGCGCCCGGGTCCTCCGGCACGCCGCGCAGCAGCACCACGCCGTGGCGGTGCAGGGCGGCGAGGAAGGCATCCACCTCCGCCTGCGGCAGGTCGCCGGCGATGCGCAGGCCGGAAAGCTCCGCGCCGAAGGTGGCGCCGAGCGGGCGAGCCGACAGCGGCGCGGAATGGTCGAGAACGAGGCCGGCGCTCATGGCGGATCCTCCGGAAGGCTGCGCGGGCCGGGCAACGGGCGTCTGTTGGGCGGCCGGCGGCCGCCGGCGGGAAGCATGCCCCGGCCGGGGCAGGGGCGCCAGGGGGCGGCCTCGCCTGCCCTTCGCCCGACACCGACCCTCCTACCGGCCCTCCTGCTGCGGAGGGCCTCCCAGGCCGGGCTCGGCGGGGTGCAGCAGGGGCCGCGCCCCATGCCATGAGCCTGCGGCGGGGCACCGAGGCCCCGCCGCGCCAGGCTCACGAGCCGAGGCGGAGGCCGGCCTTCAGCTCGTCGAGGCCCTCGCGCCGGGCCTCATGGTCCGTGACGAGGTTGACGACGACGAGGGTGGCGAGGCCGAGGAAGAAGGGCAGCATGGCGCGGGATCTCCGGTTGAGGTTCCTCCCTAGCCTCACGCCCATGTTGCACCGCACAATGAACGCCACGCAAGCGAATTCAATCTACCATCAGCGCCTCTCGATGTTCCAGAAGACGGGGAAGGCGAAGGGCACCACCCCCGTCACCTCGGACCGGTAGGCGGCCGGGGCGGCGAATTGCCCGCCGAGGACGTAGTTGACGTTGCGGTGGAAGGCCGCCTGCAGCTTCTCCGCCAGCGCCTTCTGCGCCGCCGGATCGGCTGTCACGGCCAGTTCCCGCAGCAGGGCCGTGGTCTGCTCGTCGCAATGCCAGCCGGAGTTGAACTCGTTGCAGTTGTTGGCGACGGCGGGGTTGGCCAGCGGGTTCACCAGGTCGATGCCGTTCCAGACGATCGGCATGACGTTCCAGCCGCCCTGCTCCACCGGCGCCTTGCTCATCCGCCGGACCGCGGCCGTCGCATAGTCGCTGGTGCGGACATCGACGTTGAAGCCGGCCTGGCGCATCTGGTCAGCCATGACGAGGCCCGTGGGGTTCAGCAGCGCCGAGCTCTCGGAATGCAGCAGCACCACCGGCTCGCCCTTGTAGCCGGCCTCCTGCAGCAGGGCCCGGGCGCGCGCGATGCCGGCGCCGCGATAGGCCTCGGTGCCCGCCTCCGTCGCCAGCGGCCCGTCGCACATGTAGATCGTCAGGCACTGCTCCATCGCCATGCCGGCGGGCAGGCCGAGCGAGGCCATGACATCGGCCTGGCCGATCGCCGCCTGCAGCGCGCGGCGCATGCGGATGTCGTTGAAGGGCGGCGTCAGGTGGTTGATGGAGAGGATGGCGACCATCTGCTCCACCCCGCGCTGGTTGGCGACGGTGATGGCGCGGCTGCGGCGGAGCCGGTCGATGAAGTGGAAGGGCACGATCTCGAGGAAATCGAGCTCGCCCGCCATCAGCGCCGAGATGCGCGTCGCCTGGTCCGGCATGCTGACCAGCTCGACGCGGTCGAGCTTCACCACCTTGCCGCCGGCCAGCCCATCCGCCGGCTCGGCCCGCGGGCGGTAGCGCGGGTTGCGGTGGAAGAGGGCGCGGTCGCCCGGCCGCCATTCCTCGCGGCGGAAGAGGAAGGGGCCGGAGCCGACGATCTCCGTCACCGCCTTGTCGGCCGGCGCCTCGGCGATGCGGGCCGGCATCATGACGGGGATGGTGTGGCCGGGCTTGCCCAGCGCCTCGATGACGAAGGCGAAGGGCTCGCGCAGGCGCAGCTCGAAGCTCCGCGCGTCCAGCGCCTGCAGGCTGTCGGCGGCGCGCAGGAGCTGGGCGCCGAGGGATTCGCGCCGCGCCCAGCGCTTGATGGAGGCGACGCAATCCGCCGCGGTCACCGGCGTGCCGTCGGAGAACTCCAGCCCCTCGCGCAGGCGGAAGCGCCAGGTCAGGCGGTCCGGGCTGACCTCCCAGCCCTCCAGCATCTGCGGGCGATAGGCGCCCTTGCTGTCGATGCCGACCAGCGTGTCGAAGACCAAATAGGCGAAGACCCGCGTCGCGTTGATCGTCGTGACGATCGGGTCGAGCACCTGCAGCTCGGTATTGAGCGAGACGCGCAGCACCTTCTCCTCGGCGCGCGCGGGCGCCACCGCCGCGGCTGCGAGCAGCGCGGCGGCCAGCAGCATGCGGCGCATCAGGCCGCGTCCTGCTTGCGGACGTGGTCGTAGTTCTGGTTGCGGAACCAGGCCATGTAGTCGCCGACCGTCATCGGCTCGAAGCGCGGTGCCTCGCCCGGCACGCGGCAGGTCGGCAACGCCTCGATCAGCGTGTCGGGATTGGGGTGGAAGAAATAGGGGATGGCGTAGCGCGGCCCGGCCGAGACGTTGTAGGCGCGGTGCGGGGTGTTGATGAAGCGGCCGTTGCTCCAGCGGTGCAGCACCTCCCCGGTATTGACCACGAAGCTGTCGGGGATGACCGGCATGTCGATCCACTCGCCGGCGGTGGTGCGGAGCTGCAGGCCGGGGACCTTGTTCTGCGCCAGCAGCGTGATGAAGCTGGAATCCGAATGCGGCGCGATGCCGAACTGGTTGGCTCCGTACTCCGCCGGCGGGTAGTGGGTGAAGCGCAGGCCGCTCAGCGGCCGGTCGCAGAAGGGCCCGAAATGGCCGGGCGGCATGTCCAGCGCCACGGCGTAGAGCGGCAGCAGCCTCTGCGCGAGCGCGTCCATGGCGTCGTAGTAGCGCAGCGCCACCTCGCGGAAGCCGGGCAGGTCCGCGGGCCAGCGGTCGGGCGCGCCCGCGTCCTCGCCATCCCGCTTCATGAAGAAGGCCTCGTTCTCGTTCGGCTTGTTGTCCGGGTTGATCTTCGAGTGCCGGGTGGTGCTGCCGCGCAGCGGGACATAGCCCTGGAGCTGGGCATTCGCCTTCACCGCCAGCTTCGCCTCGAGCGGCTGGGCATGGAAGCGGGCGCAGGCGGCGAAGGCCTCCTCGACCAGGGCGGCGGGGACGCCGTGGTTCACGATCGTCATGAAGCCGATCGTCTCGTTGACGTGGCGGAGCTGCGCCGCGGTCGCCTCCAGCGCGCCGGGCTCACCGGCCAGATAGGGGCCGAGATCGATGATCGGGATGGCGGGCGCGGCGGCGGTATCGGCGGCCATGGCGGCTCTCCTGCGGATGCAGTGACGAAATCCGTGTCCGGCTGGCGATTGCTTGCCGGCAGTCCATCATGGCCGGGGTGGGGCGGTCAAACCGCGGGAGGCTCAGGCCCGGCCGATCTCCGGCACCGGGCTGCCCGTCCAGGCGAAGCGCCAGGTTGTGTCGCGCCGCACATGCGACACCAGCGCAGGCCGGAAGACCGCGAGGCAGGTGCCCCCGGCCCGCCGCACGCTGGGATAGACGATGCCGAGCCCCTCCGCCTCCAGCACCCGCTCCGCCAGGGCCTGGGATGCGACGTAGCTGTCCGGGTCGAGGCAATCGGCGAACACCGGCGCGGCACGCAGGTCGTGGAATTCGCCGGCGATGTCGGCGAGGTAGTCGTCATAGGTCACGACGTCGTCGAAGCGGCCGATCTCGGCATATTGCACCGCCTTGTGGTGCGCGACCTCGGCCATGGAGGTCTCCAGTTCGAAGCCGGCATACCAGGCGCCGCGCTCGGGGCCGTTGAAGCGGCTGCCGAGCGGATGCGCATGCACGAAGGCGGCGTTGACGATGCGCGCGAAGGGGATGCCGAAGACCAGTTCCTCGATGCCGATGCCCGGCAGCAGGCCGGCCTCCGCCTGCAGCCTTTCGTTGGTGGCATTGTCGAGGTCGAAGAGGTCGCGCAGTTGCGCGTCGTCGCCGGCGATCCGCGCCAGCACGCTGTACTGCGAGGGGATGAGCCGGTGGGTGTCCTGCCGCCGGACCAGCCGGGTCGGCGGCAGCGCTGTCACAGCCCGCCCCGGCGGGCATCCAGCAGGCGGCGGACGGTCTGCATTGCCGGGGCGCCGCCGCGGATCATGTAGGAGAGCGGCGTGCTGCCGCCAAAGATGCGGTTGCCGTTGGGCAGGCCGACCCATTGGTCGGCCAGCGCCTCGCCATGCAGGATGTGCAACGCCTTGAAGATGCCGATGAGGTAGGAAAGGCGCGTCAGCCGGTCCTGGTCCAGCACCCGCCCCTCCGGCGCGCGCTTCATCTCGTAGAAGGTGCTGGCGGCCGGCCCGCCCAGCAGGGCGCGGGCCTCCTCGTCCTTCAGCTTCCAGCGTTCGGCGATGGCGAAGAAGGCCTTCAGCGCGGAGGCGCTCAGCCGCTCCCGCTCCGCCTTCGATCCCAGGTCGACCAGCGCCGGCGGGGCATGGCGGGTCGCGGCATAGGCCAGGGCACCCATGGCAGGGTCCTCCTCACCCGGAGAAGATAGACTCCAGATTCGGAGGAATCAAGTATCGAGAGCGGAGCGCCCGCATGGCCCGGGAACGCGACCCGGCCGCCGGTGCCCGGGGCGGGTCAGCAGGGATTGGGCAGGATCGACAGTTCCTGCAGCTTCCCGTCCACGCTGAACTCGCCGAAATCCATCTTCAGGTCGTCGGCCACGCCGTTCTCGAAATAGCGCAGCCCCACCTCGTAGTCCGGGGCGCTGGCGCCGCCGGCATCGCTCCCCTTGTCGCGGTCGAAGAAGGCGACGCGCATGCGCGCGCTGCCGAGCTTGGCGAGGTCCGGGAAGCGCGCATTGGCCTGCGGCGGGGTCCAGGCGGAGATCACCGTCGTCGTGTCCTGCGCCCCCTCCGCGCTGGTGCCGTCGAAGAGCGGCACGACCAGCATGCGCGACCCGGCCCTGGCCGCGGCGAGGCTGCGGATGGTGTGCAGCATCGGCAGCAGCGTGCCCTCGGGCAGCGTCTCCTCCTTCGCCTCGGGCTCGGTGTACTTCACCGTGCCGCCCTCCGGCGTCGTCTCGGCATCGCCGGCGATGCGCTGGGAGACGGCGCCCTGGCTGGTCTGGGTCAGGCTGAAGCGGAGCTTCTTCCCGTCCTTCGTCTCGAAGGTCGAGTAGTCCGAGGTGGTCTCGACATCCTGCCCGTCGCGGTCGGTGATCCGAAGCTGGAAGCGCTGGCGGGTGGCCCAGCCGTCGCAGGCATCCACCACCTCATAGAGCATCACGCCCTCGGCCCGGGCGATGTCGGAATTGTCCCGCACCTTGTCGAGCGTCAGCTTGTAGGCGGCGCGGTGGCCGATCATGGCCTCCGCGCCCGGCTCGGCGGCCGGGACGGGGCGCGGCAGGGCGGCGGCGAGGCCGAGTGCCGCCAGGGTGGCGAGGAGATGGCGGCGCAGCGGCATCGCTCGGGTCCTTCGGTCGATCGGGTGCATCTAGGGCAGGTGCCCGCCCGCGCAAACGCCCGGGCCGGGATTCCGCCGCGCAAACTTGCGCGGCCCGGCCCTCAGGACGGCTTGGCGCCGCCCTTGGCCGGCGGCAGCACGGTACGGATATGGAGTTCCTTCAGCCGCGGCTCCTCCACCGGGGAGGGCGAGCCCATCATCAGCTCCTCTCCCTGCTGGTTCATGGGGAAGAGGTTCACCTCGCGCAGGTTGGGCTCCTCGGCCAGCAGCATGACGATGCGGTCGATGCCGGCCGCCATGCCGCCGTGCGGCGGGGCGCCGTAGCGGAAGGCGTTCAGCATGCCGCCGAAGCGTTCCTCCACGGCCTCGGGCGGGTAGCCCGCGATGCCGAAGGCCTTCACCATGATCTCCGCCTTGTGGTTGCGGATCGCGCCAGAGGCCATCTCGTAGCCGTTGCAGACTACGTCGTACTGGAAGGCGGGGATGGTCAGCGGGTCCTTCGTCTCCAGCGCCTCCATCTCCCCCTGCGGCATGGAGAAGGGGTTGTGGCTGAAGTCCACCTGCCCCGTCTCCTCGTTCAGCTCGTAGAAGGGGAAGTCGGTGATCCAGCAGAAGCGGAAGCCCTCCTTGGCCGTCAGGCCGAGGTCGGTGCCGAGCCTGAGGCGGGCCTGGCCGGCGAGCTTGGCGGCCTCGGCCTCCTTGCCCGCGGCGAAGAACACCGCGTCGCCCGCCTTGAGCCCGCAGGCGGCGCGGATCGCCTCGGCGCGGTCGGCTTCCAGGTTGCGGGCGATCGGGCCCTTCGGGATGGCTTCGTCGCCTCCGGCGGGGGCAGCCTCGAAGGTGATGTAGCCGAGGCCACCGGCGCCCTGCTCGCGCGCCCATTCGTTCATCTTGTCGAAGAAGGACCGCGGATTGCCGCCCGCGCCCGGCGCCGGGATGGCGCGCACCACGCCGCCGCCGGCGGCGATCTTGGCGAAGAGCCCGAAGCCGGAACCGGCGAATTGCGCCGTCACGTCGCGGATCACCAGCGGGTTGCGCAGGTCCGGCTTGTCCGTGCCGTAGTCGAGCATCGCCTGGGCATAGGGGATGCGGATCCAGGGGCCGGCATCCACGTGGCGGCCCTCGGCGAAGCGCTCGAAGGTGCCGCGCAGCACCGGCTCCATCGTCGTGAAGACGTCCTCCTGGGTGACGAAGCTCATCTCGACATCGAGCTGGTAGAACATGAGGGTTCTATCGGCGCGGCCGGCCTCGTCGCGGAAGCAGGGGGCGATCTGGAAGTAGCGGTCGAAGCCCGCGACCATGGTGAGCTGCTTGTATTGCTGCGGCGCCTGCGGCAGGGCGTAGAACTTGCCGGGATGCAGCCGGGCCGGGACCAGGAAGTCGCGCGCGCCCTCGGGGCTGGACACCGTCAGGATCGGCGTCTGGAACTCGTTGAAGCCGGTGGCGATCATCCGCTCCCGGATGTCCTGGATGACCTGGGCGCGCAGGATCATGTTGCGCTGCAGCCGCTCCCGCCGGAGATCCAGGAAGCGGTAGCGCAGGCGCAGTTCCTCAGGCGCATCCTGTTCGCCGGCGATCTGGAAAGGCAGCACCTCGGCGCCGGATTGCAGGACCAGCTCGCGCACCCGCAACTCGATCTCGCCGGTCGGCAGCTTCGCATTGATGGTGCCGGGCTCGCGCGGCACCACTTCGCCGGTCACGGTGATCACGCTCTCGGCCCGCAGCCGGTCCGCGGCCTCGAAGACCGGGCTGCCCGTCGCCACCACGCATTGCGTCAGGCCGTAATGATCGCGCAGGTCGATGAACAGCAGCCCGCCATGGTCCCGCTTGCGGTGCACCCAGCCGGAGAGGCGCACGGTCTGGCCGGCGTCGGTGGCGCGGAGGGCGCCGCAGGTATGGGTGCGGTAGGCATGCATGTGAGGATAAAACCCGGATCGCTGAGGTCGGGCGGTTTGAGGCGTCCGCCCCCCCTCCTGTCAAGCCGCGTGGCCTTTTCCCGGGCTTCCCCCGGCGGTAGAAGCCCCGGCATGAGCCGTCGCCCGCCTGCAGAAGCTGCGCCACCCGTCCTGGTCACCACCGCCGAGGCGCTGGCGGCCCTCTGCGAGCGCCTCCGCGGGGAGGAGTTCGTCACCGTCGACACCGAGTTCATGCGGGAGCGGACCTATTGGCCCGAGCTCTGCGTGGTCCAGCTCGGCGGCGAGCACGAGACCGCCGTGGTCGATGCGCAGGCGGAGGGGATGGACCTCGCCCCGCTCGGCGCCCTGCTGGCCGATAACAAGGTGACCAAGGTCTTCCACGCCGCGCGGCAGGACGTGGAGATCTTCCTGCTGAAATTCGGCGCCGTCCCGACGCCGCTCTTCGACACCCAGGTCGCCGCCATGGTCGCGGGCTTCGGCGACCAGGTGAGCTACGACGCCCTCGCCCGCTCCCTCGCCGGCGCGCAGATCGACAAGGCGCACCGTTTCAGCGACTGGTCGGCGCGGCCCCTCTCCCCCTCCCAGATCGCCTATGCGGCGGCGGACGTGACGCATCTGCGGCGGATCTATACCGGCCTCAAGGCGCGGCTGGAGCGGGAGGGGCGGCTCGACTGGGTCGCCGAGGAGATGGCCGTGCTGAACGACCCGGCGACCTACCGGACCGAGCCCGAGAGCGCCTGGGAGCGGCTGAAGCCCCGCACCACCAACCGCCGCTTCCTCGGCATGCTGCGGGCGCTGGCCGCCTGGCGGGAGCGGGAGGCGCAGCGCATCAACATCCCCCGCCAGCGCCTGGTGAAGGACGAGACGCTGCTCGAGCTCGCCGCCACCATGCCGGAAACCCCGGCCGACCTGGCCCGGGCGCGGGGGATTTCGGAGGGCTTCGCCAAGGGCCGCAGCGGCACCGGGCTGCTCGCCGCCATCAAGGAGGCGAAGGGCCTGCCCGACAGCGCCCTGCCCGACCCGCCGCGCGACCGCTCCGGCCCCACCCCCTCCCCCGCCCTGGTCGCGCTGCTGAAGGTGCTGCTGGCCGCGAAGTCGGAGGAGCACCATGTCGCGCCGAAGCTGCTGGCGAGCAGCGACGACCTCGACCGCCTGGCTACGGAGGCGCATCCCGACCTGCCCGCCCTGCATGGCTGGCGGAGGGAGGTGTTCGGGGAGGCGGCGCTGGCGCTGAAGGCCGGCCGGCTGGCGCTGGGCGTCGAGGGGCGGAGGGTCAAGCTGATCGAGGCGGCCTGAGGGCCGCCATGACGGGCAGGCAGGGCCCCTTCGACCGGGCCTGGCTGCTGATGGCCGTCCCGGCGCTCTGCTGGGCCGGGAATGCCATCGTCGGGCGCGCGGTCGCCGGGGTGGTGCCGCCGGTCGGCCTCGCCTTCTGGCGCTGGGTGCTCGGCGCCCTGCTCGTCCTGCCGCTGGCCTGGCCGCACCTGGCGCGCGACCTGCCGGCGCTGCTGCGGGCCTGGAAGCCGGTGCTCGCCCTCGCCTTCCTCGGCATCGCGGTGTTCAACACCATGCTCTACACCGCGGCGCAGACCACCACCGCGCTCAACATCGTCATGCTGCAGACGGTGATGCCGGTGCTGATCGTCCTCGCCTCGTTCCTGCTGTTCGGGGAGAGGGTGCGGCCGCAGCAGGGGCTCGGCATCGCGGTCTCGCTGGCCGGGGCGCTGACGCTGGTCAGCCATGGCGACCCGGCGGTGCTGACGGGCTTCGCCTTCAACCCCGGCGATCTCTGGATGCTCGGCGCCTGCGTCAGCTACGCGCTCTACACCGCGCTGCTGCGGCGGCGGCCGGCGGTGAACCCCCTTCAGCCTGCTGGTCGCCCTCTTCGTCGCGGGGGCGGCCATGCTGCTGCCGCTCTATGGCGCGGAGACGCTCGCGGGCCGGCCCATGCCGCTCTCGGCGCCGGCGCTGCTGGCGGTGGTCTATGTGGCGGCCTGCGCCTCGGTGCTCGCCTATCTCGCCTACAACCGCGCCGTCGCGCTAGTGGGCGCGAACACGGCGGGGCTGGCGATGCACCTGGTGCCGGTCTTCGGCACGCTGCTGGCGATCCTGCTGCTGGGCGAGGTGCCGCGGGTCTTCCACGCCCTCGGCATCGGCCTGATCGCGGCGGGGATCTGGCTGGCGCAGCGCCGGCCGGGCTGACCCGGACCGGCGCCCCTGCATCGCGGGCGGCTCCCTGCCCGCCGCCTTCAGGTAGCCGAATCGGGCTTGCCGAAGAGGAGGCTGACCTTGGCCAGTACGGCGGCGATGATGGCCTCGATCGTATCGAACACCATCTTCACGGCGTAGCCGACGAAGAAGGCGATCGCCGCGAGGCTGAGCGTGACGCCGCCCTCCATCTCCACGCTCTCGCCAGAGGTCCAGAGAGCGCCGACGAGGCCGCCGAGCATGAAGCCGAGCAGCACCCGCAGCACGCTGCGCCACTTGTCACGGGCTTCCAGCGTCCAGAGTTCGATCTTCCGGCTGATGCGCTGGTACATGAAGGCGCAGGCCCCCACCAGCCCGAGCAGCATGGGCAGAACGAAGGCGGTCAGCCCGAAGAGCCCGCCCTTCGTGCGCGCCTCGGCCGAGGACCAGGCATCGGACGGCAGGTCGCCGGGCGGCCGGACCTCCGGCACGAAGTGGTACAGCAAGGTCCAGCGGGCGAGGTTGTCCGTGGTGCCGTTCCAGAGCACCAGCCGTTCCCGCGTGACGCGCAGGCCTTGCAGGGCCTGCTCGCGTTCGAGGCAAGCCTTGGCGACCGGCGGCGGCGGCAAGGGCGCCGTCGCCTTGCAGATGCTTTCGGCACCACCGCGCAGCGCCTCCTCGCGCCGCTCGGCCGGCAGGTTCGCCGCCGCGTCCCGCTGCGCGGTCGCCACCGCCGCCTCGGCCTGGCTCAACGCCTTCCGCTGCGCCTCGAGGTCCCCGAGGATCCGCTCGCCATTGCCGGCATGGACCAGCAGGTGCACGGCGAGGATGAGGGCGAACAGCCCGAGCAGCGCCATGGCGCGGATGAAGCGGCGGACCGACCGCGCCTCCTGCACCACCTGTGGCGGCATCGGGCCGTGCTCATGCGTGTCGACATAGGCGCAGGTGAGCCGGATGGTGCTGACATTGGCCGGCCGCACGTGGCGCGAGAGGATGTCGGTGTGGTGCACCAGGGCGGCAAGGAGCCTGGCGTCCCTGGCGATCTCCTCCGGGCAGGCGGTCAGCAGCTTCGCCACCTTCTCGTCGCAGACGGGTCCGGATGACCGGTCGGCGGTGGGGCCGGGAGTGGCAAAGCCCGGGGCGGGGGAGCCGGAGGTGGCGGAGCCGGGGGCAGCCGGGCCCGGATCGGTGGCCGGAGGGGCCGGCGCGGCGCGCCCCTTCGCATCCGCGTCGGGGTCCTGCCACTTGAAGCCGAGATCGTCGCGGCGTGCGACATAGCGCGTCAGGATGCGCAGGTCCGACTGCAGGCCCCGCACATACTCCACTGGCCGGCAGGCGGTATCCTCCTGCGGCGGCCAGAGCCTGCCCTGGAACCAGGAGAGAAGGCGGGTCCGCAGCCAGGCCCGGGCAGTCCGGATGACCCTGCCTTCGGTCACCTCGTAATAGGTCGTGCTCATGGATGCCTCCCCGCGGACCGCGCCGGCGGACCCGCGCGGGGATCACCATGCCCAGGCATTTGGATGCTGCGCCGTAGCATGGATCACAGCTCGCGCCGCGGCGTCAGGCCAGGGCGGGCGAGAGCGCCCGGCCGGGATGAGGGTAAGCCCCGCGGCTCTTGGCCCGAGGCCGCGACCAAGCCGACCAGCCAGCGCGGCACACCCGATGCCGGGTCACGTCCCCGGGCGGTACATTGCATGCCGGGCGGGCCGATCCAGACCTTCGCGCCTTGCGGCGCTGCGGTCATCGGTCCGCTTCAGTCCTCCTCGACCTGCACCACCGCTTCCAGGCCGAGCGCCGCGCCCAGCGCCTCCACCCGGCGCAGCACGCTCTCGCCGGCGAAGACGCCGGTGCCCTCGGCCAGCCGCAGCACCAGCCTGCCGCCCTGCCGCTCCAGCCGCGTGCCGGCCAGCAGCGCCGGCGTGCCGCCGCAGAGCGTATAGGCCAGCCGCAGCGCCGCCCCGAGCGCCTCCGCCCGGCGGATCGTCGGCAGGTCCAGCAGCACCCGCGTCGGCGCCAGCCAGGGCGCGCCGGGCTCGGCCTCGTAGCGCAGCGCCGCGACGAGGGCGAGGAAGGCGCGGGCATGGTGGTCGAGGCCCACGCCGTGCTGGCGCAGGATGCGGAGGAAGGCCTGCTCCGCGCGGTATTCCGGGTGGTCGTGGCTGCCAATGTCGGAGACCCAGCAGGCCGCCTCCCGCAAGGCGCGGGCGCCATTGTCCTGACCGGCGAAGACCGGGTCGGTCCAGGCCAGCAGCGCCTGCGGCAGGCCGGGGTCGCGGCCCCAGCGCAGCGCCAATTCCCGCGCCGCCGAGAGCAGCGGGTCGGCCAGCCGCTCCGCCTCCGGCAGCAGGCCGGCATACCAGCCCTCCCGCAGCCCATTGGCCGAGAAGACGACGCGCGCGGCGCCGGTCGCCCGCAGCAGGCGCCGCATGGCGAGCGCGGCGAAGGGCAGGTCGGCGAGGCGCTTCTGCGGCGCGCCCGGCATCCGCTCCAGCACCCGCCGGGACGCCGCCATGACGACGCCGGCGAGGTCGCGCGCCTCCTCCCGCCGCAGGACGTAATGGTGGACGATCGCCAGGGGATAGCCGGTCTGGGCGATGTGCATCCGCGCCAGCGCCCGCCAGGCGCCGCCGACCAGATAGAGGTCGCGGCCGGCGCCCTCGGCCAGCCAGGGCACCGCGCCGAGTTCCTCCTCGCAGATCGCCCGCGCCCGGACCACGTCGCCGCCCGAGCGCTCGGCGAGGCGGATGACGCCGAGCGGCAGGGAGCGGGAGCGGCCGGGCCGCCCGGCATCGAGCCGCACCACCTCGAGGCTGCCGCCGCCGATGTCGCCGAGGATGCCGTCCGCGCCGGGGAAGCCCAGCAGCACGCCGGCGGCCGAGAAGGCGGCCTCCTGCTCGCCGGTCAGGATGCGGATGGGCACGCCCGGCATCCGGCTCTCGAGCGCCGCGACGAAGTCCGGGCCGTTGCTCGCATCCCGCACCGCCGCCGTCGCCAGCACCTCGATCGGGTCGGCATGCATGGCGCGCGCGACGGCATGGTAGCGGGCGAGGACCGTCAGCGCCGGCCCGATCGCCTCCTCGTTCAGCCGGCCCGTGGACTGCAGCCCGCGGCCGAGGCCGAGCACGGCCTTCTCGTTGAAGATGGCCTGCGGGTTCCGCCCCAGCCCCTCGAAGACGACGAGGCGGACGGAATTCGAGCCGAGATCGACCACCCCGCTGCGGGCAGGGGCGGCGGCCAGCCCGGGGCCGGGCTGCCAGGTGCGTACCGGTGTGTCCAAGCGGTTCAGTCCTGTGCCACGCGGTCCTGCCGCCCGCGCCGCGTACCGTGGGAACGCCCCTGGGCAGCCCGCCGCAGGGCGCTGCCCCGGCCCGAGAGCGAGGGATTGGTCATAAAATACTCGTGGGCCGAGATGGGTTGCATACCGGGCTCGACCCGCATCCATTCCCCGCCCGGCTGAAGCTGCCAGCTCTGGGCCGTGTCCTTGAGGTTGGTGACCATGATCTGGTCGAGGATCTGCGCATGCACGGTGGGGTTCTCCACCGGCACCAGGGTCTCCACCCGCCAGTCCATGTTCCGGGCCATCCAGTCGGCGGAGGACATGTACACCCGGGCGCGGCGGGAGGGGAGGCGGTGGCCGTTGCCGAAGACGATGATCCGGGAGTGTTCCAGGAAGCGGCCCACGATGGACTTGACCCGGATGTGGTCCGACAGGCCCGGCACCCCGGGCCGGAGGCAGCAGATGCCGCGGACGACGCAATCGACCTTCACCCCGGCCCGGCTGGCCCGATAGAGCGCGTCGATCAACTGCTCGTCCACCAGGCTGTTCATCTTCAGCCAGATGCCGGCCGGCTTGCCCTCCCGCGCGAAGCGGATCTCCTGCTCGATCAGGCCGAGCAGCGTCGGGCGGATCGTGAGCGGCGAGAAGGCCAGCGCATCCATGGTCTCCGGCCGGGCATAGCCGGTCATGTAGTTGAACAGCTTCTGCGCGTCGCGCGTCAGCGCCGGGTCGGCGGTGAAGTAGGACAGGTCGGTATAGATGCGCGCCGTCACGGGATGGTAGTTGCCGGTGCCGAAATGGGCGTAGGAGCGGAGCGCATTGCCCTCCCGCCGCACCACCAGCGAGACCTTGGCGTGGGTCTTCAGCTCGACGAAGCCGAAGACGACCTGCACGCCGGCCGCCTCCAGCTCCCGCGCGAGGGCGATGTTGCGCTCCTCGTCGAACCGGGCCTTGATCTCGACCACGCCGGTCACGCTCTTGCCCGCCTCGGCCGCCTCGATCAGGGCGCGGGCGATCGGGCTCTCCCGGCTCGTGCGGTAGAGCGTCTGCTTGATGGCGACGACGTTCGGGTCGCGCGCGGCCTGGCGGAGGAACTGCACCACCACGTCGAAGCTCTCGTAGGGGTGGTGGACGACGATGTCCTTGGCGCGGATGGCGGCGAAGCAGTCGCCGCCGAAATCGAGGATGCGTTCGGGGAAGCGCGGCGTATAGGGCGTGAAGAGCAGGTCGGGCCGGTCGTCCACGATGAGCTGCTTGAGGTCGGCGATGCCGAGCAGCCCGTCCACCAGCACCACGCTGCCGGGGGAGGCGTCGAGCTCCTGCACCACGAACTCGACCATGTCGGCGGGCGTCGCGGCGGTCACCGTCAGGTGGATGGGCCGGCCGCGGCGGCGGCGCTTCAGCGCCGTCTCATAGGAGCGGACGAGGTCCTCCGCCTCCTCCTCGAACTCGACATCGGTGTCGCGGATCAGCCGGAACAGCCCCTGGTCGGCCGGGATGAAGCCTGGGAAGAGCCGCCCGAGCGAGAGGGTGATCGCATCCTCGAGCAGCACGAAGCGGATCGCGCCGTCGCCGGCGGGCAGGCGGATGAAGCGGTCGATCTGCGGCGGCAGCGGCAGCAGCGCCCGCATGGTGCCGCCATCCTCCTCCCGCACCAGCTTGAGCACCATGCAGAGCGAGAGGTTGCTGATGAAGGGGAAGGGATGCGCCGGATCGACCGCCAGCGGGGTCAGGACCGGGAAGACCCGCTCCATGAACCAGTTGGCCAGCCAGTCGCGGTCCTCCTCCGACAGCGATCCGACGCGCGCCAGCACGATCCCGGCCCCGGCCAGCAGGTTGCACAGCGTCCGCCATTCCGCCTGCTGGCCCTCGATCAGCACCTTGGCGCGGGCCAGGATGGCGGCAAGCTGCTGGGTCGGCGTGCGGCCATCGGGCGAGAGGGTGGCGATCCCCGCCCGCTCCTGCCCCATCAGCCCGGCGACGCGGACCGAGTAGAACTCGTCGAGGTTGGAGGCCGAGATGGCGACGAAGCGCAGCCGCTCCAGCAGCGGATGGCGGGGATTCGCCGCCTCCTCCAGCACCCGCGTGTTGAAATCCAGCCAGGACAGTTCGCGGTTGATGAAGCGCGCCGGGTCGTCCAGCGAGATCGTGGCCTCCGCCACCTCCGGCGACAGCGTCTCGGCCAGCGACATGCGCGCTCACTCCTTCTCTTGCCGCCAGCCTACAGCAGGGTCGGGCCGTCCGTGAAACCGTCATCCCGGAACGGCGGCGCGTCCTCCTCCTCCCCATCGGGGCCGAAGCCCGGCAGTTCCACGAGCGCCGCCCGGGCCAGCGCCCGCGTCACCCGGCCCCCGGCGGCGAGCGCGGCATGGTCGAGCCGGGCGGCGGCCTCGGCGACGGCGGCCGCCTCCCGCGGCAGCCGCGCCAGCAGCCAGTCCTGCACCCCGCGCTCCACCCGCAACTGGCGCAGCAGGAAATGCCGCCGCAGCAGGGCCGAGAGCAGCGCATCGCCCGGCGGATGGACCATGACGGCGGTCATGGCGCGCAGCCGGCTGCGCAGGTCGGCCAGCGTCACCGCCCAGCGCGCCGGCGGGTCGCGCCCGGCCAGCAGCACCCTCTGCCCGCGCTCGGCGCAGAGGTTCAGCAGGTGCAGCAGCGCCGCCTCCTCCGGCACGCAGTCGGCATCGTCGAGCGCCAGCCCCTCCCCCGCCGGCACCGCGGGCCAGCCGCGGATGGTCAGCCCCGGCAGCACCGGCCAGCCGCGGCGGGCGGCCAGGCCGCGCAGCATATGCGTCTTGCCGGTCGCCGCCGGGCCGAAGAGCGCGAGGCGGCCGGCCGGCCAGCTCTCCGGCCGGCGCAGCCAGGCCAGCGCCTCGGCATTGCTCGCATCCTCCAGCAGGTCGGCGAGGTCGCAGCCATCGGCGACGGGCAGCGGCAGGGCGAGCTGCCGGTAGGGCGGCGGCATCAGAGCCCCGTGCGCGGCGGATCGAGGTAGAGCGGGCTCTCGAGGTAGCGCCGCAGCCAGTAGCGGGCGATGACGCCGACCACGGCGGCGATCGGCACGGCCAGCAGCACGCCGAGGAAGCCGAAGGCGACGCCGCCGGCGAAGAGCGCGAAGATCACCCAGACCGCGTGCAGCTCCACCCGGTCGCCGAGCAGGCGGGGGTAGATGATGTAGCCCTCGATCACCTGCCCCGCGAGGAAGATGGCGAGCACGACCAGCACGCCGTCCCAGGTGCCGAACTGCGCGAGCGCGAGGGCGAGCGCGGTGATGAGGCCGGTGATGGAGCCGATATAGGGGATGAAGGAGAGCAGGCCCGCCATCAGCCCGACCGAGAGGCCGAGCTCGAGCCCGACCGCCGAGAGCGCCGCGGCGTAGTAGACTGCGAGCAGCGCGCAGCAGAGCAACTGCCCGCGCAGCCAGGCCGAGAGCACGCGGTCGGTGTCCTTGGCCAATTGCCGCAGCGTCGCGGCGGAGCGGCGCGGCAGCCAGGCATTGATGCGCGCCAGCATGCGCGGCCAGTCGCGCAGCAGGTAGAAGGCGACCACCGGCGTCACGGTGACGAGCGTGAAGACGTTGAACAGCGCGACGCCGCCGCCGATGAGGCGCGCCAGCGAGGTGCCGAGGAAGGAGATGATCGCGCCCGCCTGGCCGACCGCCAGGTCCTGCAGGCGCTGGTCGAACATCTCCGGCCCGAGCCTCTCGGAGAGCGCGATCAGCGCCTCCCGCACCGCCTGGCCGACTCCGAGCACGTAGCTCGGCAGCCGCTGCAGCAGCACCGTCACCTGCGCGATCAGCAGGGGGTAGAGCAGCAGCAGGCCGAGCAGCGCGACGGCAACCATGCCGAGCACGAGCAGCAGCGCCGCCAGCGTGCGCGGGACGCCGATGCGGGTCAGGCGCGTGGCGATGGGGTCGAGGAAATAGGCGATCACCGCCGCCAGCACGAAGGGCGTCAGGATCGCCGAGAACATCCACAGGCCGAGCAGCAGCGCCGCGCCGACCCCGGCGAAGAGCGCGATGCGCTGCCCGCGGGTGGCGACGCGCGGCCCGGGCGGGGGGGCGGGCGCGGGCTCCGCGCGCGGCCGCGTCGCGGCGGGCGGCGGCTCGGCCGATGGCAGGCGGGAGGGCGCCCTCTCGGGCGGCAGCAGGTTCATGCGCGCCTCACGGCCCGGTCCAGGGCCGCCGGAGGGTGGTGACGACATAGGCGCCGCCGGAGGCGAGCGTGGTCGCGGCCACCGCCCAGATCATCGCCTCCAGCAGCCCATCGGCCGCGAGCCCGAAGCCGGCCAGCAGCAGCGCCAGCGCGGCCAGCGCGATCTGCAGCGCGGTATTGAGCTTGGAGACGAAGAGCGGGCTGATGGAGGGCGGCTGGCCGAGGCCCCAGAGCACCAGCACGCCGCCGACGATCACGATGTCCCGGAACACCACCAGGATCGCCAGCCAGTCCGGCAGGACATGCACCGCGGCGAGGGTGACGTAGACCGAGACCAGCAGCGCCTTGTCGGCGACCGGGTCGAGCACGGCGCCGAGCGCGCTGCGGGCATTGCGCACCCGCGCCAGCCAGCCATCGATCGCGTCCGAGACGCCGGCGCCGACGAAGAGCAGGAAGGCGAGGTCGAGCCGGTGCTGCAGGATGAGCCAGATGGTCGCCGGCACGGCGCAGAGCCGGGCCAGCGTGATCAGGTTCGGCAGGGTGAGGACATGCGCGGGCGCGACGGGCGCGGCCTCCGGCATCCCGCTCTCCTCCGGGCCTTCCCCCGGCGGCTCAGAAGGTGCCGGCAAGGCCCAGGCGCCAGGCTTCGCCCGGCCGCGGCCCGGCGGCCGGCTGGAGGGACAGGCCGGACCCGGCGAAGTCGCCCTGCACCGCCTCGGCCGGCGCGCGCAGGCCGAGGCGCAGCCGCGCCGCATCGGTCGCGATCGCCCGGATATCGACCGAGGCGACCGGGCCCGCGCCCCGCAGCCGCCGCATGAGGTCCAGCCATTCGCCCATGGAGTTGTAGGTGGCGACGACATCGACCCACGTCGAGGCCGGGTCGCCGGCATTCGCGGCCGCGGCCGCCGCGCCGGCGACCGGCGGCAGGCCACCGGGGGCGGGCGCGCCGAGCGCCCGGCGCGCGCGGCCGGCATTGAAGTTCACCGTGATCCGCCCGCTGTAGCGGGTGGGGGAGGTGCGCTCCTGCTCGATGACGATGGAATCCACGAGGTCGTCGATCTGCGAATCGGAGAGGTTGGGCGCGGTGAGCCCCGCCTCCGTCGCCAGCTTCTGCAGGGCAAGGCGGCGGCCGGCCGCAAGCGCGCGCTCCTTCGCCAGGACGCCGTTCTCGGCGCTGGCCTCGGCCGGGATGCCGTGCTGGGCGAAGCTCAGGGTGGCGGCGGCGGGGTCGGCGGGCACCGGGGCCGGCGCGGCCGCGGTGGCCGGGACCGGCGGCGGCAGCGCCTGGCCGAGGGCGGCGGGCGCCGCGAGCGCGAGCCACAGGGCGGCGAGCCAGCCTGCCGGCCGCCGCGGCTTGCATGACCTCTGTCCCGGCATGGCCTCTCCTGCTCCCACCGCTGCGTCCGGCCGTCTGCCTCGCCACGGAACGGCGCCGGAGACATGCCAGAGACGATATAATGGATCATAAGCGGCCTGCCTTGGGCAGGGTGGCATTGCTCCGGGTTTGGTGTCCCTGGACTTGGACAGGCGCCACGCCTAAGCAAACCCCTCGGGGTTTGTGCTGCAACAAAACCCTAAGCAGGCTTTCGCTTCAAAGGATTGGGCCGCACGAAGTGTGGCCCAACCCGCGAAAGTCTGCTTAGAGCAGATCGCCGCAGAGCGGAAACGCTCGAAGGCGTGACGCCGCTGTGCGAATCCAGTCCCTGCGGCACCCTCGCGCGGCTCGCTCGGCGTGGGGCGCTTCGGGGATGGCGGCCACGGCGACGCCGCCCTGCCCCCCTCAGAGGATTGGAGGCCGCCCTGACCAGTTCCCCCACCTCCACCCCCAAGGGCACCCCCCCGGGGAGCCTGACCTACCGCGAGGCCGGGGTGGACATCGACGCCGGCGACGCGCTGGTCGAGGCCATCAAGCCGCTGGCGAAGTCGACCGACCGGACCGGCACCATGGGCGGCCTCGGCGGCTTCGGCGCGCTCTTCGACCTGAAGGCCGCCGGCTTCACCGACCCGGTCCTCGTCTCCTCGACCGACGGCGTCGGCACCAAGCTGCGGGTCGCGATCGATGCCGGCCGGCATGCGACGGTCGGCATCGACCTCGTCGCCATGTGCGTGAACGACCTCGTGGTGCAGGGGGCGGAGCCGCTCTTCTTCCTCGACTACTTCGCCAGCGGCAAGCTGCGGCTGGACCAGGCGCGCGACGTCATCGCCGGCATCGCCGAGGGCTGCCGCCAGGCCGGCTGCGCCCTGGTCGGCGGCGAGACGGCCGAGATGCCGGGGATGTACGCGGCCGAGGATTACGACCTCGCCGGCTTCGCGGTCGGCGCCGCCGAGCGCGGGGCGCTGCTGCCACGGGCGGTCGGGCCGGGCGACGTGCTGCTCGGCCTCGGCTCGGCCGGCGTGCATTCCAACGGCTTCTCCCTGGTGCGGCGGGTGGTCGCGGCGGCCGGGCTTTCGCTGGCGGATCCGGCGCCCTTCGCGGCGGGGCAGAGCCTCGGCGAGGCGCTGCTGGCGCCGACCCGGATCTACGTGAAGTCCCTGCTCGGCCTGCACCGGGCGGGGCTGCTGAAGGCGGCGGCGCATATCACCGGCGGCGGCCTGCCCGGCAACCTGCCGCGCGTGCTGCCCGCGGGCGTGACGGCGGTGGTGGACGCCGCCGCATGGCCGGTGCCGCCGGTCTTCGCCTGGCTGGCGGGCGCCGGCAATGTCGCGGCCGACGAGATGCTGCGGGTCTTCAACTGCGGCATCGGCATGGTCGTGGTGGTCGCCGCGGCGGATGCGGACAAGGCGACGGCGCATCTGGCCGCGGCGGGCGAGAGCGTCCACCGCATCGGCCGGATCGAGGCCGGCGACGGCGCCGCCACGCTGCGCATCGACAACCTGCCGCAGGGCTGGCCGCGCTGATGGACCGGCCTGGCGCGGGGTCGGGCCGCACCCGCACCGCCATCCTGATCTCCGGCCGCGGCTCCAACATGGCCGCGCTGCTGGCGGCGGCGCGCGACCCGGCCTATCCCGCCGAGATCGCGCTGGTGCTGTCCAACCGCGCCGATGCCGCCGGCCTCGCCCATGCCGCCGCGGCCGGGGTGCCGACGGCGGTGGTGGAGAGCCGCGGCTTCCGCGGCGACCGCGCCGGCTTCGAGGCGGCGATGCAGCAGGTCCTGGACGGGCACCGGATCGACCTGGTCGCGCTGGCCGGCTTCCTGCGCGTCCTCACGCCGGGCTTCGTCGAGCGCTGGGCGGGACGGCTGGTGAACATCCACCCCTCCCTGCTGCCGGCCTTCCCGGGGCTCGAGACGCATGAGCGGGCGATCGCCGCCGGCGTGCGGCTGCATGGCTGCACCGTGCACCTCGTCAGCGCCGGGGTGGACGAGGGGCCGATCCTGGTCCAGGCCGCGGTGCCGGTGCTGCCGGGCGACACGCCGGAGGCGCTCGCGGCGCGGGTGCTGGCGGAGGAGCACCGGATCTACCCCGCGGCGCTGGCCTGGCTGGCGGCCGGGCGGGTGCGGCTGGAGGGCGGCCGGGCCCTGGTGGAGGGCGCCGCGCCGGGCACCGCGGCGCTGGTCAACCCCTTGCCCGAAACGCTCCTGCTTCCTACACCCTCCGACCGGATCGGATGAGGGAAACGCCCGTGGCCGAGCAGCAGCATTATGAATTCGCGGCGGTGGACGCCAAGGACATCGTCGCCCAGCACCAGCGGGGCTGGGAGGGCTTCACCCAGTTCCTGACCTACGGCATCGCCGTGGTCGTGATCCTGTTGCTGGCGCTGCTGCTCTTCGTCGCCTGACCCGGCCGGGCGGGGCCGCCGCGCCCCGCGCCGGAGTGCCATCGCGCTGGCCGGACGATACGCCGGTGCCCCGGCCAGGCATCGCGGGCTGGCCGCGCCGCCGGGCGCTGCCGCCCTGCGGCGATGCCCTAATCCACGAAAGCGCCGGTGGCCCTGACCACCTCGCCCCAGGCCAGGCGCTCCCGCCGGCCGAGCGCGGCCAGTTCCTCCGGGGTCGAGGGCTGCGGCACCGCGCCCTGCTGGCGGACGACCTCGACGAAGGCCGGGGCCTGCATCGCCTCCCGCACCGCCGCGTTCAGCCGCGCCAGGATCTCGGGCGGGGTCCGCGCCGGCGCGTAGATCGCCTTCCACAGCCCCGATTCGAGGTCGACGCCGAGGGTGTTCACCGGCGGCGCGCCCGGCAGGATGTCGAGCGGCCGCTGCGCGATGACCGCGACGCAGCGCGTCCGGCCGTCGCGGGTCAGGCTCTCCGCCCCGCCGGCCGGCAGCGCCATGGCATCGACCTGCCCGGCCATGATGGCCTGCATCGCCGGCGCCTGGCTGGTGAAGGGGACATGCAGCATCTCCACGCCCTTCGCCCGCAGGATCCGCTCCATCGCGAGGTGGGAGGTGCTGGCGACGCCCCAGGAGGCGAAGGTGAACTGGCCGGGCGCGGCCCTGGCCGCGGCGATCATGCCCTCGAAGTCCCGGAGCTGCGGCTGGGAGGGGCCGACCACCACGCCGAAGGGGAAATGCGCGACCAGGCTGATCGGGGCGAAGTCCCGCTCCGGGTCGTATTGCAGGCCGCGGTAGGAGTTGGGGTTGATCGCCTGGGTGTCGACGATGCCCATCCAGAGCGTGCTGCCGTCCGGCGCCGCGCGGGCCGCCGCCGTGGCGCCGAGGCTGCCGCCGGCGCCGGCGCGGTTCTCCACCACCACGGGCTGGCCGAGCACCGGGCCGAGCGCCTGGGCCATGGCGCGGCTGACGATGTCGTTCAGCCCGCCCGGGGCGAAGCCGGACACGATGCGCAGCGGCCGGTCGGGCCAGGCGGCGCGGGCCGGCGCAGCAAGGGGGAGCGAGGCGGCCGCGCCCAGCAGGGCGCGGCGGGTGAGGAAGGGCATGCGGTCTCCAGGCCTGGGCTGGGACCGGCGCCTCCTCCGTCATGCGCGAAATGGTGCCCTGGGCGCCGCCGCCGATCAAGCCCGGCCGCGGCGCCCCGGCCGCTCAGCCGGTGATCTCGATGCCCGCGAAGAAGAAGGCGATCTCGGTGGCGGCGTTCTCGGCGCTGTCGGAGCCGTGGACGCTGTTCGCCTCGATGCTCTCGGCGAATTCCTTGCGGATGGTGCCGGCGGCGGCATTGGCCGGGTTGGTCGCGCCCATGACCTCGCGGTTCTTGGCCACGGCGTTCTCGCCTTCCAGCACCTGCGCGACGACCGGGCCGGAGATCATGAAGCTGACCAGGTCCTTGTAGAAGGGCCGCTCCTTGTGGACGGCGTAGAAGGCGCCGGCCTGGGCCTCGGTCAGTTGCAGGCGCTTCTGGGCGACGATGCGCAGCCCCGCCTCCTCGAACTTGGCGTTGATCTTGCCGGTCAGGTTGCGGCGGGTCGCGTCCGGCTTGATGATCGAGAGGGTGCGCTCGGCGGCCATGGGGCGTTCCTTTGGCGTGGCGAAGAGTCGCGCGCCGGATAGGCGGGGTGCGGGCGGGATGCAAGCCCAACCCGACGGCGCCCCCGGCGTTGGGGCGGCATGAGCGACGACAAGCGCCGCGGCGATCCGCCGCCGAAGCAGGGCTACATCCCCCGCCCGCCGACCCAGGCCGATGTCGACCTGGTCAGCAGCCAGCAGGGCATGATCGAGGACGAGTGGAGCGGGGAGCCCACCGAGCCGAAGCGCAAGCCGGAGGCCGAGGACCCGGAGCGGCAGCCGGGCTGAGGCGCCGGGCAAGGCGCCCGCCAGCCTCCGGCACGGCGCCGGCCCGCCGGGCCGGTCACCGCCCTACCGGGTCGGTCAGCCGGCCTCCCGCCCCGCCGTCGCCGCCGCCAGCCAGTCCACCACCGGGGCCAGCGCGGCCGGCTCGTCCAGGCCGCGCCCCTGGCCTGCCTCGAAGATCGTCACCTGCCGGTCGGCGCTGGTGCCGCGCGCCAGGATCCCGCGCGCCGCCGCCACCTCCGCCGCGCAGCCCAGCGCCGCGGCATCCTCGGCGACCAGGACGAGCGCCGCCTCCAGCCGCGCGGCGAGCGGCAGGGCCTCGCCCGTCTCCCCCTCCTCCAGCAGCAGCGCCCGCACCCCGTCCCGCTGCGCCCGCCAGAGATTCTCCCCGACGATGGCGCGGGAGGCGCCGGTCATGCCGCGGTTCAGCTCCGGCCGCCGGTCGGCGCAGCGCACCAAGCAGCGCCAGAGCGCGGCGATGGCGAGCGAATCCTCGAGCCGCGTGCAACTGTCGGCCACCCGCAGCTCCAGCGTCGGGTATTTCACGGAGGGCCGCACCACCCACCAGAGATAGCTGGCATCCGGGATGGCCCCGGTGCGGGTCAGCGTCCGGACCAGCCGGTCGTAGTCCTCCGGCCCGTCGAAGAGCTCCGGCAGGCCGGTGCGCGGCATCTCGCCGAAGACGCAGAGCCGATAGGCCGCCAGCCCCGTCCGGTGGCACTGCCAGAAGGGCGAGGAGGCGGAGAGGGCCAGCAGCAGCGGCAGGAAGGGCATCAGCCGGTTCATCAGGTCGACGCGCGCCTCGGGCCGCGGCACCTCGACATGCACATGCAGGCCGCCGACCAGGTTGCGCCGCCCCGGCAGGCCCAGTGCCTGCGCCAGGTCCTGGTAGCGCGGCTTCTCCGTGTGGCTCTGGCGCGTCCAGTGCGCCAGCGGGTGGGTGCCGGCGGCGAAGACGCGGAGGCCGTGCTCCCCGGCCAGGTCGGCGAGGCCGCTCCGCAGCCCCTGCAGCACCGCCCGCGCCTCCGCGCAGTCCGTCACCGGCGGGGTGGAGGCCTCGGCCTGGGCCCGGAGCAGTTCCCGCTCGATGCCGGGCAGGCGGTCCGCCACCGCGGCGTGGAAGGCGTCCAGCACCGCCTGGTCCGGCGTGCCGCGGCTGCCGGCATCGGCGAGGAAGTATTCCTCCTCGATCCCGAAGCGGTAGGCGTGGTCCATGCTGCCCTCCCCTGGCCCGCGCATCCGGGGCGGCGGCCCGGCGGACCGATTCCTCCCCGGGCCGAGACGCAGGCGGGGCCGCCCGGTTCGCCGCCGTCCACGAAGGCGCGAGGCCGATGGGATGCGCGCCGCGCTGGCGGGGGCCCGCCCGGGCGGTTAGGAAGGGGCGGCCATGACCGTCCTCGCCATCCGCGACCTCACGCTCCGCATCGCCGGCCGCGCCCTGCTGGAAGGGGCCGAGCTGGTGGTGGACCCTGGCCGCAAGGTCGGCCTGGTCGGGCGCAACGGCGCCGGCAAGTCCACCCTGCTGAAGGCCATCATCGGGGATTTGCACCCGGATGGCGGCGAGATCCGCCTGGCCGCCCGCGCCCGCCTCGGCCATGTCGCGCAGGAGGCGCCCGGCGGCCCGGACAGCCTGCTGGAGACGGTGCTGGCCGCGGATACGGAGCGCGCCTCGCTGCTGGCCGCGCTGGAGGGCCACCCGGACGCCCATCGCCTGGCCGAGATCCATGAGCGGCTGATCGCCATCCAGGCCGACAGCGCCCCGGCCCGGGCGGCGACCATCCTGGCCGGCCTCGGCTTCGACGCCGCGGCGCAGGCCCGGCCGATCGCCGAGTTCTCCGGCGGCTGGCGGATGCGCGTCGCCCTCGCCCGCGCCCTCTTCCTCGAGCCCGACCTGCTGCTGCTGGACGAGCCGACCAACCACCTCGACCTCGAGGCCACGATGTGGCTGGAGGGCTGGCTGCAGCGCTTCCCCGGCGCGGCCATCGTCGTCTCCCACGACCGCGGCATGCTCGACCGCTGCGTCGATGCCATCGCCCATCTCGACCGCGGGAAGATCACCTTCTACCCCGGCGGCTTCGAGAATTTCGTCCGCGTGCGGGCGGAGCGGCAGGCGCAGCAGGTGGCGCAGAACGAGAAGCTGACGGCCGAGCGCGCCCGCATCCAGGCCTTCGTGGACCGTTTCCGCGCCAAGGCGACCAAGGCGCGCCAGGCGCAGTCCCGCCTCAAGGCGCTGGAGCGCATGCCGCCGATCGAGGCAGTGGTCGAGGACACGGTGACGCGCTTCGCCTTCCCCGAGCCGACCGCCCTGCCCCCGCCCGTCCTCTCCATCCAGCGCGGCAGCGCGGGCTATGACGGCCGCGCCGTGCTGCAGGGGATGAACCTGCGGCTGGATCAGGAAGACCGCATTGCGCTGCTCGGCGCCAATGGCAACGGCAAGTCGACGCTCGCCAAGGTGCTGGCCGGGCGGCTCGCGCCCATGGCGGGCGATGTCCATCGCTCGACCAAGCTGAAGGTCGGCTATTTCGCGCAGCACCAGGCGGAGGAGCTGGACCCGCGCGGCACCCCCCTCTCCCACATGCAGGCGGCGCTGCCGCGCGCGACGGAGACGCAGTGCCGCAGCCAGCTCGCCCGCTTTGGGCTGGATGCCGACCGGGGGGAGACGCTGATATCGGCCTGCTCGGGCGGCGAGAAGGCGCGGCTGCTGCTGGCGCTCTGCACGCGCGACGCGCCGCATCTGCTGATCCTGGACGAGCCGACCAACCACCTCGACATCGATGCGCGCGAGGCGCTGGTGAAGGCGCTGGCCGAGTTCGGCGGCGCCGTCGTGCTCATCACCCACGACCCGCATCTGGTGGAGCTGGCGGCCGACCGGCTCTGGCTGGTCGCCGACGGCACCGTGCGCAGCTTTGACGGCGACCTCGACGAGTACCGCGCGCTGCTCGCCGAGCGGGCGCGGCCGGCCGCGAAGCTGGAGGCGGCGCCGACCCGACGCGACGAGCGGCGCGAGCGGGCCGAGGCGCGCGTGGCGCTGGCGCCGCTGCGCGACCGCGTGAAGCGGGTGGAGGCGCAGCTTGCCAAGCTGAACGCCGAGGCCGCGAGCATCGACACCGCGCTGACCGATCCGCGGCTCTACGCCAACAACAATGCGGAGCTGATCACCCGCGCCACCGCCCGCCGCGCCGCGATCGCGAAGGAGGTCGAGGCGCTGGAGACCGAGTGGCTCGAGCTGCAGGAGAAGCTGGAGGCGGCGTAGTTCCGGCTAAAGCCGCTCCACCGCCGTCAGCAGGCAGCCCGGCCGCGCGGTGTGGATGTTGACGAAGCGCGTGCGCGGATCGGCGAGCGCGCGTTCGAGGACCGGCGCCACCTCCCGGCCCTCGCTGACCGCGCCGAGGTCGTAGAGGCACAGCTCCGCCGCATCGTAGCTGCGGACCGACACCATCCCGTTCGCCAGCACGATGGGCGCGATCTCGTCCACCGCCGCGAAGCGGGCGCAGTCGCGGGCGTGCAGGAAGATCGGGCTCGGGGTCCAATAGACGCCCTGCGGATGCGGCAGGTCGTAGCTGCCGAGCAGCATGGCCTCGCCGGGCTCGCCGAGTTGCAGGCAGTGCCGGCAGGGAAAGCCCGGCCCGTCCACCACGCGCCGGTGCAGCGCGCCGCCGCGGTCGTCATGGCCCGTGGCGCGCCAGCGCGCGGCGGTCCCGGACGGGATGGGGAGGCAGCGGAAATGCGGCATGGCAGGCTCCTCGGCTGATGCGGGCAGGCTGGCCGCCTCGCGGCCGTGCCGCCATCCGCCGGTTGCGCCGGCATGCCGCGGCGCGCCGGCCCGCATCATGCGCCGGGCAAATCGGCTGCATCCGGACACGGCATTGGGCAGGCTGTGCGCCGGCGCGCATCCTTCGGGTCACCGGATGGCGCAAAACGCCGTCCAGCAACGAACCGAAGGAGACCCGCCATGATCCGCAACCTCGCCCTCGCCTCCGTCATCACGCTCGCCGCCGGCGCCGCGCAGGCCGCCCCGCAGCTCGTCGGCGGCGGCGAGGACAGCGCCGTGATCTACACCGCGCCTTCGCAGAACGTCGTCGGCGGCGCGCGGGCGCAGATCAGCGGCGGCGGCGAGAACCGCAGCATCACCGCCGAGGCGGTGCAGGCCCGGCCCGGCCGCGACGTGTTCATCGTCGGCGGCGGCGAGGACCGGCGCTTCGTCACCGGCACCGCTGAAGGCTCGGTGGTCCTGGCGCAGAGCCTGACCCGCTCGCAGGGCCGGTGACGGCAGGCCCGCCGGCGGCCACGACATCGGCGCCGGCGGGCGAACCTTACTTCACGCCACCGTGAGGCAGGCGTCGCTGCA
The DNA here is from genome assembly GCF_030657435.1 of Paracraurococcus lichenis. Classification (GTDB taxonomy): domain Bacteria; phylum Pseudomonadota; class Alphaproteobacteria; order Acetobacterales; family Acetobacteraceae; genus Paracraurococcus; species Paracraurococcus lichenis. The sequence goes on along the minus strand of NZ_JAUTWS010000018.1, from coordinate 42,558 downwards.
CCAGAAACTGCCATCCAAGGCGCAAATCATAGGCATTCACTACCTGCATTGGGATTTCGCACCGCGATAGCCCATCTTCCGGTGCAAGAGGACGACGCGACGTCGTCCACCGACTTGAAGGACATTCACCATGCTTCGCACCATGCTCCTGGCTTCCACGCTGGCACTCGGCCTGACCGGCATCGCCTTCGCGCAGGGCGGCCCGCGTCTGGTCGGCGGCGGCCCGGATGCCGAGGTTGTCTATGACGCGCCGCCCGCGAACGTCGTCGGCGGCGGCTTTGCCCGCATCACCGGCGAGGCGGACAACCGCACCATCGCCTATGGCAGCACGCCGCAGGCACAGGCCTCCAGCGGCCTCGTCGCCGAGATCACGGGCGACGCGAACAGCCGCCACGTGACCTACCGCAACGCGGCGCCGGCGCCGACCGGCCTGGCGAGGGTGCATTCCTCGCAGTCCGGCAGCTGAGCCACGGCGGGGCGGGGCCTGGCCCCGCCCCTTCGCGCTAATCGCCCTTTACTACTCCCTCGGCTGCGGGATCCCAGAGCCAGGGAGGATCCGGCAGGACCGCGATGCCCGCATGCGCCCGCGGCGGTGGGCGGTGCCGTGCCGCGCCGGCCAGCAGCGCCTCGCCCTGCGGCGAGAGGCGCAGCGGATCCTTCGCCAGCAGCGGCCGCTTCGGGCCGATGCGCAGGCGCCCGATCACCTCCCGCGTGATCAGGTCCGTCACGTGGAAGACGGCATCCGCCCCGCGCAGCGCCGCATGCACCTGGCCCTCGGTCGCCGCACCCTCCGCCACCGCCCGCAGCACCATGCGCTCCGTCTCGCCCAGGCCGTCGCTCGTCCAGGGCAGGTCGCGCAGGTGCCGCCGCATCGCCGCGGCCAGGAAGGGCAGCGCCAGCGCGCGGCGGGACAGCGCCTCCAGCGCCCGCGGATCGGGCGCCGCGAAGGCATCCCAGGCCTCCGCCGCCTGCTCGATCTGCAGGTCGGTCAGCGGCGCCGGCCGCAGCGCGGCGAGCTCCGCCTCCGGCATCTCGGGGAAGGTCCGCACCCCGTCCGCCGGCATCAGCCACAGCCTGCCGCGCAACTGCCGCTTCTCCGCGACGAGCGAGAGGATGCGGATCAGCGCCGCCTGGTCCCAGAGGTCGTGCTCGAACCAGAGATGCACGGCGTCGTAGCGCTGCAGCCCGTTCAGCGCGGCGTATTCGCGGCCGAGCCGCAGCCGCACCTGCCCGGCATCCTGCCCCGCATGCAGCGCGACATAGCGTGCCCGCATGCCGAGCCAGGCGAGCAGGTCGCCATGATCCTCCGCCGGCCCGACGCAGACCGGATCGGAGAAGCAGAGGTAGTCGCCGGCGAGGCCGGCGCGCGGCAGGACCTCCCGCAGGTCGTCGCCGCAGCGGAGATGCAGGGTGCTCACACCTGCTTCAGCCCAAGCTCGCGCACGATCCGCCTCGCCTCCTCCATCAGCAGCACCGCCTCGTTGGCGAAATCCTCGGTGCCGAGGTAGCGCACCGGCATGTCGAAGCGCGCCAGCACCGCCAGGTGCTGCGGGTCGTGCACCGCCGCCCGGAAGGCGTCGTGGATGGCGCGCACCACCTCGGGATCCATGCCGCGCGGGCCGGCGATGCCGTAGCTGCTCTCGCCCAGCACGTCCCAGCCCAGTTCGCGGAAGGTCGGCACCTCGGGGAAGCGCTTCGCCCGCTCGCCCGTCCAGACGGCCAGCGGCCGCAGCCTTCCCTCCAGCGCCATGTCCGCCCAGGCGCTGGTCTCGGCGGAGACATGGATGTCGCCGGCCAGCAGCGCCTGCAGGTTCGGCGCGGCGCCGCGGAAGGGCACCGGCACCCATTCGATCCCCGCCAGCTTCGCCAGCGTCTGCATCTGCACTTCGGTCGTATTGGCCCCGGGCGTGCCGTAGTTCACCCGGCCCGGATGCGCGCGCGCATGGTCGACGAGGTCGGGCAGGCCGCGCCAGGGCGCGTCCGGCCGCACCACCACGCCGCCCATGTAGCCGACCAGCCGGAGGATCCAGGTGAAGTCCCGCACCGGGTCCCATTGCGGCTTCGCCTGCATGGCCGGCATGCGGAAGACGCCGTTCGGCATCTGCGACAACGTGTAGCCGTCCGGCCTGGCGTCCTTCAGCGCGACCGCGCCCAGCGTGCCGCTCGCGCCCGGGCGGTTCTCCACCACGATGGGCTGGCCGAGATGCCGCTGCGCGATGTCGCAGACCGAGCGCATCTGGATGTCGGTGGCGCCGCCCGGCGTCCAGGGCACGAAGACGCGCACCGGCCGGTCGGGGTAGCGGCTCTGCGCCAGGGCGGGCGCGGCGAGGCCGGCCAGGAGCAGGGCGCGGCGGGCGATGGGCAGGGGCATCGGCGTTCTCCCTTGCGGCAGCCGGCTTGGCGCCGGTCTGCCGGGGAGCATGCGCCACGCCCGCCGCCCCGCGCCACCCCCATCGCGCGGGCGCCGGAGCGTGGGCCCCGCAATCAGTTCAGCTTCAGCCCGAGCTTGCGGATCATCGCCCTATCCTCCTCCACCTGCCGGCGGACGAAGGCCTGGTATTCCTCCGGTCCCTTCAGCATCACCGGCATGTCGAAGCGCTCCAGGATCGCGAGATGCGCGGGGTCCTGCAGCGCGTCGCGGAAGATGTCGTGGATGGCGCGCACCAGGCCGGGATCCATGCCCTTCGGGCCGCCGATGCCGTAGGGAGAGGCGCTGACGATGTCGATCCCGACCTCGCGCAGCGTCGGCGCATCGGGGAAGCGCTTCGCGCGCGCCTCGCCCCAGGTGACCAGCAGCCGGGCGCGGCCATCCTCGACCAGTTGCGCCCAGCCGCTGCTGTCGGCCAGCGCGTCGATCTGGCCGCCGAGCAGCGCGTTCATGTTCTCGGCGAAGCCGCGGAAGGGGACATGGGTCCAGTCGATCTCGCGGTCGGAGGCGATGCGCTCCATCGTCAGGTGCAGCGAGGTGCCGATGCCCGGCGTGCCGTAATTCACCTTGCCCGGATTGGCCTTGGCGTAGTCCAGGAACTCCGGGAAGGTCTTCCAGGGCGCATCGGCGCGCACCACGACACCGAAGAGATAGCCGCAGAGATGCACGATGTAGGTGAAGTCGTTCACCGGGTCGTACATCGGCCGGCTGGACATCAGTGGCGTGCGGAAGACCGAGACGGGCATCTGCCCCAGCGAGTAGCCGTCCGGCTTGTCGTTCAGCATCGCCTGGGCGCCGAGGATGCCGCCGGCACCCGACTTGTTCTCCACCACGACAGGCTGCCCGGCGCGGCGGGAGGCCGCGTCGCACAGCGCGCGCATCTGCACATCCGTGGTGCCGCCCGGAGCCCAGGGGACGTACATGCGGATGGGCCGCGCGGGATAGGGCGCCTGGGCTATGGCAGGCCTGGCGAGCGCGGCGGCGCCGAGCGCGAGCGTCGCGCGGCGGCGGAGGCGAAGGGTCATGGCGGTTCTGCTCCCGGATGCGCCGGCGTCGCGGCGCGGCGGCGGTCGGATGCACCCATCCGGCGCCGCCGGCAAGCGGCGCCGGGTGCCGCGCCATGACAACGGCCCGGTCTGCCGACCGGGCCGAGCGCCCGAACGGGCGCCGCGCCGGATGGCGCGAAGCCAAGCGAACCGGAGGTTCGCGCCCGGCGTCTGAGGGGCCCCTGAACGTGCCAAGGTTCAGGGGCGTCGGTATCAGATCGCGCGGAAGAAGTACTCGCCCAGCGTCTTGAAGCCGAGGCGGAACAGCACGATCGTGTTCGCGGGATAGAGCGTCTGCGTCGTCGGGTCCTGGGCGAAGCGCTTGATGAAGCGGCCCTCGAGGATGAAGCACTCGTCCTCGTAGCCGACGAAGCCCTGGGCCAGCACCGGCCGGTCGATCTTGAGGTCGTACTTGCCGGAGACGCCGGCACGCCAGTACTGCCCGATGCGGCCGCTGACGCCGAGGCTGATCTCGTCGCGCGTGCGGATGGTCCCGCCGACTTCCGGGATCAGGTAGGGCAGCGGCACGGAATGCAGGTAGCCCGCGGAGAAGGTGGCCGGCCCGACCGTCAGGTTCGCCACCGTATCCGTCAACTGCGTCACGAAGGGCTGGTCGGGGTCCGTCCGCACGCGGCCGATCGTCTCGAGCCAGGGTGTCGGCGCCACGCGCAGCCGCGCCACCCAGGCGGAGGCGCGCTTGTCGAGGCCCGATCCGGGATAGGGGTTCTCCTGCCGGAAGTCGTCGTCCATGCGGTAGGAGCGGCCGACCAGCCCTTCGACCTGGCCGCCATTCGGGAAGTCCCAGGCGCCGCGCAGCGCGGTGTCGATGCGGGTGCCGCCCTCCTGCCGGTCGCGGCCGGTGAAGCGGTTCAGGGCGAAGAGATTGGCGTCGGTGAACTCGAAATCGACGCTGTCCTCGTTCGGCACGCTGCGCTGCGGGCCCTGGCGGGGACCCGTCACGAACTGCACATGCGGCTCGATGGTCTGGGTGCCGTACTCGCCGGCGCTGCGGACGAAGGGCATGCGCCAGTCCACCGCGGCGCGGAGATTGCCGACGCCGCGCGTGCCATTGGCGTCCGGCAGGTTGGTCGGCGGCTCCTGCTGGCCCTGGGCGCGGTAGCCGATGGCGTCGCCTTGCAGCCGGAAGGTCCAGAGGCTGCCGAAGGGATCGACCTCCGGCCGCTCCCAGCGGGCGCGGGTGGCGATGCGCTGGGTCTGGCTGCCGATGTCGCGGTAGATGCCGAGGATGCCGGCATCCAGCGTCAGGTTGCCGCCCAGGATCTTCTCGCGCGGCGCCCGCTCGACATAGATGTTCGGCAGGACATAGGGCACCTGCCGCGTGTCGTCGACGCTCCGCAGGCCCTGATAGGCGCGGGCGTCGAAGCGGGCATAGCCCTCGGTGCCCCAGAAGCCCTCGGTATAGACCTGGCTGGTCAGCACCCGGCGGTATTCGTAGCGGAAGGTCCGGAGGTAGAGCTCGGAACTCGCGCGGTTCAGGTCGAAGCCGGCGCGCCAGTTCTCGTCGACCGTGAAGCGGCCCTTGAGGAAGATATGGCCGGCCAGGTCCTCCCGGCCGCCCGCCGCCTTGCCGGAGGTGTCGTTGCCGTTGAAGCCGCCGACCGAGGCGCTGCCCTGGATCTCGCCGAAATTGAAGAGCTTGCGGTATTCGAGGCCGAGATTCGGATATTGCCGGTCGGAGAAGATCGGCGTGATCGTCAGGTCCGAGGTCTGGTCGATCGCCCAGAAATAGGGCGTCTCGCCGAACAGGCCGAGGAAGCGGGTATAGCCGACCGTCGGGAAGAGGAAGCCCGAGGCGCGCGGCGTCGACGGGTCGGGGTGCGAGAGATAGGGCGTGTAGAGCACCGGCACGCCGAACATGCGCACGGTGGCGTCGCGGTAGGAGATCCGCAGCGCCTCCTTGTCCTGCGTCGCGCGGCGCGCCTGCACCTGCCAGAGCGGCGGCGCGGTCGGGTCGTCCTTGCAGAGGTCGCAGGAGGAATAGACCACCCGCGCCAGCTCGTTGATCGTGCCGCCGGTGCGGCGGGCGCCGTTCGCCGCCATCTTGCCGTTGGCGGCCAGCAGGGCGCGCACGCCTTCCAGCACGCCGTCGCGGAAGCGGTCCTTCAGCTCGGCTTCCTCGGCGAAGAGCACGGTGCCGTCCGGCTCGAGGAGCTGGACATTGCCCTTGGCGGTCGCGACCCCGGTGTTGCGGTTGTAGGTGAAGACATCGGCGCGCAGCAGCCGCTCGCCCTGCCAGGCCTCCACCTTGCCGCGGGCGGTGACCACGCCGGTCTCCCGGTCGTATTCCACCTCGTCGGCGGTGAAGGTGACGGGCGCGTTCGGGTCCTGCCGCGGGCCGCTGCCGCCGAGGCCGGCGAAGGGCTCGATGCGCTGCGGCCGGCTGCCCGTCGCGCCGGGCAGCGGCGTCGGGTCGCGCGGCGTGACGGTCGGCTGGTCGTATTGCGCGAGGGCGGCGCCGGGCAGCCCGGCCAGCAGGAGCAGCAGCGCAGGCAGGCGGAGGTGGCGCATCCGGTCCGGCACGGGGCTCATCCATCCTCCAGGTGCAGCAGCAGGGCGAGGGCGAGCAGCAGGCCGGCGACGGTGGGCGCCCAGGCCGCGAGTTCCACCGGCAGCGTGCCGGCCTCGCCGAACTCGCTGGTGATCTTGTCGAGCACGAAGAGCGCGAAGCCGGCCGAGACGCCGGCGCCGATCATCTGCGCGACGCCGCCGCGGCGCGAGGGCCGCATGGAGAAGCCGGCGGCGAGCAGCGCCATGGCGACCGCCAGCACCGGCAGGGCCAGCAGGCTCTGGAAATGCAGCTGGTGCCGCACGGCGGAGAAGCCGGCCGCCTCCAGCACCGCGATGAAGCCGGGCAGCGCCCAGAAGGAGAGCGTGTCGGGCGAGGCGAAGCTGTTCTCGATCCGGTCCGGGGTCAGGTCGGTCGGGAAGAACAGGGTCTCGGGCCGGCCGGCCGCGCGTCCCGTGAGGAAGGTGATGCTGTCCTCCAGCATCCAGCGGCCGGGCTGCAGCCGGGCGCGCGGCGCCTCGATCCGCGCCAGCGGCCGGTCGGACGAGGCGAGTCGCCAGAGGCTGACATCGGTCATCTCGAAGCCGGCCGGCCGGTCCCCGGGGCGCGCCGCGACCGGCCGGCCCGAGAGGATGGCCACCCCCTGCGGGTCGAGTCCCCGGTCGGCCTGACGCAGCCAGAGCCTGCCGCCGGCGATGGCGGTCAGGCCGGCGCTGTTGCGGAGATAGGCATAGTCCATCCGCTCGGCCCGGGCGAGCATGGCCGAGGAGAGCGGCGAGACGGCGGCGGTGCCGATCACGCCGAAGAGCAGCGCGACGAGGACCGGCCCCGAGAGGAAGCCCCAGGCGGAGATGCCGGCGGCCCGTGCCACCACCAGTTCCGAGGAGCGGGTGAGGCGCCAGAAGGCCAGGATGCCGCCGAGCAGGATGGCGAAGGGCAGGATCTGCAGGGCGACGAAGGGCAGGCGCAGCGCGGCGATGCTGGCGACGAGCGCGAAGCCGGCATCCGGCCTTGTCGCGGCGCGGCGCAGCAGCTCGATGAAGTCGAAGAGCGCGACCAGCAGGGTCAGGCCGGCCAGCATGGCGAAGGTCGCGCCGAGGAAGCGGCGCGCGACATAGAGGGTGAGCGTGGTGGCGAGGGTCATGCCGGCCCCGGCCCGGAGGCATGCTGGGCAGGCGGCCGCACGCGCCGGCGGAACAGGCCGTAGGGCAGGCCGGGCATGTCGGCGAGGACCCAGCACGCCACCAGCCCCGGCGCCAGGGCGTTCAGCCAGATCAGCGGGATCATGGCATTCTGCCGCGCCGCCAGGTTGTTGGTCATCAGGCCGAGCGCGAGGAGCACCACCACCACGGCGATGCCGGTGAAGAGCCGGAGGCCGCCGCCATGCCGGCGGAACTGGCCGGTCAGCGCCGTCGCCAGCGCGACCAGGCCGAAGCCGATGGCATTCAGCGGCGAGGCGAGGCGCTGATGCGCCTCCGCCCGAAAGCGGCGGAGGTCGCGGTCGGGCACGTGGTCGGCGGGGTCGGGGTGCAGCAGCTCGTCCAGCGTGCGTTCCTGGGCATTGCGGTAGCGCTCCCCGCCCTCCCCGCTGCCGCGGCCGGTGCGGGCGAGGTCGACGCTGTTCTCGGAGAAGGAGAGGACGTTGAGCCGGGTGGTCGGCGGCGTGCCGGGCGCCGCGCCGGCGGGCGGCGGCACGCGCTCGATCTGCTGGCGCTCGCCGTTCATCAGGGTCACGCGCGGGCCATTGGGGCCGGGGGTGATGCGGCCGGCCTCGGCCAGGATGGTGACGGGGGCGCCGCGCTCCCGCGCATCGTGCACCAGGATGCCGCGCAACGTGCCGTCCCGGTCGCGGTAGCGGGCATAGACCGTCAGGTCGTCGCCAATGGAGGAGAAGACGCCCTCCTGCACCAGGATGGCGGCGAGCTGGTTGCGGATCTCGAATTGCCAGGCCCGGAAGGCGGCCTGGCTGGCCGGCACCAGCCAGAGGTTCAGCCCGTAGCAGGCCATGACCGCGACCAGGGCGAGGCCGAGGGCCGGGCGGGCGAGGCGCCATTGCGAGAGGCCGGCGGCGCGCATGACCACCAGCTCGCGGTCCGAGGAGAGGCGGACATAGACAAACAAAGTAACAACGAAGGTGGTGATCGGCAGGATGACGGCGAAGAAGCTCGGCAGCAGCAGGCCCGTCAGCTCGATGAAGACGAGGAAGGAGAGGCCACGGTCGAGGACCAGCTCGATGAAGCGCAGCGACTGCGTCAGCCAGACCAGGGCCGCGAGCCCGATGGTCACGGCGAGGAGGGCCACGGCGAGCTGGCGGAAGATGTAGCGGTCGAGACGGGTCATGGGGCCGGCGGCACCCTAGCGAGGGCGGGGGGCCGGGGAAAGCGGCGGCGGCCCGGGATGTTGCGATGCTGCCGCAGGTGTGGCGCGGGGGACGGGGCCCCGGGGGCGGGCGGCGGTCAGGCCGGGGGCAGGTCGTCCTCGAACAGGGCGGCGAGGTCGAGGGTCAGCCCGGGCGGGTCGAGCACGAGGGCGCCGCTCCGGAGGATTCGGGTGGTGATGCCTCCCGCCTCATCCCGGGCATGGTGGATGATGGTCCGGCGATCGGTGCGCAGCATCAGGTAATGCATCACGGAGGGGATCCGGAAGTAGTCCTCCAGCTTCGCGCCCGCATCGGTCGCGGCGGTCGAGGGCGACAGGACTTCGACGACGATCAGCGGATCGGGGACGATGATCGTCCCGCGCGGCAGGCGGCTGCCGCAGCGGACCAGCACGTCGGGCATGTAGACCGTCCCGTCATCCACGCGGACGGCCACGCTGTCGACGATGGCCTGGCAGGGCAGGCGCGCGCGGCGGATCGCGTCTCGAAGCGCCGCATAGGCCGTGCCCTTCACTTCGCCATGCTCGATCCGCTCCGGCGACATCGCCACCGGCTCCCCGGCCACGAGTTCGCCGCGGAAATCCGTCCGGTCGGCCCAATCGATGAACTCATCGGCCGTCATGCGGCGCTGCGGGGCGGCGTTCACGGCATCGGACCTCCGCCGCCCAATATAGGGCGCGGCCGCCCGTTACGGCAGCACCTTCCCCGGGTTCATCAGCCCCTTTGGGTCCACCGCCGCCTTGATCCGCCGCATCAGGTCGAGCTCCGCCCCGCCGCGCCAGTCCTCCATCATGTCGGTCTTGAGCCGGCCGATGCCGTGCTCGGCCGAGAAGCTGCCGCCGAGGTCGCGGACCACCGCGTTCACCGTCTCCATGATGTCGTGGCTGCGGGCGAGGAATTCGGCCGGGTCCATGCCCACCGGCTGCTCCAGGTTCATGTGGATGTTGCCGTCGCCCATATGGCCGAAGGGCACGGGACGGACGCCCGGGATCAGCGCCCGGCAGGCCTCGGAGGAGCGCCGGATCAGCTCCGGGGTCCTGGAGACGGGCACGGAGACGTCGTTCTTCACGCTCGCCCCCTCGCGCTTCTGCGCCTCCGGGTGCTCCTCGCGGATGCGCCACAGCGCATGCCGCTGCGCCTCGCTCTCGCCGATGGTGGCGTCGAGCACCTCCCCGGCCTCCAGCGCCTCCTCCAGCACCGCCTCGAGCAGGCCGCGCAGCCCGGCTTCGGGGCGGGAGGAGGCAAGGTCCACCAGGACGTAGTGGTCGAAGCCCGGCAGCGGGACCGTGCCGCCCTCGATGTGCTTCGCGTAGAAGCCGACGCCCTCGCCCGACATGTATTCGAAGGCACGCACCGCGCCCTCGTCGCGGTCGCGGAAGCGGCGGAAGAGGGCGAGGGCCGCATCCTCGTCCTGCACGGCGCAGAGCGCGACCTCGGTCTCCCGCGGCCGGGGGAAGAGGCGCAGCACGGCCGCGGTGACGAAGCCGAGCGTCCCCTCGGCGCCGACGAAGAGATGCCGCAGCGCGTAGCCGGTATTGTCCTTCCGCAGCCGCCGCAACCCGTTCCAGACCTGCCCGTCCGGCAGGACGACCTCGAGCCCCAGCATGAGGTCGCGGGCATTGCCGTAGCGGACCGTGGTATTGCCGCCGGCATTGGTGGACAGCACGCCGCCGACCGTCGCCGTGCCCTCGGCGCCGAGCGAGAGCGGGAAGAGGCAGCCGGCCTCGGCAGCCGCGTCCTGCGCCGCCTTCAGCACCAGGCCCGCCTCGGCGGTCATGGTCATGTCGAGCGGGTCGATGTCCCTGACACGGTTCAGCCGGGCGAGCGAGACCACCACCTGCCCGCCGCCCTCGTCCGGCGTCGCGCCGCCGACCATGGAGGTATTGCCGCCCTGCGGCACCAGCGGCGTGCCGGCGGCGGCGCAGAGCCTGACCGCCGCGGCCAATTCCTCGACCGAGCCGGGGCGGATGACGCAGGGCGTGCGGCCCCGGTAGAGGTTCCGCCAGTCCGAGAGGTGCGGCGCCAGGTCGGCCGGGTCGGTCAGCAGCCCGCGCGGGCCGAGCAGGGCCTGCAGGCGGTCGAGCAAGGAAGGGGGCAGGGGCTGGTCGTCGGGCATGGCGGGACTCGTGAGCCGGACGGGCGTCCAGGTCAATTGCGCCGGAGGGGATGACGCGACCGACATGATCGGGCATAGGGGCCGCATGGTCCGCCGCGCGCCCTGGCTGTCGGTCGTGCTGGCCCTGCTGCTGTCGCTGCAGTGGGGGGCGGCCTTCGCGCATTGCCTCGCACCGCTCGCGGCCACCGCCGCCGGCCAGGCGGTCGAGATCTGCACCGCCGAGGGCATGCAGACCATGCTGCTCGGGGAGGATGGGCAGCCCCAGTCCCCCACCCCGCATGCGCATGACAGCTGCCCGCTCTGCCCCGGCGCCGCCGCCCCGGCGGCGGAGGCCCCGGCCCTGCCCGCGGCACCGGTCCGCTACGCCGCCCTGGTGCCGCCGCCGGTTGCCGGCCTGCCGCCCGCGCCGGCCCGCGCGCCGCCGCAACAGCCCCGCGCCCCGCCCCTCGCCTGACGCCCGCGCCCGCCACGCCGCCCCGCGGCGCGGCCTTCCGTCGTCAGGAGATCCCGCATGCCATCGCTTTCGCGCGCCCGGAGCGGCGCGCTGCTCGCCGCCCTGCTCCCCGCCGCCGCCCTGGCCCAGGCGCCCGAGCCCAGCGCCACCCTGCCGGAGCTGCAGGTCATCGGGCAGGCGCCCGGCTCCCTCACCGTCCCGCCGGTCGCCGAGCAGCGCCGGCAGGTGGAGCAGGCCCCCGCCGCGGTCCGCTTCATCGAGGCCGGGGAGTTCCAGAACCGCCGCGCCTTCACCCTGCGCGACGTCCTCGCCGATACGCCGGGCGTCTTCGTGCAGGAACGCTATGGGCAGGAATTGCGCCTCTCGATCCGCGGCTCCGGCATCGCCCGCGGCTTCCACCTCCGCGGCATCGAGGTGCTGCAGGACGGCATCCCCGTGAACCTCGCGGACGGGTCGGGGGATTTCTACCAGATCGATCCTCTCGCCAGCCAGAGCGTCACGGTCCATCCCGGCGGCAATGCGCTGCCCTTCGGCGCCTCGACCCTCGGCGGCGCGGTGAATGTCGTCACCCCGACCGCACGGACGGCGGAGGCGGAGACCATCCTGCGGGCGGAGGGCGGGACATTCGGCACCTGGCGCCTCTCCGGCCAGGTCTCCCGTGTCTGGGACGACTGGGATGCGCTCGCCAACCATTCCCATGCCTCGAGCGATGGCTGGCGGCAGCACAGCCGCGGCAGCTACGACCAGTTCAACGCGAATCTCGGCTACCGCATCTCCGACAGCATCGAGACGCGCTTCTATGCCGGCGTCTACGAGACGCGGCAGTTGCTGCCCGGCGCGCTCAGCCTCTCGGATGCGCTGAACGACCCGCGCAAGGCGAACCCGCAGGCCGTCTCCGGCAACCAGGCGCGCAACATCTGGGCGGAGCGCTTCGCCAACCGCACCACCGTGCGGCTCGATGCCGGGCAGATCGACGTCGACAGTTGGGTCGTCCACAAGCGGCTCTACCACCCGATCTTCCAGGTGATCGACCAGGACGGCCTGACCTGGGGCGTCGCGCCACGCTGGACGCACGGCTTCACCGTCGCGGGGTTGCGCAACGACCTCGTCATCGGCGCGCGCTACTTCGCCGGCACCAACGACGCCGACCAGTACGTGAACAACCGCGGCTCGCGCGGGCGGCAGACGCTCTCCTCCGTGCAGCGGGCGCAGAATTACGAGGCCTATGCCGAGAACCGGCTCTGGGTCCTGCCGAGCCTGGCGCTGGTCGCCGGCGCCAAGGCGCTGCGGGACGAGCGGGACTACGAGGACCGCGGCCGCGGCCTCACCTCCTCGCGCGGCGCCGTCTCGCTCGGCCGGACCTATGACGGGATCAATCCCAAGATCGGCCTGCTCTGGCAGCCGCGGCCGGAGGTGCAGGTCTTCACCAACCTGACGCGCAGCCAGGACGTGCCGGACTTCTCCGACCTGACGCAGACCGTGCGCGGCATCACCGGCTTCGTGCCGCTGCAAGCGCAGCGCGCCTGGACGGTGGAGGTCGGCACCCGCGGCCGGCTGGACCGGATCGGCTGGGACCTCACGCTCTTCCGCTCCAACATCAACGGCCAGTTGCTGCAATTCTCGACCGACCCGAGCGTGCCGGCCTTCACCCAAAATGCCGGCACCACGGTGAACCAGGGCGTCGAGTTCGCGCTGCACGGCGACCTGGTGCGCGACCTGGCGGCGGCGGGCGACCGGGTGACGCTCGGCCAGGTCTGGACCTTCAACGACTTCCGCTTCCGCGGCGACCCGCAATATGGCGACAACCGCATCGCCGGCCTGCCGCCGCATGTGCTGCGCACCACCCTCACCTATGCCCAGCCCGACCGCTTCTTCGTCCGGCCGGCGCTGGACTGGGTGCCGCAAGGCGCCTGGCTCGACTATGCCAATACGGTGCGCGCCAACAGCTATCTCAAGCTGGGGCTGGAGGCGGGCGTGACCGTCGGGCCGGGCGTCACGCTCTTCCTCGATGCGCGCAACCTGACGAACAAGCGCTACATTTCCGATGTCACCACCATCGCCGATGCGCGCGCGCCGGGGGCGAACACCACCATGTTCTACCCGGGCGACGGGCGCAGCCTCTATGCCGGGACGCGCATCGCCTTCTGAGGCCGCGCCGGACCGCCGCGCCGCGGGCCGTTTCCGCCCGGCGGCGCGGCGGCTACACGGCGGATTGACGCGCGGGCGGGGCTGCGCGGTTTCCCCGCGGCGGCGCCCCATGCGATGCCGACGCAACCAGGATGGAGCACCGCCATGCAGGACCTGACCGATACCGCGCGCCGGCGCCTGGAGGAGATCGCCGCGCGCCAGGGCGTCAGCCCGGAGGCTGCCGGGACGCTGCTGCGGGCGCTCGCCGCCGGCGGCGGCAGCATGGCGCAGTTCAGCCATCCCGAGCTCGGCGGCATGGGCCAGTGGAGCCAGGGCGGCATGCTGATGATCGGCGACATGTTCAACAACGCGCTGAAGGCGCGGGTGGACGCGCTGGCGCAGGACCTGGCCGGGCTGCTGCGGGAGATGCCGGTCTTCGCCCCGCCGGCAGCCCCCTCCGCGCCCGGGACCGGCGGCCAGCAGCAGTGGCAGGGCGGCGGCGGCATGGGCTTCGCGCCGTCCAACTGGTGGCCGGCGGAGCTCGGCGCGCCGGCGTCCTCGGGCGGGCAGAACGACATGCGCTATGCGCATTTCCCCGAGGCCGGCCGGCTCGCGGTGCAGCAGGGCGGCGTCACGCGCCTCTACGACACGGGCAACCTGCAGATCTACGGCGTGTCGCAGCAGCAGGGCTTCGGCCAGTCGCTGCGCTTCTCCACCAGCCAGGGCGAGGTGCGGCTGGAGGACCTGCGGCCGCTCGACGCCCCGGGCCAGCAGCAGCAACAGCCGCAGGAGCCCCCGCCGGCACAGGGCCGGGCGCCGGCGGCCCCGGCGGCGGGCGGCGAAAACCCGCTGGCGATGCTCGAGAAGCTCGGCGAGCTGCACCAGCGCGGCATCCTGACGGATGCGGAATTCGCGGCGAAGAAGGCGGAGCTGCTGGCGCGGCTATAGGCTGATTCATGGCCGCTCAATTCCGGTCAAACCGGCCGAATTCGCTTCAGCGGCGCTGAGTCCGATCCGGCCCCAATTCGGCGCAGGCCAGGTTTTCCGCGGCTTCGGCCGCGGCGGGTTTTATTTTTGAGGAATTTTACGGCCGCCGCGCCCCTGCCATCCCGGGCCATGGGCGCGGCCCGGGCCTTGACAATATTCCTATAGTCCGGCGGGCGCGAGGGCGCAAGCGCGGCGTGCCCGGTCCCGGCCGGGAGACCGCCGGCCGGCAATCCGCCCTGGCCGTGAACCGCCGGCGCGGCACCCCTCCCTGCGCCGGAGAAGGGCGGCATCCGGACCCGGCGGGCCGGGCCCGCGACGGCAGCCCTCCCCTGGAACAGGCGCCATCCCGGCGGGCTATCGGCCGTCGCCCGTCCGCTTTCCGTCCGGCCGCGCCGCCGCGCGCGCCTCCTGCATCTCGGCGCGCAACCGCTCCGCCTCGCGGCGCTCGGCCTCGGCCTCCGCCCGCAGCCGCTCCGCGTCGACGCGCAGCGCCTCGGCGATCTGCCGGACTTCCTCGCGGATCCTGTAGATCTCCTCGCGGGCCTTGCGCACCTCCTCGCGCGCCGTCCGCACCTCCTCCGCCGCCGCGCGCGCATCCTCGGCCACGGAGCGGCCGACCTCGGCCACCTCGCGCCCCTCCTCGCCGGCGTGCCGCGCCGTCTCGGCCAGGACCCGCTCCCGCTCCGCCGCCTCCCGGTCCGCCTCGGCGGCGGCCTGCCGCTCCGCGGCGCGCGCGCGCCGCATCTCGGCGCCACGGTCCTGGGCCTGCGCCGCAACCTCCGGACCGGGATCATTGCCCTTCCTGTCGTCCGACATGCGCCCCTCTCTCTGCAACCGCGCGGCGCCCCGCGCCAGCAAGGCCTGGCTCGCGGCGAGGCGGTGCTGGCTCTCCGCGACGCGCGCCCGCATCCGCTGCAGCATAGCCCGCATGGCCGCCAGCCTGGCGTCGATGCCCTCCCGGTCCGCCATCCGCCACCGCCCACCCCGCGGGTCGCTCCCGCGGCGCCCCGACAACGCGCGGCGTCTCATGGCGGCCAATAGGAGTGCCGGCCGGCATGATCGCTTGTTCATGCACAGCCGCCATGGCAACCGGAAGAACCGGGGCGTCCTGGATGGGAGGACGCCGCGCCACTCACGCCGGTGGCGCTGCCGCCGCGCGGGTGGACGGCCTGGCGATGCCGGGTCCCGGCGCCGCGCCTCCGATCCAAAGCATCAGGGGTGCCGGCTCCGGGGTTCCGCGCCCCTCTCGGGGTCCGCGCCGCGCCAGACCGCGCGCCGCGCCTCGGGCGGCAAGCCCCTGGCGCCCGCCACTCAGAGTTGCACGCCGCGGGTCAGCGCCCCGTCGATCACCAGGTTGGTGCCGGTGGTGAAGGACGAAGCAGGGCTCGCCAGGAAGACCACGCCGCGGGCGATCTCCTCCGGCTTCGCCATGCGTCCCGTCGGGTTCAGCGCCAGGGCTTCCTTGAAGAGGGCCGGGTTGTTGGTCTCGATCCACTGCCAGATCCCGCCCTCGAAATAGGTATTCCCGGGCGAGACGGTATTGGCGCGGATCCCCTTGCCGGCCAGGCGGAAGGCCAGCCCCTGCGCATAATGGACGAGGGCCGCCTTGAAAGCGCCATAGGCCGGGCCGGTGAAGTCGATCTCGCGGCCGGAGACGCTGCTGACCGCGGTGATGGAGGCCGCCTTCGACTGCTCGAGATAGGGCATCGCCGCGTTCACCACGCGGACGGTGTGCATCATGTCCGTCTCGAAGCCCGCCTTCCAGGCAGCCTCGTCATCGGTGACCGCGAGGGCGGAGACATTGGCGACGACGATGTCGATGCCGCCGAGCGCCGCGGCGCTCGCCGCCACCCAGGCCTCGAGCGCCGGCTTGTCCGCGACATCGACCGCCTGGCCGAAGGCGGTGACGCCCCTGGCCCGCAGCGCGGCGACGGTCGCCTCCACCTCGGCGGCGTTGCGGGCGCAGATCGCGACATGCGCGCCCTCATCGGCGAGGATCTCGGCGCAGCGGCGGCCGATGCCCTTGCTGCCGCCGGTGACGATGGCGCAGAGGCCCTTCAGTCCGAGGTCCATGGTCGTGCTCCCCCTCTCGGTGTCCTGCGCAATGCAAGCATCCCGCCGCGCATGGGGTCCATGCCCGGCCGCGGCCCGGCGCTACCGGAGAAGGACCAGCCCGAGGATGCCGCCGCCGGCCAGCACCCAGAGCGGGCTGTAGCTGGTGCGCCAGACGAAGACGGTCGAGGCGGCGACGATGACCAGCGGCAGCAGGCCGAACTGGCTCGAGGCCTCGGCCATCACCAGCCCGGCGGCCAGCAGCAGCCCGACCGCGACGGGCACCAGCCCGGCCTGCGCCGGCTTCAGCCAGGGCGCGCCGCGCAGCCGGTGCGTCAGGCCGGCGACGCCCCAGGCCAGCATGGCGGCCGGCAGCAGCATGCCGATGGTCGCCATCGCCATCCCACCCCAGGAGCCGATGCGCCAGCCCATGACGCTGGCGACCAGGATGTTCGGCCCCGGCGCCGCCTGGGCAAGGGCATAGAGCTGCGCGAAGGTCGCGTCGTCCAGCCATCCCCGCAGCTCGACCAATTGCCGGTGCATCTCCGGCAGCACGGCATTGGCGCCGCCGACCGCGACGAGGGAGAGGATGCCGAAGGTCAGCAGGATCTGCAGCAGCAGGGTCATCGTGCCGCCTCGTCCCGCAGGATCAGCCCGGCGCGCCAGAGCGAGGCGGCGATGGAGAGCGGCGCCAGCGCCAGGACGATCAGCGGCAGGGGCAGGCGCAGCCAGGCGGCGGCGAAGGCGGCGAGGATGAGGATGCCGATCGCCTCCGGCGCCAGCTTCAGCTTCACCACCATCTTGATGGCGGTGCCGATGACCATGCCGGCCGCGGCCGCGGCGATGCCGGCCATGGCCGGCGCCACCGCGGGCAATTGCCCGTAGCGCTCATAGAGCAGGCAGAGGCCGATCAGGATCAGCAGCGGCGCGCAGTAGATCCCGCCGGTCGCCAGCAGCGCGCCGGGCAGGCCGTGGAAGCGCCGGCCGATCATGACAGCGGCATTGCCCACATTCGGCCCGGGCAGCACCTGGCCGAGGCCGAGCACCTCGGCATATTCGCGCTCGGTCAGCCAGTGGCGCTCCTCGACGATGACGCGCCGCGCCCAGGCGGCGACGCCGCCGAAGCCGAAGAGGCCGATCTTGAGATAGCCGAGGAAGAGGTCGGCGCGGCTGGGCACGACCGTGGTCGGCGGCGCATCGGGCAAGGCGTTTCACTCCAGGGTTGGCGGAGTTTCGCCCCTCGGCCCGGGTGCGTCCACCGGGAGACTCACGGGATCCAAGGGCCTTAAGC
Source organism: Paracraurococcus lichenis (assembly GCF_030657435.1). Classification (GTDB taxonomy): domain Bacteria; phylum Pseudomonadota; class Alphaproteobacteria; order Acetobacterales; family Acetobacteraceae; genus Paracraurococcus; species Paracraurococcus lichenis. The sequence continues at coordinate 25,153 of NZ_JAUTWS010000018.1, read as the reverse complement.
CCTTGGCAGGGGGAGCACGAGGGGGACGGCGTCCCCCTCGCTACCCCCGCCCCACCGCCGGCCCGTGCGGATCGTGGTGGATGCGCCGCAGCCGCCAGCCGAAGCCGATCATCACGAAACCCGCGAAGAAGGCCTGCAGCGCCACGATCCAGATCAGCGCCAGCAGCCCCGGCCCGGGGTTCAGCAGCAGCCAGAAACCGAAGAAGACGGCGATCGCGCCGAACAGCCCCATCAGCACGCTGCCGAGGCGGAAGGCGAGGATCAGGCGGAAGATGCCGCTGGCGATGCTCCAGAAGCTGGTGATGTAGACCAGCGTCAGGGCCGAGACGCCGGGCAGCAGCAGGATCGCGACGGCGGCGAGGATGGAGACGATGCCGTCCACCCAGAACCAGGCGCCGTGCCGCTCCGGCGGGCCCTTGACCGCCTGGTAGAGGGTCGAGATGCCGTCGATCGCCATCCAAGCCGCCAGCACGCCGAGGATGAAGGCGAGCCCCGCCCCCGGCGCGACCGTCGCCAGGATGCCGAAGAGGATGGCGACCGCCCCGCGCAGGACGAAGACCCACCAGCCCGCCGCCATCCGGCGGACCAGCGGGAAGCGCCCGGTCAGGCTGGGCGGCGTGGCATGGGTCGCGGACATGGATGTGCCTCCTGCGGTTCCAGCGTCAGAATGCAGCGCGGCGCCGGCGGCGCCAACCGCGCCTTGTGTGTTGGGCGGTTCGATTCAGACCTCCGGGCCATCCGGCCCTGCGGTCATCGGATCACCTTGCCTGTCGAGCGAGCCGATTCAGACCTCCGGGCCATCCGGCCCTTCGGTCATCGGCACGCCTCAGCCGCCCAGAGGCAGGACGCCCTGCAGCCGCCGGCGTTCATCGAGCAGCCGCATGGCCGGGGTCACCGTCGCGCCATGCAGCGCGATGGAGACCAGCACGGTCAGCCCCAGCACGGCCCAGAGCTGTTCCCCCTGCCGGAAGGGCGCCTGGTTCAGGGCGAAGGCCAGGTAGTAGATGCTGCCGAGGCCGCGGATGCCGAAGAAGCCGATCGCCGCCCGCTCATCCCAGGGCGCCGGGGCGCCGGCCAGGGAGACGAGCCCCGCCAGGGGCCGCACCAGGAAGACGAAGAGCAGCGCGGCCGCCACGCCCTCCCAGGTCAGCGGCGAGAGCAGCCCGCCGGCGAGCGCGCCGCCGAACAGCACCAGCAGCACCATCATCAGCAGCCGCTCGGTCTGCTCGGCGAAGTCGTGCAGGCGATCATGGTACTGGTGGTTGCGCTCGGCGGCCCGCATGGCGACCGCGGCGACGAAGACGGCGACGAAGCCGTAGCCATGGACCAACTGGGTCAGGCCATAGGCGAGGAAGGTGACGCCGAGCGCCACGAAGCCGTCCCCGGTGCGGGACAGGCGGGCGCGGTTGGGCATGTGGAAGGTCAGCCAGCCCAGCGCGGTGCCGACGGCATAGCCGGCCAGCAGCCCGGCCCCGAGCCGCCAGAGGATGTCGAGCGCGGCCCAGCGCCAGAGCCAGTCGCCGGCCAGCCCGTCGTTCAGCTCGAGGCCGATCGCCAGCATGACGAAGGGGAAGGCGAGGCCGTCGTTCAGCCCGGCCTCGGCGGTCAGGGTGAAGCGGACCTCGTCCTCCTCGCCCGAGCCGGGCGGGCCGACCTGGACGTCGGAGGCGAGCACCGGGTCGGTCGGCGCCAGCGCAGCGCCGAGCAGCAGGGCGGCGGGGATGCCGAGGCCGAGCAGCCCCTGCGCGACGAGCGCGATGCCGGCGATCGAGAGCGGCATGGCGAGGCCGAGCAGCCGCCAGGTGAGCACCCAGCGCCGCCAGCCGAAGGGCCGGTCGAGCTTCAGCCCGGCGCCGGTCAGCGCCACGATGACGACCAGTTCCGCCAGCCGCTCCGTCACGGCGGGGAAGACCAGGGGGTTGGGCGCGTCGCCGGCCGAGAGGCCGAAGGTCGCCGCCCCGAAGGCGACGCAGATCATGGGCAGCGAGAGCGGCAGTTCCTTCAGGGCCATGGGCAGCCAGGCGACGAGGAGGATCAGCGCGCCGGCGCCGACCAGCAGGACGAGGTAGGGATCCATGTGTGGGGAGGGGTCCGGTCCGGTGTGGTCCTGCGGCAACGCCGGGCCGCGGATCCCGTGACCGCCTGGACATTGCCGCGGTCTTGCCGCAGGAGGCCCCTCCCCTCGCCAAACTTCGCCTGTCTAAGTGATGTGTGCGTGTCGCACCGCACATCATCGTGTTCATCCGTTGGTGTTTATTCCTTCGCGCCGAGGACACGAAACCGCGTATCTAATCTCACAGGTTGAGCATTGGCGCAAAATTTCAGCGCCTCCGCGCTAGCGTCCTGGGACGCGCAACACAGGAGACCGCCATGACCCTCGCCCGCCCGATCCTCATCGTCGAGGACGATGTCGACCTCCGCTCCACCCTGGCCGAGCAGATCGCGCTGGATGGCGAGTTCGTCGCCGATGCCGTGGGCACGACCGCCGAGGCGACCGCGAAGCTCGAGGATCCCGATTGCCGCTACGACGCGGTCCTGCTCGATATCGGCCTGCCCGATGGCGATGGCCGCGACTTCTGCGCCCGCCTGCGCCGCGAAGGGCGCAAGATGCCGGTGATCATGCTGACCGGCGCGGATGCCGAGCAGGACGTGGTCCGCGGCCTCGAGGCCGGGGCGAACGACTATGTCGCCAAGCCCTTCCGCCTGTCCGAGCTGCTGGCCCGGCTGCGCGCCCAGCTCCGCGTCTTCGACAATTCCGAGGACGCGGTCTTCAGCATCGGCCATTACCTCTTCCGCCCGAGCGCCCGGCTGCTGCTGGACCCGGCGAAGAACCGCAAGGTCCGGCTGACCGACAAGGAGTGCCGGATCCTGAAATACCTGCTGCGGGCCAATTCGGCGCCGGTGAACCGGACCACGCTGCTGGCCGATGTCTGGGGCTTCAACAGCGGCGTGACCACCCACACGCTGGAGACGCATATCTACCGGCTGCGGCAGAAGATGGAGTCCGATCCGGCCAATCCGCAGCTCCTGCTGACGGACCGCGGCGCCTATCGGCTGGACCCGCGGGTGCCGGAGCGGCTGGCGGCCTGATCCGGGCCGCCCTGCCCGCGCCGGGCAGGGCGCCGGGACCCTTCGCGGGCCCGTGATACGCCTTCCACCCCCGCCCGGCCGCAGGCATGCCGATGGCGCGGGCGCCGGGCCTGGAGACGAATCTCGCCGGACGGGACGGAGGTGCGGGCTGCCCGGCCCGCAGGGCGGACCGGGCGCATCGCCGCCGCGGGGCCTCGTGTCGATGGATCCGCCGCTGCCGGGCCCGGGCGCGCGCCACCCATGCGCCGCCGCGGATCCCAGGGCGGAGTGGAAGCAGGCCTGCCCCGAGGCGGGCAGCCGCGGTCGGCCTGGCACATGCTCACGCCATCAACTGGCGTGCCGGGCCCGGTCCATGATGCGGGAGAAGGGGGGAATGGTGGAGCTGAGCGGGATCGAACCGCTGGCCTCGTCATTGCGAACGACGCGCTCTCCCAACTGAGCTACAGCCCCGTACCACTCGCCTGCGGCATTGGGGTGCCGCGGGGAGCGCGCATATGCCCCACCCCGCGGGGCAGGTCAAGCGCCTGCTGCGCTTGCCGCAGCCATGGCACCTCACTAGGTTGCGCCAGCGTTTCCGGCGGGATGGTCGATGTTCCTGGATGTGATCTTCTATCTGGCGGGCGCCGTGCTCGACCTGCTCTGGTGGGCGGTGGTGCTGGCCGTCATCGTCCAGCTCCTGGTGCAATTCGGCGTCCTCGACACCCGCAACCGCCTGGTCTGGACGATCTCGGATTTCCTCGACCGCGTCACCAACCCGCTCTTCCGCCGCATCCGCGGGGTGCTGCCGAATTTCGGCCCCGTCGACCTCTCGCCGCTGGTGGTGCTGCTGCTGATCACCGCGACCCAGATGCTGCTCGGCGCGCTGCGCGGCTATCTCTGGCGGGGCGGGCTGTATTTTTGACCGCGGCCTGGTGGCGGGCTGAAGCCGCGGGCGTCGCGGTGCGGGTGAAGGTGCAGCCGCGGGCCCGCCGGGCCGGGCTGCTGGGCCTCGCGCCGGGCGCCGACGGGCCGCGCCTGAAGCTCGCCGTCACCGAGGCGCCGGAGGACGGGCGGGCGAACCGGGCGGTCTGCGCCGCCCTCGCCCGCGCCCTCGGCGTCGCCCCCTCCGCCGCCGAGGTCGCGCAGGGCGCAGCGGCGCGCGAGAAGCTCATCTTCGTCGCCGGCGACCCGACGGCGCTGGCCTCCCGGCTGGAGACGCTGGCATGACCGCACGCATCATCGACGGCAAGGCGGTGGCCGAGAGGCTGCGCGGCGCGCTCGCGGCGCGGATCGCCGGGCTGTCCTTCCAGCCGGGGCTGCGCGTGGTGCGCGTCGGCGACGACCCGGCGAGCGGCGTCTATGTCCGCAACAAGGACCGCGCCGCGGCCGCGGCCGGCTTCGACAGCGCCACCCTGCAGCTTCCGGCCGAGACGACCGAGGCCGACCTGCTGGCGCTGGTCGCCCGGCTGAACGCCGATCCGGCGGTGGACGGCATCCTGGTGCAGCTTCCCCTGCCGCCGCAGATCCGGCAGGAGGCGGTGATCGCCGCCATCGACCCGGCCAAGGACGTGGACGGCTTCCACCCGGTCAATGCCGGCCTGCTGGCGACGCAGCAGCCCGGCCTCGTCCCCTGCACGCCGAAGGGCTGCATGCACCTACTGCGGGAGGCCGGGGCAAGCCTGTCCGGCGCCCGCGCGGTGGTGCTCGGCCGCAGCCAGATCGTCGGGCGGCCCATGGCGCAGCTCCTGCTCGCGGCGGACTGCACGGTGACCATCGCCCATAGCCGCACGCGCGACCTCGCCGCCGAATGCCGGCGGGCGGAGATCCTGGTCGCCGCCGTCGGGCGGCCGGAGATGGTGCGCGGCGACTGGATCGGCGAGGGCGCGATCGTCATCGATGTCGGCATCAACCGCCTCCCCAGCGGCAAGCTGGCGGGCGACGTCGCCTTCGCCGAGGCGGCGGCGCGCGCCGCCGCCATCACCCCGGTGCCGGGCGGCGTCGGGCCGATGACCATCGCCTGCCTGCTGGAGAACACGCTCGAGGCGGCGCTGCGCCGCCGCGGCCCGGCGGGCTGATCCGGCGCCGGCCGGCGCGGCGGCGGGGGCAAGGGGCTGCCATCCCGCCCGTCCCCGCCCGGCCGTGAAGCATTGCATGGGAGGCAGGGATGGCGGGGCTCGGCCCGGGGCTGCTCTTCGTCGCGATCTGGGCCTCCGCCTTCACGGCCATCAAGGGCGTGGTGCCGGAATGGCCGCCGCTCTGGGGCCTCGCCGCGCGCTTCGCCTGCGTCGCGCCGCTGCTGCTGGCGGTGGTCGCCTGGCGCCGCGCGGCGCTGCCGGCCCGCGCCGATGCCTGGCGCCTCGTCGCCATGGGCGTCTTCGGCTCGGCGCTCTACCTGGCGGGGGCCTGGACGGCCTCGCGCGTGCTGCCCTCGGGCCTGGTCGCGCTGCTCTCGGCCACCACGCCGCTCTTCGTCGCGGGCGGGGAGGCGCTGTTCCTCCGGCAGCGCATCCCGCCGCTGGCCTGGGCGGGTCTCGGACTCGGCTGGCTGGGGGTGGCGGTGCTCGGGGCCGGCCGCGGCGCCGGGGGCGTGGCGGTGGCGGAACTCTGGGGCGTCGCCCTCGCGCTCGGCGGGGCGCTGAGCCAGGCGGCCGGCATCCTCGCCTTCGCCCCGGCGCGGCGGCGGATCGAGCCCTGGACCGCCAATGCCGCGCAGACGACGGTCGCGGCGGCGACGCTGCTCGTCATCGCCGGGCTGGCCGAGCCGGCGCTGCCGCCGGCGCCGAGCCTGACCCTGGTGCTGGCGCTGGCCTATGGCGTGCTGGTGGTCGGGATCGGCGGCTATGCGCTGTTCTTCGTCATGCTGGACCGGCTGCCGCCGGCGACCGCCGCGGCGCTGCAGCTCCTCGCCCCGCCGCTCGCCGCGGTCCTCGGCTGGGCGCTGCTGGGGGAGCGGCTGGGCTGGACCGACCTGGCGGGCGGGGCGGTGACGCTCGCCGGGCTGGCCATCTTACTTCGTCTCCGCAAAATTTAATGTTGCGACTCCAACACGAGAATGATATGATATTTCCTTATGAGAGCTTTCGAACGTATCGCTTTGCTGTTGATCCGTGCGGCCGAGAAGGGCCAAAGCCGCAAAGAAGTTGAAGAAATGGCAAGCGGTCTTTTTCTAGACGTCAAGGAAAAAAATATACGCACCCTCGCTGACTGGGAAGTAGAAAAATATAGGTTAAATCTTTGGCATATGATCGCCAAGGCGAGCGAGAACCACCCAAGTTTTCACGTGCAAGATGCGTTGTCCGGCGCGTTAGATGGACTGCGTGCATCACAACTCAGTAAAAAAGACAAATATCGGCGATCCTCACAGGTAGATGCTGATTAAGGCCGACGAAGCTCTCTGAGCGATTCATTTCGCGGCCCCTAATTTACGCATCGCCGCCGCGACCGCGCGGTCCCGCGCATCCGCGCTCGCCGCCAGCCCGGCCTCCGCCCCGGCGCGGTCCGGCTCCGCCCGGTTCTGGCTGAGCTTGCGCTTGCCCTCCAGCCGCTCGATCCGCAGCGCCAGGCCGACGATGCCCTTGAGCTGCGCCGCGACGAAGGGCTCCGGCGCATCGGCGACCGACCAGGGCTTCGGCTGCGCCGCCTCCTGGTGCTCGGTCAGCAGGGAGACGATGGCGTGCAGCCGGGCCGGGTCCTCGATGACCTCGATCGGGCCCTCGGCATGCACCGCCTCGTAGTTCCAGGTGGGCACCACCCGGTGGTGCTCGGCCTTGGAGGGGTACCAGTTCGGCGAGACATAGCCCTCCGCCCCCTGGAAGACGGCGAGCGCCCGGCCGGCGGCGCGCAGCGCCTGCCAGTGCGGGTTGGCGCGGGCGAGGTGGCCGAGCAGCACGCCCTCCTCCTCCACCAGCGTCAGGGGCAGGTGGGTGACGTCCGGCACGCCGCCCGCGCCGTTCGAGACCAGCAGGGCGAGGCGGGCATTGCGGATCAGGCCGTAGAGGATATCCGGGCGGTCCTCCCGGAAAGCTGGCGGATTGTACATCCGGACAGCCTGCCGGATCGCCGCCCGCCGCCGCAACGGCGCCGCGCGCGGGGCGGGGTTGCGCCGGCGGAGGGTGCCGCGGCGGCCGGGGTTGCGCCCGGCCGGGTGGCGACCCGGCGCCGCGCGGCCAGGTCCCCGGGGCCATGGCGATGGCGGCGTCATCGGCCGCGCGGCGGGCCGCGGCAGGGGTCAGCCGGGCCGGCGGTCGCCGCTCCGCTGCGGCGCGTCGGGCTTCGTCTTCTGGTCGCGTTCGGTCTCGGCGGCGGCGGCCTCGGTCTCGGCCCGCGCGTCGCCGCCATAGCCGGATTTCGGCGCGGGCTCGCCGGCCGCGCCGGCATCACCGCCGCCGGGGGCGCCGTGGCCCTTCTCCGTCTCGCTCCAGCCGGGCTCGCCCGTGCCCTTGCCCTTGTCCTGCGGCATGGCCTGCTCCTTCGGTCCGGGCGCGGAACGCCGGCGGCAGGGCGCGGTTCCGGTGCGTTCCCGCCGGGACGCCGAAGGAGTGCCGGATGATCCTGCCCGACCCGATGCCGCTCTGGCTCTCGCTGCTGCTCGCCTTCCTCGCGGCGCCGGCGGCGGCGCTGGCGGCGCTCGCGCTGTTCCACCTGGTGCTCGACCGGGTGCTGCGGGGACAATACGCCCCGGTCGCCCGCCGCGTGGTGCAGGACGGCCGCGGCGCGCTGCGGGTCGCCGTCGCGCTCCTCGCCGTGCTGACCGCGCTGCCGGAGCTCGACCTGCCCCGCCAATTCGTCACGGCGGTCGGCGGCGTGGCGCGGCTGGCGCTGATCGCGGCGCTGGGCTGGGCGCTGACGCGCAAGGTGGCCGCCATCTTCGATGCCTGGCTCGACCGCAGCCGGTTGACCGAGGAGGACTGGATGGCGCGGCGGCGGCGGACGCAGCTCGTCGTCTTCCGCCGCCTCTGGGTCTCGGCCGGGCTGGCGCTGACGGCGGGGCTGGTGCTCACCGCGATCCCGGCGGTGCGCACCGTCGGGCTCAGCCTCTTCGCCTCGGCCGGCGTCGCCGGCATCGTCGCCGGCCTCGCGGCGCGGCCGGCGGTCTCCAACCTTATCGCCGGCATCCAGCTCGCGCTCACCCAGCCGATCCGCATCGGCGACGCGGTGCTGGTGGAGGGCGACTGGGGGCATGTGGAGGAGATCACCGCCACCTATGTCACCATCGTCACCTGGGACCTGCGGTCCCTGATCGTGCCGCTGACCTATTTCATCGAGCGTCCCGTCCGGAACTGGACCCGCACCGGCTCGCAGCTCCTCGACACCATCTTCGTCTATGTCGACTACACCGTGCCGGTGGAGACGATCCGGACCGAGGCGCAGCGCATCCTCGATGCCACGCCGCTCTGGGACAGACGCGCCTTCGCCGTGCAGGTGACCGACCTGAAGGAGCGCAGCATGGAGGTGCGCGTGCTGATGAGCGCCGCCGATGCCGGGCGGATGTTCGACCTGCGCTGCCTGATGCGGGAGAAGCTGATCGCCTGGCTGGCGGCGCGGCACCCGAATGCCCTGCCGCAGGAGCGGGTGGAGATGACGGGGGCGCAGCGGGCGGTGGCTTGACCCGCGCGGCCGCCCCGGGAAAGCCTTGGGGAAAGATCCGGGAGACGACGCCATGCCGGGACGCCGCAGCCTCCTCGCCGCCACCATCACCCTGCCCAGCCTTGCCCTGCCCGCCCGCGCCCAGGGCGGCTTTCCGAGCCGGCCCATCCGGGTGCTGGTCGCCTTCGCGCCCGGCGGGCAGTCGGACACCGTGATCCGCCTGCTGGCGCCGAAGCTGTCCGAGGCGCTGGGCCAGCCCCTCGTGGTCGAGAACCGGCCGGGCGCCGGCGGCTCCATCGCCGGCGGCGCGGTGGCGCAGGCGCCGGCCGATGGCCATACGCTGCTCTTCGACAGCTTCGGCTTCCTGATCGTGCCCTTCCTGGTGAAGGGCCTGACCTACAACCATGACAAGGCCTTCGCCCCGGTCGCCCAGGCGGTCTCGGCGCCCTATGTCCTGGTGGTGCGGAAGGGCTTCCCGGCGAGGACGCTGGCCGAATACGTGGATTACGCCAGGAAGAACCCGGGCCTCGCCTATGGCACGCCGGGGACCGGCACGGTCGGGCACCTCGCGGGCGCGCTGCTGGCCAGCCGGGCGAAGGTCCAGCTCGAGCACATCCCCTATCGCGGCGGGCCGGAGAGCGCGCGGGACATCGCGGCCGGCAACCTCGACAGCGCCATCGGCACGGCCAACAGCTTCCGGCCGCTGATCGAGGATGGCCGCGCGATCGGCATCGCGCTGACCAGCGGCCGGCGGATGGGCAGCCTCGCCAGCCTGCCGACCATCGCCGAGAGCGGCTATCCCGGCTTCGACCTGACGAGCTGGAACGCGATGTTCGCGCCCGCCGCCACGCCGGCCCCGGTGATCGCGAAGCTCGAGGCCGCGATGCGCACAGCGCTGCAGGACGAGACGGTGCAGAAGCGCCTGAAGGACGCCGGCAACGAGCCGAATTTCGAGGGCGCGGCAGCCTTCGCCGACCGCATCCGGCGGGAGCGGGCGGTGGTGAAGCAGATCGTGCAGGAGACCGGCATCAAGCCGGAGTGACGCTATCCATGTCGTTATCCATGTCGTTATCCATGTCGTTGAGTTCCACGGACGACAGGCCGCGGGCACGGCGAGCAGCGATGAATGCAGTGCGGCTATCGGCAGATAGTCCCTTTGTGAGAACACTTTTTAGCTCAGTCAAACCAACCAACGGCTCCAAAGTGGTTACCGGCGCTCCAACTAAACTCACCATCTGTAATGCGGTGAAACCAGACAGCGGCTCCAGATTGGCTACTGCCGTGTAACTCAAATCAAGATACACCAGGTCTGTCAGCCCAACTAGCGGCTCGAGCTTCGTCACCCTTTTATGACTTAATTTGAGTTCGGCCAGCGCGGTCAAACCTGCCAAAGGCTCCAAATCTTTTCCGGGCGTTCCAGACAGGTCGAGACTCCGCAGCGCGGTTAAACCTGCCAACGGCTCCAAGTCTTCTACGGACGTTCTAGACAGGTCGAGGCGCCGCAGCGCGGTGAGGCCGGCCAGCGACTCTAGCTTCGTTACTTTCGTACCAGTTAGTTTGAGCTCGACCAACGCAACCAGATCAGCCAGCGGTTGCAGGTTCGCTACCGGTGTATGAACGAGATCGAGGTTCTGAAGCGTGGTCAGGCCAGCTAACGGCTCCAAATTTTCGACTGGCGTTTGAACAAGGCGGAGGTTTTGTAACGCATGCAAACCAGCAAGCGGCTGCAGGTTCGCTACTTGTGTTCCAGACAGATCAAGGCTTTGCAAGACAGTTAGGCCTGCCAGCGGCTCTAGATCCGTAACTTTCGTGCCCTGTAAATTGAGTTTTTGCAGTGAAGCCAAACTCGCCAGCGGCTCCAAGTTCGTAACGCCTGTTCTTGGCAAAGAAAGATCTTGGAGAAAGGTTAAGACAGCCAACGGCTTCACATCGTCGATCCGAGTTTGACCTATTCTGGCGGACATGATCCGATACGATAAAAATTTTAAGTATGCTATACCTCGCTCCAGTTCCGCCTGTTCCGCGGCGCCCGCCTCTAACACCAGCGTATCGCCCTTGCCTGTGGCACGGAGGAACAAGCCGAGGTCGGCGAGAGCTCGTCTCGCCTCCGCCTCAGCGACCCGGCGCGCCTCTGCGGGATCGCCGGCTGCTTCCGCATGCCACCACCAGCGGCGGGGCTTTGTCCGGGTGATCTCCCGCTCCAGCAGACGCGCGACGAAGTCGTGCGAGATCTCCCAACTCTCCTCCTGCGCGCCCAGTGGACGGACGAGCCCCATGCGCTGGAGGTTAAGGAGGACCGTCCGGGCCTCCGCCTCGTCCAGCCCCGCCTCCGCCGCCAAATCTTGGAGCTGTCGCGCCCGCTTCGTCCCTACGTTGGTCAGCAATCCGGGCACCAGTCGCGGTGCCTGCATAGTGATGCCTGTCTGTCGTAGGGCACGCGCGACATGGCCCTGCAGCAGCGTACCGACATCCTCGTTGCCCTTTCGCCAGCCATGTCCATGCGCCAGGATATAGCCGACCATGTTAAGAGTGATTGGCCGTACCTTCGCGGGTACGCCGTCCAGCGCGATGACGCCTTCCACCAAACGCAATACCGCCACATCGTCGAGGCCGAGACCGGACGCCTTAAGGAAAGCAACCGCGTCCGGGGGATGGAAGCTGTCCACTTCCTGCCAATTCCGCCCTTGCTGCAACGGCGGCAATCCAGCCCGCAGGAGATCGGCTTGGTAATCTTTCCGCAGCACCAGTAGCAGGCGAAGACCGAGAACAGGTTCTGCCTCCAACCGCCTCAGCAGAGTAAGAAAGCGTTCAGCGGCATAAGGAGGCACAAGTCCCTGCTTCGCGAGTATCAGAAATTCCTCAAATTGGTCGAGTAGCAGCAGCAAACCTGGAGGCTCTTGGCCACGCTTAGCCCGAGGCACGGCGGCGGCGATCACCGTAGGTAGCTCCGCCACATCACTTTTCAGGGCAGCCCGCAGGCTCGCTTCGGGGTCGTCCAGGGCTCGCGCAGCAACAATCCGCCAACCCTGCCTAGCGAGTTCGGGTAACACGGCGGCCGATAGCAGAGAAGATTTGCCAGCACCGGAATCGCCAGTCAAGTATAACGGGACCGCAGTGGTTCGCTCCAACCAATCGCGCACCTGCTCATGGGCCCCGTCGGCGCGGCGATAGACATCCCGATCCTGCTCGGTATAGGAGCCAATCCGAAAAAAGCCTCGCTCAACTCCTTCAGTGAGGTCGAGCAACGCGGGACGCCGCGTCGGTTTGGTAGCCAAGAAATGCAGAATTGCGGCAGCGATGGGCAACCCTAAGACGAGGATCGCGACCCACCAGGGGAGCACCTGGAAAGCGGCAGCCGTCGCTATCCCGACCGCCGCGACCAGCAACCCGGCGAAAGCCTTTGCCACCGCCGTGAACTGCCCCGCGTAGACTTGGACATCAGCAAGGAAGCGGTCGAGCCAGAGATCACGTCCGGCTGCTTCGACTTTGCCCGGAACTGGCTTCGGTTTGGCCGACTTCTTTCGCAGATGCGCTTCTTCCGGCATCAGCCCTCCTGCCACAGCTGAACTAATGGCGTGATCAGATTGGGAGAAAGATCAACCAGTCCCGTTGACAAACACACTCGGCTAATCGCCTCGTGGATCAGCGTCGCGCAACTATGCGCTCCTTCAGGTAGAGTCGAACATAGGGTGGCATGCGTTCAGCGAGCGCGGCGGACGAATCAAGGAAACCTGCCCAGATGATCTCGCGGTTGTCCGGCCGAGGCTGAGGCGGGGCCTCCGGCCGCAGCTCGAAGAAGCGCACATGGTCGCGGCAGGATTCGAAACGGACCGTGACCTCGCCGGCCGGGCGCAGCGCGCCAGGCGGCGCCTCCAGCCCCACCTCCTCGCGCAGCTCGCGGCGGGCGGCGGCTTCCGGGGCCTCACCGGGCTCGATGGCGCCGCCGGGGAAGGTCAGGCCGCGCCGGTAGGATTGCCGCAGCACCAGGATCCGGCCCTGCCACCAGACCGCGACCATCACGCCGTTCCGCGCCGGCCGGCGCAGCGCCCAGGAGAGCCGCGCCAGCGGGTAGCCCAGCCGGAAGACCAAGCGCCAGACGGCGTCGGCAGCGGCCAGGGTCAGAAGGCCCGCCCGGCCACAGTCTGGCCGATCGCCGGCACCACGGCGCCGACCAGCGTGCAGATCAGCGCCGCCTGGTCGTTGCCCCGCCGGTCGCAGGAGAGCACCGCGGTCCAGACCACCCGGCCGGTGGCGCGGTCGCGCAGCTCGACGCTGCCGTTCAGCCGCTGCGCCGCCGGCGCGCCACCCGGGCGGCGGTTGCGCGGCAGGTCCTGCATCCAGTGCAGATCGTCGCTCTCGTGGAAGCGGTCGCTGTCGTCGAAGCGGAAGGGGTCGCTGCCGCCGCGCCCCGGCCCGTCCGTGGCGAGGCCGCCGCGCCAGGAGAGCACATGCGTCGCTGGCTCCCCCACCCGCTGGCCGCGGGCGCGCAGCGCGGCGAAGACCTGGTCGCGCAGCGCCCGGCTGGTGGCGTCGTCGCTGCGGAGCGCGATGCCGTAGACCGCGTCGCGCGGCACCGGCTGCAGGGCGGTGGCGGAGAGGTGGCCCGGGCAGGCCGACTGCGCGAAGCCCTGGCCTGCCGGCAGCAGGGCCGCGAGCAGCAGCGCGGCGATGGACATGGTGCGCATGGCGTCAGGCCTCCCCCTCATCCGGGATGTTCAGGATGTGGCCGCAGGCCTTGCAGTGCACGGCATCCGGCTCATGCCGTTGCAGGCCGCAGGCGGGACAGGGATAGCGCACCTTCACGGGACGGAACAATGCCTGGGCGAGCCGGAGGAAGAGCGTGACGCCCGCCAGCATGATGACCACCGAGAGCAGCCGCCCGGTGGTCCCCGGCAGGGTGACGTCGCCATAGCCCGTGGTGGTCAGGCTGGTGACGGTGAAATAGAGCGCATCGGCGTAGTTGCGGATGCCCGGGTTGCCGCGGTGCTGCGTCTCGTAGACCAGGCCGCTCATGACGAAGAGGAAGACGCCGAGCTGGGCGGCGGCGAGCGTCGCCTCCTCGTTCCGGCGGAAGAAGGGCAGGTCGCTGCGCAGGGTGCTGATGAGCCGCACCGAATGCAGCAACCGCAGGGTGCGCAGCACGCGCAGGAAGCCGAGCGCCCCCTGCAGCACGGGCGCGAGCAGCAGGGAGAGGATGGCGACCAGGTCGGCGAGGTTGAGCGGCGCGACCAGCGTCCGCAGCGGCACGCCGCTGGCGGCGATGCGCAGGCAGAACTCGGCCAGCAGCACGAGGCCGAGCAGCACGTCCACGGTCAGGACGAGGCCGGTGTCCGGCAGGAAGGAGGCGAGGGCGATCCAGCCGACGCTGAGGATGTCGAGGCCGAGGAGCGCGTAGCGGAAGCGCTTCGCCGCGGGCGTCCCGGCCTCGTAGAGATGGCGCAGCACGACCCGGAGGCCGTGGCGCCGCGCCATCTCCCGCATGGCAGGCCTAGAGCGCGCCGCCCTTCCGCCCGGCCATGGCGCCGAGCCGGAGCCGGAGCGCGTTCAGCTTGATGAAGCCCTGGGCGTCGAACTGGTCGTAGGCGCCCTGGTCCTCCTCGAAGGTGACGTGCTTCATGGAGTAGAGGCTGTGCGGGCTGCGCCGGCCGGTGACGATGACATTGCCCTTGTAGAGCTTGAGCCGCACCTCGCCGGTGACGCTGTGCTGGCTCTCATCGGCCATGGCCTGGAGCATCCGGCGCTCCGGGCTGAACCAGAAGCCGTTGTAGACCAGCTCCGCATAGCGCGGCATCAGGCTGTCCTTCAGGTGCATCGCCTCGCGGTCGAGGGTGATGCTCTCGATCGCCCGGTGCGCCTGCCAGAGGATGGTGCCACCCGGCGTCTCGTAGCAGCCGCGGGACTTCATGCCGACGAAGCGGTTCTCGACCAGGTCGAGGCGGCCGATGCCGTTCGCCTTGCCGAGGGCGTTGAGCTCCGTCAGCAGCGCCGCCGGCGACAGGCGCTTGCCGTTGATGCCGACGGCGTCGCCGCGCTCGAACTCCATGACGATCTCGGTGGGCGTATCCGGGGCGTCCATGGGCGAGATCGTGCGCTGCCAGACCATCTCGTCCGGGGCGTCCCAGGGCTCCTCGAGGATCTTGCCCTCGCTGCTGCTGTGCAGGAGGTTGGCGTCGACCGAGAAGGGCGCCTCGCCGCGCTTGTCCTTGGCGATCGGGATCTGGTGCGCCTCGGCGAACTCGAGCAGCTTCGTCCGGCTGGTCAGGTCCCATTCGCGCCAGGGGGCGATGACCTTCACGTCCGGCTTCAGGGCGTAGTAGCCGATCTCGAAGCGGACCTGGTCATTGCCCTTGCCGGTCGCGCCATGGGCGACGGCATCCGCCCCGACCTGCTCGGCGATCTCGATCTGCCGCTTGGCGATCAGCGGCCGGGCGATGGAGGTGCCGAGCAGGTACTGCCCCTCGTAGAGGGCGTTCATCCGGAACATCGGGAAGACGAAGTCGCGGGTGAATTCCTCGCGCAGGTCGTCGATGAAGATATTCTCCGGCTTGATGCCGAGCAGCAGCGCCTTGTCGCGCGCGGGGCCGAGTTCCTCCCCCTGGCCGAGATCGGCGGTGAAGGTCACCACCTCGCAACGGTAGGTGGTCTGCAGCCATTTCAGGATCACGCTGGTGTCGAGGCCGCCGGAATAGGCGAGCACGACCTTCTTCACGTCCTTCACGCGCATCGGGAGAGTCCTTGTCGGCCCCGGAGCGGCCCGGCGGCCTGCGATAAGGCGGCTGTCCTGCCCCGTCGGGCGGCCTGGGACAAGAGGCTTGTTGCAAGCGGGGGCGGCGATGTGGTTTCCTCACGTTTATGGGATATCACATACTCTTGTATTTTATCCTGTGTGCCGTTGCCCTCGTCCCCGCCCGGGCCGAGCCGCCGGCGCATCCCACCGTCCTCGACACCGCCGCGGTGCCGCATCTCGGCGCCGAGGGGCGGGAGGATTATGCCCGCTTCCTGCAGCAGGCGACGCCGCGCGCCTTCGCGCTGAGCCCGACGGGCGCCTGGGGCTGGGCCTCGGCGCTGCCGGACGCCGCGGCCACCGAGGCGCGGGCGCTGGAACTCTGCGCCTCCTGGGGCGGCAGCGGCTGCAAGCTCTATGCCCGCGACCTCTCGGTGGTCTGGCCGGGGCGGGAGAGCGCGCCGCCCGCGGCCGCCCTGAAGCCCGTCCGCAGCGGGCCGGGCTGGTCGCTGGTGCCCGATGACCGCTTCTTCTGGCAGGGCCCCGGCCAGGCGCGCGGCGCCTATGTCTGGGCGCATGGCCGCGCCGCCGGGGGCCAGGACAGCCGCGGCAGCCAGCCGCAGCCGCATGTCCGCGTCTTCAACAATGCCGGCTACGACGTGCTGCGCTTCGACCGCGACCCGGCGACGGACGAGACGGATGCCGCCGCGGAGTGGCTGCATTCTGCGCTGCGGACGCTCAGGGCGCAGGGCTACCAGAAGGTCATCGTCGGCGGCCAGTCGCGCGGCGGCTGGAACGCGCTGCAGGCGCTGGACGCGCCGGGGCTGGTGGACGGCGTCGTCGCCATCGCGCCGGCAGCACATGGCGCGCGCGGCAGCCCGGCCTGGGCCTGGGCGCTGGAGGACCTGATGCGGGTGCTGACCGCGGCCCGCAGCCCCGCGGCCCGGGTGGTGGTCGCCAATTTCGCCAAAGACGAGTTCGACCCGGATCCGGACCGCCGCGCCGCGCTGTTCCGCACGCTGAACGCCCCGCGCGTCGGCGGGCTGCTCTTCCTCGACCGGCCGCCGGAGGTGAGCGGCCATGGCGGCGGGGCGGAATCGGGCTTCACGCTCCGCTATGGCGCCTGCCTGCTGGCCTTCGTCGAGGGCGGCGCCGCGCGCTGCGACTGACCCGCCGGGGACCGGCGGGGCGACCGCATCGCGTGGGCGACGCCGGGCGGCTGGCGCCGCGACCCGGTCCCTGCCCGCGCTATTGCGCCAGCCAGGCGGCCAGAACGCGCCGCTCCGCCGGCTCCAGCCCGGTGATGTTGTTCGGCGGCATGGCGTGGCTGAGGACGGCCTGGGTCCGGATCGCCGCCGCCTCCCGCGCGATGTGCTCCGGCGTGTCCAGCCGCACGCCCTTGGGCGCGATCGGGATGCCGGCCCAGACCGGCTCCGCCGCATGGCACATGGAGCAGCGGCCGGTGACGATCTCCACCACCTCGGCCGGCGGCGCCGCGACGCCGTGCGGCAGGGTGGTGCCCGGCGCCTCGCGCGCCGCGAGGCCGAGCCTCTCCCGCCCCACCGGCGAGGAGGTGAGGCTGACGAGGCCGGCGAGCAGGATGCAGGCGGCCGCGACCGCCCAGGTCCACCAGGGATTGCCGCGGCCGGAATGGCGCAGGTTGTAGAAGACCCGGATCACCGCGCCGGCAATCAGGATCAGCCCGACCACGACGAAGGCATAGGGCGTGGACCAGAGGATCGGGTAGTGGTTCGCCAGCATCAGGAACAGCACGGGCAGCGTCAGGTAGTTGTTGTGCGTGCTGCGCACCTTGCCGGCCTTGCCGAGCGCAGGATCCGGTGCCTGCCCCGCCAGCAGCGCGGCGATCACCTTGCGCTGGTTCGGGATGATGATCATGGCGACGTTGCCGGCCATCCAGGTCGCCATCAGGGCGCCGGTATGGATCATGGCGCCGCGGCCGCTGAAGACCTGCTGGAAGAGGAAGGCGACGAGGACGACGAAGGCGAAGCCGATGGCGGCCAGCTTCACCTCGTCCTCGCCGAGGGGCGACTTGCAGAGCCGGTCATAGGCGACCCAGCCCAGGACCAGCGAGCCGATGCCGATCGCCGCGGCGGTGACCGGCCCGATATCGGCGACCGCCGGGTCGATCAGGAAAAGCTCCGAGGCGCCGTAATAGACCCAGGCCAGCAGCGCGAAGCCGGAGAGCCAGGTCGTATAGGCCTCCCACTTGTGCCAGAGCAGGTCGGGCGGCAATTCGCTGGGCGCCACCAGCCATTTGCGGACCTGGTAGAAGCCGCCGCCATGCACCTCCCAGATCTGGCCGCCCTTGCCGGCGGGGATGTCGGGCGCCGGCTTCAGCATGGCGTCGACATGCATGAAGTAGAAGCTGCTGCCGATCCAGGCCATGCCGGCGAGGACATGCAGCCAGCGCAGCAGCATCCCGCCCCATTCGTGGAGATAGGGGTCCATCAGTGCACCGCCTCCTGGCTGCGCGCCGCCGCCGCCGCGCCCTCGCGCGCCGCGGCGGCGGTGCCGAGCCCGTTGAAGTAGAGGTTCAGCACCACCGCCATCATGGCCGAGAGCAGGATCCCGGACTCCAGGATCGGCGCCAGCGCATGCGGCATCGCCCGGAAGAATTGCGGCGCGACCAGCGGGATCAGGCCGAAGCCGATGGAGATGGCGACGATGTAGAGGTTGTGGCGGTTGTCCCGGTAGTCGACGCCCGAGAGGATGCGCACCCCGGTCGCCGCCACCATGCCGAACATGACGATGCCCGCGCCGCCGAGGACGAAGAGCGGCACGCTCTCGACCAGCGCGCCGAGCTTCGGCATCAGGCCCATGGCCAGCATGACCGCGCCGCCGGCCGCGGTGACCCAGCGGGACTTCACCCCCGTCACGCCGACCAGCCCGACATTCTGCGAGAAGGAGGTATAGGGGAAGGTGTTGAAGATGCCGCCGATGACGGTGCCGAGCCCGTCGGTGCGCAGGCCCCGCGTCATCGCCGCCTCGTCCACCCGGCGGTCCACCATCTCCCCGATCGCGAGGAACATGCCGGCGGATTCGATCATCACCACGACCATGACGATGCTCATCGTCAGGATGGCGACGGGGTCGAAGACCGGCATGCCGAAGCCGAAGGGCAGCACCGGCGCGAACCAGGACGCGGCGGCGACCTTGGCGAAGCCCATCCGGCCGATCGCCCAGGCCGCGGCGCAGCCCGCGACGATGCCGAGCAGCACGGCGATATTGGCCAGGAAGCCGCGGGCATATTTGGTGATCAGCAGGATCAGCACCAGCACGGCGCCCGCCATGCCGAGATGCAGCGGATCGCCATAGCCCGGCAGGGTCGGCGCCGGCGCGCCCGCCGCCCAGTTCACCCCGACCCGCATGAGCGAGATGCCGATCATCAGGATGATCGTGCCGGTGACGACGGAGGGAAAGAGCGGCAGCAGCCGGCTGACGAAGGGCGCGACCAGCATGGTCACGATCCCGGCGGCGATGACCGAGCCGAAGATGCCGAGCAGGCCGAGATCCGGCGCATTCGCCATGGCGACCATCGGCCCGACGGCGGCGAAGGTCACGCCCATCATGACCGGCAGCCGGATGCCGAAGGGGCCGAGCCCGACCGACTGCACCAGGGTGGCGATGCCGCAGGCGAAGAGGTCGGCATTGACCAGCAGCGCCACCTGCTCGGGCGGCAGCTTCGCCGCCCGCCCGATGATGAGCGGCACCGCCACGGCGCCGGCATACATCACCAGCACATGCTGCAAGGCAAGCGCCAGCAGCTTCGGCGCCGGCGGCACCGTATCGACGGTCTGATCCTGATCCGGCACGTCCGGTTCCCCTGGGCAGTGGTTGCGCGAGGTTCCGGCGTTCATCCCCACCGCCAGTTAGGCCAGCGGTGGCGTGATCGGCAAGGGGGTGCGCTCACGCCGCCGGGGGCGGCATCGCCTCCGGCGGCGTGCGGCCGGGGATTGCGCCCATCAGGCCAAGGTCGATCGCCGTCCGGGTGACCATGACGGCGAAGCCCGGCGCGCGCGACAGCGCCTCGAGCCGCATCCGCGCCGCGGGCTCGGCCAGCAGCCGCTCCAGCGCCGCGCCGTCCTCGGGCAAGGGCAGGCGGGGCAGGACGGGGCCCTTCTGCGGCGGCGTGCCGAGCAGCAGCCGCTCCACCGCCCGGCTGTCGAGGCTGATGGCGGTGCCGCAGGTCATGGCCAGGTCCTCCTCCGGCCAGGCGAGGCGGGTGCCGATCAGCGCGCCGGGCGCACGGCCGCGCGTGAGGTGGCTGTCCCAGATCACCACGGGCTCGCCGCCCGGGACGGAGATCGCCTCCACGCCGCCCTCCGCCCGCTGGCCGAGCAGGCGATAGAGGCCGAAGCGCGCCTCCATCAGGGCGCGCAGCATCCGCTCCTCCTCGCTGCCGGGCAGCGGCGGATCGGCCTTCACCTGCCGCTCGATGGCGCGGGAATGGCCGCCGACGGGGTCGAGCACGCCGAGGTCGAAGACGGCGGCAAGCTGCATCTCGTCCGCCGGCCGCACCTGCCTGCCGTCCCAGAGCGTGAGCGCGCGGGCCTGGCTGGCGACGGAGGCCAGCGGGATGCGCTTCGAGGCCTCGGTCAGGAGGTGGCGGCGGATCGGCGCGTAAATCGCGTAGCGCGCCGCCGCGGTCAGGCTCTCGGACACGCGCTCAGTTCGGGACGGTGACGCCGAGGGCGCGGGCGCAGCGCACGATGCTCTCCCAGGTATCGGGCTGCAGCGGCACGCCCTTGGCGAGGCGCTCGGCCCGCAGCCGCGCCTCCGGCTCGCCGGGGGCCAGCACCTCGCCGCCCGGGGTGTCGGGGCGGCAGGACTTCACCCAGGCGACATAGTCCTCGGCGGTGCGCTTGAACTCCGCCTCGGTCCCGAAATGCTTCGGCGAGATGTAGATGGAGAGCATGCCATTGGCGATGCGCCCGCGCCCCTCCACCGGGCCGGAGGTGCCGCCGCCGGTGAAGGCGCCGGCCAGCAGCTCGCACATGAAGGCGAGGCCCGATCCCTTGTGCTCGCCGAAGGCGCGGATGGCGCCGAGGCCGCCCGCCGGGTTGCGCGGCCCCACCGGCGGGTAGTCGCCATAGAGCGTGTGCGGATCGGCGGAGAGCCTGCCATCGGGCTCGACCAGCGCGTCATGCGGCAGCGGCTTGCCGCCGTTCGAGGCGACGAGGACCTTCCCCTCGGCGACGCGGGACGTCGCGAAGTCGAGCACGACGGGCGGGTCGGTGGGGACGCCGACCGAGAAGGGCGCGGTGGAGAAGCGCCGCTCCGTCCCGCCGAAGGGGGCGACCAGCACGCTGCCCGCGACATTGACGAAATGGATGGAGATGAGGCCGGCGGCGAGCGCCTGCTCGGCATAGGCGCCTATGCGGCCGACATGGCCGGCATTGCGCAGCGCGATCACCGCGGTGCCGTGCCGCTGCGCCCGCTCGATGCCCAGCGCGCAGGCCTGCGGCGCGACGGTCTGGCCGAAGCCCCATTTGCCGTCGAGCAGCGCGAAGGCGCCGCCATCGGTGACGATGTCGGCGCTCTGGCCCGCGACGATGTAGCCGGCCTGCTGCCATTCGACATAGCGCGGCACGCGCACCACGCCATGGCTGTCATGGCCCGCGAGGTTGGCGCCGAGCAGGTGGTGGGAGATCCGGTCCGCCTCCGCCGCGTCGCAGCCATTGGCGACGAAGATATGGGCGACGAGGGTCTCGAGCGTGTCGGCGCCGATCAGCACCGGGGCATTGGTGTCCATGGGGTCCCTGCTAATGCATTCGGGGCGCGGCGGGTATCCCCGCCGCGCCCCGCCGGAGGCCTTCGCTCAGATGATCCGGTCGTTCTGCGGGTCGATCAGGTGCATCTGGCCCATATCGGCGGCCAGCGGCAGCGGCACGCCCGGCTCGGCCGGGACGGCGGGGTCGATGCGGGCGCTGATCTCGGTGCCCTCCAGCCAGATATGCACCAGCGTCTCCATGCCCATCGGCTCCACCACCTCCGGCGTCAGGCTCAGCGGCGCGAGGTTCGGGCGGTGGTCGTTGGGGCGGATCTCGGTCAGGTGCTCCGGCCGGATGCCGAAGAGCACCTCCCGGCCGGCATAGCCGGCATAGCGCTGCGTCCGCTCCGCCGGCACCGGCAGGCGGATGCCGCCCGCCAGTTCCACGTTCAGCGCCGCGCCGCCGTTCACCAGCCGGCCCGGGATGAAGTTCATCGCCGGGCTGCCGATGAAGCCGGCGACGAACCTGGTCGCGGGGCGGTGGTAGAGCTCGGTCGGCGGGCCGACCTGCTCGATCACGCCGTGGTTCATGACGACGACGCGGTCGGCCAGCGTCATCGCCTCCACCTGGTCGTGGGTGACGTAGATGGTGGTGGTCTTGACGGTCTGGTGGACCTTCTTGATCTCGGTCCGCATCTGCACGCGCAGCTTGGCGTCGAGGTTCGACAGCGGCTCGTCGAAGAGGAAGACCTTGGGGTCGCGGACGATGGCGCGGCCCATGGCGACCCGCTGCCGCTGCCCGCCCGAGAGGGCCTTCGGCTTGCGGTCGAGCAGCATGCCGATGTCGAGGATGCGCGCCGCGTTCTCCACCCGGCGACGGATCTCCTCCTTCGGGAATTTCCGCAGCATGAGCCCGAAGGCCATGTTGTCGTAGACCGTCATGTGCGGATAGAGCGCATAGTTCTGGAACACCATGGCGATGTCCCGGTCGCGCGGCGGGATGTCGTTCACCACGTTGCCGCCGATGGCGATCTCCCCGCGGGAGATCTCCTCGAGGCCCGCGATCATCCGCAGCGTCGTGGACTTGCCGCAGCCCGATGGCCCGACCAGCACGACGAATTCGTGGTCGGCGATGTCGAGGTCGATCCCCTTCACCGCCTGCACGCCGCCTTCGTATTCCTTGACGATCCTGTTGAGCTTGACCTGCGCCATCGCCGCTTAGCCCTTCGTCGCGCCGGCCGTCAGGCCCGCAATGTAATAATCCATCAGGAAGGCGTAGACGATCACCGGCGGCAGCGCCGCGAGCAGGGCGCCGGCCATGAGCTGGCCCCAGGCGAAGGTGTCGCCGCGGATGAGCTGGGAGACGACGCCGATGGTCAGCGGCATCTCGTCCGGCCGGGTGATGAAGGCCGTGGGATAAACGAAGGCGGCCCAGGAGACGGTGAAGGCGAAGATCGTCGCCGCGATGATGCCCGGCAGGGCCACGGGGATGAAGATCTTCGTCAGCATCTGCATCCAGTTGGCGCCGTCGATCAGCGCCGCCTCGTCCAGCTCCTTCGGGATGGAGGCGAAGTAGCCGATCATGATCCAGGTGCAGAAGGGCACGGTCAGCGTCGGGTAGACCAGCACCAGGCCCCAGGTGGAGTTCAGCAGGCCGAGCCCGCCGACGAGCTGGTAGAGCGGGATGAAGAGCAGCGTGTCCGGCACCAGGTAGGTCAGGAAGACGCCCGTCGCCAGCACCTGGCTGCCGAAGAACTTCATCCGCGCCAGCGAGAAGGCGGCCAGCACCGAGATCACCATGGTGAGGCAGACCACCAGCACGGTGACCTTGATGCTGTTGAAGAAGAAGCCGCGGAACATCGGGTCGCCGATCAGCGCCGTGTAGTTCTCGAGCGTCGGGTGGCGCACGATCCAGGGCGTGCCGACGGGGTTGGAGATCTCGGCGCTGGTCTTCAGGCTGGTCAGCAGCATGTAGACCGGCGGCGCCAGCATGACGATGGCGGCGACGACCAGCGAGACATAGGCCGTGACGAGCGCCCAGCGCCGCTCCTTGCGGAGCGAGCCGACCTTGCGGCCGAGGCCCGGGACGACGGCGGAGGGGCGGGCTGCGGTGGCGGACATCACGCCATCTCCCGGTTGCGCTGGTTGACACCGCGCAGGATGAAGAAGGCGACCACGGCGAGCAGCGGGAACATGAACAGGCTGACCGCCGCGCCGCGCGGGATGTTCCCCGACAGCACGCCGACCTGGAAGGCGTAGGAGGCGAAGACATGCGTCAGGTCGCGCGGGCCGCCATTGGTCAGCACGCGGACGATGTCGTAATTGGCGAAGGTGACGATCAGGCTGAACAGCACGGTGATGCTGATGATGTTGCGCATCATCGGCAGGGTCACGTAGCGCAGCCCCTGCCAGCCCGTCGCGCCGTCGATCGCCGCCGCCTCGTACAGTTGGTCGGGCACCGATTTCAGCGCCGCGAGGTACATGATCATGAAGAAGGGCGTGCCGGCCCAGACATTGACGATGATGACCGAGGCCCGCGCCCACCAGGGCTCGCCCAGCCAGGGGACGGAGGGGGCGCCGATGGCGTTCAGGATCCAGTTCAGGCTGGAATAGCTGGGGTCGAACATCCACCACCAGCCGAGCGTCGACAGCGCCGGCGGGATCACCCAGGGCAGCAGCAGCAGGCCGCGCCAGATCTTCTGCCCCTTGGCCGGGACGTGGTGCAGCATATGCGCCAGCCAGAAGCCGAGCAGCGCCTTCAGGACCACCGCGCTGATCGCGAAGATGCAGCTCTGCCAGATGACCATCCGGAAGGTCTCGGACTCGAGGAGGATCTCGAAATTGCCGAGGCCGATATTGCTGGTCATCCGCCGGCTCAGGGTCGAGAGGTAGATCGCATAGCCCGCCGGCCAGGCGACAAGCCCCGCGATCACCGCGATCAGCGGCAGCGCCATCAGGAAGGCGATGGTGGACCGGCGCTGGGCGATGCGGTGCAGGGTCAGGCCGGGCCGCACCGGGGTCACGCCCGGCCCGGCCGCGGTGGCAGTGGTGGCATCGAGGGCCATGGAAGCCCCTCCCCGTTGTGCTGGATTCGAATGGGCCGGGCGGCACGCCGCCCGGCCGGGCCGCCGCGTCAGCCGCGGCGCATGTTGTTGATCTCGCGCTCCAGCCAGGCCATCGCCTGGTCGATGCTCTCGCCGCCCTGGGCGACGCGCGCGATCACCTTGGTGTTCAGCGCCTGGATGTACATCTGCGAGGCGAGTTCCGGCGGCGCCGGGTCGAAGGCGATCGAGGTCTTCGCCTGGTGGTGCGGCTTCAGCGGGTAGTTGGAGATGGTGCCGACCGGCGGGCCCTGGGTCTCCCAGACCTTGAAGTCGGACATCGTCGCGAAGGGCGGGATGTCGTAGCCGCCGCTGGTATTGGTGGTGAACTCGGCGCTCTCGCGCTGGGTCAGGAACTCCAGCATGGCCTTGGCCGCGGCCTTGTTCTTGCCGAAGGACCAGATACCCGTGGTGTAGGGCAGATAGGCGAGGAAGCGGCCCTCGGGCCCCGCCGGCATCGGGATGGTCCAGCACTTCTCGGCCACCGCCGGGTTGTCGCGCTTGGCCACCGCCCAGGCGGAGGGCGGGTTGAAGACCAGCGCCGACTTGCCGGAGATCAGCGCCCGGTTGTTCGAGGCATCGTCCCAGGCCCAGACGTCGTTCGGCAGGAATTTCGAGAGGCGCACGCCATAGTCGATCGCCTGCTTCAGCTTGTCGTTGCCCTTGATGGTGGGCTCGCCCTTGGCATTGGTGATGCGGGCGCCGTAGCTGAGGAACATGGCGCCGACCCAGTCCACCGCGTCGGTGAACTGGCCCATCGGCAGGCCGAAGGGCACGCCGGCCTTGTGGCAGGCCTCGGCGGCCTTAAGGAAGGTGTCCCAGGTCCAGGCATCGGCGCCGGGCCCGCGCTCGTTGGAGGCCGGCCACATCGCGCGGACATCGATCCCGGCATGCTCCTGCAGCAGGTCGTAGCGCACGCAGGCCGGCTTGTTCTGGGTGCCG